>NZ_CAKUBT010000001.1 GCF_934643285.1 uncultured Ellagibacter sp.
AGTAAAGAAACGCTGCCGCTGCGTTGGAAGCGGTGGGTGCCACACCCAAAAACAGTGGCAGAAAGAATATACGAGGAGAGATTGTGGGAATGAGCTCGTATGAAATGCTTGTTGACGAAATAGTTTCGTTGATGGGGATGAAGGGTTCTTACGCGGGGATTGAGAAACTTGAATCCATGAGGCGCGAGGGAGACACCAATGCGACGACCTGCCTCGGAGAGCTTTACCTCGAAGGAGCTGGCGTAATTGCAGATACGGAGATGGGCATCAGCCTTCTCCAAGAAGCATCGGAGGCAGGAAACCCGCACGCGGACGATACCCTTGGAAGGGTCTACCTGTACGGTTCGTACGGGGTACCCGAGGACAAGCCGAGGGGCCATGCGTATATAGAAAAGGCGGCCAATGCTGGTATTCCAGAGTCTATCGGCACCTGTGCCTGCGATTACTACTACGGCAAAGGCGTTACGAAAGACCTTGAAAAAGGCTTCGAATGGGCTTTACGCGGAGCTAAGCTGGGGGACCCCGTCTCAAATGCATTGTGTGGTGACGCCTATCAGACGGGCGAAGGCGCCACGAGAAACATCCCTCTTGCGATTCAGCACTATCGCGAGCATCTGAAATCTAATTCAGAGAACACCGATGTAATGTGCGACCTGGCGATTTGCCTTGCTGATATCGGCGGCGAATATGGAACTTTCCCCTCCCAAGACGACCTGACGGAGGCCTTCGGACTGCTCGGCAAAGCTGTCGAGATGGGCGATGTTAGAGCGCATTGCCTTCTCGGAATTATGTACGGAGACGGCAATGGGGTCCCTCAGGATTTCGAACTTTCGCATCATTACATTGAGCTTGCCGCAAATAACGGCTTTGAGCCTGCACAAGAGCTGCTCGGTCGCTTCAGGCGGACCATGCGAGGCAAATGGACTCTCTAATTGGCTTTATCCGCCTGTCGAGCGGTGAGCATATCGTGATACGCACAGAAAGGAAAGACGAACATGCTTAAACTCAAGGATCTTCAGGAGATGGGAAATGTGACATTCGGCGACGCTGCGAATGTCACGCTCGACAATATCCAAACCGCAATCACTGACCTTGCAAAACAAAACGGGATTCCGGTAGCTTTTTATCAGGAAGACGCGAAGGACGGAGGGCTTTTTGGGAGTACCTACACCGCTCTTGTCGCATATCACCCCGAGCATCGTCGTGACTACTTCAACATGGCGATGATAATGACAAAGCAAGGCAACTTCGGCAATGTCTCTGTATATGCAGCAGGCAAATCCAAGCAGATGAACAAGTTCGCTCGCTCGGATGCCTCGAAAGCCGGCTTTGGCGCTGCGATTGCTGGCGGAGGGTCTTTCGCTGTTGGGCAGATGATAGGCGGAGCTCTTGGAAGCATCGGCAAGAGCAAGGCGAGGCTCCAGGAGGAGCAAACGTACTACGAGATTATTTTGAATATCATAGGCGCCGCCTTGAACGAATAATCGATTCATGTCGCAGAGGATGGTTTGCTCCCTTCCTCTTCAAATAAGCTTATGAAGCCGCATTGCCGATGGGTCCATTGAGACAAATCGACAATGCGGCTAATAAGAGCAAGAGCTGTTCTTATCGAAATTCGAGTCAGCGAATCGCGGCGATTGCTGTTCGCACTGGGCAGATAATTGGCTTTTCGGAGAAGGATTCGCTTTTGTAATGTCCAGCGTTTGGAGATTGTGCCACACTGGCGCTCGCGCTCTCGGACATCGTGGCGGCCTGCTTTATTTCTCTTGTTTTGGGAATGGCTCTCACGCCGTTTTCGGTCCAGCGCGGCAGCGGTTCGCTTCGAAGTAATTCGAGCTCTTTCTTTCAGTTGTTTTTTGTGCTGGGAATGCTTGGGGTAGGGGAAGGCTGGCAAGTTTTGCTTGGCACATTTGTTGTCGCTTGCGTATCCAGCGTATAAGGCATATGCGGTTTTCGGGACATAGCAAGAATTTATACAGGTGGTCGCATAATAAACGCTGGTGTTTTTTGGTGCCAGCTGAGCAGTCTATTGAGATGAAACGAGAACGACATGAAGACGTCGAAGTTTAATTACATCATCAAGAAGCCCAATACTGACTCCATTGTTTACAACACGTTGAACAACAGCTTTGTATCTCTTTTAAATGAAGAGCTGGAATGCCTAACAACCGGCAAGTTTGACTTATTGCCGCAAGAGGTGGTAGGTAGCCTGTATGATAACGGTTTTCTTATTGATGAGACCATGGATGAGACCGAGTTTCTTAAGTATCAGTTCGATAGAACCCGATATGCAACTGAAACTTTTGCTGTAACCATAGCACCGACTCTAAATTGCAATTTTGCTTGCGAGTATTGCTATGAAAGTCCACGTCCAGGAGTTCTTGATGATGCTGGATTTGGCTTAATAATGGATTTTATTCGCAGCGCCTACGACCGTGCTCCGTTCAAAAGGCTCCAGGTGAATTGGTACGGTGGAGAGCCTATGCTCTGCATCCAGTCCATAGCTCGATGGAGCAAGGGGCTCCTTAGATTCAGCGAATCCCATGCAGTTAAATATGTGTCACATATTATCACTAACGGATCGCTCGTAACCGAGAAGAATGTCGCCTTGCTGGAGGGCAGCAAGATAAGTAACGCCCAGGTCACCATTGACGGTTGGGGCGACATGCACGACAAAAGGCGTCCATCTCGGGACGGAAAGCCGAAGTTTGATTTAATCCTTTCTGCGGTCGAGCTTATGGCTAAGCATGGCATCGAGGTGAGCATTAGGGTCAATGCCGACATCAACAATCTTTCTGATTATCAGAAACTTGCTGACTACTTTCAAGGAACTGAAAATGTGTATGTGCACATTGGTCACTTGCGTGATTACGAGGCGCTTCCTGCTGACATCTTTAGATGCTTTGATTGCGAGGGGTTTTCGAAAGCGGAATACGAGATCTTTGAGAAATCGGGCTACACAATCGAAGATCTGGACAATATTTTCTCTAAGAGACGAATGTTCTGTGGTGCGTGCACGGAGAACAGCTATGTGATTGACGATCGATGCAACGTTTACAAGTGCTGGAACGATATCGGAGATGAGAGCCAAGCGATATTCAACTTACACGTGCCCGAGGAGAGCCGCGACGTGAACTACGCGGCTTTATGTAGGTATATGACATGGAATCCCTTCGAGGACGAGACCTGCGGAGCATGTGCGTGGATGCCAATTTGCGGCGGAGGCTGCATATTCGAAAAAAGGAAGCTTGGCGACCCATTCTGCTATCCACCGGTTTACTCGGTAGATAAATATTTAGACCTGTATTTGAAGGAGGTGAGAGAGGATGAAGATAATCAAGAAAGCTGAGAGGCAGAGTGCGTACAGCGCGAGTTTTGTACGCAAAAGCTCCTGCGTAGGCTGCTTATGCGACAGTAAGCAGTGCTCTCCGAGCTGCCCTAAGGTTTTGAAATAAGGTCAGCTCGGCGCCCGGAACGATTCCGATATCGTTCCGGGCGCGTTTGATTGTACCATCGTCATTGGTTGCAATCAGGGTGCTCGGGAATGACTATTGGGGTGCTTGCAGGGTGGGTATGTCGACGGAGTCATAATGGCGTTGTATCTCAGTGTCTGCCGATGACAACAGTTTCCCAATGTCCTTCCTCGGAATGAGCAACAGCTTTCTCTCCGGTTTTTTCTTGATGAATCTCACTGTGGTAGCCGGAACCTTCTCCGGCGAGCATGTGCTGCTTGCTGTGGGCAGACGTGTTCCCTGTGATGTCGGCGCCGCAGATGTTGCAGACCGATCTCTCGACGCTCTCGTAGATGGGAATCGTTTCGACCCATGCAGCCTTGTCGACGACCCAGATCTTCTGGGATTCGGCGAGGCTGTTTGATTGCGAATCAGCGAAGCCTTCCCCCGCGCTTGTGGCGTCCGTATAGTCTCCATCGATGACGGTGGTGCTGCTGTCCGTTACGGTTGGCATGGCTCCCGTGGTTTGTTCTGTGCTTTGGCTTTCGGATCGACGGGCATCCGCCGTGCTTGCCTCGGTGCTGCTGGACTCCTTCCCGACGCTTCCTCGATCGGCTGATTCATCGCTCGATACGCTCGCGTTACCGGCGCCATTCGCTCATCCGCCTTGCTGCTTTCGTGGCCTCGGCCGTCGAGGGCTTCGCCGAGCCCGGGGGCAGGCCGGCGCCGACCGAGGAGAGGCGCCGCGCGTTCGGGCGGCGCGCCAAGGAGGTCGTGGACGAGATAGTCGAGAGGCGCGGCCTCAAGAAGGAGTAACATCGGAACTTGCAGCGACGGACGCCAGGACCCTCTTACGCCACATCCGCGCGCGCGACCTTTTGGGCCGAAACAAATACGCGAACGGGGCCTCCCTCAGGGAACGCAGGATGCCTTTAGCGGCGCTTGCTGTGCTGGCGAGCCACTTCGGCGCGGTGTGCGCGGCCGGGGCGGAAGTCGCCCTTCGGCTTCGCGGCGCTCGTCTGCTTGCGGCCGCTTCCGCCCTGCGTCTGCTTGCGCGAGTGATCGCCCTGAGCTTGCGCGCTCTTGCGCGAGCGTTCAGCCTGCGCTTTTGCTCCCTTGGCGGGCTTGCTTGTCGCGGGCGAGCTCTTGCGGGCGCGTTGCCCGTCAGCATGCGTCGCCTTCTTGCTGTTGTGCGCCTTGGTGCCCTTGCCCGCTGGCTTTCCGCTGCGCCCGCCGTTCCCGCTGCGCGCTTCCTCGCGCTCCTCGGCGGCGCGGGCCTGCGCCTTCTTCTTTTTCTTCTCGCGCTTGTCCATCTCGCGCTTCGCCTCGGCGATGTCGGGGTCTCGCTTTGCTGCCGCCTTCGTGGCACGCTCGGCGGCGGCCACGGCGCACGCCTCCTCGTCGAAACCCTCGATGCGCACCTCGGGAATCTCGCGCTTCGTGAACTTCTCGATGTCGGCGAGCGCTTCCTGCGTCTCGGGCGTGACGAAGGAAATCGCGCGGCCCTTCGCGCCTGCACGGCCCGTGCGCCCGATGCGGTGTACGTAGTCCTCCGCCTGCGTGGGCAAATCGTAGTTCACGACGTAGTTCACCTCGTCAACGTCGATGCCTCGGGCGAGCACATCGGTTGCCACCAGGATGTCGGTCGTCCCGGCCGCGAAGTTCTCGAGCGCGCGTCGGCGCTGGTTCTGCGTGCGGCTTGAGTGGATGGCCTCCACCGAGTACCCGGCGCGCTTCAGGCGGCGGCACGTCGCGTCGGCGCGGCTGCGCGTGCGGGCGAACACGATGACGCGCTCGTGCCCCCATGCGGCGATCGTCGCGCGCAGAAGGTCGGCCTTGAGCACCTGCGGCACGCGCACGATGCACTGGTCGACCGTGTCGGCGGTCTCGCCCTTGTGCGCGATTTCCACCACCTCGGGGTCGCGCAAGAACGTGCCCGCAACCCCCTCGATCGAGCGGTCGATGGTGGCGGAGAACAAAAGCGTCTGGCGCGTTTTCGGCGTGGCGGCGACAATCTTTTTCACCGACGGCAGAAAGCCCATGTCAAGCATGCGGTCGGCCTCGTCGAGCACGAGCACCTCCACGCGATCGAGGTGCGCAGCCTTCTGCTCCATGAGGTCGATGAGGCGCCCCGGCGTGGCGATAAGCACGTCGGTTCCGCGTTTCAAGGCGCTGATCTGCGGGTTGTACGACACGCCGCCCACGACGGAAAGCACGCGGTGGTGGGTCGATTTCGCCACAGCCTCGCAGACCTCCGCGATCTGCGCGGCGAGCTCGCGCGTCGGGGTGACGACGAGCATGAGCGGCCCGCGCTCGCCCTTCGCATGCCCGAGCTTGTCCATCGAGGGAAGCGAGAAGGCGGCGGTTTTGCCCGTTCCCGTCTTCGCGGCGGCAATGATGTCGTGCCTTTCGAGTACAAGCGGGATCGCGCGCTCTTGCACGGGGGTCGGCTCTTCGTAGCCGAGGGACGCGACGGCGGCAAGCGCCTTGGGGCTCAGCCCCAGATCGTCGAATGAAGCCATAATTTTTCAGTTGTTCCTTTCCATCTCGGCGCGATGCCGAGTGCGTTAGCGGATGTGTGCGGGGGTATGCCCCCAGTAGAAGTGGAGGAAGTGCTTCTTGCGCATGCGCGCGTCGGTGCTCGGCTCGGCTGCGGCCAGGCGCAACGCGTTGCGAGCGATGTCGATCGCCGCGTTCGGGCGGCGCAGGAAGGAACCCTGCGTGAGCATCGCTTCCACGATAGCGGGGTTCGCATCGACATGACCCATCGCTCCGACGAGCTCGCGCGCGGTCGTCACGTGCAGGGCGGCACCGAGTGAGGTCAGCATGCGCACGTTGATGTTCTCCTGACCATAGGCGCGCCCGAGCAAGATCATGGGCGCCTTCGCGCAGAGGCACTCGGTCACGGTGAGCCCGCCCGGCTTGCAGATTACCAGATCGCTCGCGGCCATGAGCTCGGCCATGCCCTCCACGTACTCGAGCACCGTGGCGTTCGGAATTCCCAGCTCCTCGCATTCCCGTCGCAGATGGGCGGCGTATTCCGCGTCAGCGCCCGCTACGATCACGAGGTGGGTGTTCTTGAAACGGTGCAGGTAGGGAAGCATCTTGTCGAGCGCCTCGCGGAAGCGCACGTAGGGCGTGGGGAGATACGCGCCCGCGAGCGCCAGCACGATGCGCTTGTCCTGCGGCAGCCCGAACTTCTCGCGTCCTGTGGCCTTGTCGTAGGTCTTGCGGAACGCGGGGCGCGCGGGGATGCCCGTAATCGTGATGCGCTCCTCGGGCACCTTGCGCGGGCGTAAGGTCTCGGCCATCGACTCGTTCGCGACGCAGAAAAGGTCGCTGTGCAGATGGGGCCACATGCCCTCCGTCTCGTAGTCGGTGGGGACGCATACGATGGGGAAGGACTGCCCGGTGATCATGCGCGCGCCGACGGCGACGTTGGCGGCGGTGATGTGCGTGCAGACGATGGCGAGGGGCTGGGTTTTGCGCACGTGCTCGGTGAAACGGGGGAACATGATACGCGACCAGGCGGTGCCGCCTCCCCACAGAAGGCGCCCCGTGAGGGTGTAGCGCCAGGTGAGGTCGTAGATGGGACGCGTCGGGCCGGTGAACATCGACGCCATCTTGTCGCCGTTCATGCGCATGCGGCCGAAGTCGAGCACGTCGAGCACCTCGACGTTTAGGTCCTCGGGGCAGGGGACGCCATCGCGAAGGGACGGGTCGTCGCGCAAAAGCTCGAGCGCCTGTGCGACAGCGTTCGCCGCGCTGCGATGGCCCGAGCCGACCGAGGCGTGCATCACGATGACCGTCGGGCGCGCCGCGTCGTCGGGGGTGCTGCCGGCAAGCTCGCGCTCGGGTGCGCCATCGCTCGCGACGACGGCAACCTCGCGCTCGGGTGCGCTGGGTGCGTCGCCCGTGGCCGTGTTCTTCATTTCACCGGTGAGTTCCATGTTCCCCATGCTATACGAGCCGGCCTAGCTCTCGCTCGGCGTTTCGGCAGGCGCGTCTCCGCCGTCGAGGAAGATCTTCCGCGTGACGAAGTTCCACACCATGACGATGAACGTGGCGCCGATCTTGGTGATGAGGTAGTGGATATGCGCGAGCTCGACGCCTGCCCACATGCAGAGGTTGTTGATGATAAGGCCGATCACCGACAAGGTCACGAAGATGATGAACTCGCGGCGCCGGCTCATCCCCTCTTTATGGGTGAAGACGTAGCGCATCGAGGCCAGGTAGTTGAAGATGACGGACGCGGTGAAAGAAATCGTGGCGCTCACCAGGTAGTTCACGCCGAAGACTTCCGTCAAAAGGGCGAGCAGGCCGTAGTCGATGATGAACGCGATCACGCCGACGACGCCGAATTTCATAAGCTGTGCGATAAGTTTCTTCACAATACCCGAGTGCCTTTCGAGCGCGCGTCTTAAGCGTGCGCCCCGTATGTGGTTCCAATAAGCACGCTCAAATCTCGCGCGCAGGCGGTTTCAACCCGCGTGAACTCTATCACAGCGAGCTGCTTGCGGCGCGTTCTCCTCTGATTCCCTGTTTTTCCCTTGACGTCGTGCCGGTTCGGGCTTTCATCCCCTAACATTCACTAGTTAGAAGTTTTGAGTTGCGCGCTTCGGCGCGGCTGATTGCACATATTCACGAGGAGCACCTACATGAGCCTTGAGGCTGCCGATAACACCACCGATCGCACGGGGAAGCCCTCCGTCGCCGTCATCATTCCCTGCTACAACGAAGCGCTCACCATCGCGAAGGTGGTCGACGACTTCAAGCGCGTCTTGCCCGACGCCTCGATCTACGTCTACGACAACAACTCCACCGACGGCACGGGCGACATCGCGCGCGAGCACGGTGCGCAGGTCCGCGTCGAGCGCCGCCAGGGGAAGGGTAACGTTGTGCGCCAGATGATGCGCGACATCGACGCCGACTATTACATCATGGTCGACGGCGACGACACCTATCCCGCCGAGGCCGCGCCCAAGCTTCTGGCGCCGCTTATGAACGACGAGGCCGACATGGTGGTGGGAGATCGCCTGTCGAACGGCACTTACGGCGAGGAAAACGACCGCGCTTTCCACGGCTTCGGTAACAATCTCGTCCGCTTCCTCATCAAGGCCATCTACGGGTTCGAGTTCTCCGACGTCATGACGGGGTATCGCGCCTACAACGAGGTGTTCGCGAAGTCGATGCCGGTGCTCTCGCCGGGATTCGAGATCGAGACGGAGCTGTCGATCCATGCGGTCGACAAGCGCTGGCGCATCGCTGAGGTTCCCATCGATTACCGCGACCGCCCCGAAGGCTCGGAAAGCAAGCTCAACACCTTCTCCGACGGCATGAAGGTGCTCATGATGATTCTCTCGCTGTTCAAGGATTACCGCCCGTTGGCGTTGTTCTCGCTTCTGGGGCTTCTGCTGTGCGTGGTCGGCCTTTTGTTCGGCGTGCCCGTGATCTGGGAGTTTGCCCATACGGGACTCGTCCCGAAGATGCCGAGCGCGCTTTTGGCCGTGGCGTTCATATTCTTGGGAATGCTGTCGTTCTCGTGCGGCCTGATCTTAGACACGGTGGTGAAGGGGACGCGCAAGCAATACGAGCTCGAGGTCACGCGCATCTACGAGGAATGCGGCAAGACTACGCACGCATAGCTGCGGGAATAAGCCGGTGGCAGCGTCCCGCTGCGCCCGCAGTCTCAGGTGGCGGTGTCGGGCGTGCCCAGGCGGTCCCGCGCCGTGTGCTCGCTCAGCGTGCGGCGGCTTCAACCCTCTTTGTGTATCGGGACGCGGCGGCATATGTGATTGCAGGCGAGTTGCGGCTTTCCTAACAGGTGTTTTGCGCTGCCTGAGTAATCTCTCCCCTTTTCTCTCCCCAAAAAGTATCTCTTGGATTACCATTAGCCAGGTATAACTTTCGAGATTCATACAAGTGAAAACGGGGAAGACGTGTTCGATAAACGCTTGCTTTCGATGGTGCCGGGCGCCGTCAAGTTCATCGTCGCCGACGTGGCGTTCCAGTGGATGGCCCTTGCGTGCAACATCGCGCTGTTCATGGTGATCGGCCTGTTCTTGCAGGCAACGCTTGAGGGCGCGGCGGACGCGGGCATGGCGATCGGCGTGCTTGCGGCATCGGCGGCGGCGATCGTGGTGCGCATGGTGTGCCAGACGGCGGCGCAGCGCATGGGCCGCAAGGCCGCTTCCTGCGCGAAATGCTCCATTCGCCAGCAGGTCTACGACAAGCTCGCAGCGCTCGGGCCCGCCTACAGCGAGACCGTGGCGACTGCCGTCGCCGTGCAGGTGAGCGTCGAGGGGACCGAGCAGCTCGAGAGCTACTTTGGCCAATACCTGCCGCAGCTCTTCTACGCCCTGCTCGCGCCCTTGACGCTGTTCGTGGCGCTTTCGCCCCTGTCGCTTCCCGCCGCCGTGGCGCTGCTCGTGTGCGTGCCGCTCATTCCCGCATCCATCGTCTGCGTGCAGAAGATCGCGCGCCGTACCATGCGCAACTACTGGGGCAGCTACACCGATTTGGGCAGCATGTTTCTCGAAGCGATCCAGGGGCTTACGACCCTCAAGATCTATTCCGCCGACGCGCACAAGCACGAGGAGATGAACGGGGCGGCCGAGAGCTTCCGCAAGGCGACGATGCGCCTGCTCACGATGCAGTTGAACTCGATCACCGTCATGGACCTCTTCGCGTTCGGCGGCGCGGCGGTGGGAATGATCTCCGTGCTGTGGCAGTTCTCGTGCGGTGCGGCGACGTTCGCTGCGGCCTTCTCCATCGTGTTTCTGTCGAGCGAGTTCTTCATCCCCATGCGCACGCTGGGCTCGTTCTTCCACACGGCCATGGGCGGCATGGCTGCGGCGGAGAAGATGTATGCGATCCTCGATGCGCCCCTGCCCGTTGACGGTGCACGCGAGGTCGACCCGCGCGATGCGGGCGTGGAATGCCGCGGTGTCGGGTACTCCTACGACGGGAAGCGCCAGGTGCTTGAGGGGGTCGATTTCTCGGCGCCGCGTGGCAGCTTCATCGGCGTGACGGGCGAGAGCGGCTCGGGCAAGTCGACGCTCGCGGGCATTTTGTCGGGCGTGAACGCGCGCTATGCGGGCAACGTCAGCATCGGCGGGATCGATTTGCGCGACATCTCAGCCGAGTCGCTGCGCAAGACCGTCACCACGGTGCCGTTCTCAAGCTACGTGTTCAAGGGAACGCTGCGAGCGAACCTGCTGCTCGCCAAGCCCGATGCGAGCGACGACGAGCTGTGGGGCGCCCTCGCGAAGTGCCGGTTGGCGGGCTTCGTGCGCGAATCGGGCGGTCTCGATATGGAGATCGCGGCAGAGGGCGCGAACCTCTCGGGTGGTCAGCGCCAGCGCCTGGCGTTCGCCCGGGCCCTCCTGCACGACTCGCCCATCTACATCTTCGACGAGGCCACGAGCAACATCGACGCCGAAAGCGAGGCCGCTATCATCTCAGCCGCGCGCGAGCTTGCGGGCAGCCACACGGTCATCATGATCTCGCATCGTTTGTCGGCCATCGAGCATGCCGATGAGATTTATGTCCTTGAGCAGGGAAAACTTGTGGAGCATGGAACGCATTCCCAACTGCTTGCGCGCGGATGCGCCTACGCGCGGTTGTGGAAGAGCCAGTCGCAGTTGGAGGCGTTCGCGCAGGGCGACGGGGAAGCGGCCTCGGGCGAGACGGCGATCCCGGGCGCGAGCGTCCCGGAGTCGCCTTGCGAAGCCGACGAGCCGGTGCGGCCTGCGGGTGACGCCCGCCGCGGGACCCCGGGCGCCGCAGTGCCGCGCCGCCGTTCCAATTTCTCCATCATGGCGCGGCTTGTGGGGCTTACGCGCCCGCTTCTTCCCGTGATGGCGCTCGCCATCGTGCTGGGTGTGCTCGGCTTCCTCGCGGCGATCTTCCTCACCGTGTTCGCAGCGTACGGCCTGCTCAATGCAGCGGGCTCGTGGGGCGTTGTCCCTCTAGGCGTGGCGTGCGCGCTCGTGGTCGTGTGCGGTGTGGTCCGCGGGCCGCTTCGCTATGGCGAGCAGCTGTGCAACCACTACCTGGCGTTCAAGATCCTCGCGCTCGTGCGCGACAAGGTGTTCGGCAAGATGCGCACGCTTGCGCCCGCAAAGCTCGAAGGCCGCGACAAGGGCGACCTTGTGTCCCTGCTCACAGGCGACATCGAGCTTCTCGAGGTGTTCTACGCGCACACGCTCTCGCCCGCCGCGATCGCCCTTATCGTGTCGGTCGTCATGGTGGCGTTCACGGCAACGCTCTCGCCGCTTTTGGCCGCCTTCGCCGCCTTTTCCTACGCGGTCGTGGGCATTGCGGTCCCGTGGATTTCGTCGAAGGCGAGCGGCACGGGCGGGCGCGAGGTGCGCGACGCCATCGGCTCCATGAACGCGTTCGTGCTCGACAGCCTGCGCGGCCTGCGCGAAACGCTGCAGTTCGGGCGCGCCGGCGATCGCGCGTGCGAGCTGGCCTGCCGCATGAGCGACCTCGCCAAGGTGGAAGGTCGCTTGAAGGATCGCACGGCGGTGGCCATGGCGGCGACGGGTGCGGTGGTGCTCGCGCTCGATATGGGCATGCTGCTCGCGGCGATGCATCTGGCGAACAGCGGGACGATCGCCTTCGGCCCGGCGGCGATCGCGTGCGCGGCGCTCATGTCATCGTTCGGCCCGGTCATCGCCGTGGCGAACCTGGGTTCGACGCTGCAGCAGACGCTCGCATCGGGCGCCCGCGTGCTCGACGTGCTCGACGAGAGTCCGCAGACCGTAGAGATTGAAGACGGCGTCTCGCTCGACGGGTTCAGCGGCGCTATGGCGAGCCATGTCGACTTCTCGTACGGCGATGCGTGCGTGCTCTCCGATGTCGAGCTGAGCATTCAGCCAGGTCAGGTGGTTCGCATCGCGGGACGCTCGGGATCGGGGAAGTCGACCCTGCTCAAGCTGTTCATGCGCTTCTGGGACGTGAGCAGCGGCGCTATCGAGGTGTCGGGGCGCGACGTTCGCCGCGTGGCCACCGCGAGCCTGCGCCAGGTGGAAGGCTTCATGACGCAGGAGACGCACCTGTTCGCGGGCACCGTGCGCGACAATCTTGCCTTCGCGAAGCCGGGCGCGAGCGATGAGGAAATCATGGCCTCGTGCGAAAAGGCCTCCATCGCCGGCTTCGTCCGCAGGCTTCCTTCAGGCCTCGATACTCAGGTGGGGGAACTCGGCGATGCGCTTTCGGGCGGCGAGCGCCAGCGACTGGGACTTGCGCGCGTGTTTTTGCACGACGCGCCCTTCGTGCTGCTTGATGAGCCCACGAGCAACTTGGATGCCCTGAACGAGGCCGCCGTGCTGCGGGCGCTCGCCGACAATCGGGCGGGGAAGACGGTGCTGCTCGTAAGCCATCGTCCGAGCGCCGCCGCCATCGCCGATGCGACCTACTCGGTCGAGCACGGCCGGGTGTCGTAGTGCGAGGGAGAGCTGCGCCGCGGGGTAGATGGCGACGTGCGGGAAGCGCTGCCTCACGGGGCTCGTGGGAAGGCGCTGCGCCCCGTGGGGCTTGCAAGACTCGCGAGCGGGTGCTGCGGGCGCGGCTATCCCTGCAATAAGAAACGCCAGGTCTTGCGGCCTGGCGTTTTCATTTTACCCTGGTGCCCCTGGCAGGATTCGAACCTGTGGCTTTCTGCTCCGGAGGCAGACGCTCTATCCCCTGAGCTACAGGGGCACAACCCAGGAATTATACGCTATCATGGGTGAATCGCAAACATCGATATCGAAAATGAAAGAGAACGGGCAAAGGGCATGGGAGAAATCGTAACGATCGAGCGCATGGGGTTCGGCCCCGAGGCGGTCGCGCATCTTGAGAGCGGCAAGGCCGTGTTCGTCGAAGGCGGTGCGCCGGGCGACGTGCTCGCCATTGAGCTGACGGAGGAGAAGCACTCCTTTGCGCGTGCGCGCATCACCGAGGTGAAAGAGCCTGCGGCGTGCCGCGTGGCCCCCACCTGGGCGGAGCCGTCGTCGCAAGGGGTCGCTCCTTGGCAGCACCTCAGCTATGAGGCCCAGCTTGCCGCGAAGACCGACAACGTCGTTGCGGCGCTTTCGCGCACGGCCGGCTTCGGAGACGAACGCGCGGCTGCCCTCGTGCGCCCTTGCCTGGGAAGCAAGCGACAGTGGGGGTATCGCAACAAGATCGAGCTCGGCGCGGCGTTCGATGCGGCGGGCATGTTCCAGCTGGGCTTTCACGATGAAGGCTGCCAAGACGTCGTCGCGAGCGCCACGTGCCCGGTTGCCTACAAGCAGATCGAGCGTGCCCCCAAGGCGCTGCGCGGGGCGCTCCGCTTCGCGCAAGGTGCGGACGACCTGGGAATTTTCCGCGTCGGCGTGCGGCATAGCGTGCGCACCCACAGCACCGAGGTCGCGCTTTGGACGACGCCCGCCGCCTTCCCGCGCGGCCATGTGGCCAACATCCTCAAGGGGTCGTTCAAGGCCACGAGCATTGTGCGCGTGCTCGCCGACCCCGGTCGCGCGCGCAAGATCAAGGGAGTGGAGGTGCTCGACGGCAAGGGCTTTTGGGAGGAGAAGCTGCTCGGCTTCACCTTCCGCGTGGCAGCGCCGTCGTTTTTCCAGGTGAACACCGCGCAGGCGGAAAAGCTCATCGGCGAGGTCATTCGCGGGCTCGGTGGGGAAGTAGGCGATGAGGGGCCTGTCGGCCTTGACGAGATGCTCATTGCCGATCTGTACTCGGGCGGCGGCACGTTCTCCATCCCGCTCGCCGCGGCGGGCGCCGACGTGATCGCCGTCGAATCGGCGGGAAGCTCCGTGCGAGATCTGCGACGCAACGCCGACGCCAACGGGGTCGACATCGAGATTATCGGCGGCGATGCGGCCCGCGAGCTTCCCGAGCTGGGCGAGCTCGACGCGCTCGTCGTCGACCCGCCGCGCGCGGGCCTGGCGGACGGCGTGGTGGAAAGCATCGCTGCGGCGCGCCCCGAGCGCGTGGCGTACGTGAGCTGCAATCCCGCGACTTGGGCGCGTGACGTGGCGCGCTTCGAGGACAACGGCTATGGGCTGCTTTACGCGCAGCCGGTCGATTTGTTCCCCCAGACCTACCACGTCGAGGTCGTGAGCATTTTTGTGCAGAAAAATGCAAAATAGTTCTTGCCAAGGGCCGCGACCTTTGCGATAATATCCTGGCTGCTTTCGCAAGGAAGCGACTTCGTCCCCATAGTCTAGAGGTTAGGACGCGGCCCTTTCAAGGCTGAGACACGAGTTCGATTCTCGTTGGGGGCACCATTCGAAATGAACGGGCTGGTTGTTATCTTCCAGCCCGTTTTTCGTATGCGCGCTAAAACGGCGGTAGTTGTTCCTTTGCCCCTTACCCGCGTGTCTTCTGGTTTTGCCTTCGTTTGCGAACATTGCGGTTTTTGCATCATGTTCGCCGCATACTGGTAAAATACAGGTTCGTATGCAATCATCTGCCCGCCCGTGCAGCCTGGTCGGCCGCCCTGCGGGTCAAGGAAACGCAAAGGAGCCGCCTTATGGCGTTGTACACCCCCGAATACAAGCCGAACGGCAACGAAATCGCCGTCCTCACCACTTCCAAGGGAACCATCCGCGTGCAGCTCGCCGGCAACGACGCCCCCATCCACGTGGGCAACTTCGTCGAGCTTTCCCAGAAGGGCTACTACGATGGCCTGAAGTTCCATCGCTACGTCCCCGGCTTCGTCATCCAGGGCGGCTGCCCGAACACGCGCGACCTCACGCCTGAGCAGGTCATCAACGAGGGTTCTCGTCGCGGCTGCGGCACGGGCAACCCGGGCTACTCCATCCATGAGGAGTACACCACCAACCCGAACAATGTGCACAAGGACGGCACGCTCGCCATGGCACGTTCGTCAAACCCCAACTCCGCGGGTTCCCAGTTCTACTTCTGCCTGGGCGCGCAGCCTTTCCTTGACGACGGCTACACCGTGTTTGGCCAGACCATCGAGGGCAAAGACGTCATCGGTCAGCTCCGCGTGGGCGATGTGATCGAGAAGATCGAGATCGAGAACGCCAACGAATAAACCGATATCCCGGCGTTTTGCCCGGATCGAAGGAACCAGATGAACAACGAGCTTTTCAACAAAGCGCAATCTCTCTACGACGCCAAGGACTTCCAGGGCGCGCTCATGGCGTTCACGCAGTGTCTGCAGGATGAGGCTATGCCGCCGGCGCCCGGCGAGACGGGGCGTTTGTACCACCAGATCGGCAACTGCCTGATCAAGCTGAGGGATGCCAACGAGGCCATCCAGGCGTACACGCAGGCCGTGGCCGATCCCGCCTACGACATGAAGGGCGCGGTCGACTGCAATCTCGGCATGGCGTACGCGTCGCTCCACGACTACGACAACGCGGTGCACTATTTCGAGGCCGCGGTGGCCGACGAGGGATACGACGCGCGCTATAAGGCCTACATCGGCATGGGCAACGCGTACATGAAGGTGGGCAAGACCGCGGAGGCGGGCGTCGCGTTTCGCGAGGCCGCGCTCGACGAGGGCAATCCCGATCCTACGAAGGCGCTGCTCAACCTGGGTGTTTGCTTCATGGCCCTCAACCGTCCGGCAGATGCGGTCGCGTCCTACGAGAGCGCGTTCCAGTTCGACATGCCCCAGGCGATGAAGAACAAGCTCAACGCGAATCTGGGTCAGGCCTACGTCGCGTGCGGCGAGATGGCGAAGGCCGTCTCCGCATTCGAGTCGGCCATCGCCGATCAGACGTACTTTCTCTCCGACTCCGCGAGCGTCGACTATCAGCGCGCGGTGGGCGCCGTGGCTCAGGGAACGTCTTCCCAGCCTACGCAGGTGCTCGCGCCTGTTGACATGTCGGGCTTCGACGTGGTCGCCGACGGTACGGCGGTCTATCCCGAGGCTGAAAGCTATCCTGCCGAAGCAGTTCCTCAGGACCCGTACTATTACGACGACGGCCCCATGGAAGGCGCGCCGGGTTATCCGGAAGCTTACGCGGATGGCAACGACGACCGCTTCTTCACCGCGAGCGACGAAGAGCTCGAGCAGTGGTCGCGCGGCATCGCCAAGCAGGAGCGCAAGCGCAGAAACGTCGGCCTTAAGATTGTGGTGGCCATCATCATCGTGATCATCCTCGCGCTCGGCGCCGCCGTGTTCGCCTACACCCAAGGCTACGGCTTCCCGACGCAGGAAAGCGTCGCCAAGGAGCTGCTCGCGAACCCGTCCGGCTCCGATGCCCTGTTCTCGAAGGACGTTGAGGACATCGATTCGCTTACGGGCCCGATTGTGACTGACTCCTCCGCGGAGGTGCTCGGCGTCGACAAATCGATGAGCAACTCGACCGTTTACGTGAAGGCAACCACCGACCAGGGTGGGGAAGTGCAGTACAAGATCTCGATGGTTCGCGACCTCATCGGTTGGAAGATTTCGAACGTCGAGCTTTATTTCCCCAGCCAAAACTAACTATTTCGCGCGCTTTGGGCGCGTGGGAATAAAACGAACCGAACAAGAAAGGTTACAAGCATGGCAATCGAGAAGACCTACAACATGATCAAGCCCGACGGTGTGCGCAACGGTCACATCGGCGAGATCATCTCCCGCATCGAGCGCGTCGGCCTGACCATCGAGCGCATGGAGCTCGGCATGGTGACGCTTGAAGAGGCGGAGGCGAACTACGGCGAGCACAAGGGCAAGCCGTTCTACGAGGGTCTTGTCTCCTACATCACGTCCGGCCCGGTTGTGAAGATGGTCGTCTCCGGCGAGAACGCCGTGGCCACCATGCGCAAGCTCATGGGCGCCACCAACTGCGCCGATGCCGCCCCCGGCACCATCCGCGGCGACTTCGGCCTGACCGTCGACGAGAACGTGATCCACGGCTCCGACTCCGTCGAGTCCGCCGAGCGCGAGATCAAGGTGTTCTTCGGCGCATAAGCTGCGATTGAGCGAGCGTCATAGGGAGCACGTTTAGCCCCAAGCGCATCCGAAAGCCGGCAAGCCCTCATGGCTTGTCGGCTTTCTTGCGTTTTCGAGGGGTGTGACAGTGGTGCGCAGGCACGAAATCCCATCCATCCCGCGTCGGGGAAACGTGCCACTGGTCGATATGTTACTCTTTGGGTGCGCTTGTCGGAGTAGCATGATACGCGCACGAAGTAATCCCAGACGAGATAAGGATGCGTGCGTATGCTCTATCGAGTTATCGATGCGGGCGAGCTTCCCTCGCTTGTGTCGGCCTTCTTGGAAACCTATGAGGTGATCGCCCCCGTCAAGAGCGGCATGAGCCATGCGTACTCGACGGTCGAGTCGTTCGAGGAAATCGCGCTCGATTACACGACCACCATCACCCCGCTGAAGAAGCTCTTCTTGCCGGTGCGCGAGACGCTTCTCACCTTCGACGCCGAGACCAACGACGTCACCGAGTACTCGGAGCCTGTCGTACCGCGCGTCGTGTTCGGCGCCCATGCGTGTGACATCAACGCGCTCAACAGCCTTGACCTGGTGTTCCGAGACGGACCGTACCCCGATCCGTACTACACGGCGCGCCGCAACGCCACGCTTATCGTGGGCATCAGCTGCATGCCGACCGACACCTGCTTTTGCCATCTGTGGGGAAGCGACGAGGCTCGCTTCGGCTACGATTTGTTCCTGCAGGATATCGGCGGGAAGTACCTGGTGAGCATCTCGAGCGTCGAGGCCGCGAACATCTTGGAGGCGGCGTGCTCTCCCCGTGAGGCGACCGACGAGGAGCGAGCGGAGTTCCGCCACGTCACCCGCCGTCGTCAGGAGGCTTTCAACAAGGAAATCCCCGACATCCAGGAAGTCGCCATGCTGATGGACGCCTTCCATTCCGACCCCTTCTGGGAGGAACTCGGCGGACGCTGCCTGTCGTGCACCGCGTGCGCCTCGGCGTGCCCGACGTGCTACTGCTTCGATATCCGCGACGTGCGCACCCCCGACGGCAAGCACGGCTCGCGCGAGCGCGTGTGGGACTGCTGCACGAACCCGCAGTTCGCCGTCGTGGCGGGCGGGCACAACTTCCGACCCGACGGGCGCAACCGCGTGCGCCATCGCATGTATCACAAGCTCAACGGCTTTCTGGCCACGCACGACCGCATGCTCTGCGTGGGATGCGGGCGCTGCGTGCGCGCTTGCAAGGCCAACATCAATCCCATCGAGGTGCTGAAGTTCTTCGAGCGAAAGGGGGCAGACGATGCCGAATAACGTTGCAGCCTCCGCAATCGAGGTGCATCCCTTCCATGACGCCGGGTCGCCGATGACCGGCGCCGAGCGCATGGCCGCGAACCCGTATCGCCCGTGGCCGGCGCGCATCACATCGATCACCGAGCTCACCGCGACCGAGAAGCTCTTCGAGTTCCGCCTGGTCGACGAGTGCATCCGCAACGCGTTCCACCATGAGCCCGGCCAGTTCGTCGAGCTTTCCATCTTCGGAGTGGGCGAGGCGCCGATCTCCATCTCGTCCTCGCCGTCGAAGAGCGGCTTCATCGAGCTGTGCGTGCGCCGCGCGGGCCGCTTCACCGAGGCGCTCCATAAGATGCAGTGCGGCGACATCGTGGGCATTCGCGGGCCTTTCGGGCGCGGCTTTCCCTTCGAGAAGATGCGCGGTCACGACATCCTGCTCGTGGCGGGTGGTCTTGGCATCGCGCCGCTTCGCAGCCTTATCAACAACATCCACGACGAGCGCTCCGACTTCGGCAAAGTCACCATCATCTACGGCAGCAAGACGCCGCAGGAAGTGATGTTCCGCAACCAGTTCGAGATGTGGCGCCACCGCAGGGATTTCGACCTCTACCTTACCGTCGACCACGCCGACGAGACGTGGGACGGCGAGGAAGGCCTGGTCACGAAGCCCTTCGAGCGGCTCGAAATCAACCCGGACAACACATATGGCGCCGTGTGCGGCCCGCCGGTGATGTATCGGTTCGTCGTGCAGGAAATGCGCAAGAAGGGTATTTCCTACGACCACATCTACATGAGCTTCGAGCGGCACATGAAATGCGGCATGGGCAAATGCGGCCACTGCCAAATCGGGCACCAGTACTGCTGTATCGACGGGCCCGTGTTCAACTACTGGGAAGCCAAGAACATCCAGGGGTCGATGTAGCATGAGCAATCTTGAATTCGAGCGCGAGCGACCGGCTGCACCGCGCGTTGTGGTGGTGGGCCTGGCGAGCTGCTTTGGCTGCCAGCTCCAGATCACCAACGCCGAGCCCTACCTGCTCGACGTGTTGGGCCAGATCGACCTGCGCTATTGGCAGCTTGCCTCGAGCGATCCCATGCCCGAGGAGTTCGACGTGGCGGTGATCGAGGGTGCGGCGACGACCGCCGAGGCCATCGAGACCCTCAAGGCCGTGCGCAAGAAGGCGAGTGCGGTGATCGCCGTGGGAGCGTGCGCCACAACGGCGGGCATCCCCGGCATGGCGGCGGGCAATGTGGAAGCTGGCGCCGCTGCTGTCTACGGCGAGGCCGGCGCGCCCGAGGCGTGCGGTAAACTTGTCGACCCCGCGCCCATCTCGGCATACATCGATGTCGACTTCGAGGTGCTCTGCTGTCCTATCGACACTTTCGCCTTTATTGACGTGCTGCAGCGCGCGATTTACGGCTCGAACCGCCTGCCGCAGACGGCGACGCTGTGCGGCGAGTGCAAGCACAACGACCGCGGGTGCTTCTTCGGCCGCGGCGTTTTGTGCCTGGGGCTCGTCACGCGCTGCGGGTGCGGTGCGCGCTGCACGTCGCTCGGCCGTCCCTGTAACGGCTGCGCGGGTCTTTCCCCCGATGCGAACGTGGCTGCCGCGCGGGCGGTGTGCGCCGAGTCGGGCGTGAGCGTTACGGCCTTCGACGAGGCCCTTCAGATGTTCAATTACGTGAACCCCGCCCTTTCCGAGGCGAGCGAGGAGTAGACGCAAGATGAGATGTTCGATCAACGTTGACCATATCGCGCGTATCGAGGGCCACGGCAACGTTCACCTCGCGATCGAGGACGGCGCGGTCGCAACCTGCGAGATGAACGTCGTGGAGCCGGCGCGCCTGTTCGAGAGCATGGTGCGCGGCCGCACGTTCTCGGAAGTGCCCTACATCGCCTCGCGCATCTGCGGCATCTGCTCGGCAAGCCACGTGGTCACCGACCTTCTGGCCATCGAGCGCATCTTCGGCGTCGAGGTGAGCGACCGCACGCACGCCCTGCGCGAGCTTTTGATCTACGGGTCGTACCTGCAGAACCACGCGACGCACCTGTTTGTGTTCGCGGCACCCGATTTCACGGGGCACGCGAGCGTGTTTCCCCTGGCCACCGAGGCGTCCGAGCTGTTCAACCAGGCGCTTGCCCTGAAGGCCTTGGGCAACGAGCTCTGCACGAAGGTGGGCGGGCGCTCCGTCCACCCGATCACGGCGGTCGTGGGCGGCTTCACGAACGAGATCTCGCGCGACGAGTACTTGGCGCTCGCCGAGAAGATGGAAGCGATGCTTCCCTTCGCCGAGCAGACGGTCGACCTGTTCAACAGCTTCCCTATTCCCGACATCGAGACGGCGGGCGACATGCTCGCCATGGTGCAGGAAGGCTACTACCCGGTGTGCACCTCGCGCGACGCGCGGTTTGTGGGCACGGGGGAGACCTTCGACGCCGACGACCACGAAGCCCATGTTGAGGAATACGCCGTGCCGCACTCCGGCGCGCTCTTCGCGCGTTCTCGCTTGTCCCGAAAGCCGTACATGACGGCGTCGCTTGCGCGCATCAACGTGTCGTGGGGCCAGCTCGGCCAGCGCGCGCGACTGGCTGCTGCGAAGGCGGGGCTACGTCCGCCGGAGCGCAATCCCTTCCGCAACAACGTCGCGCAGGCCGTCGAGCTCGTCGATGCGCTCGACCGTTGCGCGCGCATCGCGCGCAGGCTCGCCGAGGGTGACAACGGCTTTGCGGGCTCGAGCGCGCCTGCGCCCTTCGAGGTGCGCGCTGGTCGTGCGACCGGGTTCACGGAGGCTCCGCGAGGCGTGCTCTTCCATGACCTGGAACTCGACGGGGAAGGCCGCGTGAAGCATGCGTCGATCCTCACGCCCACGGCGCAAAACGTTGCAAACCTCGAAGGCGACATGCGCGTTCTCGCCGAGAAGATGGTGGCGGAAGGCGCCGCCGAGGCCGATATTCGTCTGCGGGTGGAAGAGCTTGTGCGAGCCTACGACCCCTGTCTCTCCTGCAGCGTTCACTAGGGTATGCCAAAGAAGCGGCAACTCCACGGATTCCCTCGGAAAGCATGCGAATGGCAATGGGTAATCGCGTCCTTCTCATCTCCGGCAAGCCGAGCAGATGGGGAGGGCGCTTTGGGTTTGTCACTCGCTCCGTAGCACTTCTCAAGCGCAGATGGGTTGATCTAGCAGTTGCTGCCGCACGCCCTTTCGCCGACGGGTGCGCATCGTTTGAGACTGAGCGATTTAGTGATACTATTAAGTGCATGTTTGCCTAACACTGAGGGCAAGTTTTATTTCGCTAGCGAAATAAACGAGCTCTGCGGTGGGCTGCGGATTTGCTTCGGGAAAAGATGGAAGAAAGGAGATTGTTGGTTATGGCGAGCAGGAATACTCAAAAGACGGGGGGGGGGGTGGCTCTTCTCCGCGATTTTCTCGATGACGTTGGTCTTTGGGCTTCTGCCGAGCATTGCGGCTGCTGAGACGAACGCCGCCGACGCGAACGCGAAGGATGCCGATTCGACCGATGCCTCCCTCAGCATCGAGAGCGTCCCGAGAGATGTCGAAGCATCGTTCGGCGAAATCGTGAATGTCCGCACAAGCGAGGTCTACACCGACCTTGCTCTCGCCGCGGCCGAGGCGCAAAGCGGCGACACCCTCAAGCTTGGCGAGGGCAACTACACCCTCTACAAAGTGCCTTCCGAGGGCCACACCAAGGGCAAAGACCTCACTTTCGAAGGTTCCGGCACCGATAAGACAAGCTGGAACATCGGTGCAGAGGTGCCCGATCCTACCTATTTCGGCACCGAGTACAATGGCGACTACTCCTTCGACGGCGCCGGTACCGTGACGTTCAAGAACATGACGCTTCGTTCCGGCAGCGCCAACTATCTCGGCTTCATTCGCGCCGACAACACCGTGGTCGACGGTTGCGTCGTCAACGGCAAAACCTTCTACTGGGGTTACCAGAGCGCCACATTCACGGACACGACGTTTAACGCCCCTAGCGGCGACTATGCGATTTGGACCTACAGCTCGCCGATTATGACGTTCAATGGCTGCACGTTCAACGCGAGCGGCAAGGTCATCAATGTCTACACCGATGCCGGCGCGGGCAAAAACAACATTACCGTGAACGTGAGCAATTGCGCGTTCAATTCGAAGGCTTTTTTGGGCCTCTACAAGCAGGCGCTGAACATCAATGACTCGAATATGGGCGACTACAAGTACGTCATAAACTTCACTGGAAATAATATGGTCACGGCCGAGCGCGACAAAGCCACGTGCACTCAATTGTTCGGTTTCGGCGGCAAGTCGGGCAACAACACCGGGCGCAGCGACGTGTCCATCGGCGGTAAACTCGTGTACTCTGGTGGCAAGATGCTTTCCCACGATTACACCGATGGCGAGCATGAGGGCAACTTCGTCGATCAAGACGACTACGTATGGGAGCAGAAGGCCGATGGCTGGTACTGCACCGGCCACGCCAAGTGCGGCTACTGCGGCTGGCCGCTCGAGGAGACCGTGAAAGCTGAGCTCACGACCGAGACCAGCTGCACCGAGAACGGCAAGGCCATCTACACTGCCAACTTCCAGCACAAGTGCTTCGCGCCCCAGACAAGGTCCGACGACCTCGATCCGCTTGGCCACGACTGGGCCTCGCCTGTGTATACGTGGGCCAAGCAGGGAGACGACTGGTATTGCACCGCCGAGCGCGTCTGCAATCGCGACGCCAGCCACATCGAGAAGGAGACCGTGAAAGCATCTTATAAGGTGGCTGTCCCCGCCACTACCGAAAAAGAAGGCGAGGGCACTTATACTGCCGTCTTCGAGAACCAGGCGTTCGAGACTCAGGTTAAAACCGAGCCAATCGCGAAACTTCCGGCAACGCCGAGCGATTCCGGCAACCCTTCCGGCCCCGCCGATTCCGACAATCCCTCCAAGAGCCCGGATACCGCACAATCCCAGCTAGACAAGACGGGGGATGCAACCCTTGTTGTTCTGCCTGCAGTTGCGGCGATTGCGGCTGGTTCTGTGCTCTGCATCGGCTTTGCCGCTCGACGTCGTAAGAGCTGCTAAGGCAATCGTAATTCGATCGATGGCGACCTAAGGGCCGTGCGGGAATGCTCTCGTACGGCCCTTGTGCCCCTCATGGATTTTCAATCAGGTGAAATGCCGTGTGATAAAATCAGTCGTTACTTGAAACAACTGTGACCTCAAGGGGTTTTGCTTTTATGTCGTTTATGGATTGGTTCTCGAACCTTACGGGCCAGATGGGCACCGACATGGCCATCGACCTTGGAACCGCGAACACGCTCGTCGCGATGACGGGCGAGGGCATCGTCATCAACGAGCCCTCGGTCGTCGCCATCGAGAAGAGCACCCATCGCGTTCTCGCCGTCGGCCACGAGGCGAAGAACATGATCAACCACACGCCCGAGGCGTTTTCCGCCGAGCACCCGCTCAAAGACGGCGTCATCGCCGACTACGACGTGACGGAGGCCATGCTCTCGGCGTTCATCAACAAGGCGGCGGTCCGCAAGTACCCGTGGCAGGCCAAGCCGCGCATCGTCATCTGTATTCCCTGCGGCGCCACGTCCGTCGAGAAGCGCGCCGTCTTTGAGGCCGCCATCCAGGCGGGCGCCCGCCAGGCGTACCTTATCGAAGAGCCGATGGCCGCGGCGATGGGTGCCGATCTGCCCGTCACCGAACCGACAGGCTCCATGGTGGTCGACATCGGCGGCGGCACCACCGAGGTGGCCGTCATCTCCTTGGGCGGCATCGTGACGTCCTCGAGCCTTCGCCTTGCGGGCAACCGCATGGACGAAACCATCGCTATGCACCTGCGCGATCTGCTCGGCATCAAGATCGGCGAGCGCACGGCTGAGGTCATCAAGATCAAGATCGGCTCCATCCTGCCCTTCGAGGACGGGCGCGAGCGCGACATGATCATCTCCGGCCAGGACGTGCTCACCGAGCAGCCGAAGGAAGTCACCATCCAGTCCGAAGATGTGCGCCAGGCACTTCAGGCGCCGTGCGAGGAAATGGTCATCCATATCAAGGAAACGTTCAAGAAGACGAACCCCGATTTGGCTTCCGACATCATCCAGAACGGCATCCTGCTCACGGGCGGCGGCGGTCTGCTTTCCGGTCTCGACCGTTATCTGTCCGACAAGCTCGAGATTCCCGTGTGGGTGAGCGAGACGGCGCTGACCAACGTCGTTACGGGCTGTCTGAAGGTGCTCGAGACGCCCACGGCGCTCAAGCAGACGCTCATGCGCTCGAAATAGGTGCTGAACAGCTTTTATGTCGCTTAATTTCCAAAACAGAAACGGAGCATCCGCCAATCGGGTGCTCCTTATCGTTCTGCTCGCCGTCTCCCTCGTGATGGCGACGGTGTATTCCCGCGAGGGGGAGTCGGGGCCTTTGCACGCGCTCCAGGGCGCCGTAAGCTCGATCGCCGCGCCCCTGAAATTCGTCGGTGCGTCCGCTTCCTCCGGTGTGAGCGATGCCCAGGATGCGCTCACTGACGCCTCCGCGGACGATGCGACGCTCACGCAGCTGCGCGAGCAGAACGCCGAGCTGCTCGAGCTCGTCGCCCAGACCGAGGAGTACCGCCAGGAAGTCGAGCGCCTCGAGGGGCTCCTCAGCCTCAAGGAAAGTTCAGGTGCCGAAGGAATCGGCGGCCGTATCATCGGGCGCAACACCGATGCGTGGAACCAGACGGTCACTATCGACGTGGGAACTTCCTCCGGCGTGACGACCGGTCTTACCGTCATGGGGCCGAACGGCGTGATCGGGCAGGTGGTCTCGGCGCAGGCGAACTCCTCGACCGTGCGCCTTTTGAGCGACCCGCGCTCGGGTGCGGCGGCGCTTATCCAGTCGAGCCGCGCGGAAGGCGTGGTCAGAGGCTCGCTCGACGGCTTGCTCTACCTTGAGAACATCGATTCGGACGTGCAGGTCTCGGTGGGCGATGTCGTGCTCACGTCGGGTCTGGGCGGAAGCTATACTCGCGGGCTGCTCATCGGCACCGTCGTGAAGATCGAGGGCGCGCAAAACGACGCGAGCCGCCGCATCGTCGTCTCTCCCAACGATGCTGCGACGTCGCTTGAGGAGGTCCTCGTCGTCACGAGCGCTTCCGAGAGCTCGTCGGACTCCTCGTCTTCGTCGTCGTCCTCTTCCTCTTCTTCCTCGCAATCGAAGTCGTCGTCGAGCACGGGAGGTGCGCAGTAATGAACGAACCGATCACCGTCGTGCCGCGCGTCATCGGCGCGATCATCGCCGTGCTGCTCCAGATTGCGCTCGCTCCGAACATTGCGCTTTTCGGTGTGGTCCCTAACTTCATCATGGCCTACGTGCTCATCGTATCCATCGTCTGCCCCGGCCAATCGGGACCTGTGTTCGCGTTCGTCTTGGGCCTGCTGTTCGATCTTCTGGGTACGGGTCCTGTGGGTGCGATGGCGTTTCTGCTCACCGGCGTGTCGTTTCTCGCGAAGCGCATCTTCATGCTGGTGAACAACGACACGCTCTTCATGCCGC
Organism: uncultured Ellagibacter sp.; assembly: GCF_934643285.1. GTDB lineage: Bacteria > Actinomycetota > Coriobacteriia > Coriobacteriales > Eggerthellaceae > Ellagibacter. Next base: position 26,173 of record NZ_CAKUBT010000001.1, read on the forward strand.
TGCTGCTTGCCGCCATATCGACGCTTGTCATCGAGCTTCTCTACGCTGCGTTCATGATGGCTTTCGGTGCGGGCGTGAGCGCCCTCGATGCGTTCGTCTTCCGCGCGCTGCCGGGCACCGTCTACAACTTCCTTGCGGCGCTTATCTTCTACCCGATCGTCGTGCGTTTCCTGGCGCAGCCGATTCAGCAGCAGCCTGGAACGCCGCATCTTCGCTAGGGGGCCCGCATGCTGGTAGCCATCATCGCAGCAGTGGTCGCGGCGCTCGTTGCGGCTGCGATCATCGTCGTCGTGCTCTCCGTGCGCAACCGCACGAAGACCCCTTACGCGAACAGCGGAAAGAAAGAGGTGCAGCAGCTCTCGACCGTCGGCGTCGGCTCGAGCGGGGGCTTCGCCCGCGGCAAGGGCGCCTCTTCCCGCCCCGAGTCCGATGTGCAGGTGAAAAGCGGCCATGCCAACTCGAAGAAGCCTGCCGACAGCTTGAAGGGCCGCTTCACAGGCGTCAGCATTTTCTCCGTCGCCGTCTTCGGCACCTTGGCGGCGAAGCTGTGGAGCATGCAGATCCTCTCAAACGAGGATTACTCGAACAAGGCTGCGAGCAACCTTTACACCACGGTGTCGACGCCCGCACCGCGCGGCTACATCTACGACGCCGATGGCATCGCGCTCGTGAAGAACCGCTCGAGTCAGACCGTCCTCGCCGATGCGGACGTGGTCGACGACCACGACGTCGTTGCCCGGCTTTCGGCCGTCCTCGGCGTTCCCCAGGCAATCGTGCGTCAGCGCATCCAGTCGACCACGGCGGGCGCGCAGAGCCAGCGCGTCGTGGCGAGCGATGTCCGCCTGCGCGACGTCGCCTTCATCGCCGAGCATTCCGACGCCTTCTCGGGCGTGACGGTAGAGACGCGCACGGTGCGCGATTACCCCTTCGGCGCCCTGTGCGCCCATGCCCTGGGTTACACGGGCACGCCGAGCGAGGACCAGGTTTCCAACGCACCATCCAACCGCGATATCCAACTAACCGATGACGTGGGCAAATCGGGTATCGAAAGCGCGTACGACAACCTGCTCGCGGGCGACCATGGGCAGCGTGTCGTCACCGTCGATGCGCAAGGTAACGTCGTGGACGTGGTGAGCGAGACCAAGGCGACCCGCGGTTCGGACGTGTACCTGACAATCAAAGGCTCGGTCCAATACGCCGCCGACGAGGCGCTCGCGAGCCTTATCGCGCCTAGTGACGGCGTTATCGGTACGGGAAAGGGCGTCGGTGGCGCGGTCGTGGCCATGGACGTGCGCGACGGCAGCATCATCGCGCTGTCGAGCTATCCCACGTTCGATCCGACGAACTGGGTCGGCGGGCTGTCCACCGAGGCGAACAACGTCTACAACTCCGATTCCGCGCACGCGCCGTTGCAAAACCGCGTGACGGCGGGCCTCTACGCCGCTGCCTCCACCTTCAAACCCTTCACCGGGCTTGCAGGCTTGGAATACGGCTTCGCGGAAGGCCGCTCGTGGGACTGCACGGGCAAGTGGGACGGCTTCAACACCGGATCGCCTCAGTGGTGCTGGTACCACAACGGCCACGGGTACCTCGATTTCCGCGGCGGCATCGTCAACTCGTGCGACGTCGTGTTCTACGAAATCGCGAAGAGCTTCTTCTACGCATCGAAAAGCCAGGGCGGCAACTTGTCCGACACCGCCATCCAAGAGATGGTCCAGCGGTTCGATTTCGGGAAGAAGGCGGGCATCGACATCGGCGGCGAGGTCGAGGGGCTTGTGCCCACGCCCGAGTGGAAGGCGACGCGCTGGCGCAACGTTCCCGCGAACGCCACGTGGACGGGCGGCGACTACACCAACATGATCATCGGCCAGGGCGACGTGCAGGTCACGCCGATCCAGGTAGCGGTGGCCTATGGCGGCATCGCGACGGGCAAGATCATGAAGCCGCATCTTTTGAAGGAAGTGCGCAACGCTTCGGGCCAGACGGTCGTCAGCTATGAGTCCGAGGTCGTCACCGAACCCGACGTCGACCAGCGGTATCTTGACACGGTGCGCGACGCCCTCCGTGGCGTGGTCACCGAGAACGAGGGCATCGCGTCCCTGTTCGCCGAGTCGGGCATCAAGGCGGCGGGCAAGACCGGCACCGCCGAGCATACCGACAAGGGCGACGACGCGTGGTTTGTGTGCTATGCGCCCTACGACGACCCGAAGTATGTGGTCGCGACCGTTATCGAGCAGGGCGGCGGCGGCTCGGCCGTGGCGGCTCCGGTGGGCGCGAAGGTAATGGAAGCGGTCATGGCCGCCGATGCCGGCAGCAACGACGCGTCCTCGATGGGCCGCATCGCAGGCTCGTCGGGCCGTCAAATCGAAGGCTTCAGCACCAAGAGCGCAAGCCGCTCCGACTAGGGAAGCGAGGTGGAATAGCATGGCATTGCCGCAGATAGACAGCTTGAAGACGCCCGATGCGTCGCTTTCGCGTGCAGCGAGCCCGCGCAGGGGGAGGCTCCCTCTGGTAAACCTCCCCTTTGTTGCGATTATCGTGCTGCTCGTGGGGTACGGCCTGCTTGTGTGCTGGTCGTCCATCGAGGGGTCGACTGACACGACCTACAGCTTCACGCGTCAGCTTATCTTCGCTGCGGTGGGCGCTGTCGTCATGATGCTCATGTGGCGGGTGGACTACCAACGGTTCGCGAACGCGGTCATGCCGCTGTTCATCTTGAACATCGCGCTCATCTTGTCCCCGCATATCCCGGGTCTCGGCACCGACGCTGGCATGGGCGCCCAATCGTGGCTGAAGCTCGGCATTCAGGTGCAGCCGGGCGAGTTCGCGAAGGTTACGATCATCCTCATGGATGCGGCCCTTGTGGCGCGTTACGGCGGCCGTCTCGATGACCTGCGGGAATACTTGAAAGTCGTTTTCTTCATCCTGGTGCCGTTCTTGGCCATCATGACGCAGCCCGACTTGGGCACGGGACTAGTGTATCTCGCCATCGGCGCGATGGCGCTCGTTGCAGGCGGCGCGCGTTCGAAGTACCTGCTCATCACGTTGGCGCTGGGAATCGCGGCCATCGCGGCGGTGTTCGCGATTGACCAGGTCATTTACAATTCCACTGGCGAGTACAAGCTGCTCAAGCAGTATCAGCGCAACCGCCTGCTCGTGTTCCTCGACCAAGACGGCTCGAACACGTCGTCGTCGGGGTATAACCTCCAGCAGGCGAAGATTGCTATCGGCTCGGGCGGGCTGTTCGGGAAAGGCCTGCTCAACGCTACGCAGTCGGGGCACGGCTTTCTGCCCGAGGCGCAGACCGACTTCATCTTCTGCGTGCTTGCCGAGCAGTTCGGCTTCGTGGGGTCGATGGCCCTGCTCGCGCTCTACGGTGCGCTCATCTACGTGAGCATGCGCATCGCGCGCAATTCGAACGACCTGTTCGGAACCTTGATAGTTATGTGCGTTGTCGGCATGTGGTTGTTCCAGATATTGGAGAATATCGGCATGGATTGCGGTCTTATGCCCATCACGGGCATTCCCCTGCCGTTTGTGAGCTACGGTTCGACTGGCATGATCATGAGCTTCATGGCGCTGGGGCTCATCGGCTCGGTCTATCGCGGATCGAACATCGACAAGAAGAAAGAAGGGCGGCTATGAAACTTCCCATCGACCTTAAGGCGGTCATCGAGGCGGCGACCGACATCGAAAGCGCGCGCAGCACGCCAGTGTCTGTGAGCGTGCTCATCGATGATTCGGCGCCTGGCGATGTGGCTGCGCATGTTCGCTCGGCCTTCGTCGGCGCGGGTGCGCATGCTCGCGTGACCGTGGGGTATTTCGCGGGTCCCGCCTTCTCGCCGTACGAAGGCGACGACATGGCGGTGATCGTCGCCGGCTTCTCCGAGGAAGTGGGCCGCCGAGCTGCGGAAATTCGCGCTGCGGGTGTTCCCGTGATGGTTGTGACGTCGATGCCGAGCCTCGTAGCCGACATGGCGAGCGCGTACGGTAATCCCATTCCCGAAGGCGACTTGGTTGCGCCTGAAGGCGTTGAAGGCTGTGAGGCCGACGGCAAGGCCGCCTGCGCGAGCGGGGAAGTCGCGGGTGCGCATGTGAGCGTGTTCACGGGCATACGCGCGGCGAAGTCAGCGGGCGCGGGTGCAGCCGCGGGGTTCGCGGGCGCGGCGGCGAGTTCGCCTGATGCCCTCGACGCCCCGATTCCCATCGATGCGGCTGCGGCTTGTGCGCTCGATCGCCGCATGGGCGAGTGGGTTGTGGCTGCGTGCCGCGAGAAGCGCCTCGCCCTCGCGCTATCGTTCCCGTTCGTGCGCAAGCCGCTTTCGCTCGAGGCGGTGAGCGCGACGTCGCTGCAGAACGCCGGCATCGGCCTCGTGCTTTTCATTCCCGGCGCCGACATGCCGCTTATGACGCTCAACCAGGCGAAGATGCTGCTCCAAATCGCCGCCGCATACGGCGAGCCCATGAGCGCCGCGCGCGTGAAGGAGCTTGCCGCCATCGTTGCCGGTGGGTTCGCGTGCCGCAGCGTCGCCCGCCAGGTCGCGGGCGCGGTGCCCGCCATCGGCTGGGCCGTGAAGGCGGGTGTGGGCTATGCGGGCACGAAGGCGATGGGCCTTGCAGCTGTCGAGTACTTCGAGCGCGGCGGCAACATCGCAGGTCTTGCGGGCGTCGTTTCCACGGCGACGGCGAAAGCGACGCAGATTGCGGGTGATGTCGCGGCGACTCCTGCGGGGGCTCGCGTGCTCTCGACCGTGAAGACGGCGGTCCGCCAAGGCGCCGCGTCGGTTCTCAAGAAGACTGAATAAGGGCCGCATCTGCGGTTTTGCATATCAAGGGTATATCGAGGGGGATACATGATCGACTTGTGGCCGCGGCTTGAGCCGCTGCTTGCGCGCGTGGAGCGACCAGCGCGCTATCTCGACCACGAATGGGGGAGCACGCGCAAGGAAGGCGCGGACTTCAACTATTGCATGGTCTACCCGGACACCTACGAGCTCGGGCAGCCGAATCAGGCGGTTCGTATCCTCGTGAACGCGGTGAACGCGACCGAGCATCTCGCCGCCGAGCGCGCGTTTCTGCCTGCGGTCGACCTGATTGACCTCATGCGTGAAGAGGGCATTCCGATGTTCTCGCTCGAAAGCTGCGCCCCGCTTTCGGGGTTCGATGCGATTGGCATCACGCTGCCGCACGAGCTTGCGGCGACCAACGTTCTCGAAGTGCTCGACCTGTCGGGCATTCCCCTGCGTGCGGTCGATCGCGCGCAGGACGACCCGATCGTGCTTGGCGGCGGGCCTTGCGTTTTCAACCCCGAGCCCTATGCGCCGTTCTTCGACGCGATGCTCATCGGCGAAGGCGAGGAGTCGCTGCCCGAGGCGCTGCTCTGCGTGCGCGAGGGGCGCCGTGCGGGTGCGACGCGCCAGGATATCCTGCGCTCGCTCGCGGCGCTTCCCGGGTGCTACGTTCCCTCGCTGTATCGCGTGCGGGAAGAAGAGGAGGCGCAGCGCGCGGGCTCATGGGTCGAGCCGCTCGAGCCGGGCGTTCCCGAGCATATTGAGAAGCGCCTGTTCGCGGGCTTCTCCGAAAGCTCTGGATGGGAGCCGTGCATCGTTCCCTATACCGAGTGCGTGCACGATCGCCTTTCGGTCGAGGTGCTGCGCGGGTGCGCGCGCGGGTGCCGCTTCTGCCAGGCCGGCATGATGTACCGCCCGGTGCGCGAGCGCTCTGCGGACAACGTGGTGTCGTCGGTGCTCGATGGCCTTGCCGACACTGGCTACGACGAGGTGAGTCTGACCTCGCTTTCCTCGACCGACCATTCTCAGATTGCCGATATCCTCATCAAGCTGAACCATGCGTGCGACGGCAAGGGCGTGCGCATCTCGCTTCCTTCCCAGCGCCTCGACTCGTTCGGCGTCGACATGGCCGAGCTCGTTGCAGGGCAGAAGAAGGGCGGCCTTACCTTCGCGCCCGAGGCGGGCACGCAGCGCCTGCGCGACGTGATCAACAAGAACGTGACGGAAGACGACCTGTTCGGAGCCATCGACGCCGCGTTTAAGGCGGGGTGGCGCCGCTGCAAGCTTTACTTCATGATCGGCCTGCCCACCGAGACCGACGACGACATCAAGGGCATCGCGAGCCTTGTGCAGCGCGCCTACGATCGAGCGAAGGCTGCCGTGCCGCCCGAGCATCGCGGTAACGTGCGGGTGAGCGCGTCGGTCGCGCTGTTTGTTCCCAAGTCGCAGACGCCTTTCCAGTGGGACGGCCAGATTCCGCCCGAGGAGGCGCTGCGCCGCGTGAATCTTCTGCGCAACAGTGTGAAGTACAAGGCGGTCGATATTCATTGGCATGATCCGGCGACGAGCTTCGTCGAGGCCGTCATGAGCCGCGGTGGGCGGCAGGCGGCCGACTGGGTGGAGGCTGCATGGCGCCGAGGGGCACGCTTCGACGCGTGGACCGAGCTCTTCTCGGAGGACGCCTGGCGAAGTGCTGCGTCCGACGTGGGAATCGATCCTGCGGAAATCGCGCAGGCGCAGTGGGATACCTCGCGCGTCATGCCGTGGGCGCATATTTCCACGGGCGTGACCATGCGCTACCTGGCGCTCGAACGCAAGCGTGCGGCGGCGGAGACCACCACACCCGACTGCACCTTCGAGAAGTGCACGGGCTGCGGTGCTTGCCAGGCGCTCGATTGCGACAACATGCTTGCCGGCGTTCGCTCCATCCCGAGCGCGCCTGCCGCCGAGGCTGGAGAGGCCGACGTCGCGTCCGCGTTTGCCGTGGCGGCTGCAGCTTCTCCTGCTGCCATCAAGGTATCGGGAAACGACAGTTCTGCGGAGGCGGCGAGCAACGAGTGCCCGCTTCCCGCGTCCGAAGGGAGTGCGCGATGAGCGAGCCGCAACAAGTATTTCGCCTTCGATTGACGTTTGCCAAGCAGGGGCGCCTCGCGATGCTGTCGCATTTGGAAGTTGCCCGCGCGCTTGAGCGCACCGTGCGCCGTGCTGGCCTGCCTTATGCGGTGAGCCAGGGCTTCTCGCCTCATATGCTCATCGCGTTCGGCGCGGCGCTGCCCGTCGGCGTCGGAGGGACGCACGAGATCGCCGACGTCCGCCTGACGCACTATGTTTCCGCTGATAAGGCGCTTTCCGCCCTTCAGGATGCGAGCGTTGCCGACCTTATGGTGAAGGACTGCCGCTACATCGAGCCCAAGGCGGCGGCTGCGTCGGTCGCCTTCCCCGTGAGTACGTACCGCGCGCTTCTGTCTTGCACTCCGGCGGTGCTTCCGCTGCCAGACGAGATCCACGTTGTGCGCAAGAAGAAGGAGAAGGTACTGCATCCCGCCGAGTTCCTCGTGGGGAATTTCGAGCTCACGGGTGCGGTTGCCACCTTCAAGTTGGAGGCGAAGCCGACGGGTAGCTTACGTCCGGACTTGCTTTTGCGCGAGGCGGTCGACAATTACAATTTGGCTGCGTCGGGGGAGATCGTTCAGGGCGTGACGTGGGTGGAGAATGCAGTGGCCCCGGAGGCGATGATCGCGAAGAAGGCCGAGCGCGGACTCGACTTGCCCTGCTGCGACGATGATGCGCTTCGTATCCTGAATATCATGCGCATCGCCCAAGAGTAGGGGCGCGCGGCGAGGTCTGCTAGGCTGGATGCGCGAAGGTAGCTGTCGGGCGAGGCGCGCGTCGAGAGAAAACTGTTCTGCGCGCGGTTTCGCGTGTGGTCAAGTCGCTTCTTTGAGAAAAGTTTCGCCGTGATAGGGCAACTTGCGGTACAATAGCTAACGCTGCAAATCGCGGGTGTGGTTCAATGGTAGAACTTCAGCCTTCCAAGCTGATAACGCGGGTTCGATTCCCGTCACCCGCTCCATGAAACACCAGGCCAGAGACTATAAGTCTCTGGCCTTTTCTTTTAGGGCCAAATCTTCACACCAAATGGGATGCGGGACAAACTGGGGATCAAATTGGGGAGGGCGGGACCGAATGCGTGCCAATTGGGGACTGAAGTTTGCGTGAATGCGGGCGTGGGAAACGTTGCCATGTACAAGATTGACGATAAGTTGTGCAGGAATAGTGAATTAGATTGTCGAAGTGCTCCATGTGTACCAAAAACGGTGCAATTGAAGCAAGATCGAGATGAGATACTCCACATATTCATAGCACATGGGGGGTAGCACGCAATTCCTTCATAACTTATCGTCATTTTTGTACACAACCTCAAGCGGTTGGAGGCTTCACTGTTCGCGCAAGTCGATGTCAGTGTGGCGCCCCTGCTCCTTCAGGCAAAAGACATCGGGGGAATTTCGACCCGAGTGTGCGAGGGGGCTGAGCGGTCTCGGCGACCTTGTGCTGCCGACAAAGCAGCGCGTGCACAGGCGCGTCCGATTGGGCGAACTCGCGCACTTGCGTCAGCTCGCCGCATTTGGGGACTTGAAAGCATCGGACTCGCTGCCTGGAGGCTTTGCAAGGTGCATGCGCTCACTTCGAATCGGTAATAAAATAGCCGTCCCGAAGGACGGCTATCGGCAAGCTGCGGGTTCCTACCGCTTTCTCCTCTAACAAGGTGTACTCGTATGTGCATTTGCACTAGTTCTTGCCGCCCCTATTATCCTAGAGATTCGCAGCTTGCTCAACGGCTGCAAGTCAATCAAACCATGGGTAAACAGGTGCTTCGTCTTTTTCGCGGCTGTCGACGATGGAGAGCGGCTCGTCTCGATCATCTGCAACATCAAGATGCCCTGTCGAAGGGGTGCATTCTCAGGATGAAACAATCGAGGCGAAGCCGTGTGCAACTTCGCCTCGAAAACTCTTCAGTGGCGCCGCTCTTGTTTGCGGCGTGGGGTTATGCGTGGACGGCTACTCGTCCGAGCGCCCTTAATTGCGACGACGCTTCAGGGCAGTGGCGATTGCGCAAGCGCTTGCGCCCGCAACGAGCAGGCATCCCATGCCAATCGCGAATGCCTCATCGCCCGTCTTCGCTAGAGCGGTCTTCGCTCCCGGCTTGTCGGTGGTCGTTCCGTTGTCGGAAGGCTTGTCGGTAGCGCCGGGTTGCGGGGCCGGATCGGGCTTGGCAACCGTATAGTCGACGGTGGGAACCGGGAACTCGTATGCCTCGCCAGCCACGCCGTTGCCGTCAATGGGATGGAGCACTGCGCTCTCGTTGACCTTGAGGGTGTGGGTGCCGGGTTCGGTGGGCTTATTCACCAGCAGCTCGCTGTATTCCAGCACGACAGGCCTGCTCGGCGCAGCAGCCTCGTTCAGCGTGAGCGTGAGCTTCTCGTTTTCCCCAGCCTGGTACTTCAGGGTGAAGCGGTACGTGCCGTCGTTGTTCTTGCCGAAACCGTAGGTCGTGGCATCGATCTTCTCAGGCGAGAGCTTTTCGCCATTGGCGGTGAGGCTGATCTTTGCGGGATCGTTGACGAAGTCGAAGTTGGCACCAATAGTATCTTCAACCGTCGAGCCAGCGGCGATCTTATCCACGAGCTTGGCCTTGAGCTTGTCGAAATCGGTGTTGAGCTCGCCGTTGTTGGAGTTCCTGGTGAGGTACTTCAGGAAGACCTGGCCGTCAAAGTCGGCGGCGTTCTTGTAATAGACGTTCATGTCGTAGCCGGCGTTGACCATCGACTGGAAGGTGTCGTCCGTGCTCCAGAACGCGACGTCGATGTTGCACGGCGCGGTAACGTCGAGAGGGATGGGGTTCGTGGTGCCGGTATTGGCTGCTAAAGCGGTGTATTCATAGTCGTACTGAGCCCAGTTCTTGTCGGAGTTCTCGTACTGATCGCGATAGTAGGCGAGATACTCGCCAAGCTTTTCGGGGCTTTTCATGGCCTGCGAGAAGATGAAGTTGGAGCCGTCGGTGAACTTCTTCCAGGCGTTGTCGGTGTGGTACTCGCGGGACTGCCACTCCCAGATGCCGCCCATCATGTTTCTGCCGCCCTCAACGCTGCCGAACGACCTGGTGTAGGGCTTGGTGAAGTCGCCGTCCTTGCAGTAGAGGTAGGTGGCACCGTCGCTGATGAGAATCACGTGCTTGTTTTCGGCCTTAACGGCGGTGTCCTCATCGAGAATGCTCTTTGCGGCAAGAAGACCAGCGTCCATGTTGGTGCCCGAACGCACGCTCGAGTTCATCGCGTTCAGGATGTCGTCATAGCCCGTGACCACGTTGGTCAGCGGCAGCTGCACGTTGCCCATCTTGTTGAAAAGGACGACGCCGACCTTGATGTTGAGTCCGTCGGCCTTGGCCTTCTGGTTGATTTCCTCCAGGAACGCCTTGGCTTGTTTGAAGATGTCCGTCTGGGCGGAGGCGCCGGACTTGTCCAGTACGAACACGACGTCAGCGGGCTCTGCCTCGCGCTGACCGGGGAAGGAAAGGGTGACCTTGGTTTCGAGATTCTCGTCGAGCGCGGTCGCGGTCTTGACGTTTTGCGTTAGTGCTGCAGACTGATCCGTTGCCCCGGGAATATCCTCAGCAGTGGCTTGGGGGGGGTAGTCACCGATACCCCAAACGTCAAGGCCGCGACCGCGCAAACTGCTACGGTGCGTTTGAGCCCGTCTAATAGCTTTCTTGGATATCTCATGGTTCCTCCCCCTTCTTCCAACGAGAATACGGCTGCTGATAAGCAATCGCAGTTCATTGGAATTTGCTGTGTGTAATTACTGACAGTGTGCTTAGTATAACCCGTCAAGTGATATTTGACGCGAAAAAGTGTGGTGCGTATATGCGAATGGTTACGATGACCTTGGTGAATCGGGTTGAAAGTGGTATGAGGCCCGCCAATTTCATTAGGGGACGATGCTCACAGGACGGGTGCAGAGGGGAAGGGCGGGAGCCGCGGGAAAGGGCAAGGCCGCAGGGAAGGGAAGGCCGACCTGCGTCAGGCGCGGCGGAGAAGTGACGGGGCGCGGTGGGTTAGGGCGAGACAACAGGGAAGGGCAAGGGCCGATCGTTCGAAAGTCTTTCGGGTGGATTTCGATTCTTCTGCTATAATCGATGCCGCTGTGCAGCGTCGGGATGTGGCGCAGTTTGGTAGCGCGCCTGCTTTGGGAGCAGGATGTCGCAGGTTCGAATCCTGTCATCCCGACCATTCGATTGCCCGCCATGTGCGCCCATGGCTCAACGGATAGAGCATCGGACTTCTAATCCGACGGTTGCAGGTTCGAGTCCTGCTGGGCGCGCCATTTCTTTGCGTGGGCAAAAAGTTTCCCCATGAGTTAAACGCTTCGCCGATAATTCGCGACCTATTAAAATGCGCCACTCGCGTGCTGTTTGCGAGTGGCGCATTTCTTCATTTCCGATGATAGCCCAGGCAATTCGTGCAGGAAGACGGGGCGCGTGTCGCGAGGTTTGCGACCTTCGGTCCTGCTGGCGCTGCTACTTTACTTCGACAGCTTCTCGCGTAGCTCAACGAGGGCGTTCCCTCGATGCGAGATGGCGTTCTTCTCCTCGGGCAGGGCTTCTGCCAGCGTACGTTTGAAGTCGAATACCTCGGCTAAGAAGAGCGGATCGTAGCCGAAGCCGTGTTCGCCGCGCTCCTCGTGCCCGATGCGGCCTTCTACCGTGCCGTGTGCATTCGTCTCGGCGCCGTTCTCATCCAAATAGACAAGCGTGCACACGAAGCGCGCCGTTCGCTCTTCATCGGGGGTTTCGCCCAGCTCGCGCAGCAGCTTCGCGTTGTTTGCGACGTCGTCGCCATGCTCGCCGGCGTAGCGCGATGAGAACACGCCCGGCGCGCCGTCGAGCACATCGACCTCGAGCCCCGAGTCGTCCGCAAGCACGGCGACGGGGTGTCCGAGCGTTTCCCTCGCAGCCTCCCAGGCGGCCTTCGCCTTGATGCGCGCGTTGCCGAGGAAGGTGTCGGCGTCCTCGGCGGGGTCTGAGGCGATGTGCGCCTCTTTGAGTGTTCGGAATTCCCATCCAGGGAAGTCGAGGGCGTGGGCAATTTCCTCCGCTTTGTGGGCGTTGTTGCTCGCAATGATGACGGTTTTCGCGTTTGGCATGGGGTTTCCTTATGGTAGATCGACGTGGTTCACATGGCCGATGGCGTGTCCGAAGGCGCGACCGCCGAAGCGCTCGAAGCCCTCGATGTCGGTGCCAGTTGTGTTGAACTCGTAATGCGCGACGGCGTCGGGACTGGCAAGCTCTCCGCGGCGGGCGAGTATTTCCGCCACGTCGATCGCGGTTTCGTGAGCGGACGAGATAAGTGTGACATCGCGCCCGATTACGCCTCCGATCAGCGCTTTCAGCAGAGGGAAATGTGTGCAGCCCAGCACGAGCGTGTCGATTTCGCAACGGCGCAGCGGGTCGAGGTAGTCCTGCGCGATTTCCTGGAACGCAGGGCGGATGTAGACTTTCGACGCGAGCGAGGTGAACTCCTCGATGGGGCCTTCCGCCATCTTGATGCCTTGCTCGGCGATGTCGACGAAGCGCGGTGTTGCCGTGGAGAAGACGGTGATGCCGGCGTCGATGTGACGAATCGCCTTGGTGTAGGCGTCGGATTCCACCGTTGCCTTCGTGGCGATGACTCCCACGCGGCGGTTCTTCGTTGCGTGGGCGGCGGCACGCGCACCTGGCTCGACCACGCCGATCACGGGTACGGGCAGCGTTTGCTGTGCGTGGGAAAGACCCGCCGCGGTCGCCGTGTTGCAGGCGATCACGATCATCTTCACGCCGCGGCTCACGAGCCACGACCCGATTTGCTGCACGAATCCGTCGACCTCGGAAAGGGGCCTGGGACCGTAGGGGCCTCGCGCGGAATCGCCCAGGTAGATGAGGGATTCGTTTGGCAGTTTCTTCGCGATGTCGCGTGCGACGGTAAGCCCGCCGAAGCCGGAGTCGAAGATGCCGATGGGTGCATCGCTTGTGCGGGTGAGAATGGGTTGGGTGTTCGCTGTGGGTTCCATGCCTGGAAGTATACCCCAGCTGTTCGAGTGTGCTCGGTGCACCACAATATGACCAACGGCTTGTTCGTGGGGTGCGTGCAGGAGTCCGCGAGCGGGCGTTCGTGGGAAGCGCGGGTGGCGGCAATTCAGAAAAAGTTGAAAAAGGGGCTTGCGCGCATTTGGGGGCTAGTGTATTCTAATCAGGCTGCTGAAGCACGGGGTGTTAGCTCAGTTGGTTAGAGCGCCGGCCTGTCACGTCGGAGGTCGCGAGTTCAAGTCTCGTACATCCCGCCATTCTTTTAGCACATTACACCTTGGGGTGTTAGCTCAGTTGGTTAGAGCGCCGGCCTGTCACGTCGGAGGTCGCGAGTTCAAGTCTCGTACATCCCGCCATTCGAATTTCAAAGCCCGCGAAAGCGGGCTTTTCTGTATTTCTTCGCAACCAATAATGAAAGAAAGGGAAAGGGGGGATATAGGCAAAAAGGGAAAGGGCGATGCTGGCAATGCCATCGTCCTCGCTATTTCAAGATACGACTCGGGAATAAATGTCTGGAGTGCATTGTGAAGCCCGAACACGCGATGATCATGGAAAGGTGTTCGAGCTACAGAGGTTTTTGCTCGCATGCCTTGACGTGCTCCTTGGCTCGCGCGTTGCAAAGTCCTGCGAGTTTGCCGAAGTCCACTGTTGGGTTCTTCATGCGCTTGACCCAGTTGGGGCATTCGGTGAGAAGGTCCTTCCAGCACATCGACGTGAACATGCCCATCATCTTGCGGCTCTCGGGGTCGAAAGCCTCCGCGTTGACCATGGTGCACACTTTGGCAACCGTCTTTTCAAGTTCGGCGTCGGTCATATACCCATTGACAATTTCGAGCTCGACGTCGACGCTTTTGCTGGCGGGCTTGCGCTGCTTTATGAACTCGTCGAGCACCACCTTGCCGTAAGCTGCGTGGCCAAAGCGGTTTTTCCATCCCGGGACCTTGCAAACCACGCCTTCTCCGACCGCATCCGTCCCTTCGAGCAGGAAATTGTTGGCCTTCGCCACGGCGACGACGTCGTCGAGCGTGGGGTGGTCGAGCACCGCAAGCAGCTTAATGAAGTAAGGTTCCAAACCGCTTGCCGAGAGCTCTTCGCGCCATTCGGGTTCGCCGAGGAAGCGCTCTTCGGCGGTCTCGTAAACGTCGAAAATGAGGAGCTTGCCGAGTGCCGCCTTGTCGTAGCCCTTGAAGGCTCCGATGAATCGGTCGCGCCTCATCCACTCGCCGTATACGATGCGCGTCGGGTGCTCCTCGCAATAAGTGCGAAGAAGCGTTGCCTCGTCAGCGCTGCTTTTTATCCAGGCATGGAAGTAGGCATTGTCCTCTGCATCGGAAAGCTCGAAATTGCGCGATCCGACCATGACCCCGCCCGCCTTCTCGCTCCAATAGACGCAGCCGTTCGATCCGTCGATCTTCGCCGTCACATAGACAGCGTTATTGTCGAGCAGGCCCTCGCACTCCTCCGACCCGAGACGTTCTACATGCAAGTACTTCTTGTATTCGCTCATTGCTTCCATCCTTCGTCTTATCCGCTCTTCTCGGCGGGATGCGGGCATTGTCCTCTACGTCGTAGCTTTCGAGAGTCCTTTGTATGGGACAGGGGTATTTCTTGAATTGCGCAGTTGTGTAATGAACGTTTTCTGTTGCGGGGCATTTTCGGAAGATGCGCGCTGGTGTGGTTTATGAGTGAGAGACTCCTAGGCTTGCAAGCGAGGGGAATCCCCGGCCTGGAATGAGCGTCTTATGCCCCTACCCGCTTTCAGCTTGCGTGCTTTGAGTGGGGTTGTTCCCGTGTCGCCGATTCTCGTTTAGCATAGAGCAGTTACCGAAGGAGCAGGCAACGTCGAAGGACTATGGGGCAGGCGATTAGGAGCAGGCAGCTTCGGGGAAGGCGTCGGGCACTCTAGGGCCAGGCGTCTTACGACATAGCGGGAAAGGAACGCGCGGGTGGCAGTATACCCCTCGAAAGACATCGATCGCGAAGCTGCGGGCAATGTGCGCGCGGCAGGTTCGCGTGCTCGCAAAAAGCTCCCGCCCCGCGCCGAAATCGCGTACGTTGCCCCCGAAAGCCCTGCCGACGATGCAGGATTCGAACCCGGCTGCTTCATCACCACGGTCGACGGCGAGCCCGTGCGCGACCTGATCGATTGGCGCTGGCTTTCCGCCGAAGATGAGATTACGGTGGGATACATCGACCTCGACGGTGAGGCGGGGGAGGTCGACCTTTTCCGCGACGAGGGCGAGGACTGGGGCTTCGAGTTCGACGGCGTGGTGTTCGACGGCGTGAAGCAGTGCCGTAACGCCTGCATTTTCTGCTTCATGCGCCAGCTCCCCGACGACATGCGGGCATCCCTCACGCTGCGTGACGACGACTTCCGTCTGAGCTTCCTCGCGGGCACGTTCGTCACCTTCACGAACCTCTGCGCCGAAGACGAGGCGCGCATTGTCGAGCAGCACATCAGCCCCCTGCGCGTGTCGCTGCACGCCTCGAACCCCGAGGTCCGCCGCCGCATCATCGGCAAGCACGCCGCCCACGGCATCGAGGTGCTCGACCGCCTGCTCGCCGCTGGCATCGAGTTCCACGCGCAGATCGTGCTCATGCCCGACGAGAACGACGGGGAAGTGCTGCGCGAGACGCTCGAGTGGGCCTATGCGCGGCCGGGGATTCTCGATGTCTGCATCGTCCCGCTCGGGTTCACCAAGCACCAGACGTGCTTTACGAAAAGCTTCGACGACCCCGACGCCGCCTATCGCGCGATGGAGGTCATAAAGCCTGTTCAGGAACGCGCGCTGGCCGAACGTGGGACCCTTTGGGCCCATGCCGCCGACGAGTTCTACTGCAACGCCTACGGCGACGCGCTGCTCGAGCACCTTCCCCCCGCCAGCTGCTATGGCGAGTTCGAGATGTTCGAGGATGGCGTGGGGATCGTGCGCTCGTTCGCCGACGATTGGCAGCGCGCCGTGGAATCGGGCGCGGACGCCGCCTGCGCGCAGGTGCTTCGCGAGTCGAACGTGGCCGTGCGCCTGGTGTTCGGCTACGCCACGCGCGGTTTCGCGGCGCGCCTTCTGGGGGAAAGCGCCGTGGCGGGGCTCGTTCGCCCGCTGTTCGTGAAGAACGACTTCTTCGGCGGCAACGTCGACGTGACGGGGCTCCTTTGCGGCTGCGACATCGTGCGCGCGATTCGGGGCGTCAGTTTAAGGGAGGGGCCGCTCGATGAGCCGGCCTCGCTCGAAGATGCCGACTCGCCCGCTTCGAGCGACTCGCCGCGCGCCCTCTTCTGCATCCCTCGCGTCGTCTTCAACGATGACGGGGTGACGCTCGACGACATGACGCTTGCGGATATCGAAAAAGCCGCAGGTGCGCATGTGGCCGTGGTATCCTGTAACGGTTCGGAATTTTTACCGGAAATCGCCCGCCTGGCCGCTGATTTGCGCGCCAAGAGCTTTGAAGGATAGTTCAATATGGCATTACCAATCGTTGCGGTCGTTGGCCGCCCGAACGTGGGCAAATCCACGTTCGTCAATCGAATCGCCGAGGCCGACGAGGCTATCGTGCACGAGATGCGCGGCGTCACGCGCGACCGTTCGTACCACAAGGCTGACTGGAACGGCATCGAGTTCAAGCTGATCGACACCGGCGGCATCGAGATGGGCACGGAGGACCAGTTCCAGGGTTCCATCCGCTCGCAGGCGTTCGAGGCGACCAACGAGGCCGACGTGATTGTCTTCATCGTGGACGGCAAGACCGGCATCAACGCCGACGATGAGGAAGTTGCGCGCATCCTGCGCAAGACCTCCAAGCCGGTGCTGCTCGCGGTCAACAAGCTCGACACCCCCAACAAGCTCGATGAGCTGTGGGAATTCTACCAGCTGGGCTTGGGCGACCCGTTCCCCATCTCCGCCACGCACGGCCATGGCACGGGCGATTTGCTCGACGAGGTTGTCGATTACCTGCGCAAAGTCGATTGCAGCTTCGAGGATGAAGAAGACGACGAGGACATCATCAACGTCGCCATCATCGGCCGTCCGAACGCGGGCAAATCCTCGCTCACCAACCGCCTCACCAACAACGATCGCTCCATCGTCTCGGATGTGGCGGGCACCACGCGCGACGCCATCGACACGGTGGTCGTGCACGACGGCAAGAAGTATCGTATCGTCGACACGGCTGGCCTGCGCCGCAAAAGCCAGATCGACGAGGACGTGGAGTACTACGGCTTCGTCCGCGCGATGCGCGCCATCGACCGCGCTGACGTCGCGCTGCTTGTGATCGACGGCTCGATCGGCCTGACCGACCAGGACCAGCGCGTGGCGGGCTTTGCGGCCGAGCGTGGATGCGCCATGATCATCGTGCTGAACAAGTGGGACCTCGTGGAAGGCCCCGAAGCGAAAGCCGAGGTCCGCGAGCGCATCGAGGACCGCATGACCTTCGTCGGCTATGCGCCCGTCGTCGCCACATGCGCACTCACAGGCAAGAAGGTCGACCGCATCTGGGACGCTGTCGACAAGGCCTACGCCGGTTTCAGCCAGACGATTTCCACCAACAAGCTCAACTCGTGGCTGTCCTCCATCCGCGAGACCGGCCACACGGTGTCGCAGGGCAAGGCCGTGCTGCGCATGAAGTATGTCACGCAGACGGGCACCTGCCCGCCGCATTTCACGGTGTTCGTGAACCGCCCGGATCTGGTGACCGACAACTACGAGCGCTTCCTGGAGAACCGCCTGCGCAAGACGTTCGATTTGGAAGGCACGCCTATCCGGCTCAAGTTCAAGAAGAAGGATTAGCCACCGCCTATGTCCTATCCCGAATCGCCCTGGTCATACACGGATTTCTCGTTCCTTGCGGCCATCGCTTTGGGCATGGGCGCCATCATCTGCGTCATCAGTCTTGCAAAGGAGTTTGTTTTGGTCGCGCTTGCGCTGCTTGTCGTCGTTTGCTTCCTGCTCGGGTCGATTCCCTGGGGAGTCATCATCTCGAAGTCGGTATTCCATACCGACATTCGCGAGCACGGCAGCGGCAACATCGGAACCACCAACGCCATGCGCACCATGGGCAAGAAGGGTGGCGCCGCGGTGTTCGTGCTCGATTTCGGCAAAGGCCTGCTTTCGGGTCTCGCTGCCCTTTTCGTGTTGGCGACGTTCATCCCGGGCGCCGGCGCGGCGGCCGATTCGCCGGTGAGCGCTTCTACGGTAGTGGCGCTTGCCTTCCTTTTCTGCACGCTCGGGCACATCTTCAGCCCGTGGCTCAAGTTCAAGGGCGGTAAGGGGATTGCGGTCGCGGTTGGCTGCCTGTTCGTGACCTTCGGCGTGATGGGCGCGCTTCTGGAGATCGCCGTCTTCGCCGTGGTGGTCGCTATCTCGCGATTCGTGTCGGCAGGCTCGCTCGCGGCGGCGATCGTGTGCCCGATTTTTGCGGCATACTACTTCCTCTTCCAGTCATTCGACCCGATTGCATGGGTGTTGTGCCTGGTCACTGCACTCGTTGTCATTTGGGCGCATCGCGGCAACATCCATCGTCTTGCAACGGGGACCGAGCGCCGCATCGGAGACAAGGCAAAGGAGTAGCGCATGAAGGTTTCGGTTATCGGCGCGGGCTCTTGGGGCACCGCGCTTTCGCAGGTGCTTGCGAACAACGGCCATAACGTGGGGCTTTGGGCGCGCAAGCCCGAAGTGGTGAAGGCGATCAACTCCGAGCACAAGAACCCTCGCTACCTTAGTGATGTCGAGCTGAACCCCGACGTCGTTGCCACACTTTCGTATCGCGATACGCTGCTGCGCGCACGCGCGGCCGTTATCGTGACGCCCTCGACGCTCGTGCGCGGGGCGGCGCGCGCCTTGGCCGACGTGGTCGACTCCGACTTCCCCGTCATCGTGTGCTCGAAGGGCATTGAAGAGGGCAGTGGGCTTCTCCCCATCGACATTCTCGACGCCGAGATGGGTAATCGCAGCCGATTTGCCGTGCTTTCGGGGCCCAACCATGCCGAGGAAGTGGTGCGCGGCGTTCCCGCTGCCACGGTTATCGCGAGCGAATCGCCTGATACGGCAGCGTTTTTCCAGGAGCTGTTCGCGTGCGAGTCGTTCCGCGCCTATACGAGTGAGGACGCGTGCGGGGTGGAGCTGTGCGCCGCTTTCAAGAACGTGGTCGCGATTGCCGTGGGCATGTCCTACGGGCTTGGGTTCGGCGACAACACTGCGGCGCTCCTCGTGTCGCGCGGCCTGGCCGAGATGAGCCGGCTCGTGGTGGCCTGCGGTGGCAATGCGATCACCTGCATGGGGCTTGCGGGTACGGGGGACATGGTCGCTACATGCATGTCTCACCATTCGCGCAACCGCACGTTCGGCGAGATGCTTGCAGCTGGCAAAACGCTCGAGGATTTCACCGCTGAGACGCACATGGTCGCCGAGGGCGCCAACGCGTGCCGCAACGTGAAGGTGCTCGCCGACCGCTACGGCGTCGATCTACCTATCGCCGACGCGGTCCGCTCCGTGGTGTGGGAGGGTGCCGACCCGAAATCGCTCGCCCGCGACCTGACGAGCCGTTCGCTGAAGCCTGAATTCTACGGAATCTAGCTTATTTTCCCATTTATTTGCGAACGGAAGCTGCCGATTAGAGCAATACAGCGGGTTCGTGGTCACTTGGACGAGTTGTGCGGCGTTTTTTCGCCCGATTTCCCCCTTCATGATGGCTTGGAACATCCTTCGATAGGAAAAGCCCAGGTCAACTTCAAGCAAGTTGAATTATCCTGAGAAATGGCAGTGCATAACTCGTTCTGTTGACCACCAACTAAGGGTTTTGCTTCAAAGTCAGTTCTGGAAGCTGCGCCCGTGCGCTAGTGCCGAGTAGATAGCGTCCCAATGTGCGCTGGAACGTCGGGGCATCGCCGCCGCGGTCGAAGCTGCTGCATTGATGCCCCAATGCGCGTCGGGGCATTGGGTTAGGCTGTCTTGCTTGATGATGGGCGACGGGTGACGGGCATCGCGCTCGGCGGCTTCGCTTGGCGTGGCCGCCATGCAAGCACGCGGTGGTTGACGTGCAGGTTCGTTTACACGAGCTTCTCGAAGGCGATCCGCGGCTCACCTGCGTCGTTCCCCTCCACTAGGGTGATAACTCCGCAGGGGATGAATCCCGCTTTCTGGAGAGCGCACTGCATGGGCTTGTTGTCGGCGTGCGTGTCGATGCGGACCGAGGTGAGCCCCATCTGGGCGGCTTTGTCGCACGCGAAGTCGAGCATCATGCCGGCGATGCCTTGGCCCTTCGACTCTGGGGCTACGCCCACGCGATGCACGGCAGCGTAGTTTGCTTTGGGTGTGAGCCATGAGCCGTCGATTTCGCCGTACGAGGGCTCCGGGTCGCGCGTCTCGGCGTTGGTGACGAGGGCGAACATTCCCGCAACCGTTCCCCCGTCGGTTTCCGCCACGTACGCGAAGCCGTCGTCGACATCCGCCTCCCAGCATGCGCGGTTGGGGTAGCCGTCTTGCCACTGATCGATACCCATGCTCCGCATGGCTGCTTTCGCCGCCTCGCAGATCTCGTCCATACGATCAACGTCGGAATGGGTTGCCGGTCGAATAATCATGCGTTCCCTCTCTCGCATATGATGCTCCGATGATGATACCAGCCAACGCAGTTTGCAGGACGAGCCGTTAAGTGGCCGTTTCCCTTGCCTTGTCAAGCGGAGGGGGGAGACCTGCCAGAAATCGGGTGGTTTTCATCATCTGGAAGGAGTGGGGTGGGTGATGGGGGGAGCATCTTTGGCGCTTGCGCTAATTTGACCTGGCCTTTTAATTTTGCGTGTGGAAAAACATCACATGACAGGATGAATTGGAGGGCGAACGGGGGGCGCGGTTGATGAAAACTGCCGATTTTCTGGCAGTTACTCCTCGTTTTTTGCACGCGCATTACTGGCAAGGGGCTCCCGTGGGGAAAGGGGCTGCAAGTTAGTCTGTCTCGGCGTCGCCCTTGTCTTCTTTAGTGAGAATGAGTATCATTAAGGAATCGATATTTTCAAGAGAGAGGGAGGAACCAGTGATCGAGAAGTCCGCTTTCCACAGCTTAAGCTACGGAATGTACGTCATCGGAACCCATTCTGAAGGCAAAGATTTCGGCTGCGTCGTGAACACCTTCGCCCAGGTCACATCCTTGCCGTTGCAGGTGAGCGTCGCCTTGAACAAGGAAAACGCCACGACAGCTGCCCTGCGCGCCGCGGGGCGCTTCACGGCGTCGTGTCTGTCGGAAGACGCCTCGATGGAGCTTATCGGCACGTTCGGCTTCCGTTCTTCGACCGAGCTCGATAAGTTCGCCCAGTATGCGAGTTCCCGCGATGCGGCGGGCATGCCGTACGTTGCCGAGGCGTGCTGCGCGTGGTTCTCCGCGAAGGTCACGGGCGAGTTCGATCTGGGCACGCACGTGCTCTTCATCGGCGAGGTTGAGGAGAGCCAGAAGGTAGAAGGCTCGGCGTCACCCATGACCTACTCGTTCTATCACCAGGTCAAAGGCGGGAAAACGCCGCCTAAAGCTTCGAGCTATCTGGGCGACGAACAGCCGGTGTCCGCCTTGGCGTCTGTAAGGGAAGGCAGCGAAGACGAGAGTGCTGCGGCCCCGAAGGTGGAGGATGCGGCCCCGAAGGTGGGCTGGCGTTGCACGATTTGCGGCCACATCGAGTACGTCGATGAGCTCCCTGATGATTTCGAGTGCCCCATTTGCGGTGTTGGCAAAGAGATGTTCGAGCGCGTGGAGCTGTAAGCTGCCGCTACGCCTCTTTACCCGAGTTTTTCCCGATAGGGAGCCGTGTCCACGAGCTCCGCGAGTTTTACCTGCCCACAGAAGCGTTCGGCGCCGCTCGCGATGAGGCCCGGCTTCATCGCGAGCATGGTGACGGTGACGTCGGCGCAAAAACAGGGGTCGGCCCAGGTCGCCGCTTGCGCGGAATAGCCGCTTGGCACATCGACCGCTACGGCGAAGGGGGCGTCCTTCCTGCGATCGCACAGGGTGGTGCCGCTTGCTCGCTTGCTCGGTTTTCCCGTGCGGGCGCGATGGGCTCCGCGTCCCTTTCCGCGGGGCCCTTTGAACCTTCGCAGGTTGGCAAGGGAAATCCACGTTGCGTACGGCTCGCGCAGGCTGCTTCCCGTAAAGCCGGTCCCCAGAATCGCGTCGACGACGACCTCTGCCTCATCGAGCGCTCGTGCAGCATCGTCGGCTTCAGGCGCAACCGTGACGGTCAGGGGAAGCTCGCCCTCGATCGCGCGGTCCAGGGAAGAGACGGCCTCGGTTCTCGCAGGCTCGGCTGTCAGCTCCTCTGCCGTTTTCGGGGTTATCAGCGTAACGGGGTACCCGCTTCTTGCGAGGCTTTCCGCGCAAACCCAGCCGTCGCCTCCGTTGTTGCCCGAGCCCGCCAGCACGCATACGCGCACAGGACCTCCCGCCCAGGTGCGCACCTCGTCTGCGACCGCTTCGCCCGCACAGCGCATGAGGCTTGCGAGCGGTGTGCCGCCTTCAGCGATAAGTTGCTCAAGCTTTCGCACGTCATCGACGGAAAGTGCGCTCAGCCTCGCGCGTTCGGCCGCAAGGCCGCTCTCCGTCATGATGCGAGTGCGGCTCAGCATGCCGTTCAGCATCACGAACGGAGCGCGGCCCGACGCTGCCCGCACGCCGCGAATGATCAGCGAGACGACCCAGGCCACGGTGAACACGGCGAGCACCGCGATGCAGGCCTCGGTGTTCTGCGAGGCGAAGGTTGCCAACGTGCCCGCCTCGGATCCGATCGAGCTGCCTCCCACTTCGGTGAGCAGGGTGAACAGCCCCCAAGGAATCCAGATGAAGACGAACAGCAGACCGTATCGCGCCAGGTAGTGGTACCACGATGCGCGCCGCGCTCCCGTGCGCACGATGCGCAGGTGCAAGAGCGCCTGGGCGGGAGTGCGGCCCTTCGTCATCACGGGCACGATGAAGAACACGATGACAAGGGCGATAAGTATGCACAGGCGCGCCGGCAAGAGCGCATCGCTTATCTGCGCGGTGGTCGCCTCGAGGGCCTGCGCTGCCGTTGCCTTCGCGCTAATCGGGGCTGCAACCAGGCCTGATCGATACACCAGGTAGGTCGATCCCACCGCAAGTGCGGCTGTCAGCGCGGAATCGAGCGCGAAGGAGAGGGCGCGCCTCGTGACACTTGCGGAAAGCCCCACTTCGGCCGCACGCAGGTTCGCCGTGCGTAAGTCGGGTAGCGCGCGCATCGCAGGACCCGCCAGCCAGAATCCCAGCATGGCGCCTAAGGTGTTTTGGATCAGGTCGTCCACATCGAACAGGCGATACGGGTGCTCGTAGATGCCCCACAATCCTGTGAGCTGGGTCGTCTCGAACGAGAGCGTCACCAAAAAACCGATGATGAGCGCTTGCCACCACCTGCGCCTGAAATAGTAGCGAAGGTAGGCTCCTAGCGGCAATAGCAACAGCACATTGAAGAACGCCTCGTAGATGTACGGGTCGCGCAAAACCTGCAGCCATGTTGCGGGGTCGCTTGGCGAGAAGGTGGTTTCGGCGAGAAACTCATGGACGAAGTTGAAGGGGACAAGTTGCGGCGTCGCCGCGTAGGCGACATACGCCGTGCGGTCTGCGGGAAGCGGCAGCAGCACGAGAAAGTACGCGCACATGAGGTAGAACACGAACGAGTAGACAATCGCGGTATGGAGCTTCGGCACCGACCCGCGGCGACGGTATTGGTAGATCATATAGGGGACGGTGATAAGGAAGGCGACCACCGGAAACAGGATGCATGCGGTGAGGATGTCGCTCAAATATACGTTCAAAGTGTTCTTGCCTCTTCTTTATTATTGTCCGGCCCCGGGGAAGTCTTCACCTGGCTTTGCGGGGTCGCGTACGAGTTCGGTTTCCTCGGCCTTGCGCGCGGTTCGGTTTATTGCGGTTGCAAGCGGCGCGCCTTATCGGGGTTGCACTCGCTGGCTTTGCGAAACCGTGCGCGGGCGGAACGATGCGTTGCTCGTCAGCTCGAGCGTCGCTACGTTAAGCTCCCGCGCGTTCCCGCTCCATATGCAAAAGCCCCTCGCGGATGCGCCCGCGCGCGTCGGCGGCGATGGGCCGTCCGTTGGCGCGCACGACCCGATGGTCGGGGACGATCACGGCGAGCGGGTTTTCCCTCACCGCAGTCCCCACGGCGCGGTATGACTTCGGTTTCCCCAGCTCGCGCGCGATATCTCCGCTGGTGACCGAGGTGGCGAAGGGTACGCGGGAAAGCGCTTCCCACACGCTTTTTTGAAACTCGCTCCCCTCGGGGTCGAGCGGGACGTCGAAGGCGGTGCGCTTCCCAGCGAAGTATTCTAAAAGCTCGGTGGCACAGCGGTTCGAAAGCTCCGTCGGGCGTCGGGTGCCAGCAAGCTGCACCTCGCCGAACGCGACCGCGCGCACGCCCCGCTCGCTCACGCAGATGGTGATCGGGCCGTGGGGGGTGGGGTAGGAATAGTGCGAGAGCATGCTGTGCGTCATGGGGCCTTCTTCCTGTCGGTGCATCCATTATAGGCGGGCGAGGTGCCTTCGCGCGTTGCTGCGTGGGGATTTCACATGTCATTGCTCGATGTGCCCGCCGCGTGCGTCCAGTGCGCTAGAATGGCTGCGTGATGAGAGAACGTCGCAGGTAGGCGGCGTAATAGGCAGACAAGGAGCAAGCCCATGTTTCAACCGGTGGCCATAGCGCCCTCCATTCTTTCGGCTGACTTCATGAACCTCGGCCGCGATATCCTCATGATCGAGCAGGCGGGCGCGGGCTATGTCCACGTCGACGTGATGGACGGGCATTTCGTTCCCAACCTCACCATGGGCGTTCCCGTGGTGAAGCAGCTCGCGAAGCTGGCGAACATCCCGCTCGACGTACACCTCATGATCGACAACCCGCTCGACGAGCTGCCGTGGTTTCTCGAAGCGGGTGCCGACATCGCGTGCGTGCACGCCGAGGTGCTCTACGGCGACGAGCTGCGCCGTGCGGTTGACATGATCCACGACGCGGGCGCGAAGGCCGCCGTGGCACTCAAGCCCCACACGCCCCCCGAGGTGCTCGAGGAGGTCATCGCGCGCCTCGATATGGTGCTCGTGATGAGCGTCGAGCCGGGCTTTTCCGGGCAGAGCTACATTGAAGGCAGCGAGGAGAAGGTTGCGGCCGTCGCCGAGATGGCGCGCGCGGTCGGCAACGATTCGCTCCTGATCGAGGTCGACGGCGGCGTGTCCGAGGCAACGGTCGAGCGCCTCACTGCGGCAGGCGCCGACGTGCTCGTGTGCGGCAGCGCTGTGTTCGGGGCGCAAGACCCTGCGGCCGCGCTTGCCGCTGTGAAGGAGAAGGGCGATGCCGCGCGCGTGGCGGCCATCGAGGATGCGCGGGCCGAGGAAGCCCTCGTCGAAGAGGAGATGTAGGCAATGCCTGCCACAGTGAGCCCCGATTACGTGTATCTCGATTATGCCGCGACGGCGCCTTTGTGCGAAGAGGCGCTCGAGGCCATGAAGCCCTACCTCACCTGCGGGCGCGACAACCTCGCCCTCAACATGAACGCGAACTCGCTCCATTCGCCCGGCCGCGCCGCCTTCGAGGCGCTCGAAGCCGCGCGCAAGTCGATTGCTCGCGACATCGGCGCATCCCGCCCGAGCGAGGTCATCTTCACATCGGGTTCCACCGAATCCGACGACACGGTGCTTTTGGGGGTTGCCCCCGCCGCTGCCGAAGCACGCCGTGTGGCCTCGGGCTCGTTCACGCCGCACCTCATCGTGTCGGACATCGAGCACGAGGCGGTGCTCATGCCCGCAAAGCGCCTCGAGCAGCAGGGCTTTCGCGTGACGCGCCTGCGCCCCGACTCCCGAGGCTTTATCACCGCAGACGCGCTTGAGGAAGCGATCGATGCCGACACGGTGCTCGTGTCCATTCAGGCTGCGAACTCCGAGCTCGGCAGCGTCGAGCCGGTACGCGAGCTTGCCGCCATCGCGCACACTCACGGCGCGCTCTTCCACGTCGACGCGACCCAAGCTTTGGGGAAGATGCCTCTTGACGTGGGTGAATGGGACGTCGATGCCGCTTCGTTCTCTGCGCACAAGGTGGGCGGCCCGAAGGGCATCGGCGCGCTGTACCTGAAGGCTCGCACCCCGCTTTCGGCGTTCCAGCTCGGCGGTGGGCAGGAGTCGGGTCGGCGCTCCGGCACGCAAAACGTCATGGGCGCAGCCGGTTTCGCCGCAGCCTGCCGCGCGGTCTGCGCGATGGAGCCTGAGGAATCCGGCCGCCTTCGCGAGTTGCGCGACGAGCTCTACGAGAAGCTTTCCCAGGTGCCGGGCGTGCGCCCGACGGTCGACGTCCCGCGAGGTTCGGCGGACTTCCTGCCGAACATCGTGCACGTGATCGTGAGCGACCTTGAAAGCGAGACGCTTATCCTGCGTCTCGACATGAAGGGCTTCGGCGTATCGGGCGGGTCGGCCTGCTCGTCGCATTCGCTCGAGCCGAGCCACGTGCTGCGCTCCATCGGCGTGGAGGGCGACGACGCCTACGGTGCGCTGCGCATTTCGATGGGGCGCTACACCACCGCCGAAGATATTGATAGGTTCCTCATCGCTTTCGACGAGGCCCTCAACTGGAATCGAGGCTAGCGTGCCTGCGATGCCGCTTGTGAACACGCACTCCCACACGGCGCTCTGCGGCCACGGCGAGGGCACGGTGGCCGAACTTGTCGCCGCAGCTGACGCGGTGGGGATCGAGGTGCTCGCCGTAACGGAGCACTTCCCGCTTTCGGGCGCGTTCGACCCGCGCGGGGACGAGGCCATGCCCCGAGAGTCCGTCGCGGGCTATCTCGCCGACATCGACCGCGCCCGCGCAGAGCATCCGCACATGACCATTCTCTCAGGATGCGAGATGGACTGGCTCGGCGCGGCGGAGGACCGTACGCCTGCCGAGCGCGACACCTCGCGCTTCGACGTGGTGCTGGGGTCGGTGCACTTCCTTGGCACCTGGGGCATCGACAACGAGGACATCGAGGGCCCCTGGCTTGAACCTGGCGCACCCGACCGCATCTGGCGCCAATACGTGGACGAATGGTGCGCAATGGCGGCCTCGCCCGACCGTTTCGATGTTCTTTCTCATCCTGACCTGCCGAAAAAGCTCGGGCACTTCCCAACCTATCCCTTGGAGCCCCTGTATGCGCGCATGGCCGAGGCGGCGCGCGCGGGCGGGCGCATGGTGGAGGTGAACACGGCAGGCGCCGTGAAACGCTGCGCCGAGATGTACCCGACGCTCAAGCTGCTTTCCGCGTTTTGCCGCGCGGGCGTGCCTTGCACGGTGGGCACCGACGCGCACAAGCCGGTCGACGTCGCCTTCGGTATCCGCGAGGCGTACGAGCTCATGGCGCGCGCAGGTTATGATTGCGTGACGATTCCCCTGGCGCATGGCGAGCGGCGGGAGCTGCCGATACAATAGAGGGCATGAAACCTCATTCGAACGCATAAGGAGGATGTGAACATGGCTTCTGCAAAACCTGAAACGGGACTGAGCAAACGCGCATCCGGGCCCCTGTCCAAGAAGGAGAGGACCTTAAGCGTAGGTGCCTTGGAGGCGGTGCTGTTCAGGGCTTTCCCGAAAGAAGATGTTGAGGACTGGGATCGGGCGGGCCTTACGGTGGGCGATCCGTCGCGCCAGGTCACGCGCGTGGCGGTCGCGCTCGACCCCACGGTTGCGGCGATTCACGAGGCGGCATCTCGCGGCGCGAACGTGCTTGTGACGCACCATCCCGCCTTCCTCGATCCGCCAAGCGAGTTCAAGCCCGGCGCCTCTGCGGCGGTGTCTCCGGGCGCGGTGGTGTGGGCTGCCATCGAATCGGGCGTCGCGGTGATGTCGTTCCACACCGGCCTTGACGCAAGCCCGCTTGCGGCGCGCATGCTTCCCAACATGCTCTCGCTCGACTGGTCCGGGCGCGTCCTCGTGCCGTGCCCCTCGGGGCCCGATCGCGGATACGGCCAGCTGTGCTCGGTGCGCAAAGGCGATGCGCCCATGACGCTCGAAAAGCTCGCCGCGCGCTGCACCTCGGTGTTTGCGCAGGTCCCGCGTGTGTGGGGTGATTTCGACCGCGAGATTAAGAGCGTTGCCACCTATACGGGCTCGTGCGGCAGCATTGTCGCCGCGTGCCTGCGCGAGCATGTGGACTGCCTCATCTGCGGCGAGGTGAAATACCATGCGGCGCTCGATGCGTCTGCAGCGGGGCTCGCCATCATCGACATGGGCCATGACACGACCGAGCTGCCCTTTGCCGGTGTTCTGGCAGATGCGGTGGCGGCAGCGGGCGTTTCCGTAGATTGCATCGAGGTGATCGACCAGAGCGGCAATTGGTCTCATCCGGAATCGACCAGGTTGTAGAATAGCGGACGTAAAACGAAGGAACACAAGGGAAGCGCGAGGTAACAACGCATGCAGGTCAAAGACGAAGACATTTCCACGCTCATCGAGTTGCAGCACAACGACATGGAGCTTCTTCGCGTCCAGAAGGCCATCGCCGATCTTCCGCAGCGAAAGACGATCGTCGCTGCGCGCAAGAAGATCAAGGCCATCGAGGAGAAGCAGGAAACGGTGGGGAAGCTTCGCGCGAAGGCAGAGGAGAAGCTTGCCGGCATCTCCGAAGAGGACGGCAAGCTGGCCGCCAAGCAGGAAGAGGCGCAGAAGGCGGTCGATTCGGCGTCTGGCTATCGCGATGTCGAGGCGCATACGCGCGAGATGGACGGCTACGCGAAGCGCCGCGCCACGCTTGAGGAGGACCTCGCCGCCGTCGATGCCGAGTTGGATAAGATTTCTGCAGTTGAAAAGCAAATCTCTACGGCACTTGCCCAGCTTCGGGAAACGGAGTCGGCTGCAACGGCCGAGTTCCAGTCGCAGGGTGGCGAGCTGAAAAAGCAAGAGGCCGACCTTGCCTCGTCGCACGATCGGATCGCGGCGAATCTGCCTGCCGACCTCAAGGCTCGCTACGACCGTGCGGCAAAGCACTGCGGGGGAGTGGCAGTTGCCCTTCTTCGCGACAATGCCTGCGGCGCCTGTCGCGCCCCGATCGAGCAAGGCCACCTGATCGACCTGAAAGCGCATGCGCCGCTTGGTGAGTGCCCCAACTGCAAGCGCCTGCTGATCGTGCTACCGTCGTAGGGGTATTTTTTTAGGCCCCCTCTTTCTTTGCGTGTGGAAAGAGGGGGCTTCGTGTTCTCGTGCTATCCTCCAAACCCAAAAAAGCCCGCTGATGCGGGCTTTGCTTTTGGTGCCAGATGGCAGTGCGGTCAATCGCGACGAGGGCAGAACCCGCTGCGCGATTGAAGTGCGTTTTTACGCGCGCTCGACCTTGCCGGCCTTCATGCAGCTGGTGCAGACGTTCGCCTTGCGGACGCGGCCCTTCTCGTCGCGGATGGTGACCTTCTGGATGTTAGGACGGAACATGCGGTTGGTCACTCGATGGGAGTGGCTCACGCTACGACCGAAAGACGGTGCCTTGCCGCAAACTTCGCAAATCTTCGACATAATTCTCAACTCCGTGTACGTGCCGGTTAAAAACCGTTGATGACAAAAAAGCCTAACTACTATATCACAAACAGACAGCTCGTTTCAAGGACTTTTCGTGTGTAATAGCGGCCGCTGGGTTCTGGCAGCTATCGTAGGCGCTTTTCCTTGCGCTATACTGCCTTTTTGGATGATTACGCGCGGGCAATTAGGCTTCGCGCGTGTTGCGAAAGGAGCATCATGAGCACAACGATTCCTGGCAACCTGCATGTTGCCAACGACGTTCTGGCCGACATGGTCGGCAACGCGGCTCTCGAATGCTACGGCGTCGTCGGCATGGCGGCTCCGAACGCCGTCGACGGCATCGCGAAGATCCTGCCCGCCTCGCGCCTGCGCCGCGGCGTGGTCGTTTCGAGCACCGACGCCGGGGTCCACGTCGAGCTTTACGTCGTCATCGAGTACGGCACGAACATCAGCGCTGTTTCCCAGAACCTCGTCGACCAGGTCACGTTCGCGCTCAAGGAGTACGCGCGCGTCCCGCTCGACGGCGTCGAGGTCCACGTGCAAGGCGTGAAGGTCCGCAAATAGCATCGTTTCTGCGGGTGCGCGCCGCATCGGCGTGCGGGCCTGCTTGTTAAGGAGATCGTTCCACTATGTCACAAACCTATACCGGATCAGACGTCCTTGCCGCCATTGCTTCGGCATCTGCTCAGCTCAGCGAGCGCAAGGAAGAGATTAATCGCCTGAACGTGTTCCCCGTTCCCGATGGCGATACCGGCACGAACATGTCGCTTACGCTGAAGTCGGTCGTCGACAATATTGCGAAGCTTCCCGCGAACGCGGGCATAGCCGAGGTTCGTCGCGCCATCACCACGGGCGCTCTCATGGGCGCGCGCGGGAACTCCGGCGTCATCACCTCGCAGATTCTCCGCGGTTTGTGCGAGGGCTGCGCGGAGGCCGAGGAGGTTTCCACCGCGACGATCGATGCGGCGTTCGCCCGCGCGGTCGAGGTCGCTTTCCAGGCGGTGCGCAAGCCGGTCGAGGGCACGATCCTCACGGTGGTGAAGGACATGGCCGCCGCTGCCAAGCACGCGCGCAAGAAGAAGCTCTCCGTCGACGAGGCGCTCGAGTCCATCGTCGAGGAAGGCTACGCCTCGGTGAAGCGCACGCCCGACCTGCTTCCGGTGCTCAAGGAGAACGGCGTGGTCGATGCCGGCGGCTTCGGCCTGGCTATCCTGGCTGACGCGTTCACCGCAGCGCTGCTCGGCAAGTCCGGCCCCCTCGGCGACGAGCTCGCGCTTGCCCGTGCCGGTGCTGCCCCGAAGGTCGCGATCGAGCAGATTAACGACTGGGAGGGCTCCAAGTACACCTACTGCAACGAGTTCCTCGTCGATTCCGATGTGCTCGACAAGGACGAGGCGCTCGACTTTTTGTCCACGATGGGCGACTGCGAGCTGTGCGTTGGCGAGAAGCCCAAGTTCAAAGTTCACGTTCACTCCAACACGCCCGACAAGGTGCTCCATTATTTCTTGGAGCGCGGCCAGATTTCGGAAGTCTTCATCCACAACATGAAGCTTCAGAGCGTCGAGCGCAACGAGAAGCTTGCGGCCGAGGAGCGCTCTGAGCACAAACCGCTCGGATTTGTGGCGGTCGCCGCCGGCTCGGGCATGGCGAAGATCCTCGAGAGCTTGGGCGTCGACGTCGTGGTGTCGGGCGGGCAGACCATGAATCCCTCGACGAAGGATTTGCTCGACGCCGTTGAGCGCGTGAACGCCGACGCCGTCATCATCCTGCCGAACAACTCCAACATCATCATGGCGGCCCAAAGCGCGGCGGGGTTGTCCGAGGTTCCCTGCGCCGTCGTTCCCACGAAGAGCGTGCCTCAGGCGTTCTCGGCGCTGTTCAGCGCTGACGAGACCGCGTCGCTCGAGGAGAACGTCGAGAACATGACGAGTGCGTTCGCCGACACGAAGACCGGCGAGGTCACTACGGCGATCAAAGACTCCAAGGACGCGCACGACAACCCCATCCACAACGGCGATGTCATCGGTATCGCCGACGGTTCGATCGAGGCTGTTGGCTCGAGCGTGGAGGATGTCGTGATGTCGCTGCTCGATACCATGGAGGCCGAAGATGCCGACACGTTGACGCTGCTTGCGGGCGAGGACTTCTCGGACGAGCAGCTGGATGCTTTGGTGGAGTGCATCGAGTCGCGCTTCGACGAGCTGGAAGTCGACGCGCACCGCGGCGAGCAGCCGCTCTACCCGATCGTGTTCTCCGTGGAGTAGGCTAGCTTTTTCAACTCAATCGGATAGCGTCCGGCGGAGCATCGTCGTGCTCAGACAGTCCTGCTTTGGCGAACAGCCCACTGGGCTGTTCGCGTCGTGCGGAACTGCGCGCGACGACACCCCGCCGGACGCGGTATTATCGAGGTTGAAGTGGGAGCTGGTCGGCTTCCATTGTGAAAGGAAATTTTGCCGGAAGCTTCCCACATACCCGATAGGCTGCAGGCCACGCTCGGGCTTGACGAGCCGGTGAGCCGCGTGCGCCTCGTGAGCCCCGCGCGCGCGAAGGCGCTCGAGAAGCTCGGCATTCGCACGGTCCGCGGGCTCATCACGCATTTCCCGCGGCGCTACATCGACCTTTCCGCCCGCGAGACCGCTGCCTCGGCGCGCATCGGTGAGTCGTGCACCATCGAGGGCGTGATCCACGACGTTAAACTCAAGCGCCCGAAACCGCGCCTGACTTTGGTGGAAATAGGCGTCACCGATTCTACGGGCGTCGTAATCGTGACCGCGTTTCGCCAACCGTGGCTCGCCGAGCAGCTCTCCGCCGGCATGCGTGTGGCGATTGCCGGCAAAATCGAGTTCAACTACGGCTTCAAGCGAATGGTGAACCCGCAGATCCTTCCGCTCGAAGGGTCCGATGCACCTGCGCATGGCCTTGTCATCCCCGTGCACCCCGCTGGTGAGAAGGTGACGCCGGCGCTGATGCGGCGTTTCGTGAGTAATGCGCTCGAGCTCGCCGAGGGTGTGCTCGACCCGATGCCGCTGGAGCTTCGCGTGAAGTATCGCCTGGTGAGCCGCCAGGTCGCGTTTCGCGCGATTCACTTTCCCGAAAGCCTGGCCGAAGCCCATGAGGCGCGGCGCCGCTTGGCGTACGAGGAAGTGCTCCTGCTTGAGCTCCACCTCATGCAGCAAGGGGCGGCTCGCAGCCGCGGCCATGTACCCACGGCGCACGAGATTGCGGGCCCGCGCATGCAGGCGCTCGACGCGGCGATTCCGTTCACGCTCACCGACGAGCAGCAGCAGGCTCGGCTCGACATCCTCGGCGAGATGGCGCAGCCGCACGCGATGAACCGCATGCTTTTAGGTGACGTGGGCACGGGCAAGACCGTCGTGGCCGCGTTCGCCATCGCGGCTGCGGCCGATACGGGCGGGCAGGCGCTGCTTCTCGCTCCGACCGAGGTCCTCGCGCAGCAGCACGAGCGCAGCCTGGGGAAGCTCTTCGATGCGGCGGGTATCACCCATGCGGTGCTCACCGGGTCGACCTCGGAATCCGAGCGGGCGGAGTTGCTCTCCCGCCTCGCCGCTGGCAGCCTCGACGTGCTCATCGGCACGCATGCGCTGCTCGAGGACGACGTGCGCCCGAGCAACCTTACGCTCGCCGTGATCGACGAGCAGCAGCGCTTCGGCGTCGCCCAGCGCGCGAAGCTGCTCGCCAAGGGCGACGCGCCTGACGCGCTCTTCCTCACGGCGACGCCGATTCCGCGCACGCTCGCGCTCGCGCTGTTCGGGAACTTGACGCTCACGTACCTGAAGCATCGACCGCACGACGCGGCGCGCCGCACGACGCGCGTGCTCGCGAAGTCGGAGCGCGGGTATGCCTACGATGCCGCCCGCGAGGCGCTCGGTCGCGGCGAGCAGGTGTACGTCGTGTGCCCGCTTGTGGGCAAGGACACCCAGGAGCGCGACGCGATGGCGGGGGAGGGGGCCGCCGCGTCGCGCGAGGAGCCCGACGGTGGGGCGTACCACCCGACGGTCGCCATCGAGGACGATGCCGACTTGAAGCACGATGACGTTGCCGCGGCGACGCGCGAGGCGGAGATGCTCCAGGGGAGCACGTTTTTCGATTGGAAGGTCGAGCTTTTGCACGGCGGCTTGCCATCTTCCGAGAAACAGCAGGTCATGCAGCGCTTTCATGATAATGAGACGCAGGTTCTGGTCGCCACCACGGTTATTGAAGTTGGCGTGGACGTTCCCAACGCGACCGTCATGATCGTGGAGGACGCCGACCGCTTCGGTCTCTCGCAGCTCCACCAGCTGCGCGGCCGCGTCGGTCGCGGTGAGAAGCCCGCCTGGGTATTCCTCGTGTCCGCCTCGAAGCAGGACGTCGCCCTCGAGCGCCTTCGCGCGATGGAGACCTGCGATGACGGCTTCGAGCTCGCCCGCATCGACTTGTCGCTTCGCCGCGAAGGCGATATCCTGGGCAATCGCCAGAGCGGTGCCTCGGTGCTGAAGCTGGTGAACGTGGTGCGCGACGGGGGGCTTATCGAAGCGGCCCATGCCGACGCGCGTGAGCTTTTGGAAAACGACCCCGACCTTGTCGCTGCCGATCATGCGGCGCTCGGGCGGGAAGTACGGTTGCTGCTCGGCGCTGCGCGCGCCGGGGAAGGCGGATAGCATGAGAATCATCGCAGGTGAATACCGCGGCCGCGTTATCAAGGCCCCTAAGGGGGACGGCACGCGCCCGACGACCGATCGCGTGCGCGAGTCGCTGATGAGCGCGCTAGCTTCTGCTCGCGGGGGCCTTGAGGGTGCGGTCGTGCTCGACGCCTTTGCAGGGTCGGGGGCGCTAGGCCTCGAGGCGCTCTCTCGCGGCGCCGCATCGGCGTGCTTCTTCGAGCGCGACGGCGCGGCAGCATCCGTGGTGTCGGGAAACATGCGCACGCTCGGCCTTGAGCCGCGCCGCGCCCGCCTCGTGCGCGCCGATGTGCTCGAGAAGCCGCCGCTCCGTCAACGTCCCGCGTTCGACCTGGTGTTTCTTGATCCGCCCTACGCGCTTGCCGCAGAGGAGTCCCTCGGGATGGTGGCGAACCTCGCGAAGGCGGGCGCCATCTCGGGCGACGTTATCGTGGTGTATGAGCATGCGCTCTCGACGAACGCCGATGCCGACGAGGCAGAGGCGGCGTGTGGGTTCGTGCTTTCTTCTCGCAAGAAATACGGCGAGACGGCGGTCGATATCCTGCGCTTGGCGGATACGTTCGGGTAGCGCGCGGCGGGTGCAATTATTTTTTGCGTCTGCGCCCAGCTGAGGCTTATGAATGCTCTGTGGTGCGTTTTGCCAAATCAGGGCGTCGTGATATGATAAGTGGACTCATGTGCGCACAAAGCGCAGCACACGAAGCGCAGATTACACGCTGCATAACAGCAGGTTGGAAGGAATAACATGGACGAAACCGGGGTCTTGGGTCTTCTCGAGGAACTCTCGATTTTGCTTGAGGATGCAAAGCCAGTTTTCGGCAAGAACAACCTTCGCCAGGTTGACGTGTCCGCCGCTTTCGAGATCATCGACGAGATTCGCGACACGTTCCCGAGCGAATTCGCGCAGTCGCGCCAGATCGTGCGCGAACGCCAGAGCCTTCTCGATGATGCGGAAGCCGAAGCGAACCGCATGATCGAAGACGCGCGCAGCCAGGCGATGACCATCGCTTCCGAGCAGGAGATCGTGCGCATCTCCCAGCAGCAGGCCGACACCATCTTGGCCGATGCCCGCGAGCTCGAGCGTCAGACGCGCGCCGGCGCGGAAGACTACGCCGACGAGGTGTTCGGTCACGTCGAGCAGAGCCTCGACACGCTTCTCGGCAACGTGCGCCGTTGCCGCGATCGCCTGAACGCCGGGTCGACCAACGTCGGTCGCGGCTAATGGACGAGCTTTCTAGCGTTAAAAGCTCCCTGCGCGTCGTCTCGGGGGATTCGCTTTCCCTCGAGGTTCCCGCCGAGCTATTCTCGCCTGCAGAGTTTGCCCAGTTCGAGGGCACCGTTGCCGTTGATGAGTTCGAGTGCGGTCCCGACTCGTACCGATTCAGTGAGCCGCTTTCGTGGCATACCGACGTCTCCAACACGGGCGACGCGCTGCTCGTCACGGGGAGCGTCACGGGCGAGGCGCGCACCGATTGCGCGCGCTGCCTTGAGGACGCGGTCTTCGATGTCGAGGGCGAAATCGAAGGATACTTCCTGCTCGACGGCGCGGAGATTCCCGAAGGTGCCGACGAGGACGAGTTCGACCGTCTGCCCGCGAACCACGTGCTCGATATGGAGTCCCTCGTCGTTTCGGCCATCGTGTTCGAGCTGCCGCTCGTCCCTCTGTGCGATGAGGACTGCAAGGGCCTGTGCCCCACCTGCGGCGCCAACTTGAACGAGGGGCCGTGCGGGTGCGAGAAGGAGCAATCCGACGGGCCCGACGAGTTCGAGCTGGCGAAAAACCCCTTCGCGGCGCTTGCGAACTTCTCGTTCGATTCCGACGAATCGGCCGATTAAGCGTTCTCGCGTTCATTTTTTCAGCGCGTCCGTCGAAATGGCGGGCGCGTTTTTTCTATCGGCTTCGAGCCCTCGTTTCCCGAGGAGCGTCCTCTTAAGGCACTCTTCCGCCCCGAACCCTCGCGCGGGCACTTTGCCCCGATGCCCTTCTCTTCGCTTTCGTGCCGGGCTTCTTCTCGTGTCTCTGCCTAGCTCATCTCTGCGTTCGAGAGGCCGCGCTCGGCGACTTCCATCCGCGCGAAGTCGATGAACCGCTTCTCCGCGCTGGTGAGCGCTGCGTTTTCGGAGTAGACCATGTAGAAGGTGCGGTAGTTGTTCTCGTTCTCGATTTCAAGGCAGCACACGTCGAGCTGGTCGAATATGGCGAGCCGTGGCACGACCGCGATGCCGAAGCCGGCAGCCACCATGCCGGTGACCGTGTAGTCCTCGCGCTCCTCGGAAAGGTAGCGCACCGATACGCCGGCATCCGAGTACATCTTGTCAACCGTCTGGCGAAGCCCCGTCCCTGGGGCGAACCCGACCTGCGGGTAGCGTGCCGTCTCGATAAGGTTCACGCTGTCCTTTCGCGCTAGCTCGTGGTCGTGGGGCGCGATGACGACGAGCTTCTGCTTCGCGACGGCGATATGCTTAAGCTCCTCGTTACCCACTCGCGAGCACAGTCCGATTCCCGATCGCCCTTCCTCGATGTCGGCTGCCACCTCGGACGCTATTCCTAGCCGTAAATCGAACTTGCATTCCTCATCGGGAAAGGCCTGCTTGAAACGCGTGATCGCGTTCGGGAGGAATATCGCGCCGAGGACGCGCATGAGCGAGATGCGCACGATGGAGGCGCCTCCTGCGATCGTGCGGGCGCGCGCCTTCCCGATGTCGAGCTCCTCGATTGCGCGGTCGACGTGCTTGAGGTACTCCTCGCCGGCAGGCGTGAGGCGAACCCCCCGCGCGGTGCGCTCGAACAGCTTGATTTCCGTGCGCGCCTCGAGTTGCGATATCGCGTAGGAAAGCGCCGGCTGGCTGATGAAGAGCTGCTTTGCTGCTGCGGTGTAGCTGCCGCAAGCCGCGAGCGTCTGAAAGTATCTCAAGTGGTCGAAATCCATTGTTACAGACCTTCCTGATTGTCTTTGCGGCATTATCTTTATTGAATCTACCAGGTATTATCAATTTCTTTTATAGCTCCTCCATCCATTCTATTGGATTTGCACATTCGTGTTGCGAAATAATGCGCCCTGTCTCGCGACGGGCAACACGAAACAGGGGAGAGATACCGGCGGCAGGAGGGAAACGCACGACCGCCGACGCGCGCCCGTCCCCCTCGCGGCTGTGGCCGCAGAACCAAGGAGGGCATGCATGGCAGCCTCAACGAAAACGCTCTCGAAAGAGCAAATCGCCAACCTATCCAAGCGGGAGAAGACGACGATCCTTATTGCGATCTTGTCGCTGTACTTCGTTGTCTGCTCGACGATGACCATCTCGCCGGCGTTGCAGACGCTCTACAACGCGTTCCCCGACTTCGACCGCACCACCGTCATGTACATCTACACGCTGCCTTCGCTCGTGGGCATCCCGGTGACTATCTTGATCGGCCTCATCGCCGGCACCAAGGTGCGCTACCGCACCATCCTGCTTTCCGCGACGGCGCTCATGGTCGTCATGGGCGTGGCGCCGTTCTTCATCGACAACCTCTACGCCATCCTCGCGTGCCGCTTCCTGTTCGGCATCGGCCAGGCTTCCTGCCTCGGCGTTGAGGTGAGCCTTATGTACATGTTCTTCTCGGGCAAGGAGCTCGCTCGCTACATGGGCTTCACTCAGGTCGCAGGCTCTCTCGGTAACATCGTGTTCATGCAGATCGGCGGCATTCTGGCCACGACCGGGTGGCATATGGTCTTCCTTGCGTACCTCATCGTCACTGTCGCCTTCGTGCTCGTGCTGCTCTTCATGAAGGAGCCTGAGGTGAGCGCCCCCGAGAAGAAGGCGAAGACCGCCGATTCCGCCGCAGGCGCCACTTCCGCCAAGAAGGACCGCATCCCGCTCGCTTCCTGGGTGTGCATCTTCCTTGTGTTCTTCTTCACCCTCGTGTTCCAGGGCCTGACTGTGAGCCTCTCCTCGCTCGTGAGCGAGCTTGGCATCGGCGACGCCGCCACGACCGGCACCCTCTCCTCCATCTCCATGGTGTTCGGCATGGTTGTGAGCGCGTTCTTCGGCCCGATCTTCGGCGTGACCAAGCGCATCGGCGGCCGCGTGTTCTGCCTGTTCGGCATGGCAGTGGCGCTGCTCATCATGATTACCATGCGCTCCTTCGTCGGCATCGCAGCCTCGATGTGCCTGTTCAGCTTCTTTGGTCTGCAGGTCATGATCAGCTCCATGGCGTCCGCCGCTAACGGCGCGCCCGATTCTGTGAAGGGCAAGATTGGCGCCTTCTGCCAGACCGGCGTGAAAATCGCCGTGTTCATCGTGTCCTACTTCACCGCTGCCTCGCTCGCCGTGGCACCCGCGACCGGCCTGTACGCCTTTGCCCCTTCGGCCGCCCAGTACTCCGCCGACCTTTGGACGGGCGCGCTCCTCTGCATCATCTGCGGCGTTGTCGGAATCGTGGCGCTTGTGGTCAAGAAGGGCAAGGGCGCAAAGAGCGTCGAGGCTGAGACTGCAAGCGATGCCGCTTAGCCCGTTTGAAGGAAAGAGACGATTGGAATGACTGAAGAAATGAACGAGGCGCCTTTCAAGGCCGTCGATATGTCCCAGTTCAAGCGCACCTATCTCGACATCCCCTATGCCGACGCGCACGAGCGCGAGAAGCTTGACCTCGTGCTTCCCGACGAAGGCGAGGGCCCCTTCCCGGTGGTCGTCGCGGTGCACGGCGGCGCGTGGAAGTTCCGCTTCAAGCGCGCAGACAACATCGCGGGGCTCTTCCAGGCGGCATCGCAGGGCTACGCGGTTGCGAGCGTCGGGTACCGTTTGAGCTCGCATGCGAAATGGCCTGCCCAGGTCAACGACGTGAAGGCGGCGATTCGCTACCTTCGCAACCATGCCGATGAGTATCACCTTGACCCCAAGTGCGTGATCGTGTGCGGCAATTCCTCGGGCGGTCACATCGCACAGACCGTCGCCGCGACCAACGACGACATCGACTTCGAGGACTGCCTGCTCGGCGACTGCGGCGATTCCTCGGTCCAGGGCTGCTTCTCGATGTACGGCGTGTCCGACATCTACGTCTGCGAGCACCAGACGGGCCATCGCGATGACGGGGACAACCCGATGTCGCCTCCCGACCAAGTGATGGGCTTCTGCATCGTGGCCGAGCCAGAGGAGCGCTGCGACATGGCAAGCTCCGTGAAGGCCATCAAGCGCCGCCCCGACGGGGTGCCCCCGATGCTTATCCAGCATGGCACGGGCGATCCGGTTGTCCCCTTCGAGCAGTCGGTGGCGCTCTACGAGACGCTGCAGGGCTTAGGTGACGGCGAGTGCATCGCCTATCGCTCCGCCGATCCGCATAAGGAATACGAGCTGCTCAAAGGCGAGCTTGCTGGCAAGCGTGCGGTTCTCGAGCTCGTCGAGGGCGCCGTGCACGGCGACGAGTGGTTCAAGAGCTCGCAGAACATGGACCGCTTCATCGATTTCGCCGACGAGATCTCGGGAATCGATCGCGGTGCCCATCCGCGCACGCCGCTTCCTGAAATCGAGCTTGTGCCGTCGTATCTGTAGGAAGGTTCGAGGCGTAGCGCTCCCGCGGGCTTTCAGGCCTGCGGGAGCTCCTAAACATGATGAGGCGCGGCTCTCTGTGGCTGCGAATAGGCGAGGGCGCGCGCTGCGTGAACGGTGCGCGCCCTTGTTTTGTCGCGGTGTCTGCGATTTTCTGCGCATTATGTGGTAAGCTGAGGCGAAAACGCGCACAAGGCCTTGCGCCGCTTGTTTCTCTTTGCTATCATATCTCTTCGCGTGTTTACCCAGTGATAAGCGGGCGGTTCGGAAATCCGTCCGATGTTTTACAAAGGAGCTAGATCATGGCAGTACCTAAGCAAAAAACGGGTCGTGCAAGCACCCATACTCGTCGCAGCGCTAACGACCGCATCGACGCACCTTCTCGTTCCGTGTGCCCGCAGTGCGGCGAAGTGAAGCTTCCGCATCGCGTGTGCCCGAACTGCGGCTTCTACAAGAACCGCGAAGTCATCGAGACCGAATAGCGGCTTGCGGGCTCGCCGAGTCCGACCTAGCTTCTTAACATAGGCAAGCCTAGAGCCTCCCATTTCCGTGCGCCCTTGCGCGCGGACGGGAGGCTTTTTCACGAGGTGGGTGCAATCGCGTCTGCCGGATAGGAGTTCACCTTGGGAAGGAAATCTCGCGAACTGGCCGCTGCACGCGCTGCAGCCGAGGCGTTTCCCGGAACCGTTCTTGCAGTTGACGCCATAGGCGGCGACAACGCGCCCTCCGTCGTGCTCGAAGGTGTCGCAGCAGCGCTTGAAGCCGATCCTGCGCTCAAGATCGTTTTGTGCGGGCCTGACGAGGTGGTGACCCCGTTCGCTGCGAGCCATGAGCGCTGCGAAGCGCACGTTACCACCCAGGTGATCGATATGGGCGAGCACCCCGCCCGCGCCGTGCGGCAGAAGAAGGACTCCTCGATCGTGGTCGGCTGCCGTTTGGTGAAGGAGGGCCAGGCAGCGGGCTTTTTCTCCGCAGGGTCTACGGGCGCATGCCTCGCCGCCGCGACCCTCGTGGTCGGGCGTGTGAAGGGCGTGCAGCGCCCAGCTCTCGCCATGCCCCTTCCCGCGCCGTCCCACCCGGTGCTTCTGTGCGATGTGGGCGCGAACGCCGACTGCAAGCCTGCCTACCTCGTACAGTTCGCCCGCATGGCGGGCATTTACGCCGAGCGCATCTTGGGTATCCCGAACCCGCGCATCGGCCTTCTCAACATCGGCGAGGAGGAGGAAAAGGGCAACGACCTCGCGATCAAGACGCATGCGCTCATGGCCAGGCAGGTGCCGGGCTTTGCGGGCAACGCTGAGGGACGCGATATCCTCACGGGCGATTTCGACGTTGTGGTGTGCGACGGCTTCACCGGCAATGTGACCCTCAAGACCATCGAGGGCACGTCGAAGGTGCTCTTCAAAATGGTGAAGGAAGCCATGATGTCGTCTGCGAAGGCGAAGATCGGCGCGCTTGCGCTCAAAAGCGAGCTCTACGAGCTGAAAGACCGCATGAGCGCCGACACCTACGGCGGTGCGCCACTTCTGGGCTGCAAAGGCGCCGTTGTCGTCGGGCATGGCTCCTCGAACGCGAAGGCGGTGAAGAACGGCATCCTCGTGACCGCCCGCACCGCCCGGGAGAACGTTTCTGAAATAATCGCGCAGACGCTCGCAGGCTCCGACGCAAATAATTCTGAACAGGTAGAATAAACGTTTAAGCAATCAGAAGACACGATAGGCGCAAGGTGGTCCGATATCAGCATGTCGATGACTGAAGAACAGCAGGAAAAGCTCGCACGCGCCCAGGAAATCTTGGGCTATGAATTCAAACAGGAGCAGCTGCTCCTCTCGGCAATCACGCACCCTTCGGCGACGGAGGGCCGTCCGGTCAAATACTCCTACGAGCGCCTGGAGTTCTTGGGCGACTCCATCGTGGGCGCCATCGTCGCGGCGATCGCGTTCGACAGCTTCCATGAGATCGACGAGGGCGGGCTCACCCGCATCAAGGTGGCGCTCGTCGCAGGCTCGAGCCTGTCGGATGTGGCTGCGAAGCTCGGTTTCGCCGACATCATCGTGTTCGGCTCCTCTGAGACGGGCACGGGCAAGCGAGGCCTTCACTCCGCGCTCGAGAACGTCTACGAGGCAGTTGTTGCTGCGCTCTACCTCGACGGCGGAATCGACGCTGCGGTGAAGTTTGTGCGCCGCACGCTCATCCCGCATATGTCGCTCGATCTGGCCGCCCAGCCTGAAAATCCCAAGAGCGCCCTTCAGGAGAAGCTGCAGGAGGGCGGCATCACGCCGACTTACAAGCTGATCGAGACGCAGGGCCCGCCGCACGACCGTACGTTCGTCGCTCAGGTCTACGCGGGTGACCAGGGACTTGCCCGCGGCACCGGTCGCACGAAGAAGGAGGCCGAGAGCCAGGCTGCGAAGAGCACGCTCGCGCGCCTCGGCGAGTTCTTCGGGCTCGGGCTCACCGAGGAGGAGCGCGCCGCCAAGGAAGAGGCCGCGGCGCAGGCCAAGGCCGAGAAGGCAGCCGCCCGCGCTGCCGAAAAAGAAGCCGCAGCGCATGCGAAGGCTGAGAAGGCCTCCGAGCGCGCCCGCATCAAGGCGGAGAAGGAAGCCGCACGCCTTCAGAAGAAGCAGGGCTAGCGAATGCACCTCAAATCCCTCGTCCTCAAGGGCTTCAAGTCCTTTGCCGACAGAAGCGCGCTCACGCTCGAGCCGGGCATCACGGCGATCGTGGGCCCGAACGGATCGGGCAAATCGAACATCTCGGATGCCGTGCTGTGGGTGCTCGGCGAGCGCAACGCCAAGCATCTGCGCGGACAGGCCATGGAAGACGTCATCTTCGCCGGCTCCTCCGCCCGACGCGCGGCGGGGCTTGCCGAAGTCGACTTGGTGCTCGACAACTCCGACGGCACGCTTCCCGTCGACTACGACGAGGTCGCGATCACACGCCGTATGTACCGCTCGGGAGAGAGCGAATACCTCATCAACGGCACGGTGGCGCGTCGCATGGATGTGCTCGACATTCTTCACGACTCGGGACTTGGGACGGGCACGCACTCGATCATCTCGCAGGGCAGCCTCGACTCCATACTGCAATCGAAGCCCGAAGACCGCCGCGCGCTCATCGAAGAGGCCGCGGGAACGCTCAAGCATAAGCAGCGTAAGGCGAAAAGCGAGCGCAAGCTGGCCCAGATGGATCAGCATCTCGCGCGCGTGCGCGACGTGACCGCCGAGGTCGAACGTCAACTGAAGCCGCTCGAGCGCAAGGCGAAGCGCGCCCGCACCTACATCGGGCTTTCCGCCGAGCTCTCCGAGCTGAAGCTCAAGCTTGCCGTCGATGACCTGCGCCAGCTACAGGAAAAGCACGCCGCCGCCACGGCGCGCGAGGAAGCCGTCGCTGCCGAGCTCGAGGCGAAGCGCGCGGAGATTTCGAACGCGGAAGCTGCCGCCGAGGCGCTGCAGGAAAAGATTCGCCAAGAGGGGGCGAGCGCCGGCGAGCTCACACGCCAGCATCGTCAGGCTTCGAGCGCCGTTGAGCGCATCGAGTCCGCTGAGCTCGTCATGCGCGAGCGCAAGCGTGCTGCCACCAGCCGTGCGGGCGAGCTGGCGGTGTCGCTCGAGGCGAACGCCGCTCGCACAAAGACTGCGCAAGCCGATCTTGACGCGGCAAACGCTCAGCTTGCAAGCGTGCAGGCCGAGCGTGCGCAAGCTGAAGAAAAGGTGTCGCGGCTCGCTGCCGACCATGCGGACGTAACGTCGAGGCGCGCCGAGACCGAAAAGCGCGCGACCGAGCTCGGCCGCGCGAGTCGCGATTTGGAATCGCGCATCAACTCGGCCCGCGCCAAGCACGCCGAGCTTAAAGAGGCCCTCACGAACGGGCTCGCGCACATGAAGATCATCGAGGGGCATACCCAAGAGCTTACCCTTCAGTTCGACCGCGCCCAGGCCGAGGCTTCCCAGGCGGAGGCCCATGCCCGAATGCTTGCCGAAGAGCTCTCGGCGCTCGAGCAGGTCGAGAAGGAATCCCGCATGCACGTGGGCGAGGCTGTGCGCGCTGCCGAGGAGGCACGTGCCGCCCGCGACGAGGCGAGCGACGCCGAGCGCGCCTGCGCTGCCTCAATCGAGGCACTGCGCGAAGTTGAGCGGGCATCCGCGAAGGCCCAGGGCCCGGCGCTCGAATGGCTCGCGAGCAATGCTGCCGCCTTCGACGCCGCAGTCGCGCCGCTTTCCCACGAAATCTCTGCTCCCGAAGGGCAGGAGGCACTCGTCGAGCACCTTCTCGGCGCCGACGTGGCAGCGCTCCTCGTGGCTGACGGGTTGCATGCGGCAAGCATGGTCGCCGCGCTCGCCGCCGAAGGGAAAAACGGCGAGGTGACGCTTGTCTTGCGCGACGATGCGAACGGGGTCTCCATGCCTGATGCCTCAGCACGACCCGCGAACGCGTTGGGCCGGGCGCTTCTCGAGGGGCTTTCGTTCCCCGAGTCGTCCGCTCGTGCGGTTCGCGCGCTCCTCGGCGATGTCGTCGTGTGCGAAAACCTTGAGGAGGCGCTCGCTGCCCATGAGGCTGATACGCTCGGCCTGCGTTTTGCCACGCCCGACGGGTGCATCGTGTGGCCGACGGGCAAGGTGGTCGCCGGTCGCCATGTCGACGACGGGGGACAGGGCGCCCTCGCGCGCGCTCGCAGGCTTGAGGAGCTTTCCCACGAGCTTGTCATTGCGAAGAAGGCGACGCAAAAGGCGAAGGAGGCTGCCGATACCGCCGACGCTGCCCTGCGCACGGCGCAAGGGGAAAGCCTCGCGAAAAGCCAGGAGCTCGCTGCCGCCAAGGGCAAGTCGGACGCCGCGCGCGCTGC
Organism: uncultured Ellagibacter sp.; assembly: GCF_934643285.1. GTDB lineage: Bacteria > Actinomycetota > Coriobacteriia > Coriobacteriales > Eggerthellaceae > Ellagibacter. The sequence goes on from NZ_CAKUBT010000001.1 coordinate 70,664, forward strand.
TGCCGACGCCGCAGCGCAGAAGCTTACCTCGACTCGTCATGAACTTGAGAACGTCGAGCGGCAACGCTCGGAGGCGGAGCAGGTCATCGCAAAGGCCCGCCCCGACGTGGAGGAATATGCGCGCTTGGCCGATGAGCTCGGGCATGAACTGGAAGGCGTGAAGGAAAGTCTTGCCGCCGCGCTCGACGCCGCCGCTCCTTTGCGCGATGCCGCCCAGCAGGCAACTGATGCCCTCTCCGAGGCTAGGCTCGCCGCAGCGACGCTCGTGGAGCGTGAGACCTATACCATCCGCGTCCGCGATGCGCGCGCAGGAGAGCTCGCCCAGCTCGCCGCCCAGGCGAAGACGCAGCGTTTGGCCCATCGTGCGAAGGATCTTTCCGCCTCCCGCATCGAGCCTTTGCTTGCGGTGTTCGAGGAGCTCGCGCAGAGCGCCCGCCGCTGGACGGTCGACTTGGAGGACAAGGCAACGCAGGCGCAGGATTCCCAGTCGGGGCTGCATGCCCAGGCGAACGAGGCGCGCTCGAAGGCGCGCGCGGCTCACGATGCCTACGACGCGGCCAGTGAGCGCATGAGCGCTGCGCGTGTAGACAAGGGACGTTTGGAGGTGCAGGTCGAGGCCGCGGTCAACGAGATTGTCCACGGCTGCCGCACGCCGCTCGAGACGGCGCTCGCGTGTCCCGAGCTCGAGAACCGCCACGAAGTGGAGGACGCCGCCTTCAAGCTGCGCCGTCGCATCGCAAACTTGGGCACGATCAATCCCGACGCCGCCGACGAGTACGACGCGCTCAAGGTGCGCTACGACTATCTGGCAAGCCAGCTTGCCGACCTCGACGGCGCGCGTAAGGCGCTCGCGAAGATCAACCGCGTCATCGATGCGCGCATGAAGGACGATTTCGCGAGGACCTACGAGGCGGTGAACGCCAACTTCCAGGAAATCTTCTCCACACTGTTCCCCGGTGGCACGGCGCATCTGTCTCTCGTCGACCCCGACGATATGGAGAACACGGGCGTGGAAGTCTCGGCGCAGCCGCGCGGCAAGCGCATCACGAAGATGTCGCTCATGTCCGGCGGCGAGAAGTCGCTCACCGCAATCGCGCTCCTGTTCGCGGTCTACCGCATCCGCACGACGCCGTTCTATATCTTGGACGAGGTCGAGGCTGCGCTCGACGACACGAACCTGCGCCGCCTCGTCGCGTTTGTGGAATCGCTTCGCGGCACCACGCAGCTCATCATGATCACGCACCAGCGTCGCACGATGGAGACTGCAGACGTGCTCTTCGGCGTCTCCATGCAGGCCGACGGCGTCACGAAGGTGATCAGCCAGAAGCTCGACCGCGCGCTGCAGTACGCCGAGTAGCCGCATCGAGGGCGGGGAGGGCGCGCCAGATAGGGGAGGCACCCTCCGGCGCGCCCTCCGTATGTTTCGATCATGTTTCCTTGAATCGCCAGCTACCCATTCTTTACCTGCCTTTTTCCCGCCGTTGACGGTAAAAAGCGAATAAATAGTCCAAAAAATCCCCACTCGTGGCACGCGCGCGTGCTTTGCTGCGCTAAAGTGTATCGATACGAATTTCTAGCTGTTCTTAGGAATTCGTGGGAAAGCACGGTACAGGAAGCTGTGCGACGGCCCGTCGGCGAACGATCGGGTCGAAATGGGAAGGGAGAAATCCAATGGAAGAAAGCAAGCTGCAAGTCAGCAGGCGCCAGTTCATGGGCCTGCTCGGCACCGCTGTTGCGAGCACCGCCGTCATTGGCATGGCCGGCTGCTCGAGCAACTCCGGTTCCAGCGAGAAGAAGAGCGACTCGTCCGCTTCCGGCTCGGGCGTTGCCGAGAGCATCACCTACAGCCTCACCGCCGACCCGCGCGCTCTCGACCCGGCGTACTTCGACGACGGCGAATCCGCCATCGTTTCCTGCAACATCCATGAGGGCCTCTACGGCTACGGCGCGAAGGACGCGACGGTCCAGCCGCTGCTCGCCGCCGAGCTGCCGGAAATCTCCGACGACATGCTCACCTACACCATCAAGCTGCGCGAGGGCATCAAGTTCCATGACGGCGAGGAGTTCAACGCCGCTGCCGTCGTGAAGTCCGTCGAGCGCCTGCTCGAGCCGAACCGCAACTCCGACATGCCCTACGCCTCCTTCGTCTTCGGCGAGGAAGCCGCGAACTCGGGCGTGAAGACAGTCGAAGTCGTCGACGATAAGACCGTGAAGTTCACCATGCGCGCCGCGAACACGTCGTTCCTGAAGAACCTGGCCATGTGCCTCGCTTCCCCGATCGTGTCGCCGAAGGCCATCGACGATGCCGCCGGCAAGCCGATCGAGAAGCCCGTCGGCACCGGCCCCTACAAGTTCGTCGACTGGACGAAGTCCGCTTCCATCACCCTCGAGGCCAACGAGGACTACTGGGACAAGGACAACGCCCCGAAGACCAAGAACATCATCTTCAAGGTCATCGCCGAGGGCAACACCCGCATCACCTCGCTTCTGAACGGCGAGTGCGACATCATCTCCTCGGTCGACCCCTCTTCCGCCAACCAGATCACCGACGGCGGCTACGAGCTCTTCGCTGAGGACGGCATGACCATCAACTACATGGCGTTCAACACCGATGAGGGCGGCATCTGCGCCGACAAGGAAGTCCGCAAGGCCATCGCCCAGGCGATCAACGTCGAGGAAATGGTCACCGCTATCTACAGCGACTACGCTTCCGTCGCGAACTCCGTCATGCCGCTGTGGATGGCTCCCTACGACAAGGACATCAAGCAGACCGCGTACGACCCGGATGCTGCGAAGGCCACGCTTTCCGCGAAGGGCGTCACCGAGCTCACCTGCATCACCTACTCCACCGCCCGTCCCTACAACGCCAAGGGCGGCGTCGAGCTCGCCAACATGATCCAGGGCTACCTGGACAAGGTCGGCGTCAAGGTGAACATCACCCAGTACGACTGGACTACCTACAAGTCGAAGGTTCAGACCGATCCCTACGACATCTGCTTCTACGGCTGGACGGGCGACAACGGCGACCCGGACAACTTCATGAACCTGCTCGCGGACTCCAACAAGTCCATGAACGTGGCTCACTGGAACAACGCCGAGTACAAGAAGCTCATCGCCCAGGGCATCGACACGCCGGACGGCGACGACCGCGACGCGATCTACAAGAAGTGCGAGGAAATGGTCGCTGAGGAGCAGCCGTGGGTGCTCATCTCCCATGGTAAGAACCTGCTCGGCTACAGCCCGAAGGTGAAGGACTTCTACTATCACCCGACGGGAGTCGTCTTCTTCAAGGGCGTTTCCAAGGAAGCGTAGAACCGTTTCCCTGAGTTTTGCCCTTTCCGGGGCGCGCAAGCGGGTTGTCCGCTTCGCGCGCCCCGTTTTGCGCAGAGGTGCGGCTTGCCTGGAGTCGAATGACGGGGATTCGCTTCCAGGCAGGATCCGCAACCTGCGTCTTTACAGCCCCGAGTCAGACGAGACGGGGCTCTTTCGAAAGGAACAAGGTGCTCAAATACATCCTCAAGAGAATCTTTATGGTGATTCCCGTGCTGCTGGGTGTGACGATCATCATCTTCTTCATCACGCGCGTCTTGGCGTCCGACCCTGCTCCCGTCGTTCTCGGCGAGCATGCGACGCCCGAGGCGATGGCCGCGTGGCGGGCTGACTACGGACTCGATGATCCGATCTGGATGCAGTACGTCAACTTCTTGGTGTCGGCGATCCAAGGCGACCTGGGTACGTCGTACTACACGCACACCTCCGTCGCGGCCGAGATCGCGTCACGCTTCCCGGCAACGGCCGAACTCGCCATCTGCGCCATCATCGTCGCATCGGTATGCGGCATCGCGCTCGGCGTGCTCGCCGCGGTGAAGAAGAACAAGCTCGCCGACAACGTGAGCATGGTCATCGCGCTCATCGGCGTGTCGATGCCGATCTTCTGGTCCGGCATCCTGCTTATCTTGCTGTTCTCGGCGACGCTGCACATCCTGCCGTCGTCCGGCCGCGTGACGCCGCTTCTCCAGCCGACGGGCGGCACGGGCTTCTTCATCCTCGATACGATCATGAAGGGCGACTGGACCGCGCTCGGCGACGTGCTCGTGCACCTCATCCTGCCGACGCTCGCGCTGTCGCTGTACTCTATGGCGATCATCACGCGCATGACGCGCTCCTCCATGCTCGAAACGTTGAATGCCGACTACATCCGCACTGCTCGTGCGAAGGGTTTGACCAAGCGCTCGGTGAACATCAAGCACGCGCTGCGCAACGCGATGCTGCCCGTCTCCACCGTTATCGGCCTGCAGTTCGGCAGCCTCCTCGGCGGCGCGCTGCTCACCGAAACGGTGTTCGCATGGCCGGGCATCGGCAAATACGCTGTCGACTGCGTGCTCAAGAGCGACTTCCCGGTGGTGCAGGGCATCGTACTGCTCGTCGCGGTCATCTTCGTCATCATGAACCTGCTTGTCGACATCGTCTACGCATGGCTTGATCCCCGCATCAAGTACGGTGCGAAGGAAGAGGGGTGATCGAGATGAGCAAGAATACGGTTCTCGCGACCGAAGGCGCCGGCGAACTCGATTCGAACGCCGCAGCAGCGCCTGTGGTTGAAAAGCGCGAGAGCATCTGGAAGGACGTCATCGACGGCATCGTCTCCAACAAGGCGGCGCTCGTGTCGGCCATCTTCATCCTCGTTCTCGTGGTCATCGCCGTTGCGACGAAGCTCGTTCCCGGCGTGCTGCCCTACGATCCCTACGAGCAGAACCTCGCGCATTCCGCGCAGGGCCCTTCGGCCGAGCACTGGTTCGGCACCGACCTTCAGGGCCGCGACATCTTCAGCCGCGTGCTCGTCGGCACCCAGATTACCCTCGTCGTCGGCCTGGCGGCCGTGGCCATCTCGCTGTCGCTCGGCGTCGTTCTGGGCGCGATCGCCGGCTACAAGGGCGGGAAATGGGACACGGTCATCATGCGCATCATGGACATGATGCTCTCCATCCCGTCGATTCTGCTCGCCATCGCCATCATGGCTGCGCTTGGCCAGGGCATCGAGAAGGCGGTTGTGGCCATCGGCTTCGTCGCCATTCCCGAATACGCGCGTATCGTGCGCTCCGAGATCCTCTCCATCAAGGAGAACGACTACGTCGCCGCCGCGCGCGTCATGGGCAACTCGAACTTCGCCATCGTGTTCCGCCATGTGCTCCCGAACGCGCTGCCCTCGATCATCGTCCGCGCGACGCTCGGCATCTCGTCGGCCATCCTCGACTGCGCGGCCCTCGGCTTCTTGGGCCTTGGCGTGCAGCCGCCCGACGCCGAATGGGGCGACATGCTCGGCCGTGGTCGCAACGAGTTGTTCCGCGCGCCGTGGCTCATGATCTTCCCCGGCCTCGCCATCACCCTCACCGTGCTCGCGTTCAACCTGCTCGGTGACGGCATCCGCGACGGCCTTGACCCCAAGTCGAGAAAGAGGTAGTCACATGTTGCTTGAAGTGAAGAACCTCTGCACTGAGTTCCCCGTCAAGCGCGGCGTCGTCCGCGCCGTCGACGACGTGACGTTCTCGGTCGACGAAGGGGAGATCCTCGCCATCGTGGGCGAATCCGGCTCGGGCAAGTCGGTCACGAGCCTGTCGATTATGGGCCTTCTGGCCGAACCCGGCCACGTCGCCGGCGGCTCGATGGAGTTCGACGGCAAGGACCTGACGACGCTCTCCGAGAAGGAATACCGCGAGATGCGCGGCAACGACATGGCCATGATCTTCCAGGAGCCCATGACGTCGCTCAACCCCGTGTACCGCATCGGCGACCAGATCGTCGAGGCCATTGGCACGCACGAGAAGATTTCCAAGAAGGAAGCGCTCACGCGCGCGATTGACCTTCTGCGCAAGGTCGGCATCCCGAGCCCTGAGGCCCGCGTGCGCGACTATCCGCACCAGATGTCGGGCGGCATGCGCCAGCGCGTCATGATCGCCATGGCGCTTGCGTGCAACCCCAAGCTTCTCATTGCCGACGAGCCCACCACGGCGCTCGATGTGACCATCCAGGCGCAGATCCTCGACCTTCTGCGCCGCTTGCGCGACGACACCGGCATGGCCGTGCTGCTCATCACGCACGATTTGGGCGTCGTGTCGGAAACCGCCGATCGCGTCGTCGTCATGTACTGCGGCCAAGTCGTGGAAGAAGCCGAGGTGCGCTCGCTGTTCGACAACCCTATGCACCCCTATACGCTCGGCCTTCTGAAGTCGATTCCCCGTTTGGAAGACGACGATTCGAAGCGCCTCTACATGATCAAGGGCATGGTGCCGAATCCGCTCGAGATGCCCCCGGGATGCCACTTCTCCGACCGCTGTGATAGCTGCATGCAGGTTTGCCGCGAGCGGATGCCTGAGTTGGTGCAGGTGGGCGACCATAAGGTTCGCTGCTTCCTCTACGAGGAACAGGATGGCCATGCGAAAGATGCCGCCGAGGTGAAGGCGAACGAGAAAAAGGCTCGCGAGGCTGTCGAGGCGGCGCGCGAGGTTTCGACCGCCGAAGCGCTTATCGAGGGCGATGTGGCGCGGGAGGTCGAGGAGGGAGGCGCTGATGAGCGATAACGGAACTATTGCGAGCCCTGAGCTGCGCAACGATGACGTGCTGCTCGATGTGCAGCATCTGACGAAGCTCTTCGCAGCTGAGACGAACTTCTTCGGCAAGGCGACGTCTTATGTGCATGCGGTGGACGACGTAAGCTTCCAGATTAAGAGGGGAGAGGCGTTTGGCCTTGTGGGCGAGTCTGGGTGCGGCAAGACCACCGTTGGCAAGATGCTCGTGAACCTGCTTCGCCCCACGAGCGGCAAGATCATCTTTGACGGTAAAGACCTCACCGCGATGAAGGACTCCGAGCGCAAGAGCTACTGCAAGGACATCCAGCTCATCTTCCAGGACCCCTATGCTTCCTTGAACCCGCGCATGCGCATCGGTGACATCATCGCCGAGCCGATGATTGCAAATAACATCGTTCCAAAGGACAAGGTCGAAGCTCGCGTGAATGAGCTTTTGGAATGCGTCGGCCTGGCAAATTATATGCGCAACCGCTATCCGCACGAGTTCTCTGGCGGCCAGCGCCAACGCGTTGGTATTGCCCGCGCGCTCGCCGTGAACCCCAAGCTCATCGTTTGCGATGAGCCAGTCTCCGCGCTCGACGTCTCCATTCAGGCTCAGGTTCTCAACTTGCTCGACGATCTTAAAGAGGAGTTCGGCTTAACCTACCTGTTCATCGCGCATGGCTTAAACGTCGTGAAGCATGTTTCCGATCGCGTGGGTGTTATGTATTTGGGCAGGATCATGGAGATTGCCCCGAAGCGCTCGCTTTATTCCGACCCGTTGTCCCCCTACACGCAGGCGCTGCTTTCCGCTATCCCTGCGGTTGATCCGAAATCGAAGCGCGAGCGCATCATCTTGCAAGGTGATGTTCCCTCCCCGATCGACCCGCCCCCGGGATGCCGTTTCGCGGGCCGCTGCTTCAAGCGCCTCGGCGTATGCGGGAACTCGGTTCCCGAGCTGCGCGAGGTGAAGGAAAACCATCGGTGCGCCTGCCACCTGTACGACCCCGAGCTTCCTCCAACGGAGGAGATGACTCGCGCGGTTCGTTAATTCGCGCTTCCGCCTACGTGTTGTCAACGCCCTCGGCATTTTCGGATGTCGGGGGCGTTTCTTTGCTATGCTGTGGTGTGAAAGAATCTCAGGCGCTTCGCCTGCCTCTTCGTTTTCCTGAAAGGATTGACCATGGGCTTTTTCGATCGCATCAGCGAGGGTCTTTCGCGCTCGCGCGACAAATTCAAGGAGCAGATGAACGTCCTGCTCGACCGCGGGCCGGACTTGGACGATGAGTTTTGGGACGGGCTCGAGGAGACGCTCATCTTAAGCGATGTCGGCGCCCCGGCGGCGAGCTCCATCGTGGAGAACCTGCGCGACCAGGCGACGCGCAAGGCGCTTCCCGACGCCTACGCTGTGCTCGATATGCTCAACGAGCAGATCGCGAGCACGTTCACCGAGGGCGGGGAAGAGGTCTTCGGCGGCGAGCCCGCGCTTGTTCTTTTCGTGGGCATCAACGGTACGGGCAAGACGACGACCGTCGGCAAGCTTGCCAAGGAAGCCTCCGATGCGGGTCGCAACGTTATCTTGGGCAGCGCCGACACCTTCCGCGCCGCCGCAATCGAGCAGCTTGAGGTCTGGGCTCGTCGTGCCGATGTCGAGGTCGTCGAGCGCGAGCGGGGGAGCGACCCTGCGAGCGTGTGCTACGCCACGATCGAGCGCGCGGAGGAAACGGGCGCGGATCTGGTGCTCATCGACACCGCAGGCCGCCTGCACACGTCTGCCGACCTTATGCGCGAGCTCGAGAAGGTTGTGAACGTCGTGCGCAAGCGTTCGCAGCTGCCAGTCTACACCGTGCTCGTCATCGATGCGACGACCGGCCAAAACGGCCTGCAGCAGGCGCGCGAGTTCAACAACTCGCTTTCTCTCGACGGCATCGTCGTCACCAAGCTCGACGGTACGGCGAAGGGCGGCATCGCGCTTGCCGTGAGCCACGAGCTTGAGCTTCCCGTGCTGAAGATCGGCGTGGGCGAGGGCATGGACGATTTGAAGGATTTCGACCCGCACGACTTCGCGCGCGCCCTTGTGGGAGACTTCGACGAGCGCGAGGCGTAGCGGCCTTCGCGCTTCGGCATCCGATGCGTGCCAACCTCGGTAGCACGTTCCATTCTTGTGAATCAAAAAACGCTCGGCCCTTGCGGACCGAGCGTTTTTTCATGCAAGCAAGGTTGTTCTGAGATTACTTAGAACAGACCGTTGTAGCAAGAGTTGGCGACGACCTGGGCGGCCATAGCGCGGCTGAGCACGGTGTCAGCCTGGATGTAGCGGGTGCCCTCAACGTCGACGCCGGAGATGACGCCTTCGTTCAGAGCCCATGCAACGCCCTCAGTTGCCCAAACGGCAACGCCTTCAGCATCCGGCATGGCATTGAGCTTATCCATGGAGGGATTCTCGGCCCCGAAGAGGCGGGAGAGGATGACGCACATGGTCTGGCGATCGCACGGGGTGTTCGGCTGGAACTCTTTGCCGTCAACGCCGGTGATGATTCCCTCGGCGACAGCCCAGTTGGCAGCCGGGGTGTAAAACTTGCCGTCCTCGACGTCGGAGAAGATCTTCGATGCATGCGTGGTCTGCAGGTTCACGGTGACAACGCCGGTGGCAAGACGCCAACCAGGAGCATTGATCGTGCCGGCCTCGTCAGCCTTCTAGCCGCGGAAGGCCTTTGCGAGGGGGTAGGTGTTCATGCTGGCGGCAGCAGCCTGAGCCGTGTTGCTCACAGCTTCGCCGTCGGATTTCTGAGAACCGTAGGTGAACGAGAGAACCGCGGGGGTCTCGACGGGATCAGTGATGTTCTCATCGCTCGGGGACTGGCTGGGGTAGAACAGGTTCTGCTCCGCGATATTCTCGAAGGTGGGCTGGTCCTTCCCGTAGAGGCCGTCGGTGCTGACGATGTCGGGTTCGTTGAACAGGTTGTACACGCCGACAGTAATTTGCGCGACGACGTTTTTCACCAGTTCGTCGGGCGCGACGGGGTACTTGCCGAGTGCGAACGAGGCGAAGAGCATGATGACGAGCACGGCGACGATGCCGAGCTTCACTCCAAGAGGGATTCTTTTATCGAGCGCCTTCTGCGCTTCGCGATATTCTTCGCTGAAGTCGGGCGTCGTGACGCTCTGCGTGCTTTTCTGCATCGTAATTGAAATCCCCTAAATCAAAATATACGCAATGCCAAATAAAATCAAATGAGACTATACCAGAATTAGAACATATGAAAATAAGTATTATGCGAAATATAGGCAATATGTTCGATTTAGGATAAGAACTGACGCAGGGAGTGCAGGAAAAAAGAAAGCGCCCTCGACGGGGCGCTTTCTGGTGAGGCTCGGTTGTTTTTCGGTAAAGCTCTACGCGGCTTCGATGTCTTTTCCTGGTTTGAAGTCGCGGCCTTCCTTTCTCCACTGGCTGTACTCGGCAGATGCGGCGAAGAGCACGTCGGAGGAGGAGTTGAGCGCGGTCTCGCAGGAGTCCTGGATGACGCCGATCACGAAGCCGATGCCGACGACCTGCATCGCGATGTCGTTGCCGATGCCGAACAGCGAGCAGGCGAGCGGGATCAGGAGCAGCGAGCCGCCGGCGACGCCCGACGCGCCGCATGCGCTCACGGCGGAGAGGACCGACAGGATGATCGCGGTGGGGATGTCGACCTGGATGCCCATCGTGTGCGCCGCCATCATGGCCATGACCGAGATCGTGACCGCAGCGCCGCCCATGTTGATGGTCGCGCCGAGCGGGATGGAAAGCGAGTAGTTGTCCTTGTCAAGACCCAGCTTGCGGCACAGCTCCATGTTCACAGGGATGTTCGCCGCGGAGCTGCGGGTGAAAAACGCGGTGAGGCCGGAATCCTTCAGGCAGCGAAGAACAAGCCCGTAGGGGTTCTTGCGGAAGCACGCGAAGGAGAGGATCGGATTGGTGACGAAGGCAATGAAGAGCATGCAGCCTACGAGCACGAGAAGCAGCTGACCGTATTCGGTGAAGATTTCCAGGCCGTTGGTGGAAACCGCCGTGTAGATGAGGCCTAAGATACCGAAGGGGGCGAGCGAGATGATCCAGCGGACGACGGTCGACACGGCGTCGGAAACGCTCGTGAACACGTCTTTTACCTGGTCGCTTGCGCGCCTAAGGGCGATACCCAAAACGACGGCCCATGCGAGGATGCCGAGGTAGTTCGCGCTCATGAGCGCCGTGACCGGGTTGGCAACCACGTTGGTGACGAGCGTTGCGAGAACTTCCCCGATGCCGGAGGGCGAGGATTGCGCCTCGGCGGCGGTGGAGAGCGTGAGGTCGACGGGGAACAGGGTGCTTGCCAGGACGGCGACGGCGCCGGCAATGAAGGTGCCCACCAGGTACAAGATGATGACGAGCTTCATCTGTCCGCCGCCCTTCGCGTTGCACAGGGCGCTGATTACCAGGAAGAACACGAGGATGGGGGCGACGCTTTTCAGGGCGTTCACAAAAAGCGTGCCGAGCATCTCGATGATCTCGTTCCCGGGGACGACGAGCGCGAGGATGGTGCCGATGACGAGGCCCACGATGATGCGCTTGATGAGGCTGATCGAGTTCCAGGTTCGCCCTATCTTCTTGATGGTATCCACTGGCGGTCCTTTCAAATATATAAGCTGCGCAAAAAGAAGCTGGGGGAAGGGTGCAGGAAAAGCACCCTTCCCCCAGCTGGTGCGGGCGAAAGGACTTGAACCTTCACGGGGGTTGCCCACCAGAACCTAAATCTGGCGCGTCTGCCAATTCCGCCACGCCCGCACGCTTTGCTGCTTGAAAAACAGCGGACACATAATAGCAGAACAGAACGCGATTGATACGCGCAAGTTTTTGGTTCGGCGTCGGCGGCGTCGAACGCCCAAGCAGGCGGTGATTTGGCCTTCGGGAAAGCTTGAAGCCCTTCCGAACCTTATTAACATGAGCCTAGTTAATAGGTGGAGAACCAAACCGTTGGCTGGCCTGCGCCCGCGCGCAAGCGAAGGCGTTCCGTGTGGATGTCTTTGTTTGGTTGGCACAACTTCGCCATATGTGCGATAATCCCTTCTCGGTGCGCATTCGGGCCGATGTACGGCCGCGCTGTCCGATTCGGCCAGATTCGATTGCGCGCTGCACGAATCGTGCGATAAGCGAACGATGGAGGAAAGTTAGTGGAAACAAAAGTAGAGGCATTGCAGGACAACAAGGTCAAGGTGACCGTCACCGTCGATGCCAAAGAAGTCGACAATCGCATCAAGAAGGCTTACAAGGACTTCGCGAATAAGTACAATTTCCCCGGATTCCGCAAGGGCAAGGCGCCCCGTCCGATCATCGACAACGCGCTCGGCGCTGAGGCTGTGCCTGCCAGCGTTACCGATGACATCGTGAACGGCTGCTATCCGCTCGCCATCGACAGCTGCGATCTCTACCCCGTCGGCGAGCCCGAGTTCGGCGAGCCCGCTCTCGTCGAGGGCGGCAAGCCCTACGAGTTCTCCTTCGAGGTTGAGTGCAAGCCGACCTGCGAACTCTCCGATTACGAGCCGGTCGAAGTGAAGCTCCCGGCCGAAGGCGCGTCCGAGGCCGAGATCGACCAGCAGATCGAGGCGCTGCGCGACTACTACCATGACTTCGAGAACGCCAACGCCAACACCAAGGTGAAGGCCGACTCCTACGCCGACCTCAAGATCGCCGCGACCGACGAGAACGGCGAGGACGTGAGCGCGCTGTCGAGCGAGTCCCGTCTGTGCCTCATGGGCTCCGGCATGTTCCCGGCCGCCTTCGATGAGCAGGTCATCGGCCTGAAGAAGGGCCAGACCGCGAGCTTCTCCGTCAACGTCGAGGACGCGAAGGGCGCGACCCTCATGGCCTCCCTCGAGGGCAAGACCAAGACGGTGAACTTCGAGGTCGAGGTTCTCGCCGTGAAAAAGCAGGTGCTCCCCGAGCTCACCGACGAGTGGGTCAAGGACACGCTGGGCTTCGATGACGTCGCCGACCTGCGCGAGCGCGTTGCCGACAGCATCAAGGAGCAGAAGGAAGACGTCCTTCCGCGCATGAAGGAAAGCGCCTGCCTCATCGAGCTCGCAAAGCGTCTCGACGTCGAGGTCCCTGCCGCCGTGCAGGAGCAGACTGAGGCCAAGCTGCTGCAGGACTTCTTCGCCCAGCTGCAGAACCAGGGCGCAAGCTTCGACGCGTATCTCCAGCAGAACGGCATCACCGCCGACCAGTTCAAGGCCGACGTGAAGCAGCAGGCCGCCGACACCGCCAAGCAGGATATGGCGCTCGACGCGTGGGCAGCGCATTTCGAGCTCAAGGTCACCGACGAGGAAGTTCTCGAAGAGTTCGAGAAGTCCGGCGCTAAGGACCCGAAGGCTCTCCTGAAGGAGTGGCGCGAAGGCGGTCGCCTCTACCTGGTCCGCGAGGCTCTGCTTCGTTCCCATGCCGTGCTCGACGTGATGGAGAAGGCCAAGGTCACCGAGTACGACCCTGCCGAGGAAGCCGAGGAAGAGAAGAAGGCTGCCAAGAAGTCTTCCAAGAAGGCTGCCAAGAAAGAGGAAGAGACTGCCGACGCCGAGGCGTAGCACTTCACCCTCAAGCTTCATCCGATCGCGTAACGGGGTCGATGCATCTGCGTCGGCCCCGTTTTATGCTTATAGTGAACGGCGTGTTCGCGACCCCTTGCGCGAAGCGGCAAGCTGTTCCATCATGTGAAGCAGACTGCAATTTCGCGGCCCCGTGAGGCCGTGTCCTTTTCGAAAGCGAGGCTTTTTATGAGCATCGAACGTGCCACTTCGGCGCTGATCCCCTACGTCATCGAGCAATCTCCGCGCGGTGAGCGCAGCTACGACATCTATTCACGTCTTTTAAACGACCGCATCATCTTCCTCGGCGAGCCCATCGATGACCATGTGGCGAACTCCGTCGTCGCGCAGATGCTCCATCTCGAAAGCGCCGATCCCGAAAAGGACATTTCGCTCTACATCAATACCCCGGGCGGCAGCGTGTCGGCGGGCCTTGCCATCTACGATACGATGCAGTTCGTGAAGTGCGACGTGTCCACCATCTGCCTGGGCATGGCGGCATCGATGGGTGTGCCCCTTCTAACCGGCGGCGCGGCTGGCAAGCGCTTCATCCTGCCGAACGCCCAGGTCATGATTCACCAGCCCATGGGCGGCACGGGCGACGGCCACACGCAGCAGACCGACATCCAAATCATGGCCGACGAGATTAAGAAGACGCGCGACCGCTTGGAGGGCATCATCGCCAAGCACTGCGGCAAGACCCAAGAGCAGGTGCACGTCGACTGCGAGCGCGACAACTGGCTCTCCGCTGAGGAAGCGAAGGCGTACGGCCTGGTCGACGACATCATCACGAGCCATCGCGGCTCCTCTGACAAGTAGAACCCGAGAAGAGAAGCGACCTAACGCATATGACAAACGAACGAAGAGGCGACCTTGGCTATCGCGGTGACGACGCGGTGTACTGCGCGTTCTGCGGGAAGTCATCCGATCAGGTGACCGCGATGATCGCGGGCCCGAACGGCATCAACATCTGCGACGAGTGCATCTCGGTATGCGCCGACGCGATGATGCGCGACTTGGGCCTCTCGACCGCCTTCGACGGCATGCCCGACGAGGAGCCTACCAGCCGTCGGGGACGCCGCCGCGCTCAGGATCGCGGGGCGATCGTCGAGGCCGACATCGAGGACGAGACGCCGAACCCCGCCGACATCCTGGGCAACCTTCCCACGCCGCATGAGCTCTACGCCGAGCTCTCCGAGCATGTGGTGGGGCAGGAAAACGCGAAGCGCGCCCTCTCCGTCGCCGTCTACAACCACTACAAGCGCATCAGCATGGAATCGAAGGCGCAGGAAGGCGACGTCGAGCTCGCGAAGAGCAACATCATGCTCTTGGGCCCCACGGGTTCCGGCAAGACGCTGCTTGCCCAGACGCTCGCGCGCACGCTGCGCGTCCCGTTCGCGATCGCCGATGCGACGACGCTCACCGAAGCGGGCTATGTCGGCGAGGACGTCGAGAACATCCTGCTCAAGCTGATCACCGCCGCCGATTTCGATATCCCGCGTGCGGAAATCGGAATCATCTACATCGACGAGATCGATAAGATTGCCCGCAAGGCCGAGAACCTCTCCATCACGCGCGATGTGTCGGGCGAGGGCGTGCAGCAGGCGCTTTTGAAGATCGTCGAGGGCACCGAGGCCTCCGTGCCGCCGCAGGGCGGGCGCAAGCACCCCCAGCAGGAGCTCATCCACATCGACACGACGAACATCCTGTTCATCCTGGGCGGCGCGTTCGTCGGCTTGTCCGACATCATCGGCCAGCGCGTCGGCAAGAGCGGCCTTGGCTTCTCCTCCGAGCTGCCCGAGAGCAAAAAGCACGCCGAGGCGGAGCTTCTGGCTCAGGTGCTTCCCGAGGACCTGAACAAGTTCGGCATGATCCCCGAGTTCGTCGGCCGCATCCCCGTGATCACGGCGCTCAACGAGCTTTCCGAGGACGACCTTGTCCGCATCCTCACCGAGCCGAAGAACGCGCTCGTGAAGCAGTACACGAAGATGTTCGAGTTCGAAGATTCCACGCTCGAGTTCGAAGAGGACGCCCTGCGCGCTATCGCGCACGAGGCCCAGGAGCACGGCACGGGCGCTCGCGGCCTGCGCTCGATCTGCGAGCGCGTGCTGCAGGACGTCATGTACGACCTGCCCGAGCACAAGGTCGCCACGCACGTCATCGTGCGCGCGAGCGACATCGCGGGGGAGACGGTTCCCGAGATCGTTCCCGCTTCCTAAACTGCACCATTCCGGGGCGCCTTTTGCGGGCGCCCCTCTCGGCGTTTTTGCGCCTGTCCGCTTACGTTTCATCGAAGGAGCTTGCATCCAATGGAAAACATGCCGAAGAATTACGATGCAGAAGCCGTCGAGCAGCGCATGCTCGACAAATGGCTCGCCGGCGATTACTATCGCCGCAACCCCGGCGTGGGCGATTGCACGGTGACGATTCCGCCGCCGAACGTGACCGGCAAGCTTCATATGGGCCATGCGCTCGACGACACCATCCAGGACACCATCATCCGCATGAACCGCATGCGCGGCGTCTCCACCCGCTGGATCTTGGGCACCGACCATGCGGGCATTGCCACGCAGACGAAGGTGGACAAGAAGCTTGCGTCCGAAGGAATCTCCCGCCGCGAGATCGGCCGCGAGAAGTTCGTCGACGCCTGCTGGGACTGGACGCACGAGTACGGCGGGCACATCGTCGAGCAGATCAAGCGCATGGGCTGCTCGATCGACTTCTCCGACCCGCACTTCACCATGGACGCCGACTACGCCACCGCGGTGCGCAAGGTCTTTTGCGACTGGTACCATGACGGGCTGATCTACCGCGGCAAGCGCATCGTGAACTGGTGCCCGCATTGCACGACGGCCATCGCCGACGACGAGGCGGAGTACAAGGAAGAAGACGGCCACCTGTGGTATCTGCGCTACCCGCTCGTGGAGCCTGTCGAGGGGCAGGAATACATCGTGGTTGCCACCACGCGTCCCGAGACCATGCTCGGCGATACGGGTGTTGCTGTGTCCCCGAAAGACCACGATAAGGACAAGTTCGTCGGCGCGAAGGTTCGCCTTCCCATCGTCGACCGCGAGATCCCCATCTTCTCCGACTTCTACGTCGATGCGGGCTTCGGCACGGGCTTTGTGAAGGTAACCCCTGCTCACGACCCCAACGACTACGGCATGGGTGAGCGTCACGGCCTTGAGAAGGTCAACATCTTCGACGAGACGGCACATGTCGTCGAAGGCTACGGCGAGTTCTCAGGCATGGGTCGCGACGAATGCCGCCAAGCGGTCGTCGCCTGGTTCGAGGAACATGGCCTGCTCGACCATGTGGACGACCATCATCATTCCGTCATGCACTGCTACCGCTGCGACTCGACGCTCGAGCCGTGGCTGTCCGAGCAGTGGTTCGTCGCCGTCGACAAGTTGAAGGGCCCGGCGACCGAGGCGGTCACTTCCGGCAAGGTCACCTTCCACCCCTCGCGCTGGACGCAGACCTACCTCACGTGGATGGAAAATCTCAAGGACTGGTGCATCTCGCGCCAGCTGTGGTGGGGCCATCGCATCCCCGTGTTCCACTGCGAGGACTGCGGTTGGGAAGACGCGCTCATGGAGGACACCGACGTGTGCCCGAAGTGCGGCAGCCACCATGTCGCGCAGGAAGAGGACGTGCTCGACACCTGGTTCTCGAGCCAGCTGTGGACGTTCGCCACGCAGGGTTGGCCCGAGCATCCCGAGCGCCTGGAAGGGCATCATCCGACGACCGCGCTCGTCACCGCGCGCGACATCATCGCGCTGTGGGTGGCGCGCATGATCATGTCGTCGACGTACTTCCTTAAGGAAATCCCGTTCAAGGACGTGGTCATCTATGCGACTATCCTCGCGAAGGACGGCACGCGCATGTCCAAGTCGAAGGGCAACGGCGTCGACCCGATGGACCTCATCTCCATGTACGGCGCCGACGCGATGCGCTTCAACCTGCTCACGCTCGTGACCAACAATCAGGACGTGCGCTTCGATGCCGATATCGACAAGAAGACCCACGAGCTTCTCGGCAGCCCGCGCACGGAGTCGGCGCGCGCCTTCGTGACGAAGATCTGGAACGCGAGCCGCTTCGTCTTGGGCAACCTGGACGGCTTCACGCCCGGCGAGCCGCGCGCGGTCTCGCAGGCCGACGCGTGGATCTTCAGCCGCCTGGCGAAGCTTTCCGTCGAGGTCACGAAGGACATCGAAACCTACCAGTTCGGCGAGATGGCACGCGAGTTGCACGCCTTCTTCTGGAACGAGTTCTGCGACTGGTACATCGAGTTTAGCAAGGCAAGCCTGCGCGAAGAGGGCGACGCCCGCCTGCAGACGCAGCGCAACCTCGTGTACGTGCTCGACAACGCGCTTCGCCTGCTGCATCCCGCGATGCCGTTTGTCACGGAAGCTATCTGGGAAAACGTCCCGCATGCGGAAGGGGAGGCGCCCGCGCTCATGATGGCGAAGTGGCCCGAGCCCGAAAGCCTCGCGTCGCTTGTCGACGAGGAGTCCGAGCGTGCGGTGAGCCTTCTATGCGACGTGGTGAGCGCCGTTCGCTCGACGCGTGCGCGCTACGGCATCTCGCCCAAGCAGGAGCTCCCCGTGGTTTTGCGCGCCGGGTTTGAGAATGCCCACGTCCTCGAGGGTCTGAAGAGCCAGATCGTCTCGATGGCGCGCGCGTCCGAGCTCTCGATCGTTCCGTCCGATGCGCGCAAGCCCGCCGAGAGCGCCTGCGTCGTCGCGCACGGGTGCGAGGTGTACTGCGTGCTCACCGGCCTTATCGACTTCGAGGCCGAGCGCGCCCGCCTTACCAAGGAGCGCGCAACGCTTCAGAAGGACGAGGCCAAGTTCGCCAAGAAGCTTTCCAACCCGGGCTTCCTTGCGAAGGCGGCGCCCGAAATCGTGGAGAAGGACACGGCGAAGCTCGCTGAGCTGCGCGATAAGCTTGCGCGCGTCGAAGAGCAGCTCGCCGAGTTGGGCTAAAAGCCGCATCTGCCAGAGTCTGTTTTTGCGCCGGACTTGTAAGCGAGTCCGGCGCAGCTTTTATTCAGGTGAACGGACTATATCCTACGGCGAGAACACAGAGCCCGGCAAAGGCGCCGTCGCGGTGTCTGCGGTCGAATCTGGCAACTTCATTGGCTCCGCTATGATCGAAGGTAATAGTGCGAGGTTGACGTTGTCTTAATAATTGGTCATAATTCTGACCATATTGGAAGGGGGATTGCATGGCAACGCTGACGATGGGCCTCGCGGAGGCCAAGACCAACTTTTCCCGCTTGACTGCTGAGGTCAACAGAACCGGCCGACCGGTTACTGTCTTGAAGAACAATAAGCCTTGGGTGGTGATTCAGCCAGTTGGGGCAGAGGCATCGACTTTGGACGTTGCGGTCGATTTCATGGATGAGTATTCCGATGTGTTCGAGGAGCTTGCCAGATGAGATTTCGTCCCATTACCAAAGATGAGGCGATTGCGGTGCACGCTGCGGTAATCGCCAAGTTCGGCGGAGTCGACGGTGTGCGAGACGAGGGGCTTTTGGAGTCTGCGCTCGCGCAGCCGCTCCAGTCGTTCGACGGCGCAGAGCTCTATCCAACCGACGAAGCCAAGGCATGTAGATATGCTTACGGCATCATCAAAAACCATCCGTTTGTTGATGGTAACAAGCGAACCGCCACCGCCCTTATGGGAGCGTCCCTTAGAATATCCGGTCTTGCATTTCGGCCACGTCATGACGAGCTGTTGAGAGCCATGCTCGGCGTAGCCGAAGGTTCATGGGATTTCGATGCATTGGTTGAATGGGTGCATTCCGTCATAGATTAAGGTAATTTCGTGATGCGCGCGGCTGGATTTCGGCGCAGCTCATTGTCGATTCTTTTGCTCTCATATACGTTATTTGGCGATGCCTGCGATATCGCGAGGTATACCGTCTGCTCTAAAGGTTTTTTGTTATAATCGTTCGCTAGTTGCCCGAAATGCCTGTTGGACGGGCGTCATTGGAAACGAGGAATCCATGTCCGAATTGATGTCGCAGCTCATTACGCCGGAACTGATGACGGCGTTCACGGTCTTCATCGTGCTGCTTGTGGTGCTCTATGTCCTTTCTATCGTGTGGGTCATCCGCGACGCGTACATGCGCGGAACGCACTGGTACGTTTGGGGCATCGTCGCGCTCGTACCGCTTGTCGGTGTCATCGCGTACTGCCTGCTTCGTCCGCCCCTGTTGCAGATCGATCGCGATGAGCAGGAACTCGAGGTTGCCCTGAAGCAGCGCGAGCTCATGAAGTACGGCGAGTGCGCGAATTGCGGCTATCCGGTCGAGTCCGACTACGTGCTGTGCCCGAACTGCCATACGCGCCTGAAGAACCTCTGCCCGAGTTGCCATCATGCGCTTGAGCCTGCATGGACCGTGTGCCCGTACTGCGCCACGCCGGTGGGACAGAATCGCAACGGTGGGTCGGCCCCGCGTCGCCGTCCTCGCCCGCAGCAGGGCTCCGCTCCGCAGGGGCAGGTTGCCCGCGAGCCGCACAACCAGGTGCGCTCCCGTGCTCCGCGCACGCAAGAGCATCGCGAGGAAAAGGAATAAGGCGAGCTTCGCTTTCTCGTTCGAAGGACTGCCTGTTCAGGGCGCCGACTCCTCTTGGGGTCGGCGCCCTTTTTCGTTGCGGTGTGTGGTGGATTCACTTTCGATTCGGTAGACCTTCATTTCGTGCCAGGACCGCCGCGGTTCGCTGCACTTTTTGGAAGGGCTAAGGATGAGGTAAATCACTCAACTCCTGTCCCGCACCTAGGTGAGCCCCGCTTGGCGTGAGGGAAATCACCCGACCTCTTCCTATCATGCTGACTCCTGCCGCATTCGCTCACGAGCCCCGCGGCCCTTGCCGTCCGATTCCACGTTTTCGGTGCAGTCTTCGCGCGCTACCCGAGGACTTTCCCGTCATGCGCCCTACCTGGCGTATAATCCCAAGCATTGTGCACTTTTCGATTCCACACTGGAGGATTCATGCTTGAAAGTCTTTCCGAGCGTTTGCAGGGCATATTCTCGGGCCTGCGCGGAAAAGGCCGCTTGACCGAGGAAGATATCAACTCCGCCATGCGCGAGATCCGCTTGGCGCTACTCGAGGCGGACGTCAACTTCAAGGTTGTGAAGCAGTTCTGCGCTCGCACGAAGGAGCGCTGCCTCACCGCCGAGGTGCTCGAATCGCTCACGCCGGCGCAAAACGTCGTGAAGATCGTGCTCGACGAGCTCACCGAGCTTTTGGGCCGCACCGACTCGAAGCTCGTCCTCTCGAGCCGCATTCCCAACGTCATCATGCTCGTCGGCCTGCAAGGCTCGGGCAAGACGACCGCCGCGGCCAAACTCGCGTACCGTCTGAAGCAGGAGAAGCACTCGCCCCTGCTCGTCGCGTGCGACGTGTACCGCCCCGCCGCCGCCGATCAGCTCCAGACGCTTGGCGACGAGATGGGGGTGCGCGTCTACCGCGGCGACGGGAAAGACCCGGTCGCCATCGCGAAGGAGGGCGTGCAGGACGCCATCGACCATCTGCGCGACGTTGTCATCGTCGACACGGCGGGCCGCTTGCACGTCGATGACGAGATGATGGAGGAAGCCGAGGCAATCAAGCGCGCCGTCAAGCCCGACCAGATCCTTATGGTCGTCGACGCGATGACAGGCCAAGACGTCGTGAACGTGGCGGCCGCGTTCGCCGAGCGCGTCGATTTCGACGGCGTCATCATGTCGAAGATGGACGGCGACGCCCGCGGTGGCGGCGCGCTTTCCATCAAACAGGTCACAGGAAAGCCCATCAAGTTCATCAGCGCAGGTGAGAAGCCCGATTCGCTCGAGGAATTCCATCCCGACCGCATCGCCAAGCGCATCCTCGGCATGGGCGACATGGTGAGCCTCATCGAGAGCGCCGTGCGCGTCCAGCAGGAGACAGAAGAGGCCGAAACGGCGAAGCGCCTCGCGAAATCTCAGCTCACGCTGAACGACTTTATCGACATGAACCGCCAAATCCGCAAGATGGGCGGCGTGCGCAAGCTCGTGAGCGCGCTCCCCGGTGGTGACAAGGCGCTCGGGTCGGGGCAGGTCGACGAGGGCGCACTCGACCACATGGAGGTTATCATCAACTCCATGACGAAAGCCGAACGCGAGAAGCCCGACCTTCTGAACGGCAGCCGCCGCGCGCGCATCGCCGCGGGCGCCGGAGTGTCGGTCACCGAGGTGAACCAGCTCATGAAGCAGTTCAACGAGACCAAGAAGATGATGAAGAAGATGATGCCCTCGGTCGACGAGCTTTCCGGCAAGAAGGGCAAGAAGGGCAAGCGCCGCCGCCGTATCCCGGGCATGCCGGGCGGCATGAGCATGGCCGACATCAAGAAGGTGCAGGCGATGCTCGAACAGGGCGACAAGTAGTCGAGCAGGGTGGCGCCAGGCTGCTCGGGCTTGCGGGCAATACGCTCAACCGCCGCGAAGGCGGGCGGGAGCGGGCAGCCGGGTGCTGCTCGAAGGCGCTCTCGTCGCGCGGAGCGGGAGCGTACAAGTTTGGTAAGAGCCACCTGAAGGCACCCGCCGCATGAGAAGCGGGGGAGTGAGGGTTCGCGTCCGACCAGCAGGAAGAGAGGCCTGCCGTCGGGCGCATCACGAGAGAGGGGACGGTTATGTCTTGTAAGGTGCTGGTAGTGACGGGAAGCCCGCGCGTCGGCGGCAACTCCGACACGCTCGCCGAGGCGTTCATCGAGGGCGCGAAGTCGGCGGGCTGCGAGGTTCGGCGCATCGACGCCGGGCGCGCGAAGATCGCGGGCTGCCTTGGGTGCAACTACTGCTTCTCCCATGAGGGCGCTTGCGTTCAGCAAGACGACATGCAGCAGTTCTACCCCGACCTTCACTGGGCGGACGTGCTCGTGTACTCCACGCCGCTCTACTGCTTTACGTACCCTGCGCAGCTGAAAGCCTTCCAGGACCGTATGTTCTGCGGCATCGCGAAATCGTTCAACATCCCGCGTGTCGGCCTGCTCCTCTGCCTTGAGGACAAAGACATCACGGCGGCGGACTCGCTGCTCGACACCTACAAGCGGGCAAACGCGTACGCGCATCAGGAGAGCATCGGCGAGGTCGTCGTGAACGCCGTTTTCGAGAAGGGCGCCATCGCCGGAAACCCCGGTCTTGAGAAGGCTCGCGAGCTCGGTGCAAGCCTTGCATAGGCCGCTTTCGTCCGTTTGTGTGAGTATCATGCGTTCTCGCTTGCCATTTCATTCAAATCTGAGTAATATTAGCAATCGCTGTTTTTCCCGAAGTTGAAGCTTCGCGGAAATCGAAAGATGTAAGGTTAAAAGGAGTTCAACTTCATGGCAGTCAAAATTCGCCTGGCTCGTCACGGCGCTAAGAAGCGTCCGTACTACCGTATCGTCGTTGCCGATGCTCGCGCTCCGCGTGACGGCAAGTTCATCGAAGAGGTCGGCCGCTACAATCCGTGCGTCGATCCCTCTATGATCAAGTTCGACCTCGAGAAGGTTGACAAGTGGATCGCCAATGGCGCCCAGCCGACCGACACGGTCGCTCGTCTTCTCGAAACCGCTCGCAAGGAAGCGTAGAAGACATGTCCGAGCAGACGGAAGATCTCGTCGGCTTGGTTGACGCGATTGTTCGCCCCCTCGTGGACAACGAGGAGGATCTCGATATCCAGGGAAGCGAGACCGAAGAGGGCTCGATTCTCGTGGAGATTCGCGTGAACGAAGAGGACGTTGGCAAGATCATCGGCCGTCAAGGTCGCGTCATCAAGGCTATCCGCACGCTTGCACGCGCGGCGGCTTCCCGTGCCGACATCCCCGTTGACGTGGAGCTTGTCGAATAGTGCGCACCTGGGCTGATGTTGCCTGGTTGGCGACTGCGAAGAATCTAGATGGGGGGCTCGTCGTGCGAAGCGCGTCGGGCCTTCCTTTTTTGCTCGAGGAGGGCATGGAGGTGGCGTTCGTGCCGCCCGTGCTTGATATGCCCCGTCGCGCGAAGGTCGAGGAAATCCGTCCGCAGGACGATACCTCCGCTGTTGTGTGGTTCGAAGGCGTGGACGACATCGACACGGCGAAGGCGCTTTGCGGATGCCACGTGCTCGTTCGTCGCGAGGAACTTCCCGAACTTGCGCAGGCCATCGCGGCGGCGCATTCCGACGGCGTGTCCGGGTGGGAAGTCCATGATGCGCAGGCGGGCCTTCTGGGGACGCTTCTGCGTGTGGAGGACAACCCTGGGCAGAGCCTTCTCGTCGTCGATCGCGCAGACGGGCAATCGCCCCTGCTCATTCCGCTTGTGGACGAGTTTTTGGTCGGCATCGACGAGGATCGCGAGCGCATCGATGTCGATGTGCCGGCGGGCCTTTTGAGCTTGTAGCAACGCAATCCCGCGAGATGGGCGTTCAGGGTCTGTCCTGGGCGCCCATTTTTCATTTCAAGGAGGACACGGATGATCATCGAGACCCTGTCAACGTTTCCGGGCATGTACGACTCGGTGATGAACTCGTCGATGATGCGCATCGCCCAAGAGAAGGGTATTCTCGATTTTCATGCGTACGACCTGCGCGATTGGACGCACGATCGCCATCGTACGACCGACGATGACCCCTATGGCGGAGGTGCCGGGCTCGTCATGAAGTGCGAGCCGCTCTTCGAGGCGTATGACGATATCTGCGCGAGGGGAGCGCTTCTCTCGGGGGATTGGCGAGAACGCGACGCCGTCCAGTCGCTCGGCAGTCCTGACTCGCACGAAAGCCCCACTGGGGCTTTCGGCTCGTGCGGAACTCGCTTTGTGGACGACATCGAGTTCTCGCCCAAAAGCTCTCAATCTCAGGCTCCCAAACCCTGCACCATATTCCTCGCGCCGCAGGGCGAGCGCTTCTGCGACGAAGTCGCGCTCGATCTTGCCAAAGAAGAGCGCCTCCTGTTCATTTGCGGGCATTACGAGGGCATCGACGAGCGCGCCTATACGCTGGCAGATCGCGTCATATCGCTTGGGGACTACGTGCTCACGAGCGGCGAGCTCGCCTCGATGGTCGTGATCGACGCGGTGGTCCGCAAGCTTCCCGGCGTGCTCGGTGCCGAGGACGGCGCGATCACTGAGAGCTTCTCCGACGGCCTTTTGGAATATCCCCAGTACACGCGCCCCGCTGAGTTCCGCGGAATGCGGGTGCCCGACGTGCTTCTTTCCGGGGATCACGGGAAGGTGGCGAAATGGCGCCGCGAGCAGAGCCTGCTGCGCACGGCACGCCTTCGTCCCGACCTGCTTGCCGACGTGGAACTTTCACCCGCTGACAGGGATTTTCTGCAAAGATTGGGCGAAGAGGGCTAACGACTTGCGTGAAGCGCTATCATTCGAATTCACGACTTGAATCACGGGCGGCACCGCCTCCCGTATCGAAAGGATATCGCGCTTCATGTTTTCCGGTCAGCATGCCGAACGCCAGGGCTCGAAGATGGCCCGCAGCCTGTTGAGCATCGTCATCATGGTACTCGTCGTGTTCGGTCTCTCGCGCCTGCTGAACACCTTCGTGTTCGGCGCCTACGAGATTCCCTCGGGCTCGATGGAGGACACCATCGAAGTGGGCGACCTCGTCTTCTCCGAGAAGCTTTCCTACTATGCGAACGAGCCCCAGAAAGGCGACATCGTCACCTTCGCCGACCCGCTCGTCTCCAACCGCACGCTGATCAAGCGCGTCATCGCCACCGGCGGCCAGACGGTCGATCTGCAAAACGGCAAGGTCGTCGTCGACGGGGTCGTGCTCGACGAGCCCTACACCGAGAACAAGGTTTCCGAGCCGTTCGAGAAGACGGCCGTTCCCATCAGCTATCCCTACACCGTGCCCGAGGGCTGCCTTTGGGTCATGGGCGACAATCGAACCAATTCGCAGGATTCGCGCTATTTCGGCGCAATCGACGCCTCGAGCGTAAGCGGCCACGCGGTGTTCACCTACTGGCCGATCCCGCATATCGGGGTGCTGTCTTAAAGGGTGGAGAACCGGGCGCTCGGCGTCCCGCGCATCGATACGAGAAGGAGAGTCATGGCAGAGACATCCGCCGGCCCTGCGGCCGACAAGCTGACGTTCCAGGACATCATCATGAACCTGCAGCACTACTGGGCGAAGCAGGGCTGCGTCGTCATGCAGCCCTACGACAGCGAGGTGGGCGCGGGCACGTTCCACACCGCTACCACGCTGCGCAGCCTTGGGCCCAACGCCTGGCGCACCTGCTATCCGCAGCCGTGCCGCCGCCCGGCCGACGGCCGCTACGGCGAGAACCCCAACCGCATGCAGCACTACTACCAGTTCCAGGTCATCTTGAAGCCCTGCCCGGTCGATTCCCAGGAGCTCTACTTGGGCTCGCTTAAAGCCATCGGTCTCGACCCTGCCGAGCACGACGTGCGCTTCGTCGAGGACGACTGGGAAAGCCCGACGCTCGGCGCGTGGGGCCTTGGTTGGGAAGTGTGGATGGACGGCATGGAGGTCACGCAGTACACGTACTTCCAGCAGGTCGGCGGCATCGAGGTCGATCCCGTACCCGTTGAGATCACTTACGGCCTTGAGCGCATTGCCATGTACGTGCAGGGCGTCGACTCCGTCTACGACCTTGTGTGGTCCTACCTGCCCGACGGCACGCCCATGACCTACGGCGACGTCTTCCATGAAAACGAGTACGAGTTCTCGACCTACAACTTCGAGGTCGCCGACGTCGAGCTGATGCGCCGCAAATTCGACGAGTACGAGGCCGAGTGCCATTCCTGCCTCGAACGCAAGCTGCCGCTGCCGGCCTACGACTGCGTTATGAAGTGCAGCCACGCGTTCAACATCCTCGACGCACGCGGCGCCATCTCGGCGACTGAGCGCGCCAACTACATCCTGCGCGTCCGCGCCGTCGCCAAGGCCTGCTGCGAGAGCTATCTCGCCGAGGTCGCTGGCAAGAAAGACACGTATTCCACGAAGGGCGAGGTGGCCTAAATGGCAGATACTCTGGATTTCCTGCTCGAGATCGGTACCGAGGAGATGCCCTCGGCGCCGCTGATCAACGCTTCCAAGCAGCTTCCGAAGCTCGTCGTGAAGATGCTCGACGAGGCTGGTTTGGCGCATGGCGATGTGCGCGTCGTTTCCTCGCCGCGCCGCCTTGCCGCGATCGTGTCGGACGTGGCATGCGCCACCGAGGCTGTCCATGAGGTCAAGCGCGGCCCCAAGGTCCAAATCGCCTTCGACGCCGACGGCAACCCGACCAAGGCCGCTGCCGGCTTCGCCCGCAAGTGCGGAATCGACGCCTCCGAGCTCACCCGCAAGGTGGATGAGGACGGCAACGAGTACGTCTTCGCTGAGAGAAACGTTCCCTCCGAGCCCGCGATGCCGATCCTGTCGGCGCTCGGCCACGACGTCATCGCCGCCATCGAGTGGCCGAACTACCGCTCCCAGCGCTGGGGCTCCGAGCACGAGACCTTCGTGCGCCCGATCCGCTGGATTTGCGCGCTCCTCGGCTCCGAGGTCGTGCCCGTTACCTATGCTGACGTGACGAGCGGCAACACCACCCGCGGCCATCGCGTCCTGGCGCCCGGCGAGCACGTCGTTGCTGAGCCCGCCGCCTACGAGCAGGTGCTCAAGGATTCCTACGTGCTTGGCGCCGTGGCCCGCGAGGCCGCCATTCGCGAGGGCATCGCCGCTATCGAGGCAGAGCGTCCCGGCAGCCATGTGGACACGCCCGCCCGCATCTTCGACGAGGTCGTGAACCTCTGCGAGTGGCCGACCGTGCTCGTCGGCACGTTCGACGAGGAGTTCCTCCGTGTCCCGCAGGAGATCATCTGCGAGTCCATGCTCTCCAACCAGCGTTATTTCCCGATTTTCGACGCTGCGGGCAAGCTCACCCGCGAGTTCGTGATCGTCTCGAACGCCGATCCGAAGGTCTCCGATACCGTCGTCTCCGGCAACGAGCGCGTCGTGCGCCCGCGCCTCGACGACGCGAAGTTCTTCTTCGACGAGGACTTGAAGCGCCCGATGGAGGAGTTTGTCGAGCGCCTCGGCATCGTCACGTTCCAGGAGAAGCTCGGCACCACCTTGCAGAAGGTTCAGCGCATGGAAAAGCTTGCGGGCGCGGCCGCTGCCGCAGCCGGCGAGGACGCGGCGGGCGTCGCGAACGCCGTCCGTGCTGCGCACCTGGCCAAGGCCGACCTCGTCTCGCAGGCCGTCGTCGAGTTCACCAACCAGCAGGGCGTCATGGGCGGCTACTACGCCGAGGCCGCAGGTGAGGTCCCCGAGGTCTGCGCCGCCATTCGCGAGCACTACCGTCCGCGCTTCGCAGGCGACGAGCTCCCCTCCGGCATCTGCGGCAAGTGCGTCGCCATCGCCGACAAGCTCGACACCTGCTGCGGCATCTTCGCCATCGACGAGCCCCCGACGGGCTCTTCCGACCCCTACGCCGTGCGCCGCGCCGCCATTGGCATCATCGCCATGCTGCGCACGATGCCCACGGTCAGCTTGAAAGACCTCATCGCCGCGTCGCTTGACGCGTACGCCGAGCAGGGGCTTGAATTCGACCGCGCCGCCGTGGCCGAAAAGGTCGAGCAGTTCTTTGCAGGGCGCCTGAAGTCCATCGCGAAGGACGAGGGAATCCTCCTCGACTCCATCGAGGCCGTCTCGGCTGTGGGCGTTATCGACCCCGCCGAGTTCTTTGCCCGTGCCTGCGCGCTCGATGCGGCCCGTGCCGAGCAGCCCGAGACCTACGAGGCTCTCGCGGGCGCCTTCACGCGCGCCCATAATCTTGCGGACGCCGCGCTGGGCTGCGAGGTCGACACCTCGATCCTCGGCGACTCCGAGCTCGCGCTCCTTCGCGCATGCGAGGAAGGGGAGGACAAGGTCTCTTCCGCGCTCGCTTGCAAGGACTTCGACGCTGCCTGCAGCGCCCTTGCTGCCCTCAAGGAGCCGATCGACGCCTTCTTCGAGGACGTCATGGTCATGGACGAGAATGCGTCGCTGCGCGAGAACCGCCTGCGCCTGCTCAACCGTTTCGTCGGCGTGTTCACCGACGTCGCCGATTTCGGGTTGATGGCGAAGAAGGCTCAAAAGTAGCCCACTCAGACAGGAAAAGCCAGGCGAGAGATGGATTTCGTTGTGCACACGAACAGGACGCCCCTGCCGACGATTCACGTCGTCAGCGACTCTGTGGGATTGACGGCGCAGTCTTTGGCCCGCGCCGCCGCCGCGCAGTTCGGGGTGACGAACCCCTGCATCGAGGTATTGCCGAAGGTGCGCAAGTTCGACGAGGTGAAGCGTTTCCTCGAAGACCACATGCAGCTTCATCGTGAGCTCAAGGGCTCGCCTAAGATCCTCGTCTGCTACACAATTGTCGACAAGGAGCTGCGCACCCGCTTGGCCGAGTTCGCAGCCTCCGAGCCCGATATCATCGCAATTGACCTGATGACCCAGGTCATCGACGCCATTTCAGACCTCTCGGGCCTCGAGCCGTCTTCGAAGCCTGGTGGTCTGCACGTGGCCGACCAGCATTACTTCCGCCGCATCGAGGCGATCGAGTTCACCATCGCCCATGACGACGGCCGCAACCCCCAAGACCTCACGCAGGCCGACATCGTTCTACTCGGCGTATCGCGCTCGTCGAAGACGCCGACGTCGATTTATCTGTCCCAGCAGGGTTACAAGGTGGCGAACGTTCCGCTCGACCCCCACACCGAGCCTCCTCGCGAGATCTATGACGTCGACCCGACGCACCTGTTCGGCCTCATGACGACGCCCGAGGTGCTTGTGGGCATCCGCGCCCGCAGGCTCGGCAATGCCGTGGGCGTCGCGAGCAGCTACGCCGACCCCACCTATGTCTACGAGGACCTCGAAGCGGCCCGCGCGCTCATGCGCAGGCTCGGCGCCATCGTCGTTCACACTGAAAACCGCGCCGTCGAGGAGACCGCTCAGGAGATATTGCGCTACTACGAGCGTCTGCACCCCGCACCTACTGGTATAGTTGATTAGTGCTCGAAACGGAAGGGAAACGTGCGCGAAATGTTTCTTCGCAAGTCACGTTTTCCGACGTCATGGGTAAAAAGGTAACCGGAGCTTGTAAGGAGAACAAGGTGACCGAACCAGTGAAGCGCGTCTATGCGTTTGGCAAAGACGCTCAGGGAAACAACGTAACCGAGGGTAACACTACCATGAAGGCAACGCTCGGCGGCAAGGGCGCGAACCTCGCCGAGATGGCCAACATCGGCCTTCCCGTTCCTCCGGGATTCACGATTTCCTGTCAGACGTGCATGGAGTACGCCAACGCCGGCAACGTATGGCCGGAAGGCGTTCTCGACACGATCCACAAGTATCGTCTCGATCTTGAGAACCGTATCGGAAAGAAGATCGGCGATGCGGAAGACCCGCTGCTCGTCTCCGTCCGTTCCGGTGCTCCCATGTCGATGCCCGGCATGATGGACACGGTTTTGAACCTCGGCCTGAACGACGAGTCCATCAACGGCCTCATCAGGCAGACCGAGAACCCCCGCTTCGCGTGGGACTCCTACCGCCGCTTCATCCAGATGTTCTCGAACGTCGTCATGGGGCTTGACGGCGATTTGTTCGAGAATGCCATCAACGCCATGAAGGCAGTGCGCGGCGTGAAGTCTGACACCGACCTTACCGCGGAAGACTTGCAAGAGCTCGTCGCGGAGTTCAAGGGCATCTTCACCGAGAACGTCTCGGGCGAGGAATACCCGGCGCTCGTCGTCGACGGCTCCGTGCAGTTCCCGCAGGATCCGATGGTGCAGCTCAAGCTTGCTATCGAGGCGGTGTTCGGCAGCTGGAACAACCCCCGTGCGGTCCTCTACCGCAAGAAGAACAAAATCTCCGACGATCTGGGCACCGCCGTCAACGTGCAGTGCATGGTCTTCGGCAACAAGGGCAACACGTCTGCCACGGGCGTCGCGTTCACGCGCAACCCGGCCAACGGCGCGAAGGAATTCTACGGCGACTACCTGGTCAATGCCCAGGGCGAAGACGTCGTTGCGGGCATCCGCAACACGAGCCCCATCGCCGAGCTCAAGCATGTGGAAGGCCTCGAGGAAGCAGGTCGTGAGCTCGAGGAGATCTTCGTGCTTCTGGAGAACCACTTCCACGACATGATGGACATCGAGTTCACCATCGAGCAGGGCAAGCTCTTCATGCTGCAGACCCGCGTGGGCAAGCGCACCGCCGCCGCCGCGCTCCATATCGCTATCGACATGGAGAAGGAGGGCCTCATCGACAAGAAGGAGGCCGTCCGCCGCGTTGCCCCCGACCAGCTCGACCAGCTGCTTCACCCGCAGTTTGACAAGAACGCCGACTACGACGTGCTCGCTCGCGGCCTGAACGCGAGCCCCGGCGCCGCAGTGGGCGAAGCCGTGTTCTCCTCCGCTGACGCCGTCGCTGCCGCTGAAGCCGGCCGCAAGTGCGTGCTCGTCCGCTGGGAGACCAACCCCGACGACCTCGCCGGCATGATCGCCGCCGAGGGCATCCTCACCTCTCATGGCGGCAAGACCTCGCATGCTGCCGTCATCGCCCGCGGCATGGGCGCTCCGTGCGTGTGCGGCGTCGAGGCTCTGAAGATCGACGCCGAGAAGAAGCAGGCAACGGTCGCAGGCACCGATGTCGTCATCAAAGAAGGCGACATGATCTCGCTCGACGGCACCTCCGGCATCGTCGTTTTGGGCGCGGTCGACCTGGTGATGCCCGAGCTCACCGGCGATCTCGACACCATCCTCGAGTGGGCCGACGGGTTCCGCAAGCTCGGCGTCCGCGCGAATGCGGACAACCCCGAGGATGCGAAGCTTTCCCGCGACTTCGGCGCATCGGGCATCGGCCTGTGCCGCACCGAGCACATGTTCTTGGGCGAGCGCAAGCAGATCATCCAGACCTTCATCTTGAACGACGACGAGGCTGTGCGCGAGAAGGCAGTCGGCGAGCTCTTCGAGGCCCAGACCGGTGACTTCTACGGCATGTTCAAGGAAATGGACGGGCTGCCGGTCATCGTGCGCCTGCTCGATCCGCCGCTGCACGAGTTCCTCGAGAGCCCGCGCGCGCTCGACGTGGAAATCGCACGCCTCGAGGCGACGGGCGGGGATAAGACCCTCATCGCCGAGAAGCGCATGCTCATGGAGCGCATCGACGGCTTCGCCGAGCAGAACCCGATGCTGGGCCTGCGCGGTTGCCGCCTCGGCATCGTCTACCCGATTCTTCCCGAGATGCAGGTTCGCGCCATCGCGACCGCGACCGCGAAGCTTAAGAAGGAAGGTCTCGACCCGAAGCCCGAGATCATGATCCCGCTCGTGTCGACCGTCGCCGAGCTCGAGAAGCTGCGCGCCGTCGCGAAGAAGATCATCGCGGAAGTGGCCGCTGAAGAGGGCGTCGAGCTCGACATCGAGGTCGGCACCATGATCGAGCTGCCGCGCGCTGCCGTCACCGCCGACGAGATCGCCACGCAGGCAGACTTCTTCTCCTTCGGCACCAACGACCTCACCCAGACGACGTTCGGCTTCAGCCGCGACGACGTCGAGGCCGAGTTCGTGCCGCAGTACCTGCAGGAGCACCTGCTTCCGTACAACCCGTTCGCCACGATCGACCCGGGCGTGGCCAAGCTCGTGGAGATGGGCGTCAAGCTCGGCCATGAGGGCAACCCCGACCTGGTCTGCGGCGTCTGCGGCGAACACGGTGGCGACCCGGATTCCATCCACACGTTCAACAAGATCGGCCTCGATTACGTCAGCTGCTCGCCGTACCGCGTGCCTGTCGCCCGCCTCGCTGCGGCCCAGGCTGCACTCGAAGAAGAGTAGCACGACCACAGGTTCATCATTGCAGGGGTCGGGCGTTTCGCGCTCGGCCCCTTTTGCGCATATCTAGGGAAGGGGAATGATGCAACGCACGAAAATTGCCCAGCTGTTCGCCGACGTCGACGCGTTCGGGGGCACCGAAATCACCGTGGCGGGTTGGGTCCGCTCGGTGCGCGACATGAAGAACTTCGGCTTCGTCACCTTGAACGATGGAAGCTGCTTTCGCGACCTCCAGGTGGTGATGAGCCGCGAAACGTTGGAGAACTACGACGAGATCGCAGCTCAGAACGTGAGCGCCGCCCTTATCTGTAAGGGCACGCTGAAGCTCACCCCCGAGGCGCAGCAACCCTTCGAACTCACCGCCGAGAGCATCACCGTCGAAGGTGCCTCTGCGCCGGACTACCCGCTGCAGAAGAAGCGCGCCACCGTCGAGTTCCTGCGCACCCAGCAGCATCTCCGTCCGCGCACGAACCTCTTCCGCGCCGTTTTCCGCATCCGCAGCGTCGCGGCCGCGTCCATTCACAGCTTCTTCCAGGACCGCGGGTTCGTCTACGTGAACACCCCGATCATCACGGCGTCCGACTGCGAGGGGGCAGGCGAGATGTTCCGCGTGACCGCGCTCGATATGGAGAACGTGCCGCGCGTGAGCGAGAAAGCCGCCGCCGAGTCGGGTGGGGAACTTCACGCAGGGGAGGTCGACTGGAGCCGCGATTTCTTCGGCAAGCCGGCAAGCCTTACCGTGTCCGGCCAGCTCAACGCCGAGAACTTCGCCATGGCCTTCGGTGACGTGTACACCTTCGGGCCGACGTTTCGCGCGGAGAACTCCAACACGAAGCGCCATGCGGCCGAGTTCTGGATGGTCGAGCCCGAGATCGCCTTCGCCGACCTTGAAGACGACATGAACCTTGCGGAAGGCATGTTGAAGCACGTCATCAACGAGGTGATGGATCGCTGCCCCGACGAGCTCGCGATGCTGAACAAGTTCGTCGACAAGGGGCTCATCGAGCGCCTGACGCACGTGGCGACGAGCGATTTTGCGCGGGTGACCTACACCGAGGCCATGTCGATCCTCGAGGACGCAGTCGCGAAGGGTCACGCATTCGAATACCCCGTGAGCTGGGGAATCGACCTGCAGACCGAGCATGAGCGTTTCCTTACCGAAGAGCACTTCAAACGCCCGACCTTCGTGACGGACTACCCGGTCGAGATTAAGGCGTTCTACATGAGGCTGAACGACGACGGCAAGACCGTCGCTGCGGCTGACTGCCTCGTGCCGGGCATCGGCGAGATCATCGGTGGCAGCCAGCGCGAGGAGCGCCTCGATGTGCTCGAGCGCCGCATCGGCGAGCTTGGAATGGACCCGGCGCAGTACAAGTACTATTGCGACCTGCGCCGTTACGGTTCCTGCCGCCATGCGGGCTTCGGCCTTGGCTTCGAGCGCCTGGTGATGTATCTCACCGGCGTCCAGAACATTCGCGACGTCATCCCGCACCCGCGCACCGTCGGCAATGCTGAATTTTAATCGATAACGAAAAAGCCCCGCATTGTCGGGGCTTTTTCGTTGAAGGGGATTGCTTCAGGGGGTAGACGCTATGCGTTTTCTGCTTCTTCGCGCCGGGCAAAGGCGTTGTCGTAGCTCTTTGTGCCAACGAAGATCTCGTTGGTGTAGGGGTTCCTTCCGAGTTTCTTGCTACGATAGATAACATATCCTAGTGCAGCAACATTCGCTACGAGGGCCAGCACCGAAATGCCGAGATTCACGTCAGGGTTGTTCACCGACTGCACCGCGAAGATGCTGTCGTTGGCGAACATCGGGCATACCTGGCAGAACATGCACCACAAGGCCAGCGTGTTCGCGCGGTTCTGAATCCAGCCGCCCTTGTTCCAGATGAGTCCGGCAACGGTTGGGGCTAACAGCAAGGCGAGGCCGCAGTACCAGCTGTGAGTCGGCAGGCAGTTGTAGGTATAGCAGAAGTTCCAGATGTCGTAGGAGATAATGAACACCCATGTCATATCGGGCCACAGCATGTCCTGCTTCTTCTTGGAAACATAGATTCCGAACCAACCGGTCATGACGAAGATGTTCAAGATTCCCGCGATACCGTTGAACACGTTGTGCCAGCCGCCGTAGAGCGTGACGCCTTCGGTAGACACCCATGTCGTGCCGAATGCGCGTACGGCGCTTTCGAAGTCGCTTACCACAGCAATCAGAATGTTGATGGCCACGATTACGAACGGGAAGCACTTGAACCATTGCGATTTCCCGATTTTGCCCCATTTGTACTTGAGCGCCATGAAGCCGATGCACCCGATGGTTGCCGCGTAGAGCTTCGCGTAGTGGAACCAGCTGTTCATATCGGTGTAGGTGGGGTTGTCGAGTGCCCATTGCGCGCCCGATGCTGCACCGATTGCGATCGCGATGAAGTATACGGTGAGCACTGCCGGTAGAACGAGGAAGCAGATGATGCCGCCAGCCTTGCTGCGCCTGGCAAACTCATTTACCAAGATGAGCGCGATGAATACGATAGCCCAACCGATCCACTGGAAGACGGCGTTGTCGCCATAGACTTGGAATAGCATGATGCCCTCCTTATTTAGATTGGGAACTATATACTTGGCAGGTCCTACCGCGGGTCGGGCCTGTGTTTGCGTGAATCGCGCTCGCTTGGATCTAGCGCTCCATATGAAGCGATTGCGCGATTATGTCTTTCAGCACCTCGTCGCTCACGTCTTGGTGGGTACGAATGTATCCGCATATCCCCAAAATCAGGATATAGAAGGTCTCGTAGAGGTGAACGATGGACACCGAGTGAAGCTCGGAGTAGTCGCGCACCGTCGTATCGACAATGTAACGAGCTGTGCGATCAGCCACACGGTTGATGAACTCTATATATAACGCGGCGTTTTCCCGCGTGTCGAGCGCGCGGCGAAACGACGATCCTTCGAACACCGACACCCGAAGAACGCGCACGACGCCATCGAGGGCTTGCTCTATTTCGCCTGTCATACGCTCATCGTTCCAGATGCTCAGCGCCTCGATGTAGTCTTCGACGAAGTCGTCGAGCACGGCGGAAGTGACCGCCTGCTTGTCGGGAAAGTAGTGGTAGAACAGCGAGCGTGTGATACCAGCGCGCTCGGCGATGTCTTTCACCGAAGTTCGGGAGAGCCCCCGTTCCTCGTAGAGCTGCCTTGCCGCCTCGACGATATCGCTTCGTCGTTGTTCGTAGACGTCGTTCACGGCTTGCCCCATTCCCTTGAAGCTTACAAAATCGGTCCCTTATCATTCTCGATGTTCCCTTGATTTCGATGACCACAGATTACGAGTATCGTTGACGTTGCGTCAACGAACATATTTAAGTATGTGTCAATTGCCGATGGTATTGCCATCGAAGAGATAGAATAGGGTGCATTCGAATTGACTTGACGCCTGCCTGCTCGAAGACGCGACTCTTCGAGCGGATTGCATAAGGAGCTGACAACCATGGATCACCCTATCGACCTCACCCGTCTTCCTCGTAGCGTGCGCCTTGGGCTCGATGCGGACGGGCGAGCGGAGCTCACCTATCTTGACGAGCGCTTTTTACCTGGTGAGGAACGTTTTTGCTCGACGGGCAGCTGGCGCGAGGTCGTAGAAGCCATAAAGACGCTCGCGGTGCGCGGAGCCCCTGCCATCGGTGCCGCGGGGGCTGCCGCCGTGGCGCTTTGGGCGATGAACGAGGGTGCTCGTGGCGCCGTGTCGCACGGGTGTGCCGAGGCGGGGGAGAGCTTCCTGGGGGCGCTTGGGCCCGTCGCCGCTGAGATTTCTGCGGCGCGCCCGACGGCGGTGAACCTCATGTGGGCCACCGCGCGCATGGAGTCCCTCGCGAAGCGTCTCGTTGCGGAGGGGGCGGCACCTGGCGAGGTGGCCGACTCCCTCTTCGACGAGGTGCTTCGCATCGAGCGCGAGGATGAGGCGGTGAACCGGGCGATCGGCGCCGCGGGGGCAGCTCTCGTCCCCGAGCACGCGCGCATCCTCACGCACTGCAACGCGGGAAGCCTTGCCACCGTGTTCTTCGGCACGGCGCTCGGCGTGGTGTACGCTGCCGCCGAGCAGGGCAAAGTCGAGCGCGTCTTCGCCGATGAGACGCGTCCGGTGGGCCAGGGTGCGCGCCTCACGAGCTGGGAGCTTTCTCGTGCGGGCGTCCCTGTGACGGTGATCTGCGACAACATGGCGGCAAGCCTCATGGGTAAGGGAATGATCGATTTCGTCGTCGTCGGAGCCGATCGAATCACCGCGAACGGAGACGTCGCCAACAAGATAGGTACCTATGGTGTAGCCGTCCTCGCGCGCCACCACGGCATCCCCTTCTACGTTGCCGCACCTGCGAGCACCTTCGACGTCTCGCTGCCCGACGGTTCGGCCATCCCCATCGAGGAGCGCGATCCGAGCGAGGTCCTGCCGCAGCCGATTGACGGGGTCGATGTGTACAACCCCGCCTTCGACGTGACTCCTGCCGAGCTCGTTTCCGGCATCATCACCGAGTTCGGCGTGTTTCCGCCCCAAGATGCCGCCCGCGAGGTTGCCGCGCGCATCGGATAGCCGCTGACTTCTGCTACACTTCGGGTAATTGGGAAATCGAGGTCAGGAGCAACGATGCGCATCGTCACCAGGGGGGATCAGCAGTTCCGCGAGCACGAGCTCCTTTCACCGGACGCGGCCTTCTCCGACGAGTCCGACGGGCGCGACCGTTCGAGCGATCCCGATTTCCTGCGAAACGACTTCCAGCGCGATCGCGATAAGATCCTCCACACGAAATCGTTTCGGAGGCTTTCGCACAAAACGCAGGTCTTCCTTGCGGCGGAGGGCGACCACTTCCGCACGCGCCTCACGCATACCCTGGAGGTTTCCCAGATAGCGCGCACCATCGCGCGGGCGCTCGGCCTCAACGAGGATCTTGCCGAGGCCATCTCGCTTGGTCATGACCTGGGACACACGCCTTTCGGCCACACGGGCGAGGACGCGCTGTGCCGCGCGATAGCCCGCGTTCGCGGCGTGGATCCCGAAAGCCCCGAGGCCGCCGCGCTCTACCGCCACAACGAGCAGAGCCTTCGCGTGGTCGAGACGATCGAGAACGGCGGGCGAGGATTGAACCTCATGCCCGAGGTGCGCGACGGAATACTCTGCCATACGGGGCCTGTTCGCGCTGAAACCCTCGAGGGGCGCATCGTCGCCGTGGCCGATCGCATCGCGTATGTGAACCACGACATCGACGACGCCATCCGCGCGGGCATCCTTTGCGAGGGAGACCTTCCTCCCTCGACGCACGAGGTGCTCGGGTGCGACCACTCCTCGCGCATCGAGACGCTCGTGGTCGATGCGGTCCGCACGTCGGCGGCCGAGGACGATATCCGCCTGTCGCCGCGCGTATGGGACGCCATGGCCGAGCTGCGCCAGTTCCTCTTCGACAACGTCTACACTTGCGATGCCGTCATGGAGGAAGTGGCGAAGGCGATGCGCCTCATCGACGTGCTCTTCTCCTACTACATTGACAATCCAGGCGAGATTCCCGTCGAGTACCGCGCCATCTCGGAAGGCGACGACGTCCGCGCTGCGACCGACTACATCGCCGGCATGACCGACCGCTATGCGAAATCCCGCTTCCAGAACCTGTTCGAACCCCATTCCCTTCACGTGTAAAGAGCTATGACCAACCTAAAAACCGACTTGCAAGCCAGCTTCACCGCGGCGCTCCCCATCGTGCTCGGCTATGTCGCCATCGGCGTGCCGTGCGGCATCCTGTGCGACTCCATTGGACTCAATGCGCTGCAGGTGTTCGCCATGTCCGTGCTGTTCTACTCGGGCGCGGGCCAGTTCATGATCCCTAATATGTGGCTCGCCGGCGCGCCTATTGCGTCCATCATCGCGAGCGTATCGTTCGTGAACACGCGCCAGATGCTCTACTCGGCCGCGTTCGCCCCCCACTGCATTGGCGTGCGCAAGCGCCTCGCGTTCCTCTTCGCCGCCACGGTGACCGACGAAAGCTACGGCGTGAACACGCTCAAGTTCGAGGAGGGGGACTGGTCGGTGCGCCGGGCCCTGTTCGTGAACCTGTTCTCGTGCACCTCGTGGACGATCTCGTGCACGGTCGGCGTGCTGGTGGGCAACGCCATCGGCATCCCGCTCGCGATCGCCTCGTTTGCCATGACTTCGATTTTCATCTGCCTTCTGTGCACTCAAAAGGCGAATGTGGAAAATGTGGTCGCCGCCGCGGTCGCGATGCTCGGCGTCTACGTTTTCAAGCTGGTGGGGCTTAGCGGGCCTGCGATCCTTCTCGGCGCGGTGGCGGGCGTGGTCGCCGCCCTGTGCGTGTCCCAAGTG
This sequence comes from uncultured Ellagibacter sp., assembly GCF_934643285.1. Classification (GTDB taxonomy): domain Bacteria; phylum Actinomycetota; class Coriobacteriia; order Coriobacteriales; family Eggerthellaceae; genus Ellagibacter. The sequence goes on from NZ_CAKUBT010000001.1 coordinate 108,999, forward strand.
CGCCTTGCTCGCTCGCGCGAGAGTGCGGCGCTCGAGGCTCGCATCGAGGGGATGTGTGCCGGTGGGGAAGGCGCCGGCCAGAAGGGGGGTGAGCGCGAATGACGTGGGAGGAGTACTTCATCGTCTTGGGGTCGTGCATCGTGACGATGCTCGCCTGCCGCGTGCTGCCGCTCTTTCTTCTGAAGGGGCGCTCCCTGCCCGACGCCGTCGAGCGCGCGCTCGGCTTCATTCCCTCGGCTGCCTTCGCCGCGCTTGTCGCGAACGACCTGCTCTCGCCTGGGATGTTCGCTTCCGGCGTATGGCCCGCGGCCATGCCCCTGGTAGCGAGCGCCGTAGTCGTGGTGGTGGCGTGGAGGACGAAATCACTTCTTGGCTGCGCGGTGGCAGGTGTGGTATCCTACGCCTTGCTCACGCTCATTTAGCGAGAGTGAAAAGTATCAACGTAAAGACCGGGATGTATACGACGCTTCGTTAAGAAGAGCAGTCCAGGACCTCTCTCGGAAACTCGTCGAATTCCAAGTGCAATGCTATTGCGCTTGGTTAACGTGCGCAGTATAATGTCCAACTGTGTCTTTACACCGATATGTACAAAAACGGTTTCAAAAGAGAGCATAGAAGGAAACGAAGATGGACATCATTCGCGCTATCGAGCAGCAGCAAATCAAGCAGGACCTCCCTGATTTCAAAGTGGGCGACAACGTGAAGGTCCACTACCGCATCGTCGAAGGCAATCGCGAGCGTATCCAGGTGTTCCAGGGCGACGTCATCCGTCGTCATGGTGCTTCCTGCCGCGAGACCTTCACCGTTCGCAAGATCAGCTTCTCCGTGGGCGTCGAGCGTACCTTCCCGGTCCACTCCCCCAAGATCGACAAGATCGAGATCACCCGCCGTGGTGACGTGCGTCGCGCCAAGCTGTACTACCTCCGTAAGAAGGTTGGCAAGGCTGCGAAAATCAAGGAGAAGTCGTTCCGCTAAGGCGAACACTTCGTTTGCATCCATTGAAAAGGCCCTTCGGGGCCTTTTCTTGTATCGTGGCCACGGCGCGTGTGCGCAGGGGCGCGGAAGTTCGAAGGAGATGCTCATGGGCGTGACGGTCGCCGAGATAAAGAAGAGGCTTTCCGAGGCCGATGCGGAGGAGTTTGCTGTGCTCGAGCGCGCGCTCGTCGCCGATGAGCGCAAGGGCGTTCGAAGCGCGCTCGCTGTGGCGAAGAGGCGCCTTCAGGCTGAGGCCGACGAGGAAGCACGCTTGGCCTCGATGTATTCTTTTGAGCGCTCGCTGTGCAGGGAGAATCCCCATGCTGTCGTGGTCGGGCTCGATGAGGTGGGCCGCGGCCCGCTTGCGGGGCCCCTGGCGGTCGGCGCCGTCGTCTTGCCTGCTGACCCGAAGATTGCGGGCCTGAACGATTCCAAGCAGGTGAAGCCTGCCGATCGCGAGCGCATCGCGGCAGAGGTGAAGCGGGTCGCGCTCGCCTGGGGCGTGCACTACATCGAGCCATCCTACATCGACGACCACGGCATGACGGCGTCGCTCAGGCTCGCGTTCACAAGCGCCGTTAAGGCAATCGAGCAAGCGGGGGTGCGCCCCGATGTCATACTCCTCGACGGTAATCCGCTGCATCTCGACCCGCGCGAAGTCAATGTCGTGAAGGGCGACGGAAAATGTGCGTCGATCGCGGCGGCTTCCATTGTGGCGAAGGTCGAGAGGGACGCGCTCATGTGCCGCAATGCGGAGAGTTATCCCGAGTATCACTTTGCCGAGAACAAGGGGTATGCAAGCCAAGCCCACATTGACGCCATCGAGCGTGTGGGCTTAAGCCCCATTCACCGCAAGAGCTTCTGCACGGCGTTCACGCAGCAAACGCTGTTCTAGCGAGGTTTTCCGCCGCTTTTGGCGAACGACTGCGACCTTCGACGCCGATGAGGCGAATCGCTGCCTGATCCTTGCCAGGTTCCTGCCAGGTTTTTGCGATTTGCGGGCGATATTGCTCCAGGTTTTTTCTCCTTCGCGACGACTTTGCAACGTGGATTTGGCTCCTTTCCTTGGCATTCGTTGCCGCGGATTGCCACCTTAGGCGTAAGGAATCGGCAAGGACCCTGTGCATGTTCTGGCAGAATGCGTCTCTATGATGTTGCTCCGTCCCCGAGAAAGGAGCACCATCATGACGAACCAACCTGCCGCTTGCGCGTCCGGAGAGGATCTCGCCCCGAAGCAGCGCAAGCCCAAAAAGGGCTCATCGAGCAAGAAGAACATGCACAACAAGGACCTTGGCCGCAAGGGCGAGGAGGCGGCCGCGCGCTACCTCGTGAGGCGCGGCTACGATATTGTCGAACGCAACTGGACCTGCATCGCCGGGGAAGCGGACATCATCGCCTTCGATGGGGACACCATCGTGTTCGTGGAGGTGAAAACCAGGACGAGCGCCGCAAACGGCCTTCCCGGGGAGGCCGTCACCAAGGAGAAGCGCGCGCGTTACGAGAAGATCGCCTGCCTGTACCTTGAACATTCCGAGGTGACCGACGTGCCGGTCCGCTTCGACGTCGTCGCGCTCACCCTTATCGGACCCGACCGCGCGTTCATCCGCCACCATATCGACGCATTCGGAGTTGGTTGGTAATGTACGGTCGATGCACGGTGCTCGGCGCGACGCTGCGCGGGGTTGAGGCGATACCCGTCGACGTCGAGGTCGCGGTGTCGAACGGGCTTCCAGGCTTCTCTATCGTGGGGATGGGCGACGCTTCGGTCCAAGAGGCACGCGAGCGCGTGCGTGCCGCCCTTCGCTCGAGCGGGTTTCAGATGCCGAGCGACAAGATCGTTGTCAACCTTGCGCCAAGCTCCCTGAGAAAGACCGGCTCGGGCCTCGATTTGCCCATCGCCGTCGCGCTTCTGGCCGCGACGGGTCAAATCGATCGTGCCTGCATCGAGAACCGCTTGTTCGTCGGGGAGCTTTCGCTCGAGGGCTTCGTGCGCGGCGTGGCAGGCTCGCTCGCCTTCGCGCTGTGCGCCAAAAAGAGGGGCTGCTCGCTTGTGTGCGCCGAGGACGGCGAAACGGTGAGCGTCGATGGGCTCGCCCAGTACGGCCTGCGATTCCTCGGCGGGATGCGCGCGGCAGCCGACTTGCCCTTGCTCTCGCCCCTTGTGCCCGAAAGCACGGCATGCGATCTCGATTTCCGCGATGTCGCAGGGCACGAGGTCGCCAAGCGCGCCCTGCAGATAGCGGCTGCGGGAAGGCATGGGGTGCTCATGATGGGGCCTCCTGGGTCGGGCAAGACCATGCTTGCCTCGCGGCTGCCCTCTCTTTTGCCGCCCCTCTCGCAGGACGAGGCACTCGAAACCGCTCTTATCCACTCGGTGGCGGGGGAATCGATTGCGCCGATCCTCTCGGGGGTGCGGCCGTTTCGCAAGCCCCACCACTCGGCCTCGCTCGCGGGGCTGGTCGGGGGAGGGTCCCCGATACGCCCGGGCGAGATCACGCTCGCGCACAACGGCGTGCTCTTCCTCGATGAGCTCTCTGAGTTCAAGAGCTCGGTTCTGCAGGGCATTCGCCAGCCGATGGAAACCGGTGAGGTCAGGCTCACCCGCGCCGACGGCACGGTCACGTTCCCCGCGCGGTTCATGCTGGTCGCGGCCTCGAACCCTTGCCCGTGCGGCCATCTGGGCGACGAGGAGACCGCATGCACGTGCACGCTTACCCAGGTGAAGAACTACCAAGGACGCATAGGGGGTCCGCTTATGGATCGAATCGATCTGCATCTCGATGTTCAAAGGATTCCTCCAAGCGACGTGATTGCGACGGGGTCGGGAACGTCGTCGGAGACGCTTCGGGAAGGGGTGCTGAAGGCGAGGGAGTTCGCGCGGTGGAGGTCGCTGCACGACGCGGGGGCTCGCGTGTCGGCATCCGATTCTCCCGATGGGGCCGCATCGTGCGATTCAGCTGCGCCGGGACCAAGGCGGCCGGCCGACCTGGTGCGCGATTGCCATCTTTCCGAGCCGAACCGCGAGTTCTTCGAGCAGTCCGCGAAAGCCCACAACATGAGCGGCCGCGCCATCATGCGCACCCTCTCCGTCGCGCGCACCATTGCCGATATGGAGGAATCCCACGAGGTGCTGATGACGCATCTGTGCGAGGCGCTCAGTTTTCGGGTAAGGGAAGGGGTGGGCGCATGAGCGCGACAGCTGCACAGACTGCGGTGCTCTCCGGACCGAAATCGGTCGTCGAGCGGGGGAGCGAAGACTACCCCGAGCGCCTTTTGCGATGTGGATCGCCTCCCGATCGCCTGTATGTGATCGGCAATGTAGCGGTCTTGCGAATGCCTTCGCTCTCCGTCGTGGGCGCCCGCAAGGCGACACCCTACGGTCGCGGATGCGCGCGGCGCTTCTCGACGCTTGCCGCTGAGCGGGGCCTTGCCATCGTATCGGGCGGCGCGCGCGGGTGCGACTCCGAGGCCCATCGCGCGGCGATCGCCGAAGGCGCGCCGACGGTGGCGTTCCTCGGCGGCGGCTGCGACCGCATCTACCCCGCGGAAAATGCCGCGCTCTTCCAGTCGATCATCGACGGCGGGGGCGCTGTCGTCTCCGAGCGCGACTGGACGTTCCCGCCGGTGCCGTACGCCTTCCGCACAAGAAACCGCCTCATCGCGAGTTTATCGGCGGCAACGCTCATCGTCGAGGCGGGGTTGCCGTCGGGCACCTTCTCCACCGCTGACGAGGCGCTCGCGGCGGGAAGCGAGGTTCTTGCCGTGCCTGGGTCGATAACCTCGGCGTCGTCTCGCGGGGCGAATCGCCTGATCTCGCAAGGGGCGGTGCCCATTATCGACGATGATACGTTCCTCGATGCCCTGTTCAGCATCTACGGATGCTTGCGGCAGGAGACCTACCCAGGCGAGGGCGCGAAGGGTGTCGCGTTGACGAGCCGTCAGGCCGTCGATCCCCTCGTCGCTGCGCTGCGGGCCGAGCCTTTGGGGATGGAGAAGCTTCGCGACATCGCGCAAGAGTGCGCGCCTGCGGGCGAGGACCCGTGGGTCTGGCTCATGCTGCGTTTGGCAAAGCTCGAGCAGGAAGGGGAGGTGCAGCGTTATCCCGACGGGCGCTTCGGGCCAGTGGTGCGCCCTCTGGTATAATCTCACGACGCGGGCGCCGTGCCCGCTCTTTTGCACTTATAGGCCGGGTCTTTCGCCCGCTGCCTTTTGCTTTCGAGGAGGAACCGATGGGCGACAGTCAACGTGTGGTGCGCATCTTGGGTGCAGGGCTCGCAGGTAGCGAGGCGGCGCTCCAGCTTGCCGATCGCGACATTCGCGTGGAGCTTGTCGAGATGCGCCCTGAGGTGGGCACCGCCGTGCACAAAACCGGCAACGCCGCGGAGCTCGTGTGTTCGAACTCGCTTAAGAGCACCAACCCCGATAGCGCTGCGGGAATGCTCAAGGCGGAGCTCTCCGCGCTCGGGTCGCACCTTATCGAGATCGCGATGCGCAACCGGGTGGCCGCAGGCGGCGCGCTCGCCGTCGATCGCGACGCGTTCTCGGGCGAGGTGACGGCGCGCCTTTGCGCCCACCCCCTCGTCGAGATCTCCCGACGCCGCGCAAGGAACATCGACGAGGAGGCGGTGGGAGTCGACGCGCTCATCGTTGCTACCGGGCCCTTGACCGAGGGCGATCTGGCGCAGTCGCTGTGCGAGGCGACGGGTGCGGACAACCTGGCCTTCTTCGACGCTGCGGCGCCCGTTGTCATGGCTGAGTCCCTCGATCGCGAGAAGCTCTTCTCCCAAAGCCGCTACGAGGAGGGCGCGGGCGATTACCTGAACGCCCCGTTCAGCAAGGAGGAATACGAGGCCTTTGCCCAAGAGCTCATCGGGGCGGAGCGTGTGATCAAGCGGGAATTCGAGTCGAAGGACCTCTTCCAGGCGTGCCAGCCGATTGAAGAGATCGCCCGTACGGGAATCGACGCTCCCCGGTTCGGCGCCTTGAAGCCCGTGGGGCTCACCGACCCGCGCACGGGCCGCAGGCCTTGGGCGGCGCTCCAGCTGCGTGCCGAGGACGCCCATGGCGAAAGCTACAACCTTGTCGGCTTCCAGACCAACCTCACGTTTCCCGAGCAGCGGCGCGTGTTCCGCATGATTCCGGGGCTCGAGGGCGCCGAGTTCGCGCGCTATGGGGTCATGCACCGCAACACCTTCATCAACGCGCCCTCGCTTCTCGATTCCAACCTGCGGTTCCGTCCGGAAATCGGGGCGCGGTGGAGCGTTCCCGTCCATGTGGCGGGGCAGCTCGCCGGCACGGAAGGCTATTGCGAGGCCATCCGCTCGGGGCTCCATGCGGCGCTCGCCGTCGCGGCCGAGCTTTCGGGCGAGAAGCCGCTCCCTCTCCCCGAGGATACGGCGTTCGGCGCGCTCATGGGCTACGCGACCGACCCTCAGACGACGGGGTATCAGCCGATGCACGTCAACTTCGGCATCATGCGTCCGCTTGACGAGCGAATCCGCAACAAGCGCGAGCGCTATGCGGCCTACGCACGCCGCGGGTCCGAGGCGCTTGCAGGCTATTGCGGCCAGCTGCGCCAGCGCGGGCTCCTGCCTTCGGAAGAGGGGGGCGAGCGTTAGGTCATGGCTGCGGAAAACAAGCGATCTTCCTCGATGGCGGGTGATGAGGCTGTCGCTGAGGAGCAGCAGATTGACGCCGTGGTCTCATGCGCTATCGATGACTTCTGCTCTGCGCTCGTTGCAGAGCGAAACGCATCTGCCAATACCGTTCGCGCCTATCGGACAGACTTGGGGGACTATGGGCGGTGGGCTTATCGCGAGAAGCTCGATGCGCTTCATGCAAGCCATCGGGACCTGCGGCGCTATCTGGCCCAGCTCGATGCGGCGCGCTATTCGCGCAGGACGGTCAACCGCCGTCTTTCGGCGCTGCGCACGTTTTTCCGCTGGCTAAATGTGACCGGCCGTGTGGACGTCAACCCGGCGAGCGCGCTCATCGGGCCGAAGAGCGGAAAACACCTCCCGCAGGTTCTTCGCCCGCGCGATATGGCACGCCTGCTGTCGGTCCATGCTTCGCGCGATTTGAAGGGGCGCCCCCGCGAGCAGTCGCTCACCGACATGCGCGACCAGGCGATACTCGAGTTCCTCTATGCGTGCGGCGCGCGTATCTCCGAGACGTCGGGCCTGCTCGCAGTTAATATCGACTTCGACGAGAAACAGGCGCGCCTGTTCGGCAAGGGCTCGAAGGAGCGCATCGTCCCCTTGCACGATCTGGCCGTCGATTCCCTCAGGCGATACGCGCTCGTGGCGCGTCCGAAGCTGCTCGACGGCAAGGAGTGCCCGTACTTCTTCGTGTCGACGCGCGGCAACCAGATGAAGACCGACGCGATGCGCAAGATGTTCAAGGCGACGGTGCGCGAGGCGGGGCTCGACGACTCCCTGTCGCCGCACGATATGCGCCATACCTTCGCGACCGACCTTCTCAACGGCGGCGCCGATTTGCGCAGCGTCCAGGAAATGCTCGGGCATGCTCAGCTTTCCACCACGCAGGTGTATACGCACCTATCGGTGGAACGGCTTAAGAAGGTGCATGACCAGGCGCTTCCTCGCTAGTTGGTCATTTTCCCAGGAGGTGTCGAAGAGCGGCTATGGGGTGGGCGAAGAGCATGCGCGGGCCTGAGAAGCGCATGACGGCGCGAATCGCCTCGCGCTTCGCGGGCGCGTAGCAGTGGATGGGGCACGAGTTGCAATCCTTCTTCTCGTGCATCTTCAAGCAGCGCTCCGTGCGCTTCGCGCAGTACGCATCGAGCTCGGCGCATGCGGCGCACAGGGGTTTTCCGCATACTGCACGGGCCTCGCGTGGCTCATCTTTGTGGTTTGCGGCGCAATACAGTGCGATCATCTGGGAAATCGTCCGCTTCTCGCGCTCTCGCCGTTTTCGGGTTTTCGGTGTGTCTTCCATGGCTAACAGTGTAGCAAACGGAATGCGGCATCAAGGGAACTCCATCGGGGAAGCGGGCTTTGCGGCCCCTTCACGTGCCTGCAAGGCTTGGACGGCTCGCCGAGGGCGGTGCCGCCGCGTCTCATCGATGGTGGCGCGACCGCCTTGCGGCTCATCGAAAGCGGTGCGACCGGGTTCCGCCCGTCGAACATCCTGTGCCGTTTTAGCGAACAGATGTTTTCTCATTGATGGCCTCGCGCGCGCTGCGATACAATCGTTCGGCTACACAGATATCTTTGGAAGATGAGGGAACATGGGACAAAACTCGATCGTCATCAAGGGCGCTCGCGAGCATAACCTCAAAAACGTCGATCTGGAAATCCCGCGCGACAAGCTGGTCGTCATAACTGGCCTTTCGGGCTCGGGCAAGTCAAGCCTTGCCTTCGACACCATGTACGCTGAGGGCCAGCGCCGCTATGTGGAAAGCCTTTCGAGCTATGCGCGTATGTTCCTGGGCCAGATGAGCAAGCCCGACCTCGACAGCATCGACGGCTTGTCCCCGGCGGTCTCCATCGACCAGAAGACCACCTCGAAAAACCCGCGCTCCACCGTGGGCACCACGACTGAAATCTACGACTACCTGCGTCTTCTGTTTGCGCGCGTGGGCATCCCGCATTGCCCGGAGTGCGGGCGCGTCATCAAGAAGCAGACGACCGACCAGGTGACCGACGATATCCTCGCGCTCGCCGCCGATGAAAGCACTCGCGCGATCATCATGGCGCCCGTAGTCGCGGGCCGCAAGGGCGAGTTCACGAAGCTCTTCGCCGACCTTGCGAAGGAGGGCTTCTCCCGTGTTCGTATCGATGGCGAAATCGTGAAGCTCACGGGCGAGCCCATCACCTTGAACAAGAAGATTAAGCACTTCATCGACGTTGTCGTCGACCGCGTCGTGCTGAAGAAATCCGCCACGACTCGTATCGCCGAGTCGGTGGAGAACGCGACGAAGCTTGCCGAGGGGCGCGTGCTCGTCCAGGTGCTCGGCCCCGACGGCAAGCCCCAGGGCGAGGCGGGCGGTACGTCAAGTGGTGCCACGGGTGGGCTCGGCGCAGGGGAACACCTCTTCTCGCTTGCGCTCGCCTGTCCCGAACATGGTCATTCCATGGACGAGCTGCAGCCTCGTGACTTCTCGTTCAACGCACCGTATGGCGCTTGCCCCGACTGCCTGGGAATCGGCAGCCGCGACGAGGTCGACCCCTCGCTCGTGGTGCCTGACCCGTCGCTTTCCCTTGACGAGGGCGTCATCGCGCCGTTTCGCACGGGGAACTACTATCCGCAGGTCATCAAGGCGGTGGCGGCGCACATGGGCGTCGACTCGTCCACGCCGTGGGAGGATATGCCGCGCCGCGCGCAGAAGGCCATCATGTCGGGCCTCGGCAAGGAGAAGGTGCGCGTCGACTACGTCACGGTCGACGGCCGCGAGACGTACTGGTACATCGAGTGGGAAGGCGTGCTCGCCGCGGTTATGCGCCGCTACCAGGAGGCGCAGACCGATACGCAGCGCGAGCGACTCGAGCAGTATTTCGCGACGGTGCCCTGCCAGACCTGCCACGGTAAGCGCTTGAAGCCCGAAATCCTCGCTGTCACCGTGGGCGGCAAGTCCATCCACGATGTGACGGAGATGTCAGCCGCCGATTCCTACGCGTTCTTCAGCGGCCTTTCGTTCTCGGGCCAGGCCGAGCGCATCGCGGGGCCCATCGTGAAGGAGATCAAGGCGCGACTGAAATTCCTCGTGGACGTGGGACTCGACTACCTGACGCTCGAGCGCGCCACCGCCACGCTGTCGGGCGGCGAGGCCCAGCGCATCCGCCTTGCCACGCAGATCGGCGCGGGGCTCATGGGCGTGCTCTATATCTTGGACGAACCTTCGATCGGCTTGCATCAGCGCGACAACGAGCGGCTTATCGCCACGCTGGAGCATCTGCGCGACCTCGGCAACACCGTCGTCGTGGTCGAGCACGACGAGGATACCATCCGCAGCGCCGACTTCGTGGTCGACATGGGGCCGGGCGCGGGCGAGCGCGGCGGGGAAGTGGTTGCGGCGGGGACTCCTGCCCAGATCATGAAGGCGAAGCGCTCCCTTACGGCGGACTATCTGTCGGGCCGTCGTAAGATCGAGGTGCCCCAGACCCGCCGCCATCCCAAGCGGGGGTCCATCAAGATGACGGGCGCCTCGGAGAACAACCTGAAAAACGTCACGCTTGAGGTGCCCATCGGCACGTTCACCGTGATCACCGGTGTATCCGGCTCGGGTAAAAGCTCGCTTATCACCGACACGCTCGCGCCTGCCCTGGCCAACCGCGTGAACCACGCGCACCGGCGCACGGGCGCGTACCGCAAGATCACCGGGCTTGAGTCGATTGACAAGGTCATCAACATCGACCAGAGCCCCATCGGTCGAACGCCGCGCAGCAACCCTGCCACCTACATCGGGCTGTGGGACGACATCCGCGCTCTGTTCTCCTCGACGCAGGAGGCGAAGGCGCGCGGATATGCCCCAGGCCGCTTCAGCTTCAACGTGAGCGGCGGCCGCTGTGAGGCTTGCAAGGGCGACGGCCAGATCAAAATCGAGATGCACTTCCTTCCCGACGTGTACGTTCCCTGCGAGGTTTGCGGGGGGAAGCGCTACAACCGCGAGACGCTCCAGGTCACCTATCGTGGGAAGAACATCGCCGAGGTCCTCGACATGACGGTCGAGGACGCGCTTGCGTTCTTCGAACACATCCCCGGCATCAAGCGCAAGCTCCAGACGCTGTTCGATGTGGGACTCGGCTATATCCGCCTCGGGCAAGCCGCAACGACCCTTTCGGGCGGCGAGGCCCAGCGTGTCAAGCTTGCGAGCGAGCTTCAGAAGCGCTCCACAGGGAAGACGTTCTACATCCTCGACGAGCCGACGACGGGCCTGCACTTCGAAGATGTGCGCCAGCTGCTCGTCGTGCTGCAGCGCCTGGTCGATGCTGGCAACACAGTGCTCGTCATCGAACACAACCTCGACGTCATCAAGTCCGCCGATCATATCGTCGACTTGGGCCCCGAGGGAGGCGAGCGTGGCGGAACCATCATCGCCACTGGAACGCCGGAAGAGGTGGCGCAGGTGGAAGGCAGCTTTACCGGAAAGTTCCTCAAGAAGATGTTGGGCGATCATGCGGGGTAGTTCGGTCGCGAAGGGCGTTCTGCTCACGGCAGGCGGCGCCATATGCTGGGGATTCTCCGGCACGTGCGCGCAGCTGCTCATGGATATCTACGGTGTCCCCTTGGCGTGGAACGTGTGCGTGCGCCTTGTGTTCGCATCGTTGCTCTACCTGATCTTTTGCACGGTAGCTCATCGCGATCAGCTCCTATGCCTGCTCAAGCAGCCTTGCGAGTTGGGGCGCCTTCTTGTGTTCTCCGTCTTCGGCGTGTTGCTTGTTCAGGTGTGCTACCAGGGGTGCATCTCTGTCAGCAATGCGGGCACGGCAACCGTGTTCGAGCGATGCGGCCTCATACTCATCATGCTCATCACCTGTGTCAAGGCTCGCCGCGCCCCGTTGCGCCGCGAGCTTATGGGCGTCGTTTTGGCAATCGTCGGCACGGTTTGCATCGCGACCAAGGGAAACCTCGGCACGCTTGCCATCCCCGCCGAGGCGCTCATGTGGGGTGCGGCGTCTGCGTGCGCGCTCGTCTTCTACACGATGATGCCAGTGCGCTTGCTTGAGCGGTGGGGAAGCGTTGTCACCACGACGGTCTCCATGACGATGGCGGCTGTCATCGCCAACGTCGTCGTGCAGCCGTGGAACATGCACGTTGACGTGACCCCCGGCATCGTCGCTGCCATGGCGGCGCTGGTGATTATCGGCACGTTCTTCGCCTACCTGCTGTTCTTGCAGGGCGTGAAGCTCGCGGGCCCCATGCGCGCGGGGCTTGTCGGCAGCATCGAGCCGGTCGCGGCGACGGCATTCTCCACGCTCTGGCTCGGAACGCCCATCACCCCCTTCGATATCACTGGCTGCGCGCTCATCGTGATCATGGTGCTGCTCGTGACGCAGCGCGAGGAGGAATCGCCTCGCGAGGTGGAGCCCTCGAGTGGGGGCGTGCAGGCGGATGGGGCTCAGCCTTCGGACGCGGACGCATAAACGATTGAAGTTGAGCTCTCGGTCACCGGCGTCTTGTTGGTGATCAGGTAGCGTGGGTTGTTGAAGCCGAGCTTTCGGGGAGGGCCGCGAAGCCGATCGGCGAATAGCCTGAGGAGTGCACGCCTTTCATCCAGCTTGCGGGGTTTTCCACCGCGCTCCACCTCGCTGCGGGGTTTCGTGCCGTGCGCCTCAATATCGAGACCGTTCGCATAATGGAGTTACGATTCTTCCTTTCGTAACACTGAAAACCCATTCCGTCTGTTATAGTGTGTTACAAATTTGTATCCAGTAACACTAAGCAGGTGCGCACTGAGGACGGAACAGCTGCGCGCTCTGCTTGGCCGATGGAAGGACATCACGATGAAGAGCTTCTCCAGGCGAACGTTTTTGCAGGCGGCAGGCGTGAGCGTGGCTGCGGTGGGCTTCGGCGGCGCGCCCGGCGCATGCGCGAACAACTCGAACATGGGCAACTCGGATGCCAACGGCACTTCAAAGAGTGAAGAGCGCGCTTCCCAGGTTACGGTATCCATGCCCGTAAGCAGCGAACCCGCCGCTGGCTTCGACCCGTTCGTCTCCTGGGGCTGCGGCGAGCATGTGCATGAGCCGCTTATCCAGTCCACGCTTCTGACCACGACGGCCGATATGGGCTTCGAAAACGACCTCGCGACGGCATACTCCTGCAGCGATGACGGCCTCACGTGGACGTTCATCGTTCGCACGGACGCGAAATTCACCAACGGAAAGGCGCTTACGGCGCATGATGTGGCCTATACGATCAACGGCGTTGCGAACAGCGAGGCCAGCGAGTGTGATCTGACTATGGTGGACAAGGCGGTCGCCGTCGACGACGAAACGTGCGAGGTCCATCTGAACAAGCCCTTCAACGCGCTCCTGTATACGTTGGCCGTTATCGGCATCGTTCCCGATGGCGGGCATGGCAGCGACTACGGCACCGACCCGATTGGCAGCGGCCGCTACATGCTGGAGCAATGGGACCACGGACAGCAGGTCATCCTGAAGGCCAATCCCGACTACTACGGCGACGCCCCGAAGATCGAGCGCGTCGTGGTGGTGTTCATGGAAGAGGACGCAAGCCTTGCGGCGGCTCGCTCCGGCCAGGTGGACGTCGCCTACACGGTGGCCACCTACGCCGACCAGCAGCCGACGGGCTACGAACTGCTGAACTGCGCATCGGTCGACTCGCGCGGCATCTCCCTTCCCACCATCGCGGCGGGCGCTACGAAGAAGCAGACGGGCGAGGAGTACCCCGCAGGCAACGACGTCACGCAGGACCTCGCGCTGCGCCGCGCCATCAACTATGGCGTGAACCGTCAGACGCTTATCGACAACGTCCTGAACGGCTATGGCGAGGTCGCGTACAGCGTGAGCGACAATATGCCCTGGTCATCCGATGATATGCGATGCGAACAGGACGTCGCCCGCGCCAAGGAGCTGCTCGACGAGGCGGGCTGGGCGCTCGGGTCCGACGGCGTTCGCGTGAAGGACGGTGTGCCGGCAGCGTTCGATCTGTACTACTCGGCGTCCGACTCGGTGCGCCAGGCCATTGCCATGGAGTTTGCCAACCAGATGGGCGAGCTCGGCATCAAGGTGTCACCGAAGGGTGCAAGCTGGGACGACATCTACCGACACCAGTTCAGCGACCCCGTCGTGTGGGGCTGGGGCTCGAACAGCCCGATCGAGATCTACAACCTGAACTACTCGACAGGCAATGGCAACTACGCGTGCTACGAGAACGCGGCGGTGGACGCGCACCTGAACGCGGCGCTTGCCAACCCTGTGATCGCCAATTCGTACGACGAGTGGAAGCTTGCCATGTGGGACGGCGAGAACGGCGTGGCTCCGCAAGGCGCTGCCACGTGGGTGTGGTTCGCCAACGTCGACCACCTGTATTTCGTGGCCGATGGCTTGAAAGTCGCCGACCAGAAGCCACATCCGCACGGGCATGGATGGTCGATCGTGAATAACGTCGACAAGTGGAGCTGGTAGGCGCAGTTTCGCATGACGAAATATCTTGCTCGACATATCGTGAGGTTCACACTGCTGATGCTTGCCGTGGGGTTGGTGGTGTTCGCGCTGGTGAGCATGTCGCCGATCGACCCCGTGCAGGCGAACGTGGGGCAGGCCGCGTACGTGAACATGTCGGAGGCCAAGCGCGCTCAGCTGGCGAGCTACTGGGGCGGCGACGTGCCGTTTTGGGAACGCTTCGCCAACTGGGCGGGTGCTCTTCTGCAGGGCGACATGGGAACATCGCTCAGGTTCAATGCGCCGGTATCCGAGGTCATTGCGCACCGAGCCGCCAACTCGTTGGCGCTCATGGGCATCGCGTGGCTGCTCAGCGGCGTGCTCGGGTTCGCGCTCGGCGTTGCTGCGGGCGCTCGCCGCGGCGGTGTGCTCGACCGGGTGGTTCGCAGCTATTGCTTTCTTTTGGCTTCGACCCCCACGTTCTGGCTCGGCTTGCTCATCTTGATGGTGTTCGCCGTGCAGCTCGGCTGGTTCCCTATTGGGTTCTCCGTGCCCATCGGCGTGTCGGCGGCGGACGTGACGTTGGCCGATGCAGTGCATCACCTGGTTCTTCCTGCGCTCACGCTCTCAGTGACGGGCGTGGCCAACATCGCGCTGCATACGCGCGAGAAGGTGGTTGACGTGCTGGAAAGCGACTACGTGCGCTTCGCACGCGCACGCGGCGAGTCGGAGCTGAGCGTGATCATGCACCACGGCTTGCGCAACGTCGCGCTGCCGGCCGTCACGTTGCAGTGCGCGTTCATCTCCGAGATCTTCGGCGGGTCGGTGCTGGTAGAGCAGGTGTTTTCTTATCCCGGCCTGGGGCAGGCGGCCGTGACCGCAGGATTGGGCGGCGACGTGGCGCTTCTCGCGGGCATCGCGCTCGTGAGTGCCGCGCTCGTGTTCGGCGGCAACCTGCTGGCTAACATTCTCTATGGCGTGCTCGACCCGCGCATGCGCGTCGGCGAGGGGAGGGCTTGATGGAAGAAGTACTCCATGCTCCCGTGCAGCGCTTGCGCGGCAATCGGGCAACCACCCTCGTCGCGTGCATCGCGGCCGCCTGCGCGCTCGCTATTGTGGTGGCGTCGGGGCTTGTGCTTTACGGTCAGGCGACGGCCACGGACTTCACCGCGAAGAATCTGGCGCCTTCGCTTGCGCACCCCTTCGGCACTGACTGGATGGGTCGCGACATGCTTTCGCGCACGCTTTCGGGCCTGTCTACGAGCGTGCTGGTGGGCTTGCTGGCGGCCACCGTCTCGTCGGTTATCGCACTCGTGCTCGGGTGTGCTGCCGCGCTTGGCGGAAAACGCGTCGATGCCGTGATCAGCTGGCTGATCGACCTCATGATGGGCGTTCCCCACATCGTGCTTCTGGTGCTCATCTCCTATGCAATCGGGAAGGGTTTCTGGGGCGTGACGATTGGCGTTGCCGTGACGCATTGGCCGAGCCTCGCGCGCGTCGTTCGTGCCGAGGTGCTGCAATGCCGAGAATCGAAGTTCGTCGAAGTTGCGCGCATGTTGGGGCAAAGCCCGGCGCGCATCGCGTTGCGCCATATGGTGCCCTACGTGTTGCCGCAGTTCGTGGTGGGGCTCATCCTGCTGTTCCCGCACGCCATCCTCCACGAGGCGGCCATCACGTTCCTCGGCTTCGGCTTGCCGCCCGAGCAGCCGGCAATCGGCGTGATCCTGAGCGAGTCGATGAGCTACCTATCGACGGGTGCCTGGTGGCTTGCCGTGTTCCCGGGTTTGGCGCTCATGGCTACGGTGTTGTTCTTCGATGTGGCTGGTCAGAGCCTGCGAAAGCTCCTCGACCCGCATACGGCGCAGAAATAGGTGGGGAGGATGCTGGAGAATACAAACGACGACGCGGTTGTGCAAGCGGCTTTTGCGAACAAGGCCGCCGCGCTCGCTCACGAGCAAACCGCGCACGAGGATGCACAGTCGCACCATCATCACACGCACGCCGCGACCTCGCACCATGATGGTGGGCACCACCTTTTGCAGGTCGAGGATTTGAACGTGAGCTTTCACATGTACGACGAGGACGCGCCGTACTTCCAGGCGAAGCAGCGCGATGTCCAGGTGCTCCACGGGTTGAGCATCGCCGTCCACGCGGGCGAGATTGTGGCTGTGGTGGGCGCATCGGGTTCGGGCAAGACGCTTCTCGCCGATGCGGTGTTGGGGTTGTTCGAACCGAACGCCACGGTGCGGGGGCGCATCTGGTTCGACGGCGTGCGCAAAGACGCGGAGGGTTTGCGCGCGCTGCGCGGGCACGGGTTGTCGCTCGTGCCGCAAAGCGTGAGCCATTTGGACCCCATGATGCGCGTGGGGAAACAGGTCGAAGGCTTTGCGAACGCGCTGTCGAAGGCCGAGCGCAAAACGCGCCGCGAGCAGCTGTTCGAGCGCTACGGGCTCGGTCCCGAGGTTGCGCGCCTCTACCCTCATGAGCTTTCGGGCGGCATGGCGCGCCGCGTGCTGCTCTGCTGCGCGCTCATGGACGACCCGCGGGTGATCGTGGCCGACGAGCCAACGCCCGGGCTCGACCTCGACCTCGCGGTCCGAGCGCTGGACGACTTCCGCTCCTTCGCCAACGAGGGCAACGGCGTGCTGCTGATCACGCACGATATCGAACTGGCGCTGCGCGTGGCCGATCGCGTCGCCGTGTTCAAGGATGGCACTGTGGTGGAAGAGACGGCGGTCGCGAACTTCGACGACCCCGCGCTTCTGCGCGACCCGTTCACTCGCGCGCTGTGGCATGCCCTTCCCGAGCACGATTTCGCGGCTACGGCGAGCACGGACGAGCAAGGCCGCGGCAACGCATCGGTTGGCAAGGGAGGTCGCTCGTGCTAGAGGCTCGAGACATCACGTTCGGTTACCCCGGCGCAAAACCCCTCTACAGCGGATTCAGCCTGCAAGTCGAGCCCGGCGAGCGCGTAGCGCTTCAGGCTCCCTCGGGGTTTGGCAAGACCACGCTGTGCCGCGTGCTCGCTGGGTTCGAGCGACCGCAGGCCGGTGAGGTACTGCTCGATGGTCAGCCGCTTCCGCGTCGCGGAGTATGCCCGGTGCAGCTGATCCAGCAGCATCCCGAGCAGGCGGTCGATCCGCGCCTGCGCATGCGCAAAACGCTGGCGGAGGCGGGCGATGTGCCGCAAGAACTCCTCGACAACCTGGGGATTCGCGATGAGTGGATGCAGCGCTACCCCCATGAGCTCTCCGGCGGCGAGTTGCAGCGCTTCTGCATCGCCCGCGCGCTCGCCACGCACCCGCGCTACCTCATCTGCGACGAAGTTTCCACGATGCTGGATGCGGTCACGCAAGCGCATATCTGGCGCGTGCTGCTGGACTATGCCGAGCGGGAAGGTGCCGGCATGCTGCTCGTTTCCCATACCCCTGCGCTTACGGAGCGCGTGGCGACGCGGAAAGTGAAGCTCTCGAGGAGCGAAAGCTGATTCGAGAAGCTCGCATGTCCATGCTTCCTAAAAACCTCGCTGGAGAATTTAGCCTGATGGGTTCGGCTTGCTTGCCGCCGTTTGCGCAGCAGGGCGTCGAGATTGTCTGTCTTCGGGAGATGGGGGCTGGCAGCCCATGCTCGTTTGCCTATAATGAACGCTGCTATGGAAAAGACATCCCGAGAGAAAATCGCGCTCATCGTGTTCCTCATCCTTGCTATTGGGATGGGGTGCATCCTGTTCGGCTACGTGTTTGCTGGCCATTCATGGAACGTCACCGCCTCGAACATCGACGATGCGTTCGGTAACATGGAAGGCTATACCGCCATCGTCTACGAGGGAACCATCGAAGAGGAAGAAAGCGCTGCGCAATCGTCTGCATCTGCGACATCAGCTGCCAACGGCTCCGCCAACTCAAAGAATGCGGGGGATGCCGAATCGCTTCCCGGGGACTCGAAGGCGGGGGACGGGCAAGCCTCCGCTTCCTCTTCGGAAAACAGCCAGGCATCTTCTGCCGCCTCGTCTTCCGACAAGCAGACCGCTTCTTCTCAGGGTGGTTCGAGTGTAAATACAGCTTCCCCAACGAGCGTAAGCGCGCAGGGCAACGGCTCTGTCGATCAGGGAGTCTCTACTGCATCGGAACCTGTCGCTGCGGAAGGCTCCGCGTCCGAAGGCGTCGTAGGGGAAAGCACTGCCGGGGAAGGCGTTTCTGCAACTGTTTCTCCTGGTGGAACCTTAGATTCCCAGGTGAGCTCCGCTGCACCGCTCGCGGGGCACAAAAAGGAGAAGGAACCGGTCGCGCTCTCCGATGTCGATGAGCTCTATCAGGCCAAGGGCGCAAACGTCATCTCGCTTCATACGAGCGATCTGTCCGCCTATGAAGAGGGAACGATTCTGAAGCGCGGCGGCAAGCGCTACGGCATCTTCTCGGTCGCCCGCGAGTACTCGAGGATCCTTATCGATGAGAAGGTGAAGTACTTCACCGATCAAAAGGTAGACTACGTCATTGCTCTTTGTCCCGAGGAGTCGTATCTCAAGAATGCCGAGAACATCGACATCGTCATCACCACGGCAGACTCGACGATCTCGTCGATGGGCGAATCGAGGAACGGCGCCTTCTACGTGAGCACGCCGAAGATCGGCTCAGTCGGGGCGATCCTCATCTCGCCGAGCAATGTTGTCTCCGCGAAGACTATCTCCGAGCTGTAAATCCTCCGGGGTTATCTGTGCCGCCCGACAATGAGCGGCGACCGAAACAGCAAGCGACTCCGCCTCGTGCAATCGCGCATTCGGCGGGGTCGCTTCGTGAATCGCCTTCCCGAAAAGGGTCAGGCTATTCGGGATTCCTGCATCTGGTCAATCGACGCTCCTCTTTGGATGGGCCGTCGCTACTTCAAGACGATGTTCTCGATCATGGGCAGTGCGTCGTTCCAATCGACTTTGGAGCCTATGACCACGCCGACCGTCATTCCGGAAGGTGCCTTGGTAAACAGGTTGACGGTGCCATTGGACGCGGTGTGACGCACCCAGGTGATGCCGTTGACGTCGACTTCGTCGATGGTGCCGTCTTTCTTGGAGCCCATTCTGGCTTCCGCTTCGGTCATCGGCTCGGTCTTGAACGTGCGAATGTCGATGAAGGCGAAGGTGTCATCGCCGAGCGTGAACTCGCACTCTTCGTACTTCTCGTTCATCGATCTGGTGCCGGGTTTCCAGCCATCAGTTGGCTCTAAGCTGTACGAAGGGTAGTCGACGCCGGTTTTGGCCTCAACGGCGGGCTCTGGGGTCTCTTCAGCTTTCGGCTCTTCCGCAGGCTGCGTCGTTGCCGCGTCGTCGCTCGCCTTCTTCTGCTCCTCGGCGCCACCGCCGCAGCCGGCCATCGTGAACGCAAGGGCTGCCGTCAACGCAACGGCGGGCACACCGAGCGCGACCTTCCTCATCATGGGCTTCAACATATTCATCACTCCCTTTCCCGTTGCATCGTGCAAGCCGCTTCGCACTCCGCCCTTCCCGACGAAGTCAGCTTCTATCGGTATTGTGCCTTGCGAGGTCACGTTTACGAAGTGACCAGCGGCCCAAACGATGCGCACATGTGCACCGCACGGCCAAGATACAAGGGGGAAAGGGATTGCCTGCCCCGTTTTCGGGACTTCGGGCAATGAAAAAGGCGGGTCCTCGCGCGAGGAACCCGCCTTCCTTAAAGAATTGCTTGAAGTTGTCGCTTACACGATGCCCTGAGCCATCATGGCGTCGGCAACCTTCTTGAAGCCAGCGATGTTGGCGCCCATCACGAAGTTGCCCTCATGGCCGTATTCCTTCGCCGTGTCGTCGACGTTGTGGAACATGCCGCGCATGAGCGTCTCGAGCTTGCCGTCGACCTCCTCGAAGGTCCAGGAAAGATGCTCGGCGTTCTGGCTCATCTCCAGGCCGGACACGAGCACGCCGCCCGCATTGGCCGCCTTGCCAGGGAAGAACGCGACGCCGTTGTTCTGGAAGTACTCGGTCGCCTCGATCGTGGTCGGCATGTTGGCGCCTTCGCCGACTGCCTTGCAGCCGTTCGCGACGAGGGCCTTCGCGTCCTCGATGCCAAGGGTGTTCTCACGGGCGCAGGGAAGCGCGATGTCGCAGGGGAGCTGCCACACGCCGCGGCCGTCCTCCGCGTGCCACGTCGCGTTCGGACGCTCTTCGACGTACATCGCGAGCGTGACGCCCTTGTCGTGGCCGGAGCGCTTCTTGTTGTAGACGTGCTCGAGCACCTGGTAGTCGATGCCTTCCTGGTCCTCGACCCAGCCGTGGGTGTCGGAGCAGGCAATCACCTTGCCGCCGAGCTGCGAGACCTTCTGGATCGCGTAGATGGCCACGTTGCCAGAGCCGTGTACGACGACTTTCTTGCCCTCGAAGGAGTCGCCCTTGCTCTTGAGGTACTCGTCGACGAAGTAGACAAGGCCGTAGCCGGTTGCCTCGGTGCGGGCGAGCGAGCCGCCGAAGGAGAGGCCCTTGCCGGTGAGCACGCCGGTCCATTCGTTGCAGATGCGCTTGTACTGGCCGAACATGTAAGCGACTTCGCGGCCGCCGACACCCAGGTCACCTGCGGGAACGTCGGTGTTCGGGCCAACGTGGCGGTAGAGCTCGGTCATGAACGACTGGCAGAAGCGCATGATCTCGTTGTTGGACTTGCCCTTCGGGTCGAAGTCGGAGCCGCCCTTGCCGCCGCCCATCGGCAGCGTGGTCAGCGCGTTCTTGAAGATCTGCTCGAAGCCCAAAAACTTCAGCATGCCCAGATAAACCGTGGGGTTGAAGCGCAGGCCGCCCTTGTAGGGGCCGATTGCGGAGTTGTACTCGACGCGGAAGCCGCGGTTGACCTGGACTTCGCCCTTGTCGTCAACCCACGGAACGCGGAACTGGATGATGCGCTCGGGCTCGACGATGCGCTCGAGGATCTTCGCTTCCTCGTATTCCGGATGCGCCTCGATGACTGGCTCGAGCGTGCTCATGACCTCGGTGACGGCCTGGATGAACTCGGGCTGATCAGGGTCCTTCGCCTTAACTTGGTCGATAATTCGCTGGACGTAACTCATGTAACCTCCTCGGGGTTTACTTGTTCCCAACCGCGGCCATTATAAGTTTGCTCAACGACTCCGTTACCTCTAATTAACATGATAGAAACAATGGTCGCAGCCAATCGCGTTTCTCCTCCATAAACGGTAGCGGCGACATCTTGGAGGGGGACTGACGTTGCATCATCGGAGGAAGGACATCCTCGCACCTCCGAAGGGGATCGTCACATCGAGCCGAACGGAGCGTCTACGGATTTAGTACGCCCCAGTACGTGATTGGGCACTCATGCGGCACGATTTGTAGTACTATTCTAATTCTGCGTTTTTACCTCAGTTTTGCCTCGATTTTACTTCATCGCGCCCGTAGCGCGCGATGCGAAAGGACTTGCTCGCATGGAAGCACTTGCATGGCTGCTCTCGCTTATCTTGCAGCCCTGTTACGCGATAAGCGGCAATTGGTGGATAGCCATCCTGCTGTTCACCATCATCGTGAAGATCATCCTCATCCCGATGTCGCTTTGGTGCCAGAAGAACTCGATCGTCATGGTGCAGCTTATGCCCGCCTTGAATCGCCTGAAAGTGAAGTACTACGGCGACCGCGAGACGATCGGCGAGGAGCAGAACAAGCTCTACAAGGAGCAGCATTACCACCCGATGCTCTCCCTGATTCCGCTTGCTGTGCAGATCATCATCCTGTTCGGCCTGGTCGACGTCATCCATACGATCACCGACGGCGGCGCGCCGGGCACTGAGTTCTTGGGCCAAGTTCCCTTCGAAGACGGCGGCGCGGCGTGGATCATGCCGCTTTTCGCGGGGCTTTCCGCCATTATCATGGGCTTCGCGCAGAACCGCATCAACCCGCTGCAGCGCGAGCAGTCGCGTGCGGAGAAGAACATGACGAACGGCCTGTCCATCGGCCTTTCGTTCATCTTGGGCGTGTTCGTCGCCACGGGCATGGGCTTCTACTGGGTGTGCTCGAACCTGACCTCCATCGCCATCCAGGCGCTCGCGAACGTCCTGGTGAAGCCTGCGAAATACATCGACTACGGGGACCTCGAGGCGAGCCGCGCCGAGCTTGAGGAGCTCGAGAACTTCTCGGGCCCCAAGAAGAAATGGTACGAGCGCGATCCGCTTGCCAAGCGCGAGAAGGCCGACTACAAGCGTTTCTTCAAGATCGTCGGTAAGCACATCGTCTTCTATTCCGAGGGAAGTGGCTTCTACAAGTACTTCCAGGGCGCGATCGAGTGGCTGCTCGCGCATTCCGATGCCGACATCCACTACGTGACGAACGACCCCAATGACCAGGTGTTCAAGCTGGCCGAGGCCGAGCCGCGCCTGAAGCCCTATTACATCGGGCAGCGCAAGATCATCACGCTCATGATGAAGATGGACGCCGATCTGGTCGTGTCCACGCTCGAGGACTTGGAGAACTACTACATCAAGCGCTCCTATATCCGCAAGGACATCGAGTATGTGTTCATGTTCCACCACATGACGTCGACTCATCTCACGCCCCAGAAGGGCGCCTACGACCACTACGACACGGTGCTGTGTGCGGGCCCTCATCAGGTGCGCGAGCTGCGCCGCGCCGAGGAGCTCTACGGCACCAAGCGCAAGAATCTTGTGGAATGCGGCTACGACCTGCTCGATCGCGAGATTGCCGAATACGAGCTCGCCGCCTCCGCGGTCGAGCGTGACCCGTCCCGACGCGACGTGGTGCTCATTGCGCCGTCGTGGCAGGAGGGCAACATCCTCGACACCTGCATCGACGACATGCTGAAAAGTGTGCTCGGGCGCGGCATGCGCGTCATCGTGCGCCCGCACCCCGAATACACGAAGCGCTATTCCGCCAGGTGGAACGCCCTTTTGGCTCGCTGGGCCGATGTCCCTGAGTCCGATCTGTACTTCGAGCACGACTTCAGCTCGAACAAGACCGTCTTCACTTCCGACATCCTCGTGACCGACTGGTCGTCGATCTTCTGCGAGTTCTGCTTCTCGACGCGCAAGCCCGCCATCTTCATCGATACACCCATGAAGGTGGGCAACCCCGACTGGAAGGAGCTCGGCATCGAGCCGACCGATATCGCGCTGCGCAGCGAGGTCGGCGTGTCGATCCGTCCCGAGGACGCGTCCACCTTCGGCGATGTGGCCGAGGAGATGCTCGCGAAGCGCTATGCGTGGAGCGACCGTATCAACAAGGTGCTCGACAGCTTCATCTTCAACGTCGGGCATGGTGGGGAAGTGGCTGGGCGCTACCTGCTCGACCGCATGATTGACATTCAGGAATCCAAGCGCGACGGCGGTGTGTCCGACGATTCGCTCGCCGCGGGTGAGCGCGCTGCGGCCGATGCCGTGGCGGCGTCGCGCGGTGAGGGGGAGCGCATGGAAAAGCATGACGGCAGCGAAGCGCGCGGGATGCATGCGAGGAAGGCGGGCCGCCATGAAGCGTAATCGTTATATTGTGGGCGCGTTCGACGTCTTTTCGTTTGCGCTGGTGGCAGGTGTGCTTTCGCTTGCATGGATCACGCCTGCCTACGCGTATGTCGACCCTTCGGTCATGACCTACACGATCCAGGCACTCGCTGGCGTCGCGGTCGCGCTTTCGGCTGTGCTCGGTGTGGCGCTTCGCCGTACGCGCAAGATGCTCTTCAAGCTGCTTAAAATCGACGAGAACGCGGGCAAGGTGGTGGAAGCGCCTGTCCACAGGCTCGACAAGGACGGCAAGCCCATCCTCGCGCCTGGCGAGATTGCCGCCGATGCGGAATCGGCGTCCTCGAAGGGGGCTTCCCGAAAGGGACGCGCATCCGACGATTATCCTCGCGCAAAATGGGGCGTGCGCGTGGTTTGCGCGCTCATCGTGTGTATGTTCTTCTCGTTTACCCTGCTCGTGGTTCCGCCGTATGAAATCGTCGCCGGCGCTGGAGCCGATCTTGTGTTCGGGCTTTCCGATATCTGGCCGATCTTCGCGGTTGCGGGCGTTGTGGTTGCGGTTGTTCTTGCGCTTGCCGTGTCGCTTCTGCGCGGCAGGGCGTTCGATATCGTGCTGCTCTTCCTGTTCGCGTTTGGCGTTGCGGCGTATGTTCAGGTGCTCCTGTTGAACTCGGAGCTGCCTACCGCGGACGGCAAGTCGGTGAACTGGGGCGATTATACGTCAACCATGTTGGTGAGCACCGTGGTGTGGATCGTCATCGTGGCGATTCCCCTTGTTGTGGGACATTTGAAGACGAGCCTCGCGCGCGGCGGTGCGGTTGCGCTTTCCCTTGCGCTCATCATCGTGCAGGGTGTCGGCGTGGGCAGCCTCTTCGCGTCGGGCGCATTCGAGGCGGCAACGAAAGAGCCTGATCAGGTGAACGTTGCTGACTTGCGCATGACCGAGGACGGCCTGTTCACCGTTTCCGACAAGAGCAACGTCATCGTCTTCGTCCTCGATTTCACCGACACGAAGCAGATGTCCCAGATTATGCAGGAACACCCGGAGGAATTCAACGACTGGACGGGTTTCACCTGGTACAACAATGTTGCGGGCTCTATGGTTCCCACGCGCTACGGCGTGCCGTTCCTCTTGACCGGCCAGCTTCCGCAGCAGGGCGAGCTTTTCTCGCAGTACCTCGCTACGCGCTATGAGCGCAGCACGTACTTGGACGACATCCACAACGCCGGCTACAGCATGGGCATCTACACCGATACGTTCGGAACCGAATATTCGAGCGAGGACGTGCAGCGCCATGTGGCGGGTCTCACCATGAACTACCACCCCATGAATCAGGAGGATTCCCCCTCGCTGCTCGATGAGCAGGGCACCCTCTTCACGCTGTGGAAGTGCGCGATGTACCGTGACTTGCCGTGGGCGTTCAAGCCGTATTTCTGGTTCTACACCGACGAGGTCAACAACGGCATGACGCTGCAGGTGGAAAGCGATGACGGAGAGGTGCAGCAGAGCACCCTGTACACGATGAATGACGGGGCCTATTACGATAAGCTCAAGACGACGAAGCTTTCCGCGACTGACGACGGCGAGACGGGTGCTTTCCGCTTCATCCATCTGCTCGGCGGCCACTATCCGTTCAATCTCGACGAGAACGGCAACGATATCGGCACGGACAACTCCGACGCAATCCGTCAGATTCGCGGCAGCTTGAAGATGCTTTCCGAGTACATCCGCCAGCTGAAGGACATGGGGCTCTACGACAACACCGCGATCCTCGTGACGAGCGACCACGGCGATTGGGGCATCTACGAGGATTGGGATTCCACGTCGAACGCGATTCTGTTCTACAAGCCGGCGCAATCGGCTGAAGCGGACGCGCAGCCGATTAAGACGGTCTCGACGCCGGTCGCGCATGTGAACGTGCAGCCGACTATCATCCAGGCTGTTGGCGGTGACTCGTCCAAGTACGGCGAGACGCTCGCGCAGGTGCCGTTCGACAACCGCGTGCGCAAGTTCTACACGACGACGAGCGATGGCAAAAACGACGTCTCCATCGTGGAATACGACATCACCGGCTGGGCCACCGACTTCAATAATTGGCACAAGACGGGAGCCATCTGGGACGCGCAGCAATAGCGAGCGAAGAGAGCGAAAGACGCCGACAGCGGGGGCCTTCAAAGCAAGGCCCCCGTTCGCATTTGGATGCTTATAATGGAATGGCTTGCGCAAGGTCCTTGGTCTATCTTCGGAATCGATGCTCGGATAGTGTCGGTGTTTTATGCTGACGACTGCGTTATTGTGGCGGAGAGGCGCGAGTGTCCGAACCCTGTTCGGGGGAGCGCGTGCGAGTTAAGTTTTTGAGGAAAAACAGCCGAGAAATCTGCTAGCGAAGGAAAAGGGCCCTTCGGTATATGCTTGCGGGTGTCTAAGCCAAAGCAAGCGGGAGAAAGGCCCTTCACGATGAATCTTACCACGCGCGCCGACGCCGTGGCGGCGCTCCGCGCCCACTACATGCCGGAATTGCTCAAGGTCGAGGACTTCGAGGCGTTCGAGTCGATCGTCGCCTCGAACGGGAAGTCCCTGCTCGCGGGGATGATGGCGGCCTGCCTTGCCGGGTTCGACGAATCGCTGCGCGGGTCCATGCCCCGCGGCTGGTCGGCCCACCACAGGGCGAGGCGCAAGCTCGCCACGCTCGTCGGCCCGGTCGAGTTCGAGCGCACCGTGTTCGTCGACGAGTTCGGGAGGCGCCACGCCCTGCTCGACGAGCTGCTGTCGATCCCGCCCCGGTCGCGGTTGTCGCCCGGCGCGTTTCTGTGGCTGGTAGGGCGCGCGGCCGAGGAGTCCTACCGCAAGACGGCGGCCGCCTTCCTCGCCGAGACAGGCTGCCGCGTGTCGCACGTGGCGGTGATGGGGTGCGTGCGCAGGGCCGCGGAGCTGCTGCGGCGCCGCCAGCCGCCGGCGTCGGGGCGGATAAGCCAGCCGACGCTGTTCCTCGAGGTCGACGGCCTGTGGGTCCACCTGCAGAGCCCCGAGCACCGCGACGAGGCGCTCCCGCGCTTCTTGTACGAGCAGGCGCGCAAGGCGGCGTCGTTCGAGCTGAAGCTGGCCGCGCTCTACGCCGGCAAGAAGGAAGTCGCGCCCGGCCGCTTCGAGAGGGGCGGCCTGCGCCTGACCTGCGCCGATCTGCCGCCGCAGGGGTTCTGGGACGAGGTCTGGGCGATGCTGTCCGCCGAGTACGACCCGGATGACGTGGGGACCCTGTGGGTCGGCGCCGACGGCGGCAAGTGGTGCGGGCCCGGGCGCATGGCCGAGATGGCCCCGGAGCCGTGCCGGGTCAGGGGGTCGCTCGACCCGTTCCACGTGATGCAGAAGGTCTGCCGCGCCTTCCCCGAAGGGCCGCGCCGCGAGTGGGCGGCGGGGCTGGCCCGCCGCGGCCGGCCGCTGCAGCTTGCCCGCATGTGCGGGCGCGTTTTGCCGAAGATCAAGGACGCCAAGCGCCGCGACAGGGTCCGCGACCTGCGCGGGTACATGCTGAACAACGCCGACTGCGTCGTGTTCCCGAAAGAGTCCATGGGCACCATGGAGGGCACGAACGCCTATGTCGGCGCCGCCCGGAT
Organism: uncultured Ellagibacter sp.; assembly: GCF_934643285.1. Taxonomy (GTDB): domain Bacteria; phylum Actinomycetota; class Coriobacteriia; order Coriobacteriales; family Eggerthellaceae; genus Ellagibacter. The sequence goes on from NZ_CAKUBT010000001.1 coordinate 136,148, forward strand.
GAAGGGGCGCGGCATGTCGTGGTCGCGAAAGGGCGCCGAGGCGATGTGCCTGGTCAGGTGCGCTCTCGCGGAGGGGCGGCCGCTCGTCGCGCCGAAGTTCCCCGCGCTCTACTCGAAGAAGGAGGAGAGGGCCGCCGAGAAGTTCCTGGCCAAGAGCCTGTCGCGCGGCCCCGGGTCGTGCGGGTCGGGCTGGGCGCCGCCGCACCAGGCGTCCACCTGGGCGATGAAGTCCAACGCGCGCTTCCGCGCCGGGTCGTGCTAGAATGCGGTCGTCCGCAGCGCCGATGGCGCCCCGATCCCCGTCGCACCGGCAAGGCTTCTGGTCGGCTTTTCCCGCAAAACTTAACTCGCACGGGGAGCGCCGTTTTTGCCCGAACGAGTCTTATCATGTGCTATTGATAGGGGAAAGTGTCATGTGCGAGGCTGAGCGCATGCAATGCGATGTGGTTCCCGTCGATGTTCATTTGGAATTGCCGGGTCGAATTAAGACTGCTCGCACTGTTTCTTTTATTGACGAGCATATGGTCGAGGTTGGCTTGTGCGAATCTAAGGCGCCGACTCTTCTTGACGCTGGAATGGCGACGAACTTCGTGTTCAAACTCGATTGCTGTACTCGCGAAGTTATGGAGCGAGTCAATGCGGCGAACGTGTCGGCCGGGCTCGAAAAATGCGTGAATACGCTTAATGGCGAATGTGATTTCGGTTTCTATCGCGTCGCGTGCTCGACATTCGATCGCAATCTGCGGCTAGTTGATAGTCGATTTCCGCAGGTGCTTGCGAATGCGTTGCTGCGATACTTCTTTGGCGAGGGGACGACATGCCTGCAAATCGTTGATGCCATGGAACGCGACGATGTGCTTGGAATCGGCGAAGGCATGTATAAGCACCTGTTTAAAAAGTTTCTCTGTGCCGTGGCGCTGGGTATGGAGCCGGCGGAAGAATGGAATGGGTGTGATGATGCTTCGAAGGGCTATGTAATTGTCTGCGACGATGGCGTGTCGGTAGTATTTAATGCTTACAACAGAGATGCGCTCGGAAGTTATTTGCTCGGTAATACGCGATTTGAGGCAGTGTCGATTTCGGAGTGTGACCATGGGTTGGTTTATGAACATGATGGCGAGTACTTTATTAACCTAAGCCTACAAATTGGGTTTCCGTAAGCTTGTCGTAGTGTCGAGAGTAATATATTGTGCGAAAGACAATATAGGGAGGTTCCTATGAACGAGATTAAGTGTCCGCATTGTGGGACGGTGTTTCAGGTGGACGAGTCGGGCTTTTCGGACATCGTGAAGCAGGTGCGCGACGCGGAGTTCAATCGGGAAATCGAGCGCCGCGAGAAACTTTTCGCTGAACAGCGTGAACAGGCGGTGGCGCTTGCGGGCGAGAAGGTGCGCGGGGAGGCGCGCGACGAGATCGCTTCCCGCGATGCGGAAATCGCGAAGCTGACCCAGAACCTCGACACGATCAAGCGCGAAAACGACGCGGCTTCCCGCGCTGCGCAAGCTGAGCAGATTGCGGCGCTCTCCAAAATCACTGCGAGCAAAGATGCCGAAATCGCAGAGCTCAAGTCGAAGCTCGCTCGCCTCGCCGACGAGCGCGCATCCGACGCGCGCGTGACCGAGGCCGACCATAAGCGAGCCTTGGCTGACGCGACTGCCTCCCGCGATGCGAAGATCGCCGAGCTCATACAGAAGCTCGAGGCCCAAAAGACGTCCTTCGCGACCGAGAAGGAGCTCGCTGTCACGCAGGTACGGACCCAGGTCGAGCGCGAGCGCGACGACCTTGCCGCGCAGGTGAAGCTGAAGGCTGCCGAAGGCGAGCAGAAAGTGAGTGCGCTGCGCGAGGAGATGGCGACGAAACTTCGCGCAAAAGATGAGCTCATCGCTTACAAGGAAGAGGAAATCGCCCGCTACAAGGAGATGAAGGCCCGCCTTTCCACCAAGATGGTGGGCGAGTCGCTCGAGCAGCACTGCGAGATCGAGTTCAACAAGATGCGCGCCGCCGCCTTCCCGAAGGCATACTTCGAGAAGGACAACGACGTGGTGGACGGCACGAAGGGTGACTTCGTGTTTCGAGAGGCCGACGACGAGGGCAACGAGGTCGTCTCCATCATGTTCGAGATGAAAAACGAGAGCGACGATAGCACGCACAAACACAAAAACGAGGACTTTCTGAAAAAGCTCGACTCCGATCGCAAGAAGAAAAACTGCGAGTACGCGGTGCTCGTGACGATGCTCGAGCCCGAAAACGAGCTCTACAACGAGGGTATCGTCGACATGAGTTACCGCTACGAGAAGATGTACGTCATCCGTCCGCAGTTCTTCATCCCGATTATCAGCATCCTGCGCAACGCCTCACTTTCGGCGCTTTCCTACAAGGCCGAGCTCGCCGAGGTGCGCAACCAGAACATCGACATCACGCACTTCGAGGAGCAGATGGAGGACTTCAAGACGAAGTTCGGACGCAACTACGACCTCGCGAGCCGCAAGTTCCAAACCGCCATCGAGGAGATCGACAAGACCATCACGCATTTGCAGAAAACCAAGGATGCGCTGCTGTCATCGGAGAACAACCTGCGCCTGGCGAACAACAAGGCGCAAGACCTTACCATTAAGCGTCTGACCAGGAACAATCCAACAATGAAATCGATGTTCGCGGAACTTGCCGAGGCAAAGGAAGCAAAAGCGGCGGGCGATGTGGGCGAAGGCTTAGAAGACGAGGCGGCTGCCGAGTAGCGCTGAGCCCGTGACCTCTGAGGCTTTATCGACGGGGAAGGCGGAGTGGACCTGAGGCTTGCGTCGCCATCTTTCGTACAATTTGCTGGGTAGTACTTGGAACATATGTTCGTATCTGATAGACTGTCCGCATGGAATACAAGGATATGACATACCTGCTCTCCTCGCGGCTTGGTGGGGAACTGGCGGGCCGCGGCTCGGGCCTCGATGCGGAGGCGGATGATGCGGGCGACCCGCGCGCTCGGGTTGCGCTTCCCGACGATGCGGTCCCAACCCTCAATGCCGCACAGCTTGAGGCCGTTACTTCGACGGAGGGCTACGTGCGCGTCATCGCCGGTGCGGGAACGGGCAAGACGCGCGCCCTTACGGAGCGCTTTGCATACCTGGTGAACGACCTCGGCATCATGCCGGGAAACATCCTGTGCGTCACCTTCACCAACAAGGCCGCGAACGAGATGCGCCACCGCATCCGTGCGCTCACCGGCGACAACGACACGGGCTTCATCAACACCTTTCACGGTTTCTGCGTCTCGGTGCTGCAAGAGGATTCGCACGCCGTTCAATACCCGAAGAGCTTTCTCGTGCTCGACAACGCCGACATCGATCAGATGCTTCAAATCATCTACGACGAGCGGGGACTTACGCTGCGCGATATGACGTTCGGTCGCGCGCGCGACATGATCGAGATCATGAAGCTCAAGGATCGGCCCGATTACTACCGCGATCTGCTTGCCATGCCGCTCGCCTCCCTGCGCGAAAAGTACGAGCAGGCAACCGACGTGCACGACATCATTTTCTACGGATATCTGTATCAAGAGAAGAAGTGCTTCGCCTTCGACTACAACGACCTTATTGTCGTCGTGCTCTACATCTTCGATCAGCATCCTGATATTCGGCTGAAATGGCAGAAGCGCCTGGAATACGTCATGGTCGACGAGTTCCAGGACATCGACGCGTTGCAGTACGAGCTTATGAGTGTGCTCGCCGGCTACCATAAAAACCTGTTTGTGGTGGGCGACCCCGACCAGACCATCTACACCTGGCGCGGCGCTGATGTACGCTTCCTTCTTGATTTCGACAAGGCGTTCCCGGACACGCGCACTATCATGATGCTCGAGAACTATCGCTCGACCCCCGAGGTCATTGCGGTGGCGAACTCGCTCATCGAGAAGAATCGCCAGCGCATCCCTAAGGATCTGTGCGCTTGTCGCACCCAACACGGGCCTACGGTGTGGCATCACGCGAAAACCTCCGACGATGAGGCGAAATGGATTGCCGAAGGGGTGCGCGCGCTCCATGATGGGGGCATACGTTATCGCGATATGGCGGTGCTCTACCGCGCGCACTACGCATCGCGCCCGGTGGAGGAAGCGTTCTTGAAGGCCGAGATCCCGCATGCGGTGTATTCGGGCGTGCCGTTCTACGGGCGCAAGGAAATCAAGGACTCCCTCGCTTACCTGCGGCTTGTCTCGTACCAGGACGACCTCTCCTTCATGCGCGTGGCAAACGTTCCCAAGCGCAATCTCGGGCAGCGCCGCATGGCGTTTCTTAAGGATTACGCCGAGGCGCACGCGTGCTCGCTTTTCCAGGCGCTCGAGCAGACGATTGAGGATGAGATATTCAAACGCACCAAGGCGAAGCAGCTCGTGGCGCTCGTGCACAAGTTTCGCGGATCGTTCGAGGGCAGGCCAGTGTCGGAGGTGCTTGCGGCTCTCATTAATGAAAGCGGCTATGAGCAGGCGCTTCGTACGGGGGGAAGCCAGGAGCGGCTCGACAACGTGGCAGAGCTCAAACAGTCGATCTACGAGTTCGAGAGCAACTGCGGGGAGGAGGTGACGCTTGAGCACTACCTTTCCCATGTGGCGCTGCTCACCAATGCCGATGCGCTCGACGAAGCTCAGGACAAGGTGCGCCTTATGACCATCCATGCCGCTAAGGGCTTGGAGTTCCCGCACGTCTTTCTGTGCTCGCTTTCCGAGGGGGTGCTCCCGTCGCGCAAGACGAAAACGATCGAGGGAATGGAAGAGGAGCGCAGGCTTGCGTTCGTCGCGGTGACCCGGGCACGGGACGGGCTCTATCTTACCGAGGCGGCAGGCTTCTCGCATGAAGGCTCGCCGCGCCACCCGTCGCGCTTCTTGCTCGATATCGACCAGGGCGCTCTGCAGTTCTCGAACAAGCCAAGCGACGAGGAGCTATCCTGCGCGCGGGCAGCGTACGCCGCAAGCGACAAATGGATGGCCGGCATGGCGGCCGATGTGCGCTTCTCGCCGGGCGACTGCGTGCTCCACAAGGCGTTCGGGCGGGGCGTCATCGAACGCCTCGACGAAGAGAAGCGCGCCTACATCGTGCATTTCGACTCGCTCGACACGCCGCGCGCTATTTCGTTTCGGGCGAAGCTCGATGCGGTCGACGCCTAGGGAAACGCTGAGTGTGTAGCGAAAAGCCAGGCGGGCGCATGCCGTCGCGCGCATTTGCTACACTTCGTGGTATGGGAGAGAGCAACGTGAAAGAAACCCAAGCGGAGAAGATCGCGCGCATTAAGCGCGGTCTCGATGCTGTGCCGACCCTGCCCGGCGTGTACCTCTGGAAGGACAAGGACGGCCAGGTCATCTACGTGGGCAAGGCGAAGCAGCTGCGCGCCCGCATGCGCCAGTACGTGAACTTCCAGGACGACCGCGCGAAGATCCCGCTGCTCGTCGACCAGATCGACTCGTTCGAGTACATCGTCGTCGGCAACGAGCACGAGTCGCTCGTTCTTGAGAAGAACCTGATCAACCAGTACGCCCCGTTCTTCAACGCCGATTTCAAGGACGACAAGTCCTACCCGTTCATCGCGCTCACGAAAGGCGACGTGTTCCCCGCCATCAAGTACACGCGCGAGAAGCACAAGCCCGACACGCGCTACTTCGGACCCTACACTGATTCGCGCGCGGCCCGCCGCATGGTCGACATTGCGCGGCGTGTCGTGCCCCTGTGTGCGACGTCGTGCGCCGATTGGCGGAATCTCTCGCGCCGTCTTGAGAACGATCCGCTCGCGATGATGAAAACCGACGTGCGCCCCTGCTTCGATTGCCATGTGGGCTTAGGCCCCGGCGCATGCTGCGGACGCATCACCCCCGAGGAGTACGCCGTGAACGTGCGCCGCATCGAGCGCTTCCTCGCGGGGCAGCACCGGGAGTTCCTCGACGAGCTTTCGGCCGAGATGGCCGACGCGGCGGCCGAGCTCGACTTCGAGCGCGCCGCCCGAATCAAGGCGCGCATCGACACCATCAATTCGCTCACCGACAAGCAGCATGCGGTGTCCGCCCATAACCTGAACGCCGACGTCGTGGGCCTTTTCCGCGAGGAGACGGTCGCGGGCGCGCACGTGCTCGTCATCCGCGAGGGGCGCATCATCAACTCCAACGAGTTCGTCTTGAACCGCGGGCGCGACGTTCCCGATCAGGACCTTCTCCACAACTTCCTCCTGCGCTACTACGACACGACCACTTCCATTCCCCACGAGGTCATCGTGCGGGAGCTGCCCGAGGACGAAGAGTCGATGGAGGTGTGGCTCACCGAGAAGCTCGCGAGCGCGCACGGGGCGAAAGTGCGCTTCACAGCTCCGCAGAAGGGGGAGAAAGCGGCGCTTGTCGACATGGCGGAGACGAACGCGAGGCACACGCTCATGCGCTACAAGGTGCGCACGAACTACGAGGACAAGCGCGTGAACGATGCGCTGCTGCAGCTCGAGAGCGCGCTTGCGCTCGACGCGCCGCCCATGCGCATCGAGTGCTTCGACATCTCGACGATTCACGGATCCTATACGGTCGCGTCGATGGTCGTGTTCACGGGTGGCAAGCCCGACAAGAACCAGTACCGCCGCTTCAAGATCAAGACGCCGCTCGACGAGGCGAACGACTTCCTCTCGATGCAGGAGGTGATGAGCCGCCGATACTGCGCCGAGCGTATGGCCGACGAGCGCTTCGGCAGCAAGCCCGACCTCATCATCCTCGACGGCGGCAAGCCGCAGCTGTCGGCTGTCATGGAGATGTTCGACCAGATGGGGATCGACGACATCGCGCTGTGCGGCCTGGCGAAGCGCGACGAGGAACTCTTCGTCCCCTGGCAGGACACGGGTCCGGTCGTTTTGCCCTCGGGGTCGGCGTCGCTCTACCTCGTGAAGCAGGTGCGCGACGAGGCCCACCGGTTCGCTATCACCTTCCACCGCGAGCTCCGTGGCAAAGGCATGACGGCGAGCATCTTGGACGAGGTCGCGGGCTTGGGTCCCGTTCGCAAGAAAGCCCTGCTCAAGCATTTCAAATCCTTCAAGAACCTGAAGGCGGCGAGCTTGGCGCAGATCAAGGAGGCCCATGTGGTGCCCGACGAGGTCGCCGAGGAGCTCCACAAGGTGATCGAGCAGTATAATAGCGAGCGAAAAGATGAACTGGTCGTCGGCGGCGAGTAGGGGGTTGCACACCATGGATGCACAGCATGAGAACCGCGAGGAAATTCCCGAGGACGAGTACGAGGACGGCGCTGAGAGAGCTTTCGAAAAGGATACGATCGCGCTCGAGGACATGCCCGAGATCGTCATCGTCACGGGTATGAGCGGCGCCGGGCGCACCGAGGCGATGCACGTCTTCGAAGACCTGGGCTTCTTCTGCGTCGACAACCTGCCGGCGAGTCTTATTGGGAACCTGCTCGCGCTCAAGGGCATGCCCGGTCAGCCCGATGCGAGCCGGCGCCTTGCTGTGGTGTGCGACGCGCGCAACCGCGATTTCTTCCCCAACTTGAAGGGCGAGGTCGAAAATCTCGAGCACAAGGGGATCGACGTGTGCGTGCTGTTCCTCGACGCTGCGGACGACAAGCTCGTCGCCCGTTACAAGTCCTCGCGCCGCCGCCACCCGTTGTGCACTGACGGCACCACCATTGCGCAGGGCATCGAGCGCGAGCGCCAGATGCTCTACGACCTGCGCGAGATGGCGCATCATGTCGTCGACACCACCGACATGCTCCCGCAGCAGTTGCGCGAAACCATCCGCTCGATCTTCGCCCGCGGAAACGAGCGTCGCGGCCTGGCGATCACGGTGTACTCGTTCGGCTTCAAGCACGGCGCCCCCACCGACGCCGACCTCGTCATGGACGTGCGCTTCCTTCCGAACCCTTATTACGATCCCGACCTGCGCTTCCTCACAGGTCTCGATGCTCCTGTTCGCGATTTCGTGATGTATCGCGAGGAAACCGTCGAGTTCGTGAAGCGCTGGCGTGCGCTGCTCGACTGCGTCATGCCTGGATACGTCGCCGAAGGCAAGCAGCAGCTCGCCATCGCCATCGGCTGCACGGGCGGGCAGCATCGAAGCGTTGCCATCGCCGAATCGACGGGTGATTACCTCAAATCGAACGGCTACCGCGTATCAGTTGCCCACCGCGACCTGAAGCTCGCGCCCCGCGCCGCCCGGGAGTAGGTTGTATGAAGAAGAAGCGTCCCTTCATCCAGGATCCCTCGGCGACCGCGGCCTTCGCGGCGCTGCGCGATTTGCCTTTGCCCCGCGCGGCCCGTGCTCCCCGCGGCGACAAGCTCAACGCCGTCGTCATCGGCGGAGGCACGGGCGCGCCGGTTTCCATCCGAACGCTGCTCTCGCTCGGCGTGGAAACGAGCGCCGTGGTGGCCATGGCCGACGACGGCGGCTCGACCGGCCTTTTGCGCGAGGAAGCGGACGTGACGCCCCCGGGCGACGTGCGCAAATGCATCCTCGCGATGGCGGCCGACCCGAAAGACCCGCTCACCTGCGCGTTCAAGTACCGTTTCCCCATCGCGAACAACCATTCGCTCGGAAACTTGATGCTGGTCGCGCTCGAGGATGCGTGCGGGTCGTTCCCCGAGGCCATTTCCGTGTGCGAGCGCATGCTCGACGCGCGAGGACATGTGTACCCCTCGACGCTGACCCACGTCACGCTCGCTGCGAAGACGCGCGGCGGCGAGCTGCTCGAGGGCCAGGCGGTCGCGTGCCATTCCGATATCGCGCTCTCGCGCGTCATTCTTCGAGGCCAAGGCGCGATCGAACCCTACGCTCCAGCGCTCGACGCCATCCGCGAAGCCGATCTGATCGTGCTCGGCCCCGGCTCGCTGTTCACGTCCATCATCCCGAACCTGCTCGTGCCTGGCGTCGTCGAAGCCATCCGCGAATCGAAGGGCACGACGGTGTTCGTCTGCGGTCTGGCCGACGTGCAGGGCGAGACGCTCAACCTAAGCGCCCGCGAGCACGTCGAGGCGCTGCTCGATCACGGCATGCGCGGCCTTCTCGATTACGTGCTCGTGCATTCGTCTCAGCCGCTTTCGCCTGACCAGAACGCTTTCGCCCCCTCGGCGGCCGATCCCCAGGAGTCCGCGGGTATCCACTCGGTCGCGGTCACCTACGACGACGTCATGGCCATCCAGGCCCAAGGCCCGCGCGTTATCGTTCGCGATCTGGTCGACCACAAGCGTCCGACCTGGCATGATCCGGAGGCTTTCCGGGAAGCGCTTTGGGGGGTGCTCAAACTATGTCGTTCACGGCGGAAGTAAAAGACGAGCTCGCGCGCGTTCTGCCCGAGTGCTCGCATTGCGGGAAGGCGACGCTCGCCGCGCTCGTGCGCATTGAGGGCACGCTGTTCGTCTCCGGCCCTGGGCGCTATCGCGTCGAAATCGCCACGGATGTGCCGAGCGTTGCGCGCCTCGTGATCAAGCTTTTGCACGGCATCTACCAGCTTCGCACCGAGCTCACCGTGCGCCGCAGCGTGCTTCATAAGACACCGAACTACCTGATCGAGGTGCCCGCGCAGCCCCATCTGCCGAAATCGCTGCTCGATCTGGGCGTCATCACCGAGGAAGGCGGCCTGGAAGTCGGCATTCGCCCCGACATCGTGGCCAAGCAGTGCTGCGCCGCCGCCTACGTGCGCGGCGCGTTTCTGGGCAGCGGCTTCATCGCGAACCCGCGCGGCGATTTCCACTTCGAGATCACGGTCGAGTCCGAATCCCTCGCCGAGGGGCTTGTTGCCCTGCTCGCCGACAAGGGGATCAAGGCGCGCATCATGCAGCGCCGCAGCTCGTATATGGTGTACCTGAAGTCGGGAAACGCGATCCTCGAGTTCCTCGCGTTCGTCGGCGCCCATCAGTGTGCGCTGCGCCTCGAACAGGAGCGCGTCGTGAAAAGCGTGCGCAACGACGTGAACCGCATGACGAACGCCGAGATCGCGAACCAGGCGAAGTCGTCGTCCGCGGCGGTCGACCAGCTCTTCGCCATCCGCACGGTGCTCGAGGCGCACGGCATGGAGAACCTGCCGCCCGCGCTGCAGGAGTTCATCCGCCTGCGTGTGAGCTTCCCCGACGCGAGCATCAAGGAGCTCGGCGAGCGCGCGAACCCGCCACTTTCCAAATCGGCGGTCTATCATCGCATTCGGCGCATCGAGCAGCTTGCGCGCGAAGCCGCAAACCGAAAAGGGTAGCGGCTCCGCAGGCAATTCGCCCGAAGACGGCATCCATTCGCGCAAGGTCGGCTAGACTGACTCTGTGCGTCAAGGAAAGTAATCCTTCGAAAGGAGATTTGCATGGCAATCAAGGTAGGCATCAACGGTTTCGGTCGCATCGGACGCCTGGCGTTCCGCGCGATGGTGAAAGATCCCGCGATCGAGGTTGTCGCCGTGAACGACTTGGGCGACATCCCCACGATGGCGCATCTGCTCAAGTACGATTCCGTTCATGGACGTGCCTTCGACACGGTTGAGGTCACCGAAGAGGGCTTCGTGGCCGACGGTTATGCCGTGAAGGTTCTTTCCGAGCGCGACCCCAACAACCTTCCCTGGGGCGAGCTGGGCGTGGAAGTCGTCGTTGAGTCCACGGGCATCTTCAAGACCGGCGAGCTCGCAAGCGCTCACATCAAGGCCGGCGCGAAGAAGGTCGTCATCACGTGCCCCGCGAAAGGCGAGGACGCCACCATCGTCATGGGTGTGAACGACGGCGAGTACGACGCCGAGAAGCACAACATCATCTCCAACGCTTCCTGTACGACCAACTGCCTCGCACCGGTCGCGAAGGTTCTCATGGAGAACTTCGGCATCAAGCGCGGCTACATGAACACCATCCATTCCTACACCAACGACCAGAAGATTCTCGACCTTCCGCATAAGGACCTGCGCCGCGCTCGCGCTGCAGCCATGTCGATGATCCCGACCACCACGGGTGCTGCCCGCGCAGTCGCCCTCGTGCTTCCCGAGCTCAAGGGCAAGCTCGACGGCTTCGCCACGCGCGTCCCGACCCCCGACGGATCGATGGTCGACCTGACCGTCGAGCTCGATCGCGAGGTCACGGCCGAGGAAATCAACGCTGCGATGAAGAAGGCCGCCGAGGGCGAGCTTGCCGGCATCCTCGAATACACCGAGGACCCGATCGTTTCCATCGACATCGTGGGCAACGACCACTCTTCTATCTTCGACAGCGGGCTTACCATGGTCATGGGCGGCAAGTCCAACCTCGTGAAGGTCGTTTCTTGGTACGACAACGAGTGGGGCTACTCGAACCGCGTGAAGGACCTGGTGAAGATTCTTCTGTAATCGGAATCACGCATGATCGGGCGGCTTCTTGCCGCCCGTTTCTTTCTTGAAATAGGAGATTCAATGGCATCAATCAAGACAATCGACGATCTCGATGCGCGCGGCAAGCGCGTGCTCGTGCGTGTCGATTTCAACGTTCCTGTGTCCGACGGCGTCGTGACCGACGACACGCGCATCAAGGCGGCACTGCCGACCATCAAGAAGCTTGTTGGCGACGGCGCGCGCGTCATCCTCATGAGCCACCTCGGTCGTCCGTCGGGCGAGGGCTTCGAGGAGAAGTTCTCGCTGCGCCCAGCTGCCCTGCGCCTGGCAGAGCTTCTCGGCAAGCCGGTCGCATTCGCGAGCGACACGGTGGGCGAGGACGCGCAAACGAAGGCGGCGGCGCTTTGCGAGGGGGACGTGCTCCTGCTCGAGAACCTGCGCTTCGACAAGCGCGAGAAGAAGAACGACCCGGCGTTTTGCGAGGAGCTCGCCAAGCTCGGCGACGCCTACGTCAACGACGCGTTCGGCACCGCCCATCGCGCGCACGCTTCCACAGCAGGCGTCGCGGCGCTGCTTCCGGCGTACGCGGGCTACCTCATGCAGCGCGAGGTGTCCACGCTCTCAGGCATGCTCGAGAACCCGAAGCGCCCCTTCGTCGCCATTCTCGGCGGCTCGAAGGTCTCCGATAAGATCAAGGTCATCGACGCGCTCATCGACAAGTGCGAGACGCTCGTTATCGGCGGCGGCATGTGCTTCACGTTCCTTTTGGCGGAAGGCAAGCAGGTCGGCACCTCGCTTAAGGAAGACGAGTGGGTTGCCCGCGCCGGCGAGATGATGGAGAAGGCGGCCGCTCGCGGCTGCAAGCTGCTCCTTCCCGTCGACGTCGTGTGCGCCGACAAGTTCGCTGAGGATGCGAATACGCTCACCTGCTCGGTTGATGCCATTCCTGCCGACATGATGGGCCTCGATGTCGGTCCCGAGACTGCCAAGCTCTATGCTGATGCCATCGCTGACGCGCAGACGGTGTTCTGGAACGGCCCCATGGGCGTGTTCGAGATGGACGCGTTCGCGGCTGGCACGAAGGCAGTGGCGCTCGCGGTGGCCGCGAACAAGGAGGCCGACACGGTCATCGGCGGCGGCGACTCGGTCGCTGCGGTCAACAAGTTCAACCTTGCCGACCAGATGACCTTCATCTCGACCGGCGGCGGCGCAAGTATGGAACTCGTGCAGGGTGAAGCGCTTCCCGGCGTCGAGGCGCTGCGCTAAACTGGCGGTATGCAAAGAGGGGAGGCGGCAAGGCGCGCGTGGCGTGCTTTCGTCTCCCCGTTCTTTTTCGCGGAAAGGACTAGCCATGGCAAGAAAACCCATGATGGCCGGCAACTGGAAGATGAACAACGCCATCGGTGAGGCAGTCGTGCTCACCCAGGAGATTTCCAACAACTGGTGGAAGGACTGGGAGGACAAGGTCGACGTCGTCATCTGCCCGCCGTTTGTCGACTTGAAGCCGGTGAAGACGGTGCTCGAGTTCGATAAGACGAAGATCTTCGTCGGCGCGCAGAACGTGTACTGGGAGGAAGCCGGCGCGTTTACCGGCGAGGTTTCCGTTCCGATGATTCGCGAGTGCGGCTGCGACTATTGCATCGTTGGGCATTCGGAGCGCCGCGGGCTTTTCGGCGAGACGAACGAGGACGTGAACAAGAAGGTGCGCGCACTTCTGGGCGGGCGCTTGAAGCCGATCGTGTGCGTGGGCGAGTCGCTCGCCGTGCGCGACGAGGGCACGACGAACGAGTACGTGTGCGCCCAGGTGAAGGCTGCGTTCGCGGGCGTTGATGCCGAAGACGCCGCGAAGTGCGTCGTCGCCTACGAGCCCATTTGGGCCATCGGCACCGGCCGTACCGCGACGCCTGAGCAGGCAGAAGAGGCGTGCGCGGCAATCCGCGCGCAGCTCGCTGTGCTTTTCGGCGAGGAAACGGCACAGGCCATGCGCATCCTCTACGGTGGCTCGATGAACCCCGGCAACGTCGACGCGCTCGTTGCCGAGCCCGACATCGACGGCGGGCTTATCGGCGGCGCGAGCCTCAAGTGCGATTCCTTCATCCAGCTCGTGAAGGCGGTCATGCAGTAATGAGCGTTCTCGATTCGTCTGCGCGCGAAGGCCTCGCGCTTCCCGTATGCCTCGTTATCATGGACGGCCTCGGGCTTGCGCCCGCAGGTCCCGGCAACGCCATCTCGCTCGCGCATACGCCGTTTCTCGATAAGCTGTTTGCGGGCGAGTGCACGCGCCTTCAGGCGTCGGGCGAGGCGGTCGGCCTGCCCGAAGGCCAGATGGGAAACTCCGAGGTCGGGCACTTGAACATCGGTGCCGGCCGCGTCGTTCATCAGGAGCTTACGCGCATCAACCGCGCATGCCGCACGGGATCCATCGACGAGAACGAGGTCATCAACGCATGCCTCGATGTGTCTCGGGCGTCGGGCTGTGCGCTGCACGTGATGGGGCTGCTCTCCGATGGCGGCGTGCATTCGAGCAACGAGCATCTCTTCGCGATTCTCGAACATGCGGTCTCGCGCGGGCTTGAGGATATCCGCGTCCACTGTTTCCTCGACGGGCGCGACGTGCCGCCTTCGAGCGGCGAGGGCTATGTTGCCGAGCTCGAGCAGCTCATCGTCTCGAAGGGCTGGGAGAGCAAGGTTCGCATCGCGTCGGTTTCCGGGCGCTATTACGCGATGGATCGCGACAAGCGCTGGGACCGCGTGCAGAAAGCGTGGGAGGCAATCGTGCGCGCGACGCCTTCTGTCGACTGCGGGGCGTGCGACGTGGTGGCGGATTCGTATGCGGAAGGCGTCACCGACGAGTTCGTGGTTCCGCGCGCGCTCGATTCACGTGGAGTCCGCGACGGAGACGGCGTCATCTTCTTCAATTTCAGGCCCGATCGTGCGCGAGAGCTGACACGAGCGTTCGTCGACCCCGCGTTCGATGGGTTCGAGCGGCCTGTGTTCCCGCAGGTGAACTTCGTCTGCCTGACCGAGTACGATCCCGATATTCCCGCACCGGTGGCGTTCCCGAAGGAGTTCCCTGACAACGTCTTAGCCGACGTGCTCGCGACGCGGGGCCTTCGCCAATACCATATCGCGGAGACCGAGAAGTATGCGCACGTCACGTTCTTTTTGAACGGCGGTCGTGAGGAGCCCAAGTCGGGGGAGGAGCGCCAGCTTGTCGCCAGCCCCAAGGTTGCCACCTACGATCTGCAGCCCGAGATGAGCGAGCCTGAGGTCGCGCGCGATTTGGCGCAGGCTATCGCTGCCGCCGCGGCTGACGTGTACATTGTGAACTTCGCGAACTGCGACATGGTGGGGCACACGGGAGTCATTCCTGCGGCGGTCGCTGCCGTCGAGGCGGTCGACGCTGGCGTTGAGCAGGTTCTTTCTGCAGTGAAGCGAGCGGGAGGGGTAGCGTTTGTCACCGCCGACCATGGTAATGCCGACAAGATGCTCGCCGAGGACGGTTCTCCCCATACCGCCCATACTACGGCGCCGGTTCCCTTCGCGCTGGCTGATTTCTCAGGGCGCGGGCTTCGCCTTTCGGGTGAGGAGGGTGCGCTTTGCGATATCGCCCCGACGATGCTGGCGGCAATGGGCGTAGACATTCCCCCCGAGATGACGGGAAAGAGCCTGCTTGCCTGATTTGTTGACGGATTTTGCGGACGATTCGTGTAGGGGGCTCCCTCGGTCAGGATTTGACGGAGGAAGCCCTTGTCTCGTTATGTCGTTTCCCGTATAATCTATAACTTGCGTATGGTTGCGTACGATGCGCAACAGGTAGTAACCGAGTAACGAAAAGAGTAACGTTTTGAATCCATTGCTCATCCTCATGCTGATTCTGCTGGTCATCTCCGGCATTGGCTTGATCATCTTCATCTTGCTGCATTCTGGCAAGGGCACCGGCATCTCCGATATGATTGCCAGCTCGGTGTACTCCACGCAGACGGGTACGAGCATCGTCGAGAAGAACCTCGATCGCATCACGATCATCTTCGCGATTATTTTCATCGTGTCTCTTCTCGTTCTGATGGTCGTTTATCCTCAGGGATCGATTGCTCGATAAGGAGTGTCTCCCCTTAATCTTAAAAAATATGAGATTAGGGGTTGCGCAATGAGGTAGAAAGGCGTAATATACTACCTCGCGACGCGGACATGGCTCAGCTGGTAGAGCACCACCTTGCCAAGGTGGGGGTCGCGGGTTCGAACCCCGTTGTCCGCTCCATTGTCATGAACGGGCTGGTCAAGCGAATGTTTGATCAGCCCTTAAAATGACAGACGCCAGGATGGCGACGTGGCCAAGTGGTAAGGCAGAGGCCTGCAAAGCCTTCACCCCCGGTTCGAATCCGGGCGTCGCCTCCAATTTTTGACAATCGTCTCGCGAAAGCGAAACGAACATATGCGGACATGGCTCAGCTGGTAGAGCACCACCTTGCCAAGGTGGGGGTCGCGGGTTCGAACCCCGTTGTCCGCTCCAGAAACTCAAACGACTTGGTCATCCGACTGGGTCGTTTTTTTATTTCCTGCATGTTGCCTGAACCGAGGTTATTTCTTTCGAAGCTTTATATTTCGGCTTATAGGGACGAGGGCTTATATAATCACGAACCAAAAAGATCTGTTCATGGTACTTTTGGTGCCCCGTGACTCTTCTGGGAGCTTCTCAGGGTGCATTACTGGTGGCGAGGGTGCGTTTCCGTTCTTTCGCATTACCGCTACGGAGCGAAGCTCTCATTAGCCTCTTGGCTTGAAATGTGGTTTCGTCATTTTGCTTAAAGGGAGGCTTTGGCGAAAACCGAGGTATCTATTGCTGCTGCTTTAATTTGGGGCTTAGCCGTGGATTAATTCGACTTCCAGCGAGTACTAACGAGCGAACAGATAGGGAGCATGTTGAAAGCGTCGGGAGACGTTGGCGGCAGATGGTGACCAAACTATGGTCAGGATGCCTGGAGTACCCAAGTCTGCGAAAGTGCTCCCCTTGAAAAGCAAAAAAGCCAGGCACTTTGCCTGGCTTTTGGATTCATGGTGGGCGATACAAGATTTGAACTTGTGACCCCTACCGTGTCAAGGTAGTGCTCTCCCCCTGAGCTAACCGCCCATGATTTGTTTCCGCTCCGTGTTTCTGCTTGGCGCGTCAACAAGACGATAGTTTACCAGAACGAGAATCTTTGCCAACCCCTAATCTCAACTTTTTTGAAAAAGTTTGGTAGGGTGGGAAATCCGCCCAAGTAGCAACCCGTTTCGCACCTTGAAATGTCTTGCCGTGAGCGGCGTTCTAAGGCCGCCTTCCGCCCCTTACTTCGTCATGCGCACGCCAACGTAAATCGCGGTGTCGGGCAGTCCCTTAATCTTGTAGACACTCGACAGCGGAATCGCGGAAACTCGCCAGTTGTACGTCGTCCCGTTCGCCTCGATCGTGCCGGAGCGATAGGTGTTCCCCGCATTATCGGTGCCCGAGTCGGCGATTGGCGCCTCAGCGAGCCCTGAAGCCGCCATAGCATTCTGAATAGCCGCATCCACGCCGCCCGACGAGAAGTCCGCGAACTTCAACCTCGTGTCAGTCGTGCCCGAACGGTTAACCGAAAGCGTCCACGAGCCCTTCAGAAGGCGCGAGGCGTCCGTCGCCGAAAGGCTCGATATGCCGCTCGCGTACATAACGCCGGCCTCGGCGAGGGAGACGTCGCTCGGAAGCTTCATGATGTCGAAGCCACCATCGGGGTATTCGCCTTCCTTGGTCGTCTCGTAGGTGGTGTACCCAGCATCGACGAGCGTTTGCTTGATCGCGTCGTCGCTGCTTTCCATAAACGTCGTAAGGTTGGGGATGTCGTAACTCACGTCGCGCGCGAGGTTGTCTGCGACCGTCTGCTCCGCTCGAGCAGGTGCGCCGTAGACGCCGTCGAAGTACTTCGCGAGCATGAAGGCACCGATGAGGGCTGCAACAATGATGAAGACCCCGGCTAGGGCGTACGACTTGCGTGGGAGCTCGAACGGTCGCGCAAGGCTCGAGCCGTCGATATACTTCACGGAACCTTCGACGTCGGTGAACTCGGGCTCGTGGTTGCGATAGGGCGCATCTTCGAACTTATCGATTGTCATGCTTTGCTCCTGGATGGTTTGTGCATTTCGCCGATTATAGCATTGCCCGTTCATAGCTCCATGGTAGGATACCCACTGCCCGTGGGGGAGTAGCTGGCGCGACATACGCGCGGCACGTTCAACATCGTGGTTCGCCGCAAGGCGAATCTGGCGTGTCTGAAATAGCGAGACTCATGGCGCATCGATCAGGTCGGTGCGCCATGAGTCTTTTTTTATATCCCCGAGCATTTTGACGAGAAGGCCGGAACTGAAAAGGAGACGACGACAGTGGACCTTTCCATCTTTGCAAGTCCTGAGGCATGGATCAGCCTCGTGACGCTCATTTTTTTGGAGATCGTGCTCGGTGTGGACAACATCGTGTTCATCTCGATCACCTCGAATCGCCTGCCGGAGGAGAAGCAGCATATCGGCCGCAAGCTCGGCCTTGCCGGCGCGATGCTTTCCCGCTGTATCTTCCTCTGCTTCGCGAGCTATCTCGTACATATGGTTGCACCGCTGTTCACGATTGACCTCGGGTCCTTCGCCCATGGCTTCTCCGTGCGCGACATCGTATTGCTGCTTGGCGGCGCGTACCTTATCTACAAGGGCATCGACGAGATGCGCGACGTGCTCGCGCTCACAGAGGAGAAGGCGTCGCATTCCGAGGAGCACAAGGCGAAGCATCAGATCGGGCTTGGGCAGGCTATCGGAACCATCATGGTGATGGACATCGTCTTCTCGATCGATTCGGTCATCACGGCGGTTGGCTTGGCGAACTACCTCATCATCATGATTCTCGCGGTTGTGATCGCGGTTGTCATGATGATGGTGTTCATCGACCCGATTTCGGACTTCATCAACAAGCACACGGAAATGAAGATTCTCGCGCTCTGCTTTATCTCAGTTATCGGTATACTGCTCGTGCTCGATTCGCTTGGCATCAACTCGGGCATCGAGGTGCTTGACATGCACATGGAGAAGCTCATGGTGTACTTCGCTATGGTGTTCGCCTTCGTGCTCGAGCTCATCCAGATGCGCTGGTCGTCGAACTTTGCGAAGTGGAAGCAGGAAGTTGCCGCGAGCTCGACCTCTGCGAACGACGACGCGGTGGAGAAGACGGCGCGCGAAGAGGCTTCTGCGGACGTAAAGACTGTTGATGCGGGCGATGCTTCCAAGGGGGAGGGCGAGTAGCTCCCGTATACCGAAGGGCCTTTGGGCGGGTTTATCGAAGGGATTTCAAAAAAGTTGAAATTACCTCTTGCGCACTTAGCTGGTTCTGGTAATATATGCAACGTTGCGTTTGACGCAGCCGAGAAATTCGTCGGAGTGGTGGAACGGCAGACACGCTAGCTTGAGGTGCTAGTGCCCACTTAACGGGTGTGCGGGTTCAAATCCCGCCTCCGACACCATCGAAAAGCAAAGCCCCTCTTCGGAGGGGCTTTTTCTTTACCAAGAAGTCTTTTCTGATGAATGTGGGTGCTTGTTCTTGGGATTATAGGCATCCACCCTAAGTTCCTGCCGATGGAGGCATGCGGCTTATAGGGCGGCGTGCGGCTTCCGACCTGCCAACCGCCCTTCGAAGCTTATCTATTCCTCGCCGCCGGCCCAGGGGGCGGGTTTCGCGTCGTCCTCGGCTCCGAACAGCTCGACGCATTCTTCGGACACGACGAAGCGCGCTGCACCGGGAAGGATGCGTGCCGCGAAGGGCGTCGTTGCCTTGGCGACCTCGCCATCGTATTGGATTTGCATCGGCGGGTCGGCTTCGACGACGACCTCCCTCGCCTGGAACGTCTCGATGGTCTCGGGGCTGTCCTTGAAATTGCCCTCGTGGTCGATGGCGCGCGCGAAGAGCGCCGGCAAAAGCCCGAACGCGTTTTCGGCCTTCAGCACCACGATGTCGAGCATGCCATCGCGCGGGCTGTTCTTGTTCGTGACCGAGATGTCGAATTGGATCTTCGAGAAGTTGACGATGAGAATTCCCAACCCCTCTTCCTCGATGGTCTCGCCATCGAGCGTGAGCGTGATCTTCGAGGTGGGAGGCAGGGGGTTCGCGAGCGCGGCGGAAAAGTACGCCATGGGGCCGAGCAGGCGTTTTGAGGGCTGCGCCCCCTTCATGATCGCCGCGTCGTATCCGGCGCCCGCCATGATGCCAAAGCCCTTCTTCACGGGCTCGCCGCCCTCCGCGTGAAATTCGATTTCTGCCATATCGAAATCGAGCGTGATTCCCGCGCGCAGCATCTTCGCGAGCGCATGCGGCTCGTTGGGGGATGCGAGGTTCAGCGCGAGAAGATTCGCGGTGCCAGCGGGAAATAGCATGACGGGAATTCCTGTGCCAGCCAGGGAATACGCGGTCGCTGTGACCGTTCCGTCCCCGCCGCTTGCGATGACCGCGTCAAAGTCGCGGGCGTCGGCGATCAAGCTTTCGAGCTCGGTCGTCCCGTCGGTCGAGCGCAGGCAAACCTCGTCGCCGTCGGCGGCAAATGATCGCACGAAATCGTAAATCGCGCCTTCTCCGTAACCAGACGCCAGGTTGTTCAGCACGAGTAGTTTCACAGATTCCCCTTCGATTGCTATTATGAGGATTGTAAAGCAACACGCGATTCAGGCGTGCTAGATAAGTAAGGAAACCATTTTGTACCTAGCCGACCAAGCGAGCCTCGAAGCGTTCGTCGAACGCGTCGCGGGCGCCGAGGTGCTCGCCATCGATACCGAGTTCCTCCGAGAGACCACCTACTACCCGAAGCTCTGCCTGCTTCAGATGGCGACCGACGACGAGGTCGCGATCATCGACCCGCTCTCGGTGGACGACCTTTCCGTGATCGCCCCGCTTCTCGAAGACGAGCGCACGATGAAGCTTTTCCACGCAGGCGGGCAAGACATCGAGATTCTTCTGCGCGAGGTGGGGTCGATGCCGCGCCCTCTCTTTGACACGCAGATTGCCGCGGCGCTTCTCGGCCATACGCAGCAGATCGGGTACGGCGCGCTCGTTCATGCCGTATGCGGCGTCACGCTCAAGAAGACCGACTCCTTCACCGATTGGTCGCAGCGCCCGCTTTCCGATTCCCAGATCGACTACGCGGCCGACGACGTGATCTACCTTCCGCGCGTGTATCGCAAGATGAGAAGCGAGCTTGAGTCGAAGGGGCGCCTCGGGTGGCTTGCCCCCGACTTCGAGGAGATGATGAACCCGGCGAAATACCACGAGGACCCGCGTCTGCGCTATCGGCGGCTAAAGCGCGTGGCGCAGCTCGATGAGCGGCAGCTGTGCGCGGCGCGCGAGTTCGCGGCCTGGCGCGAGGAGGAGGCTCGCAAGCGCGATATGCCGCGCAAGTGGCTTGTCTCCGACGAGCAGATTGTGGAAGCGTGCCGCCGCGATGCGCGTACGATCGACGACCTCTACATGGTTCGCGGCGTGCGGGAGAAGCTTCCCGTGCGCGATGCCCGTGTGGTGATCGAACGTATGAACAAGTCTCGCTCGCTCCCGAAGAACGAATGGCCCAACCTGGGGAAACCGTCGCGCAACGAGCGCAACGTCGACGCTTCGATCGACCTTATGGCGGCGCTTGTCCGCCTGCGCGCGAAGGAGAACGGGGTCGCCATGCAGACATTGGCGAGCCACAGTGACTTGGCGGCGCTTGCGCGCGGACACTCCGAGGGAAGCGATCTCATGCGCGGATGGCGATGGGCGCTTGTGGGCGAGGAACTCGTCGACCTCCTCGAAGGCCGCATTGCGCTGAGCCTGAACAAAGGCGAACTCGTCGTCGAGCGTCTGGGGTAGGGGCCTGCTCTCGGGGGCCGGCTTCGGCGTTGCGGAGGAGCGTCCAAAGGGGGACAGCTCACGCTGCCGGTGTCGCCCCTGCGCAGCGATTGCGGACGTTTCGCGTAAAGCGCCGCCGTGCGTTTGGGCGCGGGTCCGCATACGCTAAAGTGTACAATTGTTCGTAATAACGAGAAGCATCGTCTCCCCTTTGTGAAGGAGTGATTGGTACCTATGTTTATGGGTGGAAGCTACATCGCATTCATCGTCCTCACCATGGTGATTGGCTTGGGTGCTCAGGGGTATGTGAACAGGCAAATCTCCAAGTTCTCGCGAGTGAGGTCGTCCTTCGGCATGACCGGCGCCCAGATGGCGCAGCGCATGCTCGCCGACCACGGCATCACCAATGTCGCGATCAGGCAAGGTGGGGCGGGGCAGGACCATTTCGACCCGCGTAACAACTCCATCACGCTCGACCCCGAGGCCTACAACGGCACGAGCATCACGGCGATTGCCACAGCATGCCACGAGGCGGGCCATGCGTGCCAGTTCGCGCAGGGTTATACGCCCATGACGGTGCGCGGCGCGCTCGTCCCCGCGGTGAACCTCGCATCGAACGCCTGGGTGTTCCTGCTGATGATCGGCATCGTTTTGCAGCTTGAGGGCCTTCAGGTGCTTGCGATTGCCATGTATGCGGTTGTCTTGGTGTTTCAGCTGGTCACGCTCCCCGTCGAGTTCAACGCATCCCATCGTGCGATGGACTACCTGTCGGGCGTCGGAGTCGTCTCCGCTGAGCGCAAGGGCGCCTTCAACGTGTTGCGCGCTTGCGCTCTGACCTACGTGGCCGCGGCGCTCATTTCCGTGCTGCAGCTTCTGTGGCTTTTGGGCCAGCGCGAAGAATAGCTGCTATGGAACGCTGGGAGGAAAGTCTCAAGCGCGCTCGCAGCGCAGCGCAGGCAGCGGAGGGTCAAACGCGCGCAACTTCTCGCGAATATGCGTCTGAGCAGGCGAAATACGGGTCAACGTATGCGGTAGAATCCGCGGACGGGAAAGCCCAGGCAGAACCCGAGCCCCTCACCGTCTCGGGTGCCATGGCGCTTGCGAAAGGCGCGCTCGAGAACGTCACCGTGAAGCTTGTCGGCGAGGTGTCCGAGGTGTCTAACAAGGCGGGCTACAAGGCCGTCTACTTCACGGTGAAGGATCAGAAGGCATCGCTTCCCTGTATGATGTGGCTCAATCGCTACCGAGCATGCGGAGTCGAGCTCGATGTCGGCGCGCTTGTTGAGCTGACGGGGCGGTTCACTCTCTACGCGCCGAAGGGTCGCATGAACTTCGACGTGTTCTCGGTAAGCTTGGCGGGCGAGGGGAACTTGCGTATGCAGGTTGCGAACCTCGCGCGCAAGCTTTACGTGGAAGGTCTCACCGACGAGGCGCGAAAGCGTCCCGTTCCTGCAAATATCCAGGTTGTAGGCCTTGTTACCTCGCCTCGTGGAGACGCAGTGCACGATGTCTTGCGAACGCTTCGCCGTCGCTGGCCTCTTGCGAGGGTTCTCGTCGCGGGCGTGCCCGTCGAAGGTGCGCGTGCGCCGCAGGAGCTCGTCCGCGGCATCGATTGCGTGTCGCGCGCGGGTGCCGAGGCGGTTCTGCTCGTCCGCGGCGGCGGGTCGTATGAGGACCTCATGCCCTTCAACGACGAGGGGCTTGCGCGCGCCATCGCAGCATGCCCCGTCCCCGTGGTGACAGGCATCGGCCACGAGCCCGACACGACCATTGCCGACCTTGTGGCCGACGTTCGCGCTTCGACCCCGACTGGCGCTGCCGAGGCGGTGTCGCCCTCGTCGGCCGAGCTGTCGGGGAACCTCGTCGCCCGTGCGCGGGCAATCCACGACGGTCTCATCCGAAGGCTCGATCGTTCGCGCGTGGCCGTCGACCGCGTTGCCACCCGCCCAGTCTTCAAGGACTCGTCCTATCTGCTTGGCACCGACATGCAGACTATCGATTTCCTCTCCGAGCGGCTTGTACGCACCGAACCTGCCCGCATAGCGCGCGAGCGCGATTCAGTCGATGCACTCGCCGCCCGCCTCGCCCGCGCGCTTCCTGCGAACACCGAGCGAAATCGCATGGAGCTCGCTTCGCTTACCGTCCGCATGCGCGCAGCGGGCACAGGCATCGCGCAGCGAGATGAGGCGCGTCTCGAGACGCTTTCGGGCCGTCTCGCTTCAGAAGGGAAAAGCCTGGTCGCGCCCTTCGCTCACGAGGTTGGGCTTGCCGCCTCGCGCTTGAACGACCTTTCTCCGCTTGCCGTCATTGCCCGCGGTTACGCGATTGCCCGTACTGACGACGGGGCGGTGGTGAAGAGCATCGGTCAGGCGCCTGCGGGCTCGAAAGTCGCCGTGCAGGTGTCGGACGGCACGCTTTCGTGCACGGTGGACGCGGCAGCGCCCGCGACAGATGTCGCATCCGAATAGACTAACGACAGCAATCGATAAAGGAGAAACCCTATGGTAGAAGAGAAGCCGATCGGGGAGCTCACCTTCCGCGAGGCGATGGCGGAGCTCGACCGAATCGTGGGCGTGCTCGAGAGCAACTCGCTCGAGCTTGAGCAGAGCGTCACGGCCTATGAGCGCGGGGTGAAGCTGATCGCCTCGCTTAAGAAGCGCATCGACGGCGCCCAGCAGCGCATCGACGTCCTCATGGGCGAGCTGGAGAAGCCGGCAGACGACGAGGTCCGCGACACGACGCTGTCCTAGGCGCGAGCGACGGTTCTCTGCCGATAAACCTTGGACTCACCACCGTTCATCAGCAGCTTTACGGGAACGCAGGCTTGCTTTTCTATGCGAAAGGAAGCCTGCGTGTCCGCTTTTCGTCTCGAATGAACAGCGGAACCGCTTGCCGAATTCGAACGGCTCGCGCGTCTTCTGTTTGCGGCGCATGCCTACAATTTACCTAAACGTAACGTTGTAGGAGGTTGGCTGTTGAACGTTCTGGTCATCAATGCGGGCTCGTCCTCTCTTAAGTATCAACTTGTCCACGTCGAGAATCATGCCGTTATTGCCAAGGGCATCTGCGAGCGCGTGGGCTCGGCAAACGCCTTCCACAAGCACGGAATCGACGAGAACGAAGTGGTCATCGATGCGCAGATGGCCGACCATGATGCAGCTATGGCGCTCGTGCTGGACTCGCTTATCAACAGCGACGACGCACCCATCAAATCTCTCGACGAAATCGATGCGATCGGGCACCGTATCGTTCAGGGCGGCAAGTACTTCGACAAGTCGGTCCTCATCGACGATGACGTCATCGAGAAGATCGACGAGCTCGCCGAGCTTGCTCCGCTTCACAACAAGGCAGCTCTCATGGGCATTCGCGCCTGTCAGAAGCACATGCCGAATATTCCTATGGTCGCCGTGTTCGACACCTCGTTCTTCCAGACGCTGCCGCCGAAGGCCTACATGTACCCGCTTCCGTACGAGTACTACGAGAAGTACGCCATCCGCAAGTACGGCGCCCACGGCACGTCGCACCGCTACATCTCCGAGCGCGCGGCTGTCGTGCTCGACGAGCCGTTGGAGGACTTGAAGCTCATCACCTGCCATCTGGGCAACGGCTGCTCCATGAGCGCCATCGACCATGGCGTCGCCGTGGACACCTCGATGGGCTTGACGCCGCTCGACGGCCTGATGATGGGCACGCGCTGCGGCGCGATCGACCCGGCTATCGTGCCGTTCCTCATGGATCACGAGAACCTCACCACCTCCGAGGTCAACGACCTTATGAACAAGAAGTCGGGCTTGCTCGGTATCTCGGGCGTGAGCAACGACCTTCGCAGCGTGCGCGACGCCTCCGAGGGCGGCAACGAGCGCGCGCAGCTCGCCTACGACATGTACTCGAACTCGGTGAAGAAATACATCGGTGCCTACATTGCCGTCATGGGCGGCGTCGACGCCATCGTGCTTACCGCAGGCGTCGGCGAGAACTGCGAGAAGATGCGCCGCATGATCTTTGCCGGCCTGCAGCCGCTCGGCATCATCCTTGACGAGGAGAAAAATCGCCAGCGCGGCTTCGAGCGCGAGATTTCCGCCGACAACTCGGCTGTGAAGATCATCATTATCCCCACCAACGAGGAGTACATGATCGCGCTCGACACCTTCCGCATCGTGGAGGAAAGCGAAATCGACCGAGATATCTAGCTTGTCAGGAAAATCCTTTTCGCGTACACGCCGGTTGAGGTCACGAGGGCATACGGTGTGCGGTTGGAAAATAAATCGGGGGGCTCATGATCGAGCCCCCCGATTCGTTGTTGGCATAGGCGCCAGACGAAAGCTTGCGCCCCAACCTACTTCATGGCCTGCGCCTGCACGCAGGTGATCGCGGCGACGCCCACAATGTCGTCGGCGGTGCATCCGCGCGACAGGTCGTTCACGGGCGCGGCGAGTCCCTGGGTGATGGGGCCGTAGGCTTCCGCCTTCGCCAGGCGCTGCACGAGTTTGTACCCGATGTTGCCCGCGTCAAGGTCGGGGAAGATGAGCACGTTCGCGTGCCCCGCGACGCGCGAGCCGGGCGCCTTCGATTCGCCCACGGAGGGCACAATGGCGGCATCGAGCTGCAGTTCGCCGTCGAGCTCGAGGCTCGGGTCGAGCTCGTGGGCAATTTCCACCGCGCGCACGACCTTGTTCGCGTCGTCGTTTCGCGCGGAACCCTTCGAGGAGTGGGAGAGCATCGCGACGGCGGGCTCGGTTCCTATGAGCGACTTCCACGAGCGTGCGGAGTTCACCGCAATATGGGCGAGTGCCTCGTCGTCGGGCTGCACCTCAAGGCCGCAGTCGCTGAAAATGAACGTGCCGTTCTGGCCGTATTCGCAATCGGGGACCACCATCACGAAAAACGAGCTCGCGAGCTTCACGCCGGGGGCGGTCTTCAAAATCTGCAGGCAGGGGCGCAACACGTCGCCGGTCGAATGGCAGGCGCCCGACACCATGCCGTCCGCTTCTCCGCACTTCACCATCATGACGCCGAAATACAGGACGTCGGAAATCTTGGCAAGCGCGTCCTCGGGCGTCATTCCCTTGTGTTTGCGCAGCTCATAGAGGCGTGTTGCGAACTTCTCGCGCAGATCGGACGTTTCGGGGTCGATGATGCGGACTCCGCGAAGCTCGCGGCCTCCCGCCTTCAGCTCCTCCTCGCGGCCAAGGACGATCACGTTGCAGGCATCGTGCGCAATGAGCTTCTCGGCCGCTTCGAGCGTGCGGGGGTCGTTGCCCTCGGGCAGCACGATCGTCTGCTTGTCGGCCTTCGCTCGCGCGAGCATGGTTTCCAAAAACGACATGCGCATTCCTTTCTCCAGGTATACGCTGCGCATTTTACCCTTGTAAGACGGCATTTTTTGTCCCGTTTGTATGTGATGGCGTATAGGGTAGGATGTTATCGGTAGAATAATCAAGATTCGGATGTCGGCATTCTTCATCGTGCGCACCATCCGAACGGGTCCGCTCGCGGCGGCTCCCTGAAACCATTACATGCGAACGAAAGGCAAAGCTCACATGGGCGTGCAGTACACACAGTTCAACGAAGTGAACATGAACGACATCGACGCGGTTGTCGTCGGCAGCGGATTTGCTGGCGGCGTTGTGGCTCGCGAACTCGCGGAGCGCGCGGGCAAGCGCGTTCTCATCATCGAAAAGCGCCCTCATATCGGCGGCAACATGTACGACGAGAAAGACGAGGCGGGCATCCTTGTTCACAAGTACGGCCCGCACATCTTCCACTCCAACGACAAGCGCGCCTTCGATTACGCGCGTCGCTTCTCCGGCTTTCTGGGATATCAGCATCGCGTGCTCGCCGATTGGTACGGAACCTATATGCCCGTGCCCTTCAACAAGAACTCGATGGAAATCGCGTTCGGCGAGGAGAAGGCCGCGCACTACATTGAGAAGCTCATCGACACCTTCGGCGACGAGCGCAAGGTGACCATCAACGAGCTGCGCGAGCAGGACGACCCCGAGCTCGCCGAGATCGCCGATTTCGTGTACAAGAACGTCTTTTTGTACTACACGCAGAAGCAGTGGGGGCTCACGCCTGAGGAAGTCGACCCGTCGGTGACGGCGCGCGTGCCGGTTTTCATCTCGCGCGATAACCGCTACTTCCAGGACGCCTACCAGGGCATGCCCGTCTTCGGCTACACGAAGCTCTTCGAGGAGATGCTCGACCACGAAAACATCCAGGTCTGCCTGAACACCGAGGCGGAAAGCGTGTTCGAGCTCGAGTTCGAAAGCGAAGCCGAGGACGCGCCGCTTTCCGCGATTAAACTCCATGGCAAGAAGTTCGAAGGCCCCATCGTCTATACCGGCCCGCTCGATGAGCTCTTCCTCGCGCGCTTCGGCCGCCTGCCCTACCGCAGCCTCGACTTCGTGTACGAGACCTTCGACAAAGAGCACGTGCTGCCCTGCGGAACCGTGAACTTCACCGTCACCGAGGACTACACGCGCATCACGGAGTTCAAGTACCTGACCGGCCAAAAGTCGGACAAGACCACCATCATGAAGGAGTACTCGCGCGCCTACGAGGACCCCAATACGCAGACTCCCTACTACGCCATTCTCTCCGACGAGAACCGCGCGCACTACGAGCGCTACCGCGCCCTCACCGCGAAGCTCCCTAACTTCTATCCGCTGGGACGCTTGGCCGAGTACCGCTACTACAACATGGACAAGATCATCAGCCTCGCGCTCGAGCTTTCCGACAAGCTGGTTGAGGGGTAGGTTTCATGAAGACCATCTCGTTCGCGGTGCCGTGCTACAACTCCGCCGCCTACATGGACAAGTGCATCGAGTCGCTTTTGGCCTGCGGTGACGACATCGAGATCATCATCGTCGACGACGGTTCGACAAAAGACGACACCCCCCAGAAGGCTGACGCTTGGCAGGAGGCCCACCCGGGCATTATCCGTGCCATCCATCAGGAAAACGGGGGCCATGGTGCTGCCGTGAACACCGGCCTCGCTGCTGCCGAGGGCTTGTACTTCAAGGTCGTCGACTCCGACGACTGGCTCGATGAGAACGCGATGCGCCAGGTCATGGCCTACCTTCGCTCGCAGCTTGACCGCGATCATGCAACCGACCTCGTCATCGGCAACTACGTCTACGAGAAGGTGCACGAGGGCACGCGCACGGTGATGGGATACTTCAACGTGTTCCCGACCGAGGAAGAGTTCGGCTGGAAAGACGTGAAGCATTTCCGCCAGAGCCAGTACCTGCTCATGCATTCTGCCATCTATCGCACCGAGCTGCTCCGCGAAACCGGCCTGAAGCTCCCCGAGCACTGCTTCTACGTGGACAATATCTTCGTGTACGTGCCGCTGCCGTTCGTTGACACCATGCGATACCTCGATGTCGATATGTACCGTTACTTCATCGGGCGCGAGGACCAAAGCGTGAACGAAAGCGTCATGATGGGGCGCATCGACCAACAGCTTCGCATCACGCGCTTCATGATCGACGCGGTGCAGCTGCCCGACGATGTCGTGGAGCCAAAGCTTCGCCGCTATATGTTGAACTACCTGTCCATGATGATGTGCATCTGCTCTATCTTCTGCCGCATGATCGGAACGCTCGAGGCAGACGAGAAACGTCACGCAATCTGGGAATACTTGAAGGAGAAGAATCCGGGTGCGTACGGCGCGGTTCGCCGCAGCGTGCTCAATGTGGGAACGAATCTGCCCGGCGAGCTCGGTCGTTCGCTCGGCATCTCCGGGTATCATCTCGCGCAAAAGGTGTTCAAGTTCAACTAACGCGCCTGCGAGTTGCTCGGGTTTTGCCTGTGAGTTGGTGTTTGGTTCCTGCTGGTATAGCCTGAGAAAGCCGCCTTCGGGCGGCTTTTCTGCGTCTTCGGACCCCGCTCCTTATCGTGTTCACGCCGCGTTTCGCAGTCCTCTCGCACTTTGTATTTACGCTTTCGTGTTCAAATCATTACCTTTGCTTGATATAGCTGAACACTTCCCGTATCCTGATCTGAGGTCAAAATTCATGTTCTCAGCGCGGGGCTTTGGGTTGTCTTGCGCTTTTGCATATAGTTTGGAAGGACACCCCCTATGCTTTCCCGCTCGGAATTCGATGTGATGCTCGCTTTGAAGAAGACGCCTGCAGCCTCGCAGCGCGCGATTGCCTCGGAGTGCGGCATGTCGCTCGGCACGGTGAACGCGGTTGTTAAATCGCTTGGCGATCGCGGCCTTGTCGAGGGTGGGACACTTACGGCGGAAGGCGAAGACGAGCTTTCCCCTTATAAGGTGCGCAACGCCGTCATCATGGCGGCGGGACTCTCGTCGCGCATGGCGCCGCTTTCTTACGAATGCCCGAAAGGCGTGCTCAAAGTTCGCGGTGAGGTCCTCATCGAGCGCCAAATCCGCCAGCTCAAGGAGGCAGGCATCGATGACATCACGGTGGTCGTCGGATTCAAGAAGGAAGAATTCTTCTACCTGGAGGACCTTTTCGGTGTGAAGATCGTCGTCAACACCGACTACGCGACGCGCAACAACCACGCGACGTTGTTCCAGGTGCGAGATATCATCGGCAACACTTACATTTGCTCGTCGGATAATTACTTCGTGAGCAACCCCTTCGAGCGCTATGTCTACGACTCGTATTATGCGGCGGTATTCGAGGAGGGCGAAACCGACGAGTACTGCCTTCAGACGAAGGGCCGCGACAGGCGCATCACGGGTGCTGTCGTCGGCGGGTCGCACTCGTGGGTCATCATGGGGCACGCGTACTGGACGCGTGACTTCACCTGCGACTTCATGCGATTTCTCTCCCAGGAATACCATCTCACTGAGACGGTTGGCAAGCTGTGGGACGACATCTTTCTCGAGCACGCAGACGAGCTTCGCATGTACATGCGCCCCTACGAGAAGGGCGAGATCCGCGAGTTCGACTCTCTCTACCAGCTGCAGGATTTCGACCCGCTGTTCATAGAGAACGTGGCCTCGAACGTGCTCGACAACATCTGCGCGACGCTCAACTGCCAGCGCGGCGACATCTCGAACGTAAAGCCTATCAAGAAGGGGCTTACGAACCTCTCCTTCTACTTCGAATGCCGCGGCGAGGCGTTCGTGTACCGCCATCCGGGCGCCGGCACCGACGAGATCATCAACCGCCAAGCTGAGACGTATGCACTCAAGATTGCCTCTGACCTGGGGCTCGACTCGTCGTTCGTCTACGAGGACCCCGATCTCGGTTGGAAGATTTCCCGCTATATTCCCGATTGCGTGCCGTTTGACTACGGCAACGACGAGCATGTCGGACGTGCTTTGAGCCTCGTGCGGCGCTTGCACGAGAGCGGCGCAGATTCCCCCTGGTCGTTCGACTTTTATGACGAGGCGTGCAAGATTGAGTCGCTGCTTGCGACCGAGGACTGGTCGTTCCCTGCGGACTTTTCCGAAGTCAAGGGGAAAATCGAGCGGCTCGTCCCGCTCGTTCGCGCAGGATCGGGAGCGCCAGTTCTGTGCCATAACGACTTTTACGGCCCGAATATCCTCGTGCACGGCGACGAGCTGTGCCTCATCGATTGGGAATATGCTGCGATGGGCGACTACGGCTGCGATTTCGGCAATTTCGTTGCGCAGGGGTCGGGCTACAGCGTCGAGTGCGCGAAGCAAGCCGTCCCTCTGTACTTCGGGCGCGAGGCCACCACAGACGAGGTGTTCCACCTGATCGCCTGCACGGCGATTGTCGGCTGGTATTGGTATGTGTGGGCCATGCACCGCGAGCTCAAGGGCGCGCCGGTGGGGGAGTGGTTCTACGTCTGGTACCGATCGGCAAAAGACTACGCGGAGGCTGCGCTTTCCATGGCGGAGGCGGTTGGGATGCCGACGTCGGGCGCCGGTGCGCTTTCCTACGAGGAGTTTGTCGTGCTTGCCCAGGCCGAGGCAAAGACGCGCAATACCGTGCACCCCGAGTCCATCGACGACGCTTCCCGCGATGCTGCGTGCGCCCGTCTTTGCGAGGAGGGGCTGCTTGCGGACGGCGTTGTGACCCCACGCGGCCTTGCGGCGCTCGAGCCGTATCGCGCGAAGCGGGCCGTGCTTTTGGCCGCGGGCTTCGGCAGCAGGCTTCTTCCCGTCACGGTGAACACCCCCAAACCGCTTGCGCGTGTCCATGGGGTGCGCATCATCGATCGCCTGATCGACGCGATCATGGCCGCGGGGATCGACGAGATCTATATCGTGCGCGGGTATCTGGCAGAGGAGTTTGATCAGCTTCTCAGTAAGTATCCCAACTTGCACTTCATCGACAACCCGCTGTTCGACCAGACGAACAACATCTCGTCGGCGGTGGCTGCATGCGGTCATTTCGAGCGCGCCTACGTCTTCGAGAGCGATTTGTTCCTTACGAACCCGACATTGGTGAGCAGGTATCAGTATCAGTCGAACTACCTGGGATTTCCCGTCGAGAGAACCGATGACTGGTATTTCGACGCCGACGGCGAGGGCGTCATCGAGACTTTGGCGAAGGGCAAGGATGCCCCATGCTGGCAGATGGTCGGCTTGTCGTATTGGAGCGCGGCTGATGGAGCGCGGCTTGCGCGCGACATCCCCGAGGTGTTCGAGCGAGACGATGCCCGGCAGATTTTCTGGGACGACGTGGCGATCGTGCGACGACCGGGGGAATATTCCGTCCACGTGCGCCGCTGCAGCCCCGACGATATCCTGGAGATCGACGATTTCGACGACCTGCGCCGCATCGATCCCGCATACGTCGTGCGTCACAAGGACGCCTAGCGGCTATAATCGGGGAACTCAAGTAAAACGAACCGCGCATAGCCGTTGCGCGCAGCATTTAGGGAAAGGGGCCATCGCATCATGACTCAATCAAAAAAGGCTCCTGTCCGCTCGGCGTTTGTGCTCGCCGTCGATGTGGGGAACACCCTTACGCGCTTCGGGCTGTTCGAGGGCGATGAGCTCGCCTCGACCTGGTGTGTAACGACGCGGCCCGTCATCACGGTCGACGAGGCCCATGCCATGCTGCGCGAGTTCTTCCTCATCCGAGGGTTCTCAAGCGCCTCGCACGAGGTTTCGATCGAGCGCGCCATCGTGTCGTCGGTCGTGCCTTCAATTACCGATGCTTGGGCGCAGGCCGCTCATGCGGTGAGCGTATCGCGCCCGCTTGTCGTGGGGCCTGGCCTGAAAACGGGACTCAAGATGCGTTTCGACGATCCGGGCGAGGTCGGCTCCGACCGCATCGCCGACATGGTTGCTGCGAAGGAGCTCTTCGGGTTCCCCCTTATCGTCGTCGACTTCGGGACGACGACGAACTTCGAGGTCCTCGACGAGGACGGCGCGTTTGCGGGCGGCATCATCGCGCCTGGCCTGCGCCTTTCCCTTTCGGCGCTCTCTTCCGCGGCGGCGAGGTTGTCCATGGTTGAGATGAAGGCGCCGGCTTCTATCGTCGGAACCAACACCCGCGCTGCTATTCAGTCGGGCGCGGTTATGGGTGAGGTCGCGCGCATCGACGGCCTCATCGACATGATTTGGCAGGAGATGGGATGTTCCGGCAGCGTCGTCATGTCGGGGGACGATGTTTCGGCGCTTGCCGCCCTGTGCTCGCACGAGGCGCAGGTCGAGTCCGACTTGACGCTTCTCGGACTGGGTATACTCGAACGATTGAACCGGCGCAGGTAGGACCCTTATGTCGAATGCTCTTGCCGAATCGCTCCTGCAGCCGTGGGAGGGCCCGGCGATCCTGCTCGTCGATCTCGACGCCTTTTTCGCGTCCGTCGAGCAGCTCGACCATCCTGGCTGGCGTGGAAAGCCTGTCATCGTCGGTGGCGACGCCGACAAGCACGGGGTCGTCTCGACGGCATCCTACGAAGCGCGCGCCTTCGGCGTCCACAGTGCCCAGCCCGCATCGGTTGCACGGCGGCTGTGCCCCGACGCCATCTGGACGCACGGGCATTTCGACCGCTATCGCGAGATGTCGGAAGCCATCATGGGCATCCTGCGGGACGAGACTCCGCTCGTGCAGCAGGTGAGCATCGATGAGGCGTTCGTGGACGTCTCTCCCACCAAGGTGAACACGGAGCATCCTGTGCGCATCGCCGAACGCATCCAATCGCGCGTCGAAGCGCTCGGTGTTACCTGCTCGGTGGGCGTGGGCACGTCGAAGACGATCGCGAAAATCGCCTCCGACATGGACAAGCCGCGTGGGCTCACTGTCGTTTACCCGGGAAGTGAGCAGGGATTTCTCGCGCCTTTGCCCGTGCGGAAGATGAGCGGCGTGGGCGCCGTCGCCGAGCGCGAGCTTGTGAGCCATGGTGTGCGCACGTTGGGGGACCTGGCCTGCGCGGACGAGTCGCTTTTGCGCCGCATCTTTGGGAAGAATGCGATTGTGATGCGAACCCGTGCGCAGGGCGGCGACATGACACCCGTCGAGGAGGGGGAGGCCGCGAAGTCGGTATCGAACGAGATGACATTCGCGAAAGACCTCACATCGCGCGTCGATGTGGAGGCGGCAATCGCCACGATGGCGGCGAAGGTAGGCCGCCGCCTTCGCAAGAAGGGACTCGCAGGCCGCACGCTCTCCCTCAAGCTGCGCTTCGGCGACCGCTCCGTGCGCTCGGTCCAGAAACGCCTTCCCGCCCCGAGCGACGACGAGCTCGCCTTCACCCCGCTGCTCTATCGCATGGTCGATGAGATATGGCGCGAGGGGATTCCCATCCGTCTCCTCGGCGTGGGGATGAGCGGGTTTCGCGAGGATGAGTTCGTGCAGGATGCGCTGTTCGACGTCGCGCGCGAGGCGCCTTCGACGCTTGATGCGGAGCCCGTAATCGCCGACGACGCGAAGCGCCGCGGCCTGCTCGACGCCACCGATGCTTTGCGTGACCGCTTCGGGGAAGGCGCCGTGCGGTTCGGACACGAGCTGCGTAACGCGGGGAACACGACGGGAACAGGTGCTAAGAACCCTGACGATTACAAGTAGGGTCTGCGGCTGTGTTGCGCGGGCGCCTGCGGCTTATTCCCCGATTTTCACCACAATGCCGTATACTTCTCCTTAGAGGAAAACGACCCGCGCTTCGGGGTGCTTGCGCGAGTCCTGTCGAGAAAGGAAAGCCATGGATTTCGAGATCGTCACCGACTCAAGCTGCAACCTGAAAGAGGAAATGATCGACGAGTTCGGTCTCCACGTGCTTCCGCTGACGTTCATGGTCGATGGTGAGCAGCGCCAAAGCTACCTTAAAGGCCAGGTCACCGACTTGCAGCAGTTCTATACGATGATGCGCGAGGGCAAGGTCATCACGACTTCACTTCCTAATCTGGCCGATTCCGAGGCGCTTTTGCGCGGCCTTCTGGAAGCGGGACGAGACGTTCTTTATCTGGGCTTTTCGAGTGGCCTTTCGGGTACGTACGAGGCGATCTCGCTTCTGTGCAACCAGTTTGCCGCCGAATTCCCCGAGCGTAAGATTTTCTCCGTCGACACGCTTGCCGCGTCGGGCGGCGAGGGCCTGCTCGTGTGGCATGCCGTGCAGAAGGCGCGCGAGGGCCTCTCGATCGAGGAGCTTCGCGACTGGGTGGAGCAGCATAAGCTCAACCTGGCGCACTGGTTCACCGTTGACGACCTTATGTTTCTGTGGCGCGGTGGACGCGTCTCGAAGACAAGCGCCTGGGCGGGTACGCTTTTGAACATCAAGCCCGTGCTGCACGTCGACGATGAGGGCCACCTCATTCCCATGGAGAAGGTTCGCGGCCGCAAGAAATCCCTGAACGCGCTCGTCGACCATATGGAGAAATCCGCCCTTCCGCCCGTCGCCGACCAGATGGTCTTCATCACGCACGGCGACTGCCTTGAGGATGCCGAATACGTTGCCAACAAAGTGCGCGAGCGCTTCGGCGTGCGCGACGTCGTCATCAACTACGTCGACCCGGTCATTGGAGCCCACTCCGGTCCCGGCACGATGGCCCTGTTCTATATGGCGGAAAGCCGCAATTAGCGATTATGTCCGCCCCTGCATTGCCTGCGACCACCCGTCGCACGCTCCATTACTACTGGCAAGTCACGCGAGCTCACTTCGGCCTGTTCGCGGGACTTGTCGCCTCGACGCTTGCCTATGTGGCCCTGCTCTCGTATGCGAACCCCTATCTCATGTCCATGGTGGTCGACCAGGTGAGCGCAAACCCCGTTGCCGCCGACGAGGTGTTTTCCACGTTCGGCCCCTTCGCGCTTGCGCTCGTCGCTGTGAACGTGTTCGGCCAAGCGGCGAGTAAGCTGCAGGACTATTGCATGTACCGCTTGCAAATCGCAGCGTCCTACGACCTTGCCACGATGAGCTTCGACGCGCTGTGCAACCAGTCGATGTCATTCCATTCGAACCGCTTTGGCGGAACGCTCGTGAGCCAGACGTCGAAGTTCATGAGCGCCTATCAGCTTCTGTTGGAGACGCTGTCGTTTCCCTTTTTGCCGGTGCTTTGCTCGGTCGTGTTTACCTGCGCTGTGCTGATTCCGCGCGTGCCCGTTTACGTTGCCGTCCTGATGGTGCTGCTCGCGATATACGCATGTGTGTCCTACTATATGTACAAGCGGATTCTCGGGCTCAACGAGAAGGCAGCGAGCGCGCAAAACCAGCTGTCGGGTGAGCTGTCCGACTCGGTCGCGAACATCCTTGCCGTGAAGACCTACGGACGCGAGGATTACGAGCGTGCGCTTTTCGACGAGGCGAACCGCTGCGTTGTCGAGCGCGACAACCGGCGCATGCGTGCATCGCTCGCGCGCGGCATCGTTACCGCGTGCATCGCCGTCGTCATCATGAGCGCAGTCACCGTTTTCATCATCGGGGGAAATGCCTGGTACGGCATTACGCCCGGCACGCTTGTGCTCATGTTCACCTACACCTACACGGTGACGAACCAGTTCAACTTCATCAACAACGGCCTGCAGAAGTTAAATCGCGCGTTTGGCGACGCGAGTGGGATGACGCAGGTGCTCGACGAGCTGCGGCTCGTTGCCGACCTTCCGGGCGCTCCCGATTTGCAGGTGAGCAACGGGGAAATCGACTTTCGGGGCATTGGGTTCTGGTATACCGACGGCTCGGCGAAAACGCGCGTGTTCGAAGATTTCAACCTGCATATCGCCCCAGGTGAACGCGTCGGGCTCGTTGGTATGAGCGGGGCGGGCAAGACCACCTTGACGAAACTTTTGCTGCGCCTTTCCGATATCCAAGAGGGGAGCATCCTCGTGGACGGGCAAGATATTGCCCGCTGCACGCAGCAATCGCTTCGCCGTCAGATCGCCTACGTGCCCCAAGAATCGCTGCTGTTCCACCGTACGATTGCCGAAAACATCGCCTACGGTCGCCCCGACGCGACGCTTGAGGAAATCCGCGAGGCGGCGCGGCTGGCGAACGCGCTCGAATTCATCGAGCGTCTGCCGGAGCGCTTCGACACGATCACCGGCGAGCGCGGCGTGAAGCTTTCGGGCGGGCAGCGCCAGCGCGTGTCGATTGCGCGCGCCCTTTTGGCCGATTGTCCCGTGCTCGTGCTCGATGAGGCCACAAGCGCGCTCGACTCCGAGAGCGAGCAGCTCGTCCAGGACGCGCTCTCGACGCTCATGCGCGGGCGCACGTGTATCGTGGTGGCGCATCGCTTATCGACGGTGGCAAGCCTCGATCGCATCGTCGTTCTGGGTGATGGGCGCATTGTGGAGGATGGCCCGCATTCCGAACTTGTGGCCCAAGGCGGGGAATACGCCAACTTGTGGGAGCGTCAGACGGGTGCCTACCTGGAATAATGTTGTCCCTCGGATGCTTTCTCCGGTATTGCGCAAAACTTAGTATCCTGTTTGGATTTCATGGTTGAGCGATCGCGCGGTAATGCTGCGCCCTTTTTACCTGTGCGGTTCCTTATAGTGTGGAATCTATGAATATGGGAGAGACAGACAGATGTAGCGTTCTCGAGCGAAAGCCTTCGCCTGCCCTCGGTGCGGTGTTCGGCGCCAACGTTCGTTGCCTTCGTGTGGCCTCGCTGATCACGAAGGTGGATTTCGCCAAACGTTGCGGGGTGGGGCGCCCTTACCTCGACAAAGTCGAGCGCGGGGAGGCGAACCCGACGCTTGAATACCTTGAGCGTTTCGCGGTGGCTCTTGGCGTGGACCCCCTCTGTCTGCTCACGTCACAGCCTGTGCGTTGCCGCGATGACGCGAACTCTGCAGATTACGTACGAGAATGACACTTGCGTGTTCGGATGAACTTGCGAATCAACTTTTCCCTGCCGTCTATCGTGATTTTGGGAAACCGTGCGCTGTGCCAATTACCGAGCCTTCTTCTTGGCTTATAATCTTGTGGTTTGACGGATGGCGCATTCGTGCGCTTTGCATAGGAACCGATCGGGAAAGGCTGGGCCGCTTTTATGGCGAGCAATTACAAGAAAACGATGAACCTGCCTACTACCGACTTCGCGATGAGGGGCAATCTCCCGAAAAACGAGCCCAAGCGCCTCGCGGAGTGGGAAGAGGATCATGTATACGAGAAGCTGCAGGAGAAGAACAAGGACGCTAAGCCCTTCGTCCTGCACGACGGCCCCCCGTACGCAAACGGACCCATTCATCTTGGCCACGCGCAGAACAAGATTTCGAAGGACATCATCAACCGCTACAAGGCGATGCGCGGTTTCCGCACTCCCTATGTGCCCGGCTGGGACTGCCACGGTCAGCCGATCGAGCACAAGGTCGAGACCATGCTCGGTACCGAGAAGTTCAACCAGCTGCCCACCGAGAAGGTCCGCGAGCTCTGCCGTAAAATGGCTGTCGAACAGGTCGACACGCAGCGCCAGGGCTTCAAGCGCCTGGGCGTGCTCGCCGAGTGGGATAACCCCTATCTCACCTATGTGAACGACTACGATGCCACCGACGTCGAGATCTTCAAGGCCATCTTCGATCGCGGCGCAATCTATCGCGGTCGCAAGCCAGTCCACTGGTGTTCGCACTGTCACACGGCGCTCGCCGAGGCGGAAATCGAGTACGGCGACGAGGTCAGCCCCGCCATCTTCGTTCGCTTCGAGATGACAACGGTGCCTGCGGGCCTCGAGGCCTGGGAAGGCAAGCTCTGGGTCGACATCTGGACCACCACCCCCTGGACTCTGCCCGCCGACGACATCGTCATCCTGCATCCCGAGGCCGATTACGTCGCGGTCGTCCATGACGGCAAGGCGGAGATCATGGCACGCGCGCTCGTGGAGAAGGATTGCGCGAAGTTCGGCTACGGCGAGGTCGAGCTTGTGCGCGGCGCCGACGGTGAGCCTTGGAGCATGACCGGCATCGAGCTGGCACACAACAAGTACAAGCAGCCCATCTTCGGCGATCAGGGCGTTGAGGGCGAGTTCGTCTACGCCGATTACGTCACCTTGGACGACGGCACCGGCATCGTCCATGGTGCTCCCGGGCACGGCGTCGACGACTATCTTGTCGGCATGAAGTTCGACATTCCCGTGGTCATGCCCGTCGACGACGACGGTCGCTTCTACAAAGGCGACGAGATGGGCACGGGCGGCCCCTGGTCCGGCATGGAGGTCAACGAGGCCAACCCGAAGATCATCGAGTGGCTGCGCGAGCGCGGCACGCTCATCCTTCACGAGGACATCAACCACAGCTATCCGCACTGCTGGCGCTGCAAGCAGCCTGTCATCTTCCGCGCCACGAGTCAGTGGTTCGTCTCGATGGACAAAGCGCTCGACGACGGCCGCACGCTGCGCGAGGAGGCGCTCGAGGAGCTCTCGAAGGTCGCGTTCTACCCGCCCCATGCCGTGAAGCGCATCGGGTCGATGGTGGAGGGCCGTCCCGACTGGTGCATCTCCCGTCAGCGCAATTGGGGCGTTCCCATTCCTGCTTTCACCTGCGAGGACTGTGGCGAAACGGTCGTGAACGACTCGACTCTCGACGCCGTTATCGCACTGTTCCGCAGCAAGGGCTCCGACTGTTGGTTCACCGACGACCCCGCAAGCTACCTTGGCGACGCGTGCGTCTGCCCCAAGTGCGGCGGCCATCACCTGAAGGTGAACAAGGACATCCTCGACGTGTGGTGGGACTCGGGCGTTTCGCACACCGCCGTGTGCAAACATCGCGACAACCTCGAGTTCCCGGCAGATATGTACCTCGAAGGCTCCGACCAGCACCGCGGTTGGTTCATGAGCTCGCTCATGACCTCGGTGGGCGCGTACGGCACAGCTCCCTACAAGGCGGTCGTCTCGCAGGGCTTCACGCTTGACGGCCAAGGCCGCAAGATGTCCAAGTCGCTCGGCAACGTTATCGACCCGAACAAGGAATGCGACACCCGCGGTGCCGACGTCATGCGCCTGTGGGTCTCCTCTGTCGATACCTCCAACGACGTCACGTGCGATGGCGAGATCCTCTCCCACGTCGGTGAGGCGTATCGCAAGATCCGCAACACGCTTCGCTTCCTGCTCGGCGAGATCGAGGGCCGCTTTGACCCCGCGACCGATGCCGTGGCGACCGAAGAGCTGGCCGGCTACGACAAGCTCGCGCTTGCCCGCCTGTGCCAGGTGCACGAGATCGTGACGGAAGCCTACGAGGGCTATCGCTTCAACGTGGTGTACCGCAACCTCTACGATTACGTGACCGAGCTTTCCAACGGTTACTTGAACGCCACCAAAGACCGCGTCTACTGCGGCCAGGCGGACGGTCAGGAACGTCGCAGCGCTCTTACCGTTTGGGCTCAGATTCTCTCGATGCTCGTGCACGATTTGCAGCCGATTCTCGCGTTCACCTGCGACGAGGTTATGGCGTTTTTGCCCGAGTCTCTTCGCGACGGTCAGACCCGCGCGGCGCTGCTCGACTGGTACGAGGCTCCTTGGTCCGCCGAGGAAGCCTCTGCGATGCTTTCCGCCTACAACCAGCTCGCAACGGCGCGCGACGTCTTCACCAAGGCTTTTGAGGAAGCGAAGGAAGCGGGCGTCGTGACGGAGGGCACGAGCCAGGCGGCTTTCGCCACGCTCACCCTTCCCGCCGATGCCGCCACTGCATTGGCCGATGTCGACCTCGCCGAGGTCTTCGTCTGCGCGGCGGTGGAAGTCGTCTCGGGCGAGGGCTTCTCCTGTGCCGTCGCTCCTGCGGTAGGCGAGAAGTGCCCGCGCTGCTGGAACGTGCGCGAGCTCGGTGGCAACGCCAATCATCCGCATGTCTGTGAGC
Organism: uncultured Ellagibacter sp.; assembly: GCF_934643285.1. GTDB lineage: Bacteria > Actinomycetota > Coriobacteriia > Coriobacteriales > Eggerthellaceae > Ellagibacter. The sequence continues at coordinate 176,482 of NZ_CAKUBT010000001.1, forward strand.
GCTGCGGCGACGTGCTCGACTCGATCGGCTTTTCCGAGGAGGACTAGCGCTTGAGCGCCGACAAAGATTTCGAGAACGGGCGGACCGTGCGCGCAGTTGCGCGGCGGTTCGCCGTGTTTATCCCCATCGTGGTGGTGTGGCTTGTCCTTGACCAGGCATCGAAGTTGTTCTTCAACGGCTCATACCATGCGGGACAGGTGATTTCCGACCCGATTCTCGGCATATTCCGCTTCCATCTCGTTTACAACACGGGCGGTGCCTGGAGCATCTTCTCGGGCGCCACCTGGGCTCTTGGCGCGTTCTCGCTCGTGGTTTGCATCGCGCTCACAGCCTATCTTGCGCTTACCCCGCAGCGCCCGAACTCTGGCGAGCTCATCGGGATCTCGCTTGTCGTCGCGGGCGGCATCGGCAACGCGATCGACCGCTTCACGCTTGGCTTCGTCGTCGACTTCATCGAGCCGACGTTTATCGATTTCCCTATCTTCAACGTTGCGGATATTGGTGTGACCTGCGGAATCATATTGTTCATCGTGTCGCTTCTCGTCCATGAGCGCACCGAGGCGAAGCGCGCGGTGCGTGGAAGCGAAAATGGGGGTGGGGAATAGATGGCGCGCATGCTGAGTTATTCCGCCACGGCGCTCGATGCGGGGGAGCGGCTCGACTCGCTTCTCGCCGCGCGCGCATGCTTTGCGAGCCGCAGCGCCGCCGCGCGGGCAATCGAGTCGGGCAACGTCTTCGTGAACGGGGCCAACGTTGCCAAGAAGTACGCAGTCGCTGCGGGTGACATGATCGTGTACCAGGAAGAGGAAGAGGTCGAGGCGGGCCCGGTAACAGGACAGCCAATCGACCTTGACATCCGCTTCGAGGACGACGACCTTATCGTGCTGTCCAAGCAGGTCGGGCTTGTGTGCCATCCGTCTGTCGACCACACCGATGGGACGCTCGTGAACGCGCTCATCTACCATTGTGGGGTCGACCACCTCTGCAACGTGCAGGGCGAGGACGACCGCCTCGGCATTGTGCACCGGCTCGATCGCGACACGTCGGGGCTTATGCTCGCCGCGAAGACCGATGCGGCTGGTTATGCCCTTATGGAGGATATCCGCGATCGCGCGGTCGATCGCCATTACCTCGCGCTCGTTCACGGCGTGATCGCACCGGACACGGGTATGATCGACGCGCCGATCGCTCGAAGCGCCAACGAGCGAACGCGCATGGCCGTGCGTGATGTGCCTTCTGCCCGCGACGCCGTCACCACGTTTCGCGTACTCGAGCGCTTCGAGCCGCGCCAGCACGACGACGGGTACACGTTGATCGATTGCAAACTGTTCACGGGGCGCACGCACCAGATTCGCGTTCACATGCAGTATGCGAAGCACCCGCTCGTGGGCGACCCTGTCTACACGGCGAATGGGCCGAAGGATACGCGTGCTCAGCTTGGGCTCAAGCGGCAGTTCCTCCATTCGTTTAAGATCCGCTTCACCCACCCCGAGACCTCCGAGGTGCTCGAGTTCGCAGATAACCTGCCGCGCGACTTGGCAGAGGTGCTCAGTGTCCTGGCCGACCGAAGTCGCGGCTTGACCGATGCCGGCCATGAAGTGGCCGCCCTCTTGGCGGACGCCCCTCACCCCTCGATCGAGGGCGAGCTACCCGAATAGGAGTGATGCGTTATGGCGTTGCATGGCAAAGAGAAAGTTGGCGTGCTTCTCGTGAACACCGGGACGCCGTCGGCGCCTGAGCCGAAGGCCGTCAAGCGCTACCTAGCACAATTTCTCATGGACAAGCGCATCGCGCCCATGAATCGTTTCATCTGGTGGTTCATCCTCCATTTGGCGATCCTGCCGAAGCGAAGCGTCGCATCGGCCGAGAAGTACCGACAGATTTGGACGCCCGAGGGGTCGCCCTTGCTCGTAACGCACACGGCGCTCGCCGCAGCGCTCGAGGCGCGCCTTGAAAGCGAGGGCTTCGACGCTCCCGTTCGCATCGCGATGAGTTACGGCGAGCCGCCCGTCAAGAAGGCTCTCCGTGAGTTTCGCGAGCTCGAATGCGACAGCATCGTCGTGCTGCCGCTTTACCCGCAAACCGCGCACAGCACGACGCTCTCCGTGAAGGACTCGGTCGCTCGCGCGGTGCGCCGTGCGCACTGGAAGGGCGACACGACGGTCGTGGAGGGATATGCCGAGCATCCGAGCTATATTCGCGCGCTCGCCGCCTCGATCAAGCATGCCGGGTTCGGCCAGCAGCCAGGCGACCGCCTCGTGTTCTCGTTCCACTCCATTCCGCTTGTCGACATCGAAGACGGGGACACCTACGAGCTGCAAACGGGGTCTACAAGCTTACATGTTGCCGATGAGCTGGGCCTCGATCGAAAAACATGGACGATAAGCTACCATTGCCGCTTCGACAACGCGCGCACGTGGCTGTCTCCCTTCACGAAGGACACGCTCGCTCGTCTGGCCGAGGTCGATGATGGGCGCACATTCATCGTCTGCCCTGGTTTCTCGGTCGACTGTCTGGAGACGCGCTTCGATGTGGAAATCGAGTTCGGCGACTTGTATCGCGAGAGCTTGCTCGCGGCGGGCCATCCGGCGGACGACTCCCGCTTCGTGTACGTCCCTTGCTTGAACCGGAGCCGCGCGCACGTGCGGGCTCTCTGCGATGTTTTGAAACCGTATCTTGGGGAAGGAGAGTGACATCATGAATGATACCTGCCAAGCGAAGACAGACGATAGGAAGCCCGAAGACGCCGCAGCGCCGTTGGTGCTCCTCGGTGTCACGGGATGCATTGCCGCCTATAAATCCTGCGAGGTTTTGCGCGGGCTTCAAAAGGCGGGCGTGCGCGTGAAAGTCGTGATGACGAAGAACGCCTGCGAGTTCGTTGGGCCGACCACCTTCCGCGCCCTGACGCACGAGCCTGTCGCCATCGATACCTTCGGTGACGGTCCGGGGGACCCAATCCATCACGTCTCGCTTGCCGAGGAGTGCGATTTGTTCCTTATCGCCCCTTGCACGGCCAATGTGCTTGCGAAGATGGCGGCAGGAATCGCCGATGATTTGCTCTCGACGACCGCGCTTGCCTGCACGGCGCCGATTACTGTGGCGCCCGCGATGAACGTGCATATGTACGAGGCTGTGGCGACGCAGCACAACATGCAGGTGCTCGCCTCGCGAGGGGTGCACTTCATCGAGCCCGGCGAAGGCTATCTCGCCTGCGGAGACGTTGGTCGTGGCCGCCTGGCCGACCCTGCCGACATCGTCGCGAGCGTTCTTGGTATGCTCGGGCGCAAAAAGGATTTGGAAGGGAGGCACGTCGTTGTGACAGCCGGCCCTACCGTCGAGCCGATCGACGCCGTGCGGTTCATTTCTAATCCCTCGACGGGCAAGATGGGCTTCGCGATTGCCGAGGCTGCCCTTGAGCGCGGTGCCGTGGTCACGCTTGTTACGGGTCCTGTTTCCCTTGCGGACGTTCCTGGTGCGAAGATGGTGCGCGTGGGCACGGCCTGCGAGATGAAAGCTGCCGTCGACGAGGCGTTCCCGTCTGCCGATATCGCCATTTTCTCCGCGGCGGTGTCCGATTTCCGCCCGCGCACGGTATCCGACCGCAAGCTCAAGAAGGGCGCCGACGATGAGGCGCTCGCGCATATCGAGCTTGTCGAGAACACTGATATCCTCGCCTCGTGCGGGGCTGCGAAGCGCGAAGGCCAGGTGGTCGTGGGGTTCGCTGCTGAGACGAACGACGTTGTTGGCAACGCACGCAGCAAGCTTTCCCGCAAGAAGGCCGATTTCATCGTGGCGAACGATGTTTCGCGCGGCCAGGGCTTCGGTGCCGATTCGGACGAGGTGGCTTTTGTCTCGGCTTCGGGGGAGGATCATCTTCCTGAAATGGGCAAACGCGAACTCGCCGATCGAATTCTCGATAAAGCCCTAGAATTCTTGAAATAGGGGCTTGAAACCTATCGAAGGTAACGGTATTATAAACAAGCTGTCTTAAGCGGATGGCAAACAAATGAATCGGGTTGTGGCGCAGTTTGGTAGCGCACTTGACTGGGGGTCAAGGGGTCGCAGGTTCAAATCCTGTCAACCCGACCAGCTTACACAAGCGGGTCAGAGGATAAGTCTTCTGGCCCGCTTTTTTCCATTTCTGCAATTGCTACCTCAGCGATAGCCCTTTTACCGACTGATTTCGACCTGCACTCCAAAGGTGCAGGTCGAATAGCCTCCTTTTTACTAGAGTAGACGTCACGCGAGTCTCGCGTTCGCCTTCCCCGTTTGCGCTTGGAGCAGGAAGGTCACTATTCAAGTAAAGGAGTATGCGATGGAGCTAATTGCCTCCCTCATTGTGGTGCCCGTAGTTGCGGCATTGCTGCTTCTCGTGATCAAGAACGACCGCGCGCGCGATGCGATCGCCATTGCCTTCGCCGCGCTCATTGCGGTGCTCTCGATCGCGTTTGCGGTGGTGTTCGCAGGCCCCGGTACCTATGAGTTCGCCCTGCCCGCCGAATGGGGGCATCCGCTTTCCCTGGTGAACCTTGCCATCGACCTGACTGTCGCTATCTTCGTCGTGTGCTATGCGGTTCGCTACAAGCGCCCGTTCGCACTGGGCTTGGCGGCGCTGCAGATCGTCGTGGCGCTGTGGTTCGAGTTTGCCGTTCAGGCAGGGGCCGAGTTCTCCATGACGATGCGCGTCGATGCGCTCGGCGTGATTATGGTGCTTATCATCGGCATCGTTGGCTCGGGTATATGCGTGTATGCTCTGGGCTACATGAAGGACTTCCAAGCTCACGAACTGCACGAGAACCCCCAGGCGCGCGATCGTCGCCCGTGGTTTTTCGCCATCATGTTCGCATTCCTTTCCGCCATGTTCAATATCGTGCTTGTTGACAACATGGCGTGGATGTACACGGCTTGGGAGGTCACCACTCTGTGCTCCTTCCTGCTCATTGGTTTCACGAAGTCCGAAGAGGCCATCAACAACGCCTTCCGCCAGATCGTGATGAACCTGCTTGGTGGCGTTGCGTTTCAGTTCTCCCTTGTCTATCTGGGCGTTTTCGGCCTGCCGCTTTCGTTCTCGATGTTCGTCGAGCTCGGTGCCGCCTTCCCTGCGCTCGTCATGCTCCCAGTCACCTTGCTCGCGTTCGCGGGCATCACGAAGGCGGCGCAGATGCCCTTCCATACGTGGCTTCTCGGCGCGATGGTGGCTCCGACACCGACCTCTGCGCTTCTGCACTCATCGACCATGGTCAAAGCGGGCGTGTTTCTGCTCGTGAAGCTCTCGCCGATCTTCGCGGTGAGCTTGGTACCCTCCGTGATGGTGGTGCTCGTCGGCGGCCTCACGTTCGCGCTGTGCTCGTTCATGGCTATCTCACAGAGCAATGCCAAGCGTGTGCTCGCGTATTCCACCATTGCTAACCTCGGCCTCATCACCGCATGCGCGGGTGTGGGAACCCCCGAGGCCGTTTGGGCGGCAATCCTGCTCATCATCTTCCATGCAGTTGCGAAGAGCCTGCTGTTCCTGTGCGTCGGCACCGCCGAGCACCATATCGGCAGCCGCAACATCGAGGATATGGACCTACTCTTCGAGCGCATGCCGCGCCTTGCCCGCTTCATGATGCTCGGCATCATGTGCATGTTCGTGGCGCCTTTCGGCATGCTTATCGCGAAGTGGGCGACACTCGTGTCCTTCGTTGAAACGGGCAACGTCGCGCTCATCATCCTGCTCGCATTCGGTTCCGCTGCAACGTTCATGTTCTGGGCGAAGTGGCTCGGCAAGCTCTCGGGAATCGCGGGCGAGCCGCAAAACGTCGAGCTTTCGGTGCATAAATCCGAGTGGGCGGCGCTGCTGTTGATGGCGGGGCTGGTATGCGTGACGTGTGTTCTGCTCCCAGTCATGTCGTCGGGGCTCGTCGTTCCCTATATCCAGACCGCGTTCCACTACGGTGGGCAGGACATCTCCGACGGGAACCTTTGGATTGCTGCGATCTGCGCGGTGCTCGTCATCCTTATGCTCTTCGCGGGGCTTGGCCGTTCTTCTAAGCAGAAGAAGGTTGACGTCTACCTTGCGGGTGCTTCGGCGGACAACGCGGCGCGCACGTTCCGCGGGTCTCTCTCCGCTCCGGTTGAGGCCACGTCGCGCAATATGTACCTCGACGGCGTCTTCGGCGAGGCTCGCATCGCCCCGATCGGGTCGGGCGCATGCATCGTGATCATGGTTGCGGCGATTGCTTGGGCGGCTGCTATGCTGCCTGGCTTGTTGTAGGAAGGCGAGGCTTCTCATGACGATCATCGTTACGGTCATCGGCATCATCGCATTTGCGATTGCGGGCCCTATCATCGGTTGTTTGCTCGCGGGACTCGACCGCATCATCTCCGCGCGCATGCAGGGACGCGTCGGGCCGCCGCTTTTGCAGCCCTATTACGACGTGCGCAAGCTTTTCTCCAAGGAAAACGCTTCCGTGAACACGTCCGAGCACGCCTACATCCTGTTCGCGTTCATCTTCACCCTGGTGGCGGGCGGCGTGTTCTTCTCGGGCGGAAACCTGCTTCTGAGCGTGTTCCTCGTGACGCTCTCCTCGCTGCTCTTCATCGTGGCTGCTTATTCGTCGCGCTCGCCGTACTCTGAAGTGGGCGCCGCGCGAGAGACGCTGCAGGCGATGGCGTACGAGCCGATGCTCTATCTCATGTGCGTCGCGTTCTTCATGGCGTCGGGGTGGTTCGACGTGGCGGGCGTCTTCTTCCTCGATGCTCCCGCGATTACGACGGCATGGCTCGCGTTTCTTGGTTTTTTGTTCGTGCTCACGATCAAGCTGCGCAAGTCGCCTTTCGATATCTCCATGTCGCACCATGCGCACCAGGAAATCGTTCGTGGTGTCACGACCGAGATGAGCGGCCCTACGCTGGGTTTGGTGGAAGTGATGCACTGGTGCGAGAACGTGCTGTTCATGGGTTGGGTCGCGATGTTCTTCGTCTGGTCGAACCCGCTCTCGATTATCCTTGCGATCGTTGTCGTTCTCGCGGTGTACTTCCTCGAGATCTGGATCGATAACAACTTCGCCCGCGTGAAGTGGCAGCTCATGCTGAAGTCCGCATGGCTTGTCGCGCTCGTCGCCGGCGGCTTGAACGTGGCCGTTCTGGCCTACCTGTAAGGAGGCTCACTTATGGCTTACAACTCGAAATCACCTTGGGTCATCCACTACGATGCCTCAAGCTGCAACGGCTGCGACATCGAGGTGCTCGCGGCGCTCTGCCCGGGCTTCGACGTCGAGCGCTTCGGCATCATCAACACCGGCAACCCCAAGCATGCCGACATCTTCCTCGTCACCGGCAGCGTGAACGAGCAGAACATCAAGGTTGTCCAGGAGATTTACGACCAGATGCTCGAGCCGAAGGCGGTCGTTGCCTGCGGCATCTGCGCGTGCTCGGGCGGCGTCTTCCACGACTGCTACAACGTGCTCGGTGGCGTTGATAAGGCGATCCCCGTCGACGTGTACGTGCCGGGCTGCGCCGTCCGCCCTGAGGCGATAATCGACGGCGTTGTGCAGGCGATCGGCATCCTCGACGAGAAGGCGAAGGCTATGGCGCAACAGAAGAAGGGGGCGTAGGACCCATGGAATTCTCCTCTGAGTTCATTCCGCTCAAGCTGGCAGACGTGCCGGCGCTTTCCGACCGCATGAAAAGCGAGCACGCGCGCTTCGTGCAGATCCTCGCGGTAAACACCGATGCGGGCGTCGATCTGGTCTACTCGTTCATGAAAGACGATGGCGCGCTCAGCAACTACGAGGTCAAGGGCGTGAAGAAGGCTGATGTGGTGCCCTCCATCACCGGCAACTTCCTCGCGGCCTTCGTGTTCGAGAACGAAATCCACGACCTGTTCGGCGTGACGATTGAAGGCATCGCCATCGATTTCGGCGGCAAGTTCTACCAGCTTGCGCAATCCGAGCCGATGACTATCATCTCGCCTGCTCAGAAGGCTGCTCGCGAGAAGGCCGCCAAGGCTGCGGAAGCCAAGCGCGCCCGCGCTGCGAAGGTGGCCGAGACCGAGTACGCAGCCGATCACCCCGATGCCATGAAGCAGATGAAGCAGAAGGTCTCGGGTATCGACCCTGCGCAGATGGCCGATTTCGAGGAACGCTTCGCGGGCACCGACCCCGAGAAGCTCGCGCGCATCAAAGCGGCGTTCGCGGCAAAAGCGGCAAAGGCTGCCGAGGTTGAGCAGTCCCGCGAGAGCAAGCGCGCCACCCGCGCGGCGGAGCTCGAGAACCTCGATCCCGAGAAGGCCGCCAAGGTCCGTGCGGCCCTCGAGCGCAAGAAGAAGGCTGCCGAGGCGAAGCGTGCCGTGGGTTCCACCAACGTCGAGCGCGACGCCGAAATCGAGGCCAAGCTCGCACAGCTCGATCCCGAGCGGGCGGCAAAGGTCCGCGCTGCCCTCGATGCGAAGGCACGCCAGGAAACCGCCGAGCGTGCGGCGAATACCGGAAAGGACGGTGAATAGCGATGGGCAAGGCAACCGTCATCCCCTTCGGTCCGCAGCATCCCGTGCTGCCCGAGCCGCTTCACCTCGATCTCGTTGTTGAGGACGAGAAGGTGCTCGAGGCGATTCCACAAATCGGCTTCGTCCATCGTGGCCTCGAAAAGCTCGTCGAGACCCGCGATTACAACCAGTTCATTTTCATTGCGGAGCGCATCTGCGGCATCTGCGCGTTCGGCCACTCCATGGGCTACGCCGAAACGGTTGAGAGCCTTATGGGCGTCGAGATTCCCAAACGCGCCGAGTACCTGCGTGTTATCTGGCACGAGCTCTCGCGTATCCACTCGCATATTCTGTGGCTCGGCCTTGCCGCCGACGCCTTCGGCTTCGAGAGCCTGTTCATGCATTGCTGGCGCCTGCGCGAGCGTGTCCTCGATATCTTCGAGAAGACGACGGGAGGCCGCGTCATCTTCTCGGTCGTGAAGGTCGGCGGCGTCGTGCGCGACATCGATGCGGCGCAGTTTGCTGAGATCAAGCGCGTGCTCGAGGGCATCAAAGACGACTATCGCCAAATTATGAACGCCTTCCTGAAGGACTCGTCGGTCAAGAACCGCACCGTCGGGGTGGGGCATGTGAGCCACGAGGACGCCCTCGCGCTTTCCATGGTGGGACCTTTCGCCCGCGCTTCGAACGTGAACTACGATGTGCGCATGCTCGGCCGCGGCGGTTACGCGGAGCTCGCCGACTTCTGTCCTATCCTCGACGACCAGGGCGATTGCTACGCTCGCTGCAAGGTTCGCGCGCTTGAGGTGCTCCAGTCGATCGACATCATCGAGGAGATGATCTCCAAGATTCCCGAGGGCGACATCTCGGTTGCCGTGAAGGGTTCTCCGGTTGCCGGCTCCGAGGCGTCCAACGTCGTCGAGCAGCCGCGCGGCGAGTGCTACTACTACGCCCGCGGCAACGGCACGAAGAACCTCGAGCGTATGCGCATGCGCACTCCGACCTCGCAAAACCTTGCGGGAATGACCGCAGCGCTCAAGGGCTGCGATCTGGCTGACGTGAACAACATCATCCTCACCATCGACCCCTGCATCAGCTGCACGGAAAGGTAGAAGAACATGGGTGGATTCAAACTGGGAAAGATAACGCTCGGCTCGCTGTTCAAAAAGCCTGAGACCGTGCTGTATCCTGTGGAGAAGAAGGAAACCCCCGCAGGACTTAAGGGCCATATCGTCAACGATGTCGATGTCTGCATCCTGTGCGGCATCTGCCAGCGCCGCTGCCCCTGCGCTGCCATCGTAGTGGAGAAGCCCAACCGCAAATGGACCATCGACAAGTTCCGCTGCGTCCAGTGCGGCACCTGCGTGCTCGAGTGTCCGAAGCACTGCCTGTCGATGGAGCCCGGATGGCCGGCGCCTTCGAAGGAGATGTACATCGAGTCCTTCGATGTTCCCGAACATGCCAAGCCGGTGAAGAAGGTAAGCTAAGAGCAGCATTCTCGTCCCGCTCATCGGGCGAAGGCTTCCGACTGCTCGCCTCGAAGGGACCCTGAGGGGTCCCTTCTCGTTTTGCGTTGATTCCGCTGTTCTCGGGGCTTATCCGTGAACCGAGCGGTATAGTCGGGCCTGTCGGCAAGAACGGCGCGCGATGCGCTACGGACAGTGGAAGGTTGCGAAACGATGGGTTTCTTCGATAGCGCGCAGGACGTGATAGACAAGGGAGTTTCGGCCGCGAAGGGCGTCGTCTCGGGTGTCGCCGTGGAACAGCAGCCGTTCATGAAGGGCTTTGCGCGCCTGTGCGCCGATGGCTGGGAGCAAGGTTGGCACGAGCGCAACGGCGGAAACCTCACGTACCGCATGACCGATGGGGAAGTGGCGGACTGCCGCCCGTTCTTCTACGAGAACCCTTGCAATTGGATCCCCTTGGGCGTTCAGGCCGACAACCTTCGCGGTGCGTTCTTCGCCGTGACGGGCGCGGGGCGCTATATGCGCAACGTTCCCCTCGACATCGCTCGCAATGTGGGGATCGTCGAGATCAACGCCGAAGGAGACGCGTGCCGTATCGTGTGGGGCCTCAAAGATGGCGGCATGCCTTCCTCGGAATTCCCCTCGCATTTCATGATTCATTCGGTTCGCGTGGACGTGACCGCAGGCTCGTCCCGCGTGCTCTACCATGCCCACCCGGTAAACGTGGTCGCGCTCACCTCCGTAATGCCGCTCGACGCTCGCGCTATCACGCGTGCACTCTGGAAAGTCATGACGGAGTGCATCATCGCTTTTCCGAAAGGCGTTGGCGTAGTTCCGTGGATGGTGCCGGGAGGATCTGAGATCGCGATGGCGACAGCAAAGCTCATGGAGACTTTCGATGCGGTCATTTGGGCACAGCACGGTCTGTTCTGCTCGGGCGCTGATTTCGATTCCGCGTTCGGTCTCATGCACACCATCGAGAAGGCGGCGGATATCTATGTGAGGGCGCGCCTGCTCAACGGGGGCGGCGATTTTGCGAACACCATATCCGACGACGGGCTTCGCGCCATCGCCCGGGATTTGAGGCTGGATGTAAACGAGACGTTCCTCGATTAGGCTTTTTCCAGCCGGGCTTTGGCGCACAGTGAGCAATTCGCGATCGAATAAACGTGCTGGCAACATCTCCGTGGGGAATCGGCGAAGTGTTTCGCTTCAGATAATGCAGGGCGCTATAATAATTCGCTGCAATTAACACGACTGACCCGCTGGGGCTTTATTTACTGGGGGCTTGGCTTATATGGCGAAGATGATAGACAAGGCCGCGAAGAACGACCTGACACCCGAGGAAGACGAGGTGCTCGACACCATCTTCACCATTCCAAATCTCATTTCGACGATTCGCCTGTGCATGGTTCCGTGCTTCATTGTTTTGCTTCTGACCGGCTACGACATCCTTGCGACGGTTCTTTTCGCCGTGGCGGCGGGAACCGACTGGATCGACGGGCAAATCGCTCGCCGCACGCACACGGTCTCGAAGCTTGGCCGACTGCTTGATCCCGCCGTCGATCGCATCCTCATGATCTCAGGCGTTGTGTGCCTACTTGCCGTCGGGCGCCTGCCGCTCTGGGTCGTCGTCTTGGTCCTTGGCCGTGATTTGCTGCTTCTCATCGGCGGGGCGTATCTGCTCAAGAAGTGGCGCATTCGCGTTGCGGTTATCTATCCTGGGAAGGTGGCGACAACGTTTTTGTTCGTCGGATTTGCAGCGCTCCTTCTCAACTGGCCGGTGCTCGCCGGCATGGGGGTCGTTCCCTTCTCGTGGCTTCCCGGCTTCTCCTCGGACCCCTACTCGTGGGGTATCTGGTTCGTCTACGCAGGCCTTATCGTCGGTGCGTTCACTACGATCTATTACGTCGCGGCGGGGTTGCTCAAGCTATCTGCTGCGAAGCGTGAAATGCGTGCCGAATAACGCTTTGAGGCGCAGGAAATCTAGTTTTGCCGCCCTTTTCCTATGACGGGGTAGGCACAAACGCTACACTGTACGAGTTAACCCTAGCTATCGGGTCAAATTTGCATCCAATAGCTTGGTGGCGTGGGCAAGGGCGCGTATGCGCTAGGCAAGACAAGGAAGGACTTGAGGTGTTTTTTCAAGAAGAAATCGAGACTATGCCGCGCGAACAGCTGCGCGAGCTTCAGCTCGAGCGAATGAAGAAATCGATCCGTCACGCGTACGACAATGTCGATTTCTATAAGAAGTCCTTCGCCGAGGCAGGTGTCACGCCCGACGACCTGACCTGCCTCGAGGATCTCGCGAAGTTCCCGTTCGTCGTCAAGCAAGATATGCGCGACGCCTACCCGTTCGGCTTGTTCGCCGTTCCGAAGAAAGACGTCGCCCGCATCCACGCATCCTCCGGCACCACCGGCCAGGCGACGGTCGTGGGGCATACCGCAAATGACATTAAGAACTGGGGCGACTGCTTCGCCCGCGGCATCTACATGGTAGGTGGCACCGCGGATTCGACCGTTCAGGTGTCCTACGGCTATGGCCTGTTTACGGGCGGTCTCGGCGCGCATTATGGCGCGGAGGCGGCAGGTTGCTCGGTTATCCCGACCTCTTCGGGCAACACGAAGCGCCAGATCCAGATGATGGTCGATCTCGGCACCGACATCCTGTGCTGCACGCCTTCCTATGCGCTTTATTTGGCCGATACGGCTATCAACATGGGCTATGATCCTGTAAAGGATTTCAAGCTCTCCGCCGGCATCTTCGGCGCCGAGCCTGCCTCCGAGAATATGCGACAGGAAATCCGCGACAAGCTCGGCATCCGCTACTGCGATGTGTACGGCCTGTCCGAGGTCATGGGTCCGGGCGTCGCGATGGAATGCTCCGAGTCCCATGGCTTGCATCTGGCGGAAGATCATTTCTTCGCCGAGATCATCGACCCTGAGACGCTCCAGCCGGTGCCTGACGGCACGTATGGCGAGCTTGTGTTCACCACGCTTACGCGCGAGTGCTGCCCGCTTGTGCGCTATCGCACGCGCGACATCACCCGCATCATCAACGAGGAGTGCGCATGCGGGCGCACCCATCGCAAGATCGACCGCATCATCGGCCGCTCTGATGATATGATGATTATCCGCGGTGTGAACGTGTTCCCGTCGCAGATCGAGCAGATCATCACCGGCTTCGACGAGATCACGGCCCACTATCAAATTGTGCTCACCGACAACGGACCGCTTGACAAGGTCACGCTGAACGTCGAGACGGTGCCCGAGTTCCCGATCGACGAGATCCGCAAGCTCGAGGATTTGAAGGCGCGCCTTGGTGCCGAGCTCAAGAGCAACCTGCAGATTAAGGTCGATATCAAGATCGTCGAGCCGAAGTCTATCGAGCGCAGCGAAGGCAAAGCCAAGCGTGTCATCGACTTGAGAGAAGGGAAGCACTAATGATTTCTCAGCTGACTGTTTTCCTGGAGAACGACAAGGGTCGCCTCGCTTCTGCATGTCGCGTGCTGAGCGATGCGGGCGTGAACCTGCATGCCTTAAACCTCGCCGACACAGCTGACTTCGGCGTCGCCCGCGTGCTCGCCGATACGCCCAACGCCGCCGCCGAAGCGCTTCGCGCGGCTGGTTATCGCGCGACGGTCACCCCGGTTCTCGCTGTTCGCGTTCCCAACGTGAAGGGTGGGCTTGCGACGCTGCTCGAGTTTTTGGACCAGCAGTCCGTCAACATCGAGTACGGCTACTGCTTCTCCGTCAATCCCGAAATGGCGATCGATGTGCTGAAAATTGGTGAAGCGGAAGGCATCGAGGCCAAGCTCGAAGCGGCTGGCTTCGCAACCGTATCCCCGGAAGAGGTTTACCAGCTTGATTGCTAGCTCTCGTCATATCGCGCGCAGCGCCCGTGCCTCCTTCGGGGCGCGGGCGCTTTCCGCGCTTTGCGCCTGCGTTCTCGCAGTCTCGCTCTCGTTCGCCCTCATGCCCGCCACCGCTTTCGCCGGCGTCGCGAAAACCGATGTTGTCGCTGGCGAGACCGTTGAGTCGCGCGGGCTTGCCGTCTCTCAGTGCCCAAGCATCGATGCGACGTATGCCTATGTTGTCGACGGCAACGGCACGGTGTATTTCGAGCGTAACCCGGACACACAGACGCATATCGCATCGGTGACTAAGATTATGACGGCGATTGTTGCTCTGGAGAACTCCCAGCTCACCGACCAGGTGACGGTTAGTGCTCAGGCAGCCTCCATCGGCGAGTCCTCCGCGTCGCTCAAAGAGGGCGACGTGCTTTCCATGGAGGACGCCATCAAGGCGCTTCTCACCTCGTCGGGCAACGACGCGGCGATCGCTATTGCGGACACTGTCGGTGCGAAGCTTGGAGGCGAGGGCGGCGCACAGGCGGCATTCGTTGCCGCGATGAACGCCAAGGCGGCGGCTCTCGGATGCGCGAACACACTGTTCGCGAATCCCCATGGGCTCGACTTCAACCAGTATGCGGGCGATATGCACAGTACGGCCCGCGATGTGGCAACGATGTCCGCCTACGCGATGAAAAGCCAGACGTTCCGCGATATCGTCTCGAAGGACAAGGCGACGATCACGGTCACGCGCGGGGGAGTAGCAACTCCGCTCGAGCTGGAATCGACCGATGAGCTTATCGGCGTCTACGAGGGTGCTTGCGGCATAAAGACGGGATTCACCTCGCTCGCCGGGGAATGTTTTGCGGGTGCCTGCAACCGCGATGGGCTCGACTTATATGCAATCGTGCTCAACTCGTCAAGCGAGCAGCAGCGCTTCACGGACGCGAAGACGCTTTTCGACTGGGTATACGCCAATAGTGTGAACTACCCGTATGCCCATGCGAGCGAAACGGCTACGATGTCCTGGGGTTCTTCCACCAAGGAAGTTCCCGTCGTTGCCGAGGTCGCGCATGGCGATTGGACGGATAAGACGATCAAAGCGACCTTCTCCGAACCAGACGGCTCGGTCGACGTGTTCTCGCTCAAAGGCAACGTGAGCTGTACAATGAGTTTCGACAACGTGAGCGGGAATGTGCATGAGGGCGACAAAGTTGGTAGCGCTGTCTTCAAGCAGCACAACGAGGCGATTGCCACGGTCGACCTTGTCGCGTGCGAGGACGTTGCGGCGCCGAATCCTCTTGAAGCTGCCGGTATTTGGGTGGGCAGGCTTCTGTCTCATTTCACCGGGAGTCAGACCGTTGCAACGTCCGTTGACTTGAACGACACCCCGCTTATCAACGACAGAACGAAGACCACGCTTTAATTCGCTAGACTTTCATAAGCAAGACGAAAGAAGGACAAGCATTATGACTGAAACATGCCCCGTTTGCGGTGCAACTCTTAGCTCGGGTGCTTCCGCGTGTCCGACCTGCGGATTCAAATTGCTCGGTACGACGCAGAGCTTCAAGCCGTTCTCCGTCGAGGGCGGGGAAGTGCCTGCGGCGGAGCATCCGCAGCATCAGTTCGTTCTGAGGGTTGTGAAGGGCCCTCAGATCGGGATGGTCTTCAAGCTGGGCAACGCGCCGATGAGTGTGGGCCGCAGCCCGCAGTGCGACATCTTCCTAAACGATATGACGGTCTCGCGCAGCCATGCCGTGGTCGAGCCGACTGGGGATGGCTATACGATCACCGACGACAGCTCGTTTAACGGGGTGTGGGTCAACAACGACAATGTCGAGGCGCGCGAGCTTCACGAGGGCGACGTGGTGCAAATCGGAGCCTTCTGTCTCGTCTATCGGGAGGAATAGGCGCATCGACGCATAAGGCGAGATTTACGAGAGGGAATTTCACATGGAATTGCTAAGCGGAAACGAGGCCATCGCGCAAGGGGCCTGGGAAGCTGGCGCGCGCATCGGCGTCGCATATCCGGGCACCCCTTCGACCGAGACGCTCGAGGCGTTCGCGAAGAAGGACGGCGTCTACGCCGAGTGGTGCGTCAACGAGAAGGTTGCCGTTGAAGTGGGCATCGGCGCATCTGCCGGCGGCGCCCGCGTTCTTTCGACCATGAAGCACGTCGGCGTGAACGTCGCGGCGGACCCGCTGTTCACGGCTGCGTATACCGGCGTCGGCGGAGGGTTTGTCGTGCTGGCTGCCGACGACCCCGGCATGTACTCCTCGCAAAACGAGCAGGATTCCCACTACTACGCCTGCGCGGCGCATATTCCCATGCTCGACCCCGCCGATTCCGCCGAGGCGCTCGCGTTCACGCGCGACGCGTTCGAGCTTTCCGAGCGATTCGACGTGCCCTTCTTCATCCGCTCGTCGGTTCGCGTCTCGCATACGAAGACGCCGGTCGAGGTCGGGTCCCGAAAAGAGGTCGAGCCCGCTCCCTACGAGAGCAACCCTGCGAAGTGGGTCATGATGCCCGCGTTCGCGAAGCCGCGCCGCAAGGTGCAGCTTAAGCGCATCGAGGAGCTCACCGAATGGGCCGAGACCTGTACGTACAACCAGGTCATAAGGCGTGGCGACAAGATCGGCGTCGTGTGCGCCGGCGCGGTCTCCCAGCATGTGCTGGAAGGTCTGCCGGACGCGTCGGTGTTCAAGCTCGGATGCACGTGGCCTCTTCCCGAGAAGGCGCTTCGCGCGTTTGCCGAGAGCGTTGAGGCGCTCTACGTCGTCGAGGAGGCGTCGTGCTACTTGACCGATGCCGTCTCTGCGCTTGGGATCGACGTCGCGAGCTTCCCTTGCCCCCTGCCGCGCGACGGCGAGCTCTCGGTCGGGCTCATCCGCGCCGCTTTCGGTTTCCCCGAGCCCGCGCACGCTGCCGCCCAGGCAGACGTTCCGGGCCGCCCACCTGCGCTGTGCCCCGGCTGCCCGCATCGCCTCGTCTTCAAGGAGCTCTCGCGCTGCAAGGCCATCGTGACGGGCGACATCGGCTGCTACACGTTGGGCGCTTTGCCGCCGCTTTCCGCAATGGACACCTGCGTTGACATGGGCGCATCCGTGTCGATGGCCCACGGCTTCGAGCTTGCGTTCGCGGGTCGCGAGCATCGTCCCGTTGTCGCCGTGATCGGTGACTCCACGTTCGCGCATTCCGGCCTCTCGTCGCTCATCTCGACGGTTTACAACAAGGGCGCGGGCACCGTCTGCATCCTCGACAACCGCACGACGGCCATGACCGGCCGCCAGGGCAACCCGTTCAACGGCGAAACGCTCCAACACCGCCCCTCGCGCGAGCTCGATATGGAAGGCGTCTTGAAGGCGCTTGGCATCGAGGACGTTCGCACGGTCGATCCGCACGATGCGAGGGCCGTCCGTCGCGCCCTGAAAGAGGCAACTTCCGCTACCGATACGCTTTCGGTGATCGTCTTCAGGGCCCCGTGCGTTCTGCTCGAGCGTCATCGCGAGCCCGCATATGAGGTCTCTTCCCAGTGCACTGCATGCGGCGCGTGCATCACGCTCGGCTGTCCCGCGATTTCCAAGGACGAGTCGACCGGACAGGCGGTTATCGATCGCGACATGTGCATCGGCTGCGGGCAGTGCGCGCAGTACTGCGCACGCGGCTTCATCGTTCAAGATTAGGAGGAGATCCGATGAGTTCGAATACGAAAACGGTTCTTCTTTGCGGCGTCGGCGGTCAAGGCACGATTCTCGCCGCCGATTTGCTTGCCCGTGCTGCCGAGGAGAGCGGGCTCGATGTGAAGGTTTCCGAGATCCACGGCATGGCTCAGCGCGGCGGCGCGGTGACCACCGTCGTGCGATTCGGTGATAAGGTCCAGTCCATGATCGCCGATTTGGGCTCGGCGGACTGCGTCGTGTCGTTCGAGACGACCGAGGCGCTTCGCAACCTTCCCTATGTGAAGGAAGGTGGCAGCCTCTTTGTGAACGACGAGTCGATCAAGCCGCTTCCCGTCGCTACGGGGCGCGCCTCCATGCCCGAGCATGCGCGCGAGCGGTTGCGCGATGCGGGGGCCATGCTCATTCCCGCAACCGAGCTTGCCCGCAAGGCGGGCACCACGAAGGCTGCCAACGTCGTGCTGCTCGGTGCGCTCTCTCGCGCCCTCGGCTTCCCGACAGAGGTGTGGAACCGGGTCATCGCCGCGCGCGTTCCCGAGAAGTATCTCGATGTCAATCTCGAGGCGTTCAAGCTGGGTGCCTCGTTTTCCGCGGAATAAGCGAGAAGGAGTGGTCTTATGAGCGTTTCCCAAATCAGCGTCTTCATCGAAAGCGAGCCCGGCCATCTGGTTCGCGTGCTCGATTCCTTCGTCGAGGCGGGCGTCAACGTTCGCGGCTACAGCGCTTCCGATACCGGCGATTACGGCATCGTGCGCTTCATCGTCGATGATCCCGATGCGGCGCTCGCGGTGCTTCGCGACCAGAACGCCGCCTGCGCGAAGTCCGAGGTACTCGTGCTTCGCTTGGAGGACACGCCCGGCGAGCTCGCGCGCGTTATGGGAATCATCGCCGACTGCCACATCAACGTAACGTACAGCTATTCGCTCATCAGCACGTATATCGTCCTCTCGGTGAACGATGTCGCTGCCGCCGAGAGGATGCTCGAAAGCGAGCCCGTTGAGCTTCTGGGCCAGGAAGATCTTGCGCATCTCGTTGCGTAACTGCTGAGGAAAGTTGTGATGATAGTGAACAGTACCGCTGAAGAGATATTCGACCCCTCCGTGAAAGGCGCTGCTCTCAAGGCTGCTGCTGCGGGGAATTTCGACGTGCTTCCCATGTTCGACCGCGCCATGGAGACCTCGAGCCGCGAGCGTATCCGCGCAATCCAGCTTGAGAAGCTGATCGCGCAGGTTGCCTACACCTACGAGAACGTGGCGTGGTATCGCGACAAGATGAACGAGATGGGCGTTACGCCCGAGGATATCAAGACGCTCGAAGATATCCGCAAGCTTCCCTTCACCGATAAGAACGCGCTGCGCGAGACGTTCCCCTATGGGCTTTTCGCCCAGCCGCTCGACAAGATCGTCGAGATGCACTCGTCCTCGGGAACGACGGGCAAACCGATTGTCGTTGGCTACACCAAGCATGACATGGCCGTTTGGAGCGATTGCATCGCGCGTCTTGCCAGCATGGCGGGCGTCGTCCCGGGCGATCGCGTGCAGATGGCGTTCGGCTACGGCATGTTCACCGGCGGTTTCGGCCTCCATTACGGCTGCATGAAGCTTGGCTGTACGATGATTCCGGCGGGTTCGGGCAACACCGAGCGCCATATCCAGATGATCGAGGACTACGGTACGACTGTGATCATCGCGACGCCCACCTACGCGCTCCATATTTGCGAGGTGGGGGAAAAGATGGGCTACGATTGGGAGAAGTCGACGTTGCGCGTCGGGCTTTTCGGCGGCGAGCCCTGCCCGCCTGCGCTCAAGGCGGAAATCGAGAACCGCATGCACATCGTGTGCACCGACAACTACGGGTTGACCGAGGTCATGGGGCCGGGCGTGTCGGGCGAGTGCCTTGCTGAGCGCGATATGCAGCACATAGCCGAGGACCATTTCCTGTGGGAGGTCGTCGACCCGGTGACCGGCGAGCCCGTGCCTGAAGGCGAGATGGGCGAGCTCGTTTTGACGCCGCTCGACAAAGAAGGCATCCCTGTGCTTCGCTACCGTACGCACGACTTGACGCGCGTCGTTACCGAGAAGTGCAGCTGCGGCCGCACGCATGCGCGTATGCAGAAGGTCCGCGCGCGCTGCGACGACATGCTCATCATCCGCGGAACGAACGTGTTCCCGAGCCAGGTCGAGGACGTGCTCGCGGGCATCGAGGGCGTCACGCCGCATTACCTTATCGTGGTCGACAACGAGACCGGCCTTGACCGCATGACGGTCAACGTCGAGCTCAAACCCGAGGCGTTCAGCGACTCCTTCGAGGTGATGGACAACTTCCGCCAGATGGTCGCCGAAAAGCTCAAGGGCACGTTGCTTGTTGGCGTGAAGGTGAAGCTTGTCGAGCCGGGTGGCATCGAGCGCTCGACCGGCAAGACGAAGCACGTGAGGGACCTGCGCAAGTAGCGCTTTTAGCCTTTCCTCGATGCCGGCGGCGTTTGTCGTCGGCATCGTTGTCTTAGGGCCCTGGCTTGCGCGGGGCTTGGGGTTTGTTCTGGTTGTTGCATCATGAGGGAACGAAAGGGGGTTATGCGGTGAGCGAGAAGGTGGTCGGGCGTTTTGCTCCGTCGCCCACGGGGCGCATGCATGCGGGCAACATTTACGCTGCGCTTGTGGCTTGGCTCGTCGCGAAGTCCCAGGGTGGCGATATCGTTCTGCGCATCGAGGATTTGGACCGCGAGCGCTCGAAGCCGAAGTATATCGACGCAGTGCAGCGCGATTTCGAGATGCTTGGCTTGACATGGGATCGCGGCCCCTTCTTTCAGCACAATAGGGACGAGGTCTACGCTGCCGCCTTCGATTCGCTCAAGGAGAGGGGCCTTATCTATCCCTGCTACTGCACGCGCGCAGATTTGCATGCGGCATCTGCCCCTCATCGTGGGGAAAAGCTCGTCTATCCGGGAACCTGCCGGTCGCTTTCCGCCAAGGAGCGCGCGGCGAAGGAGGCTTCGGGGCGAATGCCTGCCATGCGGCTGCGAACACCTGACGAGATCATTTCGTTTCATGACACCATCCAGGGCGATTACTCCCAAAACCTTGAGCGCGATTGCGGCGACTTCCTCGTTCGCCGCTCCGACCAAGCTTTCGCCTATCAGCTCGCCGTCGTCGTCGACGATGCCGCACAAGGGGTGAACAGCGTGGTGAGGGGCGTCGACTTGCTATGCTCGACCCCGCAGCAGATCTACCTTCAGAACCTGCTTGGCCTACCGCATCCCACCTACGGCCACATCCCACTCCTCGTCGCTGAACGAGATCGACGGCTCTCGAAGCGCGATCGCGACGCATCGCTTGATGCCCTGCTTGCGAGGTTCGGCTTCCCTGAGGCGATCATCGGACATATCGCAGGAATCACGGGCCTTGCACCCACGGCGGATCCAGCAAGTCCCGAGCAGCTTCTTTCTTGCTTCTCGCTTAAGAACCTTCATGGTAGAATCCAGATAGCCTGGATTTGATAACCTGTCCGACTAGGGGATAGGCGGCGTTCTCGTCGTCGTATGAAAGAGAGGTTTCATCATGGGATACTCAAAGATTCTCGTAGGTTACGATTGCTCCGACGCTTCGAACCGCGCGCTTGCTGACGCTTATGAGCTCGTCGATCACGGCTTGGCCGAAGGTGTGGTTGTCGTCACGGTCACCGACTTGGCGAAGACGGGTGACCCGGCGTTCAATGCGGCCGCGCGCGCTGCGGGCGTTCTTCTTACCTCCATCGGCGGCGAAGAGGAAGCGCTTTCGAATTTGAAGAAGAACGTCGGTGATCGTGTCATCGGCCATGAGGGCGTCACGACGCTGCGCGTTGCGTTTGGCAAACCGCACGAGCTGATCATCTCGATCGCGAAGGCGGAGGGCTGCGGGCTCATCGTCATGGGAAGCCGCGGCTTGGGCGCTGTCCGCTCGATGTTGGGCAGCGTTTCGACGGCGGTCCTTCGCGAGTCGGAGATTCCCGTTCTCGTGACGAAGTAACGCCTTCCCACGTAGCTGTTTGCGGTATGATACTCGCCCTGCGTTCCGATGCCAACCTTCGGGATGCAGGGCATTTTTATGCGACGGGAATACGAGCACTCGTACGCGCTGCCGCCAATACGACAGAGGTGTTGACGCTGGTGGCGGCCTCTACGCTGGTGGCTGCCTCTTCCCTTAGGCGATGAAGGCGATGGCGCTGCTTGCAAAGATCGCGGCGGCGTAGAACGATCCGAGCGCGATGTTCACGCTGCAGATCTGCGCCATGGCACCGATGCGCGTTGGGGGCGCGAGGGGATTAGCCAAGAGCGCCTTCAGCAAAGGATAGGAAGCTAACAGCGCGAACACCAAGATGATCGCACCGCGCGGGAAGAACACCGCAACAACGACTACGATCGCGGCGATCCAGCAGAAGACGAGCGCGTGGTAGAGCTTGCGAGCACGCTGCCGGCCGAGCAGCGTGGGCAGCGTGCGGCGGTTCGACTCGATGTCTTTCTCGATGTCGCAGGTGTTGTTCGTCATCATGATGAGCCCGATTCCGATGATCGTCGGAATCGACCAGACAAGCACGACGAAATCGAGATGCCCCGTGAGGACTTGGTAGCACGCGAGCGGAATGAGCCCACCCATGACGAACCCGCTTACCACTTCTCCGATGGGAAGGTAGGAGATAGGCGTTTTGCCAGCTGAATAGGCGATGACGATCACCGCGCCGATGATTCCAAGGACAAGCGGGATCCATCCGGCGCAATAGATGACGTAGACGCCGATCGCGAAGGCGGCGACGAGCAATCCAATTGCCAGGCGAAGCGCCGACGCGGGGTTGATATGGTTGTACACGAGCACAGCGTCGGTTATGTCGACATTATCCTCTTCGCTGTCTGCGCCTTTGATGAAGTCGTAGTAGTCGTTGAAGGTGTTGACCGAAGCCTGCATGAGGATGCAGATGGCGAGCAGCGCGCACACCATAAGGACGTCGAGGGCGGGGGAGTGCACGACCGCGCAGCTTGTGGCGACGAGCACGGGCAGAATGGATGCGGGCCATGTGTGCGGAGCAGCAAGCTCGACAGCCATCTTCAACGTGAATCTCTCGTAGGGTTGCTGGTCTTTGCTTGAAGCTGATTCGGTCATTGTCTCGTTTTGCCCTTCTTGATATCTCAACGCGCCGCAATGCGCTACCATACTAAGAGGTATTCTACCGTTTTTTAGAAGGTGTGCTCGTTATGCGTCTGAATGTGCCCATATCCGTTCGCTACGGCGAAACCGATATGATGGGAGTCGTCTATCATGCCAACTACATCCTCTACTTTGAGGATGCTCGTGAGAAATATCTTGCTGAGCTAGGATTTCCCTATGCGGACTTGGAAGCGCGGGGACTTATCTCTCCCGTCCTCCATGTCGAGTGCGACTACGGCGAGTCCGTTCGATACGGGGACAAGGTTGTTGTGCAGCTGGCCGTCACCGCGCTCAAACCGACGAAGGTGCAGTTTCGCTACAAAGTCTTCGATGGAGAAGCGCTCGATTTCGACGTGGCGAAGCCGTTTGCGACAGGAATGAGCGAGCATTGTCTTATTCGGCGCGACGATTTCAAGCCGGTGAGCATGAAAAAGGCGGTACCGGAGCTTTACGAGCGCTATAAAGCGGCGCTTGAGCCAGATTATCAATGAGAATAACGGCAACGTTTGAAAGGGAGATTTCTCATGATTGAACTCGATGATTCCAAGACACTGTTTTCGTTCGACAAGGATTTGGAGCCGGTGCTGAACGTGCCGTCGGGCGAGACGGTGCGCATTCGCACGAAGGACTGCTTCGGCAACCAGCTACAAGGCCCCGAAGATCAACTGAGCGAAATCGACTGGGAGGCAATCAACCCCGCCACGGGCCCGATTTATGTCGAAGGCGCTGTTGCGGGTGGCACGCTGAAGGTTCATATCGACAATATCGAACTCGATGCGCAGACAAGTTCTTGCACCGGAAAAGACGAGGGTGTTTGCGGCGACCGCTTCAGTGACTGGGCGACGCATTTTTGCAAGGTCGAGGACGGCAAGGTCGTGTGGGATGAGCGCCTGAGCATCCCGCTTGCCCCGATGATTGGCGTCATCGGTGTTGCCCCCGAAGGCGAGCCGGTCAACTGCGGAACGCCGGGCAAGCACGGCGGCAACATGGACAACACCGCTATTGCCGCAGGTGCGACGCTGTATTTCCCCGTTGCCGTCGATGGTGCGCTGTTCGGTTGCGGTGACATGCATGCTGTCATGGGCGATGGCGAGGTGAGCGTGTCGGGCGCGGAAGTTGCCGGTTATGCGACGGTGACGCTGACCGCGTTGCCCGAGCTTTCGGTCCCGAACCCCCTGATCGAGAACGAAACGCATTTCGGCATCATCGTTTCCGCCGAATCGCTCGATAAGGCTGCCGAACTCGCGGTTCAGCAAATGGTCGACCTGCTTGCATCGCGTACCAACGAGTCGGAAGCTGACCTGGTCATGCTGCTCTCGCTTGTGGCCGACGTACGTGTCTGCCAGATGGTCGATCCCGAGAAGACGGTTCGCTTCATGGTCCCGAAATACGTGCTCGACGCTATTGGCTTCTCCTTATAAGGAGTGAACAAGGGTGCTTCCAAGCCCGCCGGGAAGGCCTTAAAGCCGCTGCTCGCTGCAGTCCTGGCCGTGTCGCTTTGCTCCCTCGTGCCCGCCGAGGAAGCGCAGCCATAGTCCTCGAGCGCGCCTTCGATTGGGGAATCCTAGAGTAAGCCCAGCTTCAAGCGCAGTGATTGCCCCCTTCCTCTTCATCCGAACTCGAAAAGGAAGGGGGGGGGTTTGCCTTCTTGAATGCATGGCTTGCGATTCGGAATGTTTACGTAATGAAAGACCTCGCCAAAAGAATGGGGGAGCCTGTCTGGTCTGTTTAAGCGCCATGGGATACACTTTTCGGTTTTGATAGCGTGAGTTACTCCGGCATCTCGTGGGGGAGCAGAGGCGCGAGGTAGCCTTTGTCAGCGAGCGCGCGCCCGATGGTCTCGAATGCCTCCTCGTCATCGGCTGCGATGAGATGGTAATGGTAGCCTGAGGTCGCGGTGCTCAATGGGGCTGACTTGCCGCTTTCGATGTCGTTGATGAAGCGCGAGATGTCTTCCTCTGTCTCGATGGCGAGCGGGGCGCTCAGAAAACCGTAGGCGCGATGGCTGATTGAGACGTTTACAACGCGCCCGCCTGCGGAAATGATCGTTTCAAGCTCATCTCTGGTTTGCTCGGGATCATGGCGTACCTTGAATGTGCGCTCAAGCGGTTTTTTATCGTCGGAGCATTCGGCTGCATCGGAATTCGCTTTATCTTCCTTCTCCGTCAGCTCGAGGTTTTCACGTGAGTTTTTCTCCAGCACATATCCCTGCGAGGTGCCGACAATGCTCGCCCCCGTTTCGCGTAAAAGCGCAATATCTTGCACGATGATTTGTCGGCTTACACCAAGCTGTTGGGCAAGGATTCCACCGGTCAACGGTTCGTCGCCGTTGTTCAGAAGAAGAAGCAGCGCCTCGCGACGTGTTTGCGCTTTCGATGTCATGATCGCGCCTCGCTTCCGTCAGTTTCTTTGTCAAGCAAGCGCAGGTGCTTCATGGACACATCGAGGATAGGAGAGGAGTGCGTCAATGCGCCGCTTGAAACGAAATCAATTCCCAGGTCGACGATGGAGCTTACATTTGCAGCGTCGATATTGCCCGAGCATTCCGTTTGAGCTTTACCATCGATGAGTGCTATGGCGGCGGCCATGGTGTTGTGGTCCATGTTGTCGAGCATGATGATGTCCGCGGTCGCATCCACTGCTTCGCGCACCTGATCGAGCGTTTCGTATTCGACCTCGATCTTACGCACGAATGGAGCATAGGCGCGAGCTGCTTCGATAGCTGGTCGAATACCGCCAGCTGCGGCGATGTGGTTGTCCTTGAGCATCACGCCGTCGGAGAGGTTATATCGGTGATTGTGGCCACCACCGCATCGCACAGCCTCTTTCTCGAACACGCGCATGTTCGGGGTGGTTTTGCGCGTGTCGACGAGCGTGGTCCCGCTGCCCTCAAGAAGCGCGGCAACCTTTCTCGTGTAAGTGGCGATGCCGCTCATGCGCTGAAGGTAGTTGAGTGCCACGCGTTCGCCCGACAGGAGCGTGCGAACATCACCGAATATAGTTGCTAGCTTTTGACCTGCGACGATATCGCTACCTTCTTCTGCATATCGTTCGACTTTGCTTTCGGGATCGAGAATGGCGAACGTCCGCTCGAACACGTCGAGGCCGCAGAGCACACCGTCGGCCTTCGCGATGAGGTCGACGGCGGCAGGGTGCGCTTCTGGCATGATAGCGGCAGTTGACACGTCCTCGTTGGTAATGTCCTCGGCCAAAGCGGCTCGAATGAGCGGCTCGGCGACGGTAGTCAGTGTTATGGGGTTCATGCGCACACGGCCTCCCTCGTCATGCAGAATTCCTTGTAAGCTTTCGCGTCGGCGCCGATCGGATGCTCGCTGTACGTTTGCGGAAGGGGCGACGGGAGGCGTTCCTTTCGGGCGATATCCCACGCTGCGCGTTGTGCGAACACGAGCGATTCGAGTAGTGAGTTGCTCGCGAGGCGGTTTTTGCCATGCACGCCGTTGCAGCTGGTCTCGCCAACGGCGTAGAGCGAAGGCATGGTGGTAGCGCTGTGCCGATCGACATGCACTCCTCCCATGAAGTAATGCTGTGCGGGAACGACGGGAATCGGTTCTTGCGTTATGTCGTAGCCTTCTGTGAGGCAGTGTTCGTAAATATGATTGAAATGGCCCATGATTTCGTTTTTCGGAACATTGGTAAAGGAGAGCCGCACGTAGTCGGAACCTTCTTTGGCCATTTGCTGTTCGATAGCTGCACTCACCACATCGCGCGGTTGAAGCTCGTCAGTGAATCGCCTTCCTCGTGCATCCAGCAACACAGCTCCTTCGCCACGGCAGGATTCCGAGATAAGGAATGCGCGTCCAGGTTTGGAAGTATAGAGCGATGTGGGGTGAATCTGTACGTAATCGGTATGCTCGAGTGCTATGCCGTGAGCTTGTGCAATACGTAGCGCGTCTCCGGTGAGGCAGGGGAAGTTGGTGGATCGCTCGTACATCCCGCCGATACCCCCGCATGCCCAAACAGTGGCGTTTGCGGAGATGGATACCGTCCGCCCATCGTCGCTGTGCGCGACAACACCTCGACAGCGCTCGCGAGCGTTCTTCTCTCGAGATGCCTGGCGAACACCTCGACTGCTTCGGATGCCAACAACCTCTTCGGTGAGGATATCGTCCATGCAGGTATTTTCGAGGATGCGCACGTTCGCTAATAGCTTTACTGCTGCCAAAAGCTTCGTTGTGATTTCGGCGCCGGTGGTGTCTTGGTGGTAACAGATGCGCGCGCGGCTGTGAGCGCCTTCGCGGGTATAGCGCAGCGACCCGTCATCGTTTTGGGCGAAGTCAACCCCAAAGCTCATCAGGTTGTCGATAACGCTGCGACTCGCGCGAATCATAAGGTCCACGCTATCGCGACGGTTCTCGAAATGGCCTGCTCGCAAGGTATCTTCGAAGAATGACGCGTAATCGTTGGCGTCATACTGCACGCAGATGCCTCCTTGAGCCAACATGGAGTCGCATTCGTCGAGTGTGGTTTTCGCCAACATGATGACGGACAGCTCGCGCGGAAGGTTGAGCGCACAGTACAGGCCCGCAACGCCGCAACCGACGATGACCACGTCGCAGTAGAGATGTTCGATTCGTTCGTCCATGTTGACCTACTTTGCTGCGTATTCGAGCATGCGCTCAAGCGTCAGGCGTGCAGCGGGGGCGAGACTCTCGTCGACGTGCACCTCGTAAGGCTTCGGATTGCGTAGGCAGGCTGCAAGTTTCGGCAGCGTGACCAAATCCATGTTCTCGCAGCGGGGGGTCGTGGTGGGGAAGTGAAATCGCTTGCCAGTGCCAGCGTTTCTGCGGATGAGCTCGCGCAAGATTCCCACAACGGTGCAGATGATGAAGTCTTTTGCGTCGGAAGCGGTTGCGTGTTCGATCATGCCTTTTGTGGAGCCGATGAAATCCGCTTCGGCCAGCACATCCGCCGGGCATTCAGGATGTGCCATTACCACGGCATCGGGGTAGGCTTCCTCAAGATCGATGACCTGCTTTCGACTGATGGTCATGTGTCGTGGGCAATAGCCCTTATTCAGGATGACATGCTTATCGGGAATCTGCTCGGCAACGTAGCGACCTAAGTTCATGTCAGGAATGAACAGCAGGTTGCGCTGCGGCAAGGAGCTGCAGATCTTCACGGCGTTCGAAGAGGTGACGCATACGTCCGACCATGTTTTTGCTTCGGTGGTAGAGTTCACGTAGCATACGACGGCGAGATCGTCGGCGTACTTCGCGCGGATAGAGTCGATGTTGGCCTTGCGGATCATGTGCGCCATCGGGCAGTCCGCAGCAGGTTCGGGCAGGAGCACCGTTTTCTCAGGGTTCAGCAGTTTCGCCGATTCTCCCATGAATTCCACGCCACAGAGTACGATGGTCTGCTGAGGAAGGTCAACGGCAAGCTTTGCCAGCGCGAAGCTGTCTCCAACGTAGTCGGCAACATCCTGCACCTCGGGTGGCACATAGTAATGAGCCAGGATGACAGCATCTCGGCGTGTTTTAAGCCGCTTGATTTCGACCGACAATGCTTCGATGTTGACGGCTGCGCCGTGTTCCGCTGATGCTAGAGCATCTGAGGCGTGCGTTGCGTTTGGCTTGGAATCGCGATTGCCTAGTTCGTTCATGCTTGCTCCATGTTTCGTATCGTTGCTCACGGATTGAGTATGACGTAGCACTTTACACATGACTTGTCATCTGTAAAGTGCACACCTTATCTTCATTTGTTTTAGTTTACATAACGCCTATTATCAATCATTTATATCTAGTATAAGAGCGAATGCATGGTGAATTAGCGAACCCTTGAATGGGCTTTTGATTGAAGCGTGGTTTGGCTAGCCGAAACGCTATCGTTTCTCTAGCCCCAGGTGGACGTAGCTGTTCCTGCGGTGTTTACTGCACCGCCCCCGAAAAGCGTAGTCAGGTTACCGGTCTGTGAGGCTTCGAGCACGGCTGGCATCACGAGCGCCAGCGAAATGACATTAAGGACAAGCGCTATCGTGCAGATAATCAGTGCAATGGCGCCTGGTTTTGCCGCTTGCATGACCTTTTGCGAAAATGCTTGGTCTTGCGGTTGTTCTTTCAGCATGGTATTGATTCTCGAACGAGCTATCAACGAGCATATAAGTCCTGCCGTACTCAGCAAGACTCCGCCGATGATGAGCGAGACAGGTCCAGCGATGTTGGCGAACGTAATCAGTTTCCTCGTTGAGGCGAGTTTCTGCTCTTTTTCTTCGCTATTCCGCACTGCTATCCTTCGTCTCGTAAATTATCAAGTTGTTGACCTGGGGTTTCATATATGAAGCTCTGAGAGCCGTTCTAAGGTACGATCTTGGTTTCTTTGGGCAACTATGCCGTGGAAATCGTTAGCTTTGAACGCCGCTGCTTCCGAATCCGGAGTCGCCGCGCTCGGTTTCGTCCAATGAGTCTCTGCATTCGAAGTTTGCGTTCTCTACCTTCATGATAACGAGCTGAGCAATGCGGTCGCCTTTTTGCGCTTGGAAGGTATCTTTTGGGTCAAGATTGATCAGTGTAACTTTCAGCTCGCCTCGGTAGTCGCTGTCGATAAGTCCCGGCGTGTTGACGATAGATATTCCGTGCTTCACAGCAAGGCCGCTCCTCGGCATAACAAAGCCTGCATAGCCTCTTGGCAGTGCGATTGCGACTCCTGTTGGAACGAGCTTTCGTTCGAAGGGCTTGAGCGAAAAATCTTCGGCTGAGCGCAGGTCTACGCCTGCGTCGCCCTCGTACGCATACCGGGGAACCTCCAAGGTTTCATCAAGCCGCTTAATTGGAACGAGTAACTGTTCTGGCATGATTTATCGCAACTCCTCAAGTGCTTCAGCGAATTCTTCAATGTTTTGAAAGTCTTTGTATACGCTCGCGAACCTGACATAGGCGACATCGTCGAGCTTTGCAAGGCGCTTCAGCGCCATATCGCCAAGTTCTTTCGATCTTATTTCGGTGCGTGAGGTATTGCGAAGCTCGGTTTCGATGCTGTCGATCAAGTCGTCGACCTGCTCTTTTGAAATCGGTCGCTTGGCGCATGCGATAAGCAGGCCCCTAAACAGCTTGTTGCGATCGTAGGCTTCGGACGAGCCATCGACTTTAACGATGACAAGCGGGTTATCGCCCAAGCGCTCGTATGTTGTGAATCGGCGTTGGCATTTCAGGCACTCTCGGCGCCTTCTAATCGATGTTCCGTCTTCGGATGGGCGTGAGTCTACGACTTTTGATTCAAGGTAGCCGCAGGAGGGACAACGCATGCGCATGCTCCTTTAAACTTTACTTCTGTTAAAGGTATCATACCGTATGGATTGTCCGTTCCGGCTTTGATCAGGATGTCCGCACAATTGAAGATGCGGACATCACCAAAAGGTTTCTTACAGGAAAAACAGGATAAACGAAGCGATTGTCATTGCGACGCCGCATGCGATTGCGTGTGACGGCTTCATATCGCTGTGAGAGACGCCGCGTAAGGTTCCTTCTTTGAGGCTTCGCACCATCTTGCGATCATCGAGTGGCGTGGTGAAGAGCGCTTTGAGTTGGGAGAAGTCTGAAGGCTGTGCCGCCGTGCTGTTCTGTTCGAAAGACTCCCAATCGAACTCGTTTTGCGCAATAGCTGGGAACTCGATGATGGTCGCAGATTGCGATTGCTCTGCTGAACTGGGCTTCAGCGCG
Source organism: uncultured Ellagibacter sp. (assembly GCF_934643285.1). Classification (GTDB taxonomy): domain Bacteria; phylum Actinomycetota; class Coriobacteriia; order Coriobacteriales; family Eggerthellaceae; genus Ellagibacter. The sequence goes on from NZ_CAKUBT010000001.1 coordinate 206,797, forward strand.
GCTGATCCGTGTACGGGGTACCTCATTTCGAAATTTCCCATCTTTGTGCCTCCTTGCCCTTGCGTAGAACCTTTGTTCGCGTTTATAATAAATCGAACAAAGGTTCACGTCAATAATTATTTCAAACATTTGTTCGATTTACTGAAAGGACGCACTATGGCCGCCAAAGTGACGAAGCGTCAACAAGCTGTTCTCGATTGCATTGAGGATTGCATTCGGGAAAAGGGCTACGGGCCGACGGTTCGTGAGGTATGCCATGCTCTGGGGCTTTCCTCCCCTTCTACCGTCCATGTCCACCTGAAGGCTCTCGAAGAAAAGGGCCTTATCAAACGAGACCCTTTAAAATCTCGATCGATCTCGCTTACCTACCCTCTTGAGGGCTCATCGGTGCAGGCGAGCTCCGTTCCAGATGTCGTTCAGCCGAGCTTTAGTAAAATCGTGAACGTGCCGCTTGTGGGCGATGTCGCTGCGGGTGTGCCAATTCTTGCTGAAGAGAATATTACCGACACGATTTCCCTTCCGACCGACATTGTCGGTGATGCTCCCTCGTTCCTCTTGTCCGTGCGCGGTGAATCAATGATCGAGGCAGGCATCAACGACGGCGACTATGTGGTCGTTAAGGAGCAGCCGGTTGCCAACAACGGCGATATTGTTGTCGCCATCATCGACGACGGGGCAACCGTGAAGCGCTTCTACAAGGAGAAGGACCATATTCGGCTTCAGCCGGAGAACTCCTCCATGGATCCGATTATCACCACAAATTGCTCTATTGCGGGCAAAGTTGTTGCGGTGTTTCGTCGTTTGTAAGGTAGGGCTGAAAGGCGCTCACGTAGCTCTGGGGGACGAACATCGTGATGACAGTCCCCTGTTCTTCGTGAGTTTCGCTCACGATATGACAGCGTTCATGAGCCTTCGCAACAAGAGCCCCTTTTGCGTAGGGAATGAGGACGCTCATATGCGTATCGGCAGCTGAGGCAGCTTGTGCGATTCGCTTGACGAGCTCCTCAATCCCCTCTCCTGTTGCAGCGGATATCGCAATCGCCTGCGGGTAACGGGACTTGAGAGCGCTAATGTCTTTGTCGCTCAGCAGATCGCACTTGTTGAATACCTCGATTCGGGGAATCGATTGAGCGCCGATTTGCTCGAGCGTCTCGTCGACGGCATCGCGTTGGCCCTCTCGTTCGCTTGAGGAAGCATCAATTACGTGCAGAATCAAATGCGCTCCCGTGATTTCATCGAGTGTCGACTTGAATGCCTCAACCAAGGTCGTCGGCAGTTTTTGAATGAACCCAACAGTGTCGGTGACGGTTATTTCACGCCCTTCGGGCAGCTCGAACTTCCTTGTCGTGGAGTCGAGGGTTGCAAAGAGCTTGTCATAGCTGAGGACATCGGCGTCGCAGAGGCGGTTGATCAGGCTTGATTTACCTGCATTGGTATATCCGGCCAGAGCAACGCGGAACATGCCGCTCGAATATCGTTCCTCGCGCTGCAGCGATCGCACGTCGGCTAAGTGGGCGAGCTCGCGCTTGATGGAGGTAATTCGCTTGCGCACCATCCTTCGGTCGACCTCGAGCTGGCTTTCACCTTCGCCGAAGCGCGATCCGACGCCGCCGCCCATGCGGTTCGAGGCGAGATGCGCCCACATGCCACGAAGGCGGGGGTAGAGATATTGGTTCTGCGCGAGGCGCACCTGAAGCCTGCCCTCTTTCGAGGAGGCGTGGAGTGCGAAGATGTCGAGGATGAGCGCCGTGCGATCGATGATCTTGACGCTCTTATCGACGGTCTTTTCAAGGTTGGATTGCTGCGACGGAGTGAGCTCGTCGTCGAATATGACCAGGTCCGCCGCATATGAGCGAGCAAGCTGGGCAATCTCTTCCGCTTTGCCCGTTCCGACGAACGTTCGAGGGTTGGGCGATTCGAGCTTCTGCGTCGTCTTGGCGACGGTGTCGGCGCCCGCCGTGTCGGCGAGTCTCTCGAGTTCCGCAAGCGAAGATTCGAGGGACCACTTCTGGTTCGGGCGGTCAACGCCGACGAGGATTGCACGTTCCCGCTGTTCCTCGAACGTCGTTTGCGCTCCCTTGGTGAGTACCGAGGCGAACTGCTCCATGCTTACAGGACTACCGTTCCCTCGAATGCCTCGGCGGCAGGTCCTGTCATCATGACATGGTCGTCGTCGGTCCAAAGGATATGGAGCACGCCACCGCGGAGGATAAGGTCGTTTTCGCGCCCAGTGCGCTCGGTCAGCGCGGCAGCGACGCACGTTGCGCATGCGCCCGTGCCGCACGCGAGGGTCTCTCCGCAGCCGCGCTCGTACACGCGCATCTCGATACCCTTATCGCTGATGTGGGCAAACTCGATATTGGCCTTCTCGGGGAATACGGGGTTCGACTCGTAGAATGCTCCGATTTTCTCAAGGTCGAGCGTCGCGAGAGACCTTTCCTCGGAAGTGAACAGGCCTTTCGGCAGTGTGTTGAAGTCGTTGATGAAGGTGATCGCATGAGGGTTGCCCATCGAGACGCAGGTGAAAGCGAACGGCCCCCAGGGTGAGTCGATTTCGATTTCGCGAGCATAGGCCGCGCCCGCTGGAGACGTTGCGTTCGCCTTGGCGTTAACGGGAACCTCGCTCGGCTCGAGGATCGGATGGCCCATATCGACCGTTGCTTGGGTCATCTTGCCCTCATCGTCGACAGTGAAGCTGATCGGCTTCGGTCCTGCGAGCGTATCAGCGACAAACGAGCCGTCGCTCGCCTGCACGTATCCACGGTCGACGAGGAACTTCGCGAAGCAGCGCACGCCATTACCGCACATTTGGGCAAGCGTTCCGTCTGAGTTGATGTAGTGCATATAAGCGGCGCACTCCGGTCGCTCGGAGGGGCGCACAAGAATGACGCCATCGGCACCAATGCCGAAATGCCGATCGCAAAGCCAGGAAACCTGGGACGTGGTCAGCTCGATCTCATTAGAAAGATCGTCCACGAAGACAAAGTCGTTGCCAGCTCCGTTAAGTTTGGTGAATGAAAGCTCCATAGGTGCATGTCCTCTTTCTGTTGGCTTAGGCGCCCATTGTACCAAGTGAGTGTTGCGCTTGTGTTGCGATTGCCTCGGCGTTTCCGGAATCCGCGTCAATCCATGCAATTCGCGTATCTTTGCGGAACCATGTACGCTGTCGTTTTGCGTATCGCCGTGTTGCGGTCTTGATCTGCTCGATGGCTTCATCAAGCGAGATATCACCGTCAAGCGCGGATACGATTTCCTTGTATCCGATAGCCTGAGGTGCGGTGATACCCTGGCGAAAGCCTTTGTCGAGCAATCGTTCAACCTCGCAGACGAGACCACATTCGATCATGTTGTCTACACGCCGTTCGATTCGCTTGTTGAGTATTTCTGGATCGACGGCGAGTCCGATAAACTTGGCAGGAACAGCTTGCGGGATCGATGCGAGATTCTCCTTTTGGATCGCATATGTTGTACCCTCTTCGAGAAGCTCAAATGCCCTGATCACGCGCCTTACGTTGTTCGGGTGGATAACGGACGCGCTTTCGGGGTCGCGCTCGTGTAGCCGCTCCCAAAGCTCATCGGCTCCGTTGTCCTCGTAGTAGGCAGTCCACTTTTCGCGTACGGGGTTGTCGACCTGCTCCCCTTTCGGGAAGTCATAGGCGTCGATTGCCGCGCGGACGTAGAGTCCCGTTCCCCCGACAAGCAGCGCTCTCTTTCCACGTTTGTCGATATCAGAGAAGCATTCTCTTGCATACTGTTGATACAAGGCTGCCGAATACGGCTCCCCCGGGTTCACGAGGTCGAACCCGAAATGGGGAACAAGCCGTTCCTCTTCGGGAAGTTTGCCAGTGCCAATGTCCATGCCGCAGTAAATCTGCATGGAGTCGGCGCTCACCACTTCCCCACCGAGATTTTGCGCAAGCAGCTGCGCAACGTCGGTCTTTCCTGATGCCGTCGGACCAACGACGCAGATGACAGGGCGCATAAGCGGAAGGCTGATGGCCGTCTTCCCCGTTTCGTCGATCATGGCGTTTAGAGACGATCGTCCACGCCCAGCACGTGGCCCGAAAGGTACCATGTCTTAGCGTCGTCGATCTTGACGTTCACGAACGTGCCGGCAAGTTCGCTCGGCGTTATACCCTGCGGAGCGAGCGCGTGCACGGTTTGATTCTTGGGGCTTTTGCCTGCGATCATTCGCTCATCACGCTTCGAGGATCCCTCCACAAGGATAGGGACAACACTTCCGACATCCGGTTGGTTGAGCTCGAATGCGCGCTTTTGGACAAGGTCGACAAGACGATCGAATCGCTCCTGGATAACCTCGCGCGGTGTGGAGTCTTCAATCTGAGCCGCAGGGGTACCTTCACGCTTCGAGTAGATGAAGGTAAATACCTGATGGTAGCCTACCTCTTCCACGAGGCGATACGTGTCCTCGAAATCTTTCGCAGTCTCGCCTGGGAAACCGACGATGATGTCGGTCGACAGGGCGATATCGGGTCGCACGTCGCGAATCTTGCTGATAAGGCGCAGGTAATGGTCACGCGAATAGCGCCTGTTCATTGCTGCGAGAATGGCGTTGGAGCCCGACTGCACGGGAAGGTGGAGCGCAGGCATGAGCGATCGCAACGAACCGAACTTCTCAATAACCTCGTCGGTAAGATCCTTCGGATGGCTCGTTGCAAAGCGAAGCCGTTCGATTCCCGTTTGGTCGACGGCGTCGAGGATGTCGGCAAAACGAGGTTTTCCGTAAAGGTCGCGGCCGTAGGAGTTCACGTTCTGCCCGAGCAGTGTAATTTCTTTCACGCCGGAAGCGACATAGCGCTCGGCCTCGGCGACGATATCCTCAATCGAACGTGATTTCTCGCGACCGCGGACATAAGGAACGATGCAGTAGGAGCAGAAATTGTTGCATCCGATGGTGATGGGTAGCCACGCCGCCCAAGAATGCTCACGGCTTGTCGGGAGCTCGGTCGGGAATTCGGATGAGGCGGCGAGCACCTCGACCTGCTTCCCCTGTCCCTCAATAGCCGCCTCGAGCAAACGTGGAAGCGACCCGAGGTTGTGCGTGCCGAACACGACATCGAGATGAGGAAGGGCCTCAGTGAGCTTCTCCCCGTCGCGCTGCCCGATGCAGCCGCCGACAGCGATGACGCGCTTCGACAGAGGAGATTCTGCACGAAGTGGAATGTTTTTCATGGAGGCGACCTGGCCATAGAGGCGCGTATCGGCTGCTTCTCGGACGCAGCAGGTCATAAAGACCACGACATCGGATTCCTCAACGGTTTCTACCATGAGTGCTCCGAGCGCCTCGAGCATGCCCGCTATGCGCTCGGAATCGTGTTTATTCATTTGGCATCCGAAGGTGTGGATGCAGAACGTAAGCCCATTGATGGGTGAATGCATGCGGTATCAGCGCTCCGTAGGGTTGGCGGTTTTCTGTTCAGCGGCGATGGAAGGTATCACAGCGCCGCGCGGTTCAACGGTGAAACGGATGGCGGTTCGGTATTCGCCATCGATGACGATGTCGGCAAAGGATGGGGCGCATACGATTTCGATGCCCACGGGAGATAGGAAGCCACGCGAGATTGCGATGGCTTTGACCGCTTGGTTCACGGCACCGGCCCCTACCGCTTGGATGTCGACGTGAAGTCCATCCTTGATCATGCCAGCGATCGCTCCAGCGACAGATGCAGGAGAGGATTTCGACGACACTTTTAAGCAGCCGATTGACGGCTGCGATTCCGATGGGGTTGTCACGAGCATTTCCTTGTCGTTTCGTAGTGTGTTTCAGTGGTGGTATTTATGTCACTGAGAGAAATGATAGCAATTACTCATCAGCGTGGCAACCTGCGCAAACGGCTATCTCAGCTTATCGAAGCGCAGGGTGATCTCGATCTTTTGGGGGCCAACCTTCACTTCCGGTGCGCCGAGCGGATCAAGGTAATACCGATTGGCGATATCGAGGAAGGCATCCTTGCAGGAATCCGCGAGCATTGCTTTGTCCTCATCGCAGAGACGAAGCGACCTGCCGTCGCAATTGACGGCTTTCTGACTGGCCGCTTTTGAGGTTTCGGGTGCCTTTTCCTTTGCGGGAATCGCCTGAGTTCTTACGAATTCGGCCAATGGAATGATGGGCTTGATCTCCTCATTTAAGATTCGGCGGGCGGAGCGCTCTGAAAGCGAGAGCCCCAATCCTTCTGCGATTTCGGCGAAGCTTGCCGGATCGGATGCAGTGCAGAGGCGTTTGCATACCGGCAACTCGAGCGGGTCTTTGCAGAAGGCCCGAAGAGCAGGAGAAGTGGTCGCCGCCCCGAATTCGTAGAGCGTGGCGGCGATTTCGGTCGCCGAACCCCAATAAACCGTGCATGCCTTCCTCGATTCGAGGGCGAATTCCGTTGCGGTGCGGACGATGTTTTTCGGTCCTCGCATCGAGTAGGTTCCCGATTCCGTTACTTCGAACGTAGGGAAGGTCGATTGATCGGCGCGTTCTGGAAGTTTGGTGAGGTCGGTTTCGACGTAAATCGCGCTACCGAAATCCTTGTCCGATGTGAGAACCTTCGCCTGCGTCGAGTTCACTTCGATCGAGTAGAGAGCCATTCCCCTGCCGTGGACTCCCCATTTGTCCATGTGGACAGTATCGAGCTTAGAAGTGACGCGCGGTTCGAAGATCTTCTCATGCAAGGCGAGTGGAATGCCGTCTCCATCGTCGAGCATCGTGAGCTTGCGAGTGTCCCCGTCGCGTCCTACCGCAAGGAAAATGGTGCGGGCATGGGCGTCTCGTGCGTTGCGAAGCAGCTCGATAACGATGTCCTCGGTCGATCGAATGTCGTGGGCAGCTTGGCGTCGCTCCGCTTCGGACGTGCGAAGACGAACGAAGCCATCCCCTAAATCGTCTTCGATTCGGAGATGGCTTTCGTCACAGATGGAATCAACGAATTGTTCGAGATCCGATGCGCCCATGTATTATTTTGCGATCCCGATGGCTCGGCTTTCGCGGATGACCACAACCTTGACCTGCCCCGGGTACTGCATCTCGCTCTCAATGCGGTGAGCGATATCGTGAGCTAAGACGACGGTCTGAGCCTCGTCGACAACTTCGGGCTCGACCATGACGCGAACTTCGCGGCCGGCCTGGATAGCGTAGGTGCGCTCGACGCCCTTGTAGGAGTTGGCGATTTCCTCGAGCTTCTCAAGACGCTTGACGTATGCGTCGAGGGTTTCTTTACGTGCACCAGGGCGCGCAGCGGAAACGGCGTCGGCGGCCTGCACGAGCACGTCGAGGACGCTGTTCGGCTCGACGTCATTGTGGTGTGCCTCGATCGCATGGACGATTTCGGGACGCTCTCCGAAGCGGCGTGCAAGGTCTGCGCCGATGACGGCATGGCTGCCCTCGACTTCGTGGTCAACCGCCTTGCCAAGGTCGTGCAGTAAGCCGGCTCGCTTGGCGGGAATCGGGTCGAGGCCAAGTTCGGAGGCCATGACGCCGGAGAGGTACGCAACCTCAAGCGAGTGGTTGAGCACGTTTTGACCGTACGAGGTGCGGTAGCGAAGGCGGCCTAAGGTTCTTACGAGCTCGGGATGCAGGTCGTGAATTCCCGTGTCGAAAGCCGCTTGCTCGCCCGCTTCGCGAACGCGCTGGTTAACGTACTGCTCGGCTTTGCCGAACATCTCCTCAATGCGCGCCGGGTGGATGCGGCCGTCAGCGATGAGGTTCTCCATCGTGACGCGACCGATTTCGCGGCGAACGGGGTCGAAGCATGAGATGGTGACGCACTCGGGAGTGTCGTCGATGATGAGGTTCGTGCCGGTGAGCTGCTCGAACGAACGGATATTGCGGCCTTCTCGTCCGATGATGCGGCCTTTGAGGTCGTCGGACGGGATATGGATCGTCGACACCGTGTTCTCAGCCGAATGGTCGGCAGCCACGCGCTGGATGGCGAGGCTCAAGATCATGCGGGACTTCTTGTCTGCCTCGGCTTTCGCCTGCGCTTCCGCATCGCGGATGATCGCGGCAGATTCGTGAGCAACCTCATCCTTCAGCGAGGTGAGCAGTTCGTTCTTCGCTTCCTCGGGCGTCATGCCCGCGATGCGCTCAAGGCGCTGCGATGCTTCTTGCTCGACTTGAGCGACATCGCGCTCGCGGCGTTCGATCTGGCCCTGCAACGAGGAAATTTGATGCTCCCTTGCGTCGAGCGACTCAACGCGACGATCGAGCGATTCTTCACGCTGGGAGACGCGGTTCTCAGCGGCGCGCACCTCTTTCATGCGCTCCTTGTTCTCCGCTTCGGCTTCCTGCTTGAGTTTGAGAGCCTGATCCTTTGCTTCGAGGACCGCCTCTTTGCGCATCGTCTCGGCTTGTCGTTTTGCGTCAGCAATCATGTCGTCGGCCTCTTGAGCAGCTTTCTTCGTCGAGGCGTTGATTACGTAGCGGGTGATGACGAAGCCGAGAGCTATGCCGACGATTGCGCCGATGATCAGCCATGCAATTCCGGGCATATGCTCCCCCTTCCCTTTTTGGTTTCCAGTAGTCATGACATAAAAAACCCGGACAATGCCGGGCCAAAGCGAAACGCGTATCAAAAGGAGCGTCATATTGGGTTATAGATATATATGAAGTCCCTCATGGGACGCAAATCACTTATGCCTCCATACATAATAGAGGATGTTTGCTGGTCATATAACCCTCAAGGTCAAAAAATGCGAAATTGCTCGCTTAGTCGGCGAAATATTCGCATTCAGGTGCAGCAAGAGACTCGCTCCAGCGTCTCGCGGCGGAAGCGGCGACGTCGCCGCTGTACCCTTTTTGGATGAGCTTGCGATAGGCGCCTTCTCGAAGATTTTTCGATCGCGGTGGCTTTCGGTCCAAAAGGGCAATCGCTCGTTTAAGCTCATCGTTTCCAAATTGCTCGTAGGCGAGCTGCCAAGCTTCTTCGGAAGGCGAGTCGACATCGAGCTGCTCGAGAGCGCGCTCGACGCCGCGGCGACCTTTGCCCTGCGCCAGCTGGGTGCGCATGAAAGCTTCGGCATAGCGCGCGTCGTCGACGATGTGCGCCTCGATTGCGCGCCCAAGGGCGTTCGAGACAGCCTGCTCGCTGAAGCCGTCCTTGATGAGCCGCTCGTGGAGCTTCTTGCTCGCTTGCTCTCGAATGCTTGCGAGTTTCAGTATTTTCTTGAAGGCCTTTGACTCCTCCTCCGCCAAGCCGGTCTCTTCATAAACGGAGGAGGACTCGATTTCCCTGATATTGCGCTTTAGCTGCTCTATGTCGACGAGCGTTGCCATGAACCGCTATTTCTTCTTCGGCTTGGCGACGGGGGTGACTGCATCGGCCTCTTCTGCGGTGCGCGTCGGGATGGGGATTTCGAACGCTTCGCGAACCTTGTTCTCGAGCTCTTCCCTCATCTCGGGGTTTTGGCGCAACGTAGCCTTGGCAGCCTCGCGGCCCTGTCCCAAGCGCTCTTCGCCGTAGGTATACCACGCGCCGCTCTTCTTTGCGACGCCGCATTCGACGGCCATATCGACGATGCAGCCCTCACGGGAGATTCCTTCGCCGTACATAAGGTCAAACTCGGCCTGGCGGAACGGAGGCGCCACCTTGTTTTTGACGACCTTCGCGCGAACGCGGTTACCCACGACCTCGCCGTCCTTCTTAATGCTGTCGATGCGGCGAATATCAATACGCACGCTGGAGAAGAACTTCAGGGCGCGGCCGCCTGTGGTGGTTTCGGGGTTGCCGAACATCACGCCGATCTTCTCGCGGAGCTGGTTGATGAAGATGCAGGTTGTGTTCGATTTCGAAAGGGAGCCTGCGAGTTTGCGCAGCGCCTGAGACATGAGTCGCGCCTGAAGTCCGACGGTGGTGTCACCCATCTCGCCTTCGATTTCGGCTCGGGGGACCAGCGCCGCGACCGAGTCGACTACGACGGCGTCGATCGCACCGGAGCGTACGAGCATATCGCAGATTTCGAGCGCTTGCTCGCCCGTGTCGGGCTGCGAGATGAGCACCTCGTCGATGTCGACACCGAGGCGGGCGGCATACACAGGGTCGAGCGCATGCTCGGCGTCGATGAAGGCGACCACACCGCCCATCGCTTGGGCTTCGGCGAGAATCTGGAGGGCAAGGGTTGTTTTGCCCGATGATTCAGGGCCGTAAATCTCGATGATGCGGCCACGAGGCACGCCTCCGATTCCGAGGGCTGCGTCGAGCGGCAGTGCCCCAGTTGGAATGACGCCGATGTTGAGGTGCTCGCCTCCTTCGCCAAGCTTCATGATCGATCCCCGACCGAATTTCTGCTCGATCTGATCGGTTGTGATCTTAAGCATCTTGGCTTTTTCGTCGTTCATTCCTTCTCCTCCGATTACGGCGATTTCGTCCATGTCATAGCTCCTCATTATACGAACAAACGTTTGTGAGTCAAGACTCGCAGTGGAACTTGCCTCAGCAGAATCGTAACGTCGCATTCTGGCAGAGCTTTTACGAAAACCTTCCCGATTTCTGGCAGCTTATCTGCAGGAAATTAAGCGAAACTCGTCGAAAGCGCACCCTCGATCATGCGCAAAACTTCCCGAACTGTCGCATTGCGAACCTCTTCGCGATTCCCTTCGAAATGGAAGCACATCGCTTCGCAGGCGTTTTGCGTGGAAACCGCGGCCCATACGGTGCCGACCGGCTTGCCTGGCTCTTCCCCACCGGGACCTGCGATCCCCGTCACAGCAACGGCTATGTCGACATCGAGGTTCTTGCGTGCGCCCTCTGCCATCTGCTGGGCGACCGTTTCGCAGACGGCCCCTTCGGTCTTGAGAACCTCCGCGTCAACGCCGAGCTCGCGATGCTTGATGTCGTTCACATAACTCACAATCGCGCCGTGCACGACCTGCGAGCTACCGGGAATCGCCGTGAGAGTGCCCGCGATGAGGCCTCCTGTCAGGCTCTCGGCGCACCCGATGGTCGCACTCTTCTCGCTCGCGCTTTCTATGATGCGACGTGCGATGTCCTCGTTCGTTTCGTTCTTCGCGTTCTCCTCTCGCAGGAGAGCTCGTTCCTTGCTCGTGGTGAGTCCGAGAAGATGGCGCGCCTTTGCGAAATAATCCATCATCGAGATGATGGTGAGTGCGAGCGCTACGATCATGGCGAGCCACGAGAGCACGTAGAGCGGGTTGTCGAAGGGGTTCGGGCTTGTCACGGGGAGGATGGAGTCCTTCACGATGAACAGTACGATTGCAATGATCTGTGTAACGGTCTTCGCCTTGCCATACCAGCTTGCCGCGATGACAACGCCCTTGTCTGCGGCGACCATGCGGATGCCAGACACGATGAACTCGCGTGCCAAGATTATGAGCACCGGCCAAGAAGGCAGGACCCGGAGCTCAACCAGCGCGAGTAGCGCTGCGCAGACGAGAATCTTGTCCGCAAGCGGGTCCATGAACTTGCCGAAGTTCGTCACCTCGCCACGGCTGCGCGCGAGGTAGCCATCAAGCCAATCCGTACATGATATCAGAATGAAGATAAGGGCCGCGATAAGGCTTTTCGTGGTCGATGAAACGCCTGCAATACTGAACCAGGTCGGCCAGGGGGTGATAAGCGCGACGACGAACACCGGGACGAGGCAGATGCGCACGAGCGTGATGATGTTGGATATCGTCCAAAGCTTGTCGGTCTCCCCCGGCTTCAACTCGGTCGACATTACTCGGCCTCCATTTCGTAGAGCAGCGTGTCGGCAATTCGGACACGAACGATGTCGCCCACGTTCCCCTCGGTGAGGTAGGTCTCGCCGTCAACGTCGGGTGCCTGGCACATCGCACGGCCGAACAGCTGACCGTCTTCTTCGATGCCCTCCACGAGCACGTCCATTTCCCGCCCGACGCGTTGCGCGATGCGCGGTGTGCACGATGCGTCTGCAAGGTCGCGCAAGGTCTGCGCGCGCTCGGCCTTGATATCCTCGTCGATCTGGCCAGGCAGCTCGTATGCGGCCGTGCCCTCCTCGCGGGAGTACGCAAAGACGCCTATGTAGTCGAAAAGCCCTTCGGAGACGAAATCGCACAGCTCCTCGAACTGCTTTTCGGTCTCGCCGGGGAAGCCAGCGATCAGCGTTGTGCGCAAGGTGACGTCGGGAATTGCTGCGCGAATGCGCTCGGCGAGTGCCAGATATTTCTCGCGCGAGCCTGCGCGGTTCATGGCGCGCAGAAGCGACTTGTCGATATGCTGGAGCGGAATATCGAGGTAGGAACAGATGTTGTCGCTATCAGCTATGGTCTTGAGCAGTTCGTCGGTAATTCCCTCGGGCTGGACGTACATGACGCGGAACCACGTCGATGGGTAACGTTGCGCAAGCTCGTCCATGAGCGCTGCAAGTGATGACGGTTCCTCGAAGTCCTGTCCCCAGCGGCCGGTGTCCTGCGCGATGAGCACGATTTCCCGTGCGCCCTTTGCAACGTGAGCAGCCACTTCGCGGTCGATGTCTTCCAGTGTGAAGGAGTGGTAGCGCCCGCGAATATAGGGAATCGCGCAATATGAGCAAAAGCGGTTGCAGCCGTCGGAAATCTTCACGTACGCTGAGACGCTTGCGGGCTCGTCATTGGAGTCGTCGTCCGACGCGGTGCGCTCGGGCGAGCCTCCGAACAGGGCATTAAGGATTTCCCCAAGGTCGTCTTCCTTGCTACAGGGGACGAACGCGCAGGCCTCGGTCAGCTCTGCCGCAAGCTCGTCGCCGTAGCGTGCCGGCATGCACCCTGCAACGATAAGCTTGGCGTCTCCCGATGCGACGTTTTCCATGCCCGCTGCCTCGAAGATCGCCTCGAGGCTTTCCTCTGTAGCACTCTGAATGAACGAGCAGGTGTTGATGACGATCGCATCGGCTTTCTCGGGGTCTTGCTCGATTCGGTAGCCCGCGACTTTCGCCTTTGCGCGCATCTTCTCGGAGTCGACTTCGTTTTTGGCGCAGCCGAGCGTGATGAAGGCGACGGAGCGCCCGCCGCCTTGGGTAACTTCCACTGTCATGAACAAGGATTCCTAGCGATAGTTCGTGTACTGAAGCGGTTGGCCGTAGTCTTGGCCTTTCAGGAAGGCGATAACCTCCTGAAGCGTGTCACGGGAAGCCGAGGAGACGCGGAGCTTGTCGCCTTCGATGGTCGCCTTGCACTTCAGCTTGAGGTTGCGGATGTCCTTGCTGATCTTGCTCGCCGTCTCCTTGTCAATGCCGTCGACGATCGTGGCGGAAAGACGCACGCTCTGCCCGGTTGCGGCTTGCGGCTCACCCCACTTCACAGCGGTAAGCTCGATCCCGCGCTTCACGAGCTTGCTGCCGATCACGTCTTTCACCTGGCGGGCGACGAAGTCAGCCGGTGCGTGGATCCCAAGGGTCTTGTTCTGCTTGTCGAGTGTGATTTCAGCGCCCGAGTCCTTCAGATCGTAGCGCTGCGAAATCTCGCGTTTAGCCTGCTGGAAAGCATTGTCGACTTCCTGGATGTCAACGGTCGATACGATATCGAAGCTCGATTCCTTTGCCATGTGGGCCTCCTTGGTTATTCGGATGTACGGGTCGTGCTCTTCGTCGAAGTTGCGTTGCTCGACGAAGAAGAGGTGGTGCTTTTCGTGCTGGATGACGACGTCGAAGTCGACTTCGTAGAATCGCTTGAGGTTGCGCTCGACGACGAGGACGACTGGCCGTGGTCCTGCTGCCATTTCGCAAGAATCTGCGAGAAGTCGACGGTGTAGTCGTACATGCCGTTGCTGTTCTCGGTCAAGTCGACCTTCTCCCCGTCGACGGTGACCTCAACTGCGCTCGAAGCGTCGGAGATGAAGCGCAGCTTAGTCGTGACGTCGAAGGACTTCTCGGCCGGCCCCGTTACCGTCTCGGCGACGGATGCCGAGCTCGAATCGCCCTCGTAGATCTCGATGTAGGCGCTCGAACCCGACGCGACCTTATAGGTGAAAGTGGCCTTCGTCGGCGCGACGGAGGACTGCTGGGTCTGGGGGTCTGAGGTCGAGGTGCTCTCGGAGTCGCCTTGCGCCTGCTTGTTCGACGTATCAGACAAGCCCGTGATGGGCACGGTCGGTGTTTCCTGAGCGGGCTTGGACTCTTTGCCGCCGAACACGAACACGCAGATGATGATGACGATCACGGCGATGACGCCGATGCCGATGAGCAATGGAAGTTTCGGGCGCTGTTGCGTCACGTTCTGCGGTGCCGCGTAGAGGTTGGTGTACTGAGGGCTTCCCGGTGAGAGCGGCCTGCGCGAGGTGTGCACATGGTCGTTTCCGCGAGCTGTTCCTCGTGTGTCGTGCCTGTCGTCGAACATGAGGCGCCCCGATGACCTGCGCGAGGAGTTGTCGGACTGTCGCGAGCTCGAGCCGCGCGATGAGCGCTGTGACCTCATGTTCGGAACGCGCGACGAGTCGTTTTTCATCTTCCCCGTCTCGTAGGCGTTTGCGGCCTCGAGGTACATCCGCGTGATGGTCGTCTGATTGACGCCGACGATGCGCGCGTAGGTGGCGACCATGTTCTTCGCGTATCCGCGAGGCGGCATGCGCGTGAAATCGTTGTTCTCGATTGCGCGAATGATGTCGGCGCGAACGCGCATCTGCCGTGCGATGGATTGGACGTCCATCCCCCGGCGTTCGCGCGCTTCCCTGAGCACAGCGCCGAATGTCGTATTGCTAGCCACCTTCTACTCCTTTGCGGCGTCGTTCGCTTCGAATGCTTTCAGTGTCTCGAGCTCCATGGCATCGACGAGAACCTCGCGCGGCTTGCTGCCGTTGGGCGGACCGACAACTCCATGTTCCTCAAGCATGTCCATTATACGACCTGCTCGCGAATACCCCACCTTCAAGCGCCTTTGAATGTTCGAGGTCGATCCGAGACCCGATGACACGACGATGTCGGCCGCTTCCCAGATAAGCGGGTCGTCCTCCTCCACCGTGCCGCCTGAACCGTCGGGCGACTGCGAGAGGTTCGTCACGATGTTGGTCTTCAAAATCTCGGAGTGGTACTCGGGCTGCCCCTGTTCCTTCAGCGCGTCGACCACAGCGTTGATCTCGTCCTCGGAGACGTAGCACCCCTGGATACGCTGCGGTTTCGCGTACTCGGGCTTGCTGAAAAGCATGTCACCCAAACCGATAAGGTTCTCAGCGCCGGGAGTGTCCAAGACAACGCGCGAATCGATGCCGGATGCCACGTTGAACGCGATGCGGTTCGTGATGTTCGCCTTTATGAGACCGGTCACCACGTTGGTGGAAGGGCGCTGCGTCGCCACGATGAGATGAATGCCCGCGGCACGGGCAAGCTGCGCGATGCGGCTGATGGAGAACTCGACTTCCTTGCCGACGTTCATCATGAGGTCGGCAAGCTCGTCAATGATGATCACGATATAGGGAAGCTGCGTGGCAAGCTCCTCGGGAACGGGCTCCTCGGTCGCCTCCGCGCTCTCAAGAGCCGCATGCACCTTCGCGTTGTATTGGCCGATGTTTCTGGCGCCGACCTTCGAGAAGACCTTCAGGCGGCGTTCCATCTCGGCAACGCCCCAGGCGAGCGCGCTCGCCGCCTCCTTCGCCTCGGTCACGACCGGGACGTAGAGATGGGGAATCCCGTTATAGGGCGTGAATTCGACGCGCTTCGGGTCGATCATGATGAAGCGGACTTCGGCGGGCGTCGCGCGCATGAGGATCGACATGATCATGGCGTTGATGGACACCGATTTGCCGGAGCCGGTCGTGCCGCCAATGAGCAGGTGGGGCATCTTCGCGAGGTCGGTGATGATCGACGTGCCCTCGACGTCTTTGCCGATGGCCATAAGCAACGGGCCGCCATCGGCGTCCTTGAGAACATCGCCTAGGAAGACGGTCTGGCGAGTACGGTTAGGCACCTCGATGCCAACGTAGTTCGTCCCGGGAATAGGCGCGAAGATGCGAACGCCTGGGGCGGCGAGCGCGAGCGCAATGTCGTCGGAGAGCGCCGTGACGCGGCTCACGCGCACTCCTGCAGGAAGGTCTACTTTGAAGAGCGTGACCGTGGGGCCTGCGACCCATCCGACGACGTCGGCCATGATATGGAAGTCGGCGAGCGTTTCCTGCAGGTGGGCAGCCGTGTCTTGGAGCTCGATTTCGGACGCACGGTCCTTCTCGGGGTCGTTGGAGTAGGAAAGCAGGTCCATCGAGGGCAGCGTGAACCCTTCGAGCGGCGTCGGGGCACTTGCGGGCAGTTTCGCGCGCGCCGTCCTCTTGGGCTTGGGCGCCTCTTCTTGCGGTGCCGCTGCGTCGGTGTCAGCCTTTTTGCCGAGCTTTCGCGTGAGCGACGATGACGTGCCCTCGATGGGCTCGATCCTGCGGGTCGGCATCGAGGCAGGTTGAGCCTCTCCCCCATCGGAAGTGCTTGACTGCTGCTCCTCGAGCTCGGCGAGGCGAGCCGCCTTGCGCTCTGCGCGGCCGAGGGCTCGGGTTTTCGCGGAGGAGGACGTTCCCTGTGCGATGGATTCGGGGGTTGCCAGGGGATGCGCGGCGATGACCCGCGTCTCGGCACTGCCGTCGACCTCGGGAGCTTCCTCATCTGCTGTATCGATTCCCTTTGAGTTGCGGCGAATCCTCGCGAAGGGCAACGACGCGTTCGCACCCTCCTCCGCTCGGCGCTTGGCGCCGCTTTCCCTGATTTTCTCAATAAGCTTGGAGATGGAGAAGCCGATGATGCACACGCCGGCAGCAGCGACGCCGACAACGATAACCATCGAGATGACCTGCCCGAATAATGTGATGCCGAGCCAGGCGATGCCCGCTCCGATATAGCCGCCCCGAACGGTTAGCTCATGGTCGTTGAACAGGATGCCCGCAGGGTCGCCCCCCTCAGGCAATGGCGTCGCGAGCGCGAACACCGCGAGCAGCGCGACGAAAACGAGTGCAAGACCCACTGCGACGCGGGTCGGCACGCGTTCTGCTTCGAAACGGATGAGGAAGGTGATTCCGATAGCGAGCAGGAACAGCGGCAGGATATAGGCACCGATTCCGAGCGTGAGATGAAGCGCGCTCGAAATGAAGGAGGTCACGATCGCGTCGGAGCGTATGACGGCTGCGATGAAGAGCACGACGGCCGCGACCGTGAAGGCGATGCCCACGATATCGCGTTTCGCGTACTCGTCGATGAGCTTGCGGGAATCGCGCTCTGCGTCAGCCGCCTTCTGAGCGCGGGGATTGCGTCCCTTGCGGGTGCCTGGCTTCCCAGACCCCGCGCTTTGCGAGCGACGGTTCGCGGCGGTGTTCCTCGACGACGAAGATGGCTTCCGAGCCACTATTGCTCCTAACTGGTTCGTTGATGCTGCGTGTTTGCGAAGCAGGCCCCCGCGTCGCTGGGGCGCAGGGGCATGTTGGGTCGTTTAAATCTCAAGCAGGTTGGCGATAACCATCGGGCGCTGCTTGGTGCGCTCCCACAGCAGGGACAAAAGCGCGTCGCGTGCGGCCTTCTTGGCCTCCTTGAGCGTGGCGTTCTTGCCAAGCGCCTTGCGAAGCGCGCTCTTCACGGCAGCTTCTGCGTCGCGCGCGAGGTAGGCGTCGTCTCCGCCGGTGATGCCGCGCATCTCCACCTGGACCTCGCCCTGCACCTCGTGGCGCGAAAGCGAGACGGCAGCTGCAATGCAGGCAAAGCCCTGCTCGCCGAGTGCGCAGCGCTCGTCGAGGACGTCTTGCGAGGTGTCGCCGACCGATAGGCCGTCGACGTAGACGATGCCGCTCTGGACAACCTCGCCACGATGGACGCCGCGGGGAGTGAGCTCGAGCGATTCGCCGTTCTCGCACAAAAAGATGTTGTCCTTAGGTACGCCGGTTGCTTCCGCAAGGCGAGCGTGGGCGCGAAGGTGCGTCGACTCTCCATGGACAGGCATAAAGGACTTCGGCTGCACGATCGAGAGGACGATCTTGAGCTCTTCAGCACCTGCGTGTCCCGAAACGTGGACGCGCGCACGGCTTTTATCATACACGTCAGCGCCGATCTTCGCGAGCGAGTTGATGACGCGCGTGACGGCCTTTTCGTTGCCGGGGACAGGCGTCGCCGAGATGATGACGGTGTCGCCTTCCTCGATGTCGATCGTCTTGTGCTCGCCGTTCGCGATGCGCGCGAGGGCCGAGAGCGGCTCGCCCTGGCTGCCCGTGCACATGATGACGACCTTCTCGGGCGGGATGCCCTTCAGCTCGTAAGCATCGATGAGGTCCTCGTCGGGAATGTTGAGATATCCCAGCTTGCGGGCGATATCGGTGTTCTGCACCATCGAGCGGCCCGTGACGACGACCTTGCGGCCGTTCGCTCGCGCGGCGTCGCAGATCTGCTGCATGCGGTGGATATGGCTCGCGAACGAGGCGATGATGACGCGCTGCTTCGCCTGGCTGATGATGCGGTTCAGGGTCTTGCCAACCTCGGCCTCGCTCGGCGTGAACGTGGACTTCGTCGCGTTCGTGGAGTCGCTCATCATGAGGTCGACTCCGATTTCGTGGTAGCGCGCAAGCGCACCGAAGTCGAAGTGGACGCCGTCGATCGGGGTCTGGTCGAGCTTGAAGTCGCCGGTGTGCAGCACGTTGCCCGCCGGGCTCTGCAGAAACACGCCCACGGCACCGGGGATCGAATGGTTTACGGCGAAAAACTCCGTCGTGAAGCAGCCCATCTTCACCTGCTGGCCGGGCTTGATTTCAACGAGCTTGGCGTTCTTGATACGGTGCTCGGCGAGCTTTCCCTCGATGAGGCCGAGCGTGAGCTTGGTCGCATAGATGGGAACCGGGCGATCGAGGTCTTTCAGGAGGTACGGAATCGTGCCCGTGTGGTCCTCGTGGCCGTGCGTGATGACGATACCGCGCAGCTTGTCGGCATGCTCAAGCACATAGGTGTAGTCCGGCAGGATAAGGTCGACGCCGGGATGATTGTCGTCGGGGAACATAAGGCCCGCGTCATCGACGATCATGTCATTTCCGCATTCGAACACGGTCATGTTCTTGCCAATGGCGTCAAGGCCGCCAAGAGGGATGATCTTCAGCTTGGCCTTGGGGTCCTTGCCCGCGCTCGACGAACGCTTCTTTTGAGTGGGCTTGCGCTTCTTTTGAGTGCCGTCGCCCGCTTCCCCGCCCTTGGTAAGCTGGGGGCGTTTATGCTCGAGCTTCACATGCTTGTATGTCTTGGTTTTCTTTCCCCTCTCTGCGACACCGTTGTCGGGCTGCCGAGAAGCTGATTCGGTATATTTTTCCTTTTCCATATATTTCCTTTATCACGGTACGCGAACGCCCGCAGGCGCAATTCACCTGCGGGCGTTCGCGCTGATCGATTAAAGGACGCCGACCTCGCGCATGATCGATGCGAGGCGTGCCGATTGCTCGGCGGTGGCGTCGATAAGCGGCAGGCGCACGCCGCCGACGGGGAAGCCGACAAGCTTGAGGGCTTCCTTCACAAGAATAGGGTTCGAGGTTTCGAACAGGCCGTCCATAAGCGGCAGAAGCGCTTCGTGGGCAGCCCATGCCTCGTCCCACTTGCCTTCGGCGCACTTCGTGACGAGCTCTTTCATGCGCTCCGGCGCGACGTTGCCGGTGGTCGAGATGACACCCGCACCGCCGAGGCGCATGACGTCATAGGTTGCGGAGTCGTCACCGGAATACACGCTGAAGCCCTCGGGCGCAGCGGCGGCGATGGTTGCGATCTGGTCCATTTTGCCGGATGCTTCCTTCACAGCGATGACGTTCTCGCAGTCGTTAGCGAGACGCAGCGTGGTTTCAGCTTCCATGTTGACGACGCAGCGGCCCGGGATGTTGTAGAGGATGATGGGCAGCTCCACCGCATCCGCAATGGTCTTGAAGTGCTGGTACATTCCCTCTTGCGGAGGCTTGTTGTAGTACGGGACGACGCACATGAAGCCGTCGACACCGAGTTTCGCGACGTCCTTGGCGAAGTCGACGGTGTCGGCTGTGCAGTTGTCCCCCACGTTGGCGATGACGGAGGCCTTGCCGCCGATCGCCTCGACGACGGCGCGGAAAAGCTCGATCTTCTGAGGGTAGAAGACTGTGGGGCTCTCGCCGGTGGTTCCATTGATGATAAGCGAGTCGTTACCGCCTTCGATAAGGCGCGTGGCAAGTGCCTGCGCGCGGTCGAGGTCGAGTTCGCGCTCATCGTTGAAAGGCGTGACCATAGCGGTGATCAGGCGACCGAAGCGGGGTTCAACGTTCGACATGGGCGTCTCCTTAATTCATGCGTGCGCCTCCCCGCCATAAAGGCAAGGAGGCGAACATATGCTCGATTTATCTATTATGCCAAAGTGCGCAGGGCGGATTACGCCTCATGCATGAAGTTCTCCAAACCTACAATCAGGCCCTCACGAGCACCGACGCTCCTGATACCTAGCAAAACGCCGGGCATATAGGACGCTCGGTCCCAGGAGTCGTGACGGATGGTGAGCGTCTGCCCCATTGATCCGAAGATAACCTCCTGGCTCGCAACGTAACCCATTGAACGAACGGAGTGCACCGGAACACCCGAGACGAGCGCGCCGCGCGCACCTTCAGCTCCTGGAAGCTCCGTCTCTGCTCCGGGTGCCTCGCTCGTGCGGCCGCCTCGCGCAACCGAGATGATCTGCGCCGTGCGCATGGCGGTGCCCGAAGGCGCGTCCTTCTTGTTGCAGTGGTGCATCTCGATGACTTCCGCCTCGGGGAAGTAAGGGGCTGCCGCCTTGGCGAACTCCATCATGAGCACCGCGCCCGTCGTGAAGTTCGGGGCGTAGAACAAGCAGGTCCCGGAAGGAGCGAGCGCGGCGAGTTCGTTGAGCTTCTCATCGGAGAGTCCCGTCGTGCCGACGACGCAATCGATGCCCGCAGGCAGCGCACAGCGAAGGTTTCCCTCGATGACGCTCGGCTGCGTGAAGTCGACGACGACGTCGAACCCGCCGGCAGCCACAGCCTCCTCCATCGAGGAGTAGACCGTGAACGTTGCCCCCTCTTTGGGGAAGGGGTCGATGCCGCAGGCGACTTCCATGTCGTCTGCGGCGTTCACGGCGTCGATGACCGCCGAACCCATGCGGCCGAAGCATCCAGAAACAGCTACTTTAACCATGGTGTCCCCGTTTCTTTCGCAATCGGATAGTGCTAGTTTTTAAGCCTCGTGGCGACGGCGCGGCGTGCGGCCGTTGCTCGAACGCTGGCTGCGACCGGGGCGCATGTCGCGCTCACCACGGTCGTTGTTGCGGTGAGAATGCTCGCGGCCGTTGTCGGCGGAGCCTTCCGGAGCATCGGGCTTGTCGAGGCGATCGAGCGAGATCTTGCCCGTCTTCGGGTCGACTTCGAGAACCTGTACCTTCACAATGTCGCCCAGGGAGAGGACGTCTTCGACCTTGCCCACGCGGCCGTTGGCGACGCGGGAGATGTGGAGTAGGCCGTCCTTGCCCGGCGTGAGCTTCACAAAGGCGCCGAAGTCCTTGATGCCGACGACTTCGCCCTCGTAGATCTCGCCGACCTCGGGCTCCTTTACGATGCCCAAGATCATGGCCTTGGCAGCCTCGCCGGCCTTGCCCTCGACTGCAGCGATGTGGATGGTGCCGTCTTCCTGGATGTCGATGTTGGCGCCCGTCTCCTCCTGGATGCCGCGGACGACCTTGCCGCCGGAGCCGATGACGTCGCGGATCTTGTCGACGGGAATGTGGATGGTCTCGATGCGCGGCGCGGTGTCGCGAAGCTCAGCGCGGGGCTCGGGCAGCTTTTCGAGCATAGCGCTCAGGATGAATGCGCGGCCTTCGTGTGCCTGCTTGAGCGCGCGGGCGAGGATGTCGACAGACAGGCCCTTGGCCTTGTTGTCCATCTGAAGTGCGGTGATGCCCTTCGACGTGCCGCAGACCTTGAAGTCCATGTCGCCGAGGAAGTCCTCGAGGCCCTGGATATCGGAAAGGATGACGACGTCGTCGCCTTCCTTGATAAGGCCCATGGCGATGCCGGAGACGGGAGCCTTGATGGGCACGCCCGCATCCATGAGCGCGAGAGTGGAGCCGCAGGTGGAAGCCATCGAGGAAGAGCCGTTGGATTCCATGATCTCGGAGACCACGCGGATTGCGTAGGGGAACTCGTCCTCGGAGGGGATTACGGGCAGAAGCGCGCGCTCAGCGAGGGCACCGTGGCCGATCTCGCGGCGCTTCGGGGAGCCCATGCGGCCGACTTCGCCGGTGCAGTAGGGCGGGAAGTTGTACTGGTGCATGTAGCGCTTGCCCTCGACCGGCTCGATGGTGTCGAGGCGCTGCCACTCGTTGAGCATGCCGAGCGTGCAGATGGAGAGCGCCTGGGTCTGGCCGCGCTGGAAGAGGCCGGAGCCGTGGACGCGGGGCAGGTAACCGGGCACGATGTGCAGCGGGCGGATTTCGTCCGGGCGGCGACCGTCGGCGCGCTCGCCGGTCTCGATGACCATCTTGCGCATGGCCTTCTTCTCGAGCTTCTTCAGCGCGGCGGCGATATCAGAGCCCCAGCTTGCGCGCTCTTCGTCGGAGAACTCGTTGGTGGTGATCTCGGCCTTCAGATCCTCGACCTTGCCCATGCGCGAGAGCTTGTCGGCATCTTTGAGTGCTGCGGACATGCGATCGAAGTACGGCTCGGCGCGCTCGGCGATTTCAGGAGCGGGGGTATGGAGCTTGTACTCCATCGGGGTGGGATTGACCTTGGCGATGAACTCGGCCTGCTTGTCGCAGAACGCGGCGATCGCTTCCTGGCCGAAGGTCATGGCAGCGAGCATGTCCTCTTCCGAGATTTCCTTAGCGCCCGCTTCGACCATGGAGATGTAGTCCTTGGTGCCGGCGATGGTGAGGTCGAGGTCGGAATTGGCGTCCTCCTCGTAGGTGGGGTTGACGATGAACTCGCCCGTCTCAGCGTTGCGGCCGATCTTGACGCAGGCGGCAGGGCCGTCGAAGGGTGCACCTCCGACAAGGAGCGCAGCCGATGCGCCGCCGACGCAGATGACGTCAGGCTGGTTCTCGCCGTCGCAGACGAGCGTCGTTGCGACGATGTGGACCTCGTTTTTGTAGCCGTCAGGGAAACCGGGGCGGATCGGACGGTCGATCATGCGAGCATTTAAGGTGCCTTTCTCGGAAGGACGCGCCTCGCGCTTCAGGTAGCCGCCGGGGATGCGGCCGACGGAGTACATCTTCTCGATGTAGTCGACCGTGAGGGGGAAGAAGTCGTAGTCTTTCTCCTGCTTGGAGACGACGGCGGTCACGAGGATCGTGGTGTCGCCTTGGGTGACCAGCACGGCACCGGTTGCCTGCTTGGCCAGCTCGCCAGTCTCGAAGCGGTACTGCTTGCCGTACAGCTCGAAGGATTCGACGATCTTTTCCATGTATTCTTTCTTTCTCTTAGCCTCATGCGCCCTATTGCGCCTGAGCTTCTTTGGCTGCGGGGTACTCACATTCCCCCGCCTCCACGAGCGCGCCCGCCGGATGCGATGCGCGACCGCCTTGCATATAGCACGGGGCCCGCAACTTGCGGGCCCACGTTCCAAGCTTAGATGTTGTCGCGAATACCGAGCTTCTTGATGAGTGCGCGGTACTCTTCGATGTCGCGCTCCTTGATGTGCTTCAGGAGGCCGCGACGCTTACCGATGAGCTTCATCAGGCCACGACGGGTGTGATTGTCCTTCTTGTGGGACTTCAGATGCTCGGTAAGATTGCGAATGCGCTCGGAGAGGATTGCGACCTGGACCTCGGCGGAACCGGAGTCGTTGTCGGACTTGCCGAATTCCTTGATGAGTTCGGCGGTCTTCTCCTTGGAGATGCTGAGCTTCGTTGCCATTGTTTTCCACCTTTCAAGTATCTAAGCTCTCGATCGTCCCGGGTAGGCAAGCGGGTGGCGCATGCGAACTAGGGGCGAACCAGCTGCCGTTATGACAGCCTGCTTATTGTAATGGGACGTCTTCGGTGCGGCAAGCGAGATAAGGGGCATTCCCACCTGTTCTGCACAATCTTGCCGTTATTCGGCCGCTTTCGCCTCGCGAAGGGCGTGGCAGAGCTGGTCTGCGCACGACGTAGAGCGGTTGCCGCAGGTGTTTCCGTCGAGGATCGAGCAGACATCGGCAATGTCTTTGCCCTCGACGAGCTTGGAGATGGCCTTCAGGTTGCCGTTGCATCCGCCGATGAAGTCGACGTGTTTGATTGTGTCGCCCTCGACCTCGACGTTGATGGCGCGGGAGCAAACCCCTTTGGTGCGATAGGTGTACATTTCTTCCTCTTTCCGTCATTTCGATTCGTAAAGCCCGCTCGTGAACATAAACGAGAGCGAGCGAAGCCTGCAGCCGACATGCTCGACGCACCATCTCTGGCACAGATCGAGCACCGAGAACGCCTCGCGTACCCCCATGCGCGCGCCTGCGATGTCGGAAAACGTCGAGCGCAGAAGGAAGTTCGACCACTCGGCGGCTTGGGCGTCGATGTAGCCGGCTTCAGTGTGCGCTCGACAGTGCGAGCATATCACACCGCCTTCGCGCGGGGAGAAGGCGAGCGAGCCGTCCGGCAGGGGCGTCACGGGATTTCCGCAAGCGGCGCACTCGGAGAGCACGGGTCGCACACCGGTCATGGCGAACGCCTTCAGAAGATGGCCGGCAGCGATTGAAGGCGAACCTGAGGCGTCGGTGTTGCACATCGCTCGAAGCGCGGTCTGCGTCATCGCAAAGAGGTTCGGGCATTCGAGGCCTGCTTGCGTGGTGCGCTCGACGAGCTCGGCTATCGGGGCGGCGGCGGAGATGCGCTCGATGTCGCCGCGCAGGGCGGCGTTGCCTTCGACAAGGCGCGCCTCGGACACCACGTCGAGCGAGCGGCCCTTTGCGCACAGGACGTCTGCCACCGAGAAGAGTTCGAGCCGCGAGGCGAAGCTGCTTTTCGGCTTGCGCGCCCCCTTGGCGACAGTACGAAGCTGCGAACCGTCCTCGGCAAGAAGGGTGAGGATAAGGTCGCTCTCCCCCAGCTTCGTCTTGCGCACGACGATGACGCGCGCGGTATAGGTGGGACGTGCCACAAGCGCTACTTCTTAAGCGATGGTTTGCTGGAGGCGATGCTGTTGTCTGAGTTCCACTTGATGGTGCCCGACTTCTGCTCCGCCGAGCCGTAAATCGTGCCGAAAAGCAGCGTGTTCTCGAACTTCTTGGCGGTGATTGTGTAGCTCACGACCCCGTCGCCCTCGTAGTTCACGCTGTCGCAGGAGACCACCTCGTAGTTAATGCCGTCCATGACAACGGTTGCGCCCTTGCTGAAGAAGGAATAGGTTTCGGAGACGAGCTCCTTCTCGCGCGACTTCGACACGGTGATCGTCACAGTGGAGCCCGATTTCAGCTTGGTCTCCGCGGCGGGATCGGTGGAAAGCACCGTGCCCTCGGAGCTGTCTTCGGAATACTTGGTTGCGACTTCAACGGCAAAGCCCGCCTCCTTGAGCGCGGCGGTGGCGTCGTCCTGCGATTTGCCAGTGACGTCAGGCACAACGTAGGATTCGGCAACCGTGACAGTCACGGCCGTCGCCGACTTCACCTTCGTTCCTGCTTGGGGCTCGACTTCGAGCACGGTGCCCTCGGCCTCGTCGGATTTCACTGTCTTGAACGTGACGTTGCCAAGACCCTCTTTCTCAAAGGCGGCCTTCGCCTCATCTTGGGTGCTCCCCACGATGTCGGGGACGGCACGCGGGGTCGCAATGGAGACGTTCACCGTGGTACCGCTGGGAACGCGCGAACCTGCAGCGGGGTCGGTGATGAGAACGATGCCCTCGACTTCGTCCGATTTTACCTGCGACGTGTCGACTGCGAATCCCTTGCTCTCGAGGAGCCAGATCGCGTCAGCCTGAGCCTCCCCCGTCACATCGGGTACAGTCTTTCCGCCCCAAAGCTCGAGAGAATAAGTAATACCGATTGCCGCGGCGGCAATGATGGCAACGACGACGACCGCGACAATCGCGCGGGTCCTACGGGCAGCCTTGCGTTTCTTCGCTTCCTTCTCGGCGTCGGGTGACTCGTATTTCTTCTGGGTGGGCGCGGGCTCGCCCTCGATTTTGGGAAGCTCCATCGTATCGCCGGAGCGCCACGAGCGCGCAGGCGGAACATAGCTCGAGTCGACGAGCCGTTCGAAGCCCGACAGGTCGACGGTGTTCGCCGCGTTCAGGTCGATCTTGTGGGTCTGCTCGCTGGCGAGGGAGTCGGCGCAATCGGCTCGAGGGATGCCAATGCGCGGCAGGGCCTCATCGAGTGCCTCGCGTTCGGCATCGTCGATCGAGTCATGTGAGGCCGCGTGCTCGTCGGAGCTTTGCCCGAGGTCCTCGTCTTCCGCTTCCTCGATGTCCGACAAAGCTGCATCGTCGATGGAATCGGAGTCGTCTTCGATGGCGGGCTCGATGGAGCTCGTCTCATCGGTGCAGGACACCATCGGGTCCTCGGTGGTCAGAGGCGCGGCAGCATCGATGACCTGCGTCTTGTCCGCATCGTATGCTTCCTCGCACCCGTCAGGATCCTGTATATCGCTGAGGGTCACCGCATCGATGACCTGCGTCTTGTCGGCGCTCGAGAGCAGAGGGCTCCCGCATTCATTGCAGAATTTGGCTCCTTCGCGATTTTCGCTTTGGCAATGAGGGCAGATCATCATGCGCGCATTCTCCCGTTCAAACGTCTCATCTGCGTTATTGTAGCTGAACGGCCGTCGGGATTTCGGCGTCGCGGCGCACTCCGGCCGATACGCGACAATACCTGCACAAAGCGAAGGCCGCGAGAATTAAGCGCCCTCGCCGTAGCCAAAGCGGCGAATTTGCGTGGCGTCGCGGCGCCAGTTTTTCTTCACCTTCACGTTCAAATCGAGGAACACGCGGCAGCCGAGCAGCTGCTCGAGGTCAGCGCGGGCCTCGCTGCCGATGCGCTTGATCGCAGCGCCCTTCTTCCCGATGATCATACCTTTTTGGCTGTCGCGCTCGACGTAGATGGTGGCGAAAATACGCTGGAGGTCTTTTTTCTTGTCGTACTGCATGTTGTCGACGGCGACGCCGATTGAGTGTGGCACTTCGTCGTGGAACGAGCGCAGGATCTTCTCGCGGATGAACTCGGCGATCACGACTTCCATCGGCTGGTCGGTCTGCATGTCGGGTGGGAACCATGCGGGGCCCTCGGGCAAGAAGAAGACAGCC
The DNA here is from genome assembly GCF_934643285.1 of uncultured Ellagibacter sp. Lineage (GTDB taxonomy): Bacteria > Actinomycetota > Coriobacteriia > Coriobacteriales > Eggerthellaceae > Ellagibacter. Next base: position 233,919 of record NZ_CAKUBT010000001.1, read on the forward strand.
TCTTCGACGAAGGCGTCGACGTTCGCGCCGCTGCGAGCGGAGAGCGCCACCATGGCGTCCCAGGTCATAAGGGCTTCTGCTGCCTCGCGCTGCGCAGCGATCTGCTCGGGTGTCGCGATGTCGGTCTTAGAGAGCACGCAGATGCGGCGCGCCTTGCAGGCGGCAACCTGCTTGGCGACCCATTCATCGCCGCGGCCAATTGGCTGGGAGGCGTCGATCACCATGGCAACGACGTCGATGTCTTGCAGGCCCTTGAGCGCGGACTCGTTGAGCTCCTCGCCGAGGGCGTCGTGGGGCTTGTGGATGCCCGGCGTATCGACGAGGATGAGCTGGAAATCATCGCGCGTCAAGACAGCGCGGAAACGGTGGCGGGTCGTTTGGGCGGTCGAGGAGGTGATGGCGATCTTCTTGCCCATGATAGCGTTCAAAAGCGTCGACTTGCCCGCGTTCGGACGTCCGACGAGGGTGGCGAAACCCGACTTGAAACCTTCTTTTTGCATTCCTAGCACAGCAGTTCTCCGATCTTGGGGATGAAAACGATGGCGGCGACGACAACCGAGGCAACGGCGAGAATGAAAGCCGCTCCCGCCGCACAGTCTTTGGCGTGCTTTGCGAGCACGTGGTATTCGGGCGACACCAAGTCGACGACTGCCTCGATGGCGGTGTTCGCGGTCTCGGCCGCCATGACAGCACCGATGCAGATGACGATAGCAAGCCATGAAGGGGCATCGATACGCAGGGCGAACCCAAGCACAACGGCGGCAACGGCGAAGCCGGCGTCTATGCGCATGTTGCGTTGCTTAAAGGCGAACGCGACGCCCTCGGCTGCGCATTTGAAAGCATGAGGGAGCGATTGGGTCATCTAATGCTCTCCCCTCACAAGCGCTCCCGGGCCGTTCATCTCGCCGAAGATGGAAAGCTCGAGCCCTCGCTTGCGCGCCCATTCGCGAAGAAGTTCCGCCTCGCGCGACTCCATGACCTCGGCCTCGTCATCTTCGATGTGGTCGTAGCCGCACAGGTGCAAAAGGCCGTGGACGAGAAGGACGGAAAGCTCGCCTTCGAAGGTGGTGCCGAACAGCTCGGTTTGCCGCTCGGCGACGTCGACCGCGATGATCACGTCTCCGAGCTCGAAGGGCATCCCGGGAATTTCGCCTTCCCCCTCGCCCATCTCGTCGTCGAGCCCGTCGCATTCGAACGAGAGGACGTCGGTGGGGCCGGTCTTTCCGCGGAATTCCTCGTTGAGGCGGGCCATCTCATCGTCGTCGATGAAGCTTACCGAGACCTCGGTGTTTTGCGGGCAGTCCTCTTGGGAGAGTACGAAGGCGGCAAGCTCGGAGACGGGCACGCTCGCGATGAGGTCCTCTTTGTATTCGCAGTTCACTTCGATGTTCATGAAAATCTCCTTGCGTGCTTTAAGCGTCGGCCCGGTCGTAGGCGGCGACGATTGCGGCCACGAGCGAATGTCGCACAACGTCTTTCCCCGAAAGGCGGCAAAACGACACGTCGTCGATGTCCCCAAGAACGCGCTCGGCGTCGGCAAGGCCCGAGCGCGACCCCGGAAGGTCCCGCTGCGTCAAGTCGCCGGTGACAATCATCTTCGAGTTGAAGCCGAGCCTGGTCAGGAACATCTTCATCTGCTCGGGCGTGGTGTTTTGCGCCTCGTCGAGGATGATGAAGCTGTCGTTGAGCGTGCGCCCGCGCATGAAAGCGAGCGCACGCGATCTCGATGACCCCGCTGTCGATGAGGTCGTTGGCGCGCTCCATGTCGGTCATGTCGAAAAGCGCGTCATAGAGCGGCCGGATATAGGGGTCGACTTTCTCGTTGATCGTACCCGGCAAAAAGCCCAGGTTCTCCCCCGCCTCAACGATGGGCCTGGTCAAGATGATGCGCCCGACTTCCTTGCGCTTAAGCGCGGCGACGGCCATCGCCATAGCAAGATAGGTCTTGCCTGTTCCTGCGGGGCCAAGCCCGAACGTGATGGCGTGGGAGCGGATGGCGTCGACGTAGCGCTTCTGGCCTGCCGTTTTCGGCCTGATGGCTCGCCCGCGGAACGTGAGGAGAATATCCTCGCGCAGCGCCTGGGGCGAGAATTCCGCGCTGCGGAGAAGCTCGATCGAGCGCAAGGCGTACTCGGGAGTCACTTCCTCGCCCCGTTCCGCAACCTTGATGAAGTCGGAGAAAAGTGCCGTAAGCGACTGCACTTCGCTTTGATCGCCTGCGAGGATGATGGAATCGCCCCTCACGGTGATGTTCGCCTCAAATGCCGATTCGACGACCCGCAGCGTCGAGTCCGCAGGTCCGACGACAAGCGCCAAATCGACGCTCGCCGGTGCAGTTAGTGTAATTTGCGTTTTGTCTGTCATGCTTGCCATTGTAGCATGCGGGCAACACGTTACCCTGATGCCCGACATTCACCACATCACTGGATGCAAAAGGAACTATCATGACCACGGTAAAGCAACTGTTCGACGAGTCGCGAGCCGCTTCGCGCCCAACGCTCTCGTTCGAGATCTTCCCGCCGAAGGGCGATCTGGACCACCGTACCGCGCGCGAGGTTGCAGGAGGCCTCGCCCCCCTTGGCCCCGACTTCATCTCTGTCACCTACTCGGCGGGCGGCGGCGGCAACAAGCATTCCACCAACGATGTGGCCGAGCTCATCCAGTCTGACTTCGGCACGGTCTGCGTAGCGCACCTCACCTGCGCGGGGGCGACCGCATCTTCGATTGCGGCCTCCATCGAGGATTTGCACGCGCACAACATCGAGAACGTCCTCGCACTGCGCGGCGATATCCCGGCAGGAGTCGAGCCCACTGAGTTCCGCTTCGCGAAGGACCTCATCCCCACGCTTGCCGACGCCGGCTTCTGCGTGGGCGCTGCGGCGTATCCCGAGGGGCACATCGACTGCATCGACCCGAAGGTAAACATCGAGCATTTGAAGGAGAAGGTCGATGCAGGAGCGAGCTTCCTCGTGACGCAGCTGTTCTTCGACAACGATTATTTCTACCGCTTCCGTGAGCGTTGCACCTCCGCGCGGATTTATGCCCCGATCACCTGCGGCATCATGCCGTTTTTGAGTAAGCAGCAGATCCAGCGCATGGTGTTCATGTGCGGTGCCTCTCTTCCGAGCCCCATCATCAAACTGCTCGCCCGCTACGAGGACGACCCCGCAAGTCTTCGTGCGGCTGGCATCGAGTATGCTTGCAAGCAGCTCGTCGACCTTGAGGAACACGGCGCGGACGGCCTTCATGTCTACACGATGAACCACCCCGACATCGCGCGCGCCTGCACCGAGGCGATACGCCGTGCCGGCTAGGAGCGACAGCGCTTCGCGTTTCGCTTGTTTCTTCGACGGGAAGCCGAAAAGCGCAACGTTTCCCTGCGCTCCGGCGGAAGGGTCTTTGCGACTCGATCGTGACGAGGCGCTCGGGTACCTTGGCTACGGCGACCAGGAACTCGATTGCAAGCTTGCTGCCCGCTTCGACGCGATAGCGAAAGAGTGCGAGGAGACGCTTTCGCCCGCCTACTCGTGGGCGGCGTTCGCCATCGATCGCAACGTGCCTGATGGAGAAGACGCAGGGGTGTATCTTTCCGGGACGTCCGCTCGCCTTGAGGGAATGAGCATGGCGGCGCACATGAAAGGTGCTGCTGGCGTGGCGCTGCTCTCGTGTACGGTGGGAATGGCATCCGAGCGCGCGATCGCGCGCTACCAAGCGACAAGCCCGACCGAGGCGCTCTTCTACAGCGCCTGCGCTTCCGCGCTTGTGGAAGCGTGCGCGAACCGCGTCGAAGCCGAGGTGGTCGCAGAAGCGAGCGAGGCGGGGCTACGCACCAACTGGCGTTTCAGCCCAGGCTACGGCGATGCGCCGCTCTCGATGCAGCCCGCTCTGCTGCGAGCGCTCGGCGCACCTGGGCGTTTGGCGGTGAGCTGCACCGACAGTTTCCTGCTCGTGCCGTCGAAGAGTATCACGTCGGCCATCGGGCTTTTCGAGCCTGGAACGCGTGCGGCAGGCGTAAGACGAAGCTGCGCCACGTGCTCGCTCGGGCAGGTGTGCATGATACGAAAGCAAGGGAGGACATGCCATGGCTAGCGATTTGAGCGGCCTTACCATCAAAGACGAGCACTTAAAGCGCGCACTCGAGGGGCGGGAGTACCTGCTCGTTGACGGTGCCACGGGAACGCAGATGCAGGAACGAGGCCTCGATGCGCTCGAAGCCGTCCCCGAGCTGCTCTGCAAGACGCACGCAGACGATATCACGGCGATTCACGCATCTTACATCGCGGCGGGCGCCGAGGTCATCACGACCAATACGTTCAGCGCGAACCGCCTGAAGCTCGGCGATAAGATGAGCGTCGAGGAAGCGTACCGGCTAGCTGCCGACTGCGCGCGAGCTGCCGGCGCGCCCTACATCGCGGGCGACATCGGCCCGACGGGCTCGCTGCTCGAACCGATGGGAACGCTTTCCTTCGACGAGGCCTACGACATCTTCGCTGAACAGGTGCGCGCAGCTGTCGCCGCGGAATGCGACATCATCCTTATCGAGACGATGGCGGATCTGCGCGAGGCGAAGGCCGCCCTGCTCGCGACGCGCGAAAACTCGACGCTGCCGGTGTTCGTTACGATGACCTTCGGGGAAGACAGCCGAACGTTCCTCGGTACCACTCCCGTGATCGCAGCCGAGGTCTTAAGCTCGCTCGGCGCGCAGGCGGTCGGCTTCAACTGCTCGCTCGGTCCGGCCGAGCTGACCGGTGCTGCGCGCGCCATGGCGTCCCGCGTGCGCTGCCCGCTCATAGCGCAGCCCAATGCCGGTTTGCCCCATATGGAAAACGGCGAGACCGTCTTCGACGTCGGTCCTGAGGAGTTCGCGCGCGCAATGGCCCCTCTGCTCGATGCCGGCGCGAGCATCGTCGGAGGCTGCTGCGGAACGAGTCCCCGATCAATCGAGCTGCTTTCAAAAGAACTCGCCCGCCGCGGGAAGCCGACGCCGCGTGCCTTCAAGCCTGCCTGCGTTCTTGCGAGCGCCCAGGAAGCGGTTGTGCTTGAAAAGGGAAAACACGCTGTTGCCGTCATCGGTGAGCGCATCAACCCCACGGGCAAGAAAAAGCTTAAAGCCGCGCTGCGCTCGGGCAATCTGGACTACGTCATCGGCGAAGCGGTCACGCAGAGAAACTCAGGCGCCGATGTGCTCGACGTGAACGTCGGCCTTCCCGAGCTCGATGAGCCCGCCATGCTCTCCGCCGTCGTCGAAAAGCTCTCGGCCACGGTGACGCTGCCGCTCGTCATCGACTCGAGCAACCCCGACGCCATCGAGCGCGTGGTCCGCAGCTACGCAGGAAAGCCGCTGATCAATTCCGTAAACGGCAAGCGCGAGAGCCTCGACGCCGTGTTGCCGCTCGCCAAGAAGTACGGCTGCGCGGTCATCGGGCTCGCACTCGACGAGTCAGGCATCCCGCCGACAGCCGAGGGGCGTTTTGCCGTTGCCGAGAAGATCGTCGCCGAAGCCGAGCGCATCGGAATCCCCCGCGAGGACATCGTGATCGACTGCCTCGTCATGGCCGTCGCCACAAATCAGAACGAAGCGATGGAAATCGTGAAGGCAGTGTCGCTTGTCAAGGAGCGCCTCGGAGTACGCACGGTGCTCGGTGTGTCAAATGTGAGCTTCGGCATCCCCCAGCGCGCGCTTCTGAACAGCACGTTTCTAGCGGCTGCTCTCGGCTGCGGGCTCGACTTTCCGATCCTTAACCCCTCTTCGGCGCGCTATATGGACACGGTGCACGCCTTCCGGGTCTTAAATATGCAGGACGAGGGCGCGGTGCGCTACATCGAGGACTACGCGAATGCGCCCGACCCCTACACGGCGTCCGTAGGCACGGCGGCGGCGCAGGCGGGAACCCTTCCGCAGCCGCAGCCCGCGAAGCCAACCGACGCCGCTTGCCCGATCGCTATACCGGAGTCGCTCGCGCATGCATCGGGCGAGATCGAGCAGGTTGTCAATCTCATCATGTCAGGCCGTAAGGGCCCTATGGGAGAAATGACCGAGAAGCTTCTTGCGTCCTGCGATGCGCTCGACGTCGTGAACGGGGCATTCATCCCCGCACTCGATGTCGTTGGCAAGAAATTCGATGCAGGCGAGTTCTTCTTGCCCCAGCTCATGGCGTCGGCCGAGGCCGTGAAGGCGGGCTTCGACGTCGTGCGCGAGCATATGGGAGAATCGGGCGCAGCCATCGACGACGGGCGCGCGATCGTCGTCGCGACCGTGAAGGGCGACATCCACGACATCGGCAAGAACATCGTGAAGATGCTGCTTGAGAATTACGGGTACCGTGTCATTGACCTGGGGCGCGACGTTGATCCGAGCGAGATTTTGCGCGTCGTGCGCGAGCAGAACGTCCGCCTCGTCGGCCTATCGGCCCTCATGACGACGACCGTGAAGGCGATGGAGGAGACGATCGAGCTGCTGCATCGCGAAGTGCCAGGGTGCTCGGTGTTCGTCGGCGGTGCCGTGCTCACGCCCGAATACGCCGCTCAGATCCACGCCGACCACTACAGCAAGGACGCGGCAGATTCGGCGCGCTATGCGGAAGAGTATTTCGCGAGCATCGGCCTGTAAGAGGCGCTGCTGCGTCATGGATGCGAAGGAGCCTTCCGTTTCCCGTGATCGGGAAACGGAAGGCTCCTTTAGCTTGGAGGCAATATTACTTCGGCGAACGTTCGTCTCGCACAGCGGGAAACCCCAGCTAGAGCGTAACCTCGATCATCTCGCCCGCCTTCGCGTTCTTTGGCGCGGGGACCTCGAAGTAGCTCTCCGTGAGGGCAATTCCCTCTTCCTCGACGACGGCGAGCTCGCGTGTGCCCTTGCGGGCCTCGCGCTCCTTGTCGCGCAGCAGGTCTCCCAAATCGCGCAGTCGCTGGGCGCGATCGGCCTTCACGCCGGGAGGTACTTGATCGATGCGCGCCGCTGCGGGCGTTCCCTCGCGCTTCGAGTACGGGAACACGTGAATCTTCGAGAACCGGCAGGTGCGGGCGACGCGGAGCGTGTCTTCGAACTCCGCTTCCGTCTCGCCGGGGAACCCGCAGATGATGTCAGTCGACAGCGACAGCTCGGGAACGCGCTCGTACAGGTTTGCGACGATTGCCTCGAAATGCTCTGCGCTGTAAGGGCGGTGCATCTCGCGCAGCACCTTCGAGTTGCCCGATTGCAGGGGAAGGTGAAGGTGTCGGCAGACGCGCCCGCCTGCCGTTGCGAGCACCTCGACCAGATCGTCATGCACGTCGCGCGGCTCGACGCTCGAAACGCGGAAGCGCACGGGGTATTCCCCCTCTTCGTGCAGGTCAGCCGTCTCTTCGAGAAGCGTCCGCAAAAGGTCGGCGAGCCCTGTCGCCTCCCCCGTCTCCTCGTTGCGCCATCGGTAGGAGCCGAGGTTTATCCCGGTGAGGACGATTTCTTTCACGCCGGCACTCGCAAGCGCTCGGCATTGACGCACGACCTCGCAAGGATCCACGCTGGTCGCCTTCCCGCGTGCAACGTGCACGACGCAGTAGGTGCAGGCATTGTTGCAGCCGTCCTGGACCTTTACGCCCACGCGGGTGCGGTAGCCCTCCCCAACGGGAAGCGCGGGCCCGTGCGCCGCGGCGTCAAGTCCCCAAGCGCCGGCATCGATCGAGGATGCAAGTTCGGCTTTCCCCATGACGCGCACGCGAGGATCCATTGCAAGGAAGGTGTCCTTGTCGATGGCCGCGGCGCACCCAGTGACGATGACGGTCGCACGGTCGTTCGCGCGCAACGCTCCTCGCACGGCCTTGCGCGTCTTCTTCTCGGCCTCGCCCGTAACCGTGCAGGTGTTCACCACGATGAGGTCGGCGTCGGCCGCATCGCAGCTTTTCGCACCGTGGGCATCGAGGGAAGACGCGAAGGCGTCCGACTCGACGCGGTTAACCTTGCAGCCGAGGTTGACGACGGCATACTTCATCGAGTGCCTCCAAGTTTTCCCAGCTCATACAAGGCGAGAGCTGGTGCTACGACGCCCGCCGTCTCCGTGCGGAGAATCGATGAGCCCAAGCTGACGAGCGATGAGCGGGGGTTCGCGTCCAAAAAGAATCCGACCTCGCGCTCGGTGAGCCCGCCCTCGGGCCCGACCACGACGGCGATGCGCGCATCGCTACGGCTGCAGGTGCACTCCGAAAGCCCCCGCTCGATCGCGTGCGCAAGCGAAGCAGTTTGGGGAGCCTCCTCCCAGCAGATGAGCACGGCGGTCGCCTCTGCAAGCTCGGACGCCGCCTCCTTCGCGCTCCGGGGCTCAACTACCTCGGGGATGCGCGGCTGACCCGACTGCATCGCGGCGCTCTTCGCGATGGAGCGCCAGCGGTCAAGGCGTGTCCTCGTTTTCTTCTGGTCGAGCTTCACGATGGAGCGCTCGCAGGTCAGGGGCATAAATGCCACCACGCCGAGCTCGGTTGCATGTCGAATGACCGAATCCATCTTCTCGCCCTTGGCAAGACCCTGCACGAGCATCACAAGCGGGCCGTCGTCGGTCGCGTCCTCGTGGCGCGTTATGCGCACGAGGGGGAAATCGTCGTCAAAGGATGTAATCTCGCATTCGAAGTAATCCTGAGCCGCATCGATGACCGCGATGTGCTCGCCCGGGGCCAAGCGCAAAACTTTAGCGTGCTTGGCGTCATCGCGCGCGAGCCGCAAGGGGAAAACCTCCTGCGGCTCGACGGCGATAACCTGACTCTCAAGGAAGAAACGTGGCAGTGACATGGGTGTTTGCAACCTACCCTTCAGGTGCGCTAATTGAAGGCGTCGCGCAGCTTTTGTAGCGGGCTTCGGGGAGCCGCCACCTCTTCGCCCATCTCGTCTGCGAGCTTCTCAAGCAGTTCGCGCTGCTTCTTCGTGATCTTTTCGGGGATGATAACGTTCACATGGACGTACATGTTCCCGCGGATGTCGCTCTTCAAGCGCGGCATGCCGAAGCCCTTCACGCGAACAACCTGCTCGTTTTGGCATCCCGCGGGGATGCGGACCTGCACCTTCTCGTCGGGCATGATGCCGTCGATCTCGATTTCGGCACCGAGAATCGCCTGGATGAAGGACACGTTCGCGCGCCCATGCAAGTCGTCGCCGTCGCGCTCGAAGAACTCATGCGGCTGGACGCGACAGGTGACGATAAGGTCGCCCGCCTGCGCACCCTGGATGCCTGCTTCGCCGAAGCCGCCCACGCGCAGCTGCTGGCCGTCGCGGATACCCGCAGGTACCTTCACCGTGACGCGCTGGCGATCGGGGACGCGGCCCTGACCTTCGCATTCGGGGCAGGGATTCTCGATCGACGAACCGGTGCCGTTGCACTTCTTGCAGGTCGTGGCCGTCTGCATGTCGCCCAAAAACGTGCGTTGAACGCTGACGACGCGGCCCTTGCCGCCGCATTCGGGGCAGGTGACGACCTTGCCGTTCTCGCCGAGGCCCGTGCCTTTGCAGTCGGGGCAGGGAGCGAGGCGGTCGTAGACGATTTCCTTCTCGACGCCGCGTGCGACTTCTTCGAGCGTGATGCGCAGGCCGACGCCCATGTCGCGGCCTTCCTTGCGCGCGGGCCGTCCGCCCTGGCCGCCTTGGCCGCCGAAGAACGACGAGAAGATGTCGCCCATGCCGCCGAAGCCGCCGCCAAACAGGTCGTCGAAGTCGACGTAGCCGGACCCGCCGCCGTATCCGCCGCCCGCAGCGCCGGGGATAGTCCCGAAACGGTCGTACTGCGCGCGCTTGTTGGGGTCGGAGAGAACGTCGTATGCCTCGTTGAGCTCCTTGAACTGGTCCTCAGCGTCGGCAGCTTTGTTCACGTCGGGGTGCAGCTCGCGCGCACGGCGACGAAACGCTTTCTTGATCTCGGCGTCGGACGCGTCCTTCGACACGCCGAGAATCTCATACAGGTCCTTGGCCATCTCTTGCCTTTCTCAACTACTCTCGTCAGCGGCTCGTCAAAGCCGCACAGTTCACTACGATTCGCCAAGCGCCGCGCTTGCCGCGCGCACGGCTTGGATAACCTTCGAATAATCCATTCGCGTCGGCCCGATGACGGCAACGACGCCTTCCGCCTCTCCGCGTCCGTAGCGGCTCGCCACGACGGACACCCCCGAGAGGCCCTCGGTCTTGTTTTCCTTCCCGATTTGCACGGAGAGGTCCTCGTCGGTGCTCGTCAGATCGTCGAGGATATGCAGAAGCACCGTGTCGTCCTCGAGCACCTGCACAAGCGGCAGCACCGCGTCGGTGTGCGAGAACTCGGGCTGCGCGAGAAGCGCGCTCATACCGAGCTGATGAGTGCGCCCCGTCTGCCCTTCCTGGATGCAGGAGAGCACCTCGTCGAGCACTGCGCGCACGAGCGGATCGGAGAAGGCGCGCTTCATGCCAAAAGACAGGCCGCGTTCCACGTCGGAGAGCGATTTCCCGCAAAGTGCCTTGCTGAGCAGGACTTGGATGCGCGAAAGCTCGTCGCTGCCGACGGGGATGGTGAAGTCCATTTGGCGGTTGAAGACGTTGCCGTCTTCGGTCACGACAACACAGATAGCGCGAAACGCCGTAAGGCTCACGAGCGTAATCTGCTTGATGCGCGTCTCGAGAACCGTCGGCGCAAGGACAATCGACAGGCAATCGGTAAGCCTGGCGAGCGCGCTTGAGGTTTGCTCGAGGAGCGAATCGAGTTCCGAGGCGCTTTTGCGCAGGTTCTCGGCGACCGCTCGGTAGCGCTCCTCGTCAGGAAGCGAATCATTTGCCAGCAAATCGTCCACGAAGGTGCGGTACCCGAAATCGGTCGGGATGCGACCTGCGGAAGTATGGGGCTGCGCGATATAGCCTTCGTCTTCGAGGATCGAAAGCTCGTTTCGGACGGTGGCAGGGCTCACGCCGAGCTTATAGCGCTCGGTGAGCGTTCGAGACCCGACGGGCAAAGCGCGCGCCACGTATTCCTCGATGAGCGCCGCGAGAACGCGCTGCCTTCTATCTGAGAGCATGACTTCACCCCTTTCATCTCGATGTCTGCCATGCCAAAAAGCCATTCTAGCAGCCGATGCCTTCGAGTGCTAAAGAATTTGGCAAGGTGCGCCATATCTTGATAGATGCATCACAGGACTCGTGTGCGCAGAGGCTTATGCGAGGTCGAAAAGCGCGCCGTAGAGCTCGTTTCCGAGGAGCCATCCCCGCTCGGTCGGGCGCAGGCGGCCCTCGCTCCAGTCTGCGAGGCCCTCCTCGACAAGCTCGCCGATCGTCTCGTCGAGGCGCGGGAGCATGAGCCTGGCCTCGGCAATCTTCTCCTCGGAGACGCCGCGCGTCATGCGCATGCCGAGCATGAGGTCCTCGGCGACCATCTGCGCGGCGTTCAAGTCGTCAGTCACCGAACCGTCGGTCATGCGCATCCGCCGCTCGCTGTTCTGCGTCATAGTTGCCGCTGAAGTGCCGATTCCCAAATACGGCACGCCCGTCCAGTAGGCGATGTTGTGGCGGCATGCAAAGCCCGGCTTCGCGTAGCTTGCGACCTCGTAGCGCTCAAAGCCGGCGGCGGTAAGAAGCGACTGCGCGATTTCCATCTGATCAGCCTCAACGTCGTCGTCGGGCTCGGGCAGCTCACCTGAGAGCACCATGCGGTCGAAAGGAGTATGCGGTTCGATGGTGAGCGGGTAGACGCTTATGTGAGAGACTCCGAGCTCGATAGCGCGAGAGACGCTTTGCTCGAAGGATTCCGCGCTCTGCCCGGGGATTCCGCACATAAGATCGCAGCTCACGTTGGCGAATCGCTCGTGAGCCGCCTCGATAGCGCGGCAGGCAGCCTGCGCGTCGTGGGCGCGCCCGATGGTTTCAAGCACCTTGTCGTCGAAGCTCTGCACGCCAATGGAGAGCCTGTTCACCCCAAGAGCCCAGATGTCGCGGACCATGTTCGGAGTGAGGCTTTCGGGGTTCGCCTCCATCGAGCATTCCACGTCGGGCTCGAGTCGCATCGATGTCGAGAGCGCGTAGAGCAGCATAGACAGCCGAGACATCCCGATATGGCTCGGAGTGCCCCCGCCCAGATATAACGTCTCGATTGCTGAGAGCTCGCCTTCCTTCGACTTGCGGCGGATTGCGAGGCAGAGGTCTTCCACGTACGCGTCGATGCGCGGGTCGTCCGCGGCGACGGCAGACGTGGTGAAATCGCAGTACGAGCAGCGCTTCACGCAGAAAGGCAGGTGCAGATAGAGAGCGCGGTAGGGATCGTGCGGCATCAGTTGGCCTCCTTGTTTATGAAAGCGCCCGACGCCGAGTTGTGCGCGCTATCGTGCGCTGCTGTGAAGGCGAGCAGCTCGTCGAACACCTTGTCGAAATCTTCCGGCGTGACGCAGGCGTTGATCTTCCCGCGCGCGGTCGCAGCCCCAGGAAGGCCCGCCATGTACCACATCGCGTGCTTACGCATCCGCACGATGTTGCGCCCTTCCCGCTCGGCGAGCAAGTGCGCATGGCGGCGCGCCATGGCAAGACGTTCGGCGATATTGGGCCGCGCAGGTTCTTCTTTACCCGCGAGTGCAGCTTTCACCTGGGCGAATACCCAGGGGTTGCCTTCGGCCCCGCGTCCGATCATGATCGCATCGCAGCCTGTTTTCTCGCGCAGGGCGACCGCATCGGTGCCGCAGCGCACGTCCCCGTTCCCCACGACGGGGATGGCGACGCCGCGCTTGACCTTCGCGATGACGTCCCAGTCGGCGCTCCCGCGGTAGAGCTGCTCGGAGTAGCGCCCGTGCACGGTGACGGCACACGCCCCTGCGTCTTCCATTCGGCGGGCGAACTCGGGGGCTGTTTCCTCCCCCATCTTGAACCCGCGGCGGAACTTCACCGTGACAGGATGTTTCACGGCGCCGCGCACCGCCGACACGATGGATGCGGCGAGCGCAGGGTCGCACATGAGCGCCGAGCCGTCGCCTTTCGTCACGATCTTGCGCGCGGGGCAGCCCATGTTGATGTCGAGGTACGCGAGCGTGTCGCCCATCGTCTGCTCGATCCATGCGGCCTGCTCGGCCATGACGGCGGGCTCGTGCCCGAACAGCTGCACGGCCACGAGGTCCTCCCCCGGAGCGAGGCGCAGCAGGTGGCGCGTCTTCTCGTTTGCGAAAGAAAGGCCCTTCGCTGAAACCATCTCGGTATATGCAAGCGAGGCTCCCTGCTCGCGGCAAAGCGCGCGGAACGCCTCGTCGGTCACGCCCGCCATCGGCGCGAGGAGCAGCCGATGCTCGGCGAAGAAATCATGCATCATGCGAATCTCTCAAAACGTCGTTGCTATTAAGCGCTCGCAAGCGTGCCGAGCGTAAGGGCGCCCATGACGAAGAGCGCCACGACGAGAATCAAGGCGACAACTCCCACGATGAGGCATCCGGCTACGGGGAAAGCCCCCTTCGCATTCATGCGCTCGCGCTCGGCAGCCGCTTTCTTCTCGTCGAAGGGGTCGTCTAACCAGTTGTAAGATTCTTTTTCTCTTCTCGACATGGTTAATCGTCAACCTTAAGGATCGCCATGAACGCCTCTTGCGGGACCTCCACGTTACCGATGGCCTTCATACGCTTCTTGCCCTGCTTCTGCTTCTCGAGCAGCTTGCGTTTGCGCGAAATGTCGCCGCCGTAGCATTTCGCGAGGACGTCCTTGCGCTTCGCCTTCACCGTCTCGCGCGCGAGCACGCGTCCGCCGATGGCTGCCTGAATGGGCACCTCGAACATCTGGCGCGGGATGATTTCCTTCAGCTTTTCGGTGAGCACGCGCCCGCGGTCGTAGGCCTTGTCCTTGTGGACGATGAACGACAGCGCGTCGATCGGCTTACCGGAGAGCAGGATGTCGAGCTTCACGAGCTGCGAGGGCTTGTAGCCGGCGAAGTCGTAGTCGAGCGACGCGTAGCCCTTCGTGTTCGATTTCAGCTTGTCGAAGTAGTCCATGATGAGCTCGGAGAGGGGGATCTCCCAGAGCATCTCGACCGTGTTCTGCGAAAGGTAGTTCATCGTGATGAACGTGCCGCGGCGGGCAACGGTTAAGTCCATGACGGCGCCGACGTAATCGGGCGGGATGAGGATTTTCGCCTTAAGATAAGGTTCCTCGATATGCTCGATCTCGCCGGGGTCGGGCATTTCCTGGGGGGAATGCAGGCTCATCATCTCGCCGCCCTGCTTAAAGACGTGGTATTCCACCGAGGGCGCGGTCGCGAGCAAATCGAGGTTGAACTCGCGCTCGAGGCGCTCCTTCACGACCTCCATGTGCAAAAGCCCCAAAAAACCGACGCGGAAGCCGAAGCCGAGCGCGTGGGACTTCTCGGGTTCCCACAATAGCGCGGGATCGTTGAGCGAGAGCTTCTCGAGGGCCTCCTTCAGGGGCTCGTATTGGTCAGACTCAATGGGGAACAGGCCCGTGTAGACCATAGGCTTGGCCTCGCGATAGCCGGGCAGCGGGTTGTCGACGCCGCCTTCCGCAAGCGTGATCGTGTCGCCGACCTTCACGTGGACAAGGTCCTTAAGCCCCGTGACCAGGTATCCGACCTCGCCGACGCCAAGCTCGGGCAGCGGCTCCTCGACGGGATGGCGCGCGCCCACTTCCTCGGCCAGGATGTCCTTGCCCGACGCCATGAGGCGCAGGCGCTGGCCTTTCTTCATCGAGCCGTCGACGATGCGGACGAGCGCCACGACGCCGCGGTACGGGTCGAAGTAGCTGTCGAAGATGAGCGCACGCAGCGGGGCGTTCGCGTCGCCGGTTGGCGCGGGAATGTTGTAGACCACGGCCTCGAGCAGGTCGTGCACGCCGACGCCAGTTTTTCCCGAGGCGAGCACCGCGTCGTCTGCGGGGATCGCAAGCGCGTCCTCTATTTCAGCGCGAACGCGCTCGGGGTCGGCCGAGGGCAGGTCGATCTTGTTGATAAGCGGGATGATCTCGAGGTTCGCGTTCATCGCCATCATGGCGTTCGCGACCGTCTGCGCCTCAACGCCCTGGGTCGCGTCGACCACGAGCACCGCGCCCTCGCATGCAGCCAAAGAGCGGCTTACCTCGTAGGTGAAGTCGACGTGGCCGGGAGTGTCAATGAGGTTGAACTGGTATTCCTCGCCGTCGTCGGCCTGATAGTTCACGCGCACGGCCTGGCTTTTGATCGTGATACCGCGCTCGCGCTCGATGTCCATCGTGTCGAGGAGCTGGGCTTGCATATCGCGCTCGGCGATGGTGCCCGTCATCTCGAGGATGCGGTCAGAAAGCGTCGATTTCCCGTGGTCGATATGGGCGATGATGGAGAAGTTCCTGATATGCGAGGGGTCGGTCATGACGATCGATAGGTCCTTATCTCTTGCAGTATTTGTGTTCAATGTATACGTTTGCACCTGAAAATGGCGCAATTCACTAAAAACTACGTGCAATTGGCGCAAGCGTTTGCTATTCTATCGCATTGCGTATCCAGCAAGCGTTCGCGTGGTGATATTCATCGGCGAATCCGCAGACATGGCTGCAACAGGGAAAGTGCTTGTGCTGGACGGCCGATTGGCCTGCGAGACAGAGAAATCCTGACTGTTTCCTATGCGAGACGCGCATCTTTGCGGTTTCTTCGTCTCGCGTGTCAATCTTGCCTTCCAACACTTTTCCTGCAACGTGTCGTGCTGCGCGCGCGGACTATCAGTTGTTTTAGGAAAGGAACGAACATGGCAAACATCAAGAGCCAGAAGAAGCGCAACATCACCAACGAGAAGGCGCATCAGCGCAACAAGGCTTGCAAGTCCGAGCTGAAGACCGCAGTTCGCCGCGTGCGCGAGGCTGTTGCCGCCGGCAACGGTGCCGAGGCTTACGCTGCCGCTCTCGCTGCGAGCCGCCTGCTCGACAAGGCTGCTTCCAAGGGCATCATCCACAAGAACCAGGCTGCTAACCGCAAGTCCGGCGTCATGCAGCTCGCCAACACCATCGTGACCGACGCCGATCGCGCCGCTTACGTGAAGCCGGAGCCGAAGAAGCAGGAGGCCACGGGCAACAAGAAGGCTGCCAAGAAGGCCGAGCGCAAGGCCGCTCTCGCTGCCGCTTCCGCCGAGAAGGCCAAGCGCCGCGAGAAGCAGCTCAAGGAAGAGGCTGCTGCTAAGGCTCGCAAGGCCAAGGAAGCCGAAGAGGCCGCCAAGGCCGAGGCTGCCGAAGCTGAGGAAGCTGCTGAATAAGCAAATCGCTTAACGCGACTTTCGAAGGACCCTGAGTTCGCAAGAACCCAGGGTCCTTTTTCTTTGGGAGTCAAGGTGAGGCGGGGATCGGGGGATTTGTCTCGCCCGTGGACAGCGCGAAGCTATCTTCCTTCGCAGACGGAAGTGACCCAGTCCATGAATGCTGCTTCAGGATCGGCGCCGCTTTTCATGGCGCGCTCGGCATCGCGCGCGGTGATGATTGCGCGGCGAAGCTCGTCTCGTGAGAATCGGCGCGCAAGAGTGCTGTGCCCCTTCACCTGCCATGCCTGCTTCGGGCGGGCCTTGGGATTCGATATCTTCGCGTACTCGGTGAGCGCCGAGGCTAGCGCATTGGGGTTGCCCCGCTCTGCCAGGACTTTCGCGCACATGATTTCGCGCAGCCGGGTAGTACACATCGCAATGAGCGCATGGGGCGAGGTCGACTCCATCTTCGCGCGATAGATGAGGCACTTCTTAAGGTCGCGCGCAGCGAAGGCATCGACGAACTCCCAAGGAGTTGCCTCAGTCGTGCGGCTTACAAGCGAGCGCACCTCATGCTCGGAAACAGGGTCGTTCCCCCGATGCGCGAGCGCAATCTTCGCGATCTCGCTGTCGAGATGCACCGTGTTCTCGCCTACTAGCTCGACCAGGGCATTTGCAGCCCCTTCGGTGAACGTCGTCCCGTGCGAGACGGCCATCGACCGGACGGTGTGGGGCAGCTCCTTCTTCTTCAGTGGGATGCACTCGATGACGGCGCTCTTCCCCACCCCAGCGACAGCCTTGTACAGGCGCGTGTTCTTCGCGAGCTTCTCCGCCTCAAGGGCAAGTACGGTCTGGTCGCTCGGGGAATCGAGGTAGGCAACAAGCTCTTCCGAATCGGCCTTCTTCAGCTTGTCAACATCGCGCACGTATACCAGTCGTTTCTCGCTTGCGAAGGGCATGGTGTTGCAAGCCGATACGATATCGGCCCCCAGCGCCGTCTCGCCGTCGAAGGTGTCGGAGTTGAAAGAGAGATCACCGTATTGCGCGAGGCGCTCGCGGAGCCGTCTCAACACAGTCGAGCGTTTAAGCGCGTCCTCCCCTACGATCAGGTAGGCGGGAATGAGTGGTTTTTGCTTTGCTGTTTGCGTCATGCAGCCATTCTATCCCAGGGCGGTAACGCGGATGCCATCGTTTGAGAATTCGCATGAAACATCTCCCATCTCGTCAGTGCGGAAGACGTGCGACCCAACGTTGTCCAGAAGCGAAAGCGTCTGCGCCGCAGGGTGGCCATATCGATTACCCTTCCCTACGCTAATGAGCGAAATCTCGGGGCGAATCGCCTCAACGACGCTCTCGGTGAGTGCCGCCTTCGAGCCATGATGGCCGACTTTGTAGATATCGATATCCCCTAACGCCCCCTCATCGATCATCTCTGTCAGTTGATCGGACTCGGCGTCGCCGCAGAACAATGCCGTCCACGTGCTCCCACTCGTCGCAAGAGAGGCAAGTAGGCAAAGGCTATCGGCATTGCCGCCCTCGTCTGAAAACCCGTGTGGCCAGATCACTTTCAGAGAGAAGTCTCCGCAGGCAATTGCGTCCCCAACAGCAAGAGGCCCAACATTGCTAACCCCTACGACCGATGACGCGCTCTTGATGAGGCTTTCGCACGACTCGCAGTCGCAGGTGACAGCATCGCGTGCCACGAGCACGCTATCGATCGCCACGACGCCGTCAAGTGCCTGCAGCGACCCGCAGTGGTCGTCATCGGCGTGAGTGATAAGCACCGCGTCGAGGTGGAATATGCCTTGCCTGGCAAGCGCTTCCTTGAGGAGCGTGTCGTGGTTTCCCGTGTCGATGAGGATCGCCGACCCTTTGCTTCGCACCAGGAACGCGTCCCCCTGCGCGACGTCGAGCATAACGATCTCGCTTGGCCTAAGAAGAGGAACAACGACGACGAACGCGATGGCGCATGCGCAGGCCGCTGACCCCATCGCGAAGATCGTCGCGCCCGTGAGCTGGGGCCATAAGAGCCAGAGCAGAAGCGGCCCCGCTATTGAGAGCGCAAGCCCCCACGGCGCGGAAAGCGATACCGGCACGCAGGCAAAGGGGACCTGGGCGAAAACCGTTATCGCTTGGGCAAGCAAGAAAGCGGCTCCTTTCGCGAAGGATAGCGCGAGCGGCGCAACAACGGGAGCTGCCAGGGAGGCAACGGATCCCATAAGGCTTACGGTGAGCGCAAGCGTGAACAACGGTGCGACGACAAGGTTCGCAACAGGGGATACGAGCGGCAACTGCGAGAAGAGCGCCGCGGAAAACGGTGTCGTTGCCACCATGGCCGCCAACGTGAGCGCTAGGGGCTCGGCGATGCGCCGCACGATGGGAACGCCCGACAGCCATGATGAAATGAGCGGCATGAGCGCGATGATTCCCAGCGTCGACATCGCTGAGAGGAAAAACGATATCGACACACTCGATTGCGGGGAGATGGCAATGATCACGACAATGCACGCGCCAAGCGCAGAGAGCGTCGCCCGACGTCGGCGTGCGAGGAACGACGTCATGCCGACGACAGCCATCGCCGCAGCTCGGAGTGCGGATATGGGCATCCCCGTCAGTACCAGATAAATCGAAAGCACAGCAAGCTGTATCGCAAGGGAGAACCTTCTCGGCGTTCGAACGACCTGAAGCACGGATGCAATCATCCCGCACGTGATGGAGAGGTGGGCCCCGGAAACTGCGACGAGATGGGCCACACCCACGGTCTTGCATGCTGCGTACAGATCGCTCTCTCGCAGCTGCTCCCGATATCCGCAGACGAGCGCCTGGCAGAGCGCACCGACATCTCCCTGACCGTCGAACAGCGCAATCACCGATTTCCGCACATTTGCGAGAACATCCCCAACGGAGCGCAAATTGTCCAGTCGTTCGATCGCTTCAGGCGATGACACGGCATCGATGCCTTGAAGATAGAACCGCTCGACAGAGGCCTCCCTCGGCTGAGAAAGCGCACACGTCGCGCTGAACGAGTCGCCGTAGAAAATGCCGCCTTCCCCTTTTGGCAGGGTGACGTTTACCGTATGCTCTTCCCCGCTCGATTGAGATCTGGCAACTGCGCGCACCGTGGCATTGAAATCGCCTTGCCTCGCGTCTTCTGCAGCGGTGAAACACCATTCCTGGACGGGAGAAGCTATGGCCTGGCCAGCTTTTGTTTCATAGGAAAGCGTAGCGGAGAAGCCAAGCGCGCATCCTATAACGAACCCCAGAACGAGAACAGCGAGCGTCGACAGTGCACCTCGCATAAACGCGAACATCGCAAGAGCGAAGAAGACGCATGCAACGACGATGACGGGAACTAAGAACTCCCGCGCGCATCGAAAACCCAGGGTATAGCTTCCCGCACAGGCGCCCCACAATGCGAGTGCAAGGATCGTAAGCGGTGACATCGAGGGACGCTTTGCGGAGCCTTGAGGGCATGACTCATCAAGGGTGTCGCTCGAATGCTGGCCGAGAACGCTCACCTTCATCGTGAGACGGTGTGTCGCTTCCTTAAAAGATTGCCATCTCTCGTTATCCAACGGTGATGCACCCCTCGAGCTGGGAAAATTTCTTATCACCAACTCCCGAGACGCGCTTTAGGTCCTCGATAGTTTTGAAGGGGCCGTTCGCCTCGCGGTCAGCGACGATTTTTGCGGCGGTGGATGCTCCGATGCCGGGCAACGTGTCAAGTGTTGCCGCATCGGCAGTATTGATGTTAACCTTCCCCGTCGCCGTACCAGGTGAAGCTGCGGTTGCAGGCGTAGTGTCCGAGCCGCCATCGGTTTGCGTGGTGGGAACGATGATCTGTTCACCGTCGGTCAAGACGCGCGCAAGGTTCACCGCGTCATGCCTCGCGTCTTCAGTAAATCCCCCAGCCGCTTGGATTGCGTCGTACACCCGCGAACCCTCGGAAAGCTCGAACAATCCCGGAGAAACAACCGCCCCCTCGACGTGTACGAATATCGTCTTCTCGACAACAGGCGCATCAGAGGACGCATCTTCGATAGGTTCCGAAGTGCTTGTCTGCGCTTTCGAGATTGAGAACTCGCTACCAGGCAGCAGTGCATGGGCAAGCTGCGAGCCTGCGATACAGAGTATCGCTACTGCTAGCGAAACAATCCCGATAACTACTGCAGGTTTCGGCTTGCGCTTGCTCGGCGCAGAAAAAGGTATTTTGTCGCGGCGCTTCATCGCTCCCCTTTCGATTGAGTAAGGGAGTATAGCGATGAAGCCTGGCGATTACCTGCCCAAATGCTTCCCGAATCGCGTTACCTTATCCGCGCATTTTAGGCAGGAATGCAACGCCAAAGAAGCAAAACCTCTGCTGAAACTCGCTCGAAATGCTGCAAACCCTGCCAGATTCCTTGCAGAAACCTGGCAGGGTTTGCAGTTAGTCTCCGTCGTTCTCCGTCATAAGGTCGTGCAAAGATTTCTTGCGCGGCTTATAGGCAGGGCAGGCGTAATCGTGCGGCTCGGCGGCGCAGGCGAGCTCTTCTACCCACTGGTCGATGGGGAAAGCGGCCTCAGCCTCGCGCACGGCCGTCAGGTTCGCGTGCGTCTCGGGGTTGCGCGGCATGAAGAGCGTGCAGCAATCCGGCGCGTCCTGCGACGAGATGGGGAACGTCCCCAACTGCTGCGATTGCGCGATGATTTCGAGCTTGTCGGAGCCGATGAGCGGGCGGAACACCGGAAGCGACACGGCGTCGTTCGTCGCCCTGATGTTGTCGAGCGTCTGCGAAGCGACCTGCCCGAGGCTCTCACCCGTGACGATGGCCTTCGCATGCTCGTAGTAAGCGATACGCTCGGCAACGCGGAACATGAGGCGGCGGTACAGGATAACGCGCAGCTCAGGGGGTGCCGAAAGGGCAATCTCGCGCTGATAGTCGCCGAAGGGGACAAAGTAGACGCGCGCGATGCAGCCCGTCTTCTCGAGCACACGCGCGATGTCGTCGACCAAGAACTCGGAGGCATCGGATGTCTGCGGCCTGCCCGAGAAATGCACGCCGATGCAGACGGCGCCGCGACGCGCAATGCGCCAGAGCGCCACAGGCGAGTCGATTCCGGAGGAAAGCAAGCTTACCACCGTTCCCGAGCTTCCGACGGGAAGGCCCCCGATGCCGGGGATGCTGCGCGCGTAGACATATGCCGCGTTTTGCACGACTTCAATCCCCACCGTGAGGTCGGGGTCCTTCATCTGGACTTTGACCTGGGGATAAGCATCGCTCAAACGCCCGCCCACAATCTGGTTGATCTCCATCGAGTTCACGGGGAAATCGGTGTGGTTGCGGCGCGCGTGCACCTTAAAGCTCGCAAACGCCCCCGATTCGCCCATCGCAAGGATGCCCGCCTCGGTCATCTGATCGAGGTCGCGCTCGCACTTGAACCCGCACGAGACGCGCGCAGTGCCGGGAATCGAGCGGATAGCATCGGCACATTCGACCATGGTGTCGTGCGAGGTTCCTTCCTTCAAGAACACGCAAAGACGCCCCGAGATGCGGTGAATCGTCACAACAGGGTACGCGCAAAGATGCGCCTCCAGATTCTTCAGAAGGCGCATCTCGAATTTTGATCGATTGTGACCCTTAAGGCCGATCTCGTGGTAGTGAACCAGACAGATTCGTTGATACTCAGCCATTAATGGTTCTTGATGTCGATGCTGTCAGGATCATAGGAAACGTCGCCAGTTGCGATTTCATTGAAGGCGATCGTGAGCGGCTTCTTGTCCGCAGCGCGAGCAATCTCGACGGCAGTTTGCAGCTGGATTGCGCGATCGCGCTGGCCGCGCATCATGTCGTTGATGTCGTGCGCGCGCTTGGACGCGAGGGCGCACAAAAGGAAGCGGTCCTGATCGGTTTCTTCCAGCAAATCGTTGATTCTCGGTTCGATGATACTCATCTTTGATGTTACCTCGTTATTCTTCAGCTTTTTCGTTCACGTAATCGACTAGCTGCCTGGTGGCGGTCTCAAGGTCGTCGTTCACGATCCGAATGTCGTACTCCATCTTGCGCGCAAGCTCTGCCTGCGCTGCTTCCATGCGGGAGGCTATCACCTCGTCGGTCTCCGTGCCTCGACCGCGCAAGCGTTCTTCGAGCACGGTAAGCGAAGGCGGCTCGATGAAAACCAGGTGCGCTTCGGGAAGCTTGGCCTTCACTTGGAAAGCTCCTTGCACGTCGATTTCGAGAACGACCTGCTCACCTTGGGCGATATGCCCCAGCACGGCGCTTTTCGGCGTGCCGTAGCGATGATCCGCGTACGTGGCCCATTCGAGAAGCCCATCTTCCTTTACAAGGGCATCAAATTCCTCGTCGCTCTTGAAGAAGTACTGGACGGCCTCCTGCTCGCCTTCGCGTGGGGAGCGCGTCGTTGCGGAAACCGAAACCCAGCAATCGGGAACTTCGCGCAACAAACGGGCCACCAGGGTGCCCTTGCCGGCACCTGATGGCCCTGAAATCACAAAGAGATTACCGCGGCGCATGGGCACGATTAGCCGAGACGCTCCAGCAGTGCGGCACGCTGACGGTCGCCAAGACCACGAAGGCGACGGCTCTCAGCGATCTGGAGTTCCTTCATGATCTTCTCGGCTTTGGCCTTGCCGTAACCGGGGAGGGTCTCGATGAGGGTGGAAACCTTCATGCGGCCGACGATCGGGTCTTCCTTCATGTCGAGAACCTTCTCGAGCGTGAGCTTGCCGCTCTTGAGATCGTCGCGAACCTCAGCGCGCTTGATGCGGGCGGCCTTGGCCTTCTCGAGAGCTGCCTGACGCTCTTCGGGGCTGAGTTGAGGAATTGCCATCGTGAATCTCTCCTTTTGTTTCTCGGCACGACGCCTACCGCCGATTGCCGTTATCAACAATAATTGTAAATGCCCAGTTGACCATTCAAGGAAAATAATAGTGGACGGGCATTGTTTTTCCGCGACCCTCCGCAAACTCAATCTTCCATCGGCTTGCTGACGGCGCGGTCAACGTTTGATTATCGTCGTGGATTTCCGCCGAATGGTCAAGTGTTTTTCGAAGAAATCACTGCTCATCAACGGAAAAATAAGCAGCAAGGCCAAATCCGGACACATCGCAGTGCATCTGAGCACAAAGCTTTCACAAATGGCGAACCCCCGATGTTAACCTGCGCCAGGATGCGAGCTATCCCATCAGACACCGAGGGGTGCGCGGAATTCCGTGCACCCCTCGGGCTTGAGCGTGCGCTCGTTTCGCGAGCGCTTATCGAGCTGAAAGGCTTAGGCCAGCTCCGCGGCGATTGCCTCGAACGCGGCAACCGGGTCTTCGGCCTGCGTGATCGGACGACCCACAACGATATGCGAAGCGCCGTTCTCGAAAGCCTGCGCAGGCGTGGCAACGCGGCTCTGGTCTCCCTTTGCGCTTCCCGCGGGACGAACGCCCGGGGTCACGATAAGCGCCTCCGGCCCGAGCAGCTCGCGCATCCCCTTGGCCTCTTGCGGCGAGCACACGATGCCCGAAAGCCCCGCCTCGCGAGCTTGTACGGCGAGCGCGCTCACTTGCTCGGGCAGAGCCCTTGAAACTCCCGTAGCTGCAAGCGATTCCGCATCCATGCTGGTGAGAACCGTAATTGCAAGCGTCGCCGGCGCCGGAACCTTGCGCTCGAACGCGGCAGCCTCAGCACCGCGGTGCCCAGCTGCCATCATTGCGGCGCCTCCCACGGCGTGCATCGTGAGCATGTCGGCTCCCGAAAGCACGGCCGATGCCGCAGCACCCTCCACCTGATGCGGGATATCGTGGAACTTCAGGTCGAGGAAGACATTGAAGCCGAGCTGCTTGAACGTCTGCACGATCTTAGGTCCCTCGGCATAGTAGAGTGTCATGCCGACTTTGAGCCACTTCGCATGGCCACGCAGCTGCACAGCAAGGCAAAGCGCGGTTGCCGCATCGCAGTCGAGTGCGACGATGACGCGATCGCGTGCGGGCTCAGTATGGAAATCCTCTAGCATTCAAGTGCTCCTATCAGGTCGTTCACATCGTTTACGCCTTGCTTCTCGCAGTAGTCGATGATGCCATCGATCACGTCGACGGTTGCTTGAGGGTTCATGAAGTTCGCCGTGCCGACGGCGACCGCGGTAGCACCCGCCAGCATGAACTCAACCGCGTCGGTGCCGGTCGTGATGCCGCCCATGCCGAGGATGGGAACGGAAACCGCCTTCGAACATTGCCACACCATGCGCAACGCAACGGGCTTCACGGCGGGACCCGAGAATCCGCCAACGACGCGCGCGAGCACTGGGCGGCGGCGCTTCGCGTCGATCGCCATGCCGAGCAGCGTGTTGATGAGCGAGATTGCATCGGCACCCGAAGCCTCGGCTGCGCGGGCGATCTCGGTGATATCGGTCACGTTGGGGGTGAGCTTCACGATAAGCGGGCGCGACGTCGCCTCGCGGCAAAGCGAAACCACCTTCTCGACGCTCGGGACGTGGGTGCCGAGCGTCATGCCGCCGGCATCGACGTTCGGGCACGAAATGTTCACCTCGTAGGCGTCGACGGGAGCATCCTCAAGCGCTTCGATGACCTGTACGTATTCGTCGAAGCTGTGGCCGGAGACGTTCACGATGGTCGTGGCTCCCTGCTCGCGCAGCCAGGGAAGCTCCTCGCTCTTCAAGTGGGCGACGCCGGGGTTCTGCAAGCCGATCGAGTTCAGCATGCCCGAAGGGACCTCAGCAATGCGCGGGCTCGCGTTGCCCTCCCAGCCATTGAGAGAGACGCCCTTCGTCGTGACGGCGCCCAAGGCGGACACGTCAACGAAATCGGAATACTCCATACCCGCGGCGAACGTGCCCGACGCCGTGGTAACGGGGTTCTTCATTGCAAGGCCACCGAGGTTGACAGACAGGTTCACGCTCGTCTCACGTGGGGTTCTCGCTACCATTACCACGCCACCTCCTGAGCATCGAATACAGGGCCGTCTACGCAGGAACGCTTCTTGCCGTTGACGGTTTCCACGACGCACGAAAGACAGGCTCCGACGCCGCACGCCATGCGCTTCTCCATCGAGACCTGGCAGGGAATGTTGGCCTCCGCTGCCTGGCCAGAAACAATCTTCATGAGCGGCTCGGGCCCGCAAACAGCCAGGTAGTCGAAGGGTTTCCCGCTTGCGTTCGCTTCGCTTATCGCGTCATCGACAAGCGAGGTGCAAAAACCCGAACGCCCGAAGGTGCCGTCGTCTGTTGCGCACAAAGGCGCGTTCTCGGCGCAGCACCCAGCGGTGGAAAGCACGCGAGCGTAACGCTCGCGGCATACGAGCGCCGCCTCGGTTTGGGCACCGAGCACCACGGTGACGTCGACGCCAGCAGCAACCAGCTGCTCGAAGAGCAGGTACAAGGGAGCCGCCCCGACTCCGCCGCCCACCAGAAGCGCGCGTTCGCACTTCTCGGGTGCGACCCAGCCGCGACCGACGGGCCCGATAAGCTTGGGCGCGACCTCGTCACCGGGCGCAAGCTTCGTCATGCGCTCGGAGCCGAAGCCCACCACCTGGTAGAGGATCTCAATTGTTCCCTCGCTCGCGTTCGCCGCATAGACCGAGAACGGGCGACGCAGGATATGGCCCTCCATACCCGGAATCTGCATATGGACGAACTGACCGGGCTTGATGCTCGAAGCAATTTCGGACGCGCTCAGCGTCATCAGGTAAAGCCTGGGGCCCACCTGGTGGTTATCGAGCACGGGCGCTATGATGTCTACCATGTTTTAGCCTTCCCACTGCGGCAGGTCTTGCAGCGCGATGACGTCGAGCCCTGTCTCGCGGACCGCTTCCATACCAGCAATAAGCGCCTGCGCGCCCGCGAGCGTGGTGCAGTAGCTCACGCCGTGGCGCACGCATGCCGCGCGCATCTCGTAGCCGTCGGTGTTGGTGGAGCTGCCGAACGGCGTGTTGATCATGAGCACGATCTCACCCGATGCGATGCGGTCGAGAATCGTGTGCGAGCCGGCGTGGATCTTGCCAACCTCCTCGCATTCGATGCCCGAGGCGCGAAGAGCGCGAGCGGTGCCCGTCGTTGCGACAAGCGAGAACCCGAGGCGCGCGATGGAGCGAGCGATCGCCGTGATGTTGCGCTTGTCGCCATCGTTCACCGAGATGAACACTTCCCCACCCCGCGGCGGCTCGTAGTCGATCGCGAGCTGGGTCTTAGTGAATGCTGCGGGGAAGTTGCCCGCGATGCCCATGACCTCGCCGGTCGACTTCATCTCGGGGCCGAGCACGACGTCGGAGCCGGGGAAACGGCCGAACGGCATGACGGCTTCCTTTACGCAGAAGTAGTCGAACTCGCGGTCGTCGGCGGGAAGGTGCAGATCGGCGAGCTTCTCCCCCGCCATGATGCGGGCCGCGATCTTCGCTAAGGGGACACCTGTGGACTTGGAGACGAACGGCACGGTGCGGCTCGCGCGCGGGTTTGCTTCGATTACGTAGATGACCTGGTCTTTAATGGCGAACTGAATGTTGAGCAGACCCACGACGCCAAGGCGCAGCGCAAGGCGGCGAGCGATGTCGCGCAGCTGCCCCTGAAGGCTGAGCGAGAGCGAGAACGGCGGCGTGCAGCAGGCGGAGTCGCCCGAGTGGATGCCCGCCATCTCAATGTGCTCCAAGATGCCGCCCACGAAGACGTCCTTGCCGTCGCAGAGCGCGTCGACGTCGACCTCGATGGCCGATTCGAGGAAGCGGTCGAGGTAGACCGGATGGTCAGGCGAGATCTTCGCGGCCTCGGCCATGTACTTGTCGAGCTGGTCATTGTCGTAGACGATGGCCATGCCGCGACCGCCGAGCACGTAGCTCGGACGGACGAGCAGCGGGAAGCTGATATGCTCGGCGACCTGGTGCGCCTCTTCGAGGGTCGATGCCTCGCCCGCTGCAGGGTAGATGATCTTGAGCTCGTCGAGCACTTGCGAGAAACGGTCGCGATCTTCGGCGAGGTCAATCGCCTCGGGACTCGTGCCCATGATGGGGACGCCCGCTTCCTGCAGGGCGCGCGCGAGCTTGAGCGGCGTCTGGCCGCCGAGCGTCACAACGACGCCGTCAGGGTCTTCCACATCGACGATATCCATCACGTCTTCGAAGGTCAGCGGCTCGAAATAGAGCTTGTCTGAGGTATCGTAGTCGGTCGAGACCGTTTCGGGGTTGCAGTTGACCATGATGGTCTCGAAGCCGGCGTCGGCAAGCGCGTAGCTTGCATGCACGCAGCAGTAGTCGAACTCGATGCCCTGGCCGATGCGGTTCGGACCTGCGCCGAGAATCATCGCGCGCTTTTTGGTCTTGGGCGCGACCTCGCTCTCGCAGGCGTCGTAGGTCTTGTAGTGGTAGGCCGTCTTGCTCGGCGTTTCAGCCGCGCAGGTGTCGACCGTCTTGAACGCGGGGACGACGCCGAGCGCCTTACGGTGGGCGCGCACGGAAAGTTCGTCGGAGCCGGTCAGGTGCGCGATCTGCACGTCGGAGAGGCCGAAGCGCTTAGCGCAGCGCATATCCTCCTCGTCGAGTTCCTCAAGCGCGTGGCCCGAAAGCGCCTGCTCGACGGCGACCATGTCGGCCATGCGGGCCAAGAACCATGGGTCGATGCCCGTCTTTGCATGGAGCTCCTCCACACTCATGCCGCGGCGCATCGCCTCGCCGATAAAGAAGATGCGGTTCGCGGTCGGGCGGCTCACCATGTCGTCGAATTCCGCGCCCTGCATGGTGCTTTCCGTACCCTTGCCGTCGGCACCGAGCCCCGCGCGGCCGTTTTCAAGGGAGCGAAGTGCCTTGCCGAGCGATTCCTCGAAGGTGCGGCCGATGGACATGATCTCGCCGACCGCCTTCATGCGGGTCGTGAGCGTGTCGTCGGTGCCCTGGAACTTCTCGAACGTGAAGCGCGGCACCTTGACGACGCAATAGTCGATGGAAGGCTCGAAGCACGCGGGCGTCGCCTTCGTGATGTCGTTCACGATCTCGTCGAGCGTGTAGCCCACCGCGAGCTTCGCCGCGGCCTTGGCGATCGGGAAGCCCGTCGCCTTGGAAGCGAGCGCGGAAGAGCGCGACACGCGGGGGTTCATCTCGATGACGATCATGCGGCCCGTCTTCGGGTTGACGGCGAACTGCACGTTCGAGCCGCCGGTTTCAACGCCGATCTTCTCGAGGATGGCGAGCGAGGCCGTGCGCATGCGCTGGTATTCAACGTCGGAGAGGGTTTGCGCAGGGGCGACGGTGATCGAGTCGCCGGTGTGGACGCCCATTGCGTCGAAGTTCTCGATGGAGCACACGATGATGCCATTGCCGACGCGGTCGCGCATGACCTCCATCTCGTACTCTTTCCAGCCCTCGATGGACTCCTCGACGAGCACCTCGCCTGCGGGCGAAAGCTCAAGTCCCTGGCTCACGATGAGATGGAGCTCGTCCATGTCGTGCGCAATGCCGCCGCCGGCACCACCGAGCGTGAACGACGGGCGGCACACCACGGGAAAGCCCAGCTTGGCGACGATCGATTCGGCGTCTTCCATGGAGTAGGCGTAGCCGCTGCGCGCGACCTCGATGCCGAGCTCCTCCATGCACTCGTTGAAGAGCTTGCGGTCCTCACCGCGCTCGATGGCGGGAAGGTCGCAGCCGACCATTTCGACGCCGTACTTGTCAAGGACGCCGGACTTCGCGAGGGCAACGGCGGTGTTCAGGCCCGTCTGGCCGCCGAGCGTCGGGAGAAGTGCGTCGGGGCGTTCCTTCTCGATGACTTTCTCGACGAACTCGGGCGTGATCGGCTCGACGTAGGTGCGGTCGGCGAGTCCCGGGTCGGTCATGATAGTCGCCGGGTTGGAGTTGACAAGGATGACGCGGTAGCCGTCGGCTTTAAGGACCTTGCAGGCCTGGGCACCCGAGTAGTCGAACTCGCATGCCTGGCCGATGACGATCGGACCCGATCCGATGACCAGGATGGACTTGATGTCGGTACGCTTAGGCATTGACTTCTCCCCCAAACTTCCATCCGGCCAAGCGGTCGGCGGCAATGTCGATATCGAGATAATCCTCGCGTCCATCCATGAGGCGCGAGAAGGCGGTGAACAGGTAGTGCGCGTCGGTCGGTCCGGGCGATGCCTCGGGGTGGTACTGCACCGAGAAGGCCGGGATGTCGAGGAACGCGATGCCCTCGGCCGTGCCGTCATTCAAGTTCACATGCGTGAGCTGGATGCGGCCGAACTTCTCGTTTTGCACGACGGGTGCCACGCGTTTTTCGACCCAGAAGCGCAGATCGTCGTGATGTTCGGTCTCGCCCGCCGACTCCTCGGGGATAAGCTCGCCGAGCGTCGGGAACAGAAGGCCGAAGCCGTGGTTTTGCGCGGTGATCTCGACGCGGTGGGTACGCAGGTTCATGACGGGATGGTTGCCGCCGCGATGGCCGAACTTGAGCTTCTCGATCTGAGCGCCCGCGGCCTTCGACATCATCTGGTGTCCAAGGCAGATGCCGAAGACGGGAACCTTGCCGAGCAGCTTCTCGACCTGGGAATACGTACCCGAAACCGCATCGGGGTCGCCAGGGCCGTTGGAGAGGAACACGCCGTCGGGGTTCATCGCGAGGACGTCCTCGGCGGGAGTGTCCCAGGGAACTGCGGTAAGCTCGCAGCCCACGCGCACGAGGTTTTGGAAGATGGAGAGCTTCGCGCCGCAGTCGTAAGCGACGACCTTGTACTTCGCAGGCGCGGGCGCCGAGAGTGCGAACGCCTGGGTTTTCGGCAGGTCGTCAAGGCCGAAGGTCGCCTTCTCGGAGCGAGAGACCGTCTCGGCGAGGTTCACGCCGACGATGGACTCGCTTGCGCGCACCTTGGCGAGGAGGCTCTCGGCGTCGGTGTCGAGTGTGGAGAGCACCGCGCGCTGGGCGCCGTTGTCGCGCACGTGGCGAACGAGGGCGCGCGTGTCGACGCCCTCGATGGCGACGACGTTGTTCTCGCGCAAAAAGTCGGGCAGCGAAAGCTCGCAGCGCCAGTTCGAGGGCACCTGGCACATGTCGCGCACGACGAGCCCGCGCAACGCCGGCTTCTCGGACTGGCAGTCCTCGCGGTTCACGCCGTAGTTGCCGATCTGGGGGTAGGTCATCGTGATGATCTGGCCCGCGTAGCTCGGGTCGGTGATCACCTCGAGGTAGCCCTCCAGAGAGGTGTTGAAGCAGATTTCGCCGAACACTTCGCCCTGCGCCGCGCAAGAGGTGCCGCTGAACACAGCGCCGTCTTCGAGCACGAGCAGCGCCGGTGCACCGAGCGGCTTCGAGGTGTTCTCGAGCAGCTTTTTCGTGATCTCGCTCACATCGTTCCTTTCTGTTCAAGCCCGCCATCGCGGGCGTCATCCGCTATCGTATCGAAATCGCCGTAAAGGCGCCTTACTTTTTGACCGTGGAGCAAACCACGCCGTCTTCCATCGTCGCATAGCCGCCGACGAACACGTCGGTCGCGCGCCCGCGAAGTTCCCACCCGACAAACGGCGTGTTCTGCGCCTTCGAGCAGAAGTCGTCTTTGGCAACCGTCCACTCCGCGTCGGGGTCGATGACCGTCAGATCGGCGATGGAGCCCGGCTCGATGGCCACGCGCTCGTCGCGCAGGATTGCCCGAGGGTTCACGGCCATGAGCTCGACGAGGCGGCTCAAGCTGATCACGCCCTCGCCGACCAGGTGGGTGAGCATAAGGCCGAGCGAGGTCTCGATGCCGGTCATGCCGAAGGGGGCAAGCTCGAACTCGCGGTCTTTCTCGTAGGTCGCGTGCGGCGCGTGGTCGGTGACGATGGCGTCGACCGTGCCGTCGGCGAGGCCGCAGCGAAGCGCAGCGACGTCGGCCTTCGTGCGAAGCGGCGGGTTCACCTTGTAGTTCGTATCGTAATCCTCGCCGATCATCGAGTCGTCGAGAAGCAGATGATGCGGCGTTACCTCGCAGGTGACGGGCAGCCCCTCCGCCTTGGCGGCGCGGATGAGCTCAAGCCCGCGCGCGGTCGTAACGTGCTGCGCGTGGAAATGGCAGCCCGTCAGGCGGCAAAGCGCGATGTCGCGCATGATTTCGAGCTCCTCGCCTTCCGCAGGCCAACCTAAAAGGCCAAGGCGCGTGGAGCATTCCCCTTCGTTCACCTGACCCGCGCCCACGAGACCCTCGTCTTGGCAGTGGCACATGACAACGCGGTCGAACTGCTTGGCGTAGTCCATCGTGCGGCGCATCATGCCCGAGTCCTGCACGCCGCGCCCGTCGTCGGTGAACGCGACCGCGCCGTGAGCGACCATATCCCCCATCTCGGAGAGCACCTCGCCTTTGAGCCCCTGCGTGAGTGCGCCCGACACAAGCACGCGGCAGAAGCCGACTTCGGAAGCCTTGCGCTGCACGTATTCCACGATGGTCGCGTTGTCGCAGACGGGGTTCGTGTTCGGCATCGCGCACACCGCTGTGAAGCCGCCGTGCGCAGCCGCCTTCGTCTCCGATTCGATGTCGCCTTTGTACTCGAATCCGGGGTCGCGCAAATGGACGTGCATATCCACCAGGCCGGGAACGACAATCTTTCCCGAAAGGTCACGCTCGATGCCCTTCGGCATCTCAAGGTCGTGGCCAATCTCCACGATGCGCCCATCGCGGATCAGGATGTCGGCAACCTCGTCGAGCCCAACCTGGGGGTCGAGAAGCCGCGCGTTCTTAAGCATCAACGCCATTGTCGGTTCCTCCTAACAGCAGATAGAGAACGGCCATGCGGACAAGCACGCCGGAATAGACCTGGTCTAAGATAACGGAGCGCTGCGGATTGTCGCACATGTAGTCATCGAGCTCGACGCCGCGGTTCACCGGTCCTGGATGGCAAACGATGGCGTCGGGGCGCATGAGCTTCTCGCGCTCCTCGGTCAGGCCGAAGAGCAGGTTGTACTCGCGAAGGCTCGGGTACGGCGCGCCCTCGAGGCGCTCGCGCTGGATGCGCAGCATGTAGACCACATCGAGCTCGGGCAGCGCCGCGTCGAGGTCGCTCGTGATTTCGTCGGCCCCTAAGATTTCGGGAGCTGCCGGCATAAGCGTCGGCGGTGCGATGACGGTGACGTGGGCGCCCATGATCTTGAGCGCGGGGATGAGCGAGCCGCAGACGCGCGAATGGCCGATGTCGCCGACGATGCCGACGCGAAGGCCCTCGATGTGCCCGAAGCGCTCGCGGATGGTGTACAGGTCGAGCAGCGCCTGGGTTGGATGCTGATGCTTGCCGTCACCTGCGCAGATGACGGACACGCCGGAAACATCGGCGACCTTGCGCGGAGCACCTGCGTGCTTGTCTCGCACGACGATGGCATCGATCTTGTACGAGCAGAGCGTCTGCACGGTGTCGCGCAAGCTCTCGCCCTTCACCGTGGAGGTAGAGGACCCACCGAAGTTGAGCGTATCGCACGACAGGCGCTTCTCGGCGAGCTCGAACGACGAGCGCGTGCGGGTGGAAGGCTCATTGAACATGTTCACGACCGTGAAGCCCTTGAGCGTCGGCACCTTCTTGATGCGCCGCTCGTTCACTGCGCGGAAGCTTGCGGCCGTGTCGAGGATGCGCGTGATGTCTTCCGCAGAGTATTCCGAGATGTTGATGAGGTGCTTGTGGTTGAAGGCCATGGCTGCTACGCCTCCTTTTCTTGGGGCTGGTCAAAGCCAAGCGGGGCGGATCCCGCACGGTCCCCCGGCGCCATTTCGAGGACCTCGACGGCGGAGACGCCATCGACTTCCTCCAGGAAGAGGCGGACGTTCTCGTGCGACGAGGATGGGACGTTCTTGCCGACGAAATCGGCGCGGATGGGAAGCTCGCGGTGCCCGCGGTCGACGAGGACCGCAAGTTGCACGCAGGAAGGGCGACCGAAATCGCTTAGCGCGTCAAGCGCCGCGCGGATGGTGCGGCCGGTGAACAGGACATCGTCGACGAGTACGACGGTTAGCCCGTCAATGTCGAAGCGGATGTCAGTCGAGTGGACCTCGGGGGAAAGATGCGTCGCGAAATCGTCGCGATAGAAGCTGATGTCAAGCGCGCCGAGCGGAACGTCGGTGCCTTCGATCTGCTTGATCTTGCTCGCAAGACGATGAGCGAGCAAGTCGCCTCGGGTGAGGATTCCCACCAAGGCGATGTTCGAGGCGCCGTGGTTGGCCTCGAGAATCTGGTGCGCGATGCGCGTGAGCGATCGCTCAATTTCGTCTGCGTCCATACAGACGGATTTCACTGTTCTAGAATCTGTCATTCGCACCCTCTTCCAATCAGGGATGCAGGCAGACCGCTCGGTTCTGCGATAGTGCGATTTCACCTGGGTGAACCGCTCGCGCTCCTTGTCGGTCTCTCTGTACCGCTTTTAAAGGACTGAACGCAAGTATAGGCCAGCTTCGCGCCGCGCGAAACCCCGAAATACTACATTGGCGGAAAACGCACGATTAGATAGATTGCTGACACGGCGACGGTCGCGAGCATCGTGGGAAAGCCGACTTTGAAGAAGTGCGCAAACGTGATGACATGGCCGTTCTTGCGCGAGATGTCGGACATGACGACGTTCGCCGACGCGCCGATCAAGGTGCCGTTGCCGCCGAGGCATGCGCCGAGCGACACCGCCCACCACAGGGGCATGACGTCCATGCCGGTCGCCTCCATGGAAAGCAGGATCGGGATCATCGTGGCGACGAACGGGATGTTGTCGAGGAAGCTCGAGATGATCGCCGAGGCGAAGAGCAGCACGAGCATGGCGACGAAGGTCGACCCTCCCGTGACGTCGATCAAAGCCTGCGCAAGCATGCCGATGACGCCGACCTCGGAGAGCGCGCCCACGATGATGAACAGACCGGCGAAGAAGACGAGCGTGGTCCACTCGACGTGCGCGAGCGCCTCCTCGATGCGCTCGCCCGAGATCAGCATGAGGACGCCCGCCGCGGTGAGCGCGACAACGCAGGACTCGACGCCGAGCGAGCCGTGGGCCATGAAGCCCACGACGACGAGGGCGATCATGACGACGCTCTGGCGCAAGAGGATCGGGTTCTTGATCTGCTCCCGCTCGTCGAGGTCCGCGAGCGCGTCTTTGTGCGCGTCGTCGACGTGGAGCTTTCGGCCGAAGAGCAGGTAGAACAGCGCGAGCATCACGGCGAGCGAGAGCAGCGCCGCCGGGGTGTCGTAGAGGATGAAGTCGACGAAGGAGTAGCCCGCCGCCGAGCCGATCATGATGTTGGGCGGGTCGCCGATGAGGGTCGCCGTGCCGCCGATGTTGGAGGCCATGATCTCGGCGAGGAAGAACGGCACCGCGTCGATGTCGAGCAGGCGGCACACCGTGATGGTCATGGGGCCGATGAGCAGGACCGTCGTCACGTTGTCGAGCAGCGCCGAGAGCAGCGCGGTCAGGCAGACGAAGAGCACCATGACGTGCCAGGGGTTGCCCTTCGCGAGGCGCGCGCACTTGATGGCGAGGTACTCGAAGATGCCCGAGAGCTTCACCACGGCGACGAAGAGCATCATGCCCAGAAGGACGCCGAGCGTGTTGAAGTCGACGTGGCTCATGGCCTGGTCGAAGGTTACGACGTGGACGATGAGCAGGATCATCGCGCCGACGATGGCGACGAGCGCGCGGTGCACCTTCTCCGACATGATGGCGACCATCGCGACGACGAACACCACCACGGCCACAATCTGCATCAAGTCCATACCACTACCCCACTCATACCGTGAATTGCAAAAACGTTCGGAATTATAGGAGTCTTTTGTTTCGAACGTGCTAACAGTTCCCAGCGGTATTCCGTAAGCGGGGGCACCACTTCCGAGAGGGGCGTTTTAAAGTCGCCTGCGCCGATGCAGCTGCACCTTACCCTCCGAAGAAGGCGCGGGCTGTGCGCGCTGCGGGGAGATCCTTGCCATTATCGGCGGCGAAGCGCATGCAGCCTGCTGCCGCATCGCGGTTGCCCGCCGCAGCGTGAAGCTCGCCTTCCTTGGCGGCATACACGACGCGCAAGCGCGTGCACTGGTCGTGGTTGTCCCAGATGGAGCGGTAAAGCCCGATGAGCTTCGACTCGTCGTGATCAAGTTCTGCCTGGGCGACTTCGCGCGACCAGGAAAGATAGGCACGGCGCTGCTGCGTGATAGCATCATCCCCCAAGTTTGGCAGCGAGAGCGCCTCGTCGATGAGCGCGATCACTCGGTTGTTGTCAAAGAGGCTTTTCACGAGGGGAACCAGATCGGCATACAACGCGATTTTCGCCTCGTCGGTCGGCGCATCCTTCACGCTGTCCTGAATCATGAGGCCGAACTTCGCTGCCTCGCTCTTGCGATCGACGTTGATGAGCGCGCACGCGTAGAAGGACAAAAACCACGCGGGAAGCTCGCCCAAGGGCGGCTCGGCGGATTCCGCGATTTTCGACGAACCTTCGAGGAAGGCCATAGCATCGCAGTCATCGTTGTAGAGGGAGACGAGCTTTTCGAGCTTAGCCTGCGCTGCGCGAGCAAACACGCGCGTGAAGACGAACAGGCCAGCGAGCAAGAGCACGACAGATACGCCCGCGCCCGCTGCAGTGAAGCCCATCGCGCGCCCCTCGATGTTCGACCAGATGAAGACCACGGCGAGGGGAATGACGACGGCAATAGCGCAAGCCGCTATCTCATAGCGTTTGAAATACGTAAGCACGAACCTCACCCTTCCCCGTTGACTGTTGAAAGGTAAGTGTAGCGTATGCACGCGGGTTTACGCGAGATTCTCACGAGTTCGATACGCGAACCAATACGCCGCGCCGACCGCCACGCCGCCGACGATGTTGCCGAGCGTCGCGATGACGATGTTCGCGACGAGCCCCTCGAGCGTGATCGCCCCCGGGTTGCCGACGCCGAGCGTGTTCATGAGAAGCCCGCTCGGAAGGAAGAACATGTTCGCCACGCAGTGCTCGAACCCGCAGGCCACAAACGCAGTGATAGGAAGAAAGATGCCGAGCACCTTATCGACCACCGAGCGGGCGGAAAAGCCGATCCACACGGCCAGGCACACGAGCACGTTGCAAAGGATGCCCTTCGCGAAGATGGTGGCGGGTGCAAGTGAGGCCTTCGAGGAAGCAACGTTTACCATGGTCGTCCCGACCGCTCCCCCGTTCATCGCGCCCATCTGCGAGGCGCATACGAGGAACACGACGACGAGCGAACCGGCAAGGTTTCCCAGCCACACAATCGCCCAGTTGCGCGCGAGCTGGCCTGAGCCGATCTTTTTCGAGAACAGCGAGCACACCATAAGCGAGTTGCCGGTGAAAAGCTCCGCGCCGCAGCAGAGCACGAGCACGAGGCCTAAGCAGAAGCAAGCGCCACCGCCAGCGCGTTGCACAGCGAAAGGAAGCGATGAATCGCTTGTGAACAGGCAAAAGAACATTGCGCCGAATCCGATGAAGGCGCCTGCGAGCATCGCGGCGACAAACATGCGGCCAGCGGGCATCGAGCCCTTCGAGATGCCGAGGGTCTCCGCCTTCGCCTCGGTTTGAGCCGGGCTTAACGCGTCGACGGAAATTGATTGATCTGCCATAATCCCCCCCCCATTTCCTGGAAAAGACAACAAGCACGCAAGCACCTTGCGGCGCCGATCACGTCGTTTCATGGAAATATTGGCGGAGATGCGTGCGAATCGAACACACCCAAGACGTTCTGCGCGCCTCACAACGGCTTTGAAGGCCGCGGGGCCCACCAGGACCCATCCATCTCCAAGAAGAAAGCTTCCTAAAGCGTGACAATCATACCGCATGCCCGCGCGCAACCCCCGACCCGTTGAGCAAAGGGCGAAAAATCCCGCCAATGACACCACGGCGGGCGCAATTACGGGGGCACCTTAGCTACACAAGATATGCTTCCGTAATGCCGAACGGCACGAACATCAGCAAGGTCCCTACGAAAGTCATCACGAGAAGCCGAAGCAGGCAACACGTCGGCAGCAGGCGAACGCAAAACGGGCAAAGCATTAGCGGCGAGCGCTTGCTTGACCTTCTCCATGTCGATGGGTTTAGTAAGATGCCCGTTCATGCCTGCATCGTGGGCTCGCTGGGCATCTTCGGCAAGTGCAGGGTCGCCCACGGTAAGGTCGTCGCGATCGGACTTCACGTAGATGTAATAGCGCTCCTTGCCCGAAGGGTTCGTCGAGTAGAGAAGGTTCTCGGCTCGTTCGGGAGTATAGGAGATGTTCGACATGAGGTCGATTTCCCCCGCCTCATGCTTAGCAATGAGCTCAGAGAACGTTCCCAGGACGTACTCGTATTTCCAACCCTCGGTGTGGTAGGAAATGTCTTGCAGGTATTCGTATCCCCAGCCCGACATATACGTGTCGGGCGTTCAGGATTGGTAGTCCTGATTGTCGATGAGGTAGCCGACGCGAATCACTTTCGAGGAAGCCGCCTCGTCCTGAGATTGCCCCTGCTCGTCGGCCGAAGCCACTCCTAAGGTGCCGACGGATGCCAAGGAAAACGCGAGCATGATCGCGAGAACGAAGCGCAACGCGATAGTACGTGACCTCAAGGCACCCTCCGACCTACTGATAGCGTAATAGAAATATCATACCAGCAACTTGCAAGTAAAGAAGGCGCGGCAAGCGAATCTCGCGTGCCGCGCCTCAACTGGGGCTTCGCGTCAACCGTGCGCCTTTGAGGGTAAGAAGCTGCGGCGAAGGGCGTCCCTTTAGCGCCCCGCGCCGCGCACGCTGCCCTTACGCCTCGATACCGAGGGCGAGCGCCTGCTTGTTCTTATCGAGCATCGCAGCTTTGCGCGCGGGAACGCACTTCTCGATCGCCGCCGTGAGCACCTCGGAATCACAGAACGGGTCCGCCGCAAAGAGAGCGCCCACCAGCACGATGTTGCCCAAGCCCTTAAGCCCCGCCTTCTCGGCGATATCGGCAGCGGGGATGGCCTTCACCGTGACGTCGTTGCGCTCAGGAATGTTCTGCACGAGCGTGGAGTCGGCAATGATAAGACCGCCGGGAACGACCGCATCGATGAACTTGTCGAGGGAGGGTTGGTTCATCGCGATAAGGACATCGGGCGCGGTAATGAGCGGGCTGCCGATGGGGTCTGCCGCCAAGCTGACGCTGCAGTTCGCGGTGCCGCCGCGCATCTCAGGGCCGTAGGAGGGCAGCCACGAAACCTCGCGGTTGCCGATGAGCCCGGTATAGGCGATGACCTTGCCGGCGAAGAGCACGCCCTGCCCGCCGAAGCCGGCGAGCACGATCTTGCGATCGGGATACGTCGTCTCAGCCATTAGTTGCCCCCTTCCGACTTCTCGGGATGGGCAATGGGACACGCCGCTGAGCGCGCCGACGCCGCCTCGGCCGCGTTCGCGTAACCATCGGCGACGACATCGCGGTAGACGCCGAGCGGATAGTACGGCAGCATGTTCTCGCGCATCCATTCGAAGGCCTCTTGCGGCGTCAATCCCCAGTTCGTGGGGCAAGTGGAAACGACCTCGATGAACGAGTAGCCCACGCCGTCGATCTGGTACTGGAACGCCTTCTTGATGGCGTTTTTCGCCTTGCGGATGTTCTTCTTGCAATCGACGGTGACGCGCTCGATGTACGCCGGGCCATCGAGCGTGCTCAAAAGCTCGCACACGCGCACGGGATAACCCGCCTTCGAAACGTCGCGCCCATAGGGGCTCGTCTGCGTGACCTGGTTCGGAAGGCTCGTAGGCGCCATCTGACCGCCCGTCATACCGTAGATCGCGTTATTGATGAAGATGACGGTAATGTGCTCGCCGCGCGTCGCCGCATGGACGGTCTCCGCCATGCCGATCGAGGCGAGATCGCCGTCGCCTTGGTACGCGAACACCACATGGTCGGGCAAAACGCGCTTCACGCCGGTCGCAACCGCGGGGGCGCGGCCGTGAGCAGCCTCGATCATATCGCAACCGAAGAAATCGTAGGACATGACCGAGCAGCCGACAGGCGCGACGCCTACGGTCTGGCCCTCGATATCGAGCTCGTCCATGGCCTCGCACACGAGGCGATGGACGATGCCGTGCGTGCAGCCCGGGCAATAGTTGGTCACCACCGGCAACAGCGAATGCGGGCGGGAAAACACGAGCTTCTCGTCTTGTGCCATTAGAGAACCCCTCCCCTCTTCGCAGAATCCTTGATAGCGGAAAGCACCTCTTCAGGCGTCGGGATGACGCCGCCGGTGCGGCCGTAGAAGTCAACTGCCGCGCGCCCGTTCACCGCAAGGCGCACGTCGTCGACCATCTGTCCCATGTTCATCTCAACCGACAGGAACGCCTTCGCATGCGAGAGCGCGTCTTCGATCGCCTTCGTCGGGAACGGCCACAGCGTGATCGGGCGAAGCAGACCGACTTTGATGCCCTCCTCGCGCGCCGCGACGACCGCACTTCTCGCCACGCGGCTCGATGCGCCGAACGCGACTACGACGATTTCCGCATCGTCGAGCATGAAAGCTTCTGCGCGCTGTTCCTTCTCGCGGATGACCTCGTAGCGCTCGAACCGCTCGATGTTGAGCTTCTCGAGGGCGTCGGCGGTCAGATAGAGTGAGTTCACGATGTTGTGGGCGCGCTTGCCCTTATGCCCCGTCGTCGCCCAGGGCTTCTCGGGGAGGCTTTCCTTGGGCTCCGGCAAAACGACGGGCTCCATCATTTGGCCGAGCATGCCGTCGGCAAGCACCATGACAGGCGTGCGATACTCGTCGGCCAAGTCGAAGGCACGGTAGACGCAGTCGGCCATCTCCTGTACTGTCGAGGGCGCGAGCACGGGCATGAAGAAGTCGCCATGCCCCGTCGCGCGCGTGGCCTGCCAATAATCGGACTGGGAAGGCTGGATGCCGCCGAGACCCGGGCCCCCTCGCTGCACGTTAATGATGACGCCCGGCAGATCCGAGCCCGCCATGTACGAGATGCCCTCGCCTTTAAGCGAGATTCCAGGGCTCGATGAGGACGTCATCGCGCGAGCGCCGGCGGACGCGGCGCCGTACACCATGTTGATGGCCGCGATCTCGCTTTCAGCCTGCAGATACGTCCCGCCAATCTTCGGCATGCGCTTGGACATGTAGGCCGCAAGCTCGGTCTGCGGCGTGATGGGATAGCCGAAGAAGAAACGGCACCCGGCGCGCAACGCACTTTCTGCGAGCGCCTCGTTTCCCTTCATAAGAACCTTTTCAGCCATAACTCACCTCCAAACCGAGATGGCGACGTCGGGGCACATGACCGCGCATGAGCAGCACCCCGTGCATTTTGACAGATCGATGCAGTGCGCAGGATGATAGCCCTTGGCCGTTATCCTCTCCTGATCGAGCTCGATAATGTGGGTCGGGCACGCATCCACGCAAAGGCCGCAGCCCTTGCAGAAGCCCTCGTCCACGCTGATTCTTGCCATTTGACGTTAACCCCCGCCCTCTTGACTATCAGTTACTCCACGGCGTTTGCCGATAGGGATTTATTTCGTAGAGCGCCACGTCGGCGCCCTCTTGGGAAAGCCGCTCCCTCGCCGCATCCGCGCAAGATGCGGGAACGCAGACGGCAGCAAGCGGCAGACCCGCCGCACATGCCACTTCGCGGGCAAACGGCAGCGAAGTGGAAATCGCATCTTCGTCGGTGTCGCCCATGAGATGGGAGTTCGCGACGATTGCCGTCGCACGAAGGCGCGATGCACGCTCGATTTCGTAGAGCACCTCGCACGCTTCGCGCGGATCGCGGGTAAGCGCTCGGTAGCGATTCACGACATACCACATCTCGTAAGGTGCCGAAGCGATTGTGCGTGAGAAACGCCCGAGCGCCGCCGCACCGGCATCGTCGCCGCCGACATCGATGACGCACAGCTCGCCCGCGTCGGAGCTCGCACGCTCAATCGCGGGAGCGACCGCGCCGGTGAGCGCCGGCATGTCGATGTTGCAGTCGGGGCCGGCATAGACCGGCGTTATCACCGAGATACCCGCCGCCCGAAGCGATTGCGCCTGGTCACTCGACCTGAAGTAGGGATTCACCACATCGAGGTCGACAAGCGTGACGTGTTTTCCCGCGCACGCGGCATTCTTTACGAGCGAAAGCGAAAGTGCCGTCTTCCCCACACCGTAGTGGCCGCACACGACAAGCACGCCGCCCAGCTGCGAAACGTCGAAGTCGCGAACCTGCGCCATGCTAGATAAGGCCCTCGGGAAGCTTCGGCGACTTCAAGTCCGCCCCGTCCTTCTGCCTGATGGCGACGCGGCGGATCTTGCCGTTCACGGTCTTGGGCAGCGCGTCGACATATTCGACGATGCGCGGGTATTTGTAAGGAGCCGTACGATGCTTCACCCATGCCTGCAGCTCACGGGTCAGCTCGTCGGAGCCCTTAAAGCCATCGGCAAGCACGACCGTTGCCTTGACGGCGAAGCCGCGAACAGGATCGGGCACGCCGGTGACAGCGCACTCGCGCACCGCCTCGTGCTCGAGCAGCTCGCTTTCGATCTCGAAAGGCCCGATGCGGTAGCCGGACGACTTGATGACGTCGTCGTTTCGGCCGACGTACCAGAAGTACCCGTCCTCGTCGACCCATGCGGTGTCGCCGGTGTGATACCAGCCGTTGTAGATCGCGTTCGCCGTCTTTTCGGGGTCGCGGTAATATTCCACCATGATGCCCGCGGGGCGCGGCTCCATGCAGATGCAGATCTCGCCCGTCTCGCCGGTGTTGCAGCGCGAACCGTCGTCGCGCTGAATCTCGACGTTGTAGAGCGGCACGGGCTTGCCCATCGAGCCAGAACGCGGCGTCGAATGCTTGAGGTTGGCGATGGTGAGCGGTGTCTCCGTCTGGCCGAAGCCCTCGTAGATTGTGAGCCCCGTGTGCTCTTTCCAGAAGTTGAACAAATCGGGGTTGAGCGCCTCGCCTGCGGTCGTCGAGTACTGAAGCGACGAGAGGTCATAGGCGTCGAAGTTCTCCGACATCATAAGGCGGTACATCGTCGGCGGGCAGCACATAGACGTGACCTGGTACTTCGAGATAATCGAGAGAATCTCACCCGCGTTGAAGCGGTCGAAATCGTACGTGAGGACGCAGGCCTCCATAAGCCATTGCCCGTAGTATTTGCCCCAGACCGCCTTGCCCCAGCCCGTGTCGGCGATGGTGAAGTGAACGCCGTCGGGCTGCACATTGTGCCAGTGCTTGGCGGTGATGAGGTGCGCAACGGCGTAGCCAGAGTTGTGGAGCACCATCTTCGGGTTGCCGGACGTGCCGGAGGAGAAGTACATGAGCATGGGCTCGGCCGCTACCGTGTCGCAACGCTCGAAGACCTCGCTCGCCGCGCGGACGCCGCTGTTGAAGTCGACCCAACCTTCGCGCTCGATGGACGCGGCGCAGATGCCTTCCTCGCCGGAAAGCGCCGCGCCGACGGTGCCCGCGACGGCGATGAGGTTTCCATCCTCGTCGCGTCGGGTCAAACCGCCACCCGCGCCGTTCACGAGGATGCGCGAGGTGACCGTGGGGCATTCGGAGATGACGTTGTCGGCAACCTCGGCGATATCCCCAACGGAGGTGCAGATGATGGAGCTGATGGAAGCGCCGTTTAAGCGGTATTCCAGGTCGTGCTCCTTCAACATGAAGGTCGCGGGAACCATGACCGCGCCGATCTTGGCCAACGCCGTTGCAACGAACCAGAACTGGTAGTGGCGGCGCAGCACGACAAGAACGTAATCGCCGCGCTTGATACCCTGATCAACCAGGAAGTTCGCCGTTTTGTCGGACCAGCGCTTCATGTCGGCGAAGGTGAAGATATGCTCCTCGCCTTCGGGGTTGCACCAGATCATCGCGCGACGGTCGGGGTCGTTCACCGCGATGTCGTCGACGACGTCGTAGCCGAAGTTGAAGTTGTCGGGATAGTGGACGCTGAACGTCTTAAGCTGCCCATCGGGAGCGTAGGTCTCGTCAACGTAGCGCAGATTGATATTCCTCATGGGATAAAAGAACCTCTTTCAGTGCAAGCGGGGCAAAACACCCCTGAAGTCTCGTAGGAACCGAAGGGATGGCGCAACCCGGGACACGCCCGAGCGCGCCTACATAATCTCGATATCCTGCGGCTTCAAAACGATCGCGTAGAACACGCACGGCTCGCCGCCCGTGGCGATCATGCCATGCCCGCGGCCCGAATCGTACATAAGGACATCGCCGGGGCCCAGTTCCTCGACGTGGCCTTCGTAGGCGAAGCGCATATGCCCGGAGACGATGCAGTCGATTTCCTGACCGCGGTGATAGGACAGATGGATGGGCTTGTCCTGCTCTTCGGGAAGGTAGGGCATTGTGACCAAGAACGGCTCGGCGAGCTTGTTCTTGAACTGCGGCGCCTTGTGCAGGTACTCGAAGCCGGCACGACGCTTCACGGACAGCCCGTCGCCCTCGCGGATAAGGGAATACCCGGTCAGGTGAGGGTTCTCGCCAGTAAGCAGCTCGACGACGTCGACGCCGAAGCGCTTCGCGCACTTCGAGAGGAAGGTGAAGCTCAAGTCCTGCTCGCCGGATTCCTGTGCGGCGTATTCCGAAAGCGAGCGGCCCGTCGCCTGGGCCATTTCCTGCATCGAGATGTCGAGATCCTCGCGCAGCGACCTAATTCGCGAAGCCACCTCTTCGATCTTCGGTTCCATATGCGACTCCCCCTTTCATAGTGCTCGAACGATGCATCGCAAACGATGCCTAACGCATGGATTGTATCGCAACGTTGCGAAATGGAAGTAGTTTGATATGCAAACGGCGGCTAACCGTCATATGGATAGCCGCCGTTTCGGGCAGGCCCCCCGATTGGGGGTTTATCTTATTCCGCCGCCTTCAGAAGCCGCACGGCGAAGTGGGCATCGGGCGAGCCCGGCTTGAGCGCCGGGTTGAAGCACGGCGCCCCACCGATCGGGGCCAAGGCGAACGAAGTCCCCTCGTCGCTTGCGAGGAACGCCTTCACGACATCGATGTTCTCGGCGCGCGTGATGGTGCACGTGGAGAAGACGATGCTGCCGCCTGGGGCAACATGGGTCGAGGCGGACTTCAGGAGCGCCAAGCCAGTCTTTGCAAACTCGTCGATCTTCTCGGGGTTCAAGCGCCAGCGGATCTCCGGGTGGCGGCGCAGCGTGCCCAGGCCCGAGCACGGGGCATCGATGAACACGACGTCGAAGGCACGCTCGCCCACCACGTCATCGAGCGCCGTCGCGTCGCCGGTGATCGATTCGGAAACGTGGATGCCGTATTCCTCCGCGCGCTCGGCGGTAATGTTCGTCTTGAACTCCAGGTTGTCGACGGTCACGTACTCGTCGATCTGCGAGCCGTAGCGGCGCTGAGCGTCGCTTTGGATGAGGACGGTCTTCGTCCCGCGGCCGGCGCCGACCTCAAGAAGCGACGCGGGCTTCTCTTCGGGAAGCACAAGGCGCGCGATCTGCTGGGACGACGCGTCGGAGACGAGGAGCTGGCCGGTCTGGATCATATGGCGGACACGCCCGTCGAAGAGCACGCGCCCCTCGGAGAGGCAATAGCACCCGGGAATGTCCTCGCCGTTGACCGACACGGCCACCGGATCGCCGTGGGCCGCCACGATCGTCTCGACAACCTCGGACTCGTCCGCCTTCGCCGCGTTGATCGCGACGAACAGGGGTGCCGGCTCGTTCGACCCCGCGAGGTAATCGCGCGTGGCATCGGGGCCTAAGTCGAGCAGCGCCCGCTTGGCGAGCCACTCGGGGAAGGCATGCAGGCGCGCAAACGCCTCGATGTCGGTGCGAGGGTCGCCGAAGGGGAACTTGTGCGCCTTGTCGGCGATGCGGCGTAAAACTGCATTCGCCAGGCCGGACGCCTTCGGTGCGATTGTCTTCACCAGCTCGACGCCCTGGCTTACCGCG
Source organism: uncultured Ellagibacter sp. (assembly GCF_934643285.1). Taxonomy (GTDB): domain Bacteria; phylum Actinomycetota; class Coriobacteriia; order Coriobacteriales; family Eggerthellaceae; genus Ellagibacter. The sequence continues at coordinate 278,892 of NZ_CAKUBT010000001.1, forward strand.
GCATGCGGCTCCTTCTTCAGGAAGATAATCTCGTAGGTCGAGATGCGCAGCGCGTCGCGCACGTCGTCGTCGATGTCGCTTATGCGGTCGAGGCAGCGGTTGATGACGTCGTCGAGCGTGCCGTACGAGCTCACCACGCCGAGCGTGAGACGCGTTGCGAACGCGCGGTCCTCGCGGGACATGCGGGAGGAATCGATGTACTTGTGGATAAGCTCCTGAGCGAAGGCATCGCGCTCACGGACGATCGACGTCACGCGCAGAGCTGCCTGGCGAGCTGGGGAGGCGCTGCGCTCGGAATCCTTGTGGACGACGCCGCTCGTGCGGGGCTTGTCGCCGAAGGAGTGCTTCGCACCGCGGCGCTCACCGCCCTTGGGACGATTGCGGTACTTAAGCTCGCCGTTCTCGTCAAGCTCGAGCTCACCGCGATAGACGCCTTCCTGCGGCTCGCGACCCTCGGCGAGGGCAGCATTCTGCTCGTTGGGACGCCACGGCCCGCGGCGTTCGAAGCCGCGATGCTCGCCTGCGTCTTTGCGCGAGAAGCCGCGATCGTCGGCGCGATCTTTCTTGAAGGGGGCGTCGCCGCGAGGAGCGCGGTCGAAATCACGCGCTGCGCCATCGCGCTTTTCGTAGGGCTTGCGGTTATCATCGCGCTTGCCGTAAGGCTTGTGGTCGCCATCATGTTTATTGAATGGCTTACGATCGCCGTCACGTTTTTCAAATTTGCGCTCGCCGTCGCGCCTACGATCGTCATCCCGCTTGCCGTAAGGCTTTCGATTGTCGTCTCGCTTGCCGTAGGGCTTGCGGTTGCCGTCCCCTTGCTTCGAGAAGGACTTGCCTCCCGAGCGACGGTCATCGCCGCGCTTACCGTAGGATTTGCGGTCATCGGAGCGCTCATTGTCGAAGGGCTTGCGGGAACGATGCTCGCCATCGCGGGAGGAACCGCCGCGCGAGTCGCGCTTGCCATAGCCGCCCTTGCCGCCTTTTCCGCCGTCGCGCGAGCCCTTATAGGAACCTCTGCGGTCGCCGTTTCCCTTCGAACCGTAGGAACCTGAGTTCGAGCGGCCGCGGCGATCTTGCGATCCCTGGCGCTTCGCGTCGCCGTTGCCGCGATGTTCTTCGTTATGCTGGTTGTTGCCATCAGGCATGTTGCGCCGTCCATTCTCCGTCGTGCCCATGAAGCGCCGCAGCTCCCGCCGCGAATGCCTGGGCATCCATTTCTTTCTTTCCATCTGGTTTCAAGCGGAAGACCTCGAGCGTGCCGTCGGCACACCCAAGCAGAAGCCGCTTCGAGGCGAAGCGCACCTGCCCCGCACCAAGCCCGCTTGCCGCAGCCTTTCCCTGCTCGTCGTAATCGGCGCGGCATGCGTCGATGATCGTCGCGCCCTTGCCGAGCACCAAGCATTTGCTCGGATGACCCGCGCTCGCTGCGCGGACGCGGCGAACAAGCAGGTCGACGCCGAGTGCCGGGTCCAAATCGAGCTCGCCCTTCTCGATCTTATGGGCATACGTAGCGTCCGATTCCTTCTGCACGACCCAGCGCTCTTGCCCGCGCAGGATCTGCATGATCGCCGTCAAAAGGGCATGCGAACCCAAGTTCGCAAGTTCGTCAGCAAGCACAGGAAGGGTCTTCTCCCCCACGTCGAGGGTCCGGCATACGCAGAAGGGGCCGGTGTCGAGGCCTTCCTCCATGCTCATGATGCACACGCCCGTCTCCTCGTCATCGGCGAGGATCGCATGCTCGATAGGAGCCGCGCCCCTCCAGCGGGGCAGAAGCGAGGCGTGCACGTTCAGGCAATGATACGTAGGGCACTCGAGAACTTCGACGGGCAGGATCATGCCGTATGCCGCAACGATGATGAAGTCGGGCCGATACTGCTCAAGCGTGGCGATGGCCTCGGGGTCTTTGAAGGTCGTCGGCTGCTCGACAGGAATACCGAGGCTCATCGCGGTTTCCTTCACCGGGGATGCGACGAGCTTTTTGCCCCGTCCGCGAACAGCATCGGGGCGCGTGTACGCGGCGACGACGTTGTAGTGCTGCGAGAGATCCTCAAGGATGGTTGCCGCGAAGTTCGGCGTGCCCATGAAGACGATGCGCATTCAATCCACCTCGATGGAGGTGTCGCCCGGCTTGGCGCCCTTCTTGCGCGCCTCGTCGTAGGCTTCGAGCGCGCGGATGCGCGTCAGGGGGTCGCAGGACTCGAAAAGCGTGCGTCCGTTCAAGTGATCGATCTCATGCTGAAGGCAGCGCCCGAGAAGACCGTCGCCTTCGATTTCCCACAACTCTCCGTCGAGGTCGTAATAGCGAACGCGGGCCCAGGGCTTGCGCGAAACGGGAACGGTGATGCCAGGGCAGGACAGGCAGCCTTCGCCCTGCGTCTCGGGCTCGCCTTTGAGCTCCATAATCTCGGGGTTGACCAAAACGATGGGGTTTTGCTCATTGGAGTCGTCAACATCGATGACAATCAGGCGCTTCGTCACGCCGACCTGCGGAGCTGCAATTCCGCAACCATTGTTGTTGTACATAGCTCTCGCCATCTGCTTGGCGAGCTTTTTCAAGCTGTAGTCGCCCGGCGTGCACGGCTCGCACACCTGGCGAAGAAGCGGGTCGGGGGCAATAACGATACTGACCACTGGCAACACGTCCTTTATTCGATTGACATGCGGGCGCGCAGATAGAGCGCGCCCGACTTTTTCGCTTGCGACATTGTGGCAAGCACGCCCGCGCCTGTCCACCCGAAGTGCCAGGTTGAGCGGGAAACGAACACAAATCTACGGGATGCGGGCCCACGTGAGGTCCAAAACGCGCCTACGCGTTCGGCGTCTCGCTTTGCTTCGGGGCGTTGGGGTCGTCGGTCACTATTTCCTTGATCGACGCCGCAAGGCCGGCGATTCCCTGGATATCGGAGGGGATGATGAGCTTGGTCGCGCGGCCATTCGCGACGCACTTCAGGGCCTCGTATGCCTGAAGCGTCAAAACGGCGTTGTCGGCGCCCGCCTCGCGCACCATCGCGATGCCCTCTGCGGTTGCACGCTGGACGTTGCGAATTGCCTCGGCCTCGCCTTCCGCCTCGCGGATCTGCTTTTCCTTCTCAGCTTCCGCAGCGAGGATGATTGCCTGCTTCTCGGCTTCGGCGGAGAGGATCTGCGCCTGCTTCTCGCCCTCGGCGACCGTGATGGCGCTCTGCTTCTGGCCCTCTGCCAAAAGCACCGCCTCGCGCTTCTCTCGCTCGGCCTTCATCTGCTTCTCCATCGCCTGCTGGATGGCGGCAGGCGGCGTGATGTTTTTCACCTCGACGCGGTTGACTTTGATGCCCCACGCGTCTGTCGCCTCATCGAGGATGGAGCGCATCTTTGCGTTGATCGTGTCGCGGGAGACGAGCGTCGTGTCGAGGTCGAGCTCGCCGATAATGTTGCGGATCGTGGTCGCGGAGAGGTTCTCAATAGCGACGATGGGGTTCTCCACGCCGTAGCAAAAGAGCTTCGGGTCGAGAATCTTGAAGAAGACGACCGTGTCGATCGAGATCGTGACGTTGTCCTTCGTGATGACCGGCTGCGGCGGGAAATCGAAGACCTGCTCCTTGAGCGAGATCCCCATGCGCACATGGTCGATGAAGGGAACCTTGATGTGGAGGCCGTTGTTCCAGGTGGTGAGATACGATCCCAGACGCTCGACGATGGCGGCTTCAGCCTGCGGAACGATCTTCACGCAGGTGACGGCCAAGACCACCACGATGACGACGAGCACGATGAGGAAGGTGAGCAGTGGCATAGCGTTTCCTTTCGATAGCGGACGGTTTACGCTTCCGGTTCACAGGGTTTGACGATGAGCTTGATGGACACCTGGGCAACGACCTCGACGCGCATGCCCATGGGAAGGACCTCCCCCGTAGCAGAGCGCGCCGACCAAGTCATATGGTCGGAAAGCTCGACCCTGCCCGTCAGCCCGTCGTTGTCGATCGTCTCGCACACGACGCCGCGCTCGCCAACGAGCGTAGGCTCAGCCGAGTGCCCGCGGTTGCGGTGCTTCACGACGACGGGACGAAGGAGAACGAGGCAGAGCACCGAGACCACAAGGAACAGGACAATCTGCACGACGAAGCTCGCACCGAGCAGATCGGCGACGAAGGCAACGAGCGCGCCGACGACGAACCACATCGTGATGAGACCGAACGAGAAGGCCTCGATAAGGGCCATGACGGCGGCCACGACGAGCCAAAGAACCATATGAGACATTGGTGCACCTCCTTATTCACAAGCATGCCTAATTATACCAGAGCGTATTTCCGCATCGATGCACCGCAGGCAAGACTTTACGGGGTTTTGCAACTGGTTGCATACTACAGACGGCCTTCGTGCGCGACGGGCTTGTGGGCAAGGCGCTTCTCGAGCAGCTCCTTTTGAAGCGCCGTCGTGGCCTGGAAAAGAAAGTCGTATTCCTCGGTCCCTTTAAGCGACTCGTCGGCAAGTTGACAGCGGAGCTCCTCGATCGCGTCCTCGGCATCGCCGATGGCAAGTTCTTCGGCGAGGAAGCGTGCGATCTCTTCGGGGGACGCCGTCTCGGTGGAGTTGCCCCCCGCAGTGAGAACACGCCCAGCACGGCCATCGACGGCAGCCGCGTTCGACACGATCGCCGCAGCGCTTGCGGCAGGATCGGACATGAGCGTGTCGAGAATGCTCGACGCGATGGCGGAATGCAGCGGGTCGTGCCACTTGGTCTGCGCGAGGGAATCCGCATGGGCAAGCGCGATAAGCGGGCTTTGGGCGAGCACGCTGAGAAGCTCGCGCTCAAGGCGCAGACGATTGAGCTCGGTCTTCGAAAGCGCCCGACGCTGCGACGCTTGGACGGGAACGGGGGCTTGAGTCGCCGCTTCCTCATCTGCCGCTTCGCCGTAGCGCGCAGGGGGCGCAAGCTTCGAGAGCGCCTCGAGCACATCTTCCTCGCGAGCGCGGGTACGCCCGGCTATTTGGATGGCGTAGTCCTTCGCGAGCAGGGAGTCTTTGATGGGGGCGAGCACCGAGAGCGCCGATGCGAGCGCGGCGGACCTGCCCTCTGCGCTCGAGAGGTCGTGCGCGGCAAGGCGACGATCGATACCGTACTTCAAAAGCGGCTGCGCGTGCTCGATGAGCTCCTCAAGCTCGACGGCAGTGTGCGAGGCCATGTACTCGGCGGGGTCGAGGTTGTCGGGCAGGGTGACGGCGCACAGCTCGATCCTCGTTTTACCCGCCTCGGGCGTCATCGAGGAGTCGATGAACTCCAGCGCGCGGTCGGCCGCCTTCTGACCTGCGGCGTCACCGTCGAAGAGATAGACGATCTTCTTTTGCGCATGACGACCGAGAATGCGGATGTGGCGCATGGTGAGCGCCGTGCCGAGCGTGGCCACCGCGTTGCGCACTCCCCCTTCGTGAAGCGCGATGACGTCGGTGTAGCCTTCGCACACGATGGCAACTCCGCTCGATGCCATGGCGACTTTCGCCTTGTCAAGGCCGTAGAGCACCTGCGACTTGTGGAACAGCGGCGTCTCCTGGGAGTTGAGGTATTTCGGCTCCCCCTTCCCGACGACACGCCCGCCGAACGCGATACAATCGCCCGCCACGTCGTTTATGGGGAACATGATGCGGTTGTAGAAACGGTCGCGCAGCTTGCCCTGGGAATCACGGCTGCACACGTTCGCCTCGACCATCTCGTCGGCCTTGAAGCCCTTCGAGGAAAGATGGCGCGTGAGCACACCGCGCCCGGGAGCGAACCCCAAGTTCCAATCGTTTGGGACCTTGCCGCCCAAGTCGCGTCCCGAAAGGTACTCGCGCGCAGCCGACGCCTCGGGCGACTTCAAGCGCATGAGCTGGAGATGGTAAAACTCAGCGGTCGCCTTGCAGATGTCTTTCAGGCGCGCCTTCTTACTCGCGGGTGCCGCAGGCTTGCCGCCAACTTCGACGATGTCGATATGCGCGCGCTCGGCGAGCCTATGGACCGCCTCGGGAAACGAGAGGTCTTCCGCCTTCATGATGAACGCGAACACGTCCCCGCCCTCTCCGCAACCGAAACAGTGCCACAGCTGCAGCGCCGGATCGATCTTGCACGAAGGTGATTTCTCGTTATGGAAGGGACAGCAGCACCAGAAGTCTCGGCCGCGCTGCTTCACGGGAACGCGCTCGCTGAACACGGCAACGATGTCGCTCGCGTCGCGAACCTTCTGGATGTCCTCATCGGTTATGCGCCCGCCGGGCATAGGATGCCCCGCCTACTCTTCGTCTTTTCGCTGGGCAGGATCGGAAGCGGCCGCAGGGGCGGGCTTGCTTCGCTTCTCGAGGCGCTTCGCCTGCTCCCTCACGTGCTCGGGGACTTCCCATTCCTTATCCTGCAGATCGAGCAGAAGCGCAGCCGCCGCCGTGCGCTGGGAGAGGCGCACGCAACCGACGGTCTCGTCGGCGAACTCGCGGGCGAAGGTGACGCGCGCGGGAAGGATCGCAGCCCCCACCGAGGCGCCCACGGCCCCGAAGATGGCCGTGAAAGCGTTCACTTCGGCGGTGGAAACCGACACGTAGGCGCTCGTGATCAGGATGAGGACGGTGCAGGCGATGCCAAGGCCCACCACCGCGTAGCAGAATGCGCGGCCGGCATCGTTTTTCCCGCAGACGAGGGTCGCGATGACGAGCGATGCGAGAAGCGATACCACGGTAAGCACGTTGCCGTAGGAGACGATTGGCCCGAACATGGTGAATATCGCGCAGATGGCTGCGATGACGATGCACGGGAGCAGCACTTTCTTCGCAATCTCACCGCGTTCATGCTCCTTTTCCGCAGAAAGGATACGCGTGCGGACGACCTTGCCGTGCGGCCAGCGGAACGACCCCGCAGCATGCTCGCGGCCGATTCCGGAGAGCTCGTCGACCTTAGACGACAAAAACCCGAACAGGCCGATTGCGACGACGACGATCAGTATGATCAAAACCCACGGCATTGGCGCTTCCCCTCAGCTGGTATACGGTGCTTGCTAAACAATGGGATATGGTAGCACGACCGACGAACGCCCGCCCCGCGAGCGCGGCCAAATGCGCAGTGCGCCTACAACCCGATCCGAATGCGCGCGTCACTGCTACAATGGCGGCAAACAAGGAAAGCGCGGCGAGCGCTCGTCTTCACGGCAGGGTCGCACCCGCCGCGAGAAGGAAGGCAACCATGTCGAAGGATTCCATACCCTATCTGACGATCGACCCGGCAATCGAGGCAGAGATTCTCGCCGACCGCGCGGCGGGGCGAATGAGCCCCTACCGCTTTCGCGACGAGGACGTGGCCAGGCGCGAGCCGAACCCGCACGACACAGCGACGATCGCACGGCCCGCGTTCGCGCGCGACATCGAGAAGATTGTGAACATGCCTGCCTATAACCGGTATGCGGGCAAGACGCAGGTGTTCTCCTTCGTCGAGAACGACGACATCTGCCGCCGCGGCCTGCACGTGCAGCTGGTGAGCCGCGTCGCACGGGGAATCGGGCGGCTACTCGGGCTGAACTGCGACCTCATCGAGGCCATCGCGCTCGGGCACGATTTGGGGCACACGCCGTTCGGGCATGCGGGCGAGCGGTTCTTGTCCCGCTGCTACCACGAGCGCACCGATCGCTATTTCAACCACAACGTCCATTCCGTGCGCGTGCTCGACCAGCTCTATCGCCGCAACGTGAGCCTGCAAACGCTCGACGGTGTGCTCTGCCACAACGGCGAGTTCGCCCAGCAGGAGCTCAAGCGCGGGGATGTGGGAACGTTCGAGGCGCTCGACGCGCTTGTCGAGGAGTGCACAGCCGACGAGCAGGTCATCTCCACGCTGCGCCCCTCGACGCTCGAGGGCTGCGTCGTGCGCGTGGCCGACATGATCGCATATGTGGGCAAGGACCGCCAAGACGCGATGGACATGGGCGCGCTCGCCTCGCTCGACGAGTTCGAGTCAACGGTGATGGGCAAGGCGAACGCGCAGATCATCAACAACCTCACCGCCGACATCGTGAACGAAAGCTACGGCAAGGATCGCATCGCCATGAGCGAGGCGATGTTTAACGACCTCAAGCGCGCGAAACGGCAAAACTACGAGATCATCTACAACAAGGAGGGCCTCGCCGCAAGCGACGGCATCACCGTCGGGGAGATGTTCGAGGAGGTCTACGAGAAGCTTCTCGGCGATTTGACCAAAGGGCGCGAGGAGTCCGCGATATTCAGGCACCATATCGATTATCTCGCGAGGAAGTCGCGCTCGATCACGCGCGAGCGCTACGTGGGCTCAACGGAGCCGAACCAGATTGTGGTCGACTACATCGCTTCCATGACGGACAGCTACTTCATGGCGCTCTACGCGCACCTGTTTCCCGAGCGGGCAACCCGGGTTCAGCTGCGCGGCTATTGCGCCGACCTGCGCTAACCGGTAAAACCGGTATCTTCGAGAAGGTTGGCGCCGTCGGCTGCGGCGGTCGCAAGCGCATCGCAGCGCTCGTTTTCGGGATGGCCCGCATGACCCTTCACCCACACGAAGGTCACGTCGTGCGGCTTTTTCGCCTCGAGCAGGCGCTTCCAGAGGTCGGAGTTTTTGACGGGCTCCTTCTTCGCGTTCTTCCAACCGCGTTTAAGCCAGCCCTCGACCCAATGCTGGTTGAAGGCGTTCACCACATACTGCGAGTCCGAATGGACCTCGACGGTGCACGGGCGCTTGAGCGCCTCGAGCGCGACGATCACCCCGAGCAGCTCCATGCGGTTGTTCGTCGTGGTGGCATACCCCTGCGAGAGCTCGCGCTCGTGCAGCTTGCCCGCCGAGTCGACGAACTGCAGCACCGCGCCATAGCCGCCGGGGCCGGGGTTTCCACGCGAAGAGCCGTCGGTGTAGATCGTGACTTTCATGCCGTCCTTTCGTCGTAAGCAAAACGAGGGCGGGGCCCTTTGCGGGTTCCCGCCCTCGTCTACGATACCCGAGCCATCTCGCGATGGGAAGGGCACAAAGCCGAAGCTCTAGAGATTGTACGCACGCGAGCTGTGCATGCTGAGCGCGATCGTCGATGCGTTGTGCAGAAGCGACGAGGTCTGCGGCGTGATGATACCGCCGATGCCGAGCGCTAAGAGCGCCGAATTGAAGGCGATGGTCTGCGCAAACGAGGTGTCCATGCGGCCCATGAGGCCACGCGAGAGGATGCGCATCTGGACGAGCGAATGCAGTTCGCCCTCCGAGAGCGTGATGTCGGCGACCTCCTTGGCGATTGCGGTGCCCTGCCCCATGGCAACGCCGACCGTGGCCGCGGAAAGCGCAGGGGAATCGTTCACCCCGTCGCCCACCATGACCACCTTGCAGCCCTCGTTTTTCAGCTGTTCCACGAACCCGTGCTTGTCCTCGGGAAGCAGATCGGCGCGGAATTCGGTGATACCCGCAGCCTGTGCGACGCGGGCGGCAGTCTTCTCGTTGTCGCCCGTCAACATGATGATTCGCTCGAAGCCGAGGTCGCGCAAGCTCCCAATCGCCTCCGAGACACCCGCCTTCAAGGGGTCGTCGATGCCGATGACGCCCACGAGCACACCGTCGACGGCGAGGTAGAGCGTCGAGAGATCGCTCGCCTCGGCGTCGATTTTGCGCTGATCCTCGTCGGCGACGACGACCTTCTCGTCCTCGACGACGAAGTGCCTCGACCCGATGACCGCCCGCTTGCCGTCGATCGAGCTCGCGATGCCGTGCGCCACGATGTACTCCACGGCGGCATGGCGCTCGCGATGTTTGAGGTTCTTCTCGGCTGCGGCGCGAACAACGGCGCGCGCGACGGGATGCGGGAAGTGCTCTTCCAGGCACGCCGCGAAGCGAAGGACCTGGGTCCGATTCCATCCGTCGAGCGCGATAACGCATTTCACCTGGGGTTGCGCCTCGGTAAGCGTGCCGGTCTTGTCGAAGACGATCGTGTCGGCCTGGGCGAATGCCTCGAAATGCTTCGATCCCTTCACCGTGAAGCCCGCCTTGGCGGCCTGGCTCATGGCGGACAAAACTGAGATTGACCCCGTGAGCTTGAGCGCGCACGAATAATCGACCATGAGTGCAGCTGAGGTTTTCACGAGGCTGCGCGTGGTAAGGGCGACGACGCCCGCGAGCAGGAAGTTCCACGGCACGATGCGGTCGGCCAAGCGCTCGCGCTTCGTCTGGACATCGGCTTTCATGCTTTGGGACAGCTCGACCAGCGAGACGATGGAACGAAGCTTCGTCTCGCCCGTCGCTGCCTTGACGCGGACGAAGATCTCGCCGTCTTCGCACGCGGTACCCGCGAAAACGTCGTCTCCCACCGTGCGCTCGACAGCAAGCGGCTCACCGGTCAGGGTCGACTGGTTCACCATGGCCACACCACGCTCGACCACACCGTCGACGCTTACCGGCATGCCGGTGCGCACGGCGATCAGGTCGCCCGCCTTCAGGTTGGCGGTGGGGACGGTCATTTCCTGGTCGCCGCAGACGAGCTGCGCATTCTCCGGCGCGCCGAGCAAGGAGTAAATCAGCTGGTTCTCCGAGCGCGCACGCGTGTAGTCTTCTAACGTCTCGCCCAAATCGAGCAAGAACATCGTTGACGACGCCGTCGCGAAGTCGCCCATCACGAATGAAATCCCGATGGCCGCCGCATCGAGAACGGGAACATCGAGTCGCGCATGGAGAAGCGAGTTCACGGCAGCCTTCAGGAAGAGGCGATAATGCCAGATCGTATGAATGGCGCGCAAGGGCGCAGGAAGGAACCATTTCCGTGCGAAGTGGGATCCGACGAGCAGCGCGATGTCCATCAGCAGGGAATGCGTCCTGACCGAAAGCGCCGTCGGGCACGCGAGCTTCGCCTTCTCGATGGACTTCGCGTCGACGGCGTCCATCGCGGAAAGGACGGCAGCGCGCGCTTCATCTCCACCTGCAAAAGTGACCGAGAGCGACCCGATGCGCGGATAGACGTTGACTGACGTCACGCAGGGGCATGCCGCCATGAGCGACTCGAGCGCATCGACGTCCGCTTCGGGCACGCGACCGTAGAGCCGAACGCGAATCCGCCCGGGTATCTCATGCTCTATCGTATATTTCATCGAGCGGCTTCTTTACTGCTCGTCCTTGGCGGCTTCAGCCTTCTCGGATTCGGCGAGGTTAATGTAGTTCGCCTCGGCAACGATGTCGTCGACCTGGGCCTTCGCCTCTTCGACGATGTTCTGATAGCCTTGCTTCACCTGCAGGCCTTTAGCGACGCCCTGCACGTAGCACTTCCTGGCAGTCTTGGAGGTGAGTGCCTTCACGCCGACCGTGCCGGCAAGAAAGCCAGCGCCAACGAGCAGGGAGTTGAACGTCTTCTTCTTCATGATGGAATCCTTTCTGGTTTTGGGTTGCTGCATAGTTCGCCCAAGATAACAAGCAAAAAGAATTGTAAACTGCGTGTAACAAAGAATGACAAGAATTCACAAAAAGTTAACTATGGCTTTCCGCAAAGTCGATAAGCTCTTGGCGGTTGTGGACCCCGCATTTGGCATAGATGCGGCGCAAATGCGTGTCAACCGTGCTTTTCGAGATGCAAAGCTCACTCGCGATGCGCTCGCCAGTGCGGCCTTTGAGGGCAAGGGGCAAGACCTCAGCCTCGCGGGGGGAAAGCCCAGCCTGCTTGCTGATCTTGCGGCACGTGGCGTCGAAGCGGTCGAGGGTGATGGCGACTTGGGAGAGCGCCGAGAAGTCGCGCTCGGTAAACAGGTAGAGATAGGCTATCAAGGCACACAATCCGGCAAGGGCGCACATGAGATGGGAGGCCGCGCTTCCGAAAAACGCGACGTCGAAGAAGTTACCGACGACAAGCCCCATGAACTCGCCGAGAAAAAGCGCGGCGAAGCCCCGACCGAACGTGACCGCGGCGTCTCCCCCGTCGATTTTGCCCATGACGAGGAAGAGCGAAACCAAAACGACGATGAGCGAGAGAAAACCCGACATGGCGACGGCCTCACCGGGCACGCCGATGTCGCCGAGGACCTCCACGAAAAGGAAGCCGCCCATGAGCAAAAGCACCGAGAGCCGATAGGTGCCGCCAAGCGGGCCTGCGTCGCTGCCCTGGACGAAGGCGACGCCGCGCGAGATAACGGCGAGCATTCCGCCTTCTGGGCGGGGCGCGTCCTTCAAGGCGGGCTTGGCCCCCTCGCCTCCAAAGAGCTGCAGAGCAGCAAGGCAGAACAGGATGAAGAGCACAAGCGTAACGGGAAGCGTCGGCGTCGCGTCCATTCCAGGGTCGGATCCGTACGTCTGCATGATGCCCGTGGCCAGGCCGAAGAGCAGCGTTCCCAGAAGAAGGCGCCTCGTGAAGCGGTTCTTCTTCGGCGCACCAGACTTAATAGACGCATCTTTAGGTTTGGACGGAGAGGTGCCGATTCGCTGCATCGCGAGCAGAAACGCGAGGGACAAAAGAGGCAAGACGTCGATAAGGAGCTCAGCTTCAGGGGGAAGGGCCTCCGAGCCCAAGAGAAAGCAGACAGCGGCGCCGAGCGCAGACCCGATAAGGGCGCAGGGCACGGACTGCTCGATTTCGAAACCTCCGAGCGCACGGCCCCAGGCGGCGAATACGATGCCGCACGGAGCACCCACAAGCAGACCTTCGAGGGCAAGAAGCGTTCCATCGTGGGTGCCGAGCAGCTGCTCGGTGAGCGAGCCCGCCACCATGAGCAGCGAGCTGACGATGACGACGGGGGCAGAAGTCAGGCGCGCGCGGGCCGAATTCGGCGCAAAAGTGCAAGCGACGAGCGTGCAGACCATGAACAGCAGGGGAAACAGGAGCTCTCCGCGCTCCAGTTCGAGATTCCCAAGGGAGAAAGAGCAGTTAGATCCCATATAGAGAAGCGAGATGACGCAGGCCTGGAAGGATGCGAAGCCCAGAATGGCAAAACGAGCGCGCCTCGCGTCGCTTGAACCTTGGATCACACTAACTTCCCTTCGGTCGAACGGCCATCTTTTCGGACACTATTGTAAAGCACGGAGCCTCGATAATACCCCGCCGTGAAATCAAAAAGGGCGCATAGCGGATGTCCATGCGCCCAAGGGAAGGTTAGGTTCGTTGGGTGGTTCGCTATTCGGCAGCAGCGACCTTTTTCACCACACGCTTCTTCGTGGTCTTCGGTGCCTCCTGCTCTTCGGAGTCCGCCTCGGATTCCACGAGGTTCTCGGCGACCTCCGCCTCATCGCTCGCCTCTTCGGCCTTCTTGCCCGACCCGAGGCCCTCGCGCAGGCCCTTCACCGACTTGCCGATCGCGCTGCCGAGCTTCGGGAGGTTCTTCGGCCCGAAGATCAACAGGACGACGACGAGGATGATAAGAAGTTCCGGGGTTCCCATACCGAGAATTTTCATTGCGATGCTCCTTTTGCATTGCCTTGCCAACGTGTTGACACGACTATGCGACGGAAAAGGCCTCTTAGCCATCACGCAAACCCATGATTTTGCCGCATGACAAGAAAGTCCCTTTGTCATGTATTTGCATGACAAAGGGATTTATCGAGGTCAAATAGGTAAATTCTAAAACTCTATCAGAGATGCTCGCGAACCCATTCAATGTTCGACGTGATAGCAGCAATCAATTCGTCGACATCGTCGAAGGCACGCATCGGACGCAGCCACGCGATGAACTCAAGCTCAATCTCGTGACCATAGATATCTCCGTCGAAGTCGATAAGATGCGCCTCGCAATTTGCGGTCGCCCGATCGGCGAACGTCGCCGCAACGCCCATGTTGACCGCGGCCTTATAGCGCTTTCCGTCGACGATGACGTACGCCGCATAGACACCGTCGCCGATGGAGCGAAGGTTATCGGGGATGCGGAGATTGGCAGTGCGGATACCCATCTGCGCCCCCTCGCCGCGACCGGACACGACCGTGCCGCACACCTTCCAAGGCCGACCGAGGAGCCTTGAAGCTTCTTCAGCGGCGCCCTCGGAAAGAAGACCCCTGATGCGAGTCGCACTCACCGGAGCGCCTTCGAGGCAGAGAAGCTCATGCGCAGAAACGTCGCACGCATGGCGCGAGCCCCACGCAGCGAGCGTCTCCTCGGTGCCCTTCGCGCGAGCCCCGAAGCGGAACCCGCAGCCGACGTGGATGCTCGCAGGCGCATGCTCCCCGAAGGTCCACGCAAGGAACTCCTCGGGCGGCAAGGACGCGAACTCGTGCGTGAATGGCAAAACTGCGACGTAGTCGACGCCCGACGCAGCTAGCGCTTGAATGCGATCCTCGTTGGTCATGAGCTTTTTCAGCTCGTTTGGGCGAAACATCTCATCGGGGTCGGTGTCGAAGGTGAGTGCGAACGAGGCGCTCCCCCGCTTCGCGGCATCCTCGATCACGCACGAGAGAAGCGCTTGGTGTCCTTTATGGACGCCATCGAACACACCGAATGCGCAGCACGCACCGTCGAATCGATTTCGATCGAACGACGCGTCAACGTTAAATATCTCCGCCACGTCTCACTCCTGTCTGGAAAATGCAACATGCATTGTAGCGCTGCCGTTGCTCCTCGTAAGCATATATGCCCACAAGCTTGTTGTCGACGATTACCGCGATTCGCTCGCCATCTTCGGGCGCCATGCAGCTTTGGCGCACGCCCGCCGTACAGGCGCACAGCTCGCTCGCGGCACTTGCATGGCGGCGCTCGCAAAGCTCAACCGCGGATGCGGGCAGTTGATTGCCGTTCGCCACCAAACGCGCACCCGCCTCATCGAGAAAGGCGAAGCGGAACCCGAGCAGCTTCACCGGGTCAAGCGAAGCATCGACGCCCATGCGCTCAAGCACGTCGAGGCTCACGCAGTCATCGAGCGTCAGAAGGCCCGCGCTCGTCCGTCGGAGCGCGGCCACATGGGCGGGGCAACCTATCGAGACGCCAATATCGCGAGCGAGCGCTCGAATATAGGTACCCTTCGAGACATGGAAATCGACATCCCAAAAGACAGGCACGTCCCTGTCACCAGGAACGATCGCAGCAAGCTTCGCCGAGTACACTTCTATATCGCGAGGCATCAACTCGATGATCCGCCCTTTTCGCGCGGCATCGCAGGCCTTCACGCCGCCAACTTTGACAGCGGAGTACGCAGGGGGGAGCTGCTTTTGGAGTCCGACGAAGCGCGCAAGCGTCTCGAGCGCAAACGATTCCTCGAAAGCGCCGCTCGGCACCGAGCCGAACTTGATGGGCTCGCCGTCGACATCGTCCGTGTCGGTGCCGACCCCGAAGGCTATTCGAACACGATAGTGCTTGTCATGCCCGACCATGTAATTGTCAAGCCTCGTCGCCGGCCCCACGCAAACGCAGAGCACCCCCGACGCCAAAGGATCGAGCGTCCCTGTATGACCGACACGACGCTCCCCGAAGATACGGCGAACCCGATTGACAACGTCATGCGAGCTCATACCCGAGGGTTTGTCCACCCCCACGATGAGCGAAAGGCCCGATTGTCCCCTCTTAGCAGCCACGAATATCCCTTCAATACAACAAGAAAGCGGGGTGATCCCGCTTTCCCACTTTTCACTTCATAACTCGAAAGCCCCTGATCGAAAGCACCCCAAAAGGAAGTACGATTCTGAACAAGAACTCAGATCGATTAGTTCCCAAACTTCTCTCGGAGCGCACGCTCGACACAGGGCGGCACGAACTCTTTGATGTCGCCGCCCATGGAGGCGATTTCCCGCACCACCGACGAAGAGAGGTACATATGCTGCGGGGTCGACATGATGAAGAGCGTCTCCAGGTTGCGGTCGAGCTGGTAGTTTATCGCCGTCATCTGGAACTCGTACTCGAAGTCCGTGATTGCACGCAAACCCTTGACGACCGCCGTCGCTCCGACCTCATGCGCGAAGTCGACGAGCAAACCGTCGAAGGGCACGACGCGAACATTGTCGAGTTCGCGGGTTGCCTCCTCCGCAAGCGCGACGCGTTCCTCAAGGGTGAACAGCGGTTTTTTCTTCACCGACTCGGCAACGGCAACAATGACTTCGTCGACAAGCTGCGACGCACGGGTGATGACATCGAGATGTCCCACCGTAATCGGGTCGAACGTACCCGGCGTCAATGCGCATTTCACCATAAAGCCTCATCCTCACTTTATAACGAGTTTACTTGAGAGCCTGTTCGATAGCCTTCTCGACTCTGACAAGGGCGCCCTCGATAGGACCCTCGATGGAAAAACCTGCTGCAGCCTTGTGCCCGCCGCCGGCGAAACTGGCAGCGATGGCCGCAACGTCGGTGTCGTCCTTCGCGCGGAAGCTCCCGCGAATCGAGTCACCCTGCTCGCGCAGCATGCAAGCAACGCGTACGCCCGCGATGGAGCGAAGCGTGTCGATGAGCGCCTCGGCATCTGCCTTCACCGCATGGCATTTCTCGAAGTCGCGACGCGTGACATAGCTTATCGCCGCCTGCCCGCCGCAGAAGAGCTTCATGTGCTTGATGGAGCAGGCCTCAAGAAGCACCGACGCCTCGCTACGATTCTGATAAACCTCACGCGAAACGAAAGAAGCATCAACGCCGGCGGTAATCATCTCGGAAGCCGATGCGAATGCGCGCGAGTCGGCGTTTTGGTACTGGAAGCGCCCCGTATCGGTAACGAGACCGGTGTAGGCGCACAGAGCGATATCGCCCGAGTTGTCGACGCGCATGCATTTCGAGAGTTCCCAGATGAGCATCGATGTTGCCGCCATCGATGGATTGCAATAGGTAAGGGTGCTCATCGTCTCGGGATACGCGTGATGATCGATAGTGATCGAATATTCTGCCTCGTCGAGCAGGCGCGATGCATCACCGATCCGCTCGCGGTTCGGGACATCGACGGCCACGAACGTCCCGACCTCCCCCATGAAGTCGCGTGCGTAGACCATATCGGCAAGCCCCGGAAGGAAGGAGAGACGAACATCGGGCTTCTCGGGTTTCGCCAAAACGCACGTCACCCGCTTTCCGAGGCGCTTCAAGATTCCCGCCAAGGCGAGCTGCGAGCCCAAACAATCGCCGTCAGGACTCACATGCCCGCAGATCACATAATCATCGCGCGATTTCAAAACCGCGGAAATCTCCGTAAGCGAAACATTCGTTTGCGGGGTGACCGGCATGCTACTCGCCCTCTTCTTCCTCTTTCACGATGACCGGCGGACGCTGCGACTCGCGCGCCAAGGCGCCGGCGATGCGCTCCGCCGTGTCGACGCTTCGATCGAGCATGAAGCGCAGCTCGGGGGCAACGCGCCAGGAGAGACGGCGCGCCATAAGCGAGCGAATGCGCCCGCTCGCACGCGTGAACGCCTCGCCCACCTTGTCGTAGCGCTGCTTGCCCGTCGAGTAGTACACGTTGCACACGCTGCGGTCGAACGACACCTCGCAGCCGGTGATCGTGACCATCGACAGCTCGGGGTCGGATATATCGAACAGGAGGATGCTCGCGATGACCTCGCGCGCCTGCTCGTTGACTTTGCGGCTGGAAGATCCTTGCTTCATGCCGACCTCCTATTCCGTGCGCTCGACCTCTTTGACGATGTAGCCCTCGATGGTGTCGCCCACCTTGAGGTCCTGGTAACCGCTGATGCCGATACCGCACTCGTAGCCCTGCTTGACCGACTTGACGTCGTCCTTGAAGCGGCGCAAACTGGCGATCTCGCCCTCGAAGACGACGGTGCCGTCGCGCACGATGCGCACCTTGTCGTCGCGATGGAGCTCGCCGTCGGTGATGTAGCAGCCTGCAATCGTGCCGACCTTGGGCACCTTGAAGGTCTCGCGGATCTCGGCGACGCCGGTGTCCTCCTCGACGATGTCGGGCGAGAGCAGGCCGACGCGTGCGGCGTTGATGTCCTCGATCGCCTGATAGATGACGCGATACAGGCGGATGTCGACCTTTTCCTTCTCGGCCTGTTGCTTCGACTTACCAGTCGGGCGAACGTTGAAGCCGATGATGATGGCATCGGAGGCAGCTGCGAGCGTAACGTCGGTTTCGGTGATGCCGCCGACAGCGGAGTGCACGATGTTGATGCGCACCTCGGACTGGTCCATCTTCTCGAAGGCGTCGCGCAGGGCCTCGATCGAGCCCTGGACGTCGGCCTTCACGATGAGGTTCAGGTCGGTCTGCTTGCCCTCTTCGATGCGGCTGAACAGGTCGTCGAGGCTCATGTGAGACTTCGTCTCCTGCTCGGCGAGGCGTGCACGCAGCGCACGCTCCTCGGCAAGCTTGCGAGCATCGCGCTCGTCTTCGAACACGCGGAACTCGTCGCCTGCGGTAGGGACGCTGTTCAGGCCGAGAATCTCGACCGGGTCTGCGGGGCCTGCAGAATCGACATGCTTGCCGCGCGGATCGATGAGCGCACGGACGCGGCCGTACGACGTGCCTGCGACGACGGTGTCGCCGGTGTGCAGCGTGCCGCGGTGGATGAGCACCGTGGCGACCGGGCCGCGGCCCTTGTCGAGGTTCGCCTCGATGACGTAGCCGGACGCCTCAGCGTCGGGGTTCGCCTTGAGCTCGAGCACGTCGGCCTGGAGAAGGATGGTCTCGAGCAGGTCGTCGATATGGAGCTTCTTCTTCGCGGAAACTTCGACGAACATGTTCTTGCCGCCCCACTCTTCGGGGATAACGCCATGCTCGACGAGCTCCTGGCGGACGCGATCGGGGTTCGCACCGGGCTTGTCGATCTTGTTCACCGCGACGACGATGGGCACATCGGCGGCCTTGGCGTGGTTGATTGCCTCGATGGTCTGCGGCATGACGCCGTCGTCGGCAGCGACGACGAGCACGATGACGTCGGTCACCTGAGCGCCGCGGGCACGCATGGCGGTGAACGCCTCGTGGCCCGGCGTATCGATGAAGGTGATCTGGCGGCCGTCGATGTTCACGATGGATGCACCGATGTGCTGGGTGATGCCACCCGCTTCACCTGCGGCAACGCCGGTGTGGCGGATAGCGTCGAGCAGCGAGGTCTTGCCGTGGTCGACGTGGCCCATGACGGTCACGACAGGCGGACGCGGCTTCAGATCTTCCTCGGAGTCATGGTAGACGACGGCGTACTCCTCCTCGGGGGAGACCACGCGGACCTTGCGACCCATGTCGTCGGCGATAAGCTCGATGAGGTCATCGGACATGGATTGGGTGAGCGTCAACACCTGGCCGAGCATGAACAGGCGCTTGATGACGTCGTTGGGCTGCACGCCGAGCAGCTCGGCGAACTTGGCGACGTTGGCGCCCTGGGGAATCTCCACGACGGAGTCATCGAGCACGAGCGTGGGATCGAGACCCTTCTGGATGGCCTCCATCTCCATGCGCTCGCGAGCCTCCGCCTGGCGCTTCTCCTTGCGCTTCTTGCGGCGGCCCTCGCCCTCATGCGAGTTCGCAGCGGCCACAGCGGCGCGCGCCTCGGCAAGCACCTTATCGCGCTGGAGCTTCTCCGCCTGTACGGCCATCTGGGCATAGCGATCCTCGCCTTGGCTTTGGTTCTCGAGCTCGGGAACAACCTGCACGACATTGCCGCGCTTGCCCTTCTTCGCACCGCGTTCGCCCTTCTTGCCGCCGCGCTCGGAACGCTCGGGCTTGGGCTTGTTGGCCTGCTCGGCCTTCTGCGCCTCGATGCGCTGCTTCTCGGACTCGATCTGAGAAAGCAGCGAGCTGAAGTTGGAAGATTTCTTGGGCGTGAGCACGGGGGCCGGGCCCTTGTGCTGCGTCGCCGGCTTCGAAGACTTCTTGCCGCGGGAGCGAAGTGCTTCCTCGACCGCCTGCTTCTTGGCGACCTCGGCTGCCATCTTCGCAGCGCGCGCCTTGGCACGGGCCTCGGCCTTCTCGCGCGCGACGCGCTCCTTCTCGGACTCGATCTGGCTTGCAAGGCCCTCGAAGCCGCTGCTCACGGGAGCCTTCTTAGGTGTACGCTTCGGCTGCTCGGAACGAGCCTCGCCCTTGGGGGCACCGCCCTCGCGGCGAGCGCGCTCAGCTTCGCGAAGCGCACGCTCTTTCTCGACGGCAGCACGGCGGCTGGCCTCTTCCTCGGCCTTCTTGCGCTCTTCTTGCGCCTTCTCCTCGGCAAGCTGCTTCGCTTCCTCGGCATCGATCTTGCCAGCGCGCTGCTTGATTTCAGGAGACAGGTTCTTCCGAATCTTATCGACGTAGGCATCGGCAAGCATGCTCGCATGGCTTTTCGCCGGTATCTTCATCTCATGCAACCGGTCGAGCAATTCCTTGCTCGTCATATCGAATTCTTTCGCCAATTCATGTACTCGCATGCTGGCCATGTACCACTCCTCTTATTCTCTTCCGACGCAACGGCTCGTGTCGCGAGACATCTCGCCGGCGATGCGCTCTAAATCCTGCTCACCGAGCTTCGTGCGAAGCGCTCGGTCAAGTTTACCCGCCTTGCGTGCAGCGGCAAAGCACTCCGCGGAGCATACGTAAGCACCGCGTCCGGGAGCTCGACCCGAAGGGTCGAAGGACACAACGCCCAAAGGCGAGCGCACGATGCGCAGAAGCGCGCGCTTCGTGTCGGTCGCACCGCAGGCAACGCAGGTACGCTGCTTTTTCTTTGCCGGTGTCGTCTGGTCCATTGTACGCTCCCGCAATCCCCACGCGCTTAGAGCGCGTCTTCCATTTCGGCGTGGATACCGCAGAAACGGCTGTTGGGTCGTGCATGGTTGCGGCAGCGGTTGCCCTCTTCGTCCACAAAGGCACACAAGCCCTCTTCATCGTCTTCGATCTCGTCTTCGTCGATGAGGATGTTCTCGTTGCGAAGCGGCGCTCCGGCGAAGCTCGCGCTCTTGATGTCGATGTGCCAGCCAGTCAGACGCGCCGCGAGGCGGGCGTTCTGACCCTCCTTGCCGATGGCGAGGGAAAGCTGATCGTCGGGGACGACGACAGTCGCGTAGTTGTTCTCCTCGTCGATGATGACCTTCGTCACCTTCGCAGGGGAAAGCGCGTTGGCCACATAGACCGCCGGGTCCTCGTTCCACTGGATAACGTCGACGCGCTCGTTGCGCAGCTCCTCGACGACCATGCGCACGCGGCTGCCCTTCGGGCCGACGCAGGCTCCGACCGGGTCGAGGTTGCGCTCGCGGGAGGCGACGGCGACCTTGGAGCGAGCACCGGGCTCGCGGGCGATCGACTTGATCTCGACCACGCCGTCATATATTTCCGGGACCTCGATCTCGAAAAGGCGGCGGATAAGGTCGGGGTGGGTGCGGGACACGATGATGGACGGGCGCGCCTGGTCACCACGCGCCTTGGGAAGGTCGCTCGCGGGGTCGCGCACGTCGATGATCAGCACCTTCAGGCGCTGGTTATGACGATAGTGCTCGTTATTCGGACGCTCGTTGCGCTCGTTGGGGAAGCGCTTCAGGTCGTAGTGCGGAAGCTCAGCCTCGACGCCGTCGCGAATCTTGATGATGGTGAAGTCGGGGGTTCCCTGAAGCACGGTGCCCGTCACGAGATCGCCCACACGACGCGAGAACTCCTGGTAGATAGACTGACGACCCGCTTCGCGGACAATCGTGGAGATGACGCTCTTGGCGTTTTGCGCCGCGATACGGCTCACGTCGTCGGGGGTCACGTCGCGCTCGGTGAACTCGGCGTACTCGCCGGTCTCGGGATCGGGCTCGCCAACGGGAACAAGCTCGTAAACATAGATCTTGCCCGTCTGACGGTCGATGGTGACGCGGGCGTCCCATTCAAGGTCGAGAATATGCTGATAGCTTTTAGCGAGCGATGCCTCCAAGCGCTCGATCAGGTAGAACTCGTCAATCTTGCGTTCATGAGCGAGGGCCTGAAGCGCTTCGATCAGTTCAGAGTTAGCCACGTCCAGTCGCTTCCTTTCTTAGCTGAAGTCAACGGCGCCCACCACGTGAGCGCGCTTGATGAGCGAATAACCGATAGCGATGCGCGAGCCGTCGACCTCGACGATCACGTCATCGCCTTCCAAACCTTCGAGCGTGCCCGTAAACGAGCTGCGTCCATCGATAGGAGACGACGTCTTCACCACGACCTGCTCGCCGGCGAAACGGGCGAAGTGCTCCTTCGTGCGAAGGGGCCTGTCGATTCCGGGAGAGGAAACCTCGAGCATGTAGGCTCCTGGGAACGGGTCGATCTCGTCCATGATGCGGTTGATCCACACCTGGGCGCTTGCGAGCTCGTCGAAGCTCACGCCCTCCTCGGTGTCGATGAAGACGCGGATCGTCGGAGCCTTCTTCGACCCCATGATCTCGAGCGTTACGATTTCGACCCCGCTGGCAGCGGCCGTCGGCTCGAGCGCGTCGAGCAGTTTTTGCTCTTTGGCGGTGAGCATGTCGCCTCCTTCCTTCAACGCTTTCGTTGCACGCTTCGTTGCCCAGCGGCGTTTTTCGCCCTAACATACAAAGAAAGCGGGCAAAGCCCACTTTCTCAAAGAAGCGAAAGTATGATGCGCGCCGCTGCGCACAGTGTTTAGTTTATACCATAGAAACGGTGCTTCTGGCTAGCGTCATCCCCCGCATCGCGCAAGTTCGCCACAATTTGGGCGGTAGGCGGCGCCTGACGCTTAAGCCTCGCGGCCCCACATGCGCACCTCGGGTTCGAGGGCGACTCCCGATGACTCGAGCACGCGCCGCTGCACCTCGGCTATGAGCGCCTGCACGTCGGCCGACGTCGCGTCGCCTGCGTTCACGACGAAGCCGGTGTGCTTGGCGGAAACCTGGGCGCCGCCGATCGCAAGCCCCCTAAGCCCCGCTTGATCGATAAGCGCTGCGGCGAAGTGGCCTTCCGGGCGCTTGAAGGTGCTTCCCGCAGAAGGCATGTCAATCGGCTGCTTCGCCTCGCGCTTGGCGGCAAGCTCGTCCATGCGCGCTCTGATGTCGGAGGGATCTGCCGGCGCAAGCTCGAGCGTTGCTGCGACCACGACATAGCGCGCCGCGTCGAACATGCTGTGGCGATACGACCAGTCGGCCTCCTCGCGAGACACGTCCACGATGCGCCCCTCGGGAGTCACGCACGTGACGTGGGCGCACACCTGCGAGAACTCGCCGTCATAGGCACCTGCGTTCATGACGGCGGCGCCCCCGACGGTGCCGGGGATGCCGCAGGCGAACTCGTAGCCCGAAAGCCCTGCGGTGCATGCCGCCTCGGCGACCGCGGCGTTTGTGACACCCGCACCCGCAACAATGCGCGTGCCGTCCACACGAACCGCTGAGAGGTTGCCGCGAACCTCGATCACCACGCCCTCGACCCCTTCATCGGCAACGAGCAGGTCGCTTCCACAGCCGATGACGCGCCAGGGCACGCTCGCCTGCTCGCAGGCGCACACAACCTGGGACACTTCTTCAACGCTGCGCGGAGACACAAACGCGTCGGCGGGTCCGCCGATCTTGAAGGTGGTGTGCGGCGCAAGAGGCTCTAAGGGGCGCACATTCTCCTCGCCGACGATGGCGGCAAGCGAGTCAAGCAGCGATTTGTCCATTCGCGCGTCCTTTCCGTTATGACCGATGCGGCGCCGATGCGCCCGCTAAAAGGGCGGCGTCCGATGAGAGCGCCGCCCGAAACAAGACTAAACGATAAGAAGCCGGAAGGCTACTTCTGCTGATGCTCCCGCTTGTCGTTGAGCAGGCGGTTCAAGGCGTTCACGTACGCGCGGGCGGAGGACACGACGATGTCGTTGTCGGCGCCGCGGCCCGTGTACACTTCCCCATCAGGGGCGGTGACGCGGATGGTCACCTCGCCGAGCGCGTCGATACCACGGGTCACGGACTGCACCGAGAATTCGGTCAGGTCGTTTTCAACCTGCACGATCTTGTTGACGGCCTTATACATCGCGTCGATCGGGCCGGTGCCGAAATCGCATGCGGTGACGACCTGGTCGGCCTGGTTGCGCAGCGTGACGGTCGCCGTCGGGATCATGTCGGTGCCGCACGAGATCTGCACGCCCTCGAGCTGGAAGATGGCGCTCACCTGACGGTCGCGCTCGTGAATGAGGCTTTCGAGGTCCTCGTCGTAGACTTCTTTCTTCTTGTCGGCAAGGTTCAAGAAGTCCTCGTAGACCTTGTCGAGCGCGTCGCCCTCGAACTCGTAGCCGAGCTCCTCAAGGCGATGCTTGAGCGCCGCATGTCCGCTGCGCGCAGTGAGGACAATCTGGCTCTGGCCTGCTCCGACGTCTGCCGGATCGATGATCTCGTAGGTATCGCGCTTCTTGAGCACGCCGTCTTGGTGGATGCCCGAGGAATGCGCGAACGCGTTGGCGCCGACGATGGCCTTGTTCGCCTGCACGCTCATGCCTGTGATCGAGGAGACAAGACGGCTTGCCTTGGCGAACTCCCGCGTGTTGATGTCGGTGTGGGCGTTGAGTTCCTCGCCGTGCATGCGGATGCCCATGACGACTTCCTCAAGCGCCGTGTTGCCCGCGCGCTCACCGAGGCCGTTGATCGTGCACTCGATTTGGGTCGCGCCGTTTTTCACGCCTTCGAGCGCAAGCGCGGTCGCCATGCCGAGGTCGTTGTGACAGTGGACCGACACGGTGACATTCTCGATGCCGCGCACGTTCTCCATAAGGTACGCGATGCGGCGGCCGAACTCGGCGGGAAGAGAGTATCCCGTGGTGTCGGGGATGTTGACGACGGTCGCGCCCGCATCGACGACACGCTGGATGACCTTCACGAGGAAATCGTAGTCGGAGCGGCCGGCGTCCTCGGCATAGAACTGCACGTCGTTCATGTACTTCTTGGCATAGCGCACACAGTGCTCGGCGCGCTCGAGGCATTGGTCCTCGGTGATGCGCAGCTTGTCGTGCAGATGGCTCGGGCTCACGCCGATGCCGGTGTGGATGCGCGGGCGCTTGGCGTACTTGAGCGCCTCGGCAGCACGATCGATGTCCTTCTCGACGGCGCGCGTGAGGCCGACGACCGTCGCGTCGTCGCCAGCGAGCTCGGCAATGCGGCGGACGCTCTCGAAATCACCGGGGCTTGAGATGGGGAAACCTGCCTCGATGACGTCGACCTTCATACGTAGTAGCTGACGCGCGACCACCAGTTTTTCTTCCGTGTTCATGGAGGCGCCGGGAGACTGCTCGCCGTCGCGCAATGTGGTGTCAAAGATGTCGATCTTGCGCGTCATTTCGTTGTTCCTTTCTAAAACGCTTGCGGCCTTATACCGCGGCGAACATTCTAGCGCAGGCGCTGCGCATCAAAGAAAAGAAGGGCCGCTGCCCTCGGGTTTCACCCGAAATCGGCAACGACCCTCCACATTTTCCCCGAAGCTGCGGCGCGCTATAACCCTAATCGAACAGGCTCCTCATGTCCGTATCCTTCATGGGAGCGCCAGCCGAGGGAAGGCTTTGGGCGCGGAACTTCTCAAGCGACGCTTCCCCGCCCAAGAATTCCTCCGCTTTGCCGACCATGGCCACCGTGCGGCTCCCCTTGACGGTGAGCGCCTGCACACCCTGCGTGCTGTTGGTGGTCTTCGTCCTCAGAAGCGAGGTATTGAAGTTGACGAGGCGATGATCGCTCGACACGAGCGCAAGGTCGCGTTCCTCTTTGAGCACCTGGGCGTAGAGCAACTTGGATCCGCCGTAAATCGCGTTCTTCAAGCGCTTGCGGTTCGTCTTGGTGGCGTACCCGGACAGAGCGACGCGCGCGACACGGCCGTTCTCGAAGACGAACAGCGCGTCTGCCTTGTAGTCTTCGGGGTCGATAACCCAGGTCACAACCTCGCCGTCGTCCATCTCCAGATCGGTGGGCAGATACGACCCCAGCTGCGCCGACTTGGTGTCCTCGAATGCGGCGACCTTGCACTTGTAAACCTGGCAGTGGTTGGTGAACACGAGCAGGTCGTGCGTATTGGAGGAGTCGAACTCGATGAAGGGCTCGTCACCGTCCTTGTACTTCAGCGTTGCGGCCTTGCGCAGCACGCGGTCGGTCATCTTCTTCAGATAGCCGTCGCGAGAGAGCATCATGGTGACGGGGTATTCCTCAACCTCGGACTCGAGGTTCACCTCGACGATCTCGGAAGGCTCGACGAGGCCAGTCTTGCGCGGCATAACGTACTTCTTGTTCACCGCGGCCAGCTCGTCATGGATGACGTCTTTGATCTTCTCCTCGCTGGCGAGGATATCGTTGAGCTCGGCGATGTCGCCCTCGAGCTTCACAATGTCCCGCGTGCGGTTCATGATGTATTCCTCGTTGATGTTGCGCAGCTTGATTTCGGCCACAAACTCGGCCTGGACCTGGTCGATCTTAAAGCCTTTCATAAGGTTGGGGACAACGTCGGCTTCAAGCTTCGTGCCGCGGATGATCGCGATGGCCTTGTCGATGTCGAGCAGGATCGCCTCGAGGCCGTGGAGCAGATGCAGGCGGTCGGTCTTCTTCGCCAGATCGAAGTTCATGCGGCGACGGGTCGACTCGACGCGCCACGCGACCCACTCGTGCAGGATCTCGCGCACGCCCATGACGCGCGGATAGCCGTCGACAAGCACATTGAAGTTGCACGCGAAGGAATCCTGCAGCGTGGTGGATCGGAACAGCTTCGCCATGAGCTGCTCGGGGTCGACGCCCCTTTTCAGGTCGATCGCGATGCGGAGGCCGGAAAGGTCGGTCTCGTCGCGGATATCGGCGATCTCGCGCACCTTGCCCTCTTTGGAAAGCTTCACGATGCGTTCGATGATGACGTCGGTCTTGGTCGTGTACGGAATTTCGTACACCTCGATGATGCGCTCGTCGGGCAGGTAGCGCCAGCGCGAGCGAATCTGGAAGCTGCCGGTGCCCGTGTTGACGATGCGCTCCATCTCCTCGCGGCGGTAGACGATCTCGCCGCCGGTGGAGAAGTCGGGCGCAGGCATGTATTCCAGCAGGTCGCAGTCGGGGTTGCGGAGGAAGTGCATGGTTGCCGTGCACACTTCGTTCAGGTTGAAGCCGCAGATATCGGACGCCATCGCGACGCCGATGCCCTTGTTCGCCGACACGAGGATGTTGGGGAACGTGGTGGGCAGAAGGCGCGGCTCCTTCATGGCGCCGTCGTAGCTGTCGACAAAATCGACAGGGTCCTTATCGATATCCTTGAAGATCTCGGCGCAGATCGGCGAGAGCTTAGCTTCGGTGTAGCGCGAAGCCGCATAGCTCAAGTCACCGGAATAGTACTTGCCGAAGTTGCCCTTGGACTCGACGAACGGAGCGAGCAGCGCCTCGTTGCCCGTGGCGAGGCGGACCATGGTCTCATAGATGGCGGCGTCACCGTGCGGATTGAGCTTCATCGTCTGGCCGACGATGTTCGCGCTCTTCTGGCGCGCGCCGTTCAAAAGGCCCATCTTGTACATGGTGTAGAGCAGCTTGCGGTGCGAGGGCTTGAAGCCGTCGATTTCCGGGAATGCGCGCGACACGTTGGTGCTCATGGCGTAGGGCATGTAGTTCTGTTCGAGCGTCTGCGTGATGGGCTGTTCTGTTACCTCGGAGTGCAGGCCTATCACGTTGGGATTGTCCACATGCTTTTTCTTCGGTGCGGTTTTGGTCTTCTTCTTTGCCACGGTCTCCCCTTGGTGCGTGTATCGGGCTCCTCTATCGAACCGCAGGACGGTTCGGGTGGTTTTCAAACGGCGTTACTGCAAGTCGAGCTGGTCGAGGTATTCCTTGCCGTGCTCGGCAATGTGCCTTTTTCGGCCCTCGTCGTCGTTGCCGAGCAGAAGGTTGAACATGCTCTCCATGATGGTGACGTCCTCAGGCTCCACCTTGATCAAGCGCCGCGTTTCGGGGTTCATGGTGGTGAGCCACATCATGTCGGGGTCGTTCTCGCCAAGACCCTTCGAACGGTTGATCGAGCACTTCTGGTCGCCGATTTCCTTCAGAATGTTGTTCTTCTCGAGCTCGGTGTAGGCGAAGTAGGTCTTCTCCTTGCAGTTGATCTCGTAGAGCGGCGACTCGGCGATGTAGACGTAGCCCTCATCGATGAGCGTCGGCACGAGCCGGTAGAGCATCGTGAGGATGAGCGTGCGGATGTGGTAGCCGTCGACGTCGGCGTCCGTGCAGATAATAACCTTGCTCCAGTTGAGGTTTTCCAAATCGAAGGTGCCGAGGTTCTTCATGCGCTTGTCTTTAACCTCGACGCCGCAGCCCAAGACGCGCAGCAGGTCCATGATGATATCGGACTTGAAGATGCGCGGGTAGTCTTCCTTGAGACAGTTGAGGATCTTGCCTCGAACGGGCATAACGCCCTGGAACTCGGCATCGCGAGACGTGCGAATGGCACCTGCCGCCGAGTCGCCCTCCACGATGTAGATCTCGCGGCGGTCCTTGTCCTTCGAGCGGCAGTCGATGAACTTCTGCACGCGGTTGGCCATGTCGGTCTTCTGCTGCAGGTTGGTCTTGATGCTCTGACGGGTTTTCTCCGCGTTCTCGCGCGAGCGCTTGTTGATGAGCACCTGGTCGACGATTTTGCCCGCATCGTCTTTGTTCTCGATGAGGTAGGTCGTGAGGCGCTCCTTGAAAAACGCCGTCATTGCCTGCTGGATAAAGCGGTTGTTGATGGCCTTCTTCGTCTGGTTCTCATAGGACGTCTGCGTCGAGAAGCAGTTCGTCACGAGCACGAGGCAGTCCTGCACGTCCTGCCATTTGATAGCGGACTCGTTTTTGGTGTACTTGTCCTGCGACTTGATATAGGCATCAAGTGCGCTGGTCAGAGCGCTGCGGGCGGCCTTTTCGGGCGAACCGCCGTTTTCGAGCCACGACGAGTTGTGGTAGTACTCCTGCATCTGGAAGGTACGGGAGAAGCACAGGCACGCAGTGATCTTGACGTTGTAGTCGGGCAGGTCGTCGCGATCGCGGCCCCGGCGATCGGCCTGGATGAAGAAGGGCTCGGTCAGATACTCGGAGCCTACCTTTTCGAGAACGTAGTCCTCGATGCCCTTGGGATAGCAGAAGTCTTCCTCCGTGAAACCCTCAGGTCCCTCGAGGCGCAAACGGAAGGTGACATTGGCGTTGACGACCGCCTGGCGACGCATGGTCTCGCGATACCACTCGGCAGGGATGTCGATAGACGTGAAAACCTCAAGGTCGGGACGCCATTTGATGGTGGTGCCCGTCCGTTTCTCGACAGAAGGCTCAACCTCGAGCGCCTTCTTCTTGGCGCCGACGACCTTGCCCTTCTTGAAATGCAGGGAGTACTTGTTGCCGTCGCGCCATACGGTGACATCCATGTATTCAGAGGCGTACTGCGTGGCGCACGAGCCCAAGCCGTTGGTGCCGAGCGAGAAGTCGTAGTCGCCGCCCTGGTTGTTGTTGTACTTGCCGCCCGCATACAGCTCGCAGAAGACAAGTTCCCAGTTGAAGCGCTTTTCCGTGGGGTTCCAGTCAAGCGGGCAGCCGCGGCCGTGGTCCTCGACCTGGATCGAGCCGTCGACAAACGCGGTCAGCGTGATGAGGTCGCCATAGCCCTGGCGAGCCTCGTCGACCGAGTTGGACAGAATCTCGAAGGCGGCGTGCGCGCAGCCGTCAAGGCCGTCGGAGCCGAAGATGACCGCGGGGCGCAGGCGGACGCGCTCCTCGTCTTTCAGCTGGCGAATGCTGTCGTTGCCATAATCGGCCGTGGTGTTTGCCATTCTCGCTCTTTCGATGATAGTGTTTCCTCTTGCGCAGCTTCCAAGCCCTTTAGGGCAAAGCCGCCTTCCCGCTCGATGCGCGGCGCGAAGGGCGCGACGCTGATGGCAGGCCTTGTGGGCCAGACTCTGCTGGCGCGATGCACAATGACCGACTTTACCACATGCCGCGCCTGCAACGCGTGGAGGACACAGCAAATTCATCGGACATACGTTCGTGTATAGCGGTTTGCTCGCACAGGTTCGAGGCATCAAGCTTGCTCGCCCTGAAAGAAGCAAAAAACGCTATCGGGAGCACGTTACCCCAGGTAGAAGCCCCACACAACAGGGGCGCCCGACCCTTTGGCGACATCGCCTCGGAATCGGGCGCCCACAGAAGCGCGCTTTGACGCAGGAACCGAACGCTTACAGGCTGAACGACCACACGTTCTTGAAGTCAAGCGTGCCCGAAAGCTTCTCGAGCAGCTGGTCGTCCACGTTGCCCTCGACGTTCATGTACACGAGCGCCGTCTTCTCGGAGGGCTTCGTGCCGATCTGCATCGTCGTGATGTTCACACCCTCGTTGCCGAGCAACGTGCCGATCGCGCCGATGCGGCCGGGGGCGTCGACATACTCGAACACGAGCGATTGCTTGGCAGGCGCGATGTCGATCTTGTAATCGAGCAGCGACATGATGCGCGGGCGCTGCATCGAGCCGAAGAGCGTCGCACCAACTTCGACCCCGTCGGCGACGACCTTCACGGCCGACGCGTACTCGTCAGCGTCGGCGATCGAGGCGGTGTCCACCTTGATACCATGGCGCACGGCGACCGACTCCACGTTCACCGGCGTGACCGACCCCGCGCGGCGATAGGCTAAGATGCCGTCGAGCGCGCCTGCGACCAGGATAGATGCATCCGCGTTCGCAATCGTTCCCGCCGCCTCGACGCGCAGCGTCTTGGGGATGCACCCCAGGATTTGCGCCAGGATTCGGCCCATCATCTGGCAGGCGGGGACATAGGGGCCCACCGCGTCCATCATCTCGGGCGGAACGAGCGTCATGTTGAGCGCCGTAGGAACGATGGAGCCCTCAAGACCGCTCGAGACGTACTCCGCGATCTGCACGCCGGCGCGCACCTGCGCCTCGTGGGTGGAAGCGCCCAGGTGAGGCGTCAAGAGCACGTTGTCGAACTCGTGCAAGGGGCCGCCCGTGCAGGGCTCTTCCTCGAACATGTCGATGCCCGCGGCGAAGATCTTTCCCGCGGCGACGAAATCGGAAAGGGACTTCACGTTGTAGATGCCGCCGCGCGCCGCGTTGATTAGCACGACGCCGTCCTTCATGGCAGCGAACTCTTCGGGGCCGAACATACCGATGGTCTCGGGCGTCTTCGGCAGATGCACGGTGATGAAGTCGGCGCGCGCGAGCACGTCTTCCACGCGCTCGAAAAGCTCCACGCCCAGCTGGTCGGCGCGCTCAGGGCTGCAATACGGGTCGTGCCCGATGATCTTCATGCCGAAGGCGCGCGCACGCTCGGCCACAAGCCCGCCGATGCGGCCGAGGCCGAAGATGGCGAGCGTCTTCTCGTAGAGCTCCTTGCCCAAAAACTTCGAGCGCTCCCACTTGCCCTCATGCATGCTCGCGTTCGCCTGGGGAAGCTGGCGCGCGCAGGCGAGCATGAGCGCCATGGTGTGCTCCGCTGCGCTCATGATGTTCGAGGTCGGGGCGTTGCACACGATAACGCCGCGCTCGGTCGCCGCGTCAAGGTCGATCGTGTCGACGCCCACGCCCGCGCGGCCGATGATCTTCAGGTTCTCCGCGGCCTCGATGACCCGGCGCGTCACCGGCGTCGCCGAGCGCACGACGATCGCATCGTAGGGGGCGATCTGCGCCGCGAGCTCGTCTTCGGTCAGGTCGAGCTTCACATCGACGTCGTAGCCCTTATCGCGCAGGACGTCGATGCCCTCCTTCGCGATCCGATCGGCTACGAGAACCTTCTTGTGCGTCATGGCGAATTCCCTTCTCAGACAAGGCCGCTTATCGCGCGCTCGATTCGCAAATTCGACCGCGAGGGAACGCTCCCCCGCGGCCGAATTCGTTTCCGTCAGCACCACTATACGGCTTTATGCGTTGTTTTTCTCGAACTCTTCCATGAACGCGACCAAAGCTTCGACGCCCTCACGCGGCATCGCGTTGTAGATGCTCGCGCGCATGCCGCCCACACTGCGATGACCCTTCAGGCTCTCGAGCCCGCGCGCCTTCGCCTCGGCGATGAACTTCGCGTCCAAATCGGCGTCGCCCGTGACGAAGGGAACGTTCATGAGCGAGCGGAACTCCTTTTGCGCCGTGCCGCTGAAGAGCTTCGACTGGTCGAGGTAGTCGTAGAGCAGCGCCGCCTTCTCCTGGTTGCGCTTCTGCATAGCCTCAAGTCCGCCCTGCTCTTTGAGCCATTTGAAGACAAGCCCGCAGACGTAGATGCCGTAGGCGGGCGGCGTGTTCGACAGGCTGCCGGCGTCGGCTTGCGTCTTGTAGCGCATGATGGTGGGCGTGAAAGGCAACACGTCCTCGCGGATAAGGTCGTCGCGCACGATGACGATGACCACGCCGGCAGGACCGACGTTTTTCTGCACGCCGCCGTAGATGAGGCCGTACTTGGAGACGTCGACGGGTTCGGAGAGGAACATCGAGGAGACGTCGGAGACAAGCGGGATATCGCCCGTCTCGGGAAGGTGGGTGTAGCGCGTGCCGTAGACCGTCTCGTTCTGGCAGATGTAGACGTAGTCGGCGTCGGGCGAGAAAGCGGCGCTCTCGAAATCGGGAACGCGCGTGAAGTTCTCGTCCTCGGAGGAAGCGACAAGGTTCGCGGTGCCGTAGAGCTTCGCTTCCTTGAAGGCCTTCTTCGACCAGTTACCCGACACGATGTAGTCGGCAACCTTGTTGTGCATGAGGTTCATAGGAATTGCCGCGAACTGCTGCGTGGCGCCGCCCTGCAAAAAGAGGACGCGGTAATTGTCGGGGATGGACATGAGATCTCGGATGTCCTGCTCAGCGGTCTCGATGATGCCCTTGAACGTCGCCGAGCGATGGGACATCTCCATGACCGACATGCCAGACCCGTTGTAATCGAGCATCTCCGCCGCCGCGGTCTTCAAGACCTCCTCGGGAAGCATTGCGGGACCTGCAGAAAAGTTGAACACCCTGCCCATAAGCGCGCTCCTTAAATCGCGAGAGTTAGATATGTACTTTATTGTACTAAAGCGCTCAAGCGAAGGGCCCGAAACGCCCGCCCATTCGGCCGCGCGGGCGCGCATCGTCGGCAGATGGGTTTACGCGCCTGGGTGGGACACCTTGGCCCGAAGATGCACGCTGCATCCCTTTTCAGGGCCGTGTGGCGCAAAAAATGAATGTGAATTCCTTGTATAATTTCACGTTAAGCAAACCCAGCACGCCACGCCTTAGACGTGCCGACATTTGGCGGGAAGGCGCCACGAAAGGAGGACGCATGGAAAACGCGATCACGAGAAGAGACGCGCTCAAGCTCGGAGCCGCCGCGACGACGGTCATCGTGTCGGGAGGCGCACTGGCCATGCTCGCAGGTTGCGAGGCGAAAAGCACGGCGGACTCCCCCTGCTATGCCGCGCCCACCCCAAGCGAGACGAGCTTTCGCGTGGAAGACGGGAAGTGGTTTTCCGACTGGACGGAGGAGACCAAGCAGGGAATCGCGTTCACCGGCTCGAAGCTCGGCATCGTCCCGAGCGGCGATGGCGAAACGCTCGCCATCGCCTACTGCGACGCCGACGGCGTGAAGCAGGTCATGCAGATCGGGCCCGCGAATGTGCCCGTGTGCGTGCACGGCGACATCGAGATGCTCGCCGCAGACGACATCGCGTCCCGCTACGTGGTTTTAGTCGACGAAGACGCGACGATCGACGCGCTTTTCTTGGGCGGAATCGACCGCGCGGAAGTCTCGGGCAGCATAGCATCGCTTATCGTCGTGGGAAAGGCCGATGCCGAGCTTCACCCCGAATCATCGGTGCAGTCGGTGATCATGGGTGATAGCCGCGCGGACGTGCGCGTGAACGCAGGCGCACTCGTGAGCGAGGTGTACGCGCCCTACGCAGAGCAGGTCGAGTTCGAATCCGTCCCCTGCGCCGTTCACACCGTCGACGCCGATTACGCGTCGCAGGCGAACAAGGCCTTCGTGCGGGTGCTGACAGGCCAGGGAAACGAAGACGAACGCGCCTTCGTTTTGGGCCTTTGCGCAGACCTTGAGCTTCCTCCCGTCGTTGTCGAGGCGGCGGATGCTGCGAAGACGAGCGCCGCCGCCTTCCCTGTTTCATTAGGTCCCGAAAAGGCATATGCGGACGAAGCCGGTGCGGCAATCGCGGATTCCGCCAAGGGCAGCCAGGCGGACACCGCCACCGACAGCGATGCCGATATCGCCTTCTCCGACAAGCCCGAGCTCACAAGCGACGACCCCGAATGGAACCGCCTTGAGGACTTCCAGCCCGATCTCGACGCTCCCATCGACGAGAACTGCATCGAGCTTCCCACCGACGAGGAGCTAGCGGCCGCGAACCAAGGCGCCGAAAACGACATCCCCTTCGTCCAGGGCGACATCGATACCATCTTGAAAGGCGTTGCCAACCTCGCGCTCAACAAGACCGTTACCTACACCACGAATACGCTCCTATCTGTAGTTTTCGGCTCGAACAACGGCGTCGAGCGCGCCCTTGGCGAGATCAACGCGCGACTCGACAACATCGAGCGTGAAATCCAAGCCGTGTACACGGCGATTCAGGAAGCCGAGCTCTGCTCAATGATCAACGAGCTGATCAAAACGTATTTCCGCAACACGACCGATTTGGTGGACTTCATCGAGAAGTTCAACCGTGATTACACGAAGGATTTTCAGGAGGGAACCGATGACTACATCGCCGCGCGCAAACGTGTCGCCATGTACCTTGCGACAGCAACCTCCGCCGAAAACCCCAGGCTTACCGTCGACGGGAAGACCGTCGTCGCCTACGCCATCGATTACTGCAGCGCGCTTTTGGCGGAGCAGGTCGGCGTCGCGCTGAACCCCCTCGAGGCATACTTCAAGTTATCCCTGCTCAAAAGCCCGTGGGAGCAAAATACCATTGCGGGTCGAGTGGGCTTTCAGGATGAGGTTGTCAACAAGTTCGGGCTTTTGTGCGGATACGCCGCCTTCGCGCTGAGGGGATACATGGACCACCTTGTCGATGATGTCACGCTATCCGACGAGAAGAGAAAAGTCGAGATCAGTCAATGCGTCGCGAGCTGGGAGCAGCTCTTCGGAACCGACGCGGCGAACGCAATCGCCAACGATTACGAGGTGGCAAACGAGTTCAGCCTCATTCGCGCAACAAGGGACAACGCAAGCAACAACGAGGAAGGCTACGCCACACGCGCATCCCGCCTGATCGAGAGTTACAAGGTGGTTCCGCATGCGGATAAGTGGCGCCACTTCATGGTGCCCGGCAAGGAAGTCACGCTCATGACGCAAGCGGCCGTCCTCAAGGTGAACAAGAGCACGGGAGCAAACCAGCCTCAGCTCACCGTGAGCAGCGATGCCCACCTTGTGGCGGATATCGAAAGCTTTCGAAAGATCTACGACTACTACGGCGGAAAAAAGACACTGCACCAAATACTCTTCGCGCAGGACGAGGCCAGCATCGCGCTCCCTGACGCTGGCAAGAAGGAAGACTACAGCTTCTCAGTCTCCGGCGTCGAGCCTAAGGCAGACCGCTACATCAAGTCGAAGGGCGCCATCGAGCACAGCCAGTACTACACGCCCGTCATCTCGGGAAAGATGAAACTCAGCCAGAGGAACTACTACAACTACGACAACAACCGCGGCTCAAAGACCGAGAAATACTTCGACATCACGCTGCTCGGCGTCTACGAGAAACTATCCTTCGAGGATTAAAGCGCTTTTGCCCAAGCGCAAGCGGGGCCCGCTCACACCGAGCGGGCCCCGCTTGATTAAATCAGCTTGCGCCGAACTACTGCTCGTCGGACTTGATCCAGGAGAACATGCCGCGAATCTTGACGCCGGTGGTCTCGATGAGGTGGTTGTTGATCGCCTCGCGATGCTCGATAAGCCACTTGTGGTCGTTCTCGCAATCGGCAACGAATTCCTTCGCGAACTCACCGTTCTGGATGCGCTTCAAGATGAGCTTCATGGCCTCGCGAGATTCCTCGTTGATGACCTTCGGGCCGGCGTAGTACTCGCCGTACTCAGCGGTGTTGGAGATGGAGTAGTTCATGAAATGGATGCCGGACTCGTACATCAGGTCGACGATCATCTTCATCTCGTGGTAGCACTCGAAGTAAGCGAGCTCGGGCGGATAGCCGGCGTCGACGAGCGTCTCGAAGCCAGCCTTGACGAGCTCGACGAGGCCACCGCAAAGAACTGCCTGCTCACCGAAGAGGTCCTCTTCGGTTTCCTCGGCGAACGTGGCCTTGATGATGCCGGAGCGGGCACCGCCGACGCCCCAGCAGTAGGACATCGCGATATCCCATGCATCGCCGGTCGCGTCCTGCGCCACGCACGCGAGATCGGGCACGC
This sequence comes from uncultured Ellagibacter sp., assembly GCF_934643285.1. GTDB lineage: Bacteria > Actinomycetota > Coriobacteriia > Coriobacteriales > Eggerthellaceae > Ellagibacter. The sequence continues at coordinate 314,986 of NZ_CAKUBT010000001.1, forward strand.
CGGAGCCCTCGGTGAACTGACGACGGACGATGTGGCCCGGGCCCTTAGGAGCGCACATGATGACGTTCACGTCCTCAGGAGCCTTGATGTAGCCGTAGTGGATGTTGAAGCCGTGGGCGAACGCGAGGGTGTCGCCAGCCTTCAGGTGCTCTTTGATGTGCTCCTCGTAGACCTTCGGCTGCGTCTCGTCCGGCGTGAGGATCATAATGAGATCGGCTTCCTCGGCAGCGGTGTCCATGTCGACAACCTTAAGGCCAGCCTCGCGAGCCTTCTCAGCGGACTTGGAACCCTCGCGCAGGCCGACGCGCACGTCGCAGCCGGAATCCATGAGGTTGAGCGCATGGGCATGCCCCTGCGAGCCATAGCCGATGATGGCGATCTTCTTGCCCTGGATGATCTTCGGATTGACGTCCTCTTCGTAATAGATTGTCACAGCCATGGTAGTTTGTCCTTTCTTTTTGGCTGGTTTTACCTTGCTTTATGGCAACCGCTCGCGCGGAAATACCCATGATGTGCAGGTTCGCTCCCTACACTTCCTTGGAATTACGGCTCATCGAACAGCTGAGTGCTGTTCGACCCCGAGCACGGCGAAGCCGAGCGCAGGGGCCACTTATCTGCGGGAAGAAGTTGAGCATCATACTTCTTTGGAATTACGGCTCATGGCTATCTTGCCCGTGCGCGTGATCTCCTTGATGCCGTAGGCGCGGAAGAGATCTTCCATGCCCTTGAGCTTGCTCTCGTCGCCCGTCGCCTCGATCGTGAGCGAGCTTTTACCCACGTCGACAATCTTCGCGCGAAACACGTTCGTGATCTCGATGATCTCGTTTCGCCGCTCGGGCGACGCGTTCACCTTGAAGAGCACGAGCTCGCGCTCGATTGCGGATTCCTTCGTGAGGTCGCTAATCTTATACACGCTGACCAGCTTGTGCAGCTGCTTGGTGATCTGCTCGTATGCCACGTCGTCGGCCTTCACGATGATGGTGATGCGCGACATCGTGGGATCCTCGGTCGGGCCCACCGACAGCGAGTCGATGTTGAACCCGCGGCGCGAGATGAGCCCGGTCACGCGGGAGAGCACGCCCGGCTTGTTCTCGACCAGGATAGACAGGATATGTTTCATCGAACATCCCCTTCCTCTTCAGCGGCGCCTTCCCCGTTCGAGCCCTCGCCCTGGTGCGGGCCCTTGTCCTCAGGGTCGGCTTCCCAGCGGCCGCCGAACTGCGCGTCGATCTTCGCGCAGGGCGACTTCTCGCGCACCACCGGCGCAGGCTCGCCCGGCACATCGGTGCGCACCGCGCCAACCGCCACGTCGATCGCGCCCATGACATCACTCATCGCCTTGCCAGGCGCGACCATCGGGAACACGTTCTGCTGGTCGGAGATTGCAACGTCCAAAAGGAAAGGACCGTCGCAGGCGAGCATGCGATCATAGGCCTCGTCGAGCTTCGCGGGGTCGGTCACACGCTCTGCCTGCCAGCTGTACGCGTCAGCAAGCTTCACGAAATCTGGGTTCGCGTCAAGCTCGGTGAACGAGTAGCGCTCGCGATAGAAGAGCTTCTGCCACTGATGCACCATGCCGAGCGCGCGGTTGTCCAAGATAACGACTTTCACCGGCACGTTGTGAATGGCGGCGGTGGCCATCTCCTGGCTGTTCATCTGGAACGACCCGTCACCTGCGATGCAGACCACCTGCGCGCCCGGACGCCCGAACGCAGCGCCGATGGATGCGGGGAAGCCGAATCCCATCGTGCCCAGGCCGCCCGAGGAAATGAAGCTGCGCGGCTCCTCGCGGTCGATGAACTGCGCGGCCCACATCTGGTGCTGGCCGACCTCGGTCACGACGACAGAATTGTGCGGGTCGAGCTTCGCGGAAAGCTTCTGCATGGCGATCTCGGGGACGATCTCGTCGGGGTTCTCGGTAATCTGCGCGTCGTAGAACGGGTAGCGCTCGCGCCACTCCGCGATCTGCGCGTTCCACGCCTCGGTGCGCGGCGTGCAGGCTTCCTTCTCGATCGTGGTGACGATGCCCGCGACGACGCCCTTCAGATCGCCGACGATGGGCACCTGCGCCTCGCGGATCTTGCCGATCTCGGCCGGATCGATGTCGATGTGGATGACCTTCGCATGCGGGGCGAACTCGGAGAGCTTGCCCGTCACACGGTCGGAGAAGCGCGCGCCCGCCGCGATGATCAGGTCGGACTCGGTCATGGCGATGTTTGCGAACTTCGATCCGTGCATGCCGACGGGACCAAGGTTCATCGGGTGCGACGCCGGGAAGGCGCCTTTGCCCATAAGCGTCGTCACCACGGGAATCTGCATCGCGGTCGAAAGCGCCACGAGCTCCTCGGTAGCACCCGACGCGATCGCACCGCCGCCGACGTAGAGGATGGGCCGCTCGGCGCGCTCGATCACGCCGACTGCCTGTTTGATCTGCTTGGCGTTGCCCTTGTACGTGGGGCGATACGACGGCAGGTTCACCGCATCGGGATAGTTGAAGACGATCTGCTCGCTTTGGATGTCGGAGGGCACGTCAATGAGCACGGGGCCGGGACGTCCCGTCGAGGCGATATGGAACGCCTCGCGGAAGGTCGTCGTGAGCTCTTCAGCCGACTGCAGAAGGAAGGAGTGCTTGACGATCGGCATGGTGATGCCGACGATGTCGGATTCCTGGAACGAGTCGGTGCCGATGACGCCGCGAGGGACCTGGCCGGTGATGACGACGAGGGGCACGGAATCCATGTAGGCCGTCGCGATGCCCGTCACGGTGTTCGTGGCGCCGGGGCCGGACGTGACGATGGCCACGCCAGGGCGTCCCGTCGCGCGCGCATAGCCGTCGGCCTCGTGAACCGCGCCCTGCTCGTGGCGAGCGAGGATATGCGTGATCTGCTTGCTGTCATAGAGCGCATCGTAGATCTTAATCGCCTGGCCACCGGGGTAGCCGAACACCAAATCAACACCCTCGGCCTCGAGCGAGGCGATAATGGCCTCGGCGCCGTTCATGCGCAGACCCTGCTTCTCGGTCTTGCTGCCCAGGCCCAAAGGCCCGCTAAACTGAGGTTTCTTGCTTTTCACGGTGTTGCTCACGAGACATACGCCCCCTTATCGGCCGATGAGACGAGCTTTGCATACTTGGCGAGAACGCCATGGTTGTGTTTCGGTGCGGGTGCGACGAACGCGGCGCGGCGGCGGGAAAGCTCCTCGTCGTCGACATGGAGGTTGATTTCTCCCCCTTCGATGTCGACCGTGATCTCGTCGCCGTCCTCGATGAGCGCGATGGGGCCGCCCGCCGCAGCTTCGGGGCTCACGTGTCCCACGCAGGGGCCCTTCGAGGCGCCGGAGAAGCGCCCGTCGGTGATGAGCGCCACGGACTTGGAAAGCCCCATGCCAACGATGGCGGACGTCGGCGTGAGCATCTCGCGCATGCCGGGGCCGCCGGCCGGGCCCTCGTAGCGGATGACGACGACGTCGCCCGCCTTGATTTCCCCTGCGAAGATGGCCTTGCAGGCTTCCTCCTCGGAATTGAAGCAGCGCGCGGGACCCGTGTGCGTGAGCATCGAGGGGTCGACAGCCGACTTCTTCACGATGCCGCCGTCAGGAGCGACGTTGCCGTGGAGCACGCGCAATGCACCGACCTTCGAGAACGGGTTGTCGTGTGTGCGGCACACCTCGCCATCGGCGGGTTTCGTGCACTTCTCGATATACTCGGGAAGGCTGCCCATGCAGGTGAGAGCGGACTCATCAAGAAGCCCCAGCTCATTGAGCTCGTGCATGACAACCGGCACACCGCCTACGGCGTAGAGGTCGATGAGCGGGCGCGGGCCGGAGGGCTGCAGCTTCACGAGATGGGGCGTGCGGGCGCTCGCCGCGTCCCAGTCGTCCATTGTGATGGGATGCCCCGCCGCCTGGGCGATGGCGGTCAGGTGGAGCACCGTGTTGGTGGAGCCGCCGAAGGCCATATCGCATTCCATGGCATTGTGAATCGCCGCCGCCGACACGAGGTCGCGGAAGCTGATGCCGCGCTCGAGCAGCTCCATAACCTTCATGCCCGCATGCTTGGCGAGGCGAAGGCGCTCGGAATACACGGCAGGAATGGTGCCGTTGCCGGGGAGTGCGATGCCCAGCGCCTCGCACAGGCAGTTCATGGAATTCGCGGTAAACATACCCGAGCAGCTGCCGCAGGTCGGGCACGCGGTGTCCTCGTAGTATTTCAGCTCGTCCTCGCTCATCGTGCCAGCGGCGACCTTGCCCGCGCCGTCGAAGAGCGTGTTCAGGTCGGTCGTGGGACCGCCCGTGCAGCCAGGCTCGTGGCCGGGAAGCATCGGGCCGCCGGAAACGAACACGGTGGGGATGTTCACGCGAAGAGCGCCCAAAATCATACCCGGGACGATCTTGTCGCAGTTGGGGATGCACACGATGCCGTCGAATGCGTGGCCCTCGACCGCGCATTCCAAGCTGTCGGCGATGACCTCGCGCGACACAAGCGAGTAGTGCATGCCCGCATGGTTCATGGCGATGCCGTCGCACACGCCGATGGTGGACACCTCGAACGGGACGCCGCCCGCGAGGTAGATGCCGGCCTTCACGGCCTCGCAGATCTTGTCGAGGTTGTTGTGGCCGGGGATGATGTCGTTGCGGGAATTGACGACGGCGATAAGCGGGCGGCCCATCTCCTCGTCGGTGATCCCGTCAGCCTTGAGCAGGCTGCGATGCGGGGCGCGCGCGGCACCCACCTTGATGGCATCGCTGCGAAGCTGCATGTTCCGTGTCCTCCCTCCGGGCGTCACCGCCCATAAAAAAATCCTGGCTGCAAGCACCTGCACCAGGACCTCTTGGGAACAACGGAATAGACCGCGGACCGATAACGGAGTCGCCGATTCAGGCTACTTGCCTCACGCGATTGCGAAGGTCATTCGCAAAGCGAGCGAAACGTTCGCGCCGAACTGCTCGGAGGTGGCATTCGGGGCCGCCCACCACCGGCTCGCAGCATCCGCCGGCTCTCTGAGAGATGGGTTCGTCCTTACTTTCCTCGTCAACGCATTTCGTCGTATTTGGTTTTGAACTGGCGTCAGTATACCCCCGCCACATCGCAGGGCAAGAGGAAATTCCCCTAAACGCCGCGATGTGGCGATAAATGCACATTGCCGACAAATTCCCAGGTGGGACGCCTTCACGCGAGCCGCTCGCCTAGGCTTCCTTTACATCCTTGGGAAGCTCGCCTTCAAGCGGGAAGCGCATCTCGGGTTCGTCTGCACGCTCGGGGGCGTCGCCGCCGAATGAATACTCGTCCTTACCGGGAAGCACCGCGTTCAGCACGATGCCCGCAAGCGAGCCCACGGCGAGGCCCGAAAGCGAGATGGTGATGCCACCGACGGCGAACACGATGGCGCCCGCGGTGGAGTAAGCAATGCCGATGGAGAGCACGAGAATGAGCGCCGCGACGAGCACGTTGCGGCTCTTCATGAAGTCAACCTTGTTCTCAACGAGGTTGCGCACGCCGACGGCCGAGATCATGCCGTACAGGACGAGCGACACGCCGCCGATGACACAGGCGGGCATGGCCTCGATCACCGCTGCGAACTTCGGGCAGAACGAGAAGCAGATTGCGAACACCGCGGCGATGCGGATGACGCGGGGGTCGAACACCTTGGTGAGCGCGAGCACGCCCGTGTTCTCACCATACGTGGTGTTGGCTGGCGCCCCGAAAAGCGAGGCGAGGATCGTGGCCAGGCCGTCGCCGAGAAGCGTGCGATGCAGGCCCGGCTCGGCGATGAAGTTACGGTTGACCGTGGAGCTGATGGCCGAGATGTCGCCGATGTGCTCGATCATGGTTGCGAGCGCAAGGGGCATGATCGTGATGACCGCGGTGATGGCAAGCCCTGCGTCGAAGTTGCTCGAGAGCGCGAAGACCGTGTTCTCGAAGGCGACGGGCAGGCCGATCCAAGGCGCGGCGGCGACGCCCGAGAAGTCAACTTCGCCGAGCGCAACGGCGAGCAGGTAGGACACGAGCACGCCGAGCAGAATCGGGATAATCTTCACCATACCGCGGCCCCAGATGTTCGCGACGATGATGACAGCGATCGCCACGACGGCGACAAGCCAGTTCGTCGAGGCGTTCGCGATGGCAGAGCTCGAGAGGATAAGGCCGATCGAGATGACGATCGGGCCTGTGACCACGGGCGGGAAGAACTTCATCACGCGAAGCGCGCCGAAGCCGCGGAAGAGCGCCGAGAGCACCAGGTAGAGAAGACCCGCGCATGCAACGCCCAGGCAGGCATAGGGCAGAAGCTCGGCCTCGCCGTTCGGGGCGATAGCGGCATAGCCTGCGATGAAGGCGAACGATGAGCCGAGGAACGCCGGCACCTTCCCCTTCGAGAGGAAGTGGAACAAAAGCGTACCCAAGCCCGCGAACAGAAGCGTGGCGGAAACGGAGAGTCCCGTGAGCACCGGAACCAGGATGGTGGCGCCGAACATGGCGAACATGTGCTGCAAGCCGAAGACGATCATCTTGGGCTTGCCGAGCGTGGTCGCATCATAGATGGCATCGGGGCTGTCCTCGGCCCCCATTGTCGGTACCGGTTTGTCGAATTTCGCCACGAAGCTCTCCTTCTCTGCAAGTTTTCACTGGGTGGCATTGTACACGTGAAGAGCGAAAGGTCGAGCGTGCAAGAAAGAAAAAGGCCGGAAGCTCGTGGCTTCCGGCCTTTAGGTTTCATGGTGGTCGCTACAGGATTTGAACCTGTGACCCCCGCCGTGTGAAGGCGATGCTCTCCCGCTGAGCCAAGCGACCAAGTAAGTGCGCATCAAAACTTGTTCCTGATGCGAGGAAATATAATAGCGCTCATCGAAGCCGCGCGCAAGGGGTAATTTCAACATTTTCAGCGCGCCTATACTGTTATACTTTCGAAGCATGCATTTCCGCACGTGACGTAATAAGGGAGAGAAGAACCCATGAGCAACGAAGACAGCTTCCTCGCATCGAAGAAGCGCAGTGACGAAATCCGCGCCGACCTGGCCGTGCATCCCGAGAAATACCTCATGCTCACCGGCGACCGACCCACGGGCCGCCTGCATCTGGGACACTACTTCGGGACGATCAGGGAACGCGTGGCGCTGCAGAACCTCGGCGTCCCCACCCGCGTCGTCATCGCCGACTATCAGGTGATCACCGACCGCGACACGACCGCCAATATCGCCGACAACGTGCACAACATGGTGATCGATTATCTGGCCTGCGGAATCGACCCCGAGAAGACCATCATCTTCACGCATTCGCACATTCCCGCGTTGAACCAGCTCATGCTCCCCTTCCTCTCGCTTTGCACCGAAGCCGAGCTCGAGCGCAACCCCACGGTGAAAGCTGAGCAGGAGGCGTCGGGGCACGCGCTCACGGGCCTGCTTTTGACCTACCCCGTGCACCAGGCGTGCGACATCCTGTTCTGCAAGGGCAACATCGTGCCCGTCGGCAAAGACCAGCTGCCGCACATCGAGCAGACGCGCCAGATCGCGCGCCGCTTCAACGAGCGCTATGCACAGGTGTTCCCCGAGCCCGAAGGCCTTCTGACCGACGCCGTTTTGATCCCCGGGCTTGACGGCCGCAAGATGTCGAAGAGCTACGGCAACGCCATCAGCCTCTCGGCGACGGCGGAGGAGACCGCGAAGCTCATCAAGAAGTCGCAGACCGACTCCGACCGCAACATCACCTTCGATCCCGACAATCGCCCCGGCGTGTCCGCCCTGCTCACCACCGCGGCGCTTTGCACCGGGCGCACGGAAGTCGAGATCGCGGAGGAAATCGGCGACGGCGGCTCGGGCACGCTCAAGAAGTACGTCACCCAGAGCGTGAACGACTACCTCGCGCCCATCCGCGCGCGCCGCGAGGAGCTTATGCAAGACCCGGCGTATATTGCCGACATCCTGGCAGACGGCAACCGCCGCGCGAACGAGATCGCGAACGAAACGCTTGGCGAGGTTCGCGAGGCCATGGGTATGGTCTACACCGCCTAGACTGCAAGACGCAGAGCATGAAAAAACGCCGTCGAGGTTTCTCGGCGGCGCTTTACTTTTTATGGTGGGCCCACCCGGATTCGAACCGAGAACCAAAGGATTATGAGTCCCCTGCTCCACCGTTGAGCTACAGGCCCGTTTTGCACTTGGACTATTGTACCCGAAAGCTGAGCAGTCAAGGAAATTTCATATATCCGCATTGCAGGCAGACATTACCCCACCGCCTTGGCAACGGAGTTGACCAGCACGGCGCGCGCGGTCGCCCCCTACTGCGGGTCGACCTGCGCCTGCTGCGGCTGCTGCCCGTCCTGGGCCTGGGTCGCGTCTTCCATGCCTGCCTCCTTCTCGCGCCGTGCGGGGCACGTCCTTGTATGAAAAAAGCCACCCGTGCGGATGGCTTGAATCAACGAAGGCCCCGAAGAGCATGCGGCGATAGCTATTCGATTGTGTTGGGCGCGATTAGATACGCGATGTTGCCGCCTGGATGGCCGCAGAGAGCGCGACCTCGAATGCGTGCCCGGCAAAGTCCTTCGCCTTGCGCATACGCGAGTTCTCGCTCACGAAGATCGCCCCATCCATCGTGATGGCCGGGTCGGACATGACGGCAAGGCTCGGCGAGTCGATGACGACGCCCGAGAAGCCGTCGAAAGCGAAGCCCTCGACGTACCCCTTCGACTGGAGGCTCTTGGCGACCGCGCCGAAATACGCCTCGTTGCATCCGACGAGCTGTCGCAGCGCTGCGATGTCGACCTTCTTGCCGTTCTTCATGCACCGGTAGAGATACGAGAGAATCTTGAAGGCTAAAACTTCGAAATCATCTGATGCCATGCGTTCCTCCTTTGCAAAGCTCAACGGCCTTACCTGCAATAGTTGGTCGGGGCGGCGGGATTCGAACCCGCACGGGCCTGCGCCCGCCAGCCTCTGAAACTGGCGCGTCTGCCTGTTCCGCCACGCCCCGATGTTGTGATAAAATTTCCTTGCACCCAGAGGGAGCCCAGGCGACCTGAGCCAGAGTAGCCCAATGGGTGCTTATTTTTTCAACTCCTCTATTCGCTTACCATTCGTAAGATAGATTCTCTCGATATAAGGGTCGTCGAGTAATTGCGACAATGCTGCTTCAGCGGTATTGAACGTCATCGGGGATTCACTGATATCAACCATGAACACAGGCCCCTGTCTTGGTATCTTTTCGGTAATCCTTCGCTTCATCTTCTTAACGCTCGCGCTTTTAATCTGCTTCATATCGCATGTAACCCCTCCGACTCCGATATCGGAAGTGTTTCCGTCGGTTTCGATATGTTTGAAGTCACAGCGAAATTCAATAGGCATCCCTAGCTGAGACAGCCAATAGACCTCCATGACCTCCTTTGGCATCGGGACAACGTAATCCTCCGTCTTTATCACGTTTGCTGGATTCAACGATGCAAGGTAGTTGCCAATCGTGGCTCTATACATATCGACGTTGTCGTGATCAGTCCACACTCGAACCGCAGCAGCGGTATCATTTTCGAAATCGCCCGAAAACTGTACTAGCTCCCTCGATTCGCGTCGTGCGTTTTCGATGCGCGTCCACCTTCGCAGTTCATCCTTTGGGTCGTGTCCATGAACCAGCGTGGCCATGGGGTCGTCCTCGAAGCTCGGGACCACCTTGCAGTCGCATCCGCGGTGGAAGTGCCTCCACTCGCCCGCGGTCTTGCGCGAGTGGTAGACCGCGCCGCGGCTCGCGAGCATGAGGCAGAACGTGCAGGTCTCGGTGCCCGTCGGCACGCGGGCGAACATCGCGCCCTTGTCCCTGTCGCGCCCGACGTTTGCGATGATCGTCTCGTTGAGGCTGCGGAAGGCGTCGTTCCTGGCGAACTCGCCGCACGCCCTCGCGAGCGCCGCGTCGCCCTCCTTCGCGAGCTTCTTCGCCTGGTAGCGCGCCACGTCGTCCACCGACCCCGGCTCGTAGACCGTCATGGTGACGGCCTGCCCGAGCCTCGCGCCGCCCTGCTCGGCGCGGTAGTCGTACCACTGCGACGCGAACCCCGCCGCCTTGTCGTCGTACGCCTACACCTCAGCCCTCCATGATGAGCTTCGCAGCCTCGCGCTTCTCGGCGACGAAGGCCCCCTCGCGGGAGCGGCACCAGCCGAGGACGCGCTGCTCCACGGCGGAGGCAGCGCCGTCGCTGATCCTGGTTGACGCGACGATATTCGGCATCACGACTTTTGAGAGAATTGCCCAGCACTGAAGCGACATGAGCGTCAAAGGGTGCGCGTCTTAGTACGCACCCCTGTTAGGCCCATGCTTATCACGAACGATTTCTTTTCTTGGAGGTTTGCGATGTCTGCCAGCGGCAACGCCCCCAGGCGCGACGAACTCACAACAGGAGCAATCGCGAGCCTCGCTCTCGGGACAGCTGCGACATCATGGAAATGAATTCAATTCAAAATGCAAAAGAACCCGTCGAGAGGACCTTTGCCCTCGACGGGTTCGAACAATTTCAAAATGGCTCCCCGGGTAGGATTCGAACCTACAACCCTCCGGTTAACAGCCGGATGCTCTGCCGTTGAGCTACCGAGGAATCTGCCAATCAGTTGCGCTCTTTCCGAACGCGCAAGATAGTATTATACCCATCTCATCAGTCGGCGCAAGACCCAATTTCAACTTTTTTGACAAGCGCGGGCATTCGGAATCCCAAGCCTTGCCAAGAGGGCCCCTACGCAGGTTGTCCTACTTCTTAATGGCGGAATAGCTTTCCTTCAGCATGTCGATCGCATGACCAACCATTTCCTCCGCCGAGCCGGGCATGAAGTTCGTCTTCGAGGCCTGCTTGCCGCTCTGGTCGAAGCCTTCCTGGTCAGGGAGATAGCCTTGCACCGAATCGCCGTCGAAGCTCACCCAGTTCTGCATGATGTTGTGCGCGTACGGCGAATCGGCCCTGATGTCTTTCAGGGACTGGATGTTCATCTCTGGCTTGACGCCCGTAATCGCGACATCGTCGATCGCGAACACCGAGACGTCGGTCGTGCACGTCGGCTTCGATTCGGACTGCACATACTGGAAGACCTTCGGGTCGGGACCAGATTTCAGCTTGTCCTTGTCGAGCTGCTTGTACTCGAACTTCTCGTTAGAGTACGAAACGACGTGGACATCGCCGCACGAAATCGCGTTTGCGGTATCGACCACGGAAACGCCGAGGCGGCTCGATGCGACATCGAGCATAAGCCACGCCGCCTCGTTGTCGAAAAATCCCTTCTTGTATTCCAGGCCGCCCTTCGAACCCGCAACATAATTGTATTCGGCGCGAACGCTGCCCCACTGATCGCCCGTGCAGCCAGCGAAGTAAATCGCCACCGTATCGCCGCCGTAGTATTCCTCGACGAATCGCTCGGAAAGACCAGCGATATCGCAGGTAATCTGGCGTCCCGTAGGATCGATCTCGGAGTTCATCTGGTTCTCGAGCGTGCCCGAGGCCATGTTGACGGTGTAGAGAATCGCGATCGGCTTGCCGTCGGTACCCTCGAAGCGCAGCACGGGCAGCACGTGATCGGTGTTGCCGTTGTCGTTGGACACCTGGTTCCAGCCGTCGGCAGTCTCGTAGCAGCGATTGGTGTTGGCATAGGTCACGCCCTCGCCAAAGCCGAACTTCGCGTCCTTCATACCGGCCAGCGCCGCCTTGCACGCTTCCTCGATCGCGTTATTGATCGCATCTTGATTGATATCGTGCGGCGCGCTCAAGACGTGCGGGTTGTGATACCACTGTTTGTCAGCGGAAACGCCCGTCAGCGACTCGATAAGCTTCTTGTCGTCGTCGATGTTCACCGGGTTCACATGCTCGATTGACGAGATAGCGTACTTCTCGCCGTTGAACTCGAGCAAAACAATCGAGAACCGCAGGTCATGCCCCTCGTGAACATTGGTGTAATACCCCTCGGAGTGAACGAAATCGGGAGTCCCCTTCGCCTGCCCCGCTTGGGTGTTGCCCTCATCGATCGGGCAGTACTCATCGAGCTTGATCGCGGCATGCCCTGCGCCCACTCGAAGCAAACCCGCCTCGAGCTTCGCGAAGTCGATCGCCGTGGACTGCTCTGCTTTGCCAGAGCCGCCGCCCGACTCCGCCCTCGACGCGCAGCCACCGAGTGCGGCGGTTCCCGCCATGCCGATTCCGGCAAGCAGCGCGGCCTTGGCGAACCCCCTGCGGGAAAGCGTACGCTCGTTTGAGCGAACCTCTCCCCCGATTCCGTTTGCGTCGACATCGAGCGCTTGAGACTTGCAATCCATTACCCTCTCCTCTCTCCCCGGGCAGCGATTCCGCCCCTTGCGAAATCCCGTCACACGAGGAACCTACCTTTATGGTGAGGAAGGAAAAGGATGAGCGCATCGGCTGAAAAGATGAAACTTAAGGGTCCAAATAGAACGCCAGTAAAGCCACCAGGCGGACCGCGTAGCAGAGCAGCCGAAATTCAGCGAACCAGCCCTTCTTCGGCTGTCCTCACCAAAGAGGCGCTCGCACAGGCATCCTTGCTTTACGGCGCCATTGAACCAGGTCGCAACCTCATACCAATGGGCTGACCGCCTATTGGGGTAATTCCAATCTACTGAAATCCATCTTCTCATCTTTTATCGGGGGTATGTCCTCATGCGCGCGGTGTAACTTCGCAGTCGTCGGAATCGCGCCGATCGTGAACGCAACCTGACGAGTGCGTGCGACGAGCGACAGACCGCCGAGGAGAGCGGCAGCATAGAAAGACGAAACCGATCACGTATTCCGATTATGAAGGAGGAAACCCAATGGCAGACTCTACCGAGTCCACGGTGCAAGAGCACTGGGGGGAAACCAACGGAAAGAAGTATCGCCGAGGCTCGCGTCTTCCCAAAAAGACCGACACCGTCCCGGCAGCGCCTGCGGCTGAAACGCCGAAGGTGCCCTGGAAGTGGGAAGAGGACGGCATGACCGTCATCCGCGGCACGGCACGTTCCGCACCGGGATGCCACAACGTCTGCGGCATTCTGTCCTACGTGAAGGACGGCAAGCTCGTGAAGGTCGAAGGCGACCCCGAGGACCCCTACAACCAGGGCCGTCTTTGCAGCCGTTGCCTTTGCATCCCCGACTACGTCTACCACAAAGACCGCCTTTTGCACCCGATGAAGCGTGCGAAGGAAGATCGCGGCAAGGACAAGTTCGTCGAAATCTCCTGGGATGAGGCCTACGACATCATCGTCGAGGAGTTCAAGAAGGTCGCCGACACCTACGGCCCCGACAAGATCGCTATGTGCCAGGGCACGGGCCGCGATATTCACCAGGTCACGCGCCTGAACGCGTGCATGGGCTCGCCGAACGAGGGCGTCCCCTACTTCGCCGGCAATTCCTGCTACCTGCCTCGCATCGCGTCCATGGCGTGCATGCTCGGCGGCTCCTGCGTTATGGACTGCTCGCAGTTCTTGCCCAAGCGCTATGACGATCCCCGCTACACGGTGCCCGAGTACTGCATCGTGTGGGGCCATCAGCCCTTCTACTCCAACGCTGACGGCTTCTACGGCCATTGGATTTTGGACCTCATGAAGCGCGGCATGAAGGTTGCCGTCGTCGACCCGCAGCTCACCTGGCTTGCGGCTCGCGCCGGCAAGGACTGGCTGCGCGTCCGCCCCGGCGGAGACGGAGCACTCGCCATGGCCATGTTGAAGGTCATCTGCGACGAGAAGCTCTATGACAAGGAATTCTGCGACAAGTGGGTCTACGGCCTCGAGGCAGTCTGCGAGCGCGTCGCCGACATGGACCTCGACGAACTGTGCGAGCGCGCCTGGGTCGACAAGGAAGACGTCGTGCGCGTGGCCCGCACCTACGCGACGAGCCATCCTGCGGCCATCCAGTGGGGCGTCGCCCTCGACCAGCAGACCGGCGGCCAGCAGGCTGCTCACGCCATCACGGCAATGTGGTGCATCACCGGCAACCTCGACATCCCGGGCGGCAACGTCATGGCTGACGCTTGCTGGGGCATCGAGCAGCCGAACTGGGTCGGCACCTGGGGCTGGGACGAGCTCATGACCCCTGAGGAGCAGGCAAAGCGCATCGGCATCGAGCGCTACCCGATGTTCGCCGTGGGCTTCAAGAACCTCTCTTCCAACGCCACCATCGAAGCGTGGCAGCGCGGCGAGATCCCCATCCATGCGGCCTACATCGTGACGAACAACTTCCTCGCGACCATGGGCGCCCAGGCCGAGCAGCAGCTCGAGTGGTACAAGCAGATCGACTTCATCGTGGTCGAGGACCTGTTCATGACACCGACCATGATGGCACTCGCCGACGTGGTGCTGCCCGCAGCAACCTACGAGGAGCGCGACGGCTTCGGCGGACTGAACGCCTACCGTATCAGCTGCATCAACAAGGCGATCGAGCCCGTCGGCGACTCCAAGCCTGACAACACGATCTTCCTCGAGCTCGGCAAGCGCCTCACCCATGCGATCAAGCCGGAAAACGACGACATCGCGTGGCCTTGGGACAACGTTCAGGAAATGTGGGACTACGCCCTCGAAGACGGCGGTTTCACCTGGGAAGAGCTTCGCGACGCCACCTGGAAGTACCCCGAGTTCAAGTACCGCAAGTACGAGACGGGCGACCTTCGTCCCGACGGCCAAGTGGGCTTCCGCACCGAGACCGGTCGCGCCGAGATCTACTCGATGGTGTTCCATCACACCTCGTGGTCGGGCCTCGATCCGCTGCCGAGCTATGTGGAGCCCGTTGAGAGCCCCTATTCGGCGCCTGAGGATGTTGAGGAGTACCCCTACATCGTGACCTCCGGCATGCGCGTGCCTCACTTCTTCCACTCCGAGCAGCGCCAGATCGAGAAGCTGCGCGCCCTGCATCCCGACCCGCTGTGCCATATCCACCCGGAGACGGCGAAGAAGCACGGCATCGAAGAGGGCGACTGGATGTGGCTCGAGAACAAGCACGGCAAGTGCAAGTACAAGGCCACCTTCGACGACGGCTACGATCCGCGCGTCATGCAGTGCGAGCACGGCTGGTGGTTCCCCGAGCGCAAGGACGAGGCAGAGGAGAACACCGAGGACGAGAAGAAGGGTCTGTTCGGCGTTTTCGAGTCGCAGATCAACAACCTCGTTCCCTTCGACGCCGGCGTGTCGGGCTTCGGTTCGAACTACAAGGCCATGATGTGCAAGATCTACAAGGCCGAAGACTAACAGGCCGCGCGAGAGGAGTTTAACAATGGCAATTCAGGGAATCCTCGTCGACGTGGATTACTGCACCGGTTGCGAGGCGTGCGTTCTCGCCTGCCAGCAGGAGCACGGCTATAGCGAGAAGGAATTCGGCATCAAAATCACCAAGCTGGGTCCCTTGCACATCGATGAGGCCAACAAGGTGTTCCAATACGATTTCATCCCTCAGTTCACGCAGTGGTGCGACCTGTGCGAAGAGCGCTGCGGCAAGGGTAAGAAGCCCACGTGCGTTCAGCACTGCCAGGCACAATGCCTCGACTGGGGTCCGATTGAGGAGCTGGCCGCCAAGGTCGACTCGCCCAAGCAGATGATCGTCGCCATCAACGAGGCGTAGATCATATAAGGCTTCATCCGCCGGGGGAAGGCGGCATTCACGCCTATCGCTTGCCCAGGCGGACGAAAGACTAGAGGGGGAAGGAGGAGAACATGACTCAGCAATTTGCCGATGATTTCGGGGGACAGTGCGCAACGCATGTCATGAACATCGACGTGCGCGCTCCGCGCGAGTTCTCTCACGAAGTCACCGAGTACCAGCGTGAGCAGGGCCGCATCGACTGGCGAGTCCGTTGCAGCGCCAACATGAAGAAGATGGCGAAGCACGAGATCAACCAGATCTATCAGTAGCCCGATGCGGAATCTTGTCGGGGAGGCGGACAACACAACCGCTTCCCCGCCCCGCATCACCCTTTAGACGATCCGCCGCCCAGGTGGTTATCCCTACTTCCATCCCCAGGGCTTCCCTCACCACCTGGGCGGATCTCCCCATACCTATCAGTGGGCGCCGGCAAGGCAGATAAGGAGGGTTAAGCGTAGCTTGGCTCCCGTTCATACATTCAAACCTACTGACAACCGACAACAAAAAAGGAGAGAAAATGGCTGAAACTCGCGTTATCGACGATAACATGCACTTCCTGCCGACCAACCTGTTCACCAACGAAGAGGTGCTTCACGGCTTTCTGTACTCCGCGCCGGTCACCTTCGGCATGAAGGCGTATCTGGGCAAGACTCCGGACGGCACGAAGGACCAGGTCATCCTTGAGTATCCCGAAGGCAAGCAGATCCTGAACTACGTCGACGGCGACTACACGCTCGAGACTAAGATCAAGGCAATGGACGAGGCTGGCGTCGACATCGCGATGCTGCGCATGCCGGTGTGGCAGGAATGGCTGCCCCTCGACATGTGCAAGATCGTGAACGAGCAGGCCGCCGAGATGTGCAAACGCTCCGAAGGCCGCCTCGTTGCCAACGCCGTTCTGCCGCCGTTCGGCCGCAAGGAAGACGTCGACGAGCTCAAGCACTGCATCGAGGACCTCGGTATGGTCGGCGTGCAGTTCGCCTGCTGCTATGGCGATCGCTTCCTCGACGACGAACTGTTCAAGCCCTACATGAAAGTCCTGAACGACATGAAGGTTCCGGCTGTCGTGCACCACACCCCCGGCCAGAACGCCTTCCAGAACTTCGATGACTACACGATTCTGCGCCGTGAGCTCGGCCGCATCCATGCCCAGGCAGCAGCTGTCGGCCGCGAGATCTACTCCGGCATGTTCGACGAGTTCCCGAACCTCAAGTTTGTCCACACCATGTTCGGCGGCAACTGGTTCGGCCTGCAGGAGATTCTCGCACCGCACAAGTCGACCAAGAAGAAGGAGGCTATGAACCGCCTGGCCACCAACGTCGACCACGAGGCCTACACCCGTTACCTCGAGAACAACATCTTCTTCGACATGACTCATCCGATGTCTTGGGGCAAAGACCAGATCGAGTGCGCAGTGAAGGTTTGCGGCGCAGACCACCTGCTCATGGGCTCCTCCTTCCCCGTCTTCTACGAGTGGATGGCTCGCTCGGTCGAGTCCATCGACGCGCTCGACGTCACCGACGAGGAGA
>NZ_CAKUBT010000002.1 GCF_934643285.1 uncultured Ellagibacter sp.
CGCTTCCGCACTCGCAACCTTGCCCATGAGAACCTCTTTTCGCCATATATTGCAATACGCAGTATATGGCGATTCGCAATATATGGCAACATCGCTTGCATTTTTGCCCATGATTTCGAAAAATGACGGCGATAAGCGCACGTACGGAGAAAGCCTACGCTACAATCAGGGGAAACACGGTCACGCCACGTTACCCACAAACGCAGCCTAAACGAAACGAGGACCCCATGACCGACCTACGGATGAAAATCATCTCCATCGCGTGCGCGCTCGCACTTGTTGCCGGGTGCATGCCCGCTGTGGCGTTTGCGCAGGAAGAAAGCGCGACCGCCCCGTCCCCTGCGCCCACCCGCATCCCCATCGACAGGCAGGCATTTGCCCAGGCAGAAGATGAGGGCGTCACCCTGCAAAGCGTCAACCTCAACGCGACCGTCGCACCGCACGACGCGTTCTCCGACGAATTCCTCTACTTCACGAAATACGAGAGCGGCAACAGGCTCACAAGCGGCGAGGGCTACGACATGCTCCTCTCCGCGGGCGACAATTACCACGCCATGGGCTGCTACCAGTTCGACAACCGCTACGGCCTGCAGGATTTCCTCGTCGCCTGTTACAACTACAGCCCGACACGCTACTCCATGTTTGCGTGGTTGAAGGACGCAAGCGTGGACATCTCGAACGTGAAACTCTACGACTCGAACAAGAAGGCCTTAACCGACACGGGCAAGAGGCTGAACGATTCGTGGTCCGCTGCCTACCAAGCGAATCCCGAGGAATTCTCGCGCCTGCAGGACGGCTGGTTCTATCAGGAATACGTCGAATACGCGCTGCGCCTGTGCAACAACAACGCGCACAACTTCAATATGGACAACCGAAGCGATTGCGTGAAAGGCCTGGTCAGCGGCATTTGCAACCTGTTTGGATCGGGCGGCATGCAGTTCTTCGTCGGCGGCACGCTCTACGGGAAACACTACGACGGTGCGGGTCTCTCCGGCACGATGAGCGACCGAGAGTTCGTCACCACGCTGTGCAACTACATCGTCGACCACGTGGCGGAATTTCCCTACGTAAACAGCCAGTACGTGTCCAGCTACCAGAATCGCTACCGAAACGAGCTCGCCGACTGTCTCGCCTACCTCGACAGCAAGCCTGAGCCCAGCAACCCGACGCCGACGCCCGGCGGCTCCACCACCCCGACACCCGAGCCCAACAAGTCGTTCAGCGATCTGGAAGACGGCGCCTGGTACCTGCAGGCCGTCGAGTACGTGTCGAGCCGCGGCATCATGAAAGGCTACGATAACGGCACGTTCGGGCCCAACGACACGCTTTCGCGCGGGCAGCTCATCACTATGCTGTGGCGCCTTCAGGGTTCCCCGCAGGCGGACATGTCTACGACAGCGTTCGCCGACGTCGACTACGACAGCTATTACGGGGACGCCATCCGATGGGCGCGCGCGACCGAGATTGTGAAGGGCTATGGCGACAGCAACGACTTTCGCCCCGACGCATCCATCACGCGCGAGGAAATCGCCGTCATGTTGGCGAACTTTGCCAAGCGGATGGACGGGAAGAATCCCACGAGCGACGGCGTGAAGCTTGGGCAGTTCCCCGACGCCAACGCGGTCGATTCGTGGGCAAAAACGGCCCTGAGCTGGACTGTCGACAAGGGAATCATCTCAGGCAAGATCGACGCGAACAACAAGGCATGGCTTAACCCGATCGACAACGCGACGCGCGCGGAGGCGGCGACCATCCTCATGCGCTACCTGCAAAACCGCTAGAAGGCGATAGCGGGCTCACCTGCTACGTGCTGGACCTGGGACAACGCAAGCGCCGCAAGGCCGAGCCCCTCATCGGCAGCAGGGAGCGAATCCAACCCGGATACAAAAAGCGGGCGACCATCCCAATCGCCCGCTTCGCTTCCAGCTATAAGGTTGTTCCGCTAGGAAGGAAAGCCCCCCTAGCACGCCATCTGGATTTCGGGTTCGCCGTCCCCGAAGAGCAGCTCGCGCTCGGGACCGGAAAGCGCCGCACGCGCCTGGTCGCGCAGGTTGTTCATGCCCGAAAGGAACTGGCGATACATGACAAGGGTCAGGTAGCGACCCTTCGTCGTCAGCGTGAGCTCGTCGTCGTTGTCGATTGCGAACGACCTGTTCGCGCGCATGAACGCCAGCTCGATCGGCAGCGCCAGCTCAAGCGGCTCGCCGAATTCGCGCTCGAACGCGCGCTTGTCGAGATGCAGCTGGTAGAGATGCAGAAGGAAGTAGTAACGCTCCAAATCGCGCTTCGCCATGACCGACTTGCCCATGATGGACATGTGCCCCGCCTGGATGGCGTCGTTGTATTCCTGCAGGCTGAACGAGTTCACGTACAGGCAGCCGTTCAAGTGCGTGATCGAGCCCGAACCAATCGCCGGGTACTCGTTGTAGGATACCTGCAGCTCCTCGAACGGCAGCTCGACGTCCTTTTTCCCCTGGTCATTCAGGCGCGTGAATGTCCAGATGGTATCGCGCTCGAAGAACGGGTGGTCTCCGCCGGCAAGCACGCCGTCGAGAATCTGATAGTAGCGGTACTCGCGGTTGTAATCCATGCGCCCGAGCGTCTCGACCATCTTGCGCGTGGTTGCGGACGAGATGTAGAGCGGCGAGAACGTGGTCTGGCGCGCGCCGCATTCGACGATCTTCTCCAAGTCGCTGAAGAGAATGTCCTCGGTTTGCGAGGGGAAGTTGAAGATCATGTCCACGTTGAGCGAGTCGAAATACGGAACCGCCTCGCCGATGCGCTCGAAGATTTCCTCGCCCGAACCGTACTTGTGGTAGCGGTCCATCTGCTTGAGCAGGTCGTTGTTGAAACTCTGCACGCCGACGGACAGACGCTGGACGCGACCCTTCAGCTCGTTGAGCCACGGCTGCACGAGATGGTTGGGGTTGGTCTCCGACGACACTTCCTTGATGCTGAAGTTGTCGCGCGCAAGGTCGATCGTCTTGCACAGCTCGTCGAGCATGATGGTCGGCGTGCCGCCGCCGATGTAGAGGCTCTCGAAGTCGTAGCCCAAGTCCTTGAGCATCATCATTTCCTTGCGCATGTTCTCAAAATACGGACGCGCAACGGACTCGCGGAACGGATAGCGATTGAAGCTGCAATATGGGCAAAGCACCTGGCAAAACGGCACGTGCATGTAGAGCATGTACTTCTCGCCGGGCTTCGGGCCGGGGAAGAACTTCTCGTCGGTCGGATGCAGGTCAAGGTGCTGCTTGGCGATGCCTTTGACCAGGTTAGTGAGCACTCGTTCGGATAACATGGGTCCCCTTCGTGACTTTCTCGAAATCAACGCCACATGGTAGCGCTTTTGCACCCCCAAACGAGCAGGAACTATTCGCTTTCTACGGGAACTGCAAGAAGGGGGCCACGCTGCAAGCGGCAAGGCAAGCGAGAAGGCGAGCAGGCAAGGCGGCGCCTCTTATGAGAGGGCGGCCGCCAGCTCACTGCGCGAGGAGAACGGCATCTCTCTGTTGCCCGCCACGCGGGCGATCGCGACAACGGTCCCCTTCCAGGTCGGCTCGCCGCCTTCCCCACCAGCCGCCTTGTACTCGTCAGTCTGCACGACGTAGCGGCAGTCGAACTCTTCCGACTTCGGCATCTCCTTCAGATTGAAGCCGTATTCCATATCCTTCAGGATGCCCTCCATGACGCTCGGCGCCGCCGCCGCGGACCCGAGCGACACGAGGCCGCGCTCCTTGTTGAAGACCGCCGTCGGCGACACGTAGATGGTGCGCAACCGCTTCTCGCGCTGGCGCTCGAGGCGATTGACTCCCACGATAACCGCGACGATAACCACCAGCCAGATGATGGAAATCACCAGGTCAAGCGGGCTGTCAACCCGATTAAAGCCCAGGAAAAACCACAACCACAGAAGGAATACGTCTATCAGCACGGCAATGGCGAGGCCGATCCAGTTGCTCTTCTTCATTACTTGCCACTTCCTTCCTTGGCGCCCGACAAAACCGCGTCCATCTCCTTGTCGAGAGCGGCGGTCATGCGGCGGCGGCGCAGCAAGACGACCGCACCGTAAACCAGCGTTGCAATGGTGCCGAGAAGCATGAGCCAATGCACCCAGCAGCTCGTCGGCTGCTCAGCGGCCGGCGCGTTCTCGAAGCTCTGCTTTCCTTCCGACTGAGCGTCGTTTCCGGAAGTTGCCTTGTCGGCGCTCTTCGGCGTAGTGGTCGCCTTCGAATCGGTTGCCGTGGAGTCGGAACCCATATCGCTCGGCGTCGTCGAGCCCGACGGCGTCACATCGGAAGAATTCGTCGGGCCATTCGGCGTCGACGGATTCTTGCCGGGGCCGGGCGTCGGCTCATCCGTGCCAGGGCCAGGTGCCGGCGGCGTGTACGCGATAACTGTAAGCGTGCCGTTCACCTGGGTAATCTCGTAGTTGTCGAGGCTCGTGTTCGCGCCAGCTTTTACGGTGAAGGTGTTGTCGGAGGCGCCAACCGCCGTCTGCTCGCCCGTAAAGTCGTAGCCGAAGCTCTCGCCTTCGACGAGCGACCCAGCCGTCACCATTGCCTCGTGCTTGGTGAGCGCGGCACCGTCATAC
The DNA here is from genome assembly GCF_934643285.1 of uncultured Ellagibacter sp. Classification (GTDB taxonomy): domain Bacteria; phylum Actinomycetota; class Coriobacteriia; order Coriobacteriales; family Eggerthellaceae; genus Ellagibacter. The sequence goes on from NZ_CAKUBT010000002.1 coordinate 4,595, forward strand.
ACCTTGGAATCCGTCGCGGAAGTTACCGTCACGGGACGCTTGGTCACGATGAGCGGGGCCTTCCCGCACGTCACATTGGCGAACTGGGCGGTGACGTCCTCGCCGGCGGCATTCTTGATCACAATGGTGGAAGCGTCGATCTCGGCCAAAAGCTCGCCGGCGTCCGTGATGGTGCCCTTGGTCGCGGCCTCGAGCGTGAAGCCCGCAGGCAGACCGTCGACATCGATACCAGCGCTGGTCAGCGGCTTGCCGTCGTAGACCTTGCTGCCGTCGCGCGGCGTGACGGTGATTGCCACCTGGCTCGGAGTGACCTCGAGGGTACCGATGGCGCCCTCCACGACGTTGTAGTTCGATTCCTTAGCAGTGCCGTCCCACGCGATGGCGTAGGAATTGGCGCTCGCGCCCACAAGCGTCTGGCTGCCGGTGGCGGCGAAGCTGGCGGTCTCGCCGTTCACGAAGCCCGAAATCTCCCCCGGGGCCGTGAGCGCCGTGCCATCGTAGGGCTTCGACGCGCCGTGCGTAGTGACAGTGAGGGTCGCGGGGGTAATCACAAGCTGCCCGTCCTCCACCTCGAAGCTGACGTTCGAGAAGTTCTTGCCGGCGTAGCCGAAGTCGCCCGCTTTAAGGCCCATGGGGTAGCTGCCCGCGTCGGTGCCCGCAGCCTTCGCCGTGCCCGCGAACGAGATGTCGCCCGCGTCGAAGCCGGCGGGGGCGTCGGCGCTCGCGGCGCCGCCGACCACGTAGGAGACGGTGTAGCCCTCGACGCCGTGCTCCGTGCCGTCGTAGGTGGAGGAGCCGCGGTTCCCGACGACCTTGACGACGACCTGCTGGGAGTTCGCGGTCACCTTGAGCTTGCCGCACTTCGCGGTCACCAGGTAGTCATCCCCGCTCGTCCCCTCGTTGAACGAGAAGAAGAAGGTGTTGTCGCTCTCGCCGGCGTCGGTCTGCGAGCCCGTGACGGTGATGGTCACGCCCTCGCCGTCGACGAAGCCGGCCCCTTCGCCCTTGGGCGTGACGCTGACGGCACCGTTAGTGAGCGGCGTGCCGTCGTAAGTCTTGTCCGCGCCCCCGGACTCCAGCGTGACGAGGCGCTTCGTGATGGCGACGTTCTCAGAGCCCGTCGCGTACTCGCCGGCCGCGTAGTTGGCCCCCGTCGCGCGGAGCGCAACGGCCAGATGGCCGAAATGCGTCAACGAGACCTTCGAGGGGTCGCTCACCCAGTTCACGCCGTCGACGCTGTATTCGACCGAGAGCTCGTTGCCGTGCTTGTCCCAGGCGCGCGCATGGTAGGCGGAAAGGGGCTCGCCCTCGTAGACCTTCTGCACGTTGTGGACGTCCCACGTGACGGCGTCCTTATCGATCGCGCCGGGGACGATGTGCAGCTGCCCGTCTTCAATCGCAAAGACCACGTTCGAGAAGTTGGCGCTCCTGTTCTCGAAGTCGCTGGGGAGCAGGCCCATGTCGTAGTCGCCGGCGTCGGTAGCGGTGACGCTTCTATGCGCGGCGTCGCCCACAAAGGCGAAGTCGCCCTTCTCGTAGAGAGAGGAGGAGATCCCTACGACCTTGTAGCCCTCGGCAGTCTTAGCCTCGCCGTCGTAGGGGAACGTCGCGCTGTTCTCCCTGATGGTGACGACGACCCTCTCGGCGTTGGCGGTCACCTTGAGCTTACCCTTGCTCAAAGTGATCCGGTAGTTGGTGAGCTTGGTGGAACCAGCCGCCGCAAACCCCGCGATGGTGCTCTCGCTCTCTCCGAAGTTGAGCTGCGACCCGCCGTAGGTCACGCCCTCGACGCCGTCGTCCCCGACGAAGCCGGAGGCCTCGAACTCGCTCGCCACAAGCGACGTGCCGTCGTAGGGCTTGCTCGCGTCCTTGGGCTTGATGGTCACCTCAGCTGGGTCGATGACGAGCGAGCCGTCCTTGATCTCTACGTCGAACTCGCCCGTCACGTCGTTGCCCGCCGCATCGGTCACCTTGGCGGTGCCGGTGATGTTGTTGGTGTAGGTGCCCGCATCGGTCGCGGAAGGATCCTCGGTGGAGAGGCCGGAGACCGTGTATGTCTTTCCGCCGACCACGAACTCCGTAGTCTTGAGGCCCACGGCGGAATGGATCTCGCCGTCGTAGGTCACCGACGTCGAGTTAGCCTCGACCGTGATGGTCTCGGTCGCTCCGCGCGAGGTCACGTTGAGCGTGCCCTTCTCAGTACGGATCTCGTAGTTGCCGGCCTTGGTGTTCTCCTGGTAGTCCCACCCGACGATGGAGCTCTCGCTCGTCCCCGGCGCGGTCTGCGAGCCGGAGAACACGGGGTTGGAGATGCCCTGGCCTGCGAGGAACTGGTCGGGCGAGCTCTCGGCGACCTCCCACTCGCTCGCCTCGAGCGCCTCGCCGTTGTAGACCCGGGAGGCGTCCTTGGGCTTGATGATCAGAGCGCGCTTCGAGATGTCGAGGTGGCCGTCCTCCACCTCGAAGCTGACGTTCGAGAAGTTCTTGCCGGCGTAGCCGAAGTCGCCCGCCTTAAGGCCCATGGGGTAGCCGCCCGCGTCGGTGCCCGCAGCCTTCGCCGCGCCCGCGAACGAGATGTCGCCCGCGTCGAAGCCGGCGGGGGCGTCGGCGCTCGCGGCGCCGCCGACCACGTAGGAGACGGCATAGCCCTCGACGCTATGCTCCGTGCCGTCATACTTCTCGCCGCCTGTGTTTCCCTTGATTTTGACGATTACCTGCTGGGAGTTCGGGCTGATCACGAGCTTGCCGTCATTCGTCTTCGCAACGATGAACTTGCCGTCAGCGCTCACCGTGCCGACCGCTCCCGCAGCGAAGGTATACGGATAGTCGCCCGCATCGGTTCCCTTGCCGCCCAGGAGCGTAATGCCCGCAAACGCGGCGTCCGCAACATCGCAGGTGTAACCCTTGACGCGCTGCGACTCGCCCGTGTATTCCCTCGTCGCGGAATTCGCCGTGAGGGTCACATTCTGGTAATAGTAGACGTTGATGACGGTGCTGCCGTCGAGTTCGACAGTTGCAGTTGCTGTCTGACCAGGCACTACGGTATATCCGTCGATAGCCTTCGCAAGGTTGGAGGCCGCAACCTCGCTTCCCCACGGGGCGCTCAGCGTCTCGGAGTCGGCAACCTTCTGCTCGGTGCCGTTGAGGAAATAGTTCACCTGATAGTTGGCAGCGTCCTTCTCGTAGTAGAAGACGATTTCGGGCGTCTCGCCTTCGACGAGCGTCGCTTCCCTAGACGCCTGCGTCGGATCGACCAGGTGATAGCCTTCGATGTCGCTCTTCGCGTTTGCCATCACGACATCGCCGGCGTGCCCGTAGAGCATGTCAGCAGGGGAAAGCTCCTTGTCAGTGCCCTTCTCCAGGTATTTCACCTTGCAGGCGGGCAATTCGTTCCACGTCGCCGTAAGCGTAACGTTGTTGTCGGGCATGGTGAAGCTCGCGCCGCTTTCAAGCGTCGTCACGCCATCGAGACCCGAAACAGTCCAGCCAGCGAATTCGTGCCCCACGCGAGTAGGCTCGGCTTTCACCGTCTGCGTCGAGCCCTCTTGGGCAGCATGCACGAGAGCGTCGCTGTTGTTCCAGCTTCCACCCGCCAAATCGTAGATGACCTGGCGCCCCGAAAGATACTTGGCGTAGAAGTTGACGTTCCCGTCTATCGTGTAGGGAAGCTCCACCTGCTGAGTTAAGGCCTGGTCGGTATACCACCCATTGAAGGTATATTCGATGCCGCCAACCTTCTTGGAAGGCGGAAGGCTCACGTCAGGAAAGTCGGCGATGTCGGTGGTATCGCCCTCGCGATACGTCAGCTTCGAGGCGACAAGCTGGAATCCCTCGCCCGGCGTCGTCGGGTCGTCAACGTAATAGCGAGCGTTGAAGAGGTTGCGGCATGTGATGGACACGGAGCAGTCGACATGGTAGCCATCGTTGTTGTTCGTCAGCTTATACGGCTTGATGCTGATGGATTCCACGTCATCATCGGTCACCGTGACGCCCGGCAGCATCCCCTCGATTACCGATTTGTACGCCTTGAAGATCTTGTTCCAATCGCTGCTTCCGCGAGCAACCTGGTATTCGTCCCCCGTTGATTCGTCGGGCCAGGTGATCACACGATCGGAAACGCGATCGAAAATGGCTGTATCACCGTTATCTTTTGGGAAATTGCTGCTGTTGAGCCCGGTGAGGTTCACGCTGCCGCTACCGAGGCTGGTCCACTGAGTTGTACTGGTGGAATCGAGCGATCCGTTGGGGTTGTTCAGGTAATAGAAGAGGGCGCTATGGGTTGCAGCCGTGGGAGAAGTGACCGTCACGTCGTGTGTCGCCGCAAGCGTGGTGTTGCCGTCCGGGCTCGTATAGCTCAGCGTGACTGTTGCGGCGCCTTGGCGGACGCCCGTCACCATTCCGCTTTGGTCGACCGTGAGGATGTTGTCATTGTTCGAGGACCAGACGTAAGCCCCCTCAGCATTTGCGGGGCTCGTCGTTCCCGTCAGTTGTGCGGTTGAGAACTGGGCAACAGTGTCGGAGCCGGTGATGGAAAGAGACTGCGCAACCGTGGCGTCCGAGGCGGCGAAAGGATCAGCAGCCCCCTTGCTGGTTGTGCTACTAGTGGTTGAGGGGGGGTGTTGGGATTGCCGCTATCGCCCGCAGCGTCGGATTCCACGCCCGCAAGGGCAGGGGAAGAGCTCCCGGCAGATTCATCGTTTGCACGAGAGGCGGTGTCGGCCCCTTCGCCGGTCGATGCCGCGCGACCTGCGGAGTCGCCAACCAGCTGATAGCTCCCTCCAGCGTTGGCCGCGCCATCTTCCGCATACACCTCGGCAGGATTCACGGCAGGCCAGCCGAAACCCAACAAGACGGCAGACAGCACGACAGAGACAACCTTGTTGCCCCATGATGTGCAATTGGCCGAGCTTTCAGCCTCTCTCATGTGCTTTATCGTGTTATTCATGTTCCTCACCCCGTCAGCCTTCGCTTCTAATGAAGCTTACGGCCTAACTATCTCCGCAATTTCAGCTGGTCATATTTGCCTCTCGTCATAGGCAAGTCCCTTGAAATAGAGGGACATTTCCAACTACGGATTTACGAATTCAATATACTAGCACTTTTTGGGTATTTGCAGGATGACAATATCGTAAATAGTTACCTCAATATATTGTTCGCTATTTATCACCACCTGCTGTTTCATTGATTCGCGCCTAGCTATTTGATAAGACAACGAGGTGATTCACCATACCCATTGCTTCAATTCGACGTAATAGAATATGGGTGGGGGTGGCAAATCGGTTTCAAAAGCATCTTTGCTGCAAGGCTCGCTCGACGCCCTCGTGCCGAATATGGGACAATGGCAACCAATGAAGGCCGCTCGGAACGGAGGCGACGATGGCAAAACACATGACGAGAAGGGCATTTGTGACGACAGCGTGCACAGCCGTGGCCGCAACGGCACTCGGCTGCAGTGCCTCGAACGACGCCAAAGCCACGTGGACCTGGACGCAAGACGATGACCTGCCCGTATTGTGCATGCAGGTTTCAGGCGGCGCCATCGTTGCCATGCCAGGTGCAGGATGGAAGCCGCAAGACGGCTGGATCCAGGTGCAACTTTCGGGAGGGTCGATTCCCGGGAAAGAAATCGAGTCGATTACCCAAGAAGGATCGACCCTCGTTGTAAAGCTGAAAAAGCCGACGAGCGATATCGAGACCATGGACCTGCGCCTCACCGAGTATCGAGTCGAAGGCGGCGACGTCTCGAGCGTCGAGTCGGTCGACATCATCGACAAGGGCGAGCGCCACGAAGCCCAGCTCGGGGTTGACGATTAGCGTTAAGCCCAATCGCGCTCGATCATTTCCCACTTCGCATCGCGCGAGCGCTCGACCAGGGAAATCTCCTCGTCGCTAAGAGCACGGAAGCGGCCTTGGCTCTTCAGATAATCGCGCACGCTCGCGAACTCGCGGGGCTTGCGGTTGAGCGTGAACTTCCCGCCAGGGACGCCGCTCTCCTGCTCGCCCTCATATTCTGCGAGATACCACAGCCCGCAATCGACCACATCGCGGGCGAGGTCGACCATCTTCGACTCGGGGGCACCCCACCCCGTCGGGCACGGCGCGATCACGTGGATGAACCGCGTACCGTGGATACCCTTCGCGCGCTCGAGCTTTTTCAGGAAGTCGTTCATATACCCGACGCTCGCCGTTGCGGCATAGGGAAGCCCGTGAGCTGCGATGATCTCGAACACGTTCTTCTTCTGCGTGAGGCATCCGTGGGCGTTCTTCCCTGCGGGGGTCGTTGTGGTCTTAGCGCCGAAGGGGGTGAGCGAGCTTTTCTGGATGCCCGTGTTCATGTACGCCTCGTTGTCGTAGCAGATATAGAGGACGTCGTCGTTGCGGTCGATCGCGCCCGAAAGCGCCTGGATGCCGATGTCTGCCGTGCCGCCGTCGCCCGCAAAGCCGACGACCGTGCAATCGTCGGGCTTCTTCCCCTGTGCCCGCAAACCGGCCTCAATGCCCGTGAGCACAGCCGCCGTGGCCGCAAAAGGCGTGATCATCGCATTGTTCGCAAAGCACAGCTGGGGAAAGTTGAAGCCGACAGCGCTCATGCATCCCGCGGGCAGTGCCGCCACCGCGTTCGGGCCGAGGACCTTCAGCGCTGCGCGGACCGCAAGCGAGCCGCCGCAGCCAGCGCATGCCTTATGCCCGAAAAACAGCTCGTCAGCAGGCATGTTCTTCGCATTCATCGCCATTATCGCGCACCTTCTTCGCAATCGTCGCAGCATACAGGCTGGCTTGCAACGGGAAAGTCTATCCCAAGGAAGCTCACGCGGCCGAGTCCAACTCCCTGGCCGGTAGAAGCATCGTCGCAGCTCCGCCCGGCGGCAGCATCATCGCGCCCTCGCTCGCCCGCACTATCGAGCAGCGCGTCGAACATGGCGTCCATCTGGGCACTCGTGATGTCGTCACCGCCGAGGCCGCCGATGAAGTTGAACGTCGGCATCGTGCACCCCGCTTGCTGGAGCGCAGAATTCACGTTGGTGAACACTGTGCCCTCGGCCCCGAAGGAGATATCCTTCTCCAGCACGCCGACCGCCGCTGCGCCCGCAAGCGCCTCGGCGATAAGCTTCGCCGGGAAGGGGCGCATGTAGCGGATGCGCAGAAGGCCCACGCGCTTGCCCTGCTTGCGCAGCCTTGCGACCGACTCGCGCGCAAGCCCCGCGATCGAGCCCAGCGTCACGAGCACGACTTCAGCATCATCGCAGCTCACCGCTTCGATGGGGCCCGTATACGCACGGCCGAAGCATTCCGCAAAGCGCGCTTCCACGCGATCGATCGTCTCGAACGCGCCGAGCATGTCTCTGTGCTCATAGTACTTGAAATAACGGTTGTAGTCGGGGCCGGCAGAATACCCGATGTTCTTCGGATGCTCGAAGTCGAAGCAGTTCGTCGCCTGATACGGCGGCAAGAACGCATCGGCGTCTTCCTCGGCGGGCACATCGACCGTCTCGTAGGTATGCGTGAGCGCGAACCCGTCGAGGTTCACCATGAACGGAGTGAGCACCGCGGGGTCTTCAGCCACCGCATATGCCATAAGCGCCAGGTCAAGCGCCTCCTGGTTGTTTTCCGCATACGCCTGGATCCACCCATGGTCGAGCAGCGCCAGCGAATCGCGCTGATCGCCGTAGATGTTCCACGGGAGCGCCGTTGCGCGGTTCGCGTTCATCATCACGATGGGAAAACGACCACCCGCCGCATAGGTGAGCACCTCGGCCATGTAGAGAAGGCCCTGGCTCGAGGTCGCCGTGAACGTGCGCGCGCCCGTGGCCGATGCGCCCATCGCGCAGGAAAGAGCAGAGTGCTCGGATTCCACGTGTACGTATTCGGCGTTGAGCGAGCCTTCTTCCACCATCTCGGAAAGTCGTTCGACCACGACGGTCTGCGGCGTGATGGGGTAAGCGGAAATCACCTGCGGTTTCGCGAGTCGGACGCCTTCGGCGAAGGCCTCGTCGCCTGAAAGGAAACGCTTCATCGCTCATCACCCTCGCTTTCGGGAACCATGGCAAGCGCGCCGAAGCGGCACACCTCGACGCACACGCCGCACCCCTTGCAGAAATCGTAATCGATGGCCACGGCTGCCGCGCCCGCCGCATCGGTCGCCTGCCGCACAGGACGGAAGATGCAGCCATCGGGGCAGTACAGGTAACACTGCAGACAGCCCGTGCATTTCCCGGCATCGAGCACCGGACGCATATTGCGCCAGCCTGAGTTCTTCGCCACGAGGTAACCGCCGTCGTAGCAGGTAGTATGGGCGAAGTCGGCGGGATCGAGCGCAGCGGTTTGCAGCGTGGGAATGAGCGCCTCGCCGCGGGAAGCGGGCGCAAGAGCAGACTCCCCCTCGGCCGTTTCACGTGAAACAGAGTCGCTGACCTGGGATTCGGGGGACTCGTCGGTATTTACGACCACTCTCGCTGCGCAGGTTTTCCCCGCCGCCTCAAGCGCCGCATCGACTACGCGCTTGTTCTTCTCGTGCAGCTTCGCGGGCATATAGCCCTCGATGGCTCGCTTCACGTCGTCGGCGCTCACGTAGTCGCACACCGAGCACAGCGCACCGAGAAGCGCCGTGTTGGGAATCGGCCGACCAAGAATCTCTTGCGAGATGCCGTTCGCATCGATGGCAACAATGCGTGGATCGCCGAACGAGCGCACCGAGTTCACGATGACTTTCCCATCAGGAAGCAGCTCGTCCTCCCAACCTTCGCCAAGCAGCGTATCGTCGAGGTAAATTACGTAGTTCGCCCTGCTCACAGCACTACGATCGCCAATCGGCTCGCGCGACATCTTGGTGAACGCGCGCATGGGGGCGCCTCGGCGCTCGGGACCGAACGAGGGGAACGCCAGCGCATAGGAGCCATCGACGAACGAGGACGCCGCACCCAAAAGCCGTGCCGCCGTGAAGGCCCCCTGCCCGCCGCGACCGTGCCAAAGCACTTCGATCATGTAAAACTCGCCTTCTTGTTAGTTTGTGAGATGAGCATCAGTATAGGCGAACCAGGCCGCACCTGCGTGGTTTCGACGATTCAATACGAGCAAGGCAGAATCGAGAGGGGTTTTGGTGACTTCATTTTGACGCCACGGCATCTCTGGGCGGACCGTCGTCAGGGAAATAACGAGGGCGCCGACAACGTCGACGCCCTTGAACGAGACCCCGCATCAGCGAGAAGAAAGCTCACACCACCCGCGGTTCGCTCTACTATTCGCCTGCTTGCCTGCCTATTCTCCCGTGCGCTTGGCCGACCCGCCCGCAAAAGAGGGGTCCATCGCCACGGCGTCGAGGCGGGCCATCACGACGTCTTCGATCTCAGGAGAATATGGCGCGTTGTCGCCTTCGCCTGCAAAGCGCGTGCGGATGTAGCTGCCGCACTCGTCGCACGTGCCGATGCGATGGCCCTCATCGCCCTCGATGTTGAAGTAGTGCAGGTTTCCCTGGTTGCGCGTACCGCAGCGTGGGCAGCGGATGCGATCGAATTCCCAGCTCGTTCCGCACTGCGCGCACCACAAGGTCTTGTTGCGGCCGTCGCCCGAGCCGCCTTCGCCCACGCGTGCGAGCGCCGCATCGCCACCGCATGCGGGGCAGTGCATCTGATGGTCGTAGAACACCTTCGCCTTCTTGCGGGCACGGGCCACCGCTTCGGCCGGGCCCTCGAGCTGCCAACGAAGCGCGAGCGACGCGAACAGCTGACCCATCTGTGCCTGAAGCTCGGTCATACCGCCGTCCACCAGCTGCTCGGCGAATGCGGCCAGATACTCCATCGGCCTCTTGCCCGCCAGGGCGACATCGCTTGCAGCAATGGCATCATCCCAATTGACGCCCGTAAGCGCAGCAGCCATCTCGTCGTCGAACCCGCCCAGCTCGGCAGCCCGGGCGATCACTGCGGACATTCCGCGAGCAAGCGCTTCGGCGTCGATTTCCACAGAGGCGTTCGAGAACACGGGAATCTCCGCCTCAGAAAGCGCGGCCACGCGCTCCGCAGGAGGCGCCTCATAGCCCGCAGCAGTCTGCCCCGCCGCGTCGGCGCCATCGAGCGCCGCCCACAGGCTCATGAAGAAATCGATGCGCGAGACTTCGACCTCATCGAGCGTTTTCCCATAATGCTCCGCCGCAAGCTTGGCAGCCTTGTTGTTCATGTTCACGCCTTTCTCGTCGATCGTATTTGCCTGCCTCGCCCCAACCCAAGCGTTTGGCGCGAGGCGGGCAAATAGCGAGCCGTTTATCTCCACAGAGAACGGGGACCCACCCGAGATTATCGGATGGGTCCACCGAATCAAGCTTTCCACCAGCCACAACGGCTAACAGAATCAGTTACTTGGCTGCAGGCTTCTCAACCACGTTCTTGCCCTCGGTGATCTCCTTGCGAGCCCAGTGACCCCAGTGGTAGATCGCGTCGGACTCGGAAACCATGCCGTTGCCGAACATGAGCTTGTGGGTGCCGCGATAGGGCTGGAAGATGCCCGCACCCAGGAAGATGTGAGCCAAGCCGAACACGGCGATCATCAGGAAGCCGAAGTCATGCAGGAACAGCAGGACGCCATGAGCCGTCGTGCCGAGGGCAAGACCCAGCTCGCCGATGAGCAGGATAACGCCGGTAACAGCCATGAGCAGGCCGAACAGCCAAAGCATGCCGTCGGCGAAGCGCTGTCCGGACTTCACCTCGTCCTGATCGGGCATGTGAATCCACTTTGCCAGGAACAAGTAGGGGAAGAACAGCGCCATCCACTTCTTGTCGTCGGAGGTCCACTTCGCGAAGAGGTTCTTAAAGATGTGGCCAACACCCTTCGGCGAGGCGATAGCGCTGAACAGCGGAACCACGACGAAGATGATCCCGCACACACGGTGCACCATGCGGAAGACGAACACGACGTCGGAGCCCACCATCTGGGCCAGAGGCGGAATGAACACGAAGCAACCGCTCAGGCACAAAAGGATGCAGGCGATAACTGCGATGCCATGCGTCAAACGAGCCTGCAGCGAGTGGCGCTTGATGTAGCGCTCGGTTCCAGCGGCTTCGCGATCTTTGAGGAACTGCTTGTCAGCGGCAAGCTGCTCAGGAGAAACGTTCACTGCTTCGTTACTCATCGCTGCCTCCCTTCCCGATGCCGAATGGATGATTCTCAAGGATGTGCTCCTTGATGGACTTCTCGTCCTGAGCGTCGCCATGCTTGACGACGTCGCCGGTGATCAGGCTGACGGTGTCCTCGGTCTCGGGGTTGTACACGAGCTTGTCGCGCTTGTAGCCCACGCCCAGAGCGAACATCGCCGCGAGGCCCACAACCGTGAGGCCGGTGACGACGCCCGTGACGGGCTTCATAACGCGGGTCATGCCCACCGTTGCCGGAGCGGACGGGTTGGCCGGAAGACCCGTGGCCTCGCGCCCGTACTTCAGCACGGAAATCACATGCAGACCGCCCATCTCGTTGGCGCCGTAGATCTCGGCGTCCTCGTAGCCGCGGCCCTTCAAGATCTCAAGGCGCTCCTGGGCAAGCTCGAGCATCTCGTCGCGCGGCCCGAAGCGAAGCGCGTTGGGCTGGCAGGTGGAGACGCAGGCCGGGTCCATGCCCTGAGCCACGCGATCCGGGCAGCCGGTGCACTTGTTAACGTAGTCGCGGATGCCCTCGGTGCGGTAGCGCGGCACGTCGAACGGGCACACGCCTTCGCAGTAATGGCAGCCGACGCACTTGGAGTCATCGACGTGGACGAATCCGGTGTCCTCGTCCTTCGTGATGGCACCAGCAGGGCACACCGTGGCGCAAGGGGCCTCGGTGCAGTGCTGGCAGGAACGACGGTTGAAGATCCAGTCGACGGGCTTCTGCCCGCGAACCGCATCGCGCTCCTGGAACGTCTGAATCAGGCGCGTGTTGCCGTTCAGGTCTGCCGGGTTCTGAAGCGAACCGGAGAACTTGTTCTCGTTGGTGCCGATCGGGGACGGCAGGTTATTCCACACCTTGCAGGCAACCTGGCAGCCCTTGCAGTTCGTGCACAGGGAGGTGTCGTAAAGAATAGCCATTTCAGTCATGTCTTACCCCCTCCTTATGCTTTCTCGATGTTGACGAGGAACGCCTTGTACTCGGGCACCATGGTGTTCGGGTCGCCGACGTTCGGGGTCAGGTCGTTTACGGTGTCGCCCGTGCCGTACAGGTGCGTCCAGCCGAAGTGGTGCGTGAGGCCCACCTGATGCTGCGTCTTGCCGTGAATCGTGAACGGCTTCAGGCGCTTGGTGACGTAGGCATCGACCACGACGGAGCCGCGCTTGTTCCACACGCGAACCTTGTCGCCGGGCTTGATGCCCTTCTCAGCGGCGAACTCTTCGGACATCTCGCAGAACTGCGACGGCATAGCCTCCACGAGCGCCGGGCAGGAGCGGCTCTGGCCGCCTGTCTGCCAATGCTCGGTGACGGAGTACGTGGTCGCAATGATCGGGTACTCGTCGGTTCCGCCATGGGCGGTGGACTCGTATTCCGTGAACTTGATCATCGGGTTGTTCTGCGAACCGTTGAGCGCGTTGTCGAACGGGCTCTCGAACGGCTCGTAGTGCTCGGGCATCGGGCCGTCTTCCATACCGTAGGATTCCAGGCGCGCGTTCTGTTCCCACAGCATGAAGAACGTGTTGTTGTTCGGCGGAACCTGCTGACCGTTCTTGGCGGACACGAAGTCGCCCTGGTCGACCAGATCCCACTTGCTGCCGTCCCACTCCATGAGCTTCTTGTCGGGGTTCCACGGCTTGCCCTTGGTGTCGCAGGAGTTGCGGTTGTACAGGATACGACGGTTGGAAGGCCAGCTGAACGCCCAGTTGGAGTTCAGGCCAAGACCCGACTTGTCGTTGTTGTCGCGGCGACCGATCGGCTGCTGGGCCGGATCGAGCGGCGCGTCGTTGTTGTTGTAGAAGCCCGAGTAGATCCACATCGCGCAGGAGGTGGAGCCGTCGGCGCCGAGCTCGGAGTAGCCCTTGAGCAGGTCGACCTTGCCCGCCTTGAAGTCGGAATTGGCCGTACGGTAGCCGTTGAGCGCCCAGGAAACCGGACGGAAGTCGATCTTGCCGTTGACGTAGTAATCCCACTTCGTGTTGAGGATCGGGTCGGGGTTCGCACCGCCTTCCTCCTTGTACAGACGGCAGATTTCCGTCCACAGGAGGTCGCACATCTCGAGGTCAGGCTTGGCCTGGTCCCACGGCTCGACTGCCTGGTAGCGCCACTGCAGCCAACGACCGGAGTTCAGGATGGTGCCCGGCTTCTCGTAGATGAGCGCGCAGGGAAGGAAGTACACCGTCGTCTGGATCTCGGACGGGTTCATGTCCGGAGCCTTCCAGAAGGCCGCCGACTCGGTTTCGACCTGGTCGGCCACGACGAGCCAATCGAGGTTCGCCATCGAGCGGCGCACGTTGCCGGCGTTCGGGGCCGAGTGGCAGGGGTTCATGCCCCAGTTGAAGTAGCCCTTGATGACGCCCTGCTTCATGAGCTCGAACGTGGAGATATGCGTGTAGTCCTGGTCGCCCTTCTCGGAGGGAACCTTCGGCCACCAGTCATAGCCGTAGTCGTTCTCGACGGTTGCAGCATCGCCGAACCACTCCTTGAGGGAGGACACGATGAACTTCGGCTTGTTGGTGTAGTAGCCGGCGGAATACGTCTGGGATTCCAGCCACTTGCGCAAGCTGGAACGATCGGTGGTGTTTGCCCACTTCAGGTAAGCGGGATGCTCGTTCACCATCATGCCCATGTCGGTTGCACCCTGAACGTTGGGCTCGCCGCGCAGAGCGTTCACACCGCCGCCGGGGATGCCGATGTTGCCGAGGAGCAGCTGCATAACGCACATGGCGCGCGTGTTCTGGGCGCCATAGGAGTGCTGCGTCTGGCCCAGTGCGTAGAGCACCATGCCGGCACGGCCGGGCTTTGCGGTGGAACCGTAGGTGGAGTACACCAGCTCGAGCGTTTCCTTGTCCATGCCGCAGATGTCGCACACGGCGTCGAGGGTGTAGCGCTCGTAGTGCTTCTTCACCTGCTGGTAGACGCACATCGGGTCCTGAAGCGTCATGTCGCGCTTGGGGAGGGTGAGCGTCGGCGTGGTGAACTCGGGAACGCCGTCCTTCTTAACCCAGGCGTAGTCGCCCGAGGCGGAGGTGTCCCAGTTCTCTTCCTTCTCGGTCTGATAATGCCAAGAATGGTTGGAGTAGGTCTTGGTCTTCTCGTCCCAACCGGAGTAAAGGCCGGTTTCGGGGTCGAAGTCGAACTCGGGGTCGAGCAGGTAAGACGCGTTGGTGTAGTTGAGCAGGTACTCGTAGTTGTAGTCGCCCATCTCACCAGTGGCGAGGTACTTCTCGAGATTCGAATCGATCAGGTTCTCGATGATCCAGTGATACATGCCGCCGTAGAAGGCGATGTCCGTGCCCGAGCGGATGGGGCAGTAGATATCCGCCTGCTCAGCAGTACGGGTATAGCGGGGATCGACGACGATCCACTTCGCTCCGCGGTCGTGGGCCTTGCCAAGCCACAGCGAGCTGACCGGGTGGTTCTCAACGGAGTTGGAACCGCAGTGGAGGATGACGTCGGTGTTTTGGAAGTCGCACCAGTGGCTCGTCATAGAGCCGCGACCAAATGATGCTGCCAGACCGGCAACGGTGGGGCTGTGTCAAACACGCGCCTGATTGTCGATGGCGATCACGCCGAGCGATCGCATCATCTTGAGGATCAGGTATTCCTCCTCGGAGTTTTCTTGGCTACCGCCCAGGCTGGCAATTGCCGGGGTGCGGTTCACGGTGAGGCCGTTCTTGTCGGTTTCCTCAAACGTGGCGTCGCGCGTGTCTTTAACCTTGCGCGCGATTTCCTTGACGGCGTCCTCCCAGGTGATGTCTTCCCACTCGGAAGCACCGGGGCGGCGCACCATAGGCTTAGTAACGCGATCGGGGTTCTTGATGACCTCGCGCGTTTCCGGATCCACAATGTTGCGGAGCTGGAACATGGCCGCGCCCTTCGGGCACAAGCCACCTTGGTTGATGGGATGGTCGGGGTCACCTTCGAGATTGATCAGCTCGCCGTCGCGCACCGAAAGAAGCGAACCGCATCCGCCTGCGCAATAGCAGCAGATGTTGGTGTACTCTTCAGTGTTCACGAGCTTCCAGTCGCTGTTCGACTCAACAGCCAAAGCAGGCGACTGCTGCGTCAACTGGAACGCCATGCTCGTCGCGAACGCTGCGCCGGTGGCTTTCATGAAGCCCCTGCGTGTCAGGTTCATAATCTCGTCTCTCCTTCCAAATTCTCGTCTTCCCTCGTCTATACCGCGTCAGGGCATACGCTGCCCTTTCGTCAATTGCTCATGGTACGAGACTTGTCGACACAAATTCAACAAATGAGACCGCAAAAGGACTATTTGGCGGGGGAACGGCCTTTCCTTTGTAAACTGATACTTGACCTGGGATAACGCATCTTTCTCTCCAACATTTTCAAAGGAAGCTCAGAAAGTATTTTTTGCAATGTGAAGGTTTTGTAAGATATTGTTGAATTGACCTGCACTATCCTATTCGAGAATAGCCCGCTTTATGGACAGGTTGAATCTGGCACGGAAATGGGTTGATTTTCCCTCTTTCATCAACCTTGAGGAATGATGCGCGCAAATTCCCCGCGACGATGCCTTCCCAATTGCGAAATGGCAGGGCTTTCGAATAGACGACGCCTCCCCCGGCGACGTCGGGTGGAAAGGAGCGGAGCGGCATCGGAGGGAAGGCAAGGACGCCGTCGTCCCGCACGGCGCTGGTATACTGAATTCGACTCGAAAGGAGATTGCCCATGAGTGAGAAGGAAAAAGTTGCGCTAACGAAGCTCACCAGCAAGGGCGGTTGAGCGGCGAAGTGGGGTCCGGGTGACCTCGAAGATGCGCTGCACTGCCTCTCGCCGGCAATCGATTTGCCCGACAAGGACAAACTTCTCCTCGGGTTCGAGACGAGCGACGACGCGGCGGTGTGGGAAATCAATAAAACGACGGCAGCCGTGCTCACGGTCGATTTCTTCACGCCCGTCGTGGACGACCCGTACGAGTTCGGGCGCGTTGCGGCGGCGAACGCGCTCTCCGACGTGTTCGCGATGGGGGCCCGCCCCCACGTGGCCTTAAACCTGCTCGCGCTCGACAGCGAGCTCGGCGCCGAGGTCGCGGGGGAGATTTTGCGCGGCGGCGCCGACGCCGCGCATGCGGCGGGGGCGTTCGTGGCGGGCGGCCACACGATCGATGATGAGGAACCGAAATACGGCCTGTGCGTGTTCGGCACCGTCGATCCGAGCAAGATCGTGCGCAACGGCGGCGCGATTGCGGGAGACGTCCTCTATCTCACCAAGCGCATCGGCACGGGCATCATGAGCGCCGCCGTGAAAAACGAGCTCATCAGCCAAGAGGAGTTCCGCCCCGCCGTCGAGTCGATGATGGAACTCAACATCGCAGGCGGCGAGGCCATGGTTGCGGCGGGCGTCCACGCGGCGACCGACGTGACGGGATTCGGACTGGCGGGACACCTTCACGAGATGCTCGAAGCGTCAAACGTGGCGGCCGAGCTGGACTTCGGCGCCATTCCCACCTTCGATCGCGTATGGGAGCTCTCGTGCGCGTACTGCCGTCCCAATCGAGCGTTTTCCATCATGGACCTCGCGGAAGAATACGTGCGGCAGGGCACGCTCGACGACGACGAGTTCGACAACCGCATGGGAGTGATCTGCGACCCGCAAACCTCGGGCGGCATTTTGGCAGCCATCCCTCCTGACCGGGCAGAGGTGTTCGAGCGGGAATTCGAGCGGCGCGCAGGGCGCGCGGCGTGGAAGATCGGCCGCATCGTCGATGGCGAGGCGGGCACGATCTCGTTCGGCGACGGAGCGCTGTAGTTTTACTTGCGAGACCGTGCGGCTCGGAGCATCTGCGCGGCACGGTCTATCTGGCTCGCGGCAAAGTCGATTTCGGCCGTCGTGTTGTAGAATGCCGGCGACAGTCGCGCCACGCTGCTCGTTCCCAGCCAATCGAGCACGGGCTGTGCGCAGTTGTGGCCGCTGCGCAGGGCGACACCGCGCGCGTCGATAAGCGTGCACAGATCGAGCGGGTGCACCCCGTCGATCGTGAACGAGACGAGACCCGCGCGCTCCTTCGGCGAGCCCGCGATATGAAGTCCCTCGATTTCCCCGAGAGCGCTAACTGCATGGTTGACCAGGTCGGACTCATACGCTGCAATCTCCTCGCGACCCAAAGCGCACAGGTAGTCGCATGCCGTACCGAGCGCGATCGCACCGACGTAGTTCGGTGTGCCCGCCTCTAGGCGCAGGGGAAGCTCTTCCCAGGTGGTCTGCGCTTGCGTCACCTTCCCCACCATCTCGCCGCCGAAATCGCGGGGAGCGAGCATCTCGAGCGCCTCGCGCGTGCCGCAAAGCGCACCGATGCCCGTGCCGGCCATCATCTTGTGGCCGGAAAAAGCCAGGTAGTCGACGCCCAAATCCACGATATCGACCGCGCCATGGCGCATGATCTGCGCGCCGTCGAGCACGAACAAGGCGCCCGCATCATGGGCCATCTTGGCAAGCCTCTTCACGGGGGTCACGGTGCCGAGCACGTTCGAGCACCCCGTCATCGCGACAATCTTCACCTTGCCGTCGGCGAGCAGCTCCGCATAACGTGTCTCATCGAGGTCGCCCTCGGCGGTGAGCCCGGCGACGCGGAAATCGGCGCCCGCGGCAAAACACGCCTGCTGCCAGGGAACATAGTTGGAGTGGTGTTCCATGAGGCTCACCGCGACGGCATCATCGGGCCCGAGCACGTGAGCCAGGCCGCGGGCAACCATGTTCAAGCCGTCGGTTGTGCCGCGTGTGAACACCACGCACGACGAATCGGCCGCGCCGACGAAGCGAGCGACCGTTTCCCGCGCGCGCTCAAGCGCGTCGGTCGAGGCGTGCGCAAGATAGTGCATGCCGCGATGAACGTTGGCGTTGCTCGTGTGATAGTGGTTCTCAATCGCGCGAAGCACCTGGTCAGACACTTGCGTTGTCGCAGAATTGTCCAGGTACACGAGCGGGCACCCGTGTACCTGCGTCTGAAGAATAGGAAAATCCTCGCGAACCTTCGCTACATCGAACATTGCCGCCCCCTTGCTGCCTTCACCTCGCGCGCCGCGCCGTCGCGCTTGAAACGTCGTCCGCGCGCATCGCCCCCTATGCTACACCTACTCGCGGCGCAGGCTCGGGTCGTCCTTCGCATCGAAGAGCGCATCGGCGAGCTGCGTGATGGTCTCGAGGTTGGCCGACTCCTCGGGAGTGAAACGCACGTTCAGCGCACGCTGCAATGTAAGGGACAGAAGCACCTTCTTGATGTCGGTCGAGCTCTGGTTGGTGCACGTGGTCGAGCCTTCCGCGAGCTTCACGCTCTTGTCGTTTTGGCGCAAAAGCTTCTCGACGCTCTCGTCGGCGAGCTTCAAGATGTCCTCCGTGCCCAAAGCCTGCACCTCGTCTTCGGTCAGGAAGAACTTCGCGAGCGTGTAGTTGCGCACCTCCTGGCGGAATCCCTCGCGATCGAGCAAGCCCGATGTGATCTTATCCTGCGCGACCTGCGCGTCCTTTGCCGCGATATCGAGGCGGTCTTTCAGCGTCATCGTGCTAGCCATGATGAGGTTCCTCCTTATCGGAAAGCGCCTTGCGCGCGAATTCTTTGACCGTGGTGGCGATTGCGGAAACGCCCGCCTGCCGCTTCGCGTCGAAGATATAGGCAAGCTCCGTCTCTTCCACGAAACGCACGGGGCACTCGATAATCGCCTGCGCATCTTGTCCCGAGAACATTTGCTGGAACAGATAGATCACACCACGCACCATGAGCGTGTCGCTGTCGCCTTCAAGCGCGAAGCCCTCGCCCGGCGCCACGCCCACCCATGAGGGGTAGAGCCACACCTGAGACTGGCACCCCTCCACAAGCGCTTCTTTCACTTTGCGCTCCTCGGGAAGTTCCTCGAGCTGCGCCGATAGCCGCAAAAGGTAGTCGAACTGCTCGAACGTGTCACCAGCGGCGACGAAGCCGTCGATAAATTCCTGCTGAATCTCGTCAGGAGCCTTCACGTTCCCCATCCCCTTTCTCGCCGACCCGAGCCCCGAACTCGGGAAAGAACAAGCCCGCGACGTCGATTGCGGCGCCGCGGGCTTGGCGTTCGGCGCGTGATACGCCTTCTCGTTGGCTTGACTTATGCCTGGACGATTTCCAGACCGAGCAGCTCGCCGAGCTCGATGATCTGCTCTTCGAAGTCACCGTAGATGAGCGGCATGTGGTTGCCGATGGCAGCCTGCTTCTTGAAGAAGTCCTTGGAGTCCTTCACCTGGAAGAACACGCCCATGGAGCAGTTGGTCTGATCGTAGCCCATGGAAGTGAGGACCTTGCCCTTGGCGACGAAGAGCTTCTCGACGGTCGGGTCGACACGGCACATCGTGATCGTCTGGCCGGCGTCCTCTTCGAACTTGTAGCGCAGGGTCGCGCCGAAGCCGGAGCGGGCGAACGGGCGGATAGCGTAGGGGCGATAGGGCTCGTCGAAGGATTCCCAACGACGGTTCGGCACGGAGTGGAAGGTCAGAACGACGTTGGGGACGTCGCCGAGCTCTTCCATCTTCTGGTCGACATGCTCGGGCGTGAAGAACAGCGCCTTGGGGAGCTGAGCTCGCACGCCGTGGCGCACCGGGCTCGTGAAGCAGTTGCCCATGTAGGACGGACGGCGGCCGATGGCCTGCAGCATCAGCTTGGAAACCACGGCGCCCAGGTCGTACTCGCACGCGGAGGGGATGCCCTGCTCGTTGTTGAGCGAGTGGTTCAGGCACATCGTGAACTTCTTCTCGTTCAAACGGCGGGTTGCGCACAGGTCGGGGCAGGGTGCGGTGAAGCAGTTGCACTCGTAGGAATCGAGGAACTTCTTGATGCCGTAGTTGGCCTCGACGGACTTCTTGACCATGTCGCGCGTCATGTCGCACTCGACAGCACCGTTGATAAGCTCATCGGTTTCCTTGTCGATGATCTTCTCGTCCTCGGCGGTGAGGTTCAGGCCCTTGCGGCCCGGCGTGCAGTGGTTCGACATCGGGTCGTCGTAGGAAATCTGGTCGAGCAGCTCGTGGGCGGAGACGTAGCGGATGCGCGTGCCGAGCTTCGCGGTGATCTTCTCGGGATCGATGATGGAATCGGGAGCGCTCGGAGAAACGGTGCTCGTCATGCGGGTCGCCGCGAGGATCTTCGAGTCCTTCATGACCTTGCGGGCGCGCAGGACGGTCATGTACTCGGTGGCGTCCTCCCAATCCTCGAAGGAGTAGAACTCAAGGCCGCGTGAGAGGAACTCGGCGGACGTGATGGCGGAGGCGCAGCATGCCTGGGTGATAGCGCACGGCTTGCCGACGCGCTGCGCGAACTCGAGAGCCAGGTCGTACGGACGGCTTGCATAACCGATGAAGTACAGGTCGACGTCCTCGCTTCCCTCGGCGAGCTTGTCGATCATCTCGTCTTTGGTGAGGAAGTTCTCGTCGCGCTCGACCTTGACGGGCTCGAGCAGGTTGACGACGTTCTCCGGCATAGCGGCCTGGAGCTGGGCATACCAACCCTTGAACTTCTCGGCGGCCATATGGAGGTCGAATTCCTTCTCAAGCTGGATGCCCTCGCCGAAGCGGCACGGTCCCTCGAACACGTACTCGTGGTACAGCGTCAAGAAAATCGGCTTCACGTTGAGACGAATTTCCTCATGTTTTTTGATGGCCATGATGACTATCCTTTCCCCTGTTCTGCGGCACTCTCTCCCGTGCCGTGCTGACATCGAGAAGAGTACGGCGCGCCGCAGCGTAAATCATGGGGCTGGAATCACCGTCTTCGATGAATTCTATTGTGCATTTTGCATAAACTCGATGTCGTCGAAACGGTATGCGAAGAGCAACGAGAAGCGAAGGGAGGGATCGGACGTGTCGATGCCATACATGCTCTCGATGCGGTCGATGCGATACTTCACATTGTTGCGATGCATGTGGAGTTTCTCGGCAACGATGTTCGCCCGTCGCTCGCACATGAGGTACTCGTAGAGGAACTGATAGTTGCCAGTGCCCCGCTCGGCGTCGTCTTTCGCGATAGAACGAACGACGACGCTCGCGTAGGTTGAATTCAAAAGCGGCAGGTCATCTCCCATTTTGTCGGCGATAAAGGCGATTTGGGCTCGATCGAACGAGAAGATACGGCTCCAGTTGAACGAAATCGGCAGCTTATGAGCGCCCGGCTTGGCCTTCGCCCCAAGCCGTGCAGCCTCGCGCGCCTGTCGATAGGCAATGGAAGCCTTAGCGAGGTTTGTGAACTTGGAGCTGCGTCCGCAGATAAGGTCCATTTTCTCCATGAGCTCGTTGATGCGCGATGAGATGGATTTATGCCCCCTTGGGCACGAACCGACCTCGCAATGCAGCGCGCACTGCGGAGAGAGGCAGTTGAAGCACAGCACCGTAACGCAGCCGTCAAATAGGACAACTTTCGCCGGTGCCACCATCGTGACCAGGTCGGAAAGAAGCCGCGAGGGAGACATATCCTCGGTGACGGGAATCGTGAACAGGCAAAACCGCGCTTCTGGTGGAATACCCACGAGCTTACATCGCTCGCGAATGATAGCCTCGTTGCTCTCGCGGCCCAAAAGCAGATCATGAAGGAACGTGTCGACCGCGTTACCCGAGGGTTTGTCTTCCGGGTATTCGTGCTCGGCAATGCGTTTGACCCTCGAGAGGAAAAGGTCGAACGTATCGTAGAGATAGTCGCAGGGGGGAAGCTCGTTGCACATCATAACGACGATGAGACTGAAGGTCGTCTTGGTTTTAAACGACTTTACGATTGTGACGTATTTGCAGATGGAGAGCGTATCGTTGACGATGAAGCCGTCCTCTTTCGCCCATGGCTTGAAGCGCTTGTGCAGCTGGAACTTCCGGATGTTCTCCTCGGTATGGTAGCCGTGCTCGATCAGCTCCATCGTAATCGGATCGTCACAGGGAGTTCCTTTGGTGTAGGCCAAAAGCTTGAGAGCCGGATCCACTACGACGACGTTGTTGCGCAGCATCTTCTCGCTCACGTCCATAAGCTCTTGAAGCCCGCCGCCGCGGCCGAGCACCGCGTCCATATCGCGCTCCCACATCCCGAATCGATAGAAGATTTCGAGCAACGCGTTGAATACCTGGAGCGTTCCCTCTCCCCCCGTGACGGAAAGCACGGCGGTCTGGTCGGGCTTGGTCGCGTGATGGTCCACGAAAGCTGCGTGGCGGCCGTAGCCTCGGACGCTTTCGCAGTCTTCGCTCGTCGAGCAAACGTAGAGGATATCGTCCCCCGCAATCGACGATTCCCCCAGATAAAGACGGGCATTTTCGAAATCAAGACTCCCGTCAGACGAGATTGAGACGTTCCCCATAGCCTCAAGTTCGCGCTTCATGATGTTCAGCGAAACACCCATGACCTACTCCCCTCAGATAAAGCCATTGTGCCGTATCCCATAATGGCCTATCTCCCGTCCGATTGCTTTAGTCGAAAGCCAGGCTTTTCGATAATCTTATTATGCAAAATGCACAATAAGATTTCGCCCTCATCGTGCACGCCTTGCAAGAAGCACAACAAGTTCCATTTCTTTCGTATGCCCCATGCCCACTGACACATGTACGCGAGGTCTATAAGCTAAACCCGAGCGAGAGACCATCCCCTCCGCTCTCAAAAAGCCCCTTCTTCCCTCGAATTTCAACGAAGGGGCAGCATCGCTGGGGCGGGTGTTCTTTATCCCAAAACCTGCCCCTCCGAAAAGCTTACCCCGTCTGCAAAGGCGGTTGACATACATCACGGGAAACCGGGCGCATAAGGGGATAGCGCCCAATCTAAGGAGGAGAACCATGCCAAGAATCAACACTGCCATTCGTTCCGTCTGGGGGGTGTCCGAGATAGGCTTCTCAATAGCCGCAACGCTCGAGACGACGTTCTTCCTGTTCTTTTTGACCGACGTCGCCCAGCTGCCGCTGGCCATCTCGGGCATCATCGCCACCGGCGCGTCCGCCGTCGACACCATCTCCGCGCTGCTCGCGGGCGTCTTCATCGACAAGTTCCACTTCAAGAAGGGCAAGTACCGCCCCTGGCTGCTCATCGCCCCGACCATCGCCATGGTCTTCTTCATCCTGTGCTTCACCAAGATCGGCGGTGACGTCACAGCCGCCATTATCATCTCGATCGGCTACGTCGGGAGCCACTTCTGCTGGAACATCACCTACGCGGGCGTCCGCTCCATGACCAATGTCCTGACTGACGACCCCTCCGAGCGCGCCTTCCTGTCCGGCCGCCTCGGCGCCGGCGCATCCCTGGGCCGCGTCATCTCCGCCAAGCTGGTCCCGCTGATCACCACCAGCCTGACGGCGCTCGTCAGCGGCGTGTACGCCTACAGCATCTGCGCCGCGATCGTGTCCGTCATCTACATGATCGCCATGTACATCAGCTTCGGCGTCACCTCCGGCTACGACACCGAGACGAAGTCCGAGGGCAAGAAGATCTCCTTCAAGGCCATGGGCAAGAACATCGTCACCAACCCCAACCTGATCGGCGTCGTGCTCCACGACATCCTGCGCATGATCGCCTTCTACACCGTCGCGGCCGGCACCGCCTACTACGCCAAGGTCGTCCTGGGCGACGCCGCGGCCGCCGGCACCGTCCTCATGGTCTTCTTCATCGGCTGCTTCGTCGGCTCCTTCATCGCCGCCCGCGTCGCCAAGAAGATCGGCACCAAGAACACCACGCTGATCGGCGTCGGCGGCTGGGCCGTCATCTGCGGCATCTGCTTCTTCGTCCAGCCCGGCTTCGTCGCCCTCAACGCGCTGCTCTTCGTCTCCCAGGTGCTCTTCGGCCTCGCCTACGGCCTGTCCGCCAACCTCTACTCCATGTGCGCGACCTGGAGCCACTGGAAGTCCGGTGAGAACACCACCGGCACGACCATGTCCATCATGACCGTCGCCGTCAAGCTCGGCGTCACCCTGCGCGCCATGATCCTGCCCGCCGCCCTCGCGGCCGTCGGCTACGTCTCCAGCTCCACCGTCTTCGACGCAGCCGCCGTCGCGGGCATCAACCAGGTCTACTTCCTGCTGCCCTTCGCGCTGCTGCTCATCTCCCTCGTGCCCCTCGTCTTCCTGTTCAAGATCAAGGACGCAGACGTCGTCCGCATGAACGAGGAGATTGCCCAGAAGGCATAGGGGAAAGAACCGAAAATTGCCGAGGTTTCTTGCCTCAGCATGCAAAGAAGGGGCCGAACGATTTCGGCCCCTTCTTGTTGTTCGACTACGAGAGCTTCGTGTACCCTGTCGCCTCGTAGAGCGTTGCGCATTTCGCGGCATCGCCCGTTACGGTATCGGCGACGAAGGCTTGCGCCTCTGCCGCACCTTCCGCCTTGAACTTAAGCGACATGCCGCACCCCGCGCTGATCTCGCGCGGAGTCGGGATGAGCGCAAAAGAGGCGCCCGCCGCCTTGAAGGCTGCTTGCGCCGCCATCGCGGCATGCGTCGAGTCGAAGGCGAGCACGAATGGTTGCGCGTCCGCCATCTGAGTTTCCCCCCATTACAGCGTGATGGTCTTCGCGGACTCACGCATACGCTCGAGGATGTCGTACATGTTGGAAACCTCGCCGACGGAAAGCTCATCGGCAATGCCGAAAAAGTTCAGGCACGTGCCGCACACGAGTACTTCGGTGCCCTGCTCTTCGAGCTTTTTCACCGCCTCGATGACCTGCTCCTCTCCCGGTGCTACCAGCTTCACGCCAGCGTTCATGAACAGAAGCGACGTCGGCGGATCGCCCGCCTCGGAAAGCGTGTAGAGAGCCATCTTCATAAGGTTGCGACCGAGCTCGAGATCGCCGTCGCCCACGAAATCCTTGCCGACGAACACGGAATATCCGCAACCGCCCGTGGTCGAGCACGCGCTTCCCGCCTCGGAAATGACGGCAGGAGCCTCGGTGCCGTCGCCCTCGCCGAAGGTAATGAGCCAGCCGCCCTCGATCTCGTCAACCGACGTGGCCATGCTCTTCTTCTTTCCGAGACGCGTGAGGTTTTTCACGGCCGTCTCGTTATCGACCTGGATAGCGAGCTCCGTTGCGCCCGCGTCGAGCTCCTTTTTCGCCATGACGAGAGGCATAGGGCATTGCTTGCCAAAACCGTCGAGGATTTTCATGGGGAATCCTTCCTTGCTGAGGCCCGTACATACGGGCACGGTAAATTGCGCTTGTTTCACGTGAAACAAGCTTCCAAGCAGGCGAAAATGCAGAATGTCGCGCGGCGGCAGAATCGCGCGGCGAAAAATCGCTCTGTCAAGGATGAGTATAACGCAGAAACGCACAGGGTGCCCATCTGACGGACGCGATGGCCGCAATCGCGTCCGAGGGCGACGGAAAAGCCGCCCACTGTTACAATTTGAGTCACCGTTTCTCGCACGAAAGGCGCATTCATGACTTCGCAGTCCCCGCACGATAAGCTCCGCTCGCTTCCTCAGGTTGAGGAA
The DNA here is from genome assembly GCF_934643285.1 of uncultured Ellagibacter sp. GTDB lineage: Bacteria > Actinomycetota > Coriobacteriia > Coriobacteriales > Eggerthellaceae > Ellagibacter. The sequence goes on from NZ_CAKUBT010000002.1 coordinate 30,141, forward strand.
GTCCTCCACGATGCCTCGCTCGAGGCCCTCACCGAAAGCGTTCCCCGAGACTTGGTATGCGACGCTGTGCGCGCAAGCATCGACGAAGCGCGGCAAACTATCCTTGCAGGAAGCGACGCCGACACGTCCGTTCCGAGCATCGTGCGCGCGACCCGCATGAGGCTTCTCGCGCTGAACCGTCCCTCTTTGCGACGCGTCGTGAACGCAAGCGGCGTCATCATCCACACAAACCTTGGGAGAAGCGTTCTCGCGCCCGCCGCCGTGCAAGCGGTAAACGAGGTCGCAAGCGGATATTCAACGCTGGAGTACGACACCGACGCGATGGCGCGCGGCTCGCGGCACGCTCACTGCGAGCAGCTCATCTGCACGCTCACCGGAGCTGAGGCCGCAATCGCCGTGAACAACAACGCCGCAGCGGTAATGATGGTGCTCTCCGAATTTGCCGCAGGTCACGAGGCTATCGTCTCGCGCGGCGAGCTCGTCGAAATTGGCGGGTCGTTTCGCATCCCCGACATCATGGCGCAATCGCACGCCACCATGGTGGAGGTCGGTGCCACAAACAAGACGCACCTCTCCGACTACATGCGAGCGGTCACGCCTGACACGGCCATGGTCTTGAAGGTGCATCCCTCTAACTACCGCCTGATCGGTTTCACAGAATCGGTCGCCATCTCAGAACTGCGCGCGCTTGCCGACGAAGAGAACGCCGCGCGCGAGCAGACAGGCGAAACGAACGGCGGCAAGCTTCTCGTCTACGAGGACCAGGGATCAGGCGCGTTCATGCGCTTGACCTGCTTCGGCGACTACGCCGAGCCCACCGTCGCCGAGTCGTTGCAAGCTGGAGCAGATCTCGTGTCGTTCTCAGGCGACAAGCTGCTTGGCGGCCCCCAGGCAGGCATCATAGTCGGTGCGAAGCCGCTGATCGCGCGCCTGAAGAAGAATCCGCTCGCCCGCGCGCTGCGGCTCGACAAGATGACGCTCGCGGCGCTCGAGGCCACGTTGCGCCTCTATCTGAACCCCGAGAATGCGCGCCGCGAGGTTCCCACCCTGCGCATGCTCACCGAAACCGCTGATGAGGTTCGCGTCCGCACCAAGAAGCTTGCGAGCATGCTGAAGAAAGCGCTTCCCGCCGACGCCTGCGAGGTTTCCATCGTCGAGGAGATTTCCCGCGCGGGCGGCGGAGCCCTTCCCATGTGCGACATCCCCACCCATTGCGCGCAGGTCAAGTTCTTGCGAGGTGACGCGCTCTCATGCGATCGCCACCTTGTTTCGGAGCGCCCCGTTCCCGTTGTGGGGCGCTTGAAGAAAGACACACTACTCTTCGATGGGCGCACTGTGCTCGACGAGGGAGAGATGCAGGAAATCGTGCGCGCCTGCACCGAGTATTTCGAAGGGATCGACCGATGAAGAACCACGACCTCGTCCTGGGAACCGCAGGGCACATCGACCACGGCAAGTCCTCGCTTATCCTCGCGTTGACGGGCACCGATCCCGATCGCCTCTCGGAGGAGAAGCAACGAGGAATCACCATCGAGCTTGGCTTCGCGCGCCTTTCCCTCGACGACGGCACCACCTTAGGCGTAGTCGACGTCCCCGGCCATGAGAAGTTCGTCCGCCAGATGATCTCGGGCTCGACTGGCATCGACATGGCGCTTCTGTGCATCGCAGCAGATGACGGCGTCATGCCGCAAACGACCGAGCACTTGGCCGTGCTGGAGCTGCTGCGCATCCCTACGCTCGTTGTCGCGCTCACAAAGACCGACCTCGTTGACGGCGAATGGGTCGAATTCATGATCGACGAGGTGAAAGGCCGCCTTGCGGGCGGGCCCTACGAGAGCGCCGAAATCGTTCCCGTCTCGAGCCGCACGGGAGAGGGACTCGACGATCTGAAAGCGGCGCTCAGCCGTGCAGCGAAAGTGACGAAGCGCCAAAAAGCATCCGACACTGCTCGCCTACCGATCGACCGCGTCTTCACGATCAAAGGTGCAGGCACGGTCATCACGGGAACGCTCTGGAGCGGTGCCGTTTCCACAGGCGACGAACTTGAAGTGCTCCCAAGCGGACGCATATCCCGCGTGAGGAGCATCCAAATCCACGGGGAAAGCGTCGAGCGCGCCGAGGCTGGGCACCGTGTGGCGCTCAACCTGAACGCTCTTTCTACCGACGAGGTACGCCCGGGTGATTTCCTCGCCACACCCCATACCGTCACCGCGACCGACCGCTTCGACGCCGATTTCACCTTCCTCGGCCTCCCCTCGTCCGATAAGCCCCTCGAAAGCGGGGCGCGCGTCCACGTTTCCCACGGAACACGCGAGGTCATAGGGCGAATCCTTCGCATCGGCGGCGGCCAGCCCATCGAGCGGGGCGAGCGCGTCTACGCGCAGATTCGCCTTGACGAGGAGCTTCCCGTATCTTGGCAAGACCATTTCATCGTGCGGTCGTACTCCCCCGTGCACGTCATCGGCGGCGGCGTCGTGCTCCGCGCGCACCCTAAGCGCTCGACCACGGAGACTCCCGAGAAGATCGCGCTCCTCGATGCCTTGCGCGACGGAGACGGCGATCGGGCGGCGGAATGCGCATTCAACCTCGAGAAGGCGCCGGTAACGTGCGAGGGCATCGTCCATGCAGCAGGATGCACTCGAAAGGCGGCGCAGAGTGCACTCGAGTTGCTCGAGAAATCGCGCAAAGCCGTCCGCCTCTCATCCAGCCAGGCAGGGGCAGTTGAGTATTTCACCACGCCGCGCTATGTACAGAAGATGCGATCAGCGATTGAAAACGCCCTGCTCGCCTTCCATAACGAGAACCCGACATCGACCGGCATATCAAAGGAAGCGCTGCGTCAGAAAGCAGCCGCCCGCCTTTCCGCCGATTGCTTCGACGCTCTCTTAGCCGATGCGCAAGCCACCAAGCACGCTGTTGTCAACGGCGGCGAGGTTTGCCATCCCCAGGCGGGAGCTGGAGCTCAGGCGCTGGAGAAGCAAGCCGCAGAAGCCCTGCTTGCCGCACTTCGCGAGGCTGGTGAGTCGCCTGCGGCTCTCGATGAGATCTTCTCGAGCTGCAAGATCGAGCCTGCTCTCGGCCGACGCGCCATGGCTTCCCTCGAGAAAGCAGGCGAAGCGATGCGCGTCACGAAAGAGCTCGCTTTCGCTGCTGAAACGCTCTCCCAATTTGAGCAGGCGGTTCGCACATGCCTCGCCAACGGGGCCTCAGCGAGCGCCGCGGAGCTGAGGGATGCCATGGGCACCACCCGAAAGTACGCCATCCCCCTGTTGGAATACTTCGACGGCAAGGGCATCACCCGCCGCTCAGGCGACGAGCGCGTACTGACAGGAAGATAACGCAGCGCGCCCAGCGAGAAAAACGGCACCGCACCTCACTGCGTGGCGAGCGCCCGACAAGCAAGCAAGAAGCGTCTCTTCCGAGAAACAAGCTTGCGCCGACAAACGCCCATCCACTAGCGAAAAGGCCTCAGACGGATTATTCCGCCTGAGGCCTTCACCGTTATGCGCGCCGCTTTCCCTTAGAGGGATGCAACATAGCGCTCGAGATTCTTCTTCAGTCGACCGAGGAAGCTTTCGCCCAGAGTGGAAAGCTCGGCATCTGCCTTCGTGATATACCCGAGATGGATTGTCACGTCCGTCTCGAGAGGAACGGTCGTCAGCGCCGGGCCGTCTGCGATGCCAACGAGAATACCGCTCGTCACCGTATAGCCATTGAGGGCTACACAGAGCTCGGAGAGCGAGGCGCGGTCGGTCGTCGCGATCTTCTTTGCGCATGCAGGGTCGCACACCGCTTCTTCCGCGAATTCAGCAGGCGCGTCTTTTCCCTGGTCAAAGTAGATATACGGCCAATCAGCAAGGTCGCCCAACGAAAGCGACTTCGCGTTCGACATCGGATGACTCGAGGGCAGGGCCACGCGCGGCGCCGACTGCACGAGCTCGGTATACTCCACGCCCGCCGTCTTGAACGCCTCGTCGAGAGCGGCATCCGAAGCGGACGTCTTGAGCAGAATGCCCAGTTCGCTCACTCCTTGCGCGACATCGTCGATGACGCCCTGCGTCGTGCGGTCGCGCAACGCGTAGGAATACTCATCGCCGCCTGCCGCAAGCACGGTGTGCGCGAACGTCTGCACATCGAAGAGGTAGTGCTGACCTGAAACCGAAAACGTTTTCGACATAGCCTTCTCCTTACTTCTGCGTACGCTCATCAACGAAACGGCTCGCTTTGTGTGCGGAAGACGTACCGAGCTTGCCCGCGTCGTACACGATCACCTTAGCAGGTCGCACGCCGCAATGGGCCTTCAATGCCGCCTCGACGCGCTTCGCAACCTCGGCATACGGCTCTTCGCTGCCAAACGCACGCTCGACCGAGACCTCGTAACGGGTCGTGTAGTTCTCATCGTAGACGCGAATGGAGTACTCGCCGGTAAGGCCCTTCGACGCACGGACGACGTATTCCACGTCGGAGGGGAACACGTTCACAGCGCCGACGATGAACATCTCGTCCTTGCGGCCGGTCACATGGATACGGGCAAGGGTGCGCCCGCATTCGCACTTGTCGGTGCTCACATATCCGATGTCGCCCGAGCGGAAGCGGATCATCGGGCGTGCCTTCTTCATGAGCGTCGTGTAGGTAAGCTCGCCGACGCTGCCCGGCTCGAGCACCTCACCGGTCGTTGGATCGACGGTTTCCACGAGAATCTGGTCCTCGACGATATGCAGGCCGTCTTTCGCCTCGCACATCGCAGCGCATGCACCGTAGATGTCGGACAGGCCGAAGAAGTCGACGACCTTAGCGCCCCACAAATCCTCAATCGCCTCGCGCGTCGACGAGATGGAGCCGCCTGGCTCGCCTGCGACGATGATAGTGTGGATGCTGAAGTCCTCGCGCGGGTCGAACCCTTTCTCCTTCGCCTTCTCGCCAAGCGCCCAAGCATAAGAGGGGGACGTCCAGATGACGGTCGGCTGATACTGCTTCAGCACGAACAGCAAGCGGTCGGAAGGAACCGCACCCACCCAGATGGCGAGCGCGCCGAGCTCCTGTGCGCCCATGACGTCGGGGCCGCCGACGTAGAGCGCGAAGTTCAGCCCGTGCACATAGCGGTCGTTCGGACGCATACCCGCCTGCCAGAAAAGGCGCGCTTCGGTCGATTGCCACAGGTCGAAGTCCTCCTGCGTGAAGGGGCTCACCGTGGGAACGCCAGTCGAACCGGAAGAGGTCGCCATGAACACGACGTCTTCCTCGGGAACGGAGCACATCTCGCCGAAGAAGCTACCAACGTGCTGCGTCTCGCGCTCCGTCTTCTTATCGATGAAGGGGAACTTCTCAATGTCGGCGAGCGAGGTGATATCCTCGGGCTTCACGCCTGTCTCATCGAAAGAGCGCTTGTAGTACACCGTGTTCTCGTATGCGTACTTCACCATCGCCTGCAAGCGTTCGAGCTGGAGTTTTTCTAACTCAGGACGCGGCATGCACTCGATTTCGGGATCGTAGTATTTCTGATCGTAAGGTATGTTCTTCTTCGCCATGCATATACTCCTCATTGTTGCTCATGGGTGCTTGATAATAAAACCACTCGAACTTGCTCGAGGCAAGCATTTGAATTGGACTTTCTTTTGAGTACTAGTTATCTTTCCAATCGATAGTTGCGTATAATGCAATTACAATATCAAATTCTGATTGAACCGAACTTCCCAGGAAAGCGAATTATGACTTTACAACAGCTTCGTTACCTCATAGCTATCGCGGAATATGGGTCCATCAATGCTGCGGCTCAAAATCTCTACGCCTCGCAGTCCAACCTCTCCACGGCGATCAAGGAGCTTGAGGCTGAACTCGGAATCACCATATTCACCCGCAGCAATCGTGGCGTCACCCTCACCAATGACGGAACCGAGCTGCTCGGCTATGCGCGTCAGGTTATCCAACAGGCCGACATGCTCTCCGAGCGCTACGCAAAAGGGTCTTCGAGCCATGCGCGCCTGACAGTTTCGACGCAGCACTATGCCTTCAGCGTGCAAGCCTTTGTCGAAGTTGCCGAAATGTACACAGGAGACGAGTACGAGTTCACCTTGAGAGAATGCCGAACTGGCGAGATTATCGACGACGTGCGTACCTTCCGTAGCGAGATTGGAATCCTGTTCCGCGATAGCTTCAACTCACGTGTGCTCGACAAAGCCTTTGCTGATGCAAACGTCGTCTTCACGCCTCTCTTTGATGCGCTGGTTCATGTGTTCGTCGGCGAGCATCATCCACTTGCGAAGGCAAAAATCCTCACGCTTGACGATCTGGAAGATTATCCGCGCTATTCCTTTGAGCAGGGTACGGAAAACTCCTTCTATTACGCCGAAGAGCCATTCAACCAGATTCCCCATAAGAAGGAGATCCGTTTCTCCGACCGCGGAACGTTGACGAACCTCCTTACCAATCATATCGGCTACACGTTGTCTACCGGCGTCCTCTCCTCCGAGATGCACACGGGCATCGTGTCCATCCCACTTGATACCCGTGGCCTTCCCGGCAGCAACGGGACGATGCAGGTCGGATACATTATCCATAGCCAGATGAAACGCAGCCAGCTTCTCGAGGATTATATTTCGATGCTCGAGAACGTCATGAGGGACAATCCGTTCGTCCACCCCTACAAGCACTAAAAAAGGCGATGTTTCACGTGAAACATCGCCTCTCGCAAGCTGAGCGCATTCGGGTTATTTAACAGCGCCAATGCGGCAGATCTTGCCCCCGCAGTCAGGGCAGGTTCCCTTCATGATGGGCTTACCGTTTTTGGTAACACCCTCAACCGGGTTCTGCATTTCCTTCTTCGCCTTGCACTTGACGCAATATGCTTCGATGGCCATTCCTATAAACCTCTCTATCGAATCGATATGGGTGGAACCAAAAGCCCGTTTCACCTCAAACGTTCGAAATTATACAGGAAGCAGACAATCTATCTCTAAGAAATCCTACTCCCCTTAGATATTCTTTAGCATTTCCACAACGAACTCGACATTCTTGGAAAGATTGTCCGATTTCACCACGTCAATCGTATCATCTTTCTGACCGAAGAACGCAGGCTTAATCCCGTCCATGCCAGCGAGATGCATAGCCTGAAAACCTTGCTGTGCGGCGTATGCGCCAGACCCCTCGCCCCACGGGATAGTCGCACCGCCCACGTGCGCGCCCGTTGCCTGAGCCGCCTTCTTCACGTAGCGCTTCATACGAGAAGAGACGGATACCTTGCGCAGCGTGCCCTCGCTCTCGATAAGCGACAGCGACCCTGCACCCATCGCCTCGAGATCCACGATGATCGCACCACGCAGCTCATCGGCGTGGTCGGCGAGAAACGCTTTCATGCCGTTATGGCCGGAAAGCTCGCAGCCAAGAGCGACGAACCAGACTTCCGTCGTAATCTCGGGGTTATGGAAGTGGTAAATGCGCTCCTCGTCTTCTTCGGGCTCCACAGGCTCCGGCATCATATCTGGCGTCACGATTTCCTCTTCGGAGCGAACGTTTGCATTGCCCATCGAGATGCGCGAGAAGGCGCCTCCGTTCCAACGGCTGCGGCCACCACGGCGCGCGCCATCGTCAGACGCCGGCTCAAAAGCGGTCGTCTTGTCCTCGTAGAAGCTGTTGTCCTCGTCGTAGTAATCGTCGTCGTACTCGTCCTGTGAATATTCCCCGTAGCCAGCCTGCGCAGCTGCATCAGCCTCGTAAGACGCAGACTCGTCGCGGAAGCTCTCCCAACCACCTCGGTCGGCCCCCACAGTGCGAGCATCGAAGGAATCATCGACGTCGAGCCATTCCTGCGGCGTCATGGGAGTGTCTTCTTGCTTCTTCTTGCGGCTAAAGCGGTCGAAGAACTTGCGAACGCGAGACTTCGGCATCTCAACGTACCCAGGGCCCGCGAATGCACCTGTCTCGGTGACAGTGCCGTCGTACGCCGAATCATCAGCATCGTCGACATAGATGTCTTCGTCGGCGACATTCTCGAAAAGCTCCTCATCGACAGGGGCGAAAGAGCCTGTCGCGCTCGCAGGTGCAAAAGATCCGATCTGATTGATCGCGACCGTCGCGTCATCGGACGTTTCCTCGGCAGTTTCATTCTCTTGGGGTGCCTCCGCCGGCTTTTCAAGCGTGATTGAGCCGGAAAGCGACGGGAGAGAGCCTCTCAGGCTCGAGATCGACATAGACGAAGGATGAGTCGGAGCGACTTCCGTTTGGCCCTGAGAAGAGCTCTCAATGGACGGAATTTGAGCACGAAGTCTCTCAACAGGCGATTTTTTTCCCTTTGAGGCGTCTGCAAGAGGCGCGCGCTGCTTCTTCAGCTCGGCGACCGGCTTCAAATCTTCTGCCGTTATCGCCTCGAGCGTCGGTGCCTGCGCAGCGCGGCTTGCTTCCGCGGCCAAAGGAGCCACGAACGGCGCAGGGGCTTCCGCCGCCGCCTGGGCAGCCGCCTCCTCGCGCAAGCCGGTCACGTCGATCGGCGTCATCGCGCACGTAGCGTATTCCTCGGTCGAGGCGGGCGCGGGCGAGTCTGCAGCTCCAGCCTGAACGTTCGACATCGACGCTGCGTCCTGTACGGGAACAACAGGAGGAATCGCCGCTGCGGAAACGCGCTGCTCGCCAGCGGGAGAATCAGCGGGCTGTGCCGGCACTTCATTGTTAGCAATCGGAGTTGCCTCTGCGGAAACCGGCTCGACAGCGAGGGGCGCCGAGGTATCGACAGGCTTCGTCCATTCGGGCATAGACCAATCGGGGATTGCCTGATCTCTCTCCCCCGCGATGGACACGCGCTCCTGTTCGATCACCGCGAAGGTAGTATCTCCACCCTCACTCTCGAAGCCCGGCGCCTTCACTTCCATTATGGAATCGCGCATAGCAGCCAATCGCTGCTCAGTCTCGGACACAACCGCCTCGTTCGCTTCCTGGAAATGAACTCTGCTCGCGCTCACCGCGGCATCGAGCGCATCGGCATAGCGAGAACGATGGACCGGCTTGTCGTCATTCTTGGGACGCTTGGCCTTTTCCTGAGCGCGCGCAAACCACGCAGGAACGCTCGACCCGTCATCTTCAACCACCATCTCGGCGGCTGCAGGAGCCTCTTGTTGAGAAGTTTCGGTATATGCCGCCTCATACGGGGAATCGAACTGCGACATCTCCTTGTCAAGATACCCCTCGATGGGGGAACCCTGAGCTGCAGGGGCGGGACGCGATGCCGCCAACGCAGCCTCAGCGGCATCAGCTTGCGCCGCGATCTGCTCCTGAAGAGCAGCGGCAGCTTCGGCGGGTTTCGGAGCGAAGGCAGCCGAGGTGTCCTCGCGAAGCGCCTGCATGTCCTCATCGCTCGGCTTGCCGACCGGCTCGTCTTTCACTTGTACGAGATTCTCGGAAATGTCGAACACAGGGGCGGCTCCTGGCACGGGCTTTCCGGAAATCGCCGCGATTGCCGCCTTCGCCTGAGCAAGGCGAGCCTCTGCCGAACCCGCAGGTGCTTGAGGCGCCTCGTAAACCACGGAGGCTCCGTCGGGGACCACGCCAGCGACGCGAGCCGCTTCCTCTCCATGGATTACCGGGTCCTCTTCATAGTTCTCAACAGCAGACGTAGGGCTGCCAACACGAGCAGCGGTCTCCATGAGCACAGCAACACCCGATGCATTGCAATTGGCACCAGCGCTATATCCAGCCGTACGGTGCGCGAGCGCGAAGATTCCCGGAGCAATCGCAATAATCGCGGCAATCACCGTGATGATCGAGATAACGACAACGGGAGCACCCGACGCATTACCGAGAGCCACCCCGCGAATGAGAAGCAAAATCGCAGTAACCACAGCAGCAACAGGTGCACAAAGCTTGATTATCGGAAGAATCCCCAGAAGAGGCTCGTTCAACTCAGCCTGAACCTTACCGCTGTCGTAATGGGAAACAATCACTATCTTTCGATGGGAAGACTTCATGTCGGCGGAGGCGGGCTCGTACTTTGCCACTACATTCTGACTCACGCCTTTACCGAGCATGCGAGAGAGGACTGGCTTGCCAAGCGATTCAGCGAGCATAAGACCCCCGCTTACCAGAGCAAGGAAGAATGCGAGAATCCCAATAGCGGGAACCGCAAGACCCAAAACCACTGCAACGAGCAAGATGCCTGCACAAATGAGTGACGGCGTCTCCGTGTTGGAGGCTATGGCGAAGTCCTCGATTTCTGCTGCGAGGCCCGCTTCCTTCTGAAGATAGTCGGCGATATAGAGCGCCGCCTGCTGCTCCTCTTCGGTACCGCCAGGTCGCGGCCCGATTTCCTCGGAGAGATATGACACATGGTCGATGATATCCGGCATAGGATGCCCTTTCACTTTCCTTTTGTATGAAGGCATATATGCTGCATACTATACGCTATTTATTGAAGGTGCCCAAATAATCACGGATAAAAGCATCTGCGCTCTGCGCTTGTGAACGGGCATTTTCATACATTTCTCGACTCGACGCCGTTTTGCTATTAAACGCGTCTACTACGAGCTCGTCTGGATCCTCCGAAAGCTTCTCTGCGAGTTCGCCCGCCTGTTTCTCCGCGTTGTTGTAAGCGTCGTTATGCTCGGTCGCCGCTTGCGTGTCGCGGTTGATGAGCGCATCATTCGACTCGATGGCATAGCCTTGCGCTTCGAGTCTCTTATCGATGTAGCTCATATATGCACTCAAATCCAACTGTGGGAAGAGCTGCTCGGCATTCTGCAGCGCATTCTTCGCCTTCGAAAAGGATTCTATCGCCTGCTGGGACTTCTCTGTCGACGCTTGCATATCGGCCGACGTTGCCGACGAGGCGATATCCGCCGCCTCTCGAGCCAACCCATCGGCAGCGAGAACCAACTGCCACCCTTTCGTTGCCTCTTGCCTCGCCTGAAGAACACTCACCGTGTCGTCAATTATGGCAGCGCCGCTTGTCAGCATCTGGCGACGAGCCGTTATTGTGTCAACCACCTTGGAATCGGGGGTATTGCTCGCATCGGAACTGCTACTTATTGCTACTTGACCTACCGCTTCCTCTGCCTCATTAAGCTCATCGATGCAGGTCGACTTCCCATCCTGCACCTTTTTCTGGACATCAAGCGTATCGTCTAGCGAAAGGGAGGTGACGTCACTGTTCGCCAAATCGACGACGACGGCATCGATTTCTGCCAACAGCTCGTCGGTCCCGGACAGCTCAGAAATGGCGCTGCTCAAGACCCCTTTGTACGTCTGCTGATCTTGATAGGTGCCGAAGCCCCACCACGTCAACCCTCCAGCCACCGCAAGCAGGGCTACGGTAAGCGCGAACGATACGATCAACCGCCCGCGCTTGCGCGCACGCTTGCGCGATGCAACTTCAGCATCGAACGATCGAGGTTCACGCGCGCTGTGCGACCCACGAGCTGCTCCACTCACTCTTTTCTGCTCGAGACGACGTTGTCTGCGCTCGAATCGATTTTGGGAGCGCGCCGAGGAAGGTGACACTTCCCGCTGCGTCAGCGCAAGCCCCTCGTCTTTCGATGGCGTCGATATGCTCTTTCTCTTCCCAGGAAGCGTGAAAAGGGAAATCGTCCCGAAGGGGCTCGAGTTCCCTTCGCCATCGAGCGAATTTTTGGCCGCATCGAGAACACTGAAGGAAATCTCGTTCGAGGTTCCCTCCGTGTTTCTCTTGATGTGCGCCGCTTTCGCGACTTTGTCGATTCGCTTAGCCATGGCAATGTTTCACGTGAAACATCTACTCGTTTGCTGCCGCAAGTCGAGCGATGATTTCGTCGGTTGTGCACACTTCTATCGTTTTGCTCGGAAGCGAGCGGAGGAATACCTTCCCATAGCCCTTCGTTATCAAGCGCTTGTCAGCCAAGATGAGAACGCCCTTATCGGAAGCTTTTCTGATGAGCCTTCCAGCCGCCTGCTTCGTCTCGAGAACCGCCTGAGGCAGTGAATAATGGCTCCATGCGTGGTCATCACGCGTAGCTCTTTCACACGAAAGCGGGTCAGTCGGCTTTGAAAACGGCAGCTTGGGAATAATCACGCCGCGAAGGGTCGAGCCCGGCGCGTCAAAACCTTCCCAAAAGCTTTTTAACGCAAAGAGCGAAAGATGCCTGTCCTTGATAAAGTCGTCGCGAAGTCCCTTAACGGATACTCCCCATTTTTGGCAAACGAGCCGCAGATCCTCTTCCTTGAGGACGGGTTGAACGACGTCAAAGCACTTCTCCATTTCGCGCCGGTTGGTGAACAACGTCAACATCGACCCCTGCTGCGCGATATGAGTACCCACCAAAAGCCGCTCGAGCGCGTCAAGGTAATGGGGGTCGGATGGCTCCGGGATATCGCTTGCCACGTATATTGTCATGTTCTTATCGAAGTCATAGCTCGAATCGAGCTGGCAGGTATGTGCGCGCGTTCCCTCGCCCGCGTTCAGACCCATCGCATTCTCGAAAGAAGTGAAGTCCCCGTCAATGGATAAGGTAGCGGATGCGTAAACAACTGACTTTGTCTGAGAGTACAGCTTATCTTCAAGGGCCTTGCCCACATTGACGACGAGAGCCTCCAGCTTATCGTTTTGCTTGTCCTTCTTACGGCACAGCTCAGCAGCATAGGCGTAGCTATCGGACTTCTCGCCGAAAATCACCTCAATTGATCCCACGAGGTCCTTCAGATCCATTGCAACCGAAGCAATTTCACGCTGGGGCTCCGCAGCTCCCTCGATGCTCTCAAGGTAGCCGACAAGCTCCTGGCTGCAGGTGATCGCCTTTTCCGCGCTTACCTGCATAGCCTTTGCAAGCGTTCGCAGCGAACCGAACGTCTCCGAAGCCCGAATGTCATCGTTGAGCCACAACTCCGTGCGGTCGTAGCTTCGGCTGCGCTTATTCGGGTCAAAATACAGCAAGTCCTTAATATGGGGAACGAACTCGTGAGCCGCCGCAGCAAACATGTCGCCAACAGACTTCGCCTTACCAACCAATCCCTCGAAAAGCGTCGCCCCATCGTTTTTAAGCGAGGAACTCAGCTTCTTTTCGGCGCGGGCGTAGACATTACGACTCTCTCCGCTGGCAACTTTTTGCGCAAGGCGAATAACATCCTCCGCTGCGATTTCCAACGAGAAGGCGCGGCGAGCTTCCGCCTCGGCACCGTGAGCCTCATCGAGGATCCAATGGCGAACAGGTGGAAGAAGGCCATTATCGGCGGCCGCATCGCAGAACAACAGCGTGTGGTTCGTTACCACAACATCTGCCGTCTCCGCAAAACGACGCGCACCGTGAACAAAGCACGTCGTTCCGTAGAAGGGACATTTGCGACGGAGACAATCATGACTTGTAGTGGTCACCGCACGGCGGGGCACCACGCGATAGTCCATCTTCAAGCTGTCCATATCGTCGTAATCAGTCTGATCAATGAACGACAGCAAGGCTCCCAGAGAAGGAGCCTGGGAGTACTTCGTACCCTGGACGTCGACCATTTTGACGCCCTCTTTGACGAAGCGGTTGACTTTTCGCAGGCACGGGTAATGGGAAAAACCCTTCAGCGGGGCATACGTGATATCGCCAAGCGATTGGGCAAGCGCAGGAAGCTCATGATAGACCAGCTGGTCGAGCAAAGCGTTTGTCTTTGTCGCAACGCCGATAGCGATATTGTTCGCCTTTGCCATGAGAACCGCAGGAACCAGATACGCCATAGACTTTCCAACGCCGGTACCCGCCTCAACTACGAGGTTCTCGGATGCTTCGAACGCCGCACGAACTTCTTGAGCCATCGTGAGCTGCTCTTCACGGGGCTCAAAATCGTCATAGAGCTTTCCCACGATTCCCGTCGGGGAGAACGCTTGCGCAATGTCCTCCGCTGTCGGATACTCCATCGACTGAACCATCTTCGCATCGATACGCGGCTTCCGCTCATACGAAGTCATGCTTTCGTGACGGAGTTCCTTAAGGGAAAACGACTTTGCTTTCGGCTGGGCAAAATGCTGGAACACCACTGCTGTGTTCCATTGCTCCACCGATGCGAGAAGCGCGATGCATTTCACCAAGGCCGGCGGCATCTCATGCACAGCTGCGAGCAGGATTCGAAACAGCGCGCACGTAGCTGCAACATCGTCATCCGCGCGGTGTGTTGACGTTGGTGCCCCAAAGGCCTTCACCAAGTCGATAAGGCGATGCGACCTCATACGGGGAAGGGCGATGCGCGCCAGATCGAGCGAGTCAATCCAAATGTTGTCCAAAAGCGGGTATCCACTCGGATGGCGAGTCGTAAACGTGCGGTCAAACTCAGCGTTGTGGGCGACCATCTTCGCATCCCGCGCAAACTCGACAAGCCCCGCGAGTGCCTCATCCGGCGAAGGTGCGTCCGCTACATCTTCATCATGGATGTTCGTCAAATGAGCAACATCATCGGGAATCGCTTTCCCCGGATTAACGAACGTCACATACCAATCAACGACCTCACCGTGTTCCATGCGCGCTGCGGCAATCTGCGTAAGCTCGTCATGGTTAAAAGAGAAGCCCGTGGTTTCGGTGTCAATTACCACGATGTTCTCGTCAAGATCGCCGAAGTCGGACTCTTTGGCCAAACCAGATAAGCGGCGGTAACGCTCACGAACTCGCTCGGGGGTTCCGTCGCTGATATATGCATCGAGATTGCTATTCATGAAACTTCTCTCGTTATTCCTCTCAATTGTTTCACGTGAAACACTCGTCAATTATAAGATAATGTTTCACGTGAAACATTATCCAGCGAAGGAAGCGCACATGGAACGTTATTTCGGCTCTTATCAGAAAATCGAGCCTTCATCGAAGAAAGAGGGCGCTCTCCTTCTCAGCGCCGACAACATTATCGGCGATTCCTATGAAATCATCTTCGATGGTGATACAGCCTGGGTTAAGAATCGTTTCGGGGCGCGAGTAGGTCATTTTACCATCGATTTCTCCCGACAGCTTCGCGTCTTGAACGCTCGCGGGTGGAAATTCACCGCATTGCTCTCACTTGTCGCGTTCACACAGGAACCGGAGCCAGGCACATACTGGGCTGAAATGGCCGTACTCTGCTTCGAGCCTCAATATGAGTCTTCAATCACGGAGTTCTCCAAGAGCATCTCGTCTATGCTCGCTGAGGGAATTCGCCCCGAGATCAATCTTGGCGAACAAGCCATATCGAAGGTCATCGAGTCGAACGGCACCTGGAAGCCTGACATGCGCAGCAGAAGGCCTAAAAGCGAAAACGGCACCGTCGTGATGAAAAGCCAGCGAAAAATAAGCGAATCGCTCATCGAGAAAGGCCGTGCGGGAAACATCGGCTGCTACATCGTCAGCATTGCTTTCATCATCGTTGCCATCGCGGTAATTATCTTCGCCATCAAAACGTTGCTCTTCTAGCCCCTCACCGCAAACAGCGCAGTGCGAACGGAATCACACTGCGCTGTCTCATGTTTGATCAACGATCCCTCTGAAGCCCCGAGACCCTTTATCGGCCGCTCCGTTCAAGCGCATACCCAATCAACATCGTGCACAGCTGGGGGAAGGGAATGCCCGCCGCTGCCGCAGCATCGGGGAGAAGCGAAGTCTCCGTCATGCCAGGGATCGTGTTGGTCTCAAGCGCCCACGGCTTGCCCTCGCCATCGAGGATGAAATCCGTACGGGAAACACCCTCGCACGAAAGTGCCTTATGCGCAGCGACGGCTTCCCTCTTAATCGTCTCCGCATCCTCTTCCGAAAGCTCCGCGGGGCAGATATGCTTCGAACCACCAGCAGCATACTTCGATTCAAAATCGTAAAATTCGCCCTTTTGGGCAATGATTTCGATAACAGGAAGCGCGCGCGGCTTGTCATTGCCAATGACCGCGACAGTGAACTCACGCCCTTGCACAAACTTCTCAACCACAATTTCACTGTCATGCTCGAATGCTTCGGCAATAGCCCTCTCCAGAGCTTCGCGAGTATCAACGATCGAAATCCCGATTGAGCTACCCTCGGTTGCAGGCTTAACCACCACATGGGTGCCGATTTGGGCAATAATGGAATCGATATCAAGCGAATCGTTGGATGAAATAGTCATCGAGGGAGCCGTGGGAACGCCTGCGAGACGATAAAATTCCTTGGAACGCGCCTTGTTGATAGCCGTCGCACTCGACCATACGCCCGGCCCGATATAAGGAAGGCCAATTGTCTCCAGGAAGCCCTGAATCACGCCGTCTTCCCCTTTGCGACCATGCAGGCATAGAAACGCGACATCGAAGTTGCCATCAATCAGAGCAATCAAATCTTCTTTCTTGGCAGGATCGAAGCATTGGACAGGAAACCCCGCCTCTTGCAATGCCGCAAGGGCACCTTTTCCTGACGCAAGCGAAATTTCCCGTTCTCCGCTCGTGCCGCCGGAAAGCAATGCAACGCGGCATGTTGACGTATCGAAAGCGCTCGGCATGATATCTCCCCTTCATCGCGCGTTAATCTCTCGTTTCAGTATAGCAATGACTTATAATGCCACTTATGAATACAGACATCAAAACATACGATATGCAGGGTCTTCAACAAGCTATGAAAGAGCTGGGTCAACCTGCATTCCGCGCAAAGCAAATCTACGAGTGGCTCTGGTACAAGCATGTCGACTCGTTTGACAAGATGACGAACCTCTCGCTCGCGTTGCGGGAGGAGCTTGCAAGCCGATTTTCGTTGTCTACACCCAAACTTGTTGACAAGCAGGAGTCTATCGACGGAACGCGAAAGTACGTGCTCGAGCTTTCCGACGGTGCACTTGTCGAGACAGTTGGAATTCCTGCCGATGCCTCGCGCGAACGGCTCACCGTATGCTTCTCGACACAGGTTGGCTGCCCTATGGAGTGCGTCTTCTGTGCTACAGGCCACGAAGGGTTCACCCGCAACCTCACCATTGGCGAAATCGTCGATCAAGTCTACTTTGTAGAAGAAGACTTCGGGCGCCGCGTATCAAACGTCGTCGGCATGGGGCAAGGAGAGCCCTTTCTTAACTACGACAACGTGCTCGCCGCGCTGCGCATCATGAACGATAAGAAGGGCCTCAATATTGGCGCGCGTCGCATTGCGGTATCGACGTGTGGCATGCTCGACGGCATTAAACAATTCTCGAATGAGCCCGAGCAATTCACGCTGGCAGTGTCTCTCCATTCCGCGATTCAGCCGATTCGCAATGAAATCATGCCGCATGTTGCGCGCCAATCTCTGAAAAGCCTACGTTCTTCTCTCGAACGCTACATCGAGAAAACAAATCGCCGCGTGACCTTCGAATATCTCCTTATCCAAGATGTCAACGACACCCAAGAGGATCTTGACGCCCTCATCAAATACTGCAGAGGGCTGCTTTGCCACGTGAATATCCTCCCTATGAACGATATCGAGGGCAGCTATTTTGTGGCGACTCCCCAAAAGACGGTCAAGCACTGGCTCGACTCACTCGAGAAGCACCACATCGAGGCAACGCTTCGTTCGTCGCGAGGTTCCGATATCGCCGGCGCTTGCGGACAGCTGAAAAACAAGCAGATCAACCAATAGTCGAGTGAGGAACCCATTCCTTCACTCGCAAGTTTCTTCTGGCTGATAGAAATGTTTACTAAGGTCGTCGACAGTAGTCGGCGGCCTTTTATTTACCCTTCGTTCTTTATGCGAAACCTAAAAGCTTCGCATTAAAACTGATGTTCACCCAAAACCGAGAAACCCCAAGCCTTGCTTTTGAATAATAGCCATGAGGAAGCAAAAGTGCATGAAAAATGAGACTTCGCTGAATTGTTCTTTAGTTGAGTTGAAAATACGTTGTCAGGTAGCGAAATTTCAAGGGTTTATCTACCGACAAGAAGGAGTGTGGAGCTCATGAGATCTATCACCAAGACCATCGTAATCGCCGCCTCGACAATCGCCCTCTGCTTCGGCCTTACCGCCTGCGGCGGGGGCCAGTCCACCTCAAGCGACAATTCCTCATCGAACAACAGCGCCGCATCGAGTGAAAAAACGGCTCCGACCACGCAGGAAGAGAGCAAGGCAGTCGACTTCTACATGTTCAAGGGCGAGATGCCCGAAGGCTACGGGCTGACGGGTCCCAACGGCAACAGCTCCCCACTCAACATTGTCGAATTCCGCAATATCGAGAACCCTGACAAGATCGTTGACGTCGAAATCGATGAAGGTACCGCTCAAGAGCAGTTCGACAAGGCTGCAGCAAAAGACAAATACACGGCAGGCGACGATGTCAAACTGGGCAAATACACGTGGAAGACGCTCAATTTCACCTGGAACAAACAACCGAGCGTAGTTCTTTACACGGATATCGCCGAGGGGCTGTACGCTGAGGTAACCCTGTACGAGACGACGCTCGACGATGCCGCCATCAAGGCCTTCCTCGAGGGTGTCGAATTTGCAACGGATTATGACGCTGCTCATAAGGCTGGCATGGACACGACCGTCGAGAAGTTTGCAGCCGACAACAACCTCACGCTTTGGGAAGCCAAGTAACAAACTCCCAAATCGCTTCTCCCGACAAGGTCGAACCTTGATCTTGCAGGGAGAACAATAGAAGGTAAAGTTTATGAGAGGTCACCGAGATAATTCGGCGGCCTCTCTTTTTTATAACCTAAAAATTACACTTTCCAATAACTTGGGATAAAAATGAAGCTCCCTCGTTTAACCTAAGAGACGAGGGAGCTTTTTTCGACTCCATGTTCAGATGAGAGACTTATCTCGCCTTACATGTCGCGAGAAGAGGTCATTTCCTTGAAGATACGCTCAAGATCTTCTTCATCCTTGAACTCGATCTCAATCTTATTCTTACCTTTCACTGTCTTGACACGCACGTTGGTCCCGAACGTGCGGCGCAGTGATTTGGCAACCGATTTGAACGCGGCAGGCGTCGGCGTGCGCGGCGTCGACTCGGCTGAATCCTTCTTACCCGAAAGCAGGCGGGCGATTGCCTCCGTCTCGCGAACCGACAGCTTCTCATCGACAAGCTTTTGCGTCAGCTTCTCGCGCCCCTCCTTCGAGGGAATGGAGAGAATGGCACGCGCGTGACCAGCAGTGATTTTCTCTTCGAACAGCAGCTGCTGGGCGCGCTCGGGAAGGTCGAGCAAACGAAGCGCGTTAGCAACCGTGGAACGACCCTTGGACATCACCTGCGCGACCTCGGATTGCGTCATGTTGCGACGTTCCATAAGACGACGATACCCATACGCTTCCTCAATGGGGTTCAGATTCGAGCGCTGGATGTTTTCGATGAGCGCGAGCTCGAGCGAGTTATCGTCGTCAGCCTCTTTGATGCAAATGGGAATCTTCTTAAGGCCTGCCATCTTGCATGCCTGCCAACGACGCTCGCCAGCGATAATCTCATACGTGTCCGAGCCTGTTTTCCTCACAAGAATTGGCTGCAAGAGACCGTGAGCCTCGATAGAGGATGAAAGCTCCTGAAGTTCTTCCTTCTTGAATTGAGTTCGAGGCTGATCGGGGTTCGGGCGGACCGAGTCGATGGGAACCTCGTTCGTAATTTTTTCCACGACGCGCGGAGAGGGCTCATGGGGAACAACCTCGCTCGCAGCTGCAACAGCGGGAGCCTGAACGGCAGCGCGGCGCTGGACAACTCCCTTGATGTGGATGTTGTCTTCAGGATAGGTCTCGTTAATTTCCTCGCGTTCGAGCACTTCCTCTTCCTCCAACCGACGCTGGGAGGGAGCGGGAATCTGAGCCGGACGAGCTGTAGGAACTGGAGCCGGGGTTGCCTTAACGGTATCCTCATACGAGCCAAGAAGAGCATCTAATCCGCGACCTAAGCCGCCTTTCGTGGATTTAGCCACGGGAAATCACTTCCTTCGCTAGATCGATATAAGACTGGGCACCTTTGCCCGTCGGGTCATACTGCGTAATCGGCTGCCCAAAGCTGGGGGCCTCGGAAAGTTTCACTGTACGCGGAATGGAGGTTTCGAAGACAATCTTTCCAAAATAACGACGTACCTCGTCGGAAACCTGCCGCGAAAGCGTCGTACGGTTGTCTGACATCGTAAGAAGGACACCGTAGATATCGAGCGACGGATTGAGGCGCGATTTGACACGTTTCATCGAATCGAGAAGTTTTGTCACACCTTCCAATGCATAGAACTCGCACTGAATGGGAATAAGTAGCTTGTCGGCAGCAACGAGCGCATTGATCGTAAGCAAGCCAAGCGAAGGCGGACAGTCGATGAATACATAGTCGTAGCGCCCGCGCATCGGACCGATAGCATCTTTCAATCGATTCTCGCGAGCCATCTCCGATACCAGCTCAACTTCGGCGCCTGCCAAATTGATTGTTGCCGGAACGACATCGAGCCCCTTCGACACATCGGGGATGATGATATCGGTCAGAGGAATGTCGTTAAGAAGTGCATCGTAAATGCAACGGGAAACCCTGTTCTTCTCAACACCTAAACCACTAGAGGAGTTGCCCTGCGGGTCAAGGTCGATAAGAAGAACCTGCTTTCCCATCTCCCCAAGAGCAGCCGAAAGATTGATAGCCGTCGTTGATTTTCCGACGCCGCCCTTTTGATTGATGATCGCAATAACCTTGGTCTGCCCCACAACGTGGGTCACTGCCTTCTTTTCGGCGTAGGTTTTCACGGGCACAGTGCGGGACTGGTCTTCGATTTGAGGAGCAGGCTCCCTTTCAATCACCTGGTACTCCTCTTCCACCGTTTTCTCTTCGTTGTCCACGGCAGGAACCGACTCAACAATCGGTTCTTTAACTTCAGTGACAGCCTGAGCTTCTTTTCTTTCACGTTTTAGACTATCGAACCAACCCACCTATGGCCCCCTTTCTTGAACTTCGATTAAGTATAGATGTTTCACGTGAAACATCCTGCAACGATTCTGCGAGAATCGATTATTTCAAGGGACGTTTTTGGGCCAAACCCGTTTTGCGGGGTAATTTCACTTCAGCGTCCTTGAACTTCCGCATCACGAACATACAACGAGTCGTTTCACCATCCGACAACGTGAACGTATCTTCATGAATACACTTCAACCCGAGCTTATCCTCAAGAGAGAGCGCATGACTCCGCTCTTCGTCGGAAAGATGAGATTTATAGCATATAAGCAATCCACCCTCGAAAAGAAGCGGAGAGGCAAGCTCCATCAAAGAAGGAAGCTGCGAGAGGGCGCGTGCCGTTGCGACGGCAAAATGAGAAGGCATCTCTCGACCCAGATCCTCGATGCGGCCCGCATAGGTGGAAACGTTACCGATACCCAACTTGTCCACAATCCCTTGGATGATTGCAGTCTTCTTCTTGACCGAGTCGACGAGCAAGGTGTCGCGACCTGTTTTCACTGCAAGCGGCACCCCAGGGAATCCCCCGCCAGTGCCCAAATCGACATAAGGCCCATCAGGGGCCTCGTTTACGTAGTTCAACCCCGAAAGCGAATCTTCGACATGCAAGATCTCCGCACTTTCACGGGATACGATACGGGTGAGGTTGGTGGTCTCGTTCGCTACAAGTACCTCATCAAGGTAACGTTCGATGACGTCCATTTTTGCTCCTTATAACAAAAAAGCCGGGATGCTTCTCTTCGAAACATCCCGGCCTCAAGTGAGTTTAACGCGGAACGACTACCACATGCCGGGCGCTTCCTTCGCCCTCGGAAGCGGTATCGACGCGATCGTCGTCTCGAAGCGCGATGTGAACGATACGGCGCTCGTAGGGAGTCATCGGTCGCATCTTCACGCTGCGATGTTGGCTTGCGGCCTTATTAGCAGTGGAGCGCGCGATAGACTCGAGCTTCTCGCGTTGACGGCTTTTGTATCCCTCGACGTCGACGATGACAGGATAGCGAAAGCCCATCGAACGGACGGTGATAGCGGAAACGACGAACTGCAAGGCGTCGAGCGTGCGGCCATGTCGGCCGATCAGCACTGCAAGATCATCGCCGGTGATATCGAGGATAAGCTCTCCTTCGTCACCTTCATATTCATCGATCGTCACTTCGCCAACGTTGAAATATTTCAGGATGTCCTGCAAAGCGGCAATAGCGGTATCGGCGATAGCGTCGAGCTCTTCTTCCGTGACTTCGATCTGATCTTCACTCATAGCTACTCCTCATGTTTCACGTGAAACAATTAACGCTTCTTAGTGGGACGAGGCTTCTTCACCTTGCGGGTAACGTCGATTTTCACCGGCGCAACCTCGGCGACAGCCTCTTCCTCAGCGTCCTTCTTCTTCAGGAAATGCATCGTGAGCTGCTGCTGAATAACGGCGAAGACCGAAGAAGCGCCCCAGAACAAAAGCACGCCTGCGGGAGCGGACCAGGAAATCCAGAGCATGAACAGCGACATAATGCCGGACATCATGAGCATCTGGCGTTTCTGATTCTGATCCTTGCTATTCTTCTGCTGAAGGAGCATAGGAGCAAAGGTGACAAACGCGAAGACGAGCATAAGGATGAGGTAGGGAATAAAGGCAAGAACGCCCTCGCCCATCGCCGTTGCCGGATTCTTCGTCAGGTCAGGTACGAGATGGTAGAACTGATACGTCATGCCTTCGGGCATACGGTCGACCATGCTGTAGAGCACCTGATACAGCGCGATGAAGACAGGCATCTGAATGAGCATCGGGAGGCAGCCAGCAAGCGGATTGAACTTGGTCTCCGCATAAAGGCGCTGCATCTCCTCGCGCTGGCGAACAGGATCGTCGGCGAACTTCGTCTGAATCTCCTGAAGCAGCGGCTGAACCTTCTGCATAGCGAAGTTTGCAGTCGTCGACTTGTGAACGAGCGGAGCAACAATGATGCGGAAGATAATGGTGATGATGATAATCGCCATACCCCAGTCGCCCACGCCATTGTAGAAGAACTGGATGACATCGAAGACCCAGTCCTTAATGACTTCCCACATAGCATTCCCTTCTATATACCAAAGGGAACCCTACGGAACAGGATCGTATCCGTAAGGTCCTCCCGGACGGCACTTCAAGATGCGCTTCGCAGTGAGGACAAACCCCTTTTTGAAGCCGTAGCGATGAAACGCAATCAGAGCGTACTCCGAACACGTCGGCGTGAATCGGCAGCAGGAAGGGAACAACGGCGAAATGGCAGCACGATAGAACTTAATAAGGAGAAGAGCCAGCTTGACCGGCAGCCCCTTCAACGTACTGCGCATATCGACCATGGCTAATCCCCTTTGGCGACCAATTCTGATCCTTCGACTACCTTGGCGCATGCCGTTAGCACTTTACTATAAGAAGCGCGGGTGACGGGCGACTTTGCGAGAAATATCACATCATAGCCCGCCCAAGGGCCTTGCAGATCACGACAAATAGCGCGCATGCGGCGCTTCGCTGAATTGCGCCACACCGCGTTGCCGTGCTTTTTCCCTGCAATAAAAGCAACACGACCCCTTAGGTCGTGTTGCACTGCCCCCTCTGTTTTCTGCGAGATGTAGACTATCGTGAGAAAAGGAGTATGAATCCGCTTTCCTCGCGAGAACATCTCGGAGATCTCTGCGCTGGATTTAATGATATCCAACGAAAAGCCTCGCTACACGCAGAGACGCTTGCGCCCCTTGTTGCGGCGAGCCTTGAGCACGGCACGGCCGCCCTTGGTTGCCATGCGAGAACGGAAGCCGTGGCACTTAGCACGCTTGCGCTTGTTCGGCTGATACGTACGTTTCATATCTCTATCCCTTTCATGATCTGTTAATTCAAGCTGGATGCAGAGTAACTTCTGAATTATATAACACAGAAGCCATCGAAGAACAGTGCTTTTTAGAAAGATTTCACACTAAGCTGGCCTTTCGCTTAGCCGCACGTCCTCACGCGGAATGATGTCCTTCTTATTCTTCTCCCTATTTTCTTTGTATATATGTTTCTCTTTGTAATGATAATAAGCGCGGGGGGTTGGTGAAAAAGAAGTATTTTCCCAGGTGGAAGCGCTTTTCTCATCCATTTTCCTCGGTAGAGAGCGTGTTCTTCTTTCCAACGTGAATTATCGCTTTCGTTATCACTCCACCGCAAACCGTCGGTTTTCTACTGCTTCTTCCCCGATTCTTGAATAGGTTTTCAAGCATGGGCCGAAGCTGCCCGCCGTCCGTCATGAGTCCCCGCGGTTACTTGCCTTCCCCTATCTGCTCTCGAAAGCCCCTATTCCCCTCGCTATTAACACCATTTTCAGGGGTTTGAGCAGGCAAAAGGGGAATGGTGGATTGTTCTACAGATCGCGAATGATCATCTTCAGCGCTTCGATTTCTTCGTTCATATCGCGGCTTTCCTTGAGCTGCTTCTCGACGTCGCTTACCGAGTACAGCACGGTCGTGTGATCCCGATTGAACTTCTTGCCGATGTCGTTGAAGGGCAAATCAAGCATCTGGCGGCAGAGGTACATTGCGATTTTCCTTGCGTAGGTGATATGACGTGGCCTTTTCTTCCCCACCATATCGCTGTGGCTGATTTTGTAATAGTTTTCCACCTCGCGTTGAATGTCGGCGACGGCAAGCCTTTTCGAGGGGCCGCCGGAGAAGTGGCTCTCGAGCACGCCGCGCACGTCGTCGAGCGTCAGGTCGGAGTTGTGGGTGAACGCCATCTGATAGATGATCTTGGTGACGGCGCTTTTCAGTTCGCGGATATTCGAGCTGGAGTTCTCGGCGATGTACATCTGAATATCACTCGAGATGGAGAACGACGGGTCCCCTTCGCTTTCGCGGTACTCCTCGATGAAGCTCTTCACGATGCCGAGCTTGGTTTCGATTTCGGGTGGCTGGATGTCGAAGGTTCCGCCGGAGTTGAATCGGGTGATGTAGCGCTCGTCGATATCAATGTTTTTAGGTGCGCGGTCGGCTGAAAGAACAACCTGTTTTCCCTGGTCAGTCATTTTGTTGAATATTTGGAACACGATATCGAGCGTCTGTTTCTTGCCCTGGAAGTATTGCACGTCGTCGATGAGCAGCACGTCGGATTCCTCGTAGCGCTGTTTGAAGTTGCGGTAGCTCGATTTTTCCTTGTCATGCGCCACCGAGGCTTCCATATAATCCGAGAGCAGCTCTGCGGAATCGACGTAGGTCACCTTCAGCTGCGGTCGCGTCTCGTTGATGTAGTTTTGGATCGCGCGCAAAAGGTGCGTTTTCCCCAGCCCGCTCTTGCCGTAGATGAAAAGCGGATTGAGGTGCATCTTGCCGGGGGTTTCCGCAACATCGACGGCCATCGAGTAGGCCATTCGGTTGGAATCGCCGATGACGAAGTTCTCGAAAGTGAGGGAAGCTGGTCCCTCCGCGCGTTTGTGAGGCGTCGCGGGCGCCGGCGGCTGTTCCTCTGAGGAGTGCCCGACCGAGGGCGACTCGAAATGATCGTCGAATGCCGCCCGCCGTTCTTGCTCTGGTTGAGGTTGTACGGTTTGAGGAAGGTCAACCGAAGGAAAGGAAGGGATGATTGCCGGTGAGTATTCGTGCACAGGGACAACGGCCGCACTTGGGGGCATTGTCCCCGCGTTCGCCGGAGCACTCTGAGGTTCGCGGGTGGTTGGCTGAGGGTTTGACGGCGCCACCGCGGGTGCAGCCGGTGCGGAGTCTACAGCGAGGATGACGTTGAAAGGCACGTGAAAAAGGTCATTCAGCGCCTGTTTGATAATTTCGAGATAATGCTGCTCGACCCACGACTTGATGAAGTCGTTATCGGCTGTAAGCATCAGAAAACCCTCGCTCATCGCCTGGGGAACGAGACGCGAGAAAAAGGCGTTGACCTGCGAAGAGTCGACATTGTCGTACGTTTTCACCTGTTCGCAAATGTTGTTCCAATTATGGTTGAGTTCAGAGCTGTCCATATGAGTCTCCCGAGCCTATTCGAAGTATCTGTAATTGTATACAAAAAAGTGCCGCGCGTGGCCGTTTCGCGCGCGGCATGCGAAGGTAATTCAGATGAAGCGCAGGCTACATCGTCTCGGCGATTTCCATGCCGAATGCCGTGAGCGTGCGCTTCTTCTGCCCGGGAACCATCTCGATGAGACCTTCCTCCTGGAGCTTCTTGAGCGTGGTGTAAACGGTTGCTTGAGGTGTGCTCGTGAGCCTGACGAGGTCGGTCACGCCAAGCGGACCTTCGGCGAGCAGAGCGTTGAGGAAGGCCTTCTCGCGTGGATTGAGGGCGGGTGTCGCATACGAGCGGGGCTGCGGCTGGGCGTAAGACTGCTGGTAAGTGTTAATAACTGGCTGCATGACCTGGGGCGTTACTTGTTGCAGGTAAGGTTGGGCAGGCATCTGCGCATATGCGGGGACAACCTGGGGAACGTACCCTTGCTGTGGATAATACGGGGACACCGGTTGCTGTACGGGTTGTTGCATAGGCTGTTGCACGGGTTGTATGGGTTGGACGGCGCCGGGATCGATTCGTTCTGCGACGAATTGGTCCTCCTTGGGCGCGTATTTGCCCACGGGGAGCTCCCCTTCCCCACGCTCTTCAGTATCGCCGGCACCCGTCTCGCCATTCATGCTGATGGTGACGACGGTCCCCTGCCCGATGTTGTCGTCGATCGAGATGGAACCATGGGTAAAGTCCAAATAATCGCACACAATCGGAAGGCCCGACCCGACGCCGCGGATGTAGCCCTTCATCGGCTCGACCGCTGAAGAAAATCCTGGCAACTGGGCTTTCTTCTTATCGCTAATGCCCGGCCCCTGATCGGCGAATCGAATGGTATTGCCGCCATCGAGGATGGACACGATGATCTCGGTGAAGCGAGCGTGGATGAAGTTTTCCGATACTTCGCGCACGACGGTATAGGGGATAGACCCCCCCGCTTGTTTCGCTTGATTGTAGATAGTCGACGCGAGCGCCTCGATGTAGTCGGGCGTGGATGCCGGCATTATCTCGGTCACGCGTGGAGCGCTGCGCAGATCGTCGTAAAGTGCGATTCGAGCAACCGACGTCACGAAGGTGTAGTCGTAGGATTCTTCTCCTTCAGGCTGGGTCGTCGGATCGTCATGTGGGGTGTTGTTCATTTTTTCCAAAACCGTGTTCCATTTATTCAGCGTTTTCAGTTTTATTTAGACGAATTGTAGCCTTTTTTCAACAATGAAAGAAGTCCACCTGCCTCTTTCTTGGTTGAGAAAGAAAGAAATTCACTTTCAGTTGAAAGAATTAGGGAAATCTACGAGGTGCTTTCAGACTTTTCAACAATTCATTCAATAAATGTTGAAAACTCTGAAAAAGCACGGTGGAAAACGAAAAGTTGAGAAAGCGGATTGTTAAAATATTCATTGACTTGAGGAGAAAATTGGTTTCGCCTGATGAAAGGCGCGCGTAAAATCAAAACCCCAGGTGAGTGATTTTTAATCCTTTAAAGAGTATGGTTGAGAATGTTCTCCTTGAGTTGAAGAATTAATATATTACCTGGTCAACATCTTGTTCTATTATAAAACCCCAGGTCGTAATCGCTAAGAAATTGAAGATAGGGAACTATATAAAAATAAGGTAAAAGACGGCTTTTCCACAGCTCTTTATGCATGAATGCCCGTTTTTCAACATTTTCCACAAAGGGAAGAGCCTCGTCTGGTGGAAAACGATGCATGAGAAGGAATTGTGGATAAAAATGAAGGGGAATAGTCGTTTTTTCACCTTTCAGCGAGGTGAAAAAGAGAATCGAGTGAAAGAGAGCTTTGAATTTTCGGATGCTTTCACTTGAGGATTATCCGTTCCTGTTCGAGCCTGTATAATGACGCGCAGCAGAAAAGAAAGAGAGAAGGTTTCCTTGAAATTCAGCATCAGCAAAAGCGAACTCCAGAATGCCCTCGCAATTGTTATCAAAGGTGTATCCACCCGCTCGACCCTTCCCGTTCTCTCCGGCATCTTGCTCGAAGCGACGGGTGACTCGCTCGTTCTCCAGGCGACCGACCTTGAGCTTTCCATCCAGTATTCAACGGCGGCGCTCGTGGAAGAGGAGGGAAAGGCGGTTGTTCCTGGCAAACTGTTCTCTGATATCGTGAAAAACCTGCCCGACGCTGCGGTCCACGTAGAGGCCGACGAGGAGAACGCGCTTATCACCTGCGATAGTTCCTCGTTCTCGATCAAGGCGCTCAACTACGAGGATTTTCCCGGCTTCCCCCATGTGGAGGCCTCGCAGCGCATAGAGGTCCCCTTCACGAAATTTGCCGCGATGGTGAAAAAGGTTGCGCGCGCCGTTTCGAAAGATGAAAGCCGTGCGATTCTCACCGGCGCTCTGGTAACGCTCGAGGAAAATCACTTCAAGATGGTTGCGACCGACTCGTATCGTTTGGCCTTGGCCGAGGTTGAGCTTTCCGATTCCGCTGCCGATGAATTCGAGGCGGTGATTTCCGGCTCGTTTTTGCAGGATATCGCGTCCTTGCCGAAAACCGAGTCCAACGTTCAGATTGCGCTTGCCGAGAATCAGATACTTGTCAGCTGTGAGGGCACCGTTTTCATCAACCGTCGAATCGAGGGCAATTTCCCCAATTACAAGCAGCTGCTTTCGGGGAAGCATGGGACGCGCGCGAAAATCGACGTCAGCCACCTCGTCGCGGCGGTGAAGAGAACGTCTCTTCTTGGTTCTTCTTCCACGCCGATTAAATTTGACTTGAACGCGGCATCTCAGACGGTTCAGCTGTCCGCCGCTTCCCAGGATGTCGGATCCGCTCAGGAGACGCTT
Organism: uncultured Ellagibacter sp.; assembly: GCF_934643285.1. GTDB lineage: Bacteria > Actinomycetota > Coriobacteriia > Coriobacteriales > Eggerthellaceae > Ellagibacter. The sequence goes on from NZ_CAKUBT010000002.1 coordinate 58,751, forward strand.
TCCTGCTCCATCGAGGGTGACGACGCGGAAATCGCCTTCAACTTCGCCTATGTGCTCGACGGCCTTTCGTCGGTGTCGAGCGACTCGGTGTATCTGGAGGTGGGGACCTCCCGCGAACCGGGCATCTTCAAGGCGGAAGCTCCTGAGAACTTCCTGTATCTCGTCATGCCGGTGCGCATCTCGTGACGCTGTCCATCGAGCATATAGGGTTCACCAACTTTCGTAATTATGAGCGCTTCGAGCTGAACAATATCGGGGCGCTCACCTTGTTCGTGGGGCCGAATGCGGTTGGGAAGACGAACATCGTCGAGGGTATTCAGCTTATGACGGCGCTCTCCTCGTTTCGGCATCCGCTTATTGACCAGGTGATAAAGCATGGGGAAAGCTATGCCCGCACCGAGGCGCGCGTAACGGGAGACGAACGGGTTCTCGATATCGTCATGCTGCTGGAAAGCCATAAGCGGAAGTACACGTTGAATGGTAAAGCGAGGCGGCCTGCTGATTTGAAGGGACTTATCCCTTCCGTGTCTTTCACGCCAGATGATCTTGACTTGGTGAAAGGATCAATGAGCGTCCGACGCACCGCGATTGACGCTTTGGGATCGCAACTCTCGCCGAATCATTACCTTATCAAGAAAGATTACGAGAAGGTCATCCGCTATAAGAATAGGCTCCTGAAGGAAGAAGCCCAGGCGGCGCTCATCGACAGCATCAACGAGACGCTGGTAACCTGCGGCGCGCAGCTTGCGTGCTATCGTTCGGCGCTGTTCGCGAAGCTTGCGCCGGAGATTTCTCGTCGTTACGCCGACATCGCTCAAGGTGAGGAGCTGCAAGTGACGTATGCTCCTTCCTGGATGACCCCTGTTTCACGTGAAACACCGTGTGGGGTTGCTTCGTTTTCTCGAGATGAGGCCCGTGATGCGCTCGCTTCCGCCCTTGAAGCGCGCCGCGGCGAGGAGCTCGCCCGCCGAAAGAGCGTCGTTGGGCCTCACTCCGACGAGATCGGCTTCTATATCGAGGGAAAGAATGCGGGAAACTATGGAAGTCAGGGGCAGCAACGCTCTATTGTCCTTGCTTGCAAGCTTGCCGAGGCATCGATTATCGAGGATATGCTCAGTCAGAAGCCGGTGCTCCTTCTCGATGATGTGATGAGCGAGCTCGACGAGCACAGAAGGCACGCGTTGGTGGAATTCATCTCGGGAGATATGCAGACGTTTATCACGACGGCTAATCTCGCCTATTTCGATGATTCCCTTCTCAGGAATGCTCGTGTTGTGCAGTTGGGTGAGGAGGCGATACGTGGCTAGGATTGGGAAAGAGATGGCGCGGCTGTTCAGCTCGCTGCCGACTGACGAAAAGACGCTCATCGCTCGCCGGGCCGCCGAGGTTCGCACGATGTGGAAAGATGCGATCGAGTATGTATACAAGGAGAATGCTCCCTACGTCCTCGATCATGTGAACGGTGTCTATATAAAAGAAGAAGAAGGAATCCGCTCGCTGTATGTGTATATGGACGACGGGAATTTTCGTTCGGATGTCCACTGCCGGCAGCATCTGATTATGCTTCGGCTCCATGAACGCTTCGGTGAGAGGATAGATGAGTTCAAAACCTACCCTTCCCGATTCGACATGCGCAAGCGTCATCCTTATAGAGATGAGTGCGAAACGAAGTCTGAAAGTTCCCGCTCAGTTCCACTTTCCCCTGAGGAAAAAACCGAAGTTGAGCAGATGGTGTCATCTGTGGAGAACCCTTCGCTCAGGCGCGCGCTGGAAAAGGCGATGATAACCGACAGGGAATGGAAGAAGGGTGAAAGGACATAAATGGCGAAAAAATGCAGAATCATCCGTTAGAAGGCCTTAGAAACCGCTCAAACGCTTCGTTTTATTCTTCTATGGTACAATAGGTCAGTTCGCGTTCTGCGCGAAGCATCTTCCAAACGTACCGAAAAGGAGCATGTCAGTGGTTAACAAACCCGATCATTACGATGGTTCTGACATTCAAGTCCTCGAAGGTCTCGAAGCGGTGCGCAAGCGCCCTGGTATGTATATCGGCTCTACGGGCCCGCGCGGCCTGCATCATCTGGTGTACGAGGTCGTCGACAACGCCGTCGACGAAGCGCTTGCCGGCTATTGCGACTCCATCGAGGTATGGATTCATCCCGATAACTCGATCACGGTAGCCGACAACGGCCGCGGTATCCCGGTGGACATGCATCCGAAGGAGAAGATTCCGACGGTTGAGGTCGTTCTGACGATTCTCCATGCTGGCGGCAAGTTCGGCGGCGAAGGGTATAAGGTTTCGGGCGGCTTGCACGGCGTCGGCGTGTCCGTCGTCAATGCGCTTTCCTCGCGCGTCGAAGTCAATGTGAAGCGCGACGGCAAGGAATATGAAATCGATTTCGACCACGGCCACACGAAGACGAAGCTCCATGAGATTGGTGCAGCGGACCACACGGGAACGAAGGTCACGTTCTGGCCTGACCCCGAGATCTTCGCGGAAACCACGGTGTACGATTACGACACGCTCGCGGCGCGCTTCCGTGAGATGGCATTTTTGAACAAGGGTCTCAAAATCACGATGCACGATGAGCGCGAGAATCCGAGCGAGGTTGTCTCCGGGAAGGCGGCCGAGCCGCGCACCGAAGTGTTCCATTTCATGGGCGGCATCATCGACTTCGTCAAGTACCTGAACAAGGGCAAGGAAACGCTTAACGAGCCCATTTACTTCTCGGCCGAAAATGCCGACGGAACGGTGGAAGTGGCCATGCAGTGGTCGACATCCTATTCGACGAACTCCGTCATGGCTTTCGCCAACAACATCAACACGCACGAGGGTGGTACGCATCTTGACGGCTTCAAGCAGGCCGTGACGCGCACGATCAACGACTATGCGCGCAGCAAGGGTATCCTGAAGGAGAAGGATTCCAATCTTTCGGGTGACGATACGCGCGAGGGTTTGGCGGCAATCATTTCCGTGAAGCTGCATGATCCGCAGTTCGAGGGGCAGACGAAAACGAAGCTCGGCAACACCGAGATCCGTCCGCTCGTGCAGAACGCTGTGACCCAGGGTCTCGCCGAGTATCTGGAGGAGAACCCCTCCCCCGCTAAGAAGATCATCGGAAAGGCGACGCAGGCGCTGAAAGCCCGCGAGGCTGCTCGCAAGGCGCGCGAGATGACGCGCCGCAAGAACGTCCTCGACTCGTTTGCGCTGCCTGGCAAGCTTGCCGACTGTTCTTCGAAGAAGGCGGAAGATTCCGAAATTTTCATCGTAGAGGGCGATTCCGCAGGTGGCAGCGCCAAGCAGGCGCGCGACCGCAAGACGCAGGCAATTCTGCCGCTTCGCGGTAAGATTTTAAACGTTGAGCGCGCGGGTCTTCACCGCTCGCTTTCAAGCGAGACGATTAGCTCACTCATCACGGCAATCGGTACGAACATTGGAGAAGATTTCGACGCCGACCAGGCTCGCTACCACCGCATCATCATCATGACCGATGCCGATGTCGACGGCGCGCACATCCGCATCCTGCTGCTCACGTTCTTCTACCGCTATATGCCCGAGCTCATCAATCGCGGTTACGTCTACATTGCCTGCCCGCCGATTTTCGGCGTGAAGAAGAAAAATTCGCGTTCTACGAAGATTGAGCGCTACATCTACGACGAGAACGCGCTTTCGGAGACGCTCGCCGAAATGGGTGGTTCGGAAAAGTTCGACGTCCAGCGATACAAGGGTTTGGGCGAGATGGATCCCGAGCAGCTGTGGGAAACCACGATGGAGCCCGCGACGCGCACGCTTCTGCAGGTTAATATCGACGACGCCGCCGAAGCCGAGCGCACGGTAAGTGAGCTTATGGGCGATCAGGTGGAACCGCGCAAGGAGTTCATCCAGAAGCATGCCCGCGACGTTCGCTTCCTTGATATCTAGGGCATCGTGCCTTACGGTGATTGAGCCTGAAATCTCGAAAGGATTCTAATGGCAGAAAATAACGACATGACCCCGCCGGAGGGGGAGCAGCCAGAGCGCGACGACGCGTTCAACGAGATGCTTTCCCGTGCCGAGCAGGACGCTGAGACCGAGAAAGGGGAAGAGGAATCGCAGGAAGATTCCGCCACTCCCGCCGTCGGCTCTGCAGTATCCGAAGAGCAGCTCGCGCAGTCGATGCTCGTCGACATGCCGACCGCCCACGGAGAGATCATCGAGGGCGCAAACGGTGGCGAAGGCACGACTGTTCGCAGTGCCTACCTGGGCAAAGAGATGCAGGCGTCGTTCCTGGAATATTCTATGAGCGTTATCGTCTCGCGAGCGCTTCCCGATGTGCGCGACGGCTTGAAGCCCGTTCATCGCCGCATCCTCTATGCGATGAACGAGTCCGGTTATACGCCGAACCGCCCGCATATGAAGTCGGCGCGTACCGTCGGCGACGTCATCGGCAAGTACCATCCACACGGCGACTCCGCAGTGTATGACACGATGGTGCGTCTTGCTCAGCCCTTCTCGATGCGCGTTCCTTTGGTTGACGGCCATGGCAACTTCGGTTCGATCGACGGTGACTCCGCAGCAGCAATGCGCTACACCGAGGCGCGCCTCGACAAGGCCGCTATGGAGCTTCTGCGCGACCTCGACAAGGAGACGGTTGATTTCCAACCGAACTACGATGAGAGCCTCGAGGAGCCGAAGGTTCTTCCCGCGCGCTTCCCGAACCTGCTGGTCAACGGCTCGAACGGCATTGCGGTTGGCATGGCGACGAACATCCCGCCGCACAACCTCGGCGAGACAATCGACGCGACCTGCATGATGCTCGACAACCCCGATATCACGACCGAAGAGCTCATGATCGCGCTCCCCGGACCTGATTTCCCCACCGGCGGCATCATCATGGGGAAGAAGGGCATTCTCGATGCGTATGAGACGGGCCGCGGCTCGCTCACCGTGCGCGCGAAGTGCACGATCGAGGATCGCAAGAACGGCAAGTCGTCGATCGTGGTCAGCGAGATTCCCTACCAGGTGAACCGCAAGCGCCTGCTCGAGAAGCTCGGCGAGCTCGTGCGCGACAAGAAGCTGCCTGAGATTTCCAACATTCACGACGCTGCGGACCGTCATGGCATCGACATCGTGATCGACTTGAAACAGAATGCGTTGCCCCAGGTCGTGCTGAACAAGCTGTACAAACACACGCAGCTGCAGGTGGGTTTCGGCGTGATCATGTTGGCGCTCGTCGACGGCGTGCCCCGCGTGCTTTCCTTGAAGGAGATGCTCTTCTACTACATCGAGCATCAGAAGGAAGTCATCGAGCGCAGGACGCGCTTCGAATTGAAGAAGGCCGAGGAACGCGCCCATATCCTCGATGGCTACATCATCGCGCTTGACAACATCGACGAGGTCATCCATATCATCCGCTCGTCCCAGACCGACAAAGAGGCGGGAGCGCGCCTGACTGAGCGTTTCGGGCTCTCCAAGAAGCAGACCGACGCTATCCTGGAGATGCGCCTGCGCCGTCTAACCGGCTTGGAGCGCGAGAAGATCGAGCAGGAGCTGGCCGACCTCCGCGAGAAGATCGCGTACTACAAGCGCGTGCTCGAGGACGAGGGCCTGCTCAAGCAGATCATCAAAGACGAGCTGCAGGAAATCAAAAAGAAGTTCGGCACCCCGCGCAAGACGCAGCTTTCGGGCGACGCGAAGGATATCGACGTCGAGGATCTGATTGCTGAGGAAAACGTGGTCGTCACCATGACGAAGGCGGGCTACGTGAAGCGCCTTCCCGTGACCACCTATCGACAGCAGAAGCGCGGCGGCAAGGGCATGCAGGGCGTGAGCTTGAAGGACAATGACTACGTCGAGCACTTGTTCGTCGCTTCGACGCATTCCTATATGCTGTTCTTCTCGACCGCGGGCAAGGTATATCGCCTGAAGGTATACGAGCTTCCCGAGGCATCGCGCCACGCTCGCGGCACTGCAATCGTGAACCTGCTGCCCCTGCAAAAGGGCGAGACGATTTCCGCCGTCATTGCGACGAAGGACTTCCCAGAGGACGAATATCTCATGTTCGCCACCGAGCAGGGCATGGTGAAGAAGACCTCGATGGACCTCTATGATCGCACACGCCATGACGGACTCATCGCCATCAACCTGAAAGAGGGCGACCAGCTGATCAGCGTTCGCCGGGTGGCAGTCGGTGAGAAGGTCATCATGGTCTCGAGCGCCGGCAAGGCCATCATGTGGAGCGAGGGCGAAGTGCGCGCCATGGGCCGCGACACGATGGGCGTGAAGGGTATGACGGTGCCTGCTGACGCGCATGTGCTCGGCATGGAGATTGCCAAGCCGGGAAGCGACCTGTTCGTCATCACTGAGAAGGGTTACGGTAAGCGCACCTCAATCGACGAGTATCCCGAGCACCATCGCGGCGGCCAGGGCGTGTTCACCATCACGATGACCGACAAGAAGGGTTTGCTGTCGGTGATGAAGATCGTGAAACCCAACGACGAAATCATGATCATCTCCGAGGAGGGCGTCGTCGTTCGCACTCCGGTGAGCGGAATCTCCGAGCTCGGACGCTCGACGCAAGGCGTTCGCGTGATGAATGTCGCGGACAAGGATCGCGTGACGGCTGTCGCCATCTCGAGCACTGGCAAGAAGAAGCGCGACCAGAAGGCCGAGGGAGACGACGTCGACGAAATCGACGAGATTGAGCTGGCCGATGAAGGGGAACTTGGCGAAGACGATCTTGACTAGGTGCACACGCTGCGCTCAAGTGGTATAAGGCATCAACGAAGGGGTGTAACGGCCAGCGGGTCGTTACACCCCTTCTTTCGTTTGACGCTCGCGACCTGGGCCTCTATCGCCTCTGTGGCGGGGGCGTGCCCACCCCTTCCGCGTTTACGCTTGGAAGTCTTCAGGTGAGATGTTCTCAAGGAAGCTATGGAATTCCTCAATCTCGCTTTCGGATGCGTCTTCCCTGATGATGTAAGGGTAGCTTCCTTTATCGAGGGTTTTCTCGTCGATGTAGATGGGTGCATCTTCGCGTATGGCCAGCGCGATGGCGTCGCTCGGCCGGGCGTCGAGCTCGATCATCCGGTCGCCTTGCTTTAAGTAGAGCTTCGCGAAGAAAGTCGTTCCCTTCACATCGTTGATGACGGCGTGATCGATTCGCGCGTCGAGGTTAGTGAGCGCATCGAGCATAAGGTCGTGCGTGAGGGGCCTTGGGGTTCTCATGTGCTCGACGGCCATGCCGAGTTGCATGGCTTCAGCAGGCCCGACCCATACCGGCACGATGCGTGATTTCGTTCGCTGATGCTCCTCAATTGGCTCCATGACCAGGGCTGCTGGTTGCATCGAATTCAAAACGATGAGGGTGAGAACTTTCAAAGGGATCATGCCGGCTCCTCAATAAAAAACTTTTTTCAAATTCTAGCAGATTATGGGTTGACGATATCTGGTCGTCGGGTTACTATAATTAGGCACTTTTCAAGGGCCCGTAGCTCAGTTGGTTAGAGCGCACGCCTGATAAGCGTGAGGTCGCTGGTTCAAATCCATTCGGGCCCACCATGATTTGCGATAAACGCTCCACCGTGAGCCGAGTTAGCCGGTGGAGCGTTTATTAATATCATGAGGTAAAAGTCATTCGGGGAATTAGCTCAGCTGGGAGAGCGCGGGCTTTGCAAGCCTGAGGTCAGGGGTTCGATCCCCCTATTCTCCACCATGAATTCAGTCGCCGGTCATTCAATCGACCGGCGATTTTTGTATTCCCAAGTTTAAGGGGAGCGAACCCCGCGAGGGTTCGACAGCCTTATGTGCTTTATGCAAAACCAAACTCCAATTGACGGTGACCGACCGATATATGCTTCTTACAAGGGGCTTTCATGTTATTTCCTCCTCGCGTTGTACAATGAAGCGTCATGATTGAAGGAGGAAGATGAACCGCAACGAGGCACTGCGCCTGCTGGGGCTTTCTGCGGACGCCACGTCCGAGGAAGTGAAGGCAGCATACCGCGAGACGGCTCAGATTCTGCATCCGGATCGGTTTGCTTCGAACAAGAAGCTCCAGGAGCGGGCCACCGAGCAATTCAAAAACCTTCAAGAAGCATATGAGGTGCTGACAAGCGGGAAGGGGTCCTCCGCGCGTGCTCGTGGAACGGTCGCCTCTTCCGCCGAGGAAGCGGAAATCAACGCTCGCCTTGCAGGCATCTCCGCCGCGCGCAAACAGCTGCTCACGCAGCGCGACGTCGCTCTCGACGAGCGCCGCAGCGGTTTCGCGATGGCAGGTATCGGCGCTTTGGTGGCGTTCGCGTTCGGGCGCAAGCTTGGCGTGCTCGCTGTTGTCGCGAGCATCGGCGTGGCGTGTGCGGTGTGGGGCATTGTGAAAGTGGTGAGCGCGCAGAAAACCGCGAGCATCCTCAACGATCACCTCGACGAGCTCGCCGCCGAGAAGAAGCAGCTCCTCGCGCGTCTTGACGAGATAGGGTAAGGAAGAAGATGCGTCTTCCCTTCGGGGGTTTCACGTGAAACAGTCGAAGAGAAGACGCAAACAAGCAGGTAGATTGTAGAAAAAGGAACACAGGTGAAACAAGAGAACATTCGCAACATCGCCATCATCGCTCACGTCGACCACGGCAAGACGACCCTCGTCGACAAGCTTCTGCGCGCGACCGATGCCTTCCGCGAGAATCAGAAGGTCGAGGAGCGCGTGCTCGACTCCAACGACCAGGAGCGCGAGCGCGGCATCACCATTCTGGCGAAGAACATCTCCATTGAGTACAAGGGCGTGAAGATCAACGTCATCGACACTCCGGGCCATGCCGACTTCGGCGGCGAGGTCGAGCGCGTGCTCAAGATGGCTGACGGCACGCTGCTTCTCGTCGACGCGTTCGAAGGCCCCATGCCCCAGACGCGCTTCGTGCTGCGCCATGCTATCCAGGCGGGCCTTTCGATCATGATTGTTGTGAACAAGATCGACCGCCCCGGTGCCGATCCCGAGAAGGCTTACAACGACTGCCTCGACTTGATGGCGGACCTCGGCGCGAACGACGAGCAGCTCGAGTTCGCGATGGAGCACGTGGTGTACGCGAGCGCCATGAACGGCTTCGCACGCCTTGACCCCGCCGATGACAACGACAACATGTACCCGCTGCTCGACATGATTCTCGACGACATGCCCGCTCCTGAGGTCGATCCCGACGGTCCGCTCGCCATGCAGTGCGTGACGATCGATCACTCCGAGTACGTCGGACGCATCGGCATCGGCCGCGTATATTCCGGATCGATCCACACGGGCGACACCATCCTCGTCGTGAAGAACGATGGCAGCGAGTCGACCGCGACGGTTCGCCAGCTGTTCACCTTCGACTACCTCGGCCGCAAGGAATGCGACGTCGTTGAAGCGGGCGACATCGGAGCTGTCGTCGGCATCGAGCGCACCGACATCGGCGACGTCTACACCGACCCCGAGAACCCCATCGCCCTCGACCCGATCGAGATCGATCCGCCGACGCTGTCCATCGTGTTCGAGCCGTCGACGTCTCCGCTCGTCGGCCGCGAAGGCGATATCGTCGGCGCCCGCCAGCTCAAAGAGCGCCTCATGCTCGAGCGCGAGAACAACGTGACGATGAAGATTGAGGAGCTCGAGGACAAATCCGGCATCGAAGTTTCCGGCCGCGGCATTCTCCATCTTTCCGTCCTGATGGAGACGATGCGCCGCGAGGGATTCGAACTGCAGGTCGGCCGCCCGCGCGTCCTGTTCAAGAAGGACGAGAATGGCAACAAGATTGAGCCGATCGAGCAGGCTGTGGTCGAGTGTCCCGAAGAGTACTCGGGCAAGGTTATCGAGATCTTCGGCACCGCTGGCGGCACGATGGTGTCTCTTGACGCGTCGGGCCTGGTCACGCACCTTGAGTTCAAAATCCCGACCCGCGGCATCATGGGCCTTAAGAATCGCATCCTCAATGTCACCCACGGCGACGGCGTGTTCTACCACACGTTCCTGGAATATGGCCCCTACGCGGGCGACATCGGAGGTCGCAAGAACGGCGCGATGATCTCCATGAGCACCGACAAGGCGGTCGCCTACGCGCTTGGCACGCTGCAGGAGCGCGGCACGCTGTTCGTCGCTCCCGGCGACGCGTGCTATGAGGGCATGATCGTCGGCGAGAGCGCTCGCCCGGGTGACATGGTGGTGAACGTCGCGAAGACGAAGAACCTGGGCAACCAGCGCTCCTCCACTTCCGACATCTCCGTGCAGCTTACGCCTCCGCGCACCTTCACGCTCGAAGAGGCGCTCGAGTACATCACCGATGACGAACTCGTCGAGATCACGCCGCAGAACGTGCGCATGAGAAAGCGCCTCCTCTCCGCGGTCGACCGCAAGAAGGCAGCCAAGAAATAGGGGGAATTCCGCCGGCCGCGAGGTCGGCGGAATGGTTTTTGAGTCAGGCGGGACTATGTCGAAGAAACTGTTGATGGGCAACGAAGCATTCGCCCACGCCGCCCTCGAGGCGGGGGTGCGGGTTGTCGCGGGATACCCCGGGACGCCGTCGTCTGAGCTGATCGAGACCGTCGCGAAGCTGCATACGGCTGGCAAAGCTCACGGCGTTCACGTGGAATGGTCGACGAACGAGAAGGCGGCGCTCGAGCTTCTTGCGGGCGCGTCGTACTGCGGCGCACGCACGCTGTTCACCTGCAAGCAGGTTGGGCTGAACGTTGCCTCCGACGCGCTGATGAGCCTGAACTACGTCGGGATCAAGGGCGGCTGCGTGCTCTTCGTTGCCGACGACCCAGGCCCCATCTCCTCCCAGACGGAGCAGGACACCCGCCGTTTCGGGGCGTTCTCGAAGGTTCCTGTGCTCGACCCCGCCACTCCCGAGCAGGGCTTCGCGATGATGAAGGCCGCGTTCGACCTTTCCGAGAAGTATCGGACGCCCGTCATCGTTCGCCCGACGACGCGTATCTGCCATGCGTCGACGTTTTTTGAGGTGGAAGACGAAACCTATGCGAAGCCGATTCCCGAAGAAGGCTTCGAGCGCAGTTCCCGCTGGGTCATCTTCCCTCGCCGTGCCTTTGAGGGCCATGGGGAAATCAACGAGCGCCTCGTCAGCATCGCGAAGGATTATGCGCAAGATGAGCCCTTTGCGAGCTTCAACCCGCAGGAGCAGGGCGGCGACGCGAGCATGTCGCCGCGCCTTGGCGTTGCTGCCGGTGGCGTGTCGGCGTCCTATGTTCGTGAAGCCCTTCGCCAGATAGAGGCGCTTTGTGGGGAGCAGGGCATACAGATGCCCGCCTACCGCTTCTGGCAGGTAGGGACGCCGCACCCCTTCCCCACCGCGGCTGCCGATGAGTTCACCTGCGGCCTGGACCGCGTCATCGTTTTCGAGGAGCTCGACCATGTGATCGAGGACGAGCTTGCCATGCGCGCGGGCCGCACTCATGCGAGCTACGAGGTGCTTGGCAAACTGACGGGAGACACGCGCGATCGCGGGGAAAACGACGTTGATGATGCGATCGCACGTCTGACCAGCTTCTTCGGCCTCTCCGATTCTTTGGGCGAGTCCCTGAAAGTGTCGGCTTCCTTCGACGAGCCCTTGCCTGTCCGCCCGCCGGTACTGTGCGCCGGGTGTCCCCACAGGGGAAGCTTCTACGCGGTGAAGCGCGCGTTGGGGAAGACCCCTGCCGTGCTCTGCGGCGATATCGGATGCTACACGCTCGGCAACGCGAAGCCGCTCGATGCGGTCGATACGTGCCTGTGCATGGGTGCGGGAATCACCATGGCTCAGGGATTCTCCGTCGTGGAGTCCGATAAGAAGCAGCTTGCCTTCGTCGGCGACTCGACGTTCTTCGCGAGCGGCCTCACGGGCATCGCGAACGCGGTTTACAACGGCCACGACATCACTGTTTGCGTGCTCGATAACGCGACGACCGCCATGACGGGGTCGCAGCCCCACCCGGGGACCGGTGTGACGCTTATGGGCCCGCATCGCAAGCCCATCAGCATCGAGGCGGTGCTTCAGGCGCTCGGTGTGGAATGCATCGTTCATGCCGACCCGCTCGATCTGGAAGGCTCGATCGACGCGGCGAAGCGCGCAATCGACTTCGAGGGCCCTTCGGCCATCTTGTTCGAGTCTCCTTGCGTTCAGCTGGTGAAACCGAAAGCGCCTGTGGGCGTCAACGCCGACACGTGCACGGGATGCAAGAAGTGCATCACCGAAATCGGCTGCCCTGGCCTGGGGTTTGACCAAACTCGCCGCGGCGCGAAGAGCAAAGACCGCGGCCAAGCGTTCGTCGATGCCTCGCTGTGCAACGGGTGCGGCCTTTGCGTCCGGGTGTGCCCTTTCAAGGCGATCGAGTTGCCCGGCGACGCGGAGGAGAAGGGGGCGCCCCATGCGTAACGTGCTTTTGACCGGCGTCGGCGGGCAGGGGACGGTTCTCGCCGCGAAGGTGCTCGCCCAGGCGGCCCAGGCGAAGGGGTGGCAGGTTCGTACCGCCGAGACGATTGGCATGGCCCAGCGCGGCGGCAGTGTGGTCTCCCATGTTCGGATGGGCGACGATGGGGAGGAAGTAATCGCCCCGCTCGTTGCGAAGGGCACCGCCGACATGATCATCGCCTTCGAGCCGGCCGAGGCCGCGCGCGTGCTTCCCTATCTTGCGCCCGACGGCGTGATGGTGAGCGCGACCACGTCCATCCAGCCTATCACGGCGGCCCTTTCGTCCGAGCCGTACCTCGCCGAGACGACGATCGCCTCGCTGGGAAAGCGCCTCAATGGGTGCGCCGACGCGCCCGCCCGCTTCATCCTTGTTGATGACGAAGCTGTGCTGTCCCAGGTGGGAAACAGGAAGGCACTCAATACCGTGCTTCTTGCCTTCGCACTGAAAACGGGACATCTGCCGCTTTCGCTCGACGACTTGCGCGACGCGATTCGCGTATGCGTAAAACCTCGTTTCGTCGAGCTGAACCTTGCGGCGATCGACCTGGTGGAAAGCAAGGAGTAATCGCATGTCTCGCCCCTTCACTCGCCGTGCGTTCATCGCCTCCCTTGCTTGCGCGACTTCGGCTGCCGCCGCCAGCGTCATGACCGCGTGCTCGAAGACGGGCAAGGGCGCAAGCGCCGAGCAGGCGGCTACGTTTCCCGACGTGATTCCCCTGAGGGAGGGGCAAGAGGAGGCCGCGTACAATTCGTCGCTTCTCCAGCAGGCGATTGACGACGCCTCGAAGAAGAGTGGCTCGGTGCATCTGGGTCCGGGAACGTTCTATTTTGCGTGGACGAAAGCTACCGATGAGGGCAATTGCGTCGTCGAGATGCGTGACAACGTCGAGGTACGGGGAAGCGGCAAGGATGCGACAATTCTCAAGCCGCTCGGCCGCTATGCCATGACCGGTGAGGCTCCTCACGGTATCGACATGTTCTACTACGACGGGTTCGACGACCGCCGCTACCTCGACAACGCCTCGTTCTACGACTTCACCATCGACGGCGAGAGCACGCAGGGGTCGCTTCGTGGGTACAACGCCTCGGGCAAGGGGTTTTTCTTCAAGCTGTTCCGCGGCTGCACATGGGAACGTGTCGAGGTGCGCAATACCGATGGTACGGGCTTCGGCGCCGATTATCCTGTCGACTGCGTGATGCGCGATTGCACGGCGATCGGTTGCGGAAAGAACGCCACGGCGGATTCCTACGGTGCATCAGGATTTGGCGTGGGCGTGGGGCTTTCCGAGGACGAATCGATGGTCATCGAGAACTGCACATCGTCGGCGAACACGAAGTTTGGGTTCTTCTTCGAGCATCAATCCCTCTATCGCCTGAAAGGCGTTGGAGCGCGCCGCGCGAAGGGCTTTCAGGTTACGAACTGCACGGCCTGGGGAAACCTGATCAACTTCGGCGGCAATCGCGCGTACGACGTTGTATACGATTATTGCGTGTCTGACCAGCCTAAGAAGTCGGGCGACGAGCTGTATACTGACTATGCCTTCACCTTCGTCGAGCATTCTGTTCGCATTCTGGTTCGAAACGCCACGGTCGACCAGATGTATACCGACGTGCTGGCGGACCCTTCCAGTTCCGCGGCCATAGAGTGGGCCCTTTCGCGCAATGTGGCGCATGTGGGGGCGAGCGGCAACAATGAGTTCCGCCCCGAAAACAGTATCACTCGTGCGGAAGCGGCTGAGTTTTTCTGGCGTTATGCCGGGCGCCCGGGCATGTTGCCCCTACGTTACGATTACTTTGACGACCCCTCGAGTGACGTCAGCGCTGATTCGTTTTGTGCTGACGCGGTGCGGTGGCTGGAAGACGATGAAATTGCGGCGGGGAACAACTTCCGCGCCGAAGACGAGATAACCATTCAGGAAATCTGCTCGGCCATGCTGCGCTATGCCTATCTTGTAGAAGATGCGTCGAGCGAAGCGTCGCGGGCGCTCGCGCTTTCAGACGAGGAAACCAAGTGGAGCACCCCCTCGAAGCCTTCTTCCCAGGAAGAGGAGAAAGTTGCCCTCGATTGGGCCTGCGAACAGGGGATTGTCACCAAGGCAGAAGCGGTCGACCCAAAGGCGAGCTTTACGCGCGCCAGGATGATGGGCATGCTGCAAGCCCTCGACAACGCGAAAGCGACAACCGCGAAGTAACAGGCGCTACTTCGCGGTTGTCGCGCGCAAGGTTCGTACGGAGCGGCGGTTGGGCGCGTGGCCCGAAGGATCATTCGCGATCGCACCCCGACCCCTCCCTCGACCAAAACGGCCCTTGCCCTTGAAATCGCGTGCCGTTCGCCTACAATGGGCTTATGACGAACTCAGCCGACATCCTCTTTTCCGTAGCCGCGCGCAACGCGTTGGCTGGTCGATGGCTCTAGCTTCAAGACTCGTGAGCGAGCCTTAAGGCATTCTGGGCTATTTTCGCAACGATCTTGAAGCGCCTCTCAGTTTTGCAGCATTCGCTGCGCCGCAATGCATTTCGGTCGCGTCACAATGCGACCATGTCATGAGAAGAGGACCATCATGCAAATGACCGACGAGCAACTCAAGCTGATTACCACGAAGCTTTCCACTATCAAGGAGTGCTCTCCTTTCTACGCCGAGAAGTTCAAGGACATCGATCCCGCTGACGTGCGCACGCAGGAGGACTTCGAGAAGCTTCCCTTCTCGGAAAAGGACGACCTTCGCCGCGTATATCCGCTTGGGCTTCAGGCGGTTCCCGATGAGGAAGTCGTGCGCATCCACAGCTCTTCGGGCACGACGGGCACGCCGGTCATCATCCCCTACACCGCCCAGGACGTGACCGATTGGGCAATCCAGTTTGAGCGCTGCTACCGAACTGCGGGCATCACCAATCTCGACCGCATCCAGATTACCCCAGGCTACGGTCTGTGGACCGCGGGCATCGGCTTCCAGCTTGGCTGCGAGCGCTTGGGCGCCATGGCGATTCCTATGGGGCCCGGCAACACCGAGAAGCAGCTTAAGATGATGCAGGACTTGCATTCCACGGTCATCACCGGCACGTCGAGCTACGCGCTTCTGCTCGCCGAGGAAATCTCCAAGCGCGGCCTGCGCGACAAGCTCGACCTGAAGAAGGGCGTCATCGGCTCCGAGCGCTGGGGCGAGAAGATGCGTCACCGCATCGCGAACGAGCTGGGCATCGAAATCTTCGACATCTACGGCCTAACCGAGATTTACGGCCCGGGCATCGGCATCTCCTGCGAGGCGCATCACGGTATGCATGTCTGGGAAGACTTCGTGTACGTGGAGATCGTCGACCCGAAGACGGGCGAGGTGCTGCCCGACGGCGAGGTGGGAGAAATCGTGCTCACCACGTTGCGCAAGCAGGGCGCGCCGCTCATCCGCTACCGTACGCACGACCTTTCACGCATCATCCCCGGCGCCTGCACCTGCGAGTACGGCAGTCATCACCCGCGTATCGACACCATCGTCGGTCGCACCGACGACATGGTGAAGGTGAGGGGGTGCAACATGTTCCCCGCGCAGATCGAGGAAGTCATCAACTTTACGGAGGGCACCTCGTCCGAGTACCAGATGATGATCGAGGCGATCAACGGCCGCGACGTCATCACGCTTCTGTTCGAGACTACGCTCACGGGCGAGGACCGCGAGAAGTGCGAGCGCGAGCTTGAGGCAATCTTCAAGGCGAAGATCGGCTGCACTCCCGAGGCGAAGGGTGTGCCCATCGGCGAGTTGCCGCGTAGCGAGAAGAAGACCAAGCGCATCTTCGACAGCCGTTACTAGGCTTACACTTGGCCGCTTAAGTCGTTTTTCTAGAAGGAGACCCTTGCCGTCCGCCGACGGCGAGCGGCAAGGGTTCTCCCATTTACAGCGCGCTTTCCCCCATTCGCCGCGCAGAATTCGGCTGTTTTGTGAAGCGCTCGAATCTACTTTTTTCTTTGGTATGTTAATTAGCGAAATCCAAACTAATTGAAGAGAGAGATTCACGCACATGACTGACTTGAGCATGCCTTCAAGCAGTGTGCGCCTTGGCGCCGCTGTTCCTGTTTCCGCACCCGATATTGACAAAAATGCGACAGGTGATGTTTCTGTTGCAAAAGCCCCCACGAAAAAACGACCGCTTCACAAGCAGCTCACTTTTGCGCTGCTCATGACGGGCGGCATGGTAACGCTTATGAGCCTGTACAACACCGCGTTGCACACCTGGTTCAACTTCACCCTTTTCGACTGGCTTTCCGGAATGTTTCTTCGCTGGCCTATCGCATTTGTTGCTTCCCTTACGATTGGCGACGTCGTTGCGAAGCGCGTGCTGATGCCGCTTGTTCGGAAAAAAGCGTCTCCTACTGGATGGATCGCCTCACATATCACCCCGTTTTGCAAGGTAAATGCAATGGTTCCCTTCATGACGTTCTTTGCATCTCTGCTGTCTGCCGGTATCTCGCAAGACTTGCTGCCGCTGTGGGCTTTCACGTACGTGACAACTCTCCCGGCTGCTCTTACCGCAAATGTGGCGCTTGTCGGCCCCGTAGCAAGGAAGATGTATAGTCTGGTGTTTGGCGAGAAGTTTTGATGCTGCGTGACTGTCCCCGCGCGCGGCAGAGAGGGGACCGCGCGCTCGCGGACGAATCTCGTTCGAAAAGGTAGGATTTCGATTTTCCCGCCTTTCCGAGCGCTATAGTGTGATAGAGTAGCCGCATGAATTTCGGTGAGGGACATATTGCGCACACTGTTGCATCGGCTGCGACCGATGTCTTTTCTGCACCCCTCTACTACTATTATTCCTATCGATATCTCTAGCACACGAGGCCTGGCTCGTTGCGCGCATGGGCGCGCAGGTTGACAAGAAAAGTCTCGCGTCGTGTGCGCCTTCCATGTTTTCCCTGTTCAAACTCGGTATGGGAAACGTTTCACGTGAAACCATTTGAGAATCGTTAGGAAACAGCAATGATTGCAAAACTATGCATGGTGCTCATTTTCATCGGCGTTGCCGTGGGCGTGGGCATCTACTGCCGCCGCTCGACGGCAAGCGTTGACGGTTTCGTGCTCGGCGGGCGAAGCGTCGGCCCCTGGATGAGCGCCTTTGCATTCGGCACGAGCTACTTCTCGGCTGTCGTCTTCGTCGGTTACGCCGGTCAGTTCGGGTGGAAATACGGCATCGCCGCATTCTGGGCGGGAATCACCAACGCGATTCTCGGCAGCCTGCTTGCTTGGTGGGTGCTCGGCCCGCGCACGCGCGAGATGACGCATCGCCTGGGCGCTACCACGATGCCGGAATTCTTCGGCCTCCGCTACGACTCGAAGGCCCTGCGCGTTGCCGCCGCGGCCATCATTTTCGTCTTTCTCATCCCCTACACAGCGAGCGTCTACAACGGCCTGTCTCGTTTGTTCGGCATGGCGTTCGGCCTGCCCTACGAGTGGTGCGTTATCGGCATGGCCGTTGTGACTTGCATCTACGTCGTAGTTGGCGGCTACATGGCCACGGTGATGAACGACTTTCTGCAGGGAATCGTCATGCTGGTCGGCATCATCGCCGTCATCGTGGCCGTTCTGTTCAACAACGGCGGCTTCATGCCCGCGATCACCGAGCTTTCGCAGATGTCCTCCGATTTGGCGCCTGACATGGCGGGCCCGTTCGTGAGCATGTTCGGTCCCGACCCGCTGAACCTTCTGGGCGTGTGCATTCTTACGAGTCTTGGCACTTGGGGACTTCCCCAGATGGTGCAGAAGTTCTACGCCATCAAGAGCGGCCCCGCGGTGAAACAGGGTGCTATCATCTCGACGCTGTTCGCCTTCGTGGTTGCGGGCGGCAGCTACTTCTTGGGCGGGTTTGGTCGCCTGTACTCTGGCCAGGTCGAGATGGGTGCGAACGGCCAGCCTATCTACGACTCGATCATCCCCACGATGCTCTCTACCCTGCCCGATCTGCTCATCGGCATCGTCATCGTGCTCGTGCTTTCCGCTTCCATGTCGACCTTGTCCTCGCTCGTGCTCACGTCCTCTTCGACGCTGACACTTGATGTGCTCAAGGGTAACGTCGTGAAGAATATGAGCGAGAAGGGTCAGCTCTCAACGATGCGCGTGCTCATCATCGTGTTCATCGTGATCTCGGCGGCGCTCGCACTCGTGCAGTACCACTCCTCGATCACGTTCATCGCGCAGCTCATGGGCATCTCGTGGGGCGCGCTCGCCGGCGCGTTCCTTGGTCCCTTCCTGTGGGGCCTCTACTGGGGCCGCGTGTCGAAGGCCGCCGTATGGGCGAGCTTCATCGTGGGCGTGGGCCTCACGACTGGCAACATGATCTTGGGATTCGTGGGCACGCCGCTTATCGCGAGCCCCATCAACTGCGGCGCCATCGCGATGATTCTCTCGCTTGTCATCGTGCCGCTGGTGAGCCTCGTCACCAAGCCGGTGCCCCTCAACGTGAACCCGCCGAGCGCGGAGGGTGCAATCGATCGCGAGTACGTCCGCGAACTGCATCTGCAAAAGGAAAGGGAAGCGAAAGCGGCTTCTGCGGAATAGCTGGCCTGGTTTCACGGCCGATTGAGAAGGGCTTCGCACGAGTTGTTAATTACGCAAGAGGAGACCGACAAGCAAGCGGTCTCCTCTTGCGTTTAGGCGATGATGATCTTCGGCAAGGCGAGGTCGTGCGGCTCGGTCGGGACTGCCTCGACCTCTTGTTCCCGAAAGGCGATGCCGCACACGACGGCGTCACTTCGAAGCTCGCGCAGGAAGCGGTCGTAGTTGCCGCCGCCGTAGCCGAGGCGCATGTTGCCCGCATCGAAGGCGACCATCGGAACGACAACGGCGTCGATTTCTCGTGGGCCGCATGGCGTACAGCCGGCAAGCGAGGGGTCGTCGGGGGCAATGACTCGCGCGGGTTTGTCGAAGAAGGCGCGCCGCGTGCCGTCAAGGGGGACATCCCAAAACGTCATGCGGGCCTTGACGTCGCCGCCTCTTCGCACCATGACGGGAAAGACGCAGGTCCACCCATGCAAGAGGGCGCTTTTCGCGAACGGAGCGATGTCGACCTCGCTTCCCAGCGCGTGGTAGACGGCAATACGAGCCCCGGGTGCAACGATGCGGCCGAAGTATCGCTCGAGTTCTTCGCACGCTTTTTTGCTGCGAGCGATGCGCTCATCGGCAGGGATGGCGTTGCGCCGCGCGATGACGAGGCTCCTGATTTCTGCTTTCGTGTTCATGCCTGCAAGTATAGAGTGCCCGCAAACCTTGTTTCATTCTCCGAAAAAAACGCACATGTGGGCCGCGCCGACGAAAAATCAAGGCATACTGAAACGGCCTGCAATTATGCAGGGGAAGTATCCGCCCACAACGAAGGGGTTCCTGTGGAAGGTTTCGACCTTATCAGTACGGGCGCTTGGTCAATCGTGCCGCCGCTTTTGGCGCTCGGGCTCGCGCTCATCACTAAGGAAGTGTACTCGTCGCTCACCATCGGCGTACTTATGGGCATGGTGATCTACCAGTTCACTCTCGCGGGGGTTGGCGTCGATCAGTTCATCGCGGCGTTCACCATGGTTCCACGAATGATGGCGACGCAGATCGCCGAAAACGGAGCACTGCTGCTATTCCTTGCCTTATTAGGCGCGCTCACGGTGGTCATCGCGATCGCCGGCGGCTCGCGCGCCTACGCCGAGTGGGTGTCGAAGCACGTGAAGAACGCGCGCCTCGCGTCGGTGCTCACGGCGGTTCTCGGCATCCTCATCTTCGTGGACGACTACTTCAACTGCCTGACGGTCGGCGCGGTCATGCGTCCCATCACCGACCGCTTCCATATCAGCCGCGAGAAACTCTCGTGGATCATTGACTCCACGGCGGCGCCTGTGTGCATCATCGCGCCGGTCTCCTCTTGGGCGGTTGCCGTGGGCGGCTATTTGGGAGAAGACGGCTTCTCGACGTTTGTGCAGTCTATCCCCTATAACTTCTACGCCCTGCTCACGATTTTCTTCGTGTTCTTCATGCTGATCACGAAGCTCGATTACGGCTCGATGCGTGCGGCCGAGGAAGCCTGCGCCCAGGGGCACGATGTCGACGACATCCCGCGCGAGGGAAGCGCCCTTGCGGCGGTTTCGGCGACCCGCCTTTCCGAGAAGAACGTGGAAGCGTACGAAGGTGACCATCCGGGTGTGCCGTCGGTCGTGACCGAGGAGGCCGACATCGACGACGCGGCATCGGGCGCCATCGACGAGTACAAGGGGCTCAACATCTCCGAGAACGGTCGCGTGTTCGACTTGATCGTTCCCATCGTCGTGCTGATTGTGTTCTCGATTCTGGGCATGATGTACGCGGGCGGCTTCTTCGAGGGCGTCGACTTCGCTACCGCCGTCGGCGAGGACCCGGTGACGGGCCTGTGCATCGGCTCTTGCGTGGCGCTTGTCGTCGCGGCTGCGATGTTCCTTCCGCGCAAGCTCACGACACTCGAGGGTTTTGTTGAAGGCATCTCCGAAGGCGTGCGCTCGATGGTCGGTGCGATCATGATCCTCGTTCTGGCATGGAGCTTGGGCGGCCTGTGCCGTCACATGCTGGGCACGGGCGAGTTCGTGAGCGGCGTGCTGAACGGGCTTGGCGTGGGGCTTACCCTCCTGCCTGCGATTATTTTCCTGGTGGCGGCGTTCATCGGCTTCGCCATGGGCACCTCCTGGGGCACGATCGCGCTCATCCTCCCCATCGTGATCGGCGTGTTCCCCACCGACGACCCGCTGTTCCTCGTGGCAGTCGGCTCGACGCTTGCGGGCGCAGTCTATGGCGACCATATCTCGCCGATATCCGATACGACGATCCTCTCCTCTGCGGGCGCGAAGTGCAACCACCTGCGTCACGTTGCCACGCAGATTCCCTACGCAACGCTCGTCATGGTTACGTGCTTCATCGGCTACATCGTGGCTGGTTTCACGGGCAATCCGTGGATTTCTCTCGCGCTTGGCGCGGTCATCATCGTCGTTGCCGTGATTACGCTTCACAAGCTGAATTTCGGCGTGAAGAAGGGCGAGACGGCATAGCTTCTCATTGGCAAATAGCGGCTTGAGGGACCCACGTCCCGAGTGCTATGTGAGAATGGCGGCTTCCGAGAAGAGGCCGCCATTTTGCGCTCGAGAACCGCTTCTTTAGAATAATTCTATTTCAAGATATTAAAAAACGCGAATAGACCTATTCGTAAAATAATCCTTCTGAACGATATAGCAGTGCAATGGCAATTGCGCTGCCAGCCCTTCCCGATTAGTGGGATTCGCTTCCTGCGGGCGGCACGCGCTATTCGATGCCGAGCACCTGCATCACGAGGAGCGCGACGGTGAGCACGGTCACGATGGCGACCGTCACCCAGATGAGAATCTGCGAGAGGCGGCTCGACTTGAAGGCACCCATGATGTGCTTGTCCGAGGCGATGATGGCCATGAACACGAGGAGCACGGGCAGGATGATGCCGTTTACGAACTGGGCCGTGAGCATGATTCCCATGAGGTTGACGTTCGGGATAAGCACGACCACGGCGCCGATGATGATAACGAACGTGAAGATGCTCTTGAACATGGGCGCCTCGCGCCACTTGAACGATACGCCCGCTTCCCAGCCGAATGCCTCGCAGATGACGAAGGCCGTGGTGAGGGGCAGGACGCAGGCTGCAAGGAACGAGGCTGCGACCAGGCCGATGGCGAAGAGAGCCTCAGCGTACTGCCCGGCGAACGGGGCGAGCGCACGTGCTGCCGCCTCGGCGCTGTCGACCTCGATGCCTTGCGGGTAGAGCACAGCTCCCGTGGTCACGATGATGAACCAGGCGACGAGACAGGCGGCGATGGTTCCCGATACGGCGTCGATTTTCTGCTCGAAGAGCTCGTTGGTCGTGGTGCCCTTCTCGACGACGTTGCTTTGCGTGAAGAACATCATCCATGGGGCGATCGTCGTGCCGATCATCGCGATGACGAGCGATATCCAGCTTACGCCGCCGGTGATTTGCGGAACGACGGTCGAGGTGAGGGCGTCGTTCCAGTCGGGCCCGGCGAGCACCGCCGCGATGATGTAGGTCACAAAGACGAACGACAGCGCGAGGAACACGTTTTGCACGCGCTTGTAACTGCCGCCGACGATGAGCAGCCAGACCGTCACCACAGCGATCGGAACGGAGATGTACTTCGAGACGCCGAACATCTCCATGCCCGATGCAATGCCGGCGAACTCGGAGAACGTGGTGGCAACATTGCCGACGAGCAGGGCGAACATGGCCAGTGCCGCGAGGCGAATGCCGAATCGTTCGCGGATGAGCGCAGCAAAGCCCTTGCCGGTGGTCGCGCCCATGCGGCTTGCGGTCGTTTGCACCACGATGAGCAGGATGCACATGATGGGGATGACCCACAACGTCGTGAAGCCGAATTTCGCGCCCGCCGTGGAATACGTCGAGATGCCGCCCGCGTCGTTGCCCGCCATGGCGGTGACGATGCCAGGGCCCATCGCGGCGAGGATGAGCAGCAGCCGATTTTTCTTCTTGCCGTCCTGGCCGTCGGTTTCCAAAGCGGTCGTCTTGTCGGGGAGCGCTGCCCCTGTCGCCTTCTTCTGCTTGCCGCTGACGCCGAAGGCCTTGCCGGGGATGGGGGCAAGGGTCTTTGCCGCGCCCTTCGCGGCGTCCGCTTTCTTCTTTCCGAACACCATGGCTTATCTCCAGGAGTAACCGATGATTTGGAACAGCACGAGCGTGTAGAGTACCAAAAAGAGGATAGCCGCTGCGGTGGCTCCCAGGCCGAGCAGGACGCTCTTCTTCGTCTTGTCGCCGCTCACGTCGTCTTCGATAGCATCCCACGCGTCGTCGGTGGTGACGATGCCCAAAAGCTTGCCGCGCTCGTCGACGACGGGCATTGCGGGGAGGTCGTACTTGAAGACGTCCGCCGCCACGTCGTCTTCCGTCTCGTCGGGCGAGGCGGTGATGAGATCGGTGTACATGATGTCGTGCATGACCTTGCTGTCGTCGGTTAGGACGAGGGTGCGCAGCGACAGCACGCCGACGAGCTTGTCGTACTCGTCGAGCACGTAGACGTAGTGAACCGTCGGGTGCTCTTCGGGCAGCTCGCGCAGCACTTCAATCGTCTCGCGGACGGTGAAGGTTTCCGGCACGGCGACGAACTGGGTGGTCATCATGCCGCCCGCGGTGCCGTCCTTGTACCCTAAAAGTCGGCGAATCTCGGCGGCGTCTTCTACGCCCATCAGGCGTAAGAGCGCTTCTGCCTTCTCGTATGACAGGTCGCGGACGATGTCGACAGCGTCGTCGGGGTCCATGTTGCCGAGGACGTTTGCGGCCTTGGCGTCGTCGAGGTCCTCGATGAAGTCGGCCTGGTACTCGTCTTCCATCTCGGAGATGGCTTCGGTCGCCTGGCTCTCATCGAGGTGCTTGAAGACGTTCGCGCGCTGCTGCGGATCGAGCTGCTCCAAGATGTCGGCGACGTCGGCGGGATGCAGCTCGTCGAGGCGCTTGTGCGTGACGGACAGCTGCACTTCCGAGAGGTCTCGGTCGAGCAGGTCCATATAGTTCCAGGCGATGATGCGCTCGTCGATCTGCTTGTGGAAGGTTTTCGCGACGGAGACGACGGCGCGCTCGAGCCAGGGGGCAAGCCCTCGCAGGATGCCGCGAATGCCCACTTCAGCGCCGAGGAGTCGCAACTGCGTGCCCGACTGCGAGAGCTTGAGGTCGTTTACGCGCACGACCTTAAGCCCCTGGGTGTCGACGATTTGGCGATCCATGAGGTCGCGCGCGAGAAGTACCTCGTCAGGCTGCAGGTAGCTGAAGCGGATGTCGGGCGAATCGACGGAAAGCTTGATGCCCTCGTCGTCGAACTCGTCGACGTACTTCCGCCAGGAAATCATGAAGGGCACTTTGCCCGGCCCTTGGAAGGCGAGGCTTGTGATGCGGGGGAAGACCTCGCCAGTTGAGATCGCGAGGTCGGAGATCGTGCCGATTTTCTCGCCGGCGGAATCCACAACGGGCTTCCCCAGCATTTGGGATAGATAAAGCATGGCGCTCCCTTACGTTCTGATGCGCCGTTAGGCCGTGCTTTGGAATCGTACCACTCGGGGGAATTTTCCCAGGTAAAATCTTTGTCAGGCCTGGCGCATTGCAGTCGACCCTCGACTGCCGACGCGGGGAGCCGAAGGGTTACATACTGTGAGGCTTATGTTTTCGAACCTTCAAGTACGGACCTTTCCTCCAACAATAAAAAAACCGCACGTGTTGGTGGCCCAATCGTTGCGGAGTAATAAGCTGAAATGGTGCGCCATGAGGGATTCGAACCCCCGGCGTACTGATTCGTAGTCAGTCCCTCTATCCAGCTGAGGTAATGGCGCACTTCTAAACAGCAACGGATATTATGCCAGTGGATGAGGAAGGTGTCAACAACTTTTTTCAAAAAATGGAGGCGAAATCGAATCGCCTGCTCGTGAGGCCGTTTCGTCTTACTTATTACCGCTGCATTTTCTGGTGCGCCCCTTCTTCTTATTGCGTCCAGGTTACATTCTCGCGCAGATTTGCCGAATCCCGGGAGCGATGGGTGGTCAAGCGTTGCAAGGCGTTATCATGGTGAAACGAGAATGAAAGGTGACGCGCATGAACGACGAGCGTATCGATCTCTATAAGCACTTCGAGAGAATCAATTACATCGACCCATCCTATTACGAGAAGTTCCGCGTGAAGCGAGGCTTGCGCAATGCCGACGGCACCGGCGTGCTCGCGGGCATGACGAACATCTCGAACGTGCACGGCTATCTGCTCTCCGACGGTGACAAGCTGTCGGACGAGGGCTCGCTGCGCCTGCGCGGTTACGAGATCACCGACCTGCTCGGCGAGGAAAGCTCCACGACGCGCTTCAGCTTCGAGGAGGTAGCCTACTTGCTCCTTCTCGGCGAGCTGCCCACGCGAGACCAACTCGACACCTTTATCGCCGCGATCGATGCGCAGCGCGAGCTGCCCGACGGCTTCACCGCATCGATGATCCTGAAGGACACCCCGCCTGACATCATGAACGTGCTGGCCCGCTCGATTCTTCTTCTGTATGCCTACGATCCCGACGCGGAGGACCGCTCTCCCGAGCACGAGATCAACACGGCAATTTCCCTCATGTCGCGCGTGCCGCGCATGATGGTCCTTACCTATTACGCCCAGCAGGCGCGCTACCACAACGGCTCCATGATCATGCATCGCTTCATCCCCGGCCAGTCGACGGCCGAGACCATCCTGTCGATGCTTCGTCCCAATCGCGAGTTCACGCCGGAAGAGGCGCGCATGCTCGACATCATGCTGTGCCTGCATGCCGAGCACGGCGGCGGCAACAATTCCACGTTCACCACGCGCGTGATGTCCTCGGCCGACACCGATCCCTACTCGGTGTACGCGGCGGCTATCTGCTCTCTTAAGGGAAAGAAGCATGGCGGTGCGAATCACCAGGTCAGAGCAATGCAGGCCGACATCAAGCAGCATGTGTCGAATTGGGAAGACGACGACGAGGTCGCCGATTACCTGGCGAAGATCGTGAACAAGCAGGCCTACGACAAGTCGGGCCTGGTTTACGGCATGGGGCATGCGGTGTACACGCTGTCCGACCCGCGCGCCATGATTTGCAAGAAGTATGCGAAGAAGCTCGCCGAGGGAACGGAATTCGAGGCGGAATACCGTCTCCTCGAGAGCATCGAGCGCCTGGCGCCTGAGGTGATTCTGCGCGAGCGCGGCACGAAGAAGGACATGTGTGCGAACATCGATATGTATTCTGGCTTCGTGTACTCCATGATGGGGATTCCCGAAGACCTGTACACCCCCCTGTTCGCCTGCGCCCGCATGGCGGGTTGGGCTGCTCACCGTTTCGAGGAGATCGTTGCGGGTAAGCGCATCATCCGCCCGGCATACAAGAGCACGCGCAGCGGAAGCCGTCCGTACACGCCGATCTCCGAGCGCTAGTTTTTGTTGGTAAGGGCGCTATAATGCCCTTACCAGGAGGAGTTGGAAGAGGGAGAGGAGGTGCGCATGCCGCCGAAATTTCCGAAGGGCAATGTGCGGCTTATGACCGACGAGGACCTCGACGGGTTCACGCTCGATCAGCTGAAGTGCCGAGCTTGCAGTGGCTATGGAAACTGTGGTTACAAGCAGATGAACATCTACAACGGCAAGGCCGTTTCCATCTGCCAAATGCGCAAGAAGAAGCTGCAGTGTGAACGCGACGGCGTTCCCTTTGAGATGTAGCCTCACAGATGGGCCTCGCGACAAGCGGGGCTCATCTGCGTTGACGGCATAAAAAACGCCCGAGGGCATCGGGCGTGTGTTGACCTGGCGGAGGAAGTAGGATTTCGCGTCCGCTCCGCGGCCGCAGCCCCTCCCTCGCAAGCTCGGTCGGGCGAATTCCTAAAAACGCTTCACTGGAGCGTTTTTGCCCTGCGGGCCGGAATTCCACCTCATCGGTTCAAATCCTTCTCACGGAAATGAAAAACGCCCGAGGGCATCGGGCGTGTGTTGACTTGGCGGAGGAAGTAGGATTTGAACCCACGGAACCTTGCGGCTCAACAGTTTTCAAGACTGCCGCCTTCAACCACTCGGCCATTCCTCCAGTGAGACCAGATTATATCAGGTGCTTGATTGTCGCGGCGCCATCTGTCGGAATTCTTCAAGTCTCCTTTGTGCGCACGTCCCGACGGTGCCTCGTCTTGCGCCCGTCGCGCTCGTTCCAACCCCCGTCCAAGCGCAAGCTCCCTATTCATAGCAGTTCAATATGTCCGTTCGGCAAATTTTGCTTTACGCGGCTAAAGTTCGTTGTATCGTGCAAGATGCGTATATGAATTCGCGCCAGTATTTATGAGGAGCAAACGATGACCGTCGAGAAAAAAGACCTGGATTGGGGCAGCCTCGATTTCGGCTACCATAAGACCGACTACAGCTTTGAAGCGCATTGGAAAGATGGCGAATGGGATGAGGGCGGCCTGACCACCGATCACGACCTGCACCTTTCCGAGTGCGCGGGCATTTTCCACTATTGCCAGGAGGTCTTCGAGGGTCTGAAGGCCTACACCACCGAGGACGGCTCGATCGTCTGCTTCCGCCCCGACATGAACGCCGAGCGCATGTTCGCCTCTGCCGAGCGTCTCGAGATGCCCGGCTTCCCGAAGGACAAGTTCATCGAGGCCGTGAAGGCTGTCGTCAGCGCGAACGCCGCTTGGGTTCCGCCGTTCGGTTCGGGCGCTACGCTCTATGTGCGTCCGTTCATGATCGGTTCGGGCGAGGTCATCGGCGTTGCCCCCGCTCCCGAGTACGCCTTCCGCATCCTGGTCACGCCGGTCGGCCCGTACTTCAAAGGCGGCTTGAAGCCGATCAAGCTGCGCGTCTCCGAGTACGACCGCGCCGCACCGCATGGCACGGGCAACATCAAGGCGGGCTTGAACTATGCCATGTCGCTGCGCCCGACGATGGAGGCGCATCGCGGCGGTTATGCCGAGAACCTCTATCTCGACTCCGAGTCGCGCACCTACGTTGAGGAAACGGGCGGCGCAAACGTGCTGTTCGTGAAGGAGGACGGCACGCTCGTGGTGCCGAAGTCCCACACCGATTCCATCCTGCCTTCCATCACGCGTCGCAGCCTTGTTCAGGTTGCGAAGGATTTGGGCATGACGGTCGACGAGCGCTATGTCACCTGGGAAGAAGTTGCCGGCGGCGAGTTCGTTGAGTGCGGCCTGTGCGGCACTGCGGCGGTCATCTCCCCAGTCGGCCAGATCGACAACAAGGTCAACGGCGCCGACCAGGAAGTTGTCTTCCCCGCTGGTTGCACCGAGATTGGCCCGGTGATGAAGAAGCTTCGCGAAACGCTCACGGGCATCCAGGACGGCGCCCTCGAGGACAAGCACGGCTGGGTCTGCAAGATCGGCTAGCGCGCAACGGACGCGAACACGCTTCGGATTCAACTAATTGCAAGATGAAAGGCCTGATGGGTAATGCCGTCAGGCCTTTTGATGAAAGGTTGCTTCCGCGATGGCGTCGCTTTCGTCATCGCTGTTCGCGCCACTTGTTGCTGGCACCTTCGCCGCTCGAGCTTACTCGCCGCTGGCATCTTTTGCGCTCGCGCTCCTCGTTGCCTCGCTGGGCTACTCCTCGCGGCTCTCCTTTGCTTGCGCGCCGTTTTGCGACTCCTCGATGAAACGCGCGGTCAGGCCGGTGCGCGTTTGGGTGCCCGTCTTCTTGTACAGCGAAGTGAGATGATGTTGAACGGTTCGCAGCCCGACGCCCAGCTCTGCTGCGACGTGCTTGAGCGGCCGCTCATCCGAGACCACTGCAGCGAGAACGTCGCTTTCCCGCTTCGTGAGGCCATACGACTCGCAAAATGCCGCAAGAGTCTCCTCGGGGCTTCGAGGAGGAGCCATCTCGGGGGGTTCTTGGTCGGTATCAACCGCGCTCTCATGATCGGGCGTTTCTTCGGAGCCTGCCGACTTTTTGGAATACGATGAGACGCGCTCTTCATAGTCGGGGGCGAGCATCCCTGCGCGCGTCATCAAGATGAGAACAGCCGCGAACAGCACAAAGGCGAGCGAAGTGAGCGCCTGGTCATTGGCTTGCGCGAGGGCGGCCGAAGGAATCGTGACGACCAGCGCGACAACGTTGCTGATAACCTTCCCCATTCCCGCCCAAAGTTGGGGAACTCTCATATAAGCCGCGAGCCAGATGAACAGTGATAAGTAGAAAACAGCGAAGATCCCCGATCCTGCGTAGAACACAACGCGGCAGACCGTGATATTCAAGCCCGACCCCGCGGCGAGCGCTGCGGCCATTGCGAGGAATGCGACGCAAAGAACCACCGTTCCCATATGGCGACGGCGATCAATGTCGAAGAAGACGCCTGCAGCGACTCCGCAGATCGCAACAACAAGCCGCGGCCAGACTTCGGCGTACTGGTTGACCCAGGGGGTTCCGAGTGAAGTTACGCTGTTGAGGACGTTAAACAGCACCGCGAGCAGAATAGTAAGCGCGACAAGCTGGATAGCGAACCTTCGCGGTTCCTGAAGATTGGGCGGTGCGGCGGCTTCCTGAAGATCGAGAATCTTGCGAGGGTATATCGGGTTGCCCACGCTGTCGACTACTGTTCCTTCGCGGGGGGCTTGAAGCGACGGCCAACCGAAGAGCGCCACGAGCGAGAAGGCGATGATACCAAGGCCTAAAAAGGCTGCGTCGCCCGCTCTTCCCAGTGGAATGTGGAAGCAAATCAGATGAAGGAGAATCCCTGCGGCATGAGCGAGCGCGACGCACGTGGTCAGGCGATCGCTTCGCGCAAGCATCATCGCCACGCCAAAATAAGCACCGCCGCCGAGGACGCCCATAATGAAAAACGAGAGGTAACCAGCCCCGACAATCGCGATAGGCGAGGAGACCGTCGCTGCAACGATGAGGCTTGCAACCCAGAGGATGGCGAAAACGAGAGCCACTCCCCGCCGTTTTCTTCGAGAAAGCTTCAAGCTGTAGAGCGGATAGCAGAGGAATCCCAAGGCATTGAGGCCCATTATCGGGACAATTGTTGTAACGAACCCAGGCTCAAGCGAAAAGGACGACATGCTCGAGAGGTAAAACGAATTGCTCTCGAGAAAAATGAAGTAGAAAAGCGCGAGCGAAACCATCGCGACAAAGGTATTTTTCGCAATGGCGTTCATAAAAAGTCTTTTCCGATTCTTGATTGAACAGTTTTCCTCTGACCGTCATTATACAGGTTGAAAATGGGGTAGGTGATTGCGATATCGTGAACGACCCTTTCAAGGGGGACATTTTGGCCGAGTCGCCGAAATCGCCGCAAATTGGGATGCTTCGCGTCCTATTCCTTTTCGAAAATGCGGACCGTCGATGCGAATAGACGGGTAAAACTCACAAAGGGGGTTTCGTATATACGAAACCCCCTTTGCGCATCTACGAACGTTACCCTCTCGCTTGCTTCCCCTCATGATGGAAGGGTAGGAGTGCGCAAGTCGATGCGCGTATACGAGGAGAGGAGAAATGAATGGAGACGGGAATAGGAAGGGTGCCGTTTCTGGCGCGAGACAGTATCGAGCACATGAAGACCCCGAGACAAGTGGGACGGAGGTTTCATCATGAAACGCACCAAGATTCGTAACATCTTACTTTCAGCGCTTCTCGCGCTGACTGTCGGCATGCCGACACTCTCGTTCGCCGATGAAGGCGCTTCTGCGGGATCGGGCGCGTCGGGCGCAGGAACCACGCCCTATGCCGCAGGTGATAAGGACACAGTGGCCGACCCCAACACAGCAAGCTCGTGGAGGGACTGGGGTCTGGACTATTCGACTCAGAGTGTCGGCCGCATCTGGACCGACAAGACGGTGTCGACTGAGGACGTTGTCCTGACGGGGGCGGACGGGACGATGACGATCGCGAAGAGCCCCGAGGCGGACTTCCTCACGGCGTTCTCGGCGCTTTCGTCCACATCGAACTTGAAGTCGAAGATCGCGCAGCCGCTCGATATCGTGCTGGTGCTCGACGCTTCGGGTTCGATGGACGATCCTATGGGCAATGGCGACAGCACGAAGAGGATCGCCGCGCTCAAGGTTGCGGCGAACTCGTTCATCGACGAGATCGCGAAGCAGAACGCGAACATAAGCGACCCCGCCCAGCAGCATCAGGTTTCGCTCGTGAAGTTCTCGGGGGATAAAAGCAATCAGGTTGGTAACGGTACCTATCGCAAGGGCGGGTACACCTACAACTTCAGCCAGGTGATGAAGAACCTGACCTCGTGCGTCGGCTCGTCGGCGGACGACTTGAAGTCGACTGTCAATGCCATCAGCCCCGCCGGTTCGACGCGGGCCGACTATGGGTTGGAGCTTGCGGCTGGCCAGAAGTCGGGTCGCGAGAACGCCAAGAAGATTGTGGTGTTCTTCACCGACGGTTCGCCAACGAGCAGCAGCGGTTTCGAAGACGGAGTGGCGGGCGATGCCGTCTCCGCTGCCAAGTCGATGAAGGACGCGGGGGCGACCATTTACTCCGTCGGCATCTTCAGCGGTGCGAATCCCGTGGCCGATCCCGCGAACAGCGGAACCAGTGACGAAAACAAATTCATGCATGCCGTTTCGAGCAACTATCCTACGGCAAGCTATTCATGGCAGAATGGCCAATGGCCTTGGGAGTCCGGCCGATGGGTCTGGAACTTCGGAGCGCGTGCTGCCGATTCCGATTTCTACAAAGCGGCTTCGAACGCGGCCGACCTGAAGACCCTCTTCGACGAGATTTCCCAGGAGATCACAAGCTCGACGGGCCTTCCCACCGAAGTGCAGCAGGGCTATGACCCCTCGACTTCGGGGTACATCACCTTCACCGACCAGCTCGGCGACTACATGAAGGTCGATTCGTTCACGACGATCGTGTTCGCGAAGCAGCTGTTCCAAAATCCGGTGAAATCGACGAGCGGAAAAGTCGACACGTACACGTTCTCGGGCGAAGCGGGCAACGTGCTCTATCCTTCGGGCAATTTGAGCTCGATCGTCATCACGGTGACCAAGTCGGATAATCTCGCGACGGGCGACCTCGTCGAAGTGAAAATTCCGGCATCGCTCATTCCGCTGCGTCATTTCCAGGTTGACGAATCGGCTGGTACGGGCCATGTCGACATGACGTTCCCTATTCGCGTGTTCTTCGAGTCGAGCGTGAAGGAGGGCATGGAGAGCGCGTTGGCCAACCCCGATGTGACGCTTGCCGCCTACATCGAGGCAAACACGACTGACGACGGCGTGGCGTTCTATGCGAACAAGTGGAACGGTGGGGAAGACGGCGACGTTACGGCGACGTTCACCCCCGCAAAGTCCAACAGCTATTACTACATGACAGAGGAAACGCCGATCTACACGGATAAGGAGTGCACGGTGCCGGCCAAGGGCGCATTGAGCGCGGACGGCACCTATTACTACAAACGCAGTTGGTACGAGATTGGCAACGGGAAGGCGACGCTGCAGTCGGGCGCTATTCAGTTCTCGAGCAATATTCCCGAATCGTGGCTTGGCTATATCGGCACTGACGCTTCCGGCAACGCGGTGTTCAAGGCGGGTACTCCGCGCTTCACCTACATCAACGAGCTGCGTACGCCCAAGGGAGCTAACCTGACGACGACAGCGAAGACGGTGCTCAATCCTGTGTGGTCGGGCAGCAATGTCGCCTGCCATCTGGGCAATAACGGAAAACTTGTCATCGAGAAACCGGGCACGCTGGCTATCTCCAAGTCGCTGGTCGTCCCCGAGGGCTACAATCGTGCCGATTTTGTCAACGACACGTTCACGTTCGACATCGAGATTGACAAGGCGGAGGGGCAGAAATTCCCCGCCGAGGTCCGCGATGCGAACAGCGAGCTGGTGGGCGACGCGTTCACCATCACGTTTGACAACAACGGCAAGGCGACGCATTCGCTCAAGGACGGCGAGACGCTCTATATTCGTGGCTTGAGCGGGGGTTGGGAGTACCTGGTCAGCGAGCAGCCGACGACTGGTTTCGATCAGATAGCTCCTGCGGAAAACAACGACCCACAAGCTGCGACGGGAGCGATTGCTACTGGTACACAGGCGAAGGTTGAGTTCACCAACGCGTATCGCCCGAGCGGCACGCTCGATGGCGGCGATGCCCTTGCCGTCAAGAAGGTGTTGACCGGTCGTAGCTGGACCGACAACGACGCCTTCCGTTTCATCCTTACCCCCACGACCGACAACGCTCCGATGCCGCTTGACGAGAATGGCGAACCTGTTGGCGCGCTTACCCTCACCAAGCAGGACCTGGCTGACGGCGGTTATGCGGCTGGCACGTTCGGCAACATCACGTACACGAAGCCCGGCACGTACGTCTATGAGATCAGCGAGGATCAGACCGTGGGCGCCGGAGCTGGCATGTCCTTGTCGCAGGCGCGCTATCGCGTGGTCGTAACGGTGACCGATGTGCTTGCAGGGCAGGGCGATAACGCCATCCATCAGGGCATACTGAATGTGTCGAGCATCATGGTGCAGATCAACGACGACGACGGCGCAAGCATCCAATCCGATGACGGCGTCGATGCCGCAACGTTCACCAACGAGTTCGCCGCGAGGGAAGCGAAGTGGAATCCCGCGGTGAAGAAGGAATACACCGACAACTCGGGTGCGAATCCCCTTGCGCGCGGTATGTTCAACTTCCTCATCGAGCCGGTCACGGATCACGCTCCGATGCCCGCAAACCCGATCGGTGCGGTTAACGCCGACGGCAGCGTGACGTTCGGGGACATCGTCTTCACGGGCGATATGATCGGCGAGTCGTTTGAGTATCGCATCACCGAGTTGGTGCCGGATGGTGCTGGCAACTGGATCAACGTTGCCGACGCTGACGCGTCCCAGCTGCAGACTGGGATGGTCTACGATGAGTCCACGTGGGTCGTCAGGGTAGACATTACGAGCGAGGTAGTCGACAACGAGCAGGTCGTGGTGTGGACGGCGAGCTACCGGCTTGCCGACGCGGCGCAAGGCTCTCAGGCCGAGTCGTTCGCAACCTTCCGCAATTCCTACACGCCCAAATCCGCGAGCGTTCCCGCTGCCGATTTTGCGGCGGGCACCAAGATCCTCACCGGTCGCGACATGCTCCCGAACGAGACCTTCGGGTTCGTGCTGCTCCCCGCCGATGACGCGACGCAGTCTGCCATCGCGAACGGCGCTGTTCGTCTGACGAGCACCGATGCGATCGCGCTGCGAGGAACGAACGGCCAAGCGGCCAACTTCTCCTTCGGCGATGCGACGTTCACCAAGCCGGGTACGTACACCTTCATGGTGCGCGAGAACTCGTGGAACAGCCAGCGGATCCCTGATGATGGCACCCAGGGCATGACGTTCGATCGCCATACCGCCACAATCGTGGTGACGGTGACCGACAACAACGGCGTGCTTGCGGCAACGCGTACGGTCGAGAACTCGCTCGACTTTACCAACCGTTATACGGCGGAAGGCGACTACGCCGGACTCGTCCTGAGCAAGACACTCAACGGCCGCGATATGGGCCAAGGCGAATTCACTTTCCACATCGCTGGCACCAATGACGCTGCTGCGGCGCTGCTCGGCGGCGACGGTACGCGCACGTTCGTGAATTCCGAGCCCCGTGCCGCGGGCGTCGCTTACGAGGCGACCCTGCTCACCGACCTGCGCTTCACGCAGGACGACGCGGGCAAGACGTTCACCTTCGATGTGTACGAGAACGTGCCTTCCGTTGGGGCGCCTGGCATGACGTATGACAAGACGATTCATAGCGTTGCGATCAACGTTGCTTCCGACAACGCGGGCGCGCTCGTGATCACGACTACGGTCGATGGCGCGACTGGCAACAAGGTCTCTTTCACGAACGCCTATGTGGCTGACCCCGCGGTGTTCGATACTCAGGCGGGATTCGGGCTGTACAAGGTACTCGAGGGGCGCGACTGGGAAGCCAATGACGCATTCAGCTTCCTTCTCGAGCCGCTGACCATGGGCGCTCCGCTGCCGGGCGATACCATCGTGACGGTTGACGCCGATATGGTCGACCCTGCTACGGGCCATGCCCCGATTTCGTTCGGGGACATTACTTATAACCAGGTTGGCGTCTACAAGTACCGCGTGACCGAGGCGAACGCTGGGCACATTATCGGTGGCATTAAGTACTCGAGCAACGTTGCTGAGTTTACGGTGACAGTAACCGACCTTGACGAAAACGGCGTCCATACGGGCAAGCTTGTGGCGACAGCCCAGCTCACGACCACGCCCAACACGCGCGAGTTTACGAACGTCGCCGGTTTTGAGTATGACGACAATCAGATTCCCGTGAACGCGTTCAAGCGCTTCGTCAACAACTCCGCGGTCGAAATGCCGGATATGACGGGGCTGTTCACCTTCACGTTGACCGCTGCGGAGGCGAACGCTCCGATGCCGACGGCGACGACGGTGCACAACGGTGCCGACGGGTCGGTCGACTTCGGCGTAATCACGTTTGGCGCGAGCCTGTTCGACAACGGTCCTATCGTGATCAACAGCGCCCCTGCTGCTAAGTCTGCTGCGAACGAGGCGAGCGCAGCTGGCGAGGCGGTAGCGAGCGATGTCCCTGCGGCTGACGCTGCGGCGGCATCTGAGGCCGGCGCTTCGGGCGCCGATGCGGGCGATGCTGCCAAGGGCGAGGGAAGCGCACCTGCCGACGCGGGAGCTGCTCCTGCTGCTGACGCCACGGCGGCTCCTGCGGCAAAGCCTGCGAGCGATGGCCCGACGACCGACAATCCGACGGTTGATGCCAACACGCTCGTGTTCCACTACACCATCACCGAGAAGGCGGGCGGACATGCCGACGTGGCGAACGACCCGAACCCCGCTTTCACCTTCGAAGTTACGGTGACCAGGGATAACGCTGGCAACGTCACGGCACGCGTGACCAACGTGCAGGATTACGTGAAGGGCACGCCGCTGCGCACCTTCACCAACACGTATACCTACACGCCGCCGGTCATCCCCGATCCTGACCCGATCTTCGCGGCTCCTGTGGCGAAGAAGATTCTCGAGGGCCGTGCGCTCATCGCGGGCGAGTTCTCCTTCGAGCTGCTCGAGAACGGCAAGGTCGTCTCTACGGGTACGAACGATGCTGACGGGAACGTGGTGTTCTCGGACATCGAGTTCACCGAGGCGGGCACGCATATCTATACGATGCGCGAGATTGGTGCGGGCACCACGGCTGCCGGTGTCACCTATGACGCGACGACATACCAGGTCACGGCCGATGTTGTGGAGATTGACAACGAGCTGAGGGTTGACTTTGCCATCGATGGCGCCGATGGGGCGGTCTTCAAGAACGCCTATAAGGCCAAGGGCACGACGGTGATCATCGGCGCGACGAAGACCCTCGAGGGTCGTACGCTCGCGGCGGGTGAGTTCACCTTCAAGCTGACGGGCGCCGACGGTCGCACGTACGAGGCGAAGAACGCCGCTGACGGCCGCATCGAGTTCCCCGCGATCGACTTCGACAAGGTCGGAACGTACGACTTCACGCTGGTCGAGATGAACGACGGGCAAACCGGCATCACCTACGACGGCCGCTCGTACAAGGTGACCGTTGTTGTGACCGATGACGGCAAGGGCAATCTGGTCGCGAATGTGACCTGGCCTAACGGAACGCCTCCGACGTTCAAGAACACGTACACGAAGCCTGTTCCTGCAGTAACTCCGGGCACGCCCGGCAAGCCCCCTGCGCGCTTCGCGAAGACGGGTGACACAGCGATGCCCATCGCATGTGTGGCAGCCCTGGCGATTCTCGCGGCGGGCGCTGTCGGCGCTGTGGCGTTCGGTGCGCTTCGCAAAAGGGAGAAGGGGGATAAGAGGCAGTAACTGATCGACTATGAGCCCCGATGCGGCCGCAGCACCCCAGCATCGCGAATCGATCACGCGATGTAGGGCCTCTCGATCGAGGCCCGTGTGGCCGCGGGGCACCCTTTGGCCCCGACTATAAGGTAGTGCGCAGGTTCTTTCCTTTCCTCGTAACGCGTGCGCAACGCCTTTGGCCGGGGCCTTGTTGTGCCTTATAATGGGCGCATGAACGACGAAGATTACATGAGGCTTGCCATCGCGGAGGCTCGACGTGCGGAATCGCTTGGCGAGGTGCCTATCGGCGCTGTGGTGGTCTACGAGCCGATAGACCGAGGGACGAGGCGCCCCTTGGCTGAGCCGCGCGTGATTTCCCGAGCGTGCAACTTACGGGAGACGACGAAGAACCCCGCAGGCCATGCAGAGTTTCTTGCCATGCAGGAAGCGGCGCGCGCGCTCGATGCGTGGCGCCTTTCGGATTGCACGGTGTACGTGACGCTCGAGCCCTGCATCATGTGCGCGGGGCTGATGCATCAGTCGCGCATTGCCCGCTGCGTTTTCGGAGCTCCCGACCCGAAGGCTGGGGCTGTTGGAACGCTCTATCAGGTCAATGCCGACGAGCGCTTGAACCATACATTCGAGGTGACGCCGGGGGTTCTTGCCGACGAGTGCTCGGCGCTCCTGAAGGAATTTTTCGCGAACAAGAGGAAGAAATGATTGACGAAACCGCTTGCAATGAAGAGGCTGTCCTGGCTGAGGGCGGCTTGCCTGGGGGGACCGGCACTGGGGTGACGGTCGCCGATGTGCGCGCCGATGCGGCTGTTGCGGGTGGCTCAGCTGCCGAGGCCTCCGCCGAGAACGTTTCACGTGAAACGCTCGCCCCTGAGCAGGGAGAATGCATGAGTCGTCAGCGTGCCTCGCTCGAGATCCCGGTCGATATGATCTCCATCGCGCGCACGGCGCAGATCGAGGGCGCGGGTCTTAAGCTTGTGGCGCCGGCGAAGGTGAACCTGTTTCTGGGCATCGGCGATCGCCGTGATAGCGGATACCACGATGTATCGACCGTCCTTCATGCCGTGGCGCTTCACGATATCCTATACATGAAGCGTGCCGACATCGTTGCCGCGCGCGCGGCGCTCGAATCCGCCGAAGAAGGCGCGCCAACGAACACGGCGAGCGCTGGCCCTGCGGGCAATATTCTCATTTCGATCAGCTGCGATGCGCGCGGGGGAGTGGCTCCCCTCAACGTTTCTGTGCGCGAGAACATCGTGTACAAGGCGATTGACCTGCTCGCTCGTAAGGCTGATATCTCTTACGACGACGCGATTAACGTTCGCATCGAGAAAAACATCCCGCACGAGGGCGGGTTAGGTGGCGGCTCCTCCGACGCGGCGGCGGCGCTTGTCGGCGCAGCTCGCTTGTGGGGCATCCCCGAGGACGACCCTCTGATTGAGGAGGCTGCGCACGAGCTCGGCAGCGACGTTGCGTTCTTCCTCCATGGAGGTTGCGCGTGCTTCACCGGCACGGGCGAGCTGTTCGACCATGAGCTCGAAGCGATGAAAAAGCCGCTTGTGCTGGTCAAGCCCGAGTCGGGTGTGTCGACCGCTGAGGCGTACCGCACCTTCGATGGGAATCCCCAAAAGGTTGACAAGGATGCGGCTGCCGCTGCCGAGGCGGCGCAGACAGCGTGCGACGTTCCCCTGGTGAACAACTTGTCGCCTGCAGCCGAAAGCGTGCTTCCCGAGCTTGCCGACGTTCGCGCTTGGCTGCATCGCCAAGCGGGGGTCGAGGCGTCGCTTCTTTGCGGCAGCGGGTCGACCACTTTCGCCGTGTGCCGCGATTTCAACGTGGCGTGCTCGGTTGCCGCGGCGGCTCAATCGCGCGGTTGGTGGGCGAGAACAACCATGTTCGGCTCGCTTAAGGCGGCCGTCGTGCCCGATCAGAGTTAGGCGCGCCCATGCCCCTGTTAGCTCGACTTTCGCGAATCGTTCCGCTGATCATCGTGCTTGCGCTCGTAGCGGGCGTGGTGTATGTGGTCGCGATGTTTCTGTATTCCCCGACGAAGGCGAAAGAGATTCTCATCAAGCTGTTCACGTTCCTGATGAGCGTGCTCTCGGCGTTTTTTGCGCTGGCGTCGCTGTATGCGCTGTTCGAGGGGAACATCGACGTTCTCGAGCTCACAGCAAGCTTCCTGGCGACGACGCTCATCGGCCTTGCCGTGACGCTTTTGTGCCGACGCACGTTTATCAAGAACAACCCGAATTACCGCAAGAAGCCCGAGAAGGCCTCCGGCTTCAAATGGTGGAGATTCAGGAAATAGACCGCTCGTGCTGTTCGCGCCGTCCGTGGGCGCTGTCCCGCTTGCGTTTTCCGCGCGGAGCTTTCTGGGCTCTTCTTATGTGAATTCTCTCTCGCTGATTCGCTTTCCAGCTAAAAAAGCCCCCGCGGTTGCGGGGGCCGTGCAATTCGTGGCGGAGAAGTAGGGATTCGAACCCTAGATGCCCTTTTGGGGCATACTCACTTAGCAGGCGAGCACCTTCGGCCTCTCGGTCACTTCTCCACTTATAATAGGTGCGGTTTGCTATGATACCGTGAACGGGAAAAAGATGCAAGGAGCACTACGGTGAGAAACAGAAAGGATGCGCGGCGAACGGCTTGCCTGCGCCTTATGCGGATGAATGCGAACAGATCGCGCGCTGTGATGCGCCCGATCATTCGTGCTGCCGCCCCGACGTGCTCGGCCGATTGCGCTGCTGCCGTGACGCGTCGGACCACTCCTTTGGCTGCCCCGACGCGCCCGATCGCTCGCACTATCGCCCCGATGCGCCCAGCGGTTTCCCTCGCCGCCGTACTCGCGGCTTGTCTTCTCGTGCTCGCTGTCGCTTTGATGGCGGCATTGCCTCGCGTTGCATTCGCTGCCGGTTCGTACTCGAGCCCGAAAACCGACATCACCATGCAGGTGGAAACGGATGGATCGTACCGGGTCATCGAGTACCGCGTCCTCGATTTCCAGGGCGATTCGGCATATGTCGGCTGGTCGTTCACCAGCCTTGCCGAAACGGCGAGCGTGCAGATCAACGGCATGCGCCTTGCTCAAGCCGACGCCGACGGGAACGTCGAGGGTGACTGGAAGACGCTTTCGAGCACCTCGTTTTCCGATAAATGGCTCGCAGGGGGCGCCTCCAGCGGGGCAACATATGCTTACGACAATGCGAAGAACACGCTCTATGCTTTCCCTCAGGTGACCGATTCCCGCGTAATCGTGGAACTCGACTACTCCATCACGAATGCGGTTCTCGCCTACAAGGATATCTCCGAGGCGTACTGGACCTACGTCTCTCTCGATTGGCCGGTGGTCTCGGAAAACGTCACGGCGACAATTACGCTTCCCGTCGCTCAAGGGGAGACCGTCATCCCGAACGACACGGTGCGAGCGTGGGGGCATGGTCCCCAAAACGGTACGGTCTCGGTTGATTCGGCGGGAACGGTCGTGCTCCACGACGACGTGGTGAACCCTGGCCAGTACGCAACGGCCCACGTGCTGTTCCCTGCATCGTGGCTCACGCATCTCGACGGCAAGAAGATGCTCGCGAATCGTGCGACGGCGCGACTCGATTACGCGATTGCCGAGGAAAAGGTGTGGACCGATTCTTGGAGTTTCCAGCAGGAAGCTCTTTTCGCGACCTTTGCCCTGATAGCTGTCGCGTGCGCGGCGATTCTGGCTGCGGCGGCGATCGCCTATGCCCGCTGGGGCCGAGAATACCCGTCTGATTTCTCGGGGAAGTACTATCGGGAAGTTCCCGAAGAGGGTTTGGAGCCTGCGGTGGCAGGGCGTCTTTGGCGCTGGAACCACGATGACATGCGCGACTTCACGGCGACGGTGATGAGGCTTGCGCATAAGGGCGTGCTGTGCATCGAGGCGAGCGATCCCTCCAAAGACGCAGCTCCCACCTGGTATCTCTCGGTTGCCTTCGGAGCGCCGACGGGAAGCCTCAGCGCGCTTGAGTCTTCCGCGCTGGAGATTCTCATGGGACACAGCGCTCTCGGCGATTCCCGCTCGCTCAGCCAGCTGAAGCAACGCGCAGTCGATCAGCCTGAGGCTTTTATCGAGTCGATGAGCGCATGGCAGGCCTCGCTTGGCAAGGCGTGCGAGGAGCGCAATTTCTTCGAGGCTGCGGGCAAGCGCGCGCAAAAGGTATTCCTCATCGTCGCCGGCGTGACTGCTGTCGCGGGGGTCGCCATTGCGATCATCACGATAAACCCGATTCCCGCCGTGCTTGCGCTTCCGACCGCCATGGTGACGACGCTCGTCGCGAACTACCTTCCGAGGCGCACTGAGAGCGGCAACAACCTGATTGCGCGTTGCAAGGGGCTTCGCAATTGGATGCGCGACCTGGAGAAACTCGACGAGTCCGTATCTCTTTCCCCGTCGCAATGGGGAGAGCTTCTGCCTTTCGCCTATGAGTTTGGCGTGGCTGACGAGGCGGTGTCGTTCCATGACGCGCCCCAGCCGGCTGTTTGGCAGACGTGGTACGAGACGAAATCCCAAACCGCGTTGGCGCGCGTGCGGCGCCTTGCTGCGGCCCCGGCGATTAACGAGTGTTTGAAAGACTCGCTTCAGGCGGCGCATACCGCAATCGCGAAGCGCGAGGATTCCCAGGCGACGGGCGGCGGGTTCGGCAGGAAATAGCGGGGTCTTAAGGCGTCATGCGGGCCAACCGCCCGTATGCGGCGGTTCTCAGCCCTGACTCGAAGGAAGAAGAATATCATCCATGGCAAATATCCCATCTTGGGTCTATAAGCTCCTCATCGTTCTCGCGACGATTATCTGGGGTTTCAGCTTCGTCGTCATGAAAGACGTCGTGGCTGTGTTGCCCCCGGCGTGGCTTTTGGGCATGCGCTTTCTCTTTGCGGGCGCGTTGCTGCTCGTGATACTGCGCAAGCGCGTCATGCGGTTCTGCTTGCGCAAGGTCGTGACCTACGGGTTCATTCTCGGGGTGCTCGACTTCACCGCCTTCTGGCTGCAGACGGTGGGGCTCAAATACACCACGCCGGGCATCAACGCGTTTCTGACCGCGACGTATTGCGTGCTTGTGCCGTTCGCCTGGTGGCTCATCGCGCGTAAGCGCCCGACCGCGTTCAATATCGTTGCGGCGGTCGTGGCTGTGTGCGGCATTTGGCTTGTGTCGGTGAGCTCGTCGGGCGAGACGCTCTCCATCGGTTTCGGTGAGGCGATGACGCTTGGCTGCGCGGTCGCATTCGCGGCGCACATCGTCGCCGTCTCGAAATTCGCGCAGAAATGCGACGCGCTTGTTTTGACGGTGTTTCAGTTCATCGCGGAAGGCGCGCTCGGAATCGTCTTTGGCGCTGCGACCGAAACCTTCCCGGGTATCGCGGCGTTCACCCCTGAAATCATCGGGCAGATGCTGTTCCTCGCGGTGTTCGCGTCCGTCGTTGCGTTCGGCATCCAGAACGTGTCGCTCGCGCATGTGCCACCCACCCAGGCGTCGCTTCTCTTGAGTCTGGAATCGGTGTTTGGCGTGGTGTCTTCCATCCTGTTGTATGGCGAGCAGATGACGTTGCGCCTTGTGGTGGGCTTTGTGCTGATCTTTGCTGCTATAGTGATCAGCGAGACATTACCGTTGAAGGAGAAGCCATGTCGGAGAAAAACAACATCGTCCTGATCGGCATGCCGGGTGCCGGCAAGTCAACTTTGGGCATCGTGCTCGCGAAG
The DNA here is from genome assembly GCF_934643285.1 of uncultured Ellagibacter sp. Lineage (GTDB taxonomy): Bacteria > Actinomycetota > Coriobacteriia > Coriobacteriales > Eggerthellaceae > Ellagibacter. The sequence continues at coordinate 101,240 of NZ_CAKUBT010000002.1, forward strand.
ATTGTCGGTTACGACTTTATCGATGCCGACCTGGTGATTCAGAACCAGTGCGACAAGACGCTGCAAAAGCTGCTCGACGCATGCGGCCCGGAAGGGTTCATCGCCGTTGAGAATCAGGTTCTCTCCGATTTGAAGGCCGAGCGTTCGGTCATCGCGACGGGTGGTTCTGCGGTCTATTCCGACGAGGCAATGAAGCATCTTTCCGAGATCGGCCACGTGGTTTACCTGCAGATTTCCTACGACGAGCTGAAAAGCCGCCTGTCCGATTTGCAGGAGCGCGGCGTAGTTTTGAAGAATGGCGTCGGCATGAGCCTGCATGAGCTCTTCGACGAGCGCAAGCCGCTCTACGAGAAGTATGCGGAGGTCACGGTGAACGTTGACGACCTCACGATCACGGCTGCCGCGCGCAAGGTGGCAAGCGCTCTGAAGGGTCTCGTCCCCGAGGCGTAAAGGGCACAAGAGATAACGTTTGGCAAGCAAGAGGCGCGGGCTCGTCCCGCGCTTTTTGCGTGCGGCATCCCTTACGCGATTCCTCCGCCATCGCGCAGGCGGCGCAGCTTGTGGACTTCTCGCGCGACGAAGACGCTGGTCACGCATACCGAAAGCGCGTCGGACACCGGAGCGCTTATGATGACGCCCTCAAGTCCCGTCGTGCCGAAGAGCGCTGTCAGCACGGGCGGTAGCAGCAGGTACAAAGGGATGAGGAAGAGCACCTGGCGTGTGAGCTCGAGAATCGCGGCCTTCATCGGCTGGCCGCTCGATTGGAAGTAACTCGATCCCACAATCTGGAATCCAACAGGTGCGAAGAAAATCACGTACACGTGCAGTGCGTACACGGCGAAATTCTCCAGGTCGCCCGAAACGCCGAACAGCTCCACGATCGGCGCGGGAATGGCCTCCGCAATCAGGAAGAACGCTCCGCCGATGCATACGCCGGTGATGCTTGCCCACTTCAGCGTGTCGAGCACGCGCTGCCACAGCTTCGCGCCGTAGTTGAACCCGATGATGGGTTGCGCTCCCATGATCAGGCCGATGAGCGGCGTGAACGCAAACATCGCCGCCTTTTGCGCCACACCGATCGCCGCGAGTGCGGCCGTGGTGCCGATGGGGTCGGTCGACCCGTACAGGCTCACCACGTGGTTCAGCACGATGCCGACGAACATGGAGGCAACCTGCATCACAAACGACGCGATGCCCATCGTGAGGATATTCCCCATGAGCTTCACATCGGGCACGCAGCAACGAAGGCGCAGCTTGAAAGCGGCGTTTTTGCTCATGGTGAAGTGCCAAACGACGGGCACCATGCCGCATGCCTGGCCGAGAATCGTGGCCGATGCGCTGCCTGCGACGCCGAACCCCAGCACGATGACGAACAGGTAGTTGAAGATGATGCACGTCACCGTGCCGAAGATCATGGTGCCGAGTGCGAGGTTGGGCCTTCCCGCAGTGCGCAGGAAGTTGTTGAGCCCCATGCCGAGTGATTGGAAGATGAAGCCGAAGCAGATGATTTGCACGAAAGTCTTCGTGAGGTCCCAAAGCTCATCGGTCGTGCCGATACCCGCGAGGATGGGGTCGATGAGGAGCCCCGACGCCACCGCGATGATGACGGCGATGCCCACAAGCAGCGTGGCTGAGTTCCCGAGCGTGCGCTCGACCTGGTCTTTCTCTCCCTTTCCCAACTGAATCGCCGCGAGAGCGTTGCCGCCTTGGCCGGCGATCATCGAGAAGCCCATAAGAAGGGTCATCACGGGGAAGGCGAGAGTGGTCACCGCCACGCCAGAACCGTCGGGCAGCGCCTGTCCCAAAAAGATCGTGTCGACCACGTTGTAGAGCGTGTTGAACACCATGCTCACGATGGCGGGGATAGAGAACTCGAGGAGCAGCTTTCCGACGCGCTCGGTTCCCAAGCGGTCGGTGCGGTTATCGGGCGGTGCCGGGCTGTCTGACATGGGGCTAAGCCTAACTATGCGCAAACCGCGCGGCGCGACACCGCGGGCTGTTCGATTATCGATGCACGCGCAAGTATAGAAAGCGAGAAGGCGGGTTGACAAGCCTAATCGGCCAATCAACCCGCCTTCGCGGCAAGGGAAACGATAAGCGTCGGGCGATCGTGCCCCGTCGGGCGATTGCGCCCCGCTAGGCGCAACCTACGCCGTTGCCTCCTCGGCTTTCCAGTCGTCGGAGGTGTCGCGCGGCGCAAGGTTGTCCTCGTCGCCTGCGGCCTCGTCGAGGCGCTTGAAGTAGTCCTTCGTCTCCTTCACAACCACGCCGGACAGCACAATCAGGGCGATCATGTTCGGGATAGCCATGCAGGCGTTGAAGATGTCGGCGATGGTCCACACGGCGGAAACGGTCATGTAGGGGCCGATGAACACGGCGAGGATGTAGAGCCAGCGGTACGTCTTCACGGCCTTCTTCGAACCGCCGGAGAGGTACTCCAGGCAGCGCTCGCCGTAGTAGTCCCAGCCGAGGATGGTGGTGAAGCCGAAGAGCGCCAGGCACACCATCAGGACAAACGACACGGCTTCGGCGGGAATGAAGGGCAGGCCCATCTGGAACGCCGCGGTGGTGACGGCGGCGCCTTCAAGCCCGGGGATCTGGTAGGCGCCGGTCATGACAAGCGCGAGGCCGGTCATGGAGCACACGATGATGGTGTCGAGGAAGGTGCCGGTCATCGAAACGAGACCCTGGCGCACTGGCTCTTTCGTCTGCGCAGCCGCGGCGGCGATAGGCGCGGAGCCCAGGCCTGCCTCGTTGGAGAAGATGCCGCGCGCGATGCCCTTCTGCATGGCGATGATGATCGCGCCGAGCGCACCGCCTGCGGCAGCGCGCAGGCCGAAGGCGCTTTGGACGATGGTGACGAGCGCGTCGGGCAGCGCCGTGATGTTCAGCACGATGAGGATGAGCGAGAACGCCACGTAGATCACGACCATCACGGGAATGACCCTCTCGGAAACGCTCGCGATGCGCTTCAGGCCGCCGATGACGACGAGGCCGACAACGATCGCGACAAGAAGCGACCCGATCACGGTGGCGATGGAGTAGTCCATGCCAAGGATGCTCACGGTTGCGGACTTGTTGGGGTCAAAGAAGCCGGTGATTGCGGAGTTGATAGAGTTGACCTGCGTAAACGTACCAATACCGAACAGGCCGACGCACATGCCGAAGAACGCGAAGATCTTCGCGAGCCACTTCCAGGAAATCTGGGGCAGGCGCTTTCCCATGCCGCGCTCGATGTAGTAGAACGGGCCGCCGAGCACGTGGCCGTCCTTGTCGATGCTGCGGAACTTTACCGCGAGCAGGCCCTCGGAGTATTTGGTCGCCATGCCGAACAAGGCGGCAACCCACATCCAGAACATGGCGCCCGGGCCGCCAGCGACGACTGCGGTCGCCACGCCGACGATGTTGCCGGTGCCGATGGTCGCGGAAAGAGCGGTGCACAGAGCGCCGAACGACGACACCTCGCCGGTCGCGTCCTCGCCTTTCTCGTTTTTCAGCATGTAGCGCAGGGCGCGCGGCAGCTTGCTGAACTGCAGACCGCGCAGGCGCACGGTCAGAAGAATGCCGCCGAACAGGATGAGCACCATCAAGGGCACGCCCCAGATGAAGTCGTCGATGGCATTGAGCACGTTGTTGAACGCGCTGAAGAAGTCTTCCACTGTTCCTCCTCGATATCCGTTACGTTTCGCAACTTCAAGCGGCCCTCGAAAAGGCCGTGGAGGACTCGCGCGTTCCGAGTTTTAACGCGCGCGACAAGCGGTATGGGCGCAACAAAAGGAAAGGGAAAAGCGAAATGCGACACGCAGATGCGACAAGCAGTAAGCTTTTCTCTGTCCTTTTGCCTGAGAGTTTCAACGAAAAGCCTGTGAACAGGTGTTTCGCCTTGCCCCTTCGGCACCCAGCTTGCCTGGGATTCTCCAGAGGCCCCTTCGGCGCCCTGTTTCCCGAAGAATCCAGAGCGAGTCATAAGGGGTGACGCTTTGAAATTGTGGAGCCATTGTAAGCACATCGCTCCACCACGCGCAAGTGCTTTTTTGGGGAATTGGAAAAATACTGATGCGAAAGGTAGGTATTAGGAAGCTAAAAGCCGAAAACCGCAGGCAGGAAAGTGGCGCCCCTGAGAGGACTCGAACCTCCGACGCACGGTTTAGGAAACCGACGCTCTATCCGCTGAGCTACAGGGGCGCATAATGCGGCAGTGCCGATTCTACCAGAAAGTCGGCCGAAGCTCGCATTAAGCTGCGCATCCCGCGCAAGGCCTTCGCATTCATGTCCCTGGGGCCATTGGGGTGCCGAGAAACGCGCACCCGCGCAAGGCCTTCGCATTCATGTCCCTGGGGCCATTGGGGTGCCGAGAAACGCGCACCCGCGCAAGGCCTTCGCATTCTACGGCGGGCCTTCGCTTGTTCGCAAAGTGGGAGGTTCGATGGTGCCTGGTGAGCCAGCTTGAAGATAATGGCTCGCCAGGCTCCATCTTGGAGAAAGAATTGGCCCAGGGGAGAGGGGAGCTCCCGCTGGGCCCAAGGAGGGGATTTGCGACGCTTATGGATGCGTCGCTTCTGCTTTTCTAGGGGTATGAAAGCAGTGCAGTGAGGAAGGAGGGGAGCCTTCTCAGCTGCTGACGTCATTATATGAAGGGATGCCAGAAAAAAACGCGCTCCGGGGCGGAACGGCGCGATATGGGCGGTGAAGTGCGGTAACGTTTCCGCTCACCCCGAAAAGCGTGCCGCTCGCCCCTTGGTGAGAATAATAGCACTCATCTATTATTATTTGTTGAGAATAGCGTTGAAGCCGACCATGCCGAGCTTTCGGGGTCGCTGTTCTGGCATGCTTGTTTTCGGGGTCGCTCCATCCGCCGGTGCTCCCACGCTATGTGAGATGTGAGGCACGGAGCCCTCGAGACTCGCCCTTCTGCGCGCATACGCTATGATGGGGAAAACGAGAAAGGATGCCCCATGCCCGACATTGCTCTTCGCTTCGACAAAGATATGCTCGTCGTTTCCGCCCCTGTTTCCGCTGCGCTTGCGCGCCAGGGCGTCGACGTCGATCGCGACCTCGAGCTGATGACCGTCCTCGAGCCCGATTCGATTCAGGAAGCGATGCGGTTGGAGTCCATGGCCGGGGCCCAATGTCTTGTAACGAGCACCGCGGGAATCGCGCCTGCTCGAATGGCGCAGGTTGGAATGGAGGATCGCGCCCATGATGTGGCTCGCGCCTCGCTCGAGCTGTTGCGGCCACTGAAACCGCAGCATGTTCTTGTGGAAATCGGGCCGTGCGGCTTGCCGCTTGACGCATCGAGCAAGGCGTCGCTCAACGAGAACCGCGACCAATACGCCCGTGCCGCGCGCCTGTTCGAAGGCGAGCAGTTTGACGCCTTCTTCTTGAACGGGTTCACCACGGCAAGCGACCTTTTGTGCGCGCTCATGGGTGTGCGTCAGGTGAGCGACATGCCCGCGTTCGCGTCGATCGATGTGCTTGCTGACGGAACGCTTGCGAGTGGGCGCGGGACCCTCGAAGAGGCGTGCGCGATCATGGGCGAATATGGCGCTTCGGTGGCGGGCTTTTCCACGGCGTGCGCGATCGAGGGCGCATGCGCACTCGCGAAGCGTGTCGAAGCAGCCTGTGAACTGCCAATTCTCGTACAGCTGGCGGTTGTTGAGCACAAGCCGAAGCAAGGCGGCCCCACGGACGCGAACCCGTACTACTGCCCTGACGCCGTCGTCGATGCCGCCGTGCGCCTGCGAGCCTCGGGCGTTCAGTTCTTGCGCGCGACCGGCGCCGCAACCCCCGCCTATACAGGAGCGCTCGCCGCTACGACGTCGGGGCTTGATGTCGCGGCGTGCCGCGCGGCGGATGCGTCCCCAGCCGTCGAGGAGCCTTCTTCAAGTGACGATGCGCGAAGTGAAGGGGAGCCCCAGGTGGCATCTGCAACCGACGAGCAGATGAGCGCGCTGGCAGATGCGCTGCGCGAGAAAGTCGCCGCGGCCTTTAGCGAGGGCGGGGAGGCGTAGGCGCCATGTCCTCTCGAGAGAAGAGCCCCTATTACGGCGCATTGCAGCAGGTGGTTGACTCCCTGTTTGCGGATTTGACGGAAGAGGAGCGCATCGCCGATATGGCCGGCATCCCCGGCGCGCGCAAGGTGCGCAGGCTCGATGTGATTATGGCGGCCGAGGCGGTCGATCTGCCCGATGACCTGCGCGAAATCGTGAACCTGCTGCCTCCGAGCACCTTCACGCGCCGCCGTTTGTGCGATCAATTGAACTCCGCTGTCGGAGGGCATGCCTGGGGACAGAAGTACGGCACCGTCGAATAAGCGGGGTGGTCGCGGGCGGCATACACATCGCTCTGGAAGGTAGGCCAAAGGGCCATCGGATGAAACCGTCGGTCGCTCTTATTTCCGGAAAGCGGAACGATGCGTCATTCGGGATGCTGCTCGGGACGTTTTCCGGGATACTGCCTGGGATGCCCCGCCTGCCCCACTCGTCTTGAAAACAGAGTGATGCGTCATTCGAGAGTGCAGTCTCCGTCCGCCCCTTTTTCTCGGAAATCAGGGTGCGAGGGACAGAAAATGGCGATATGTGAGCCTCTGCGTTCGGGAGTGATTGCTCGCCTTGCTTTCGGAGGTATCCCCCCAGGTCAGAATTTCTGGAAAGAAGCTAGCTATTCGATTCCACTCACATATCGCTGCTTTTTGTCCACGACGATGCGATTCCGAGTAAGAAGACGTTCGCAGCAGGCGGTCGCGGGCGGCGGGATGGAGCAAAACCCTTAGTTGGTGGTCAACTGGACGAGTTGTGCGACGTTTTCTTTCGCTCGATTACAGCTGGGAGAATTTGTGACCAGGCCTTTTGTTGCTACGGGGCTTCTAGGGCGCGTTCGCTTCGCGAAAAAGCGCTCCCGTTTGGCCTTCCGGGCGCGCACAACTCGTCCAGTTGACCACGAACTCGGCCTAGTGCTCGCGAGCTATCGTGGACATTTGTTGTCGATGGCGTGAATGCGCATATGATAGTAAATCAGTAGCATATAATTCGCAGAAATCACGGATCGGGTCAACATGTGGCGGATGAGGCTTGGCTGGTTCCGACTACTGGGACGGGCTGGTTCGACCGCTAAGAGGTGCCGACCCCGACCGCGAGGATTAGGCTGGTCCCGACTGCTCGGTGATAGGCTGAATCGGTGATGGCCAGTGGGTGGGTCGGTCGGTTCACGGGTTGATCAACCTCGACCCGTGGCAAGGCAAAACGATAGAGGGGGAGTTTATGATTCGAACGGTTATCCATATTGACGAGGACAAATGCACAGGTTGCGGCCTGTGCGCGAACGCGTGCCACGAAGGCGCGATCGGCATCGTCGATGGCAAGGCGAAGCTTTTGCGCGACGATTTTTGCGATGGCATGGGCGATTGCCTGCCCTCGTGTCCGACGGGTGCCATCACGTTCGTCGAACGTGAGGCGCTTCCCTATGATGAGGCTGCCGTGGTCGCAGCTCAGACGGCGAAAGCTCACGCCGTGCATACGGGGCAGGGCGGTTCCGGCGACCTTGGCGGGGGTTGCCCCGGCTCGCGCGCCCAAATGCTCCACACTCCCGAAAAGACGCAGGCATCTCCCGAAGCCGAGGTACCAAGCCAGCTTGCCCAATGGCCGTGCCAGATAAAGCTCATGCCCCTGCAATCTCCTTACTACCAGGGAGCTGACCTGCTCATCGCCGCTGATTGCACGGCGTTTTCCTACGCATCGTTCCATGACCGCTACATGCGCGGTCGGGTCACGATCATCGGCTGCCCCAAACTCGATGCGGTCGATTACACCGAGAAGCTGTCGGCCATCATCGCGATGAACGACATTCGCTCGGTCACCGTTTGCCGCATGGAGGTGCCGTGCTGCGGCGGGCTGCAGCGTGCCGCGGAGGGCGCTCTCGACGCCAGCGGCAAGAAGCTTCCCTTCGAGGTGGTCACCTTCTCCGTGCGCGGCGAGGTTCTCTAAGGGAACTCGCCAATGGGGAAACCGCAGCTGGCACGTGCTTGAATGATTCCTCCGCACAGTTGAGAATCGGCCTGCGCCAGTCTTGCATTGGCTGCCGGTCTCGTGCTGATAGCATCTCGCGTACGGCACCTGCCGCGTGCGAAGCGAGAGCCCCCGTGCAACCCGAACGCCTGAGTCGGCGTGTGCGCTACCCTCTGCCTGCTTGCGCCCCGAGCTTGTTCGTTTCGACGGCTCGGGGCGTTTTTTCATTTCGCATGATGAGGCGTGGTATCATCTGTGGAAATAGGCATGCGAAAGACGGAGGTGGGCGCATTGCCAAATTCGCCCTTGTTGATGATGGCGATTTTGATCGTGATGGCAATTGCCGTCGTCGTGGTGATTGCGATGACGCTCAAGCTTAATCAGGAAGTTCGCAATCTGGCCGAAGATGTGGAAATCGATCGGCAGAATCTCGCTAAGCTGAACCATGAGGTGGGAAAACGTTTGGGAGCGCCGCGCCCTCGCGGACAGCAGCGGCCGTCGGGCGCCAGCATGCCCCCGCAGGGGCGGCCTCAGGCTGCTGCTCAGCAGGCAGCGCGCGCAGCAGGCGGCCCCGTTGCGACTTCCGTTCCCGTGGACGTAGAGGCTGTTTCTCACGGCTCTGCAGCGGGCGTACCGGCTGATGCTGTTCAAGGGTACATTCCTGGAAGCTATCGTGTTCCGGTTCGTGGCGCCGAGGGCCCGTCGGCTGCGACGGCGTCTGCTCGTGAAACGGCTCGGGCGGAGGCGGCGCAAAGTTCTCGGGCAGCGCAAACGAAGCCGCGCCAGTCAACTCTTGCTGAGCGTCGGGCAGAGCGGAGAGCTCGTGCGGAGCGTCGCGCTGCCATGGCGGACTACACTCCGGCGCGCGCCGAGCGTCGGGCGAACATCGCTGTCCCTCGTGGTGAGGAAAAGGGCTCTTGGCCTGGTGAGACGGGGCCGCAATCGCGTGTGCGCACTCAAGCAGCCGCAGCGAGAGAAACTTCTTCCCAAGCGTCACGCTCCACTCGCAATGCAGCCGCTCAAGCATATGATGCGCAGGGTGCGCCATCGCGGGCAAGCGGTTCCCGAGAGGTGTCAGCATCCCGTGTTTCGCCTGATGGTGCGCGTGCGGGCGAGGGTGCACCCGTGAGAGGTCGCCATGGTGCCGAGGCGTCGAGGGTCGCTCAGCGCCAGCGCGCCGACCGAGAGGCCCAGCGCGCCGCTCTCGAGGCCCAGCGCCTCGTCGAGCAGCAGCGAGCGGCTCGAGCGCAGCGCGAAGATGAGATCCGCCGCCGTGCCGAACGTCAAGCTGCGCGGGCAATGGCAGAAAAAGAGCAAAATCCCCTTGCGCGCAGCAAAGAAGTGGAGTAACATAATCAACCGCTTCAATACCTGAGGCAGATGTGCGGGCGTGGCGGAATTGGCAGACGCGTACGGTTCAGGTCCGTATGGGGGCAACCCCATGAAGGTTCAAGTCCTTTCGCCCGCACCATTTTGAACACTCGCCAGCCTTTCTCGGCTGGCTTTTTATTTCCTGCATTTTACTCAGATATAACGAGCATCCAACAAGGCTTTGACGTGCATGCGGGAACATGGTTGCATCTGCCGATGACGAATGACGGAAAGCGAACGCCATGCTCGTAGAGAAGAAAAGTGTCGAAACCCGAGAGGTCGTTGAGGCCGCAGAGCGCTTGCTTGCGGAAAGCGCGGCGCCTCGAAAAGCTGCAAGGGGTGTGAAGAGGACGTGTGAGCCTCTGTATTCCTCATGTGCTGCTCGCGATGGTCTCGGCGTCCTGGCTCATCATACGGCCTGTGAAGGAAACGAACCTGCAGCGCCGCTTGTTCGCGTGCGCAAGTTCACCTTGCGTCTCGGCGCATTTACCTCGTTGGAAGACGTCTCTTTCGATATCGCGAAAGGCAAGGTCACGGCGCTTTGCGGCCCGCGAGGATGCGGTATCGAGGCCATGCTTGACGCACTGGGAGCCACGCTTCCCGGCGCTCGGACTGTCGACATGGGCGGCTCGATCGAGCTTTGCGGGCATGATGCTTATCGCACGCTCGGTGCTGAGCGCGCCCGCGAGAAGGTTGCCCGCGTGTTTTTCGGCGGCTCCTTCGAGCTACAGAGCGTTCGCAACGCCATCGCGTTTTCCATTCGCCAGAGAGGTATCCACGACAGGGCTGCGATTGCCGCCGAGATCGATCGCGTGCTGCGCTCGCTTGACGCGGAAAGGCGTTTGGGCGATCACCTCGATCGCGCGGTAAGCTCGCTTCCCGCACTTGAGAGGCGTCTTGTCGCCATCGCCCGTGCGCTTGCGAAGCGTCCCCTCGTACTGCTCGTCTCGGAACCTGCAACGGGACTTGACCAGGTGGATTCCTTTACAATGAGCCAGGCTTTGCAATCGGTTGCGCGCAAGACGGAATGTGCTGTGGTGCTCGCGACGTCTGACCCGCGCTTTGCGAGGATTTGCGCTGATGAAGGCGTCGCCCTCGTGCAGGGTCGCACTGTCGAGGCAGGACCCCTTCCCCAGCTCAGTTCCGCAAGCGCGGATTATCGGACGCGGGCGTTCTTCGAAGGTCGAATCGCATAACAGGTGCCCTTTTCTCATGCGGGGCGGAGTTTCGGAACCGCCCCGCTTCCCATCTTTACGCATCCATGACAAAGCTTCGACGCGCGCTTGACGCATTGGCGCGATGATGAATACACGTTATATAAGCAATGCGGTGCGCGCCAGTGCGCGGGCCGTTGAACAGGATACGCGAATGATTTACTACGTCGAAGATGACACAAACATTAGAGACCTTACCGTCTATGCCCTCAAGCAGGCAGGATTCGAAGCCGCCGGATTCACGTGCGGTCGCGATTTCTTCAAGGCCTGTGACGAGAAGGCGCCCGATTTGGTGCTGCTCGATATCATGCTCCCCGAAATGGGCGGTCTTGAGATTCTCCGCGAGTTGCGCAGTTTGCCGTCGACGAAGAACATCCCTGTTATGATGCTCACAGCGAAAGGCACCGAATTCGACAAGGTGTGCGGGCTCGACGCGGGCGCCGACGATTACCTGGCGAAGCCGTTCGGCATGATGGAGCTGGTATCTCGCGTAAACGCGCTGCTGCGTCGCGCGCAGGCGCCGGCCGTGAGCGCCGACGACACGCTCGTTAACGGGCCGATCGAGCTGGTCTCGTCCGCCCATACGGTGAGCGTCGGGGGAAGCCCCGTGTCACTGACGCTCAAGGAGTTCGACCTGCTGCGCGCGCTGATGCGCAGCGAGGGCAGGGTGCTTTCGCGCGGCAGATTGCTTGAGGACGTGTGGGGAGTGACTTACGTGGGCGAAACGCGCACGGTTGATGTGCATATTCAAACGCTGAGGCAGAAGCTCAATGCCGCCTCGTCGGGCGCCGATGAGCTCATCCGCACGGTTCGCGGCGTCGGATACACGATGAAGAGCGCATCATGAGCCCGACCCATAACAACGTGAAAAGCCTGTCGAACCGCATCTTCCGCAGCGTACTAACCTTCACGCTGATCGTCCTGTTCGTCTTCGGCACCGTCATGTCGGCGATCTTCTACATCACCTACGAGCGCGATGCGGAGGGCGACCTGTCCTCTGCGGCGCAAAACGTCGCGGCATCGCTGGGCAGCCTCGACTCGCAGGCGTGCGAGCAGGCCCTTTCGCAGCAGCTCTCCGACGCCTTCCGCTATACGCTTATCGACACGGACGGCACGGTGCTCTACGACAGCGTGGCCGATGCTTCGGCGATGGAAAACCACGCCGACCGTCCTGAGGTGCGCGAAGCCGACGAGCATGGGCGCGGGGAGGTGTCCCGCTACTCGAGCACGCTTGGCACCGTGACGCTGTATTCTGCGGTGAAGCTCCAGAACGGGGACGTCGTGCGCCTGTCCGAGACGCGCGAGTCCCTGGTCGCGTTCTTCGGCGGCATGATGGGGCCGATCGCGCTTACGCTTCTCGTGGCGATTATGCTCGTGTTCCTGCTGTCGCAACGGCTGACGTCGCGCATTATGCAGCCGATCGATGTGCTTGACTTTGCCAACCCGCTCGAGAACGAGATTTACGAGGAAATGGACCCGCTACTCGAGCGAATCGACGACCAGCAGCGACAGCTTCGCGAGCAGAACAAGGATCTCGCGCGTGCTGAGACGATGCGACGCGACTTCTCGAGCAACGTGAGCCACGAGATGAAGACGCCGCTTCAAGTGATCTCGGGGTATGCCGAGCTCATGAAGAACGACATGGTCGATCCCGCTGACCGCCAGAAGTTCGCGGGGCTCATCTACGACGAGGCGCAATCGATGCGCGCGCTGATTGACGAGGTACTGACGCTCTCGCGGCTTGATGAGACGTCCTTCGATGGCGAGTCCGCGACGCTTATCGATATGCTGGAAGCCTCCAAGCGCGTGGCGGGGCGGCTTTCGAGCTTTGCTCACGACCGCGGCGTGTCGGTTGAGGTGAGCGGAGACTCGGCGTGCATCGCCGGCTCCGAGACGTTGGTCGAGGAGATGCTGTATAACCTGGTAGAGAATGGGATTCGCTACAACCATGAAGGTGGAAGCGTGAGCGTTTCGGTTCGGCTGGAGCTTCCTACTTCGGCGGAGCAGGCTGACGACATCCGTGCGCTGCCTGCGGGGGAGCGCGGCCGCATGCGAGCCGTCGTGCGCGTGAGCGATACTGGCCCGGGCATTCCGGAGGACAAGCAGGAGAAGATCTTCGAGCGCTTCTATCGCTTGGAGAAAAGCCGTTCGAAGGAGACCGGCGGCACGGGACTTGGGCTTGCGATCGTCAAGCATGCCGTGATGTACCACAAGGGCAGCGTTCGGGTGGAAAGCGAAGAGGGCAAAGGTACCGTGTTCATCCTGAGGATACCTACGGCCTAGATTGGGGTGCCTTGAAACGGCACGCTCTTTTTTCATCAAACTATGGAACCCGCGGCATGTCAAGACTTTAATTGAACGCCATCGTCCTTATACTGAAGGTAGGTTCCGCTCCCGCAGTCATACATGCGGTGGACCGACGTTTTATATGCAGGGAGCTCAAGATAGCCTGTGGAACGGAGATTCGTGTCCGTTGATGCGAAAGCCGGAAAGCTGGCTGCGAGCACCCACCTTTCGAGGTGGGTTCACCCTGGACTTGTCGGGGGCGGAGCTTTTTTGCGCTCTAGGGGCGGTTGCCCAGTTTGACGCATGCCTTCCGAGGATTAGTTTCTCGGCCTTGAACGAGAAAGGGCCCCGCAGTGCGAGGCCCTTTGTTGATTCTAATTGTTGCCGTTCGATTGGCTTCCCGATCCGCCATTGCCAGATCCGCCGCCCGACGAGCCGCCCGAAGAAGAGGGGCCGGTCGAAATGACCAGGTGCACCGTCTTGCCCGGCTCGAGCGAGCTTCCGCCGTCAGGGGTTTGGCTGATGACGTTGCCCTGCTTGACCGAATCGCTGCTCTGGTACTCGGTGGATACCCTGAACCCAGCGTTGTCGAGTGTGGTCTGCGCGCTGCCCTCGGATTTGCCGACCACGTTGGGCACCTCGGAGGACTTCTTGCCGGAGCTCACCGTGATGGAGACGGTGCTGCCCTTCTCGAGGCTCTCGTCGGAAGTCGGCGACTGGCGAATGACGTTGCCCTGCTTGACGTCGGAGCTTGCCTCCTCGGAAACGGACACCTCGAAGCCGGCGTTCTTCAGTGCGGCCATCGCATCGCTTTGTGACTTGCCGACCACATTGGGCACCGCGACCTTTTCGGAACCGAGCGAGAGCACATAGGTGATAACGGAGCCCTTCGCCGCCTTGTCGCCCGCCTTCAAATCCTGCGAGGAGATCTTGCCCTTCTCGACTTTGTCGTCGTAGGCAGGCGTGCCCGCCTTCATCGTGAGGCCCACCTTATCGCAAAGCTGTTGTGCCTCGTCAGGCGTCTTGTTTGTCAAATCGGGCACAGTGACCTGCTCGGTGCCTTGCGAGATGTTCAGGTTGATCTTCGTTCCCGCGGGCTTTTTCGTTCCCGCTGCGGGATCCTGGCTCACAACGCTGCCAGCCGCGACGCTGTCGTCGTGCACGGCGTTGGTGGTGCCCACTTCGAAGCCAGCCTTCTCGATAATGGTCGTGGCCTCTTCAAGCGTTTTGCCCTTCACGTCGGGCACGGGGTCACCCGATGCGAAAACGCCGGAGAAGACGAGCGCGGCGATGGCGATGACGGCGATGGCTGCCACGATAGCCACGATGAGCCCCGTCTTCTTGCCGCCCTTGTCCTCGGGCATGTTCGGGGTGTTGGCTCCGTGGTAGTTCGTCTGGCCGCTGTGGGTCACGGGCTTCACGGGCTGGGGTATGACCATCGTGCTGTCGGCGCCTGCCACGCCGCCCTCGATGGGGCTCATCACGCGGGTCTGCGCGCTCGTGAATCCGCCCGGCACCGCGGCGCCCGCAAGTTTCACGGGGCGGCCTGCCAAGAAGTCGTTCAGCGCGAGGCGCATGTCGTTCGCAGTGGCGAAGCGGTCCGCGGGGTTTTTCTGCATGGCCTTCGCGATAATGCTCTCAAGGCCCGGGTCGATGTCGGGGTTGAAGTCGGAGGGCAGCGGCGGCTCCTCGTTGACCTGCTTCATGGCGACGCTGATGGCGTCGGGGCCGTCGAAGGGGAGCTTGCCCGTCGCGGCCTCGAAGAGCACCACGCCAAGCGAGTAGATGTCGCTTGCGGCGGTGAGCTCCTTGCCCTGCGCCTGCTCGGGCGAGATATAGTGTGCCGTTCCGAGAACGGTGGACGTCTTGGCGTTCACCGAGTTCTTTGCGCGCGCGATGCCGAAGTCCATCACCTTCACGTTGCCGTCGGGCTGGACCATAATGTTTTGCGGCTTGATGTCGCGGTGGATGATGTCCTGGTTGTGGGCGACGGAAAGCGCCTGGCACACCTGCGAGCCGATTTCGGCGACCTTGCGCTGGTTGAGCGCGCCTCGCTGCACGATGCCGGTCTTGAGGTCGGTGCCGCGGATGTACTCCATGACGATGAAGTACGTGCCGTCGTCCTGGCCCCAGTCGTAAACGTTCACGATGTAGGGGCTTTGCAGGTTGGCGGCCGACGCGGCCTCCTGGCGGAAGCGCTGCGCGAACGCGGCGTCCGATGCGTATTGGGGCAGCATCACCTTTACGGCAACGCGGCGCCCGAGGACATTGTCCTGAGCCTGGTACACCTCGGCCATGCCGCCGATCCCGATGCGCTCGGTGATCTGGTACCTGTTGTTGAAGATTCTGCCTGTCATCGCTGCGCTAGACACGTTTGCTCCTTAAACTTCCCTGCTGTGCTGCGTTTTTGTTTCGTTTATGCCGGTTCGCATTAGCATACCAAATTATAAATCGCCTTGTACTTCCAACGCCGTTTTCATCACATCTCGAGCCTTGCTGGCGGCGTACTCGCTGGATTGTCCCTTCTCGATCACGATCGCCACGACGACGTTGCAATTCTCCGACGGCGCCATGCCGACAAACCACACGTCGTTGTAGCCGTCGTGCTCGGCGGTGCCCGTCTTGCCCGCCACGGTGACGCCGTTGATTTGGGCGGAAGTGCCGGTGCCGTTGTTCACGACGCCCTCGAGCACAGTGCGCACGCGGCTTGCCGTATCGGTGCTCACTGCTTGCGAGAGCTTCTTCGGTGTGGCCGTGTAGCTGCGCTTGCCGTCGGCGTTGTAGATGCCGTCGACCAGGTAGGGCTGCATGATCGCGCCGTCGTTGGCGATGCCGCAGCCTGCGAGCGCCATCTCGAGCACGGTGGCCTGGGGACCTGCGGGGCTTGGGTGGTTGGTCGTCTTGCTCTCGCCGACGGGCTCGCCCGCCGCCGCCCAAGCGGTCTCCCACGTGGTCATGTCCTTCGCGTCGGGCATGACCGAGGTTGCGAGGGGCAGATCGAAGTCGATGTCCATGTTGAAGCCGAAGAGCTTCGCGTAGTTCACGAGGTTCTCCGCGCCGATCTGCACGCCGAGCTGGCCGAAGACGACGTTGGAGGAAAGCTCGGTCGCGCGTGCGAGCGAAATCGTGCCGTAGTCGTGCTTCTCGAAGTTGGTGACGGCGGCGTTGCCGATGTCCATCGACGAGGGCGACTCGAACATGGTGCTCTCGGTGGCGATGCCTTCCTGCAGCGCGCAGGCGAGCGAGATGATCTTGAACGTTGAGCCCGGCGCGTAGAGTGCTTGCGTCGCGCGGTTGTACAGCTCGCTCGAGCTTGTGGAATTCGCTCCCGAGCTTGCGGCGTCGGCGATCACCTGGTCGATGTCGGCGGCGTCGTAGGTCGGGGCCGAGGCCATCGCGAGCACGGCGCCCGTCTTCGGGTCCATGACCACGCAGGCGCCCGAGTCGTTGACCAGAGCATCTTGCGCCGCCTGCTGAATCTGCGAGTTGATGGAGAGCGTTACGTCGTTGCCAGGGGTGCCCACGCCCGAAAGCGAGTTCACGACATCGGTAATCGACGCGAAGTTCTTCTCGCCCTTGAGCGTGTCGTTGTAGCTGGCCTCGATGCCGCTCGTTCCGTACTTCGACGAGGTGTAGCCCACCACGTGGCTCGCGAGGTCGCCTGCCGGGTAGACGCGCGAGTACGTGCCGTCGTCGTTCTTGACGCTCTGCGCGAGGATGGTTCCGTCGTAGGTGGAGATGGTGCCGCGTTCGGTCTTCGATTCGCGCGCCATGGTGTGGTTGTTCGCCGCCATGTTCTGGTAGTCGCTCGCCTGCACGACCATAATCAGCGTGAGGTTCGCCACGAGCGCCGCGAACATGAGCGAGAACACGATCATGGTGTGCGTGAGGCGCTTGCCGAGCGAGACGCGCCCGAGCACGCTGTTCGCGCTGATGATGGTCGTGGTGTTCATGATCTCGGAAGACGAGCCTGTGCCCTCGTCGCCGCAGCGCAGGAGGAACCCGACGATGATGAACGCGGCGAGCAGCGACGAGCCGCCTTGGCTGACGAAGGGGAGTGTGATGCCGGTGAGGGGGATGAGCCTGGTGACGCCGCCGACGATGATGAACGCCTGGAGCACGATGATCGAGGTGAGGCCTGCGCCGATAAGCGAGCTCACATCCGATTTCGCGCGCGCTGCGGTCACGAAGCCGCGAATCGCGAAGCACAGGTACAAAAGCAGCAGGCCTGCCGCGCCTAAAAGCCCCGTCTCCTCGCCGATGGCCGCGAAGATGAAGTCGCTTTCCACGACCGGGATGCGGGTGATGCCGTTGCCGCCGCCTGCCATGCCGCGCCCGATTCCCGTGCCGAACAGGTCGCCGTCGGCAAGCGAATAGATGGTCTGCACGAGCTGGTAGCCGGTGTTCTGCGCGTCGGCGAAGGGGTTAAGCCAGGTGGCGACACGCGTCTGCACGTGGTCGAAGGCGAAGTAGGCGCCCACGCCGCCGATGGCAACGAGGCCCAAGCCGATGACCAGGTAGAACTTCTTTCCCGTGGCAACGTAGAGCATGACCAGGAACACGAGGAAGAAGACGAGCGCGCTGCCGAGGTCCTTCTCGAACACGACGATGAGCATTGCCACGCCCCACATGAGGAGCAGCGGCAAGAGCGTGCGGATGTCGGGCAAGCGGAACGGGCCCACATGCCAGGTGAACACCGAGAGCATCTCGCGGTTCTGCGCAAGGTAGCCGGCCAGGAAGAGCACGATAATGATCTTCGCGATTTCGCCTGGTTGGAAGGAGAATCCGCCCACATGCAGCCAGATGCGGCTGCCGTAGATTTCCTGGCCGATGCCGGGGATCATCGGCGAGAGCAAAAGGATGACGCCGACGATGGCGAGCGTGTACTTGTAGTTGGCGAGCCGGTCGGGGTTGCGCAAAAACGCCATGACCGCGATCATGAGCACGACGCCCAAGAACAGCCAAACGACCTGGTTGATGGCCATGTTGGGGCTGTCTGAGAAGGGCGCTACGCGCGTGATGAAAGCGATGCCGATGCCTGAGAGCGCGAACGAGATCGGCAGGATGGCGGGGTCGGCTTCGGGGGCGAGTATGCGCGTGGCGATGTGCGCCACGACGAAGGCGCCGAAGATGCCGATCGGCACGCCGAGGGTCTGCATGTCGAGCGCTTGCCCCTCGTTGATTGCAAGCATCGCGAACATCAAGATGACGAGCGGCGATGCGATGAGCAGCAAGATGAGCTCTATGTTGCGCCTCGTCATGCGGCATCACCGCTTCCCGATGCGCTGGGGGATGCGCCGTCGTTTTGAGTCTCCTCGCTGGAGGCGGCGCTTGCGGTGGTGGAAGCGCTTTGCCCTAAGGCTTTCGAGTCGTCGGATTGCGCATCGTCGCGCGTGCGGTCCCGCTCGTCCTCGGTCTGCTTCTTGTTTAGGACTTCCTGCTCGTATTCGGCAACGAGGCTTTCGGCAGCCTCGACGTTGTCGCAGGTGATGGAGTTCTCCGCCAGGCGATTGGCAAGGCCTGGCTGCAGGTCGTCCACGTCGATGTCGGTCGTCTTCTCGAGCGTTGAGAAACTCATCCCCGCGAACTCGCCGGGAACTCCGCGGTAAATCGCGACTTTCCCCTGGTCAACGCCGAGATATGCCGCGGTGTTGATCCAGTAGTTCA
Source organism: uncultured Ellagibacter sp. (assembly GCF_934643285.1). Lineage (GTDB taxonomy): Bacteria > Actinomycetota > Coriobacteriia > Coriobacteriales > Eggerthellaceae > Ellagibacter. Next base: position 119,781 of record NZ_CAKUBT010000002.1, read on the forward strand.
GCCCGTATGCCGCACCGCCCACAATCGCCGCGAGCAGGACGAGGACGAATGCAATGGTGATCTTCGTTTTGCGCGCCACTTTGCGGCGACGCTTCTCGGCAAAGCCCTTCACATCGACCACGATGACGGTCACGTTGTCATGGCCGCCGGCGGCGATTGCCTCGTTTACCAGCTGCGATGCGCAGCGCTGCGGGTCTGAGACGCGATTTAGGATTGCCTCGATGTCCTGGTCGAGCACCATGCCCGAAAGTCCGTCTGAGCACAAAAGCAGGCGGTCGCCTGCGTCGACGTTGATCTCGTAGAGGTCGGCCACGGTGCGCGGGTCGCTGCCGAGCGCGCGCGTGATGACCGAGCGCTGCGGGTGGACGCGCGCCTCTTCAGGGGTAATCTGGCCGGCTTCGATGAGATCGGCCATGAGCGAGTGGTCGCGCGTGAGCTGCTGGATCTTCCCTTTGTGGAGCAGGTACGCTCGCGAGTCGCCCACCTGCGCGATGACGAGGCGCTCGCCTTCGAGCATGGCACAGGTGCAAGTGGTGCCCATGCCCTCGCGACCGCGCCCTTCATGTGCCGCCTTCAGGATCGCGTGGTTTGCGGCCTGGACAGCGCGCCCGAGCTCGTTCGCATCGGGATGCTCCGGCGCCCGCTCGGCGATGACGTTGACGGCGATTTCGGATGCGACCTCGCCTGCGGCGTGGCCGCCCATGCCGTCTGCCACTACGAACAGCGGCGGCGCCACGACGAGCGAGTCCTCGTTGTGGTCGCGCACGCAGCCGACGTCGGTTCTGCTGCCGAACGTCGCCGAAGAAGCTCGACGCCCGCGCCCGCTTGAGCGATGCCCTTTCGAGGGGCGCTCCCCGCGCGCTGCGCGATGCGGGTCGTGATTGAATGATTGCTCGTTCTGAACTGGCATTATGCGAACCTAACGCGGATGGCAACGTCGCCGATGTTAACGACGTCGTTGTTCTTTAGGGCTACGGGCCCGGCGATGAGCTTGCCGTTGACGGCGGTTCCGTTGGTGGAGCCGAGGTCTTCGATGAACAGGTTCTGCCCCATGGGATTAAAGCATGCGTGACGTGCGGAAACGTACCCGGCTCCAATCACGATGTCGGCGCCAGGCGTGCGGCCGACCACAACCGGCCCGCGCACTGCGATGGAGACACCGCGAAGCTCCTTCGGGCCGCGTTCGATCGACAGGTTCCACGAGCGCTCCTTCTTGCGCTGTCCGCGGACGAGTCCCACGCCGGTTTTCATGATGGCGAACAGGAACAGGTACAGAAGCGCCACGAACAGCAGGCGCGCGATGAGCAATACGGTGTCGATCACGATGTGCCTTTCGCGTTATCCGATCACGAATTGAAGGTTGGTGGTTCCCATGACGATGCGCTCGCCGCCCTGCAGTACCTGCGAGGTGATCTGTCGGCCGTTCACGAGCGTGCCGTTCGTGGAGCCGAGGTCGGTGAGAACCCATACGCCCGGCTGCTCGAAGCGCAGCTCGGCGTGCGTGCGGCTTGCGTTGATATCGGGGATAACGATGTCGCAGTTGGACTCGCGTCCGATGAGCTGGCGCGCGGAGGAAAGCGGGAACGTCTTGCCGTGCGTCGTGTCGATGAGAGCGGCGCCGCCTTGCTGAGCGCGGGGCTGCTCGCGGCGCGCTGCTTCCTGCGGGAAGGCCATGGTCTGGGGTGCTCCCTGCGCTGCGGCACCCGCGATTGCGGCGCCTGCGTCGGCGAAGGATTCCCCTCGGTTCATCGGGGGCTCTGCCCAGCCGGGTTCTTCCTGCGACTCGAAGGGCTGGTCGTCGTCGTAGTTGTCGTAATCGTCATAGCCATCGTAGTCGTCGTAGTCGTTGTAGTCGGAATAGCCCTCGTCTTCGGCGTAGTCGTCGTATGCGGGCTGATCGTAGCCGCCGGCGTACGGGGCGGCCTGCGGCTGAGGGGTATATCCGCCAGCGGGGGCGCCGTAGCGGTTGGCCGCCGGCGCGGCGCCGATGCCGTAGCGCGCCATTTCCTCTGCGCGGAGCTGCGCGATAAGGGGTGCGGCGACAGGCTCTGCCACCACGTCGAACTTGCCGTGGCGAAGGCCCTCGTCGACGATGAAGCGCACGAGCGGCTGCCCGTCCATGAGAAGCCCCTCTTCGGCAGCCTTCGCGGAAAGGTAGGTCTCGGTCTCGCCCGCGAGGGTGGGGTAGTAGCCGAACAGGCGCTCGTCGTCGTCGGCGTTCACAAGCACGGTGTAGAGCGTCGGAGCGTATTGCTTTCCTGCGCCGACCATCTTGTTGCGGCGCATCTGCTTTTCCGCCTTCTTGGCAATCTGCACGGGCGACAGCGGCGAGTTCGCCATTTTGTCGGCTGCGCCCTCGAACGTGTCTTCCATTTTGCCTTCGAATTTGGACAGGAAGCCCATCTCATCTCCTTCGCGCGGTGTTTTCGAAGTCTCCATGTTGCCACAAAGCGGGCAAGAGGGCTCAAGCTTTACCGAATTGTCATTTAATCAGCGGATTCGCGTCGGGAAAGTGCGGGGGAAGGGGAAGACGATGGGACGGGTGCGCGACGGCGGCGTGAAGGGGACGAGCGGGCGCGCAGGGGAAAGGCGCCTCGCGGTGTGCGCGACGGGGAACGGGAAGGCGGCGGGGCGTGCGGGCGCGCGGGTGGGCGAGCGGGGGCGCGACTCGTTTCGGCGCCCTCGCTCTGCGCAAGCTGTGGCGCGGGTGCGCGGTATCGATATAATTGGCGGCAACAAGTTTCCCGAAAGGATTGCCCATGACGCGCATCTACTCGTATTCCCAGCCCATCGATTCCGACATCGTCGACGGGTTCTGCCTTTTGCAGAAGGGCTTCACCGACCAGTTCGTCTACTACGACAAGCAAAGCGCGAACCGCTACATGGGTCTGGGGCGTTGCATCGCGTTACCGCAGATGGAAGGCGTGGAATACGAAATCGAGGGACCTATTGACCAGCCGCCTGTGTTCTTCTCGTTCAACCGTTTCGACGCGGAGAACCCCAAGGCCACTGACGAGCTCTTCGAGGCCTTCCCGCGCCTTCGATTCATGCTGCCCGAGGTGGTGCTCGTGGAAAACGAGCGCGGGCGCATGTTGCAAGTGAACAGCCTCTCCCCCGTGTATCCGGGCCGCATCGCGCGTTTCGCGCGCCAGGCGGCAGGCGCTCCGCGCCGCGAGCGTGTAACGGTGCCGTTTACGTTGGAGCGCGACTCTCGCGAGCAGTGGCGATCTGAAGTGGACGCCGCGCTTTCGGCGATTCGCTCGGGGCGCGTCAGCAAGGTTGTGCTCTCGCGCAGGCAGAGGCTTCTCGCCGAGCATCCGTTCTCCTCGAAGGATCTGCTGGTCAACTTGATAGACGGCGATGCGCGCGGCACGGTGGTGCTCTACCGCTACGCCGACGTGTTCTTCTGCGGCTGCACGCCCGAGCTGCTCGTTCGCAAGCGCGGCCAGCAGCTCGAGAGCATGTGCCTGGCGGGGACGTGCCTTGCTTCCGAAGACCCTGATCGCGCTCGCGAGCTGGCAAGCGAGCTTATGGCGGACGAGAAGAACCGCGCCGAGCACGAGCATGTCGTCCACTTCATGCGCGAGGTTCTGGGGCGCATCTGCCATGACGTGCGCATCCCGCGCGAGCCGCAGATCCTCTCGCTGCGCCACGTGCAGCACCTCCACACCCCGGTGAGCGCGAAGGTGCTCGAGGGCGTGAACCTGCCCGAGCTCGTGGGCGATTTGCACCCCACGCCTGCGGTGGCGGGCACGCCCGTCGGTGAGGCGAAGATGCTCATCCGCCAGATCGAGTCGTACAACCGCGGGTTCTTCGCGGGTGCGTGCGGTTACATCGACGGCGCAGGTGACGGTTCATTTTCGGTCGGTCTTCGCACGGGCGTGTTCGATGGGGAAGGCGGCTGGGTGTACGCCGGGTGCGGCATCGTCGAGGGCAGCGTGGCCGACGACGAGTTCGACGAGATCGACATGAAGCTCAAGACCATCTTAAGCGCGTTCGGAGAATAGGGCGGGTCGCGTGCCGGTTTCCTTGCGGCGAGGAGGTGCTGGCCGCGCCAACAATCAGATACAAAATAGAATATCCTTTATCAGAATAATCAAAACAGTGTAGCCTCGCCCCTCGCCTGGTGGTCTTCTTCGTTGCTTGTTTCATAACCATCCCTATTTAGGGATATTCCCGCTTGCGTAATTCTGCATATATGTATATATTTCGGGAGTAGCATTATTCGAAGGGAACGATGTGCCGAAACTTGAGGGAACAGATCCGGGGAGAAGAATCTCCCTGCGCGAAGATTTCGTCATCATGGCTCTTGCCGTGATTTTGGTTGCCATCACGTCGGTCTCGCTTATGCTCGGCAAATTCCCCATCGAACCCCATGAGGCCATTTGCATGCTGCTTGGCCAGGTATTTCCCATCGACCAGTTTTGGACGAACCAGCAGCAGACGCTGTTCTTCAACGTTCGCCTGCCGCGTATCCTGCTCGCGCTCATGGTGGGCTGCTGCCTTGCGGCCGCGGGCGCGGCGTTCCAGGGAACCTTCCAAAATCCGCTCGTGTCGCCCGATATCCTGGGCGCGTCCCAAGGCGCCGCGCTTGGAGCCGCGATTGCCATCCTTTTGGGAGCGAGCGCGTTCGCCACAAGCCTGTTCGCGTTCTGCTTCGCTATCGCGACGGTGTTTCTCGTGCTGCTCATATCGAGCCGGGCGAAGGGGAACCGCATCCTTGTCGTGGTGCTCGCAGGCGTTATGGTGAGCTCGCTGTTCCAGGCGGGCGTCTCGTTCACCAAACTGATCGCAGACCCCACCGACCAGCTTCCCGCTATCACGTATTGGCTGATGGGAAGTTTGACAAGCGCCAAGATGTCCGACGTTACGCTGGTCGCTGCCCCGATGATCATCGGGTGCGTCGTGCTGTTCGCCATGCGCTGGCGCATCAACATCCTTACCATGGGCGACGACGAGGCCGCCACGATGGGCGTGAACGCCAAGCGGATGCGCGTCGTCGTTCTGCTTGCGGCCACTCTTGTCACCGCGTCGAGCGTGGCGGTGTCGGGCATGGTGGGCTGGGTCGGCCTGGTCATTCCGCATCTGTGCCGCATGCTCGTGGGCTGCGACTATCGCAAGCTTTTGCCGGCGAGCATGCTTATGGGCGCGAGCTTCCTTTTGCTTGTGGACGACATCGCGCGTCTTGTGGCCACGTCCGAGATTCCCATCGGCATCCTGACCGCGTTCGTCGGCGCGCCGTTCTTCCTCTATCTCATCACGAGGGAGCGTAAGATTTGAGTATAGATATCGAACATGTGAGCTTCTCCTACGGGAAACATCAGGTGCTGCGCGACGTGAATGCGAGCATTCCGGACGGCGTGCTCGTGAACGTGCTTGGGCCCAACGGCGTGGGCAAGTCGACGTTGTTTCGCTGCATCCTGTGCCTGAACAGCGATTACGAGGGAGTCATTCGCGTAAACGGCAAGGACTTGCGCGATCTTTCGGTGCGCGAGCGCGCGCGGGAGATTTCCTATATCCCCCAAACCCATGCGCCTGTGTACAACTACAAGGTGCGCGACGTCGTGCTTATGAGCACGGGCGCCGATGTGGGAATATTCGGGACGCCTGGCCGCGAGCAGGTCGAGCGGGCGGAACAAGCGCTCAAGCGCATCGGCATCGGGCATTTGGCGGATCGCATGTACACCCACATTTCCGGCGGAGAGCAGCAGCTCGTTCTGATAGCCCGCGCGCTTGCCCAGAACGCGAAGACGATCGTGATGGACGAGCCCACGAGCGCGCTCGATTACGGCAACACCGTGCGCGTGCTGTCGTGCGTGAAGCAGCTTGCGCGCGAGGGACTTTCCATCGTGCAGTCGACTCATCAACCTGACCAGGCGTTTCTCTTTGCTGATAAGACTCTCGTGGTGTACGACGGCACCGTCGAGGCGTACGGCGACCCAAAGGATGTGATCACCGCCGAGCTGGTGGGGCGCATCTACGGTGTGGATGTCGAGGTCAACTCACTATATGGCGACAAGGTGCGCGTATGCGTGCCTACTAGCGAAATCAGGGAAGAATAGGATGCAAGGAGGAAGAATGGAGATGACGAAGAAGCGCGGCATCGGGTTCGCAATCGCGGCGACTGCGATGGCACTCGCGCTCGCTTTCTCGCTTGCCGGATGCTCCGGTGGGCAGAAGGAGTCAAGCGACCAGAAAAGCGATGCGCAGGCCGAGGCGCCGGCAACGCGCACCTTCACGGACTCACTCGGACGGGAAGTGGAGCTTCCCGCGCAGATCGATCGTGTGGCGGCTTCCGGCCCGCTCGCACAGAACGTGCTATTGACGATCGCTCCCGAGAAGATGGTCGGCCTTGCAACGAAAATAGCTGACGACCAGGCAAAATACCTGGGTAGCGAATATGCGTCGCTCGACGTTTTCGGTCAGATTTACGGCAGCAAGGGCGACTTCAACAAAGAGGCCGTCGCTGCAGCCGACCCGCAGGTCGTGATCGACGTGGGCGAGGCGAAGGATGGAATGAAGGACGACCTCGATACGCTGCAGGAGCAGATTGGCATTCCCGTTGTCCACATCGCGGCGTCGCTCGATTCCTATGACAAGGCTTACACGATGCTCGGTGAGCTTCTGGGCACCACCGATCGCGCGAAGGAGCTTGCGGACTATTGCAAGAAGGCCTACGACGAGACCACTTCGGTGATGGCGGGTATTCCCGAGTCTGAGCGCGCGAACGTGCTTTACTGCGTGGGCGACTCCGGCCTCAACATCATCGCGAAGGGCGCTTACCAGGGAGGCGTCGTCGACATGTGCGCCAACAACATCGGCGTCGTCGAGAAAGCGACCGGTTCGGGCACGGGCAACGAGGTGAGCTTCGAGCAGATCGCCAACTGGAACCCCGGCGTCATCCTGTTCGCCACGAACGGCAAGGATGCGGGCGATTTCTACGAGGCCGCTGGTAACGATCCGACCTGGGCTTCCCTCGAGGCTATTCAGAGCGGCTCGTACTATCAGGTACCGAAGACGCCCTACAACTGGCTGTCGAGCCCGCCGTCGGTGAACCAGGTGCTCGGCATGCAGTGGCTGCCCCGCGTGCTTTACCCGGGCAAGTTCTCCACGAGCGTGACCGACGTGGCGAAGGATTACTACAAGACGTTCTACGGTTACGACCTTACCGATGCGGACATCGCCGAGCTTATGGCCCACGCCGTTCCGTCGAAGTAGGTTTCAAGCTGCTCTTCGCGAGCGGTGATGTTCGGGCCCGAGCGCTTTGCCGCTTCGGGCCCGTTTTATGTTGTGGGATAGTGCGGAACGCGAATTGCTCGCTTGGCCTGCGCGCCAGGTACGCCCCGCATCTGGCGGGGTCGCGTGGCGGACGTGGTGGGCGCGCCCCCGCGCTTAGCGGGCCGCCTCGAATGCGCGGCGGATCGCCTCTTCCGCATCTTGTGTGGGACTTATGAGCGCGGGGTCGCCCCATGCGGGTGCGAACCGTTCGCGCGCCAGGTCGACCAGCGCGTCGCGCACCACGATGAGCGCGTGGGGGAAGGCAGGGTTGGGGCCCTCGTCGAGCAGGGCGAGCGCGCTTGTGAGCCCCTGATTCCGCATGAGCTCGAGACGCCCGAGCTCGTCGACGACGAGCAGGCTTTGGCGTCCGTTGGGGTGGATGCTGGAGGCGATGAGGTCGAAATGGGCATTCACCTGCACTATCGCATCGTCGGAGATTTCCCATCCCAGCTGCATCTGCGCGCTTTGGCTGTTCGGGTCGAACGTTCCCTCGACCTGCGCCAGGTCGCGCCTGCGGGCGAAGGGAATGCGTTCGCCTTGCGGTAGGAGCAGGTTGTCGATTCCGAGCTTCTCGAACCCGTTGGCGTCGTCGTGTTCGGAGGGCACCCAAACGCCAGGCGCCACGACGCCCGCGCAGGGGATGCCGTCGGAAGTGAGCTTTCGGCACGTGCTCTCGAGCCAGCGCGTCTTGCCTATCTGGATATCACCTGTCAGTATGAAAAGCACGCCGACCTCCTCGCGTTTCCCTTTGCGTCGTCGTTGGCGAAAGTATACTTCTTCAAGGTCAATTATCGGCATGCCCCGCGAAAAAATGCGGTCGCGGGGCTGTTTCGCGCGGGCGCTTTCAGGCTCGGGCAAAGGAAGGTAATGCGAGATGGCAGAGACATCTTCGGTACAGCAGGCTACGGCACTCGTCGTTTCGGCGTTTTTCGACGAGCTTGCACGCTGGGGCGTTCGCGAGGTGGTGGTGAGTCCGGGTTCGCGCTCGACGGCGCTCGCCATGTGCGCGTACGAGCTCGGCAGGCGCGAGCCCGAGCGCATGACTGTTTATGTGGACATCGACGAGCGCAGCGCCTCGTTCTTCGCGCTGGGGCTGGCGAAGGCGTCGGGTCGCCCCGTGGCGCTTGTGTGCACCTCGGGCACGGCGCTCGCGAACTACTACCCCGCGGTGCTGGAAGCTGAGACCTCGCGCGTGCCGCTGATCGTGCTTTCGGGGGACAGGCCTCCTCACCTGCAGGGACTTGGCGCGCCGCAAACGTGCGACCAGGTGAAGGCCTACAGCGACCACGTGCGCCGCTTCATCCAGATGCCTCTTGCGGAGGACTCGCCCCGCGCGGTCGCCTTCGCGCGCCAGGCTGCTCGCGAGCTTGTCCTGGGCGCGCTTCCCGAGGGGTGTCTTCCCCTCGAAGGCGATGCCGTCGCCTCGCGCGCGTGTTCGCGCATGGCGGGCCCCGTGCACGCGAACTTCCTCTTCGACGAGCCGCTGAAACCTGACTTTTCCACGCCCGGGGTCTTTTCGACGGGACGCAGTGCGCTCGATGGTGCGGGCGGCTTGGCGGGGACGGCGGGCATTGCCGGGCCCGAGGCCGCTGCCGTAAGCCGCCTTTCGGCAGCAGCGTGCGACCAAGTGAAGGCCTTAATCCGTGGGCGCCGTGCACTGGTGCTTGCGGGCGAGGGTACTTGCGAGAGCTTGGAAGAGGCGCGCGAGATGGCGGCATGGGCGAAGGCATACGGCTTACCTCTTCTAGCTGACCCGCTTTCGGGACTGCGCTCGCTTGGCAGCGAGGCGATCATCGACAACTATGACAACGTCTTCGGGCGTGACGATTTCCCCGCCCCGGAGGTGGTCATCCGCTTCGGGCGTTACCCCGTATCGAAGCGCTGCGTGCAGAAGCTTGCCGCGGCGCGTCCCATTGAGATTGTCGTAGACGCAGGTGAGACGCGCGATTTCAATGCGATGACCGACCTGTTCGTCGCTTGCACGCCGATTGATTTCGCGCGATCCTTGCTGGCGTGCGATTGCGATGTGCAGGCGAGCGCGGGCTTCTTTTCCGCGTGGCGCGAGGCGAACGCGGCCGAACGGGCACGCATCCTTTCGGTAGAGGAAGATTTGCGGCAGGGAGCGACGGGCGACGCTGCCGACGAGGCCTGGGTCGCAGGAGGCGCCGATTCCGGTTCCGCCGTTACCCCTCGTCCCGAAGGCGCGTACGTGCGCGAGATTCTGAAGGCGGCGCCCGTGAGGTCGTGCTTGTTCTCCGCGAACTCGATGGCGATTCGCGCGATCGACACCTTCTACGTGAAAGGCGACAAGCCGCTTGCCGTGCTGTGCAACCGAGGGCTCAACGGCATCGACGGCACGGTGTCGACCGCCCTTGGCGTCGCGCAGCATTTCGAGCAGACGACGTTCCTTACGGGGGATTTCACGTTGCAGCATGACTTGGGCGGGCTTGCGCTCCAGCGCGAAATCGCCCAGGTTGCGGCCGAGCACGGCAAGCCTGCTCCGAGCATCGTCGTGGTGCTGCTGAACAACAACGGCGGCGGCATCTTCGAGATGCTCCCGCAGGCGTCGGATGAGCCGTACTTCGCGCGCCTGTTCTCGGCGCCGCAGGACGTCGATTTCTCCCACGCGGCGGCTGCCTTCAACGTGCCTTATCGCAAAGTGGGCACTCCGAGCGAGTTTTCGCAGGTCTACGGGGAGATGCTCGGGACGCCGGGCATAAGCCTCATTGAAGTGAAGCTGCCGCTTTCTGGCCTCAAGGCCCGCTATCGAGCGTACCAATAGGGTTGCGGGGGAGCCCTTCGGCTTGCGTCCCACATTGCTTTCGGCTCGTTCGCGCCTTGCGTTTGAGCTCTTGCGGGCAAGATAGGGCCCTTCGGCGGTGCCCACAAAGCGAGTTCCGCAGCGCAGTGAGGACTGTCTGAGCGACTGGGCACTGCCGAAGGGCCCCTCCCGCGGTTCGGTGTAACACCCGCAAAGCGAGTCCCGCAGCGCGAAGGGGACCGCCTCGGGCGACTGGGCACCGCCGAAGAGCCTCGCCTTGCGGAACTCGTGTTCGCGCCTTCCGTTATTCGTTTTCCCAAGCGGCGCGCAGGGCTGCGATCTCCTCGCCCCACCCCGAGAGCTTGTCGTTCGGGGTTTCCAGATAGAAGGGCAAATCGCGCAGCGCGGGGTGCTTCGTGACTGCCGAGAGCGCCTCGAAGCCGATGTGCCCCTCCCCGATGCGAGCATGGCGGTCCTTATGCGCGCCGCAAGGGTTCAGGCTGTCGTTCAGGTGGATGGCACGCAACCTGTCAAGCCCGATGATCTGGTCGAACTCGCGCACCACGCCGTCGAGGTCTCCCGCTATGTCGTAACCCGCGTCCCAAATATGGCAGGTGTCCAGACACACGCCCACGTGGTCGGACAGTTTCACGCCATCGATGATGCGCGCGATTTCCTCGAACGTGCGCCCGACTTCGCTTCCCTTTCCCGCCATCGTCTCGAGCAAAAGCGTGGTCGCCTGGTCGGCGCGCAACGCCTCGTTGAGCGCGTCGACGATCATTTCGATGCCGGTGTCGACGCCTTGCCCTGTATGGCTTCCCGGATGCATGTTGTAAAACTGACCAGGTGTTTCTTCCATTCGTACGAGGTCGTCCGTCAGCGTCGCGCGCGCAAACTCGCGCGTTTCGGGGCTCTTCGAGCACGGGTTGAGCGTATAGGGCGCGTGCGCCAGGATGCGCGTGATACCATGCGCCGCAGCGAACTCGTGGAACGCGGTCATGTCGGCGGGGTCGATTGCCTTCGCCTTGCCCCCGCGCGGGTTGCGCGTGAAGAACTGGAACGTGTTCGCGTCAATCGAGACGGCGTCTTTCGCCATCGCCAAAAAGCCCTTCGCGACCGATAAATGACATCCGATGGTAAGCATATGCGTCCTTTCTACTGCTTCGCGACATTTTAGCTCGATGTGCGTAGGTATTTCCGCGGCTTGCGAGCCTATCGCCGGGGTGCGGGCGAGTGTTTCTCTATAACGCCAGGTCAGAGAGGCGCGGTCTTTTCAGCCCTTCACATCTTCGGTCGCCCTCTCGCTAAAACCTACGCACATCGAGCTAAAATATTTCAGAGACGCGGTGCAATCGATCGAATCGCCGCATCGGGACAGAAGAGGGGCGTCGAAGGTGGCAAACGAGGTTCTGAAGAAGGGCGGCGAGGTGGCGAGCGAGGTTTTGGGAGAGACGCGCAGCTTCGATTTCGAGGGCATGCGTTTTGGCGTGAAGGTGTGGCGCGCTTCGGCGTCGGATGCGAGGGCGCATGGCACCTCGACGGTCCCGATCGTGCTCGTTCACGGCTTCGCGCAACAAGCTTCTACCTGGGACGATACGGCGCGGCTCCTTGCGGATGCGGGGGCTCGGTGCTTCGGCTTCGAGCTTGCGGGGCATGGGGCGGGCGCCTGCTCCGCTGGCGGCGACCCCGCGGAGCGCCCTGACTTCTTCGACCTGTGCTTCCAGGCGCGAGCGCTCCTTGCTTTTTGTAGGGTCGTTGCGCGCGACGCAGGTGTGGCGCCCGTTCTGGTTGGGTACTCCATGGGCGGGCGCGTGGCGCTTCGGGCGGCGTGTCTTGCTGCGGACGACCTGCGGGGCGGCGACCAGCTCAACCGCACTGCGCTCAGAAGCTCCGCAGCCATCGCTCCGCGCGGTCGAGATCGCCGCCTGGATGCGATCGCAGCCCTCATTCTCGAAAGCGCTGGTCTTGGGCCTGTCGACGATGCCGCGCGCGAAGCGTTGCGTGAGCGCAATTTCGCCTGGGCGGCGCGCGTGCGAGGCGAAGGGGTGTCCGCTTTCATGAACTGGTGGGCGGGCCTGCCCTTATTCGAAAGTCAGCGCAACTTGGCCAATGACCAGCAAAAACGACTCCGGGTGGGCCGTCTTGCCAACGATGCGGAATCGCTTGCGCTCTCCTTCGAGCGAGCAGGCGCCCACGTGATGCCCCCAAAGCAGGAAACGATTCGCGCGCTTTGCGAGCTTTCGCGGCGCGGCATTCCCGTAAACTACCTGGCGGGGGAGCTCGACGCGAAATACTGCAAGGTTCTCGCCGACCTTCGCGCGGAATCCCAGGGCGCAATTTCGTGCCGCATTGTTCCCGCTGCCGGGCATAACGTCCACCTCGAGCAGCCCGAAGCGTTCGGCGCGATCCTGGAAGAAGTGGTCGAATCGTGCACTCCCGAACCCGCGGCCCCATGACATACCTCGTCGCGGTATGATATAGAAACTTGCGAAACAGGAATCATTCGAAGCGAAAACGCAGAATCAAACATCGTCAATCGCCGGCATGGCGTCGTTTTCCCCTGAGTGCGAAATCGGCGTCGTGAAGCCGATGCCTCCGTTGCGGGGCGCGCCAACCGTTTCGCGTCCTGCAACGAATCAACGATATGCCACGAAAGGACAGCTATGGATGACGTAGCTTGGAGATCCGCCAAGCAATATCGCGAAATCAAGTACGAAACCGCTGATGGGATTGCGAAAATCACCATCAATCGCCCCGAGCGGCGCAACGCGTTCACCCCGCTCACCGTGACTGAGATGTACGACGCGTTCTCCGTGGCGCGCGATGACGCGTCGATCGGCGTCATCATCCTGACCGGCGCGAACCACGGCGGCCGCCACGAAGACGAGGCGTTCTGCTCGGGCGGCGACCAGAAGATCCGCGGCAACGGCGGCTACGTGGGCGAGGACAACATCCCTCGCTTGAACGTGCTCGACCTGCAGCATCTGATCCGCGTGGTGCCCAAGCCGGTCATTGCCATGGTGAACGGCTACGCTATCGGTGGCGGGCACGTGCTGCACCTGCTGTGCGATTTGTCCATCGCTGCCGAAACTGCCAAGTTCGGCCAGACGGGCCCCAAGGTCGGCAGCTTCGACGCTGGCTACGGCGCGGGGTACCTGGCAAACGTCGTGGGTCAGAAGAAGGCGCGCGAGATTTGGTATCTCTGCCGCCAGTACTCCGCCGCCGAGGCGCTCGAGATGGGGCTGGTCAACAAGGTCGTTCCCTTCGAGGAGCTCGAGGCCGAATGCGTATCGTGGGCGCGCGAGATGCTGCAGTTCTCGCCGACGGCGCTGCGCTTCATGAAGGCGAGCTTCAACGCGGCAACCGATGGGCTTGCGGGTATCCAGCAACTCGCCGGCGACGCCACGCTTTTGTACTACACCACCGACGAGGCGAAGGAGGGCCGCGACGCGTTCAAGGAGAAGCGAGCGCCCGACTTCACTCAGTATCCTAAGTTTCCCTAAAGCCAAGCGACCCGATGCCCTGCGTGTCGGGTCGCTTCCCATTTCCTTTGTCCGCCCAAGTCGCTGATGCGGCGTCCGAAGAGAACAGTGGTCTGAACTCGCGATGATCAATGCGTTCGAAAGCTTGGTGAGATTGAATCCCGACGGGGTCTTCTTCACGTTCGTCGCGCGCGACGGCTCGGAGCATTCGTGCACCTATCGCCAGGCCAGGCTCACGGCGGCGGCAATCGCCCGTCGTCTGCGGAGCAAGGGGGTCGGGCGCGGCGACTGCGTCTCGGTCGACCTTCCGAACTGTCCGGAGTTCATCTTTCTCGCCCTGGCCGCGGGGTACGGGGCGTTCTCGCTCGTCGTGCTGAACAATCGCCTCACATCGGCGGAGAAGCTTTCGCGCCTGTTCGATCTGGAAAGCTCGGGCATTCGCGTGGCGTGCCGCATCGACGAAGCGCGGGCTGAAACGCTTATGGACCACGTGGCGGATGACCTTGCGGGGGTGTCGCGGCTCCAAAGCGGCAGGCGCGTCATCATGAGCGCCGAGCGCGATGCGGTTTTCGAGGCCACCCATTTTGCGGAAAGAGAATCGCACCTGTTCAATGACAAGGAGCGGGCGCTCATCCTCTTCACGTCGGGCACGACGGGCAAGCCGAAGGCGGTGCCGTCGACCTGGCGTATGCTCACGGCCGCCGCTGAGTCGTCCAACGCGGTGCTCTCGGTGCGGGGCCGCGGCATGTGGCAGGTGGCGCTTCCCCTGTACCATATTGGGGGCTTCGAGCAGGTGGTGCGCAGCATCACGAACCGCACGCCGTTTCGCCTCTACGCGCGCTTCGACGCGGCGCGGATCCTGAAGGACGCCGCGCGCGTCGGCTTCACCCATATCTCCGTGGTCGATAAGATGCTGCAGGACCTGCTCGCTGTCGAGGGGGGCGGCCCTGCGCTGGCCGCGTATCGCTGCATCCTGCTTGGCGGCGGTGCGCTCAATCCCGCCACCATCGCCCGCGCGCACGAGGCGGGGCTTCGCCTGTATGCGAGCTACGGGATGACCGAAACGTGCAGTCAGGTTGCAAACAGCCTGATAGATGGGTCGTTCACGGGTGGTATGGAGCTTCTACCCGGCTACCAGGCGCGTATCGTCGAGCCCGATGGGCGCGGTTTCGGCCGCCTGGCGGTGCGCGGGCCGGGCGTGCTGTCGAACTACCTGAATGCGCGCGCTGCCTTCACCGCGGATGGCTTCTTCCTCACCGGCGATGTGGCGGCTCTCCACGAGGGCAAGATTTACGTGAAGGAGCGCACCACCGACATGTTCGTCTCGGGTGGGGAAAACGTCTATCCCGCAGAGATTGCCGACAAGCTCATGGCGATTCCCGGCGTGGCGGACGCCTACGTTTTCGGCGCCCCCGACCCCGTGTGGGGACGGCGTCCCGTGGCGTTCATCGAGCGCACGAGCGAGGTTCCCGAACGTGGTAGTCGTGACCAGGCTTTTGACAGGCTTTCCCCGGTGAAGACGGCACGCTTCGGTCGCGAGGTGATGAAACCGCAGGTAAGACGGCATACCCCGAAACCGCTCGCCCCCTCTCGCCCGAGTGACCGCGAGTTCGTCGCCTCTGTCCATAGCCAACTCGAAGGCGTGCTCTCGAAGCTCTACCGCCCCAAGCAGATTTTCGTCATGGAAAGCCTGCCGCGGCAGGGCATTGGCAAAATCGACCGCGCTGCCATCGAGCGAATCTACTCAGAATGCCTCGATGTTCGTCGCGTGATTCTGCATCGTGTGCGTATCCCCTTCAAAAAGCCGTTCGTGACGGCGAAGGCGACGCTTGAATTCCGCGAGTCGATCATCGTGGAGGTTGTCGACGCGAAAGGACGCGTTGGCCTGGGCGAATGCGTCGCATTTTCCTCTGACTGGTATCTTCCGGAAACAATCGAGCAGGATATTGAGGTGCTGCGAGGCACGCTTGCGCCGAAGGTGATCGGCGAGGTCTTCCTTCACCCGCGGGAGGTCTCCGCGGCGTTCGCCTCCATCTCCGGGATGGAGCGCTTCCCGCTCGCTTGCGGCGCAATCGAGCCCGCGCTGTGGGACCTTTACGGCAAGATCGTGGGGAAACCCCTCGGGCGTTTGCTTAACGAGGAATACGATGTGATTGAGCGCGCGGCTCATCGCGGACGTGCGAATGGCGAGGTGAGAGGTTCGTTCGAGAAGACGTGCGAGGCTGCCGTCTCGGCGGGCGCGGTGGTCGGGATGGGCAGCGTGGAGGAGACGCTCGATTCGGTCTCGCGCTGCGTGGAGGCGGGCTATTGCCGCGTGAAGCTCAAGGTTGCGCCTGGTAGTTTAGGCGTGGTTCGCACGATTCGTCAAAAGTACCCGCACCTGTTCGTCACGCTCGACGCGAACCAGAGCTTCACGGACCGCTCGATCGCCGAGCTCCGCGCTCTCGATCCGCTCAATGTCGCGTGGATTGAGGAGCCTATCGATTTGACGCCGTGCGGGGGGTCGACCGCCCGGGCTTTTGCGCGGCTGGCGGCGCTGCAGCGGACTATCGCCACACCCATCTGCCTGGATGAGTCGTTCGTGAACGAGCGTGAGGCGTACCAGGCGCTTTCATATCCTGAGCTGCGATGCTTCGCGGTGAAGGTCGCGAAATTCGGGGGCGTGGAGGCTGCGCTCAAGTTCATCTTTGCGGCGCGTTCGCGCGGGCGCGAGGTGTGGATGGGCGGCATGTACGACACGGGAATCTCGAAGCGCATGCACGCGGCGTTCCAAACTCTCGATGAGGTGGTGATGCCGGGCGACATCGGGTCGACCTCGCGTTACTTCGACGTCGACGTGACCATGCCCCCCTATACTGCCGAGCGTGGGAAAGTGACGCTGAACCGGGCGGGACACGAGTTTGGCCTGGGGTGCAGCCTGTGCCCCGAGGCGATTTCGAGCGTGCAGATCGACCGCATCGTGATCGAGTAGCGCCGGGGGGTGCCTCATAATCGGCAGCCCCATCGCAACCCGCGCCCCCACCTCGGCTCGCGTTCCGTCGCAACCTGCGTCCCTTCATCGCTCGCTTACCGCCCCATCTGGTCAACTTGGTGAACAAAATGGCAACAAAAGCGCTCTCGGATGCGGAATATGCCATACTTCAAGGTTAAAAACGTCGCTTGAAAACAAAACGCGCCCTGAGGAGGCCCGCATACCCGATGTCCATAGCTGTCAGCCTGATTCTTGTCGTCTTCTTCCTTTTGATGAACGCGTTTTTCGTTATCGCGGAATTCGCCATGGTGCGCGTGCGCAAGTCGCAGATTGAACTTGCCTACGATGAGGGCAAGCGCGGCGCGAAGAACGCGAAGACCATCACCGAGAACGTCAACGCGTACCTGTCTGCCTGCCAGCTTGGAATTACGCTTGCTTCGCTTGCACTCGGCTGGTTGGGCGAGCCCGCTATCTCGGCGCTCATTCGCCCGCTGTTCGTTCTGCTCGGCCTGCCCGATGCTGTCATCTCGGTAATTGCGGTCGCAATCGGATATTTCCTCATGACGACGTTGCACGTGGTCGTGGGCGAGCTTATCCCCAAATCGTTCGCCATCTTCGCGACGGAACGCTACGCGCTTATGACGGCGACCCCGCTTCTGTGGTTCTATCGCATCACCTATCCGATTATGCTTATGTTCAATGGCATCACCAACGGCGTCGTGCGGCTGACCGGGCACGATCCGGCCAACGAACACGATGTGTATACGGGCGAGGAGATCAAGCTGCTCATCGACGAGTCCACGGAAAGCGGGCTTATCGAGCCTGAGCAAAACGAGTACGTCGACAACATCTTCGATTTGGGCGACAAGGACGCCGAGGCAATCATGACGCCGCGCACCGAGCTGACCTGCCTCGATATGGAGGACTCGCTTAAGGAGAACCGCGAGCTTGCCGAACGCTACAAGTACACGCGCTATCCGGTGTGCCAGGGGAGCAAAGACCACCTGGTCGGGTTCGTGCACGTGAAGGACCTGTTCATGATGGATGCCGACGCTTCGATGGAAGATCTGCCCATCCGCGAGTTGTACGCAGTGCCCGAGAGCATCCCCATCGCGAAGCTCTTGCAGCTGCTGCAGCGCCGCCATACCAAGATTGCCGTGGTTGTGGACGAGCACGGTGGCACGGCGGGCATCGTCACGATGAGCGACATCATGGAGCAGATCGTGGGGCGCGTCGACGACGAGTACAGCCACGGTTTGGCCGACGAGATCGTGAAGAAAGGCGACGGTCGCTACTTGATTGACGGCTCGCTTTCCATCGATGACCTGGAGGATCTGCTCGGCTTCCTTCCTGAGGAAGCGAACGAATGCGAAACGGCGGCAGGTATTTTGCTCGCTGCGTTCGACCGCATTCCCGAGGAGGGAGACACGGTGACGTTTACGGGGCGCGACGCGAAGGCGACGTTCACGGTGGTCGACATGGATCGCCACCGCGTCGACAAGATTCTCGTGCGCGTGGAGCAAATTTCCCACGAGGACGACGAGGAATAGCCTGCGCGTTGGCGGCGGCGGGAGTATTCTCGCCGCCGCTTTTTTGTGACAGCGAGAATGTGATAGCCTGGCCCCTAAAGGTTTCTAGCGAATGTCCATCCCGATGAATCGCTCGGCGTTATGCCAGGTCATTTTCTCGAAATCGGCTTTGGGGAAGTCGAGTGACTCGAACATCTCGAACTCTTCTGAGGGGTCCCACATGGGGAAGTCCGACCCGAACAGGATGCGGTCGGCGCCGTAGATTTCGCAGAGCTCCCGCGTGCGGCGACGCCCCAGAAACTTCTGCGAGCTCGACATGTCGAGGAAGCAGTTTTCGTTTTCCAGATACTCGACAGCCAGGTCGAACACCGACCAGCCGCCGAAGTGCGCCGCGTCAACGACGAGGTTCGGGAACTCGTGCAGGATGCGCTTCATTCGGCGCGGGTGCGAGAAATCGGTTCGGTAGTCGCCGCAGTGCATGACGAGCGGCATGCGGCCCTCGATCAGCTCGTAGATGCGCATGAGCCGATCGTCGTCCATGTTCACCTTCTGCGTGTCGGGATGGAGCTTCATCCCTCGAAGTCCCAGGCCAATCGCACGTTCGATTTCGGCCTCCGGATTGGGATAGTCCTGATGCATCGCCATGAAGCCGACGAAGTTGGGGTGCTTTTTGCACTCTGCCGCGATGAAGTCGTTGATGGACTCGACGTTGGAGGGTTTCGTCGCCACCGAGTAGATGATGTGATGCGTGATGGGCGAGCCCTCCACAGCGGCGAGCATTGCAGGGATGGACCCCTCCTTGAACATGGGGTACTGGTAGAAGTCGCCCACGCTTTCAGCGGCGCGGAGCGCGATTTTCTCAGGGTATACGTGAACGTGGGCATCGACGACGGTCATGGGGTGGAATCTTCTTTCTAGCTTCTTCTCTGGGTGCTTGCTTGATTGTCCAACTTCTGGGTGCTTCTGTCTTCGGTTGTTTTTGCGGAAGCAAGGCGTTCGGCGGCTTCGTGGGCCCGTGCGGCAGCGGCGGCGGCCCGAGCGGAAGCGGCAGCTGCTTTTGCCGAGGCTGCAACCTGGGCTTTCTCTGCGGCTTCGTGCGCTCGCGCGGCTGCCTCGTGGGCGCGGGCTGCAGTGTCTGCTGCCTTTGCCGCCGCAGCGTCGCTAGCAGCCTCGGCGGCGGCACCCGCGGCGCTGCGAGCAGAGGAGGCGGTCTTTGCTGCGAACTTGCCGGCGTCGATCGCGTGGGCGGCCACGTCGGCGGCTGCGTAAGCGGCGCTGTCCGCGGCACTCGCCACGGCAAGGGCCGCGTCCGAGACAGCAGAACTTGCCGCCTGCGGAGCGCAAGCAGGCGCTTTCTCAGCTTCTACCTGGGAATTCTCTGCACCCTTTGCGCTTAGGATGAGCATCTGCAAGCGGTTCTCGATGTTCGCGAAGCTGACGTCGGGGTCGTAATCGAGCGGCAAGATGTTCGCCTGGGGGTAGAGCTCCTTCAGGCGTTTGGCGATGCCGCGCCCGACGACGTGATTCGGTAAGCACCCGAACGGTTGCAGGATCAAAAACGACGTGCAGCCGTGGGCGGCGTGGTGCAAGATCTCGCCGGGGATGAGCACGCCTTCGCCCGCGTCGAACGTGTGATGGATGATGGGATCGCTCGCGCGTACCAGATCGGGCATGCGACAGGGTGGCTCGTAAAGCGGGTGCGCGCACGCGATGCTGTCGCACACGTTGTGGGCCACGTCGAACACATTGTCCGCGACCGCGTGCCATGCCTTCTCCTTGAGGGGGCGCGTGACGCGGTACTCCTTTTCCTGTGCATGCTGGTAGAAGTACGTCTTCCTGATGACGTCGGTCATGCGAGCCTCGATGACCTCGAGCCCGTTGTGCTCCAGGTACAGCTCGACGTCGTGGTTGGCGCCAGGGTGGAAGTTCAGCAGGTACTCGCCAACGATGAGCACCTGCGGCTTGCGGTGCGTACGGTCGTAAGGGACTTTCTTCATCGCGTCGATGGCCTGGGAAAATCCACGTTTAAGGGAGCGAAGCGACTTGCCGCGCAAACCCTCCATCAGCAAGTCGAGCGCCTCGTCGAAGGCGCGGTCGGCAGCTCCCGGCTCGGTCTCGTAGGGGCGCATCTTGCGCAGCAGCTCCTCGAGCGCATCGATCATCGGCAGCGTGAAGGCGACTTTCAATGCCGAGCTCACGTTCATCTTGAACCCAGGGTGCACGTTGTGGAAGTCGACGTCGTCGTTCGTGATGATAGGGACCTGCGGATAACCGGCGTCGTCGAGCGCCTTGCGCAGGAGCGCCTCGTAGTGTGTGAGGCGGCAGTCGCCAATGTACTTGCCGGTGCCGACAGCGACCTTGTCGGGGTCGTACTTCCCACTGCGGAGCGCGGCGAGTGCTTCGCCGATGACGATTTGCGCGGGGAAGCAGATGTCGTTGTGCACGTATTGTTTACCCAGGCGGATGGCCTCTTCGCGCCCGATCTCAAGCGGGATGGTTCGCAACCCTTGGCTTTCGAAGGCGACTGACATCAGGCGACAGAACGCATGCGAGGTGTTCGGGATGAGCACCACCTTGTCCTGACGGTTGGCTTTCGTGAACTTCTGCGGATAGGGATCGGGCAGCTCACAGGCGCGCTTTCTCGTTTGCGGAGCGGGGGTCGCGGCAGCTTGCGTGGTTGTCGGGGCGCTCGCGGAGGCCTCGGGGGTCGCGGCGGGCGGCGCGGCAACTTCCCGATCGCTCACCTTCTCGTTCTCGGCCTTTTTCCTGCGTAGACGGATGGTCTCGATGAACGAACGCACGCGGATGCGCAGCGGCCCTTGGATGTCGCTCTCGTCGACCTTCAGGATGAGGGGCGCTTTGGGCCCGGCGAGATGCATGAGGCGTATGATCTCGTCGGAGAGGTAGGCGTCGTGGCCGCAGCCGAAGCTCACGAGCTGGACGTATTCCAGATTCGGGCTTCCCGCAGCGATCACGGCGGAGCCCAGCATGCGCGCGTGGAAGTTGTTCACCACGTCGAGGCGGCTTCTCGAAAGGTCGACCTCGTTCACGTGGGGCACAGCATCGGCGCAGATCACGGGGATGCCAAGCTCGGTGAAGGCGCGCGGCAGCTCGTGGTTGACCAAGTCGTCGTTCTGATACGGCCTGCTTGCGAGCACGACGGCGAAGGAGCCTTCACGTTCCACCTGGTCGCAAATGCGCTCGCCTTCCCGCGCAAGCTCGGCCTTGAACGTTTTTTGCGCAGCGTCGGCCGCACCGATCGCCTGGCGTATGCTTGCGGTGTCGAGGGAGAACTCGCGTGCGAGGTACTCGGTGAGCTGGCGGTCGCGGTCTTTCTGCGAGAGCCAGTGGAACAGCGGCGCGTCGAAGGGGATGCCGAAGCGCTTCTCGGGGTTGTCCGAATTGCGCATGACGATAGGGTAGCCCTTCACCACCGCGCACATCGACTGGCTCGTTTTTGCAGTGTTTTCCGAGGTCACCGTCGTGACGGAAGGCATGAAGATGCGGTCGACCCCCTGATCGGCCAAATCGCGCACGTGCCCGTGGACAAGCTTTGCGGGGAAGCACACGGTGTCCGAGGACACGGCCGCAAGCCCGCGTTCATACATGGCGCGCGTGCTCGGGCGCGACAGCTTCACCGTGAAGCCGAGCGAGCGGAACAGTGTCGTCCAGAAGGGGGCGTATTCCCACATCGAGAGGACGCGGGGCATGCCGATGACCGTGTTTTGCGGCGCAGGGTTGGGCGTGCAGGGCCAGTCGCGGAAGAGGAGCTTCTCGCGGACGTCGAACAAGTTCGGCACGCTGTCGACGGCGGCAGCGATGCGTTTTACCTGGTCGCGTATGGATTTATCCTTCGGGTCGCCCACCACCTCGCCGCGCGGGCAGCGGTTGCCTGTCACCCACGAGTCGCCGTTCGCGAAGGTGATGCGCGTGCGGTTGCAGTGGTTCGCGCAGAAGGGGCAGATGAGGTTAGACTCCTGCGTATACGAGAAGGCGTCGAGCGCATCGAGGGAGAAGGCGGTCGCGCGTGCGGGCTCGCGCCCCTCGCTGGTCGCGTTTTCGTTGGTCTCGTTCGCGTTCTCCAAGCTTGCCGCGACCTCGCCCCTCTCGCGGCGGGCGCCCTCCAGATGCTCCTGTGTAAGCAGCGCGATGCCGATGGCGCCCATGAGCCCCGGGTAGGGCGCGCGCGTGACCTCGCGGCCGATGTGCTGCTCGAGTGCGCGCAACACGGCGTCGTTTAAGAACGTGCCGCCCTGCACGACGACCTTCTTGCCGAGGCTTTCGAGGTTCGATATGCGAATGACCTTGGTAAACGCGTTCTCGATGATCGAGCGGCACAGGCCCGCCATGATGTCGGCGGGCGTTTTCCCGCAGCGCTGTTCGGATACGATGCTGCTCGTCATGAACACGGTGCAGCGGCTGCCGAGCACGGCGGGGTTGGTCGAGGAGAACGCGGCCTGCGCGATGCCTTCCACGGGGATGTTAAGTGAGGACGCGAAGTTTTCCAGAAACGACCCGCAGCCCGATGAGCAGGCCTCGTTCACGACGATGTCGGTGATGATGCCGCCGTCGAGCCAAAGGGCCTTCATGTCCTGCCCGCCGATGTCCAAAACGAAGCTCGCATCGGGCACGCACGCCTCCGCCGCGCGGGCATGCGCCACGGTCTCGACCGTGTGGTAATCGGCGCCGAAGGCTTTCGCGAACATGAGCTCGCCGTAGCCAGTGGTTCCCACGCCCAGGATGTCGAGCGTGGCACCCGCTGCGCGATAGCGGTCGCGCAGCGCGATGAGCGCCGCGCGTGCGACGTCGAGCGGCTCGCCCTCGTTGGGAGCGTAAAACGAATTGACAAGCTTCCCATCGGGGGAAACGAGTGCGAACTTGGTGGTGGTGGAACCCGAATCGATGCCCAGGTAGGCGCGCACCGTCGAGCCAGGGACGGGGTCGGGCGGCGTTTGGGAGGCGAGCGCATGCGAGGCTTCCCACGCGGCACGCTCCTCGTCCGAGGCGAAGTAGGCTGTCCCGCGCGTGCTGGGGGCGGGGCTCGCCGCAGCCTTGTCGAGAGCGTCGGCTGCATCGAGGAGGTTTGCGACGAGGCAGTTCTCGTTATCGGCGAACAGCTCGTCGGCGGCGAGCGCGGCGCCCAGGGCGACGATGGTCTCGGGGTTTTGGGGGATCACGATGTCGTCGCCTGTGAGATCCAGGCGTTCGGCGAACACGCGCACGAGCGTCGGGTTGAAGGTTAGCGGGCCGCCTTCGAAGATGACGGGCGGATGGATGTCGAGGCCCTGCGCCAAGCCGCCGATCGTCTGCTTCGCGATGGCGTGAAACGACGACAGTGCCAGGTCCTCCTTCGAAACCCCCTGGTTGAGCAGGGGCTGGATGTCGGTCTTCGCGTAAACGCCGCAACGGCCCGATACCTGGTGGACCGATTGCCCGCGCGCGGCGAGCTCGTCGAACTGTTCGACAGGCACCTTCAGAAGCGCGGCCATCTCGTCGATGAAGGCGCCCGTGCCGCCGGCGCACGAGCCGTTCATGCGCATGTCGGCAACGGTGGTTGCGCCCGACTTCTCGTCGCGCTCGAAGAACACCATCTTCGCGTCTTGGCCGCCGAGCTCGATCGCGCAGCGCACGTTCTCGTGGTCGCGGCGCACGGCGAGCGAGTTCGCCACGACTTCCTGCACGAAGGGCACGCCGAGGGCGTCGGCGATGGTAGTGCCGCCTGACCCGCATGTTACCAGGCGAAACGAGCACCCGGGGAATTCTTTTGCCACCGTGCGCAGGAGGGTGGCGACCGTTTCCACCTGATGCGCATTGTGGCGCACGTAGCGCGAGAAGAGCACGCGCTGCGCGAGCGGGTCGAACACCACGGCTTTCGCGGTGGTGGATCCGACGTCGATTCCCAAATGGTAAGTGCTAGCTATCATTGATTCCCACGTTTCACAAGGTCGGCGTAGAGCGACATGGTTTGGAAGCGTTCGCTCATAAACTCGTCGCTGTAGTTCTCTGCAAAGTATGACTGAAGCGGCGTCTCGATGGGGTTGCCATTCTGCCGTTCGTACCAGTAATTGAAGCTGAGGATGGTCATCACGATGTTCGCAATCATGTACGCGCAGAGGATGGTCGTGAGCGGCTTGCGGACGCTTTTCGGGATGTCCTCGATGATGCGCAGCATGGGCGGCAGGCCGATCCGCATCCAGGCGAGGCCGGCGAATCCCCAGACGATCGCGATGCCGAGGCAGGTGTGTCCTCCCAGGTTAAAGGGCTGGTCGGCGTAGCTCCACGCGACGATTCCGAAGAACGTCTCCCAAAACCAGCCTGCGATGAACTCGAAGCCCGCGCCGACGAAGCCCGCGCAGATTCCCATGGCGAGCGCGCTTTTGTCGCGCAGGTTCCACAGCGCCATGGTGATGAGCATGCCGCCGACACCGTAGATCGGGGAAAAGGGGCCCCAGACCAGGCCAGCGCGGTCTTTCCAGATGCCGTCGATGGGGTAGCTCACGATGGTCTCGACGACGAGGCCGATGACGCTGCAGATGACGAAGATCCAGAAGAGGTGGAAGAAGGTGAGCTTTTCGGGGAGGGGTCTGGCGCGGCGCACCATGCGATGGGAGGGAAGCGCGGGGACGTGTGGACGCGCGGAACCGTCCGTATTGCGATGGTTCGCATCGGCCATTCGCCCCTGCTCCTTTCCCCAGATAGATGACTTGCTCGCATTATTCCGTAGAGACACTATTATATGCTCCCCACTTGTGGCGAAACGAAATAATTCGAGAAAGGTTGCGGAAGGGTTGCCGAGAGCTGCATGTGGTGGTTTTGTGACGCGAGATTTAATTCTTGCCTTGTGCGACCCACAAGGGTAATATTCTTTCTTGCAGCTTTTCTCATTGCGGAAAGCGCCAAACATACATTGCGGGGTGGAGCAGTCTGGTCAGCTCGTCGGGCTCATAACCCGAAGGTCGGTGGTTCAAATCCGCCCCCCGCGACCAAAATTTCAGCAGGCTAGAACGGTAAATGTTTTTGCCTGCTTTTTTCTGTTCTCGAATTCGCCCCTGGGGCTTATAGGCAAATATTGCAATGCTTGTATGGCAAATGGTTTGAGTCGACCCGCTTAAGGTATCTCGTTCCTGATTATTTCGGCTGCCACTGTTAACTTTGTAGCTACGTGATCCTGCCGGTGACGGGCGCAAAGACCGACGAAGAGACGGCGCGGATTCTTTCAGGGCATGGGTGCTGCAATCTTTGTAGTCTTATGTCCATATAGACATCGTTCGTCTCAAGCAGACGGTGAAAAGCTATGGCGAGTTGGTTGCTTCGAGCGGTGGTTTGGCAAGCAATGCCAATTGCAAAAGGCGGCCGCCTTCGTCAGCCGATTATGCAAGAGGAGCAGCTGGGCCAATGGCTCGAAGGTCGACGTAACCTGCGTTTCGAATAAATGCGGCAAAGGAAAAATCGTAAGGAGCGTGGGGAATGCGACGTTGTAATTCAAGGATGGGGGCTGTTGTTTTCCTGACGACAGAGAAGGCCGTTACCTGTCGGTGCGGTATGAGCGTATGCCGCTCGCGATCATTGGTTTACACTAGCTGATGTCAAATGATGAAGGAGCCGCATATGCAGCAGCCTATAGCGATGAACGACGTCGCCCGATTTTCTTCTACGAAAGAGAGCCAATACTTCGATCGCAAGAGTGCCCGCAAAGACGACAAGGAGGTCGCCAAACATATAAGCGCGTTTGCGAACGCCGCTGGCGGCAAGCTCGTTATCGGAATTGAGGACGATGGTGAGGTGACGGGCTTCAAGCGCAATGGAGCGCGCGACATCGAGAATTTTGAGCGCGCTCCGATCGCTACATGCTCTCCGAGCCCTGTCGTGCATAAGGAGCGTATTTCTGTGGTGAACTCTTCAGGTGAGGATGACGTGGTTCTCGTTCTCGACGTTGAAGCCTCGTCTAGCCACGTTATATCGAGGATGAGTGACGGCGAGGTGTTTCTTCGCCAGAATGACAAAAGCGTCAAGCTGACGCGCGAGCAGGTCTCGGCGCTCCAATACGACAAGGGACAGCGCGTTTTCGAGGATGAGCTCGTGCTGGACTCCTCGATTGACGACGTCGACCACGAAGTGCTCGACCGCTATAAGGAATTGCTTGGAACCGAGGCTTCCGACGAGCAGGTGCTCAGGAGCCGGCGTTTCATGCGCGACGGCAAGCTGACGGTCGCGGGTGCACTGCTGTTCGCCCAGGATCCGTCGGTCATGATGCCGCAGGCGCGCGTACGCGTGCTTCGTTACGATGGCGTGAGGATGGAGACGGGCGAGCGGCTCAACATCACCAAGGAGCGCACGTTCTGCGGCCCGCTTCCCAAGGTCATAGAAGGGGCGCACGCACTCATTTCAGGCATGCTCCGCGAGTTCCAATTCCTCGGACCCGACGGAAAGTTCAGAACGGTGCCCGAGTATCCGGAGTTTGCCTGGTTCGAGGGTTTGGTCAACGCCGTGACGCATCGCGACTACGCTTTTCGCGGTGATTACGTGCGCGTTTCGATGTTCGATGACCGCCTGGAGATCGTGAGTCCTGGCGCGCTGCCCAACATCGTGACGCTTGACAACATGCGCGAGACGCGTTATTCGCGAAACCCGCGCATTGCCCGCACCCTCGTTGAGTTCGGGTGGGTTCGCGAGCTCAACGAGGGCGTGCAGCGCATCTACAGCGAGATGCGAAGCATGCTTTTGGGCGCACCTACGTATTCAGAGCCCGACAACGCGAAGGTCAGGCTTACGCTGGAAAACAATATCGTGGCGCGAACCGTCAGACGTCGCGAGGCGCTGGAGGACAGGCTGTCGCCGGAATCCATGGCGCCGCTGGGCGAATACGAGCTTGCCGCCGTGCGGCTCGCGTTTGCAAACGGCAAGGTTACGGCGGCGGAGCTCGCCGAGCATATCGGCCGCGGGCAGCGCACAGCAACCCGTGTCCTCAAAGGCCTTTCCAAAGATGGCGGGCTGCTTGAATGGCACGGATCTTCCGCCACTGATCCTAATCAGTTTTATACGCTGGCATAGGTATGGCGTCGGAGCTTTGTCGGAGCTTTGTCGGAGCTTGTCGTAGCTTTGTCGTAGTTTGAATATGTATCCGATATCGCATCCAGGCTTGTTCTGGGAATGCTGCTCTATGCGATATCGGCCTTGCGGCCGATGCCCGCGTTGCTTTGCGGGCGTTTCTTATAGCAATAATGATGAGCACTGTTCCGCTATTTGCCGCGCTTCGTTCCGTTGTTTAACGAGCGAGGCCAGCAACTCGAAGGCGTCGTACACCTGGCCGTCGAAGAACGCCTTCTGCTTCGGCGCCTCGCGGGTCTCCATGTAGTCGAAAACGCGCTCGAATTGCTCGTCGGCTGTCTTCTGATATCCGAACTGCCTCAGCTCCACGGCTCGAATCTGCTCGAATATGACGGTGTTGTCCGCAACGAAGTGGCGCATCTCCACGAAACAGTCCATGATGCGGACGCTTGCATCGATAGCCGTGTCGCTGCGCAATACCCTCGACAGCATCGAGACGCCCTGCTCCGTGAATACTCGGGACATATAGCGCCATTAAATGTATTGTTTCCCCAGGTCAGGTATAATATCACAATTTGTGACCTTAGATCGTCGGCCTCTTCTATGGTCAATCTGAAACAAAACCGTTCCGGGAACCTTTTCGGGTTTCTGGCACTGCTTGGTTAAGCGCCTCCGTCTCGACGCCGTACAGCATCTCTAAGTCGCTGTCGAGCATGACCTGCATGCCACGCATCGTATGCTGGAAAGCGTGGTTTCAGGTGGAAACGGTGATTAGGAAAAACGAGGTTCCATTAGATCTGAATTGGAGTTTTGGGAATGGTAAGTAACGCTGATTCGTTCTGAAAACGCTTTGATTCGCTCATAACCCGAAGGTCGGTGGTTCAAATCCGCCCCCCGCGACCAAAATTTCAGCAGGCCAGAGGCTAGAACTCTGGTCTGTTTTGCATTTTGGAGAGACTCCCTGGGGGTGAATGGGGAGTGAATCAAAATGCGTTATTTGATACGTGCTCCCTAACCAGTCTGTCTGATGACTTTTTAGGATCATTGGTGCTTTGGGTAGGACTTTCGTTTTAAGGAGCCTATTGTTGCTCCGAAGAGATGCTGCTTCCGGATTGTTTGTCCGCGCGATTAGCATGCTGTAACGGGCAACGTTCCATGCGTCGAGCGCAATGAGCGGGATCAGGAAGAACGGGGCTGCCTTGCACCGTGGGTTTGCGGACGGCGGATTAGTCGAACTGGCCTGAATTTACCGATCGATTCGAGCCGCATTTTATCGCGGTAAAGCTCTTTGTCAGCGTAATGTTCTTCTCAAGAATACTCAGCTCTGCCTGACAGGATAGGGAGAACAACTGTGAGAAGAGATCCGTTTGCTGGC
Source organism: uncultured Ellagibacter sp. (assembly GCF_934643285.1). Taxonomy (GTDB): domain Bacteria; phylum Actinomycetota; class Coriobacteriia; order Coriobacteriales; family Eggerthellaceae; genus Ellagibacter. Next base: position 148,225 of record NZ_CAKUBT010000002.1, read on the forward strand.
CAAAAGGACATGTCCGGTTACCCCGAATGTATAGCCTGCATTTCCTATTGCCAGATGAAGATGCCTTGGCGAAACCCAGAAGGAAAGATTGAAATGCGTTGCAGCAGTCCAATCCGAAATAAAAAAACGAGTACAGTAAGTGTATCGAAAAGTGGGGGAGCGCCAGTTTCGGAGATTCAGCGAAACCTACCTTAGAATAAAGATTTATTCTGTTGTCTATGGATGCGATATGTTGTTGGCTGCAGGGGGTTCGAAACGCGATCGCCGGTGATGATGCGTCTCACGACAGGGTATCGTTTCCTATGATTTGGAAGATGTCCAGGGCGAGGGCGAGATCAAAAAGGGTGCGTGTTTCTCGTATATCGACCCCCGTTATCTTTTCTATATTTTTCAAGCGATATTTCAAGCCGCTTGAAGATAGATTGAGATCTTGGGCCGTTTTATGGGCGTTGCCTTTGTTTTTCACGTAAGCTTCGAGTGTTTCGAATAGCTCGGCGGAGTTTTGCTCGTCGAAGTCGAGCACGGGTCGCAAGCGAATTTCAGCGAATTCAGCCATGACTTCGCTGTCGAGCGAACTATACAGCAGAGCACGAGAGCTGAACTGCTCGAGGGAGAGCACTTGCCCCCTTCTATGGAGGCTCACTCCTAATTCAATAATCTTGCAGGCGGACTTAAAAGATCGGGCATAGTCATTTGCCGACCTGCATACTGATCCTACCCCCAAGGTAAAGATGAGATGGGGGTAGTTGTTCTCGAGATTGTCTTTGAGTCGTTCAGCGAGTTCGCAAAATCTTCTCGTTGAATGGTCCTCGGGATCCTGCAAGATGGAGACGAGGTGCTTGTCTCGGTATACGATGATCATTTTGGCGTTGCCAAGAGGCATTTGTTCGGCGCGGCGGCGGATGATCTGAATCCAGTTGTCGGATTGGGGAGCGCCGGGCATCGGAGGAAGGCGCCCTTCGGGATCGTGAATCTCTACCACTACCATGCGGCTAGGAAGATTCAGATTGAATCCCAGTTCTTTGGAGTGGTCGAGAGCGGGATTCGAGTCTTCGTAGTTGCCGGTGATCAGATTGTCAACAAATGCTGTCATCAGTTTGCCTTTAAGCTCTTGAATATAGCGCTCTTCTGCGATTTGCTTGGCAAATATGCCCGAGACTTTTCCACAAGTCCTTTATCAGCTTCCGAAAAGGGGAAATCTATCCGAATGAGCGAAAGATAGCCGAGGCGCCGATTGTTCGCTAAAAGGGGGCAAACTAAGCGATTGACGGTATGTCCATTGACTTCGTCGGAGATTAGGAAACCCTGACGCTTGCTCTCGTAGAAATTTAAAGCATGGGAAAACGAGGAGCTGTTTCTGAGCGATAAGCTCGCAAGCAAGGGGGAGACGGACCCGCCTGAGTCGCGGTCGTTTCGATGAATGCAAGAATAGGTGACAACACTGAGTTCCTCGATAGACACAGTGCATCCGAATGCTTCGGAAAGTTCGACGACGGCATTCTCAATCCCTTTCTCGGAATTAATTTGGCGGCCGTCAGTAATGATTTCGGATACAGATGAGATGATAGCGTCAACCTTGCTGCGGTGTTGAGAGTTGTTGATGGGGAATAGCCCTGTTCCTCCTTTGATGTCGTCTATCTGCTGAATAAGTTCGGAGAGATCTTCGTTCCAATCTTGCTTAGGTTTGCCTACGAATAGGCAACGATGGTTGTGGGCGCATCCGCATTCGATTTCTTGATAGAAGTAGTGCATGTCGGGGATCAAGGCATTGATATACCCAGAAAGATAGCCGCCAGTGAACCAGCATGCGGGAGTTTGATGCTTGCCGAATTGAAGCATATGCTGTTCGGCTTCGAGAGAATTCTCTATTTCGATTACGTGCCATAGTGGATGGTCTTTTGGCAATGAGGAACTTGCTACCATGTCCAGGTTATTCAAAGCCTGCGCAGTAATCCGGAACGCTTTTCGTAAGCATGTGGGATCCGATGAAATCCTGTGTTGGTAGTCGCTGCTCTTCGCTGCCTGTGCGCCGCAGATATATCCGTAACGAACGAGGACCTCCGCCGCCTCCCTGATACCGAATCGATTGATTAGGTCTTGACGAAGCAGCCCCAGTGATGCCATATCTACGGGTGAGGGAGCGTTGTCCTTCGCGGCATCATGGGGCGTCGCTCTCGTCGAACGGTCATTCTCGGAAGGGTTACCGATAGCGTGTTCGAGGTTATCGGTTGGATGCAGGGACGTGGCCATTCCGCCTCCTTGACGCTGGTAATTTGCAATTGCGCGAGAAATCTCAACCTAGAAAAGCCAAGACCTATCTCCATCGCGCTGCATTACTGAAGTATATCAGCATAGAAAAACGACTAGATGGACGCTTTGCGGCCGGATGGCGGAATCATTTCGCATAGCTAAATCGCCTCGTTCTCCCTACTGGTGCTGTTGTGAGAGTCGATGGTTTTCGCAATGGGTCTCGGAAGTGTCAGCGTAAGTGCCGTGGAGATGAGCATCATGATGGCGGCAAACAGAAAAGCACCTCCAAGCGAGCCGATTGCATCTGCTGCAATGCCGCCAAGGACGGGGCCAACGGTTCGGCCAATCATACCCAGCGTGCAGATCACCCCCGACCCACTACCGCGCAAACCAGCAGGGTAGTAGTCCGCCATCATGGCGGATATCACTGGAACCATGCCGAGGCCGATTCCCATGAGCACTACCAGGGCAAACATGATTGGGATGTTGCCATAGGATAAGAAAAAGCCTATGGCGCATAACGACCAGAGTGAGGCTGAACAGGCGACGATATGTTTGCGCTGGAAGCGATCGGAAAGGGGGCCCCAGATTTGCTGACCGACAAGCTGTCCTAGGCTGTAAACTGAAACGGCGAGGCCGGCGATCGCTGCTGCTCCCCCTGCATCCAATATTGATTTAGACAGAAAACCTGATATTACAAGATAACCTGCCTGCCAGAATATATACATGATTCCCAAATGCCATGTGATGGGCATCTTGAATATTCGTAAGTAGTGCTTTTTGTCGGATGGCTCGGCTATCTCGATGGCGGGCGTGCCAATAGGCTCGAGGTTCTTTTCTTTCGGCGAATCGCGCAGGATGGCGAAAATTAATCCGGAGAAAACTACGACTATGGCGCCCATTCCGACGGAAGTCTGCTGCCAGCCAAATGTAGATGAAATCGTCGGAATAGTTGCGCCAAGCAGCATGCCCATGATGACGGATCCGGGAGTAATAAGGCTCATGGCGCGTCCGCGCTTGTCTGGAAAGAACCAGGCTCCGACAAGCTTGGACAATGTTGCGTTGAAAACACCTGCAGCGCCGAACCCTACGATGCCATATAGAATGATCGCCTTGACGTAGCTGTCCGCCATAAGTCCGAAGAATATGCTGAAAACTCCAATGATCAATGCCGCAAAAGCGGACACTTTGCGAGGTCCGAAGCGGTCGGCGAGGAAGCCCCAGAAGAAAGCGGCGACTCCCGAAGTGAAACCGTAAACGGATATGATGAGACTAGAGGATGCGTTATCGAGCTTGAGCGTGTCTGCGATGAAGCCGAGCTGCAATGGAACGAGCTGAATGGCAAACATCATGGCGGCAGTGCAACAAAGGCCGCCCACAACGATAAGCCACCCGTAATGCGGTGCTTTAGATCCCATGATCTCCCCCCCCTGTTTCATATAAGACAAGTTGGTGCTGGCTCTCTTTTGTATCGAACCCGCATGGGCGTTGCCCGCGCGGGTTCGATATCGACTGATATGAGCTTATACAAGTTTGAAAACTAGTCGAGTACCTTGCCCTTGGTTTCGGGGAGGAACAGCAACACAGACAGTCCGCATACGAGAGCGAGGCAGGCCGCGACAATGAACGCTCCGTTCATTCCGAAAGTGGTCATCGACCACGCCATGATTATCGGACCCGCAATGCCGCCAATGCGTCCAAAGGCGAGAAGCAGGCCATTGCCGGTGGAGCGTAGTGAGGTCTCGAACAATTCAGGCAAAAACGCGGTGGACGCTTGGGAGAGTATTGCTCTGCCGAACTGGAACAGAATGCTGAGTGTGGCAACCATGACCACAGTGGACGCTAGCCCGTAGACGTAGGCAAACAATGCCGCAAGGACGGCGCCCACCATGACCGACCAACGACGGCCGATATGGTTGGAGATCCAGGTTACGCAAAAAGCTGCGGGTAGTGCGCCGAGTTGGCCAAGTGCCGAGAATGCGACGGAACGGATTACATCAAAGCCTTTCGACATGAGCAGAGAGGTGATCCAAGCGTTTAGGCCAAAGTCGAAAGCCATGCAGCAGAAGAACCATACGAAGCCTGCAGCAACGATTTTTATGTATTTCTTAGTGAACAGGTCGGTGAGCTTGCCTTTTGCAACATTGGGACGAGGGCGGTCAACAACTTCGGGCAGCTCTGTCCCGTTAAGAGAAGCCCTTGCTTTGTCCTCCCACCAGGAAACGATTTCGTCTGCCTTGTCGAGGCGGCCTTTCGTTTCAAGCCACATTGCTGATTCGGGGACAAAGAAGGCGATAAGCAAAAACGTGAGGCCGAAGGCGCCTTCAAGCCGGTATACGGCGCGCCAGCCCAAGCCGTTAGCGAAGAACATGGTAATGAGACAAGCGGTGACTACGCCAGTCGCGCCGATGAGCATGTAGAGCGTGATGTACTTCGGGCGCTTAGCGGTGGGGATGATTTCGCTGATATAAGCAACAAGAATAGGGGTCATGGCTCCCATTCCGATGCCTGCTATCACGCGACAGGCAAGCAGGGTTTCAAGGCTATTCATGAAGCCCGTGCCGACAGAACCGATTCCCCAGACAATGACGAGGACGGTGGAAACCCATTTGCGTCCAAACTTATCGGCGAGAACACCGGAAACCAACGAGCCGACAAGCATGCCCGCAAACGCAGCCGAAGAGAAGTAGCCTCCTTCCATATTGGAGAAACCGAAATCGTTAATTACAAGTGGCAGTGTGAAATTGGTGCTGGTCATATTCATCGAGCACGATGCCCATGTGATGAATATCAGGGTACATATGAATCGATGAGTAGCAGTGACGGGGAGTCGCTCCATGCGATCGGCGACTGAGTGTCGTTGTGACATGCCTTCCTCCTTTTTCAGTGGTCTTTGGTACGGCTCCTCCCATCGTCATGGGTTTTGCCGCTCTCCCTTTGGCAGCTTTCTGAAAGCTATTAAGAGATATTACTGAGGCTAATGGGGTGACGGAGCATCTACAGTGGACGGAAAAGGATGGGGATTTCCGCCCACTTTCTTCCGCTTTCGGATTTTGTTGCTGGCTATTCTGGGCTCGTCGACATGATGCGTCTATTTGATTTACTGAATTCGAAGGAGGAGTGCAAATGGCTGAACTCGATGCTGATCTGAAAGCATTTTTGGTCGAGCACAACAAAAAGCCGCCTGTGCCGAAGGATGTGTCTCCGTTGCTTTTTCGTGGGACGATCGGTACGACGAAGGAGCCGCCACGCAGGGCGCCTTATGTGAAGGATTTTCTTGCCCCGGTAAAGGGCGGAGAGATCGTAGTAAGAATTTATAAACCGTCTCGGGATATCGAAAAACCGCTTCCGATTTGCGTGTTCTACCACGGTGGTGGCTTCATGGGAGGTGACGTTGACGGCTACGATTATCCCTTGCACCAGGTATGCCTCGAGGCAAATTGCATCGTTGCATCCGTGAATTACCGCGTTGCGCCCGAGAACAAGTTCCTTACATGCTTTTACGATTGCTACGATGCGACAAAGTGGGTATCGGAACATGCGGCAGAGTTCGACGGGGATCCTGATCGCTTGGCGATTTCGGGTGTGAGTGCAGGCGGCACGCTAACCATTGCAGTTGCGATTCTGGCTCGCGACGCAGGCAACGAACCCAAGATCATGTTCCAGGCTCCCATGTACGGTGTGTACGACATGTCGGCAAGCCACGATTTCCAATCTCGCAAGGATCTTGCCGAAGGTTACTATCACTGCTTGAGTACCGGTGAGGTGTTCGATGCGTTCTTGGTTAATACCGAGGAGGACAAGAAACACCCCTTCCTTTCCCCAGTAAATATTGAAGATCTGAGCAATTTGCCTAAGACTTTCTTGATGACCATGGAATACGACCTGCTTAAAGACGAAGGCAAGTACATTGCTGACCGAATGATTGATGCGGGAAACGATGTCGAATATTACGAAGCGCCGGGTATGATCCACAATTCTTTCGTGTTCAGCTCTTTTTCTCCGAAGGCAAAAGAAATGGTGAACGATGTTTTCATCGATCGATTGAAAGAGGCTTTTGCAGAGTAGATTACTTCCTTTCTGACCTTTTGCGACAATATCCCTCTATGTGGCAAAAGGAATCACCCTCCCTCCTCAACCAAACTGAGCAAAGCCAAGCGACGCATTGTCGCTCGGCTTTGCTTGGGGCTTCTTAACGTCATCCCATTTAGCCTCTTTCTTTTTTGGTATTGGCGCAGAAGCCCCCTTATCCATCTCAATACCCTAGTCCTCATCATCTGAAATGGAGGTTCTTATGTGCTTTAGGCCCAGTGGCGCAAGCATTGGCCCGCAACCTGTGAAGTGCGGTAATTGCGGGAAAACGGTCTTTCCTTCTGACGGTATCCTTCCTAAAAAATGCCCATTCTGTCGCGAGGATCTACACGGAGAGTCGGCGATCATGCCCCCTCCGGTTGCGCCGGGCGCTCCTAGTGCCCCCTCTGCACCCAGAGTTCCGATGCCTCCTCGGTAACGCTAGCAAGAAGAGCAAAAGATCGCGGTGTTGCGATTCTGCTGGATTTCGCAGAAGTAATGCGGTCGCATTCATGAATCTAATCTAGAGCAAAGGAAGGAGAGTTTTCCAACATGGACGGAGAATGGACGGAAACTCCTTGGCGCGTCGGAACCGAAAACGATCATTGGGTACGTAGCTGCGCTTGGTCGGCACCAGGATGCCATCCTGTCGGTTGCGGCGTTCGCCTTCACGTGGTTGACGGCAAGCTCGTTGAGGTCGAAGGCGATCCCGAGCATCCAATTACGCAAGGCAGGTTATGCGTACGCTGTCTGACATTACCCGAATACCTTTACCATCCGAAGCGTATAGTACATCCCTTGAAACGCGCTCCCGAAGATCGCGGGAAAGATGCTTGGGAGAGGATTACTTGGGACGAGGCAATTGATTTGATTGTCGAGAAAACCGAGGAACTGCAAGCAAAATACGGACGTGAAACGGTTGCCGTGTTTGGCGGCACTGGTCGCGAAGCATGCCTGTACGGGCCGGCAATTTCTTCAGCAGTGTTCCGCACTCCTTATTACGTGTATTGCATGAGTGGCCAAGCTTGTTACGGGCCGCGAAACATGACCGCGGCTTGTGTTTTCGGCAACATCGGCTATCCCGAGATTGATATTGCTGCTTGGTCGCCAAAGCGCTATGACGACCCAAATTATGTTCTTCCCGAGCTCTTGGTATGCTGGGGCAAAGACCCTCTTCCGTCGAATCCGGATGGGCTTTTTGGCCATTCCGTCATCGACATGATGAAGCGCGGTAGCAAACTTATCATGATTGACCCGCGCATTACTTGGCTTGGCTCGCGCGCTGAGAAGGTATTGCAGGTACGTCCTGGTACGGACGGAGCTCTTGCCATGGCTGCGTGCAATATCATTATCCAAGAGGGACTCTACGACAAAGAAATCGTGGAGCAATGGGTGTATGGGTTTGAGGAGTTTAAAGAGCGAGTTGCTACTATGGCTCCCGAAGAGGCTGCGGATATTTGCGGAATCGATGCAAGCGACATTTATTATTTCGCCCGTCGCTATGCGACGGCAAAGCCTGCATCGATAGCATGGGGCCTTGCTTTCGATCAGCAATATACGGGTACTCAGGCCGGAATTTGCGTAATGGCGATGATTTTCATGACCGGCAATATGGATGTGCCAGGTGGCAATACATGCGGCGGTTCCACGTACAGCTTCCTTGGGAAATGGAGAATTGATACTCAGGCATGTTTGCCTCCGGGGCAGTTCGAGAACCGCATCGGCAAGGAAGAATACCCTCTTTTCACTCATCGAATGTTCTTTTCTCAACCTGATGTTTGGCTCGAGCATCTTGAATCTGATGAGCCAGTTAAGTTTAGAATGGCTTATTTCAGTAGTTCCAATCCCCTTGCGCCCTCCAATAGCAATGAAACGGACCGTTGGTATCGCGCGTTCAAAAAACGTATCGAATTTTCCGTGGTTACAGATTTGTTTATGAATCCAACTGCGATGGCTTTAGGCGATGTGTTTCTTCCCGTATCCACTTTTGTGGAGCACAATGGACTTGTGCAGCCGTACTACGGTGGCAATATGCAATATATGGGAGCAATCAACAAAGCAGTCACAGTAGGGGAAGCGAAATCGGACCTTGAAATTAGCATCTTGCTGGGAAAGCGCCTGAATCCCGAGGCATGGCCCTGGGATTCCGCTGAGGAATTCTTCGAGGATCAGTGCTCGACCATGCTCAATGTCCACTTCCGCGAGATCCAGGACAAGGTGTGTTATCAAATCCCTTACGAGTATAAGAAGTATGAAAAAGGTTTGATGCGGGGTGACGGCTGGCCAGGATTCAATAGCTCTACTGGCATGGCGGAGTTCCGCTCAACTTACATCGAGGATTATGGCGAAGATCCTTTGCCCTACTTTGCCGAGTGTCCATATGCCCCCGTCGAAGATGCCTCGATGTACGATGCTCGCTATCCGTTATCGCTAACGACCGGAATGAGAAAATACACGTCATTCCATTCCGAGCACCGTGCTATCGAATCGCTTCGCGAGATAGATCCCTGGCCGTGGGCGGAGGTCAATCCTACGACAGCGAGGGAGTACGGTATTGCCGACGGTGATTGGATGACGATAGAGAATATGTTTGGCAAGTGCACCATGAAAGCGCATACGAATGCCGGTGTCAAAGAGGGCGTCGTCGTCGCTTCGCACGGCTGGTGGTTCCCCGAGCAAGAAGGTTCCGAACCGAACCTGTTCGGAACATGGAAATCGAACGTGAACAAATTGCTGCCAAACAGGCTGTGTTCGCCGCTGGGTTTCGGTTCCATTCAGGACAACATGTGTTGTGCGATTTCCCCTTGTAAGGGACTTGGGGACGGAATTGCATCCCCTATGGTCGACGATCTCGTTTCTTCAGCCGAGAAATAAGGAGCCTGGAACATGAAATTGACTAAAGCGCTTCTGATCAATTACGAATATTGCTCTGGCTGTCATAGCTGTGAAATTGCCTGCCGCAATCATCTGGGCATTGGCTTGGGGAAGTGGGGCATAAAAGTGGCAGAGATCGAGCCCTTTGAGCTCGATGACTCAGAGCGACGGATTGAGTGGATCTACCAGCCCGTACCGACGCGGCTTTGCGATTTGTGTACTGATCGCATTGCAGAAGGTCAAAAACCTGCTTGCGTTCATCATTGTCAGGCGTTTTGTATAGAGTACGGAACGCCGGAGGAAATGCTTGCTCGAGCAGAAGAGATTGGTGGTCGCACAAGCATCTTCTTCCCGGGGGTGGCTGATTAGGTTTAGGATAGGTGAGAGGATGTGTTACTCTTGCAGTTCGAATTGCGATAATTGTCATCCGAAGATGATGAAATGCCCTGCGTGCGGCTATATAAACTATTTGAAGAGTGCCGTTTGCAGTAATTGCGGAGCTTTCTTTGAGGAGAAAGATAGAGAGCGTGCTCGCAAGTTATGGAAGCAGGGCGTGCGTTTCGGGAGCGAGCTGAAACCGAAGATCAAGCCAATGAGCCGCACCAATTCTCCCTTTGCGCAACGATAATGCCAACTGCCTGTTTCCCTTTCTCGCCATTGCTTGCGTAAGATGCTTACGAGTATCATACTCATAAGTATCTTATACAGAAGAAAGTGGTGAGCATATGTTCGTTGGACGTGAAAAGGAGCTTGCCCAGCTCAATCGCATGTATGCGAAAAACGGGTTTCAGATGGCGGTAGTCTACGGTCGTAGGCGCGTTGGAAAAACCACGCTTATCGACGCCTTCGCCAGCGATAAGCCGACGCTCTATTTCACCGCGCAGCAGCGTAGCTCGCTGCAGAATCTGGTTCACTTTTCGCGTGCCATCTATTCGTTTTTTGGTTTGCCGGGAGATACTGGTGCGTTCCCTGATTGGCGCAGCGCCTTCTCCTTCATCGCGAACGCCGCCAAGCAGCGCGAAGGCGAGCCGTTTCTTCTCGTCTTCGATGAGTTTCCTTATGCTGCGGAAACCGAGCCGTCTCTTCCGTCGGTTTTGCAGATTGCTATCGACCATAGTTTTAGCGCAACTAACGTTCGCATCATCTTGTGCGGAAGCAACGAGGGCTTCATGGAGGGCGAAGTGCTTGGGCGGAAAAGCCCGCTGTACGGTCGCCGCACTATGCAGCTGAAGGTTAAGCCGTTTGACTGTTTCGATGCGGCGCTCATGCTGCCAGGGCTTTCGCCGGAGCAATCGATTACGTATTACTCGACATTCGGAGGCACGCCGTATTATTTGGCGCAAATCGATGCGGGGGCAACGTACGAGGAGAACGTTATGGAGCTTCTGTTCGACACTTCGGGGATCCTCTACGAAGAGCCACTCATGTTGCTTCGCCAAGAGCTGCGCGAGCCTGCGCTGTACAACTCGATTCTCGATGCGATCGGTTCTGGCGAGACTTCCCCGAAGCGGATAGCCGAGCGAGCGGGCGTGAGCGCGTCCTCTATGTCGAAGTATCTAAAAATGCTTCTTGACCTGGGCATTGTTAAACGCGAAGTGCCATTCGGCGAGAATCCGAACACATCGCGCAGGGCGTTGTATACGCTCGAGGACCCGTTCTTCGCGTATTGGTACGCCTTTGTGAGCAAAAGCGTCGGTGCTATTGAGGCGGGTGCTGGGTCGGCGGCTGCGTGCGGGTCGGCCTTTGGCCAGGCCCTGCAGACGTATGTGGGGAGACAATTCGAGGCGGTGTGCGGGCAATGGGTTGTGCGCGCGAACGCCAAGGGGGAGCTGCCATTTCTTGCGTCGTCATTCGGCCGTTGGTGGGGAACCGATTCGCGCGACAAGACCGAGACGGACATCGATCTCATTGCCGCAGACAAGGAGTCGAAAGCAATCCTTCTGGGCGAGTGCAAGTGGCGCAATTCATTCAACGAGTCGCGCGCGGTCGAGATGCTTGAGCACCGCGCTCTCCTCGTGAAGGGGTACTCTCGTCGCTCGTTCTTCCTGTTCACGAAAGAGTCTGTGAGCGAAGCGACGCAGAAGAAGGCGAAGGCGCGCGACGATTTGACGCTTGTGACCGCAGGCGAGATGTTCGAAGCGCGCTGATGCTGATCGCGGTACGGAACGAGGTGCACGCGGTCGTTGGCTATGAGCATGGCCGAGCTGCGAAAAGCGGCCCCGGTTGTTTCGTTGAGCAGGGGTTTGCGGCCTTTCCGGAATGGTTGTGGCGTGGTGCATTGTAAGGTGCGCCTCGATTCACGCGGGTCCGCCCTATGGGGCATGCATGGCGAACGAAGTGCATCCTAGAAGGCTGTTTGCGGCACAAAAACCGAGGAATCCCACAGGGAAAGGCCCTAAGCGAGAGAAAACGGACTTGTCGATTTTCTCCACATGATAAAAGCCAAGGTCAAATAATCAGGAAGCGAACGCTTCGCATACGAACAAATGGGACAGCTCGGTTTTTGTGCCAGAATCTTTCGAAATGTTTGCACTTTTTTGATTACGTGCAAAATCGAGTTGCGGGGTCGATCGAATTTGCCGCCCGATCGGCGCTTGGGGCAACGATCGCCCGCTGTCGTCTACCCGCCGCCCGTCGTTGCCCGTTCGGTATTTGCTCGTCATTCGCCTGCTATCCGGCCTTGCGTCCACTCGTTGCCGCTCGCCGTCGTATGGGGTCGCGTGCCCGCTCGGTATGGTGCAAGTTATTCTCGCTGTTGTTCGCTTGCCGACCAGATCTCGCATCCGCTCGACGTCCTGCGGATTACTCCCCGTGGGCGTCGCTCCTTTCGACGCCGCGCTGCCTGGCTACTCGTTCCACTGGTGCTTTTTCATGTCGACGCAGCCGTTGTCTCGGAAGGTGACTCCTTCCTCCGTCAGTAGTGCTCGCTGGTCGGGGAAGTTGGGCGCGAGGCGTCCCGCGTGGTTGACGACGCGGTGGCACGGATAATCGCCGTAGCGATCCGCCTCACTCAGCACGGCTCCGACCAGGCGAGAGTTTTTCTCCCTGCCGATGAGGCGCGCTATCTGACCGTACGAGGCGACGCATCCCGCCGGGATCTCTGCCACGACGGAGAGAATCTCGTAAACCAAATCTTCGTCCAGGACTTTTCCCATCGTATTGCTCCCGTGTTCGCCTTCGCATTCAAGGTCGCGGGGCTGATTGCTGACCTTGGCTCCGCGGCGTCTCCGGAGAAGCATCGAGGGAAAGCGCGTGCGTGTCAAGGTTGTCTGGCCCAGTTGCTGGCTTGATGCCTCGAGGCGTTCGCCCCAAGTGCGACCTGCCCCTATTGGAAAAGGATGCCGAAGACGTATTTCGTGATGGCGGAGCGGCGGATAACGCCCACGAGTTTGCCCTCGTCATCAACCACAGGAAGCTTCTTGAACTTCTTCTTCGCCAGCAGCGCGGCGACGCGGGCGATGCTTTGGTCGGGCCGAGCGCACACCACCTTGCGCGTCGCGAAATCCATGACGCAGCGATCCTTTAGGTCCTCGATGCGCTGCTCAAGGCTCTGATCGTCGAAGTACAGCATAGACGCGTCGCCGCCCGTGAAAATGGTGTGGGCGCGATGTTGCGCGATGGCACCCATGACGTCGCCGTCGGAGATGAACCCGACCACTTGGTTGCGCTCGTCGACCACGGGCATGCTGCTCACCTCGTTCTCGGCGAGCATGCGCACCACATCGGAGACCGTGCAATCCTGCGTGCAGGTGAACGGCTCTTCAATCATGATGCTCGAAACGGGTGTCCCCTCGAGCTCGAGCGGGATGCGCTCGGACAGAATCTCGGACATCGCTTATGCCTCCTTCGTTTTAGGCGCAGCCTTCTTGGCGCGCACGCTGAACACGGCGTAGATAAGGGAAACGAGGCCGATTGCCGCGCACACCTTGTAAGCGACGCCCGCGCCCACGGCGGTGGCGACCTGGATGCTCGCGTCGACGCCGGCGGACGCAGTGACACTCGTCATGACCGTGATGATGAGCGCCGTGCACAAACCGCCGGCGACCTGGCGGCCGGTGTTCGCGATGGCGTTGCCGTGGGCGATCATGTCGTTGGTTAGGGCATTGACGCCCCATGTGTTCACTGGCATGTTCGCGAGCGACTGGCCGGCGGACTGCAGCATGCAGAACAGCGCAACCACCAGGATGGGTGTGTTGACCGTCGAAAGCGAAAGCAGGAACAGGGCGCCGGTCATGAGCGCCAGGCCGACGATCGAGATAGCACGCGGGCCGAACTTGTCGAACACCACGCCGGAGATGGGGCTGATGATGATGCCCACCGCCGCGGCGGGAAGCATGGCCATGCCGGTTTCGAAGGCCGAAGCACCGAGTGCCGTTTGCAGCAGCAGCGGCAGCAACGTGTTGGTGACCAGGCATGCGGCGTTGATCAGCGTGACGATGATGGCTGCCACGCGGAATTCGCGCGTCTTGAGCGTGCCCAGCTGAAGCAGCGGGTCCTCGATTTTACCCTGGCGCACGACGAACAGCACCAAGCACACGACGCCCGCGACGATCGAGCCGAGCACCACGAGGCTGCCCCATCCCATCGACGAGGCGCTGGAGAACCCGTAGAGAAGTCCGCCGAAAGCGATGGTGGAAAGGACGACCGAAAGGAGGTCGAGCTTGGGGTTCTTCAGCTCGCCCACGTTCTTCAGCATGAACACGCCCAACATCAGCACGAGAATTGCGAGGGGGACGATGGCGCCGATCATGGTGCGCCAGCCGTACGTGTCGATCACCGCGCCGCCCACGACGGGGCCGACCGCAGGGCCCGCCGACATGACGATGCCCGCCATGCCCATAGCCGTCCCTCGTCTCTCGACGGGGAACACCAGCATGGGAACCACCGAGACCAGCGGCATGAGTACGCCCGATCCCGCCGCCTGCAGCACGCGGCCGATGATGAGGAACAGGAAATCGGGCGCCGCGGCGCACAGCAGCGTGCCCAGCGCGAACACCAGCGTTGCCCCGAAGAACAGCGCGCGGGTGCTGAACTTGTCGATAAGGAACGCCGAAACGGGGACCATGATGCCGCTCACCAGCGGATATATGGACATGATCCATTGGGCGGTCGAGGCATCGATGGCGAAATCGGACATGATGACCGGCAACGCAGGCGACATCACCGTTTGGTTCAGTAGCGCCAAGAAGGCACCCAGGACGACGACCGCGACGATGCGGATCTGGGTACCGGTAATGCGCCCATTGGCGGGCGCGACCGTGGAATTATCAGACATAAGCTTCCTTCGTATCTATTCGGTTCTTCGCCAAAGGTACGCTGGCCTGTGGCGAAATTTCATGCACGCGCTATGCGCACATCAGATACGACAAGAGGAAAGCGGCTGCTCAGAGCGCACTTGGGGAACAACAGGAGAGGCCCCGTATACCAGGGGCCGCCGAATTGCGATGTATGCTTTGGTCAAATCCTTCATAGCGGGGAGGTATCCTAGCAGCCGTCTTCGCCCCTTTCAAGGGATGTAACCCAGACGTTGATTTTCTTCACCGAGGCGCCATCGCTGACGGGTGGTGTGGTTCTCTATCGCCACGCCGCGTGGCGAGGGAACGCCGCGGCGAGCTTGCGCATCGGCTATGTGTGCAGCTGTGAGCGTGTTGCCGGCGCGCACTGGGTGCCAGTCCGATCCGGCCGACTCTTGCCGACGGTCGGTCGCCGTCCTCCTCCATCTCCGCCTGCTCTGTTTTTGCACGGCTCCCTTGTCGTATCATGGATGGACGAGAATTGACCGAAGGCGGTACGTATGAACATCCAGATATTCGGCACGAAGAAAAGCTTCGATACCAAGAAGGCGCAGCGTTACTTCAAGGAGCGTCGCGTGAAGTTCCAGTTCATCGACTTGAAGGAAAAGGGGATGAGCAAAGGAGAGCTCGAAAGCGTGGCGCGCGCCGTCGGCGGGATCGACGCCGTGATTGATCAGAAGGCGAAAGATGCCGACACGGTTGCGCTCGTACAGTACCTCGCTGCCGACCAGAAGTTCGAAAAGGTGCTCGATAACCAGCAGATTCTTCGCGAGCCCATCGTTCGCAACGGCCGCCAGGCAACCGTTGGCTACGAGCCCGACGTGTGGAAGGGCTGGGAATAAAGCGGCTGGGAGTAAAGCGAAGCGCCCGCGCCCGTGGTTTTATCCATGGACGCGGGCGCTTGCGTAAGACGTCTTTTGTCGTTTGGGCGGAGCGCCCTGGCGGCGCCGAACAACACGCCCTGGCGATGTGGCTGGGGCGGCGGGGCCCCTCGGTGCGGGTCGTTTACTTCTCAGACTGCGCGAGCCTCTTCTTGTCCTTATAGGGAACGAGCAGCACAAGCCCCACGATCGAGCAGGCGGCAACGAAAAGCGACATGCCCTTGAAGCCGCTGTTCATCGTTTGCTGGTAGGCCTCCTGAATCTCCGCGGCGTCGTTGTCGACCTCGGTCAGGTAATTCTCCTTCGCCTCGTCGAGCATGGTGGGCACGGCGTCTCGCGCTTCCTCCATCTGCGACACGACGGTCTGCAGCTCGTCGCGTTGGGCGGCCATGGCGGCTGCCGCAGGTGCTGGCGCACGGCTCATCTGGGCATTCATGCTGTCCAGGCCTTCCTGCATCGAGGCTATGCCCTTATCGAACCCGCCTTGGATGTTGCCCTCGATCGTTGGCTTCATGGCGTCGAACATCTCGCTCGAGAGCGCCTTGCATGCGGAAACCACTGTGGTGACGTCGGAGTTCTTCAGCTGCTCGAGCGTCTCGTCGCTCATCTCGAAGCTTCCGTCTCCGCTCGCGCTGTCCATGCCTACGTCGATGGTGCGATAGTCCTCGAGTGACGGGATGTCGACGCCCTCGAGCATTTTCGCGCCATTCTCGGTCTCGCGAAGGCTCGCAAGCTCGCTGTCGAGCTCGGCGGCGTGGGGCAGTTCGGAGACGCTCACCTCACTCGGCATCGCATCCATGAGGTTGCCCTGCAGGTAGGCGCTCGCGTGCACGATGAACGCGACCATGATGGCGGGCGCGATCGCGGTGCCGATGGAGCGGACGAGGGACAGCGCGGCCAGCGCCGAGTTCGATTCCTTCTCGTCGGTGTTCTCCAGCATCATGTAGTTGAGCGGCGTGCCCATGGTGAAGCCGAGGCCGAGGCCGGTGATAATCATGGTGGCGCACACGGTGAGGAGGCTTGGCCAGGTGCAGGCCACAAACGCCATGAAAACCGAGCCGATCGCCACGCCGATGAAGCCCATCGCGAGCACCGGTTTCACGCCGTGTTTGTCGATGAGCTTGCCCGACATCATAGCGCCAACGCCGCTGCCTACGCCGAGCAGCGCGATGAAGTAGCCGCCCGATCCCGATTTCATCATCATGGCGTTCTCGCAGAACTGCGGGAAGAAGATAGTGCCCATCATGGCGATGCCTGAAATCACCGCGCATAGAAACGCGATGACGATGTTCGCGTTGGTGAAGTATTTCAGGTTGAGAATCGGGTCGGCGGCGCGGCGCTCGCGCAGCACGAACAGCGGCAGGAGCACCACGAACGCCACGAGGAACGGCCATACCTCGGTCGATGCGATCGACGTCACGAAATCGAAGAAGTCGATGTTCTTAAGCCCGTACATAAGGCTGAGCGTCATGAGCGTGAGGATGAGAATGCCCAGGCCATCGAGGGGTCCCGTCTTCTCGGCTTGTGCGTTCGGGAGACGCTTGACGCCGAGGATCAGCACGATGATGCAGATGGGGATGTTCACGTAGAAGATGAATTGCCACTGCGTCGCCCCGAACACCTCGAGGATCGCGCTGCCCACCGTCGGGCCCAGGATGGAGGCGAGGCCGTACACCATGCCTACGATGCCGAGCGCCATGCCGCGTTTTTCCTCGGGGAACGCGGTGCCGAATTCCGCCGTAGCGACCGGCATGATGCCGCCGCCGCCGAGCGCCTGGATGACGCGCGCGCCGATGAGGATCCAGAAGTTGCCCAGATCCTGCGCGACGCCACACAGCGCCGAGCCGATGCCGAAGAGCAGGATGCATAGCAGGTAGACGCCCTTGCGGCCATGACGGTCGGCGAGCTTGCCCATGATGGGAATTGACACGGCATAGGCGAGCGTGTAGATGGTGATGATCCATACGCCAAGGCTATCGTCAACGCTGAGCGTGTTCTGGATAACGGTACGCGCGGGGTTGACGATGCCCATGTCGAGCGCGCCCATGCACAGTCCGAGCAAATAGACTACGGCGACAAGCGCGTAGCCCTTTCCCTGGCTGCGGGCGGTGGGTACTGCTTTGGAGGGGGAATTGCCCGCTGGAGCTTGCGGTTCGATGTCCGATCCCTCATTGGGTTGAGCGGGCTCGATGTCCTGCTCTTTCGTTTTCCGGTGCATCATGGGTTTGGAGTCTTTCCTTTCTGATGATTGATGATGCGGTTGTGGGGAAAGCCGCGGGAGCGGTCGCGAGGCGGGCGCGGCGCGACCGTCGGGCGCTCGCTAGCGGCCGTCGGTCGCGGTGGGCGCGGCATCCACTGCCTGCAGATTGGCGGCCATGCGCGCTATGAGCTCGCAGGCGCTCGCTTTCTCCTCGGGGGTGAAGCCGTTAAAGAGCGTGCTGTCCAACTCGATGAACGATGCGCGCATCTCGTCGAAGACGCTTGTTGCCTCAGGCGTTGCGCACACGATCTTCTCGCGCTTGTTCATGCTGTTGACCTTGCGCGCTACCAGGCCTTTTGCCTCGAGCTTCGCGAGTGTCTTCGCGATGGCGCCGCGATCGATGCCGTGCTCGGCTGCAATCGACTCCTGGTTCGATTCGCCGTTTGCGAGAAGGCTCATCAGCACGAGTTGCTCGGGAAACCCGATGCCCCTGTGAGCCATGTTCCGCTCGGCGAAGGTACGCATCTTCCGCACAATGATGGAAATGTCCGACATATACAACGGTTACCTTCTTCCGATTATCTTATTGTTGCTACGACAACAGTTGCAACGGCAACAATAATGAACCTGACGAATGGTGTCAAGAGGCTGCCCCTAAACGTCGTATCGCGGCCTTTCGCGGGTTGGAAACCCTTATTTCTCACGGCCGAAATAATCTCGAAAAGTACTTCCCCTAACTTTTACCGTGCAATGTAAGTGAAAAACGCATGCGCTTGCGAGGCGGTTTGGCGACTTGGGCCCGGAATCCGACTCGAACTCCGACTCGGCCTCAGCCTTCTCGGCCTCCCTGGTACATGCGCTTTTCCCTGTAGAAAGGAGGAGCCGTGGAGGACTTCCTGACATCGTTCTTCGTCGCTCCGTTCACCGGGCTGGCAACGGGGATTGCGAGCGCGACAAGCCCCCTCGACGTCATCGATGCGATCGACGGTTTCGTATGGGGTCCGATCATGATCTTGCTGCTGCTGTTCACGCACATCTTCATGACCGTCCGCACGGGCTTCATTCAGAGAAAGCTCGGTACGGGCATCAAGATGTCGGTCACCAAGGACGATCCTTCCGATGCAAGCGGCGACATCACCCAATTCGGTGCGCTGACCACGGCTCTTGCCGCCACGATCGGCACCGGCAATATCGTCGGTGTGGGCACGGGCCTTCTGTTCGGCGGCCCGGGCGCCATCTTCTGGATGTGGATCACGGGCATCTTGGGCATCGCCACCAAGTACTCCGAGGTCTTCATCGGCGTGAAATACCGCGTGAAGGACCACTCCGGCAAGATGCTCGGCGGCGCCATGTACGCTCTCGAGCGTGGCTTCAAGAACAAGAAGCTTGGTCGCACTCTCGCTATCCTGTTCGCCCTGTTTGCGTCGCTGGCCGCCTTCGGCATCGGCGCTTCCACGCAGTCGAACTCGCTTGCCGACGCCCTCTACAACACCTCGCTCGTCGACGGTAAGGCCATCCCGCAGTGGCTTGTGGGCGCAGTCGTCGTGGTGCTTGTCGCCATCGTCATCTTGGGCGGCATCAAGTCTATCTCCAGGGTGTGCGAGAAGCTTGTCCCCATCATGGCGCTCTTCTATGTGGTGTGCTGCCTGATTATCATCGGTATCAACGGCCAGTACCTCGGCGAGGCGGTCCGTCAGATCATCGAAGGCGCGTTCACTCCCGCAGGCGCTGCCGGCGGTGCCGTCGGCTCGACGGTGACGCTTGCTTTGCAGTTCGGCTTTAAGCGCGGCATCTTCTCCAACGAGTCCGGCATGGGTTCCGCGCCGCTCGTCGCCGCTTCCGCCACCACGAAGAACCCCGCACGTCAGGCTCTTGTTTCCATGACGGGCACTTTCTGGGACACCGTCGTCGTGTGCCTTATTACCGGCCTCATGCTGATGACTACCCTCATTGCGAACCCGGAGCTTTCCACCGCCATCGCGGACGGCACCATCTCATCCGGCGCGGGCCTTGCGACCGCCGCCTTCGAGAAAATCCCTGTGTTCGGGCCGTTGGTGCTGCTGGTGGGCCTGCTCACCTTCACCTACTCCACCATCCTCGGCTGGAGCCAGTACGGTAACCGCGCGATCAGCTATCTGCTCGGCAAGAAGGCGGTTCTTCCGTACTACATCGTGTTCCTGCTGTTCGTGTTCTGGGGCTGCATGATGGTCGGCGACGCGTCGAACAGCGCCGCGGTCTCCAACTTGAGCTCCACGGTGTGGGATTTCGCCGACGTGATGAACGCGCTTATGGCCATCCCGAACTGCATCGCGGTGCTCGGCCTGTCCGCCGTCATCGCGCGCGAGACCAAGCACTACGTCTACGACGGCAATCTGGAGGAAGTCGACGACACCGAGATTCCGCAATACGACGAGAAGTAGCGGCTTGCGCGAATTGCATCCTTAGTTGAGGGGTGCAGGTATCAAAATGCCCTCGGTGGTGTGCGTTTTCGCAGGCCATCCGAGGGCTTTGTGTGGTTGAGTGGCGTAAGACCTACGCCGTCGAGCCGCCTCAACTCGACCCCGATCCCGCGCAGCAGGCGTAGCAGTGGTTGCCGAAGCGGATTTCGCGCTTCAAAGGAATCGACGGATCCGCCGCCACATCCGCGATGGTGAGGCCGTTTTTGCAGGGCATGCCGACCGCCTGGTTGAAGTCGCAGTCGTACAGGGTGCCGTCCCACGACACCGAAAGCTGCGTGCGGCACATCATCGCCGGGACGGTTTCCTCATTGAAAGCCCCGATCAGCGTGTTCATGTAGCGGTCCATGTTGTTCGTCTTGAGCAGCCGTTCGCCGAAGCGGCCGCCGGGTGCGTTGGTGATGGCGAACAGGTTGTCGAAGTCGATGTCGAAATCGGCCTTCAGCTTCGCCTTGTACTCTGCCTCGAGCGCTTCCTGCTCGGGCGGGAGAAACGCACCGAGCGGGTTGAACACGAGGTCGAGCTCGAGCTTTTTGCCGCCGGGTCCGGCGCCTTCGCCCTTCCCGTATCCGAGCGCGCACAGGCGCTGGAGCATCTCGATCGTCGGGTCGAAGGTGCCCGCGCCGCGCTGCTTCTCGGAGGTTTTCTTCACGTAATGGGGAAGCGAGGCGATGACGGTGATGCCCAGCTCGGCCCACAGGTCGGGGATGTGCTCGTAGCCGGGCTCCTTGCAGATGCTCAGGTTCGAGCGCGTCATCACGCTTGCGCCCGCGCCGACGGCCTCGCGTAAGAACCACTCGTAGTTCGGGTTCATCTCGGGAGCGCCGCCCGTGACGTCGATCGTCTTGAAACCGCGGTCACGGAAAACGGTAAGGCACTGCTCGAGCGTCTCGCGCGACATCTCTTCGGTGCGCGCGGGGCTCGATTCCACGTGGCAGTGCCTGCATGCCAGGTTGCACCTGAGCCCGATGTTTATCTGCAGCGTGTCGAGCGCGTCCTCGGTGAAACGATAGTCGCCTACGCGTTGCCAAAACGCTGGGTAGGCGGCGAGCGCCTCGTTCACCTCTTCGATGTATCCCATGATCCTCCTCTCGTCTTTCTCGTAAAGCGAGGGCCCGGCGCGCTTCGCGACCAGGCCCTCGAAGGATACGCGATGGGGCTACATCTCGAGGTTCTCTACGATTTTCTTCATCTGCACGCCATGGGCGAGCGCCGCGCCGCCGCGGATCGCATTGACCACGTGGAAGGCCTCGGTCATCTGCTCTTCGGTGACGCCCTTCTGCAGGCAGGAGTTCGTGTAGGCGTCGATGCAGTACGGGCACTGCACGGCGGCTGCCACGGCGAGCGCGATGATGGACTTCTCGCGGGCGGTCAGCGCGCCCTCCTCGAACACCTTGCCGTAGTACGCCATGAAAAGGTCCCACAGTTCAGGGGCGCCTTCGCCAATGCCGTCGGCGGAGAACTTTGCGAGATCTGCCGGGTCGTAATACGTTTCCATGGGGGCTCCTTTCGTTGGTCTACCCGCCGCGCATTGCGCAACTTGAAGATAGACATCTGCCACTAATAGAATGATGCCATTATAGCGATGAAGCACTCCTTTTCACGAGGCCTCCTCTTTTTTCGTTGCTGTTTTGCGATGTTGTTGGAGGGCATGCGCGCATCTTTGCGGTGCGGTATCATGACGAAAGCTTGGACCCTCCGAGAAAAGAGTGATTATGGCAAACAAATCTCTGGCGAAATCGCCAACCGAGCTTACCATCTTGGTTACCGGCGGCGCCGGGTTCATCGGCTCGCACACCTGCGTCGAGCTGCTTGCGAAAGGCTTCAACGTCGTCATCGTCGACGATTTGAGCAACTCGAGCGAAGTCGCCGTCGAACGCGTGCGCAAGATTGCTGGAGTCGGCGCTGATCGATGCGCGTTCCACGAGGCGAACGTGCTCGACCGCGACGCGATGGAAGCCATCTTCTCCGAGCATGACGTCGATGCGATCATCCACTTCGCCGGCTTCAAGGCGGTGGGGGAGAGCGTGCAGAAGCCGCTCGAGTACTACTGGAACAACATCGCGGGCACGCTCGTCCTGTGCGACCTTGCGCGCAACCACGGCGTGAAGAACATCGTGTTCTCATCGAGCGCCACGGTGTATGGCGAGCCGGAGTTCGTGCCCATCACCGAGGAGTGCCCGAAGCATTCCGCCACGAATCCCTATGGCCAGACGAAGACCATGCTCGAACAGGTGCTCACCGACCTTTACGTGGGCGACAACGAGTGGAACGTCGTGCTGCTGCGCTACTTCAACCCGATTGGCGCGCACGAGAGCGGCCTTATTGGTGAGGACCCGAAGGGAATCCCCAATAACCTGGTGCCCTATGTGGCGCAGGTCGCCGTCGGCAAGCTCGCTGCGGTCGGCGTGTTCGGCGACGACTATCCCACGCCGGACGGTACGGGCGTGCGCGACTACATCCACGTGGTCGACTTGGCGCGCGGGCATGTTGCCGCGCTCGACTGGATGGGCGGCAAGGTCGGTACGGGCGAGCCTTTCGGGCTCGGCTCTATCCAGGGCGAGGCTCAGGCCGATGGTTCGCGCCGAGGTGTGGGCATCTTCAACCTGGGAACCGGCAAGGGCTCGAGCGTTCTCGACGTGATCCATGCGTTCGAGCGTGCTTGCGGCAAGACGATCCCCTACGAGATCAAGCCTCGCCGTGCGGGCGATATCGCGACCAATTACGCTGCTTGCGACAAGGCGGAGCGAGAGCTGGGCTGGGTTGCGCAGTACGACCTCGACCGCATGTGCGCCGACAGTTGGCGCTGGCAGTCGATGAACCCCGACGGCTACGCGACGGAGGCGTAGACTTTCGAGAAAATATGGGGGCGGGCATTGAGTGCCCCTATATTGTTAGTATACGAAAAGGGAGCGGCTCCTCAACTGGGGAACCGCTCCCTTTGGTTTTGCCCTTGTTGTCTTGGGACTCTAGGATTCTGGTGCATATTCCAGCAGGTCGGAGAAGCTTTCGAGCATGATGTCCGATCCTGCGTCGCGCATTTCCTGCGCGGTGTGGTACCCCCACGAAACGCCGATGCCGCAGGCGCCGGCGCGATGAGCGACCAAGATGTCGTTCGGTGAGTCGCCCAGATAGGCGGTGCGTTCTGGCGTGCTGCCCAGCTCCTCGATGGTACGCAGCAGGCCCGCCGGGTTTGGCTTTCGGGGAATTTCCTCGCATTCGCCGTGTTCCACGTCGAAGAGACCGGGGAGGCATTGGGCGATAATCTTGTGCACGCCTCCGTCGAACTTGTTGGAGAGAACCCCCAGTTTGCAGCCCCGACGGCGCAGCTCGGCGAGCGTTTCGGGGACGTGCGGGTAGGGCGCGGTCAGGTGGTTGTCGTATTCCAGGTTGAAGCGCTTCCAGTATGCAACCGCCCGGTCGGCTATGTCTTTCGGGGTGTTCTCGGGCACCGCTTGGTACATGAGCGCGACGAGCCCGTTGCCCACGAAGCTCAAAACCTCGTCGTGCGTTCGCTCGGGAAATCCCTGTTCGCGAAGGGCCTCGTTGGTGACAACGACCAAATCGGGCAGCGTGTCCAGGATGGTGCCGTCGAGATCGAAGATGAAGGTGTCGAATGTTTTTTTGTCGCCCATGAATGAAGTCGCTCCTTCTCTTCCTTATAAGAGAGACCTGCTGCAATAGAAAAACCCGCCGCAGCGGGTTTTTCTAAAAGGCAACGCATGTGCTCCATTGCCGCTGGTTTTCAATGGAGCGGGTGACGGGACTCGAACCCGCGAATACGAGCTTGGGAAGCTCGGGCCTTACCACTTGGCGACACCCGCATCAGGTTACGAATTATACCCTAAGCGCTCGAAAAGGGGTAGAACGTTTTCGGACGGTTCCATATTCTGCGCGTTTCCCGCGCTGAAGGTTGATTCGCGTCCTCCATGAACCTCGAGACGAGCCTGCCGATGCAGCGGCGCTTGCTTCATTGGCAGGCATCTGGGTAAGCCAGGAGAAAAGAAAAGGAAGACATCACTTCGCTAAAGCCTGGTACGACTCCCCCCAAGCCCACATGGAATCCATGATGGGCCTCAAGCTTTGGCCCAGCTCCGTGAGAGAGTACTCGACGCGGGGTGGGACCTCCGCGTAGACCCTCCTTACGACGAGCCCCGCGTCCTCCATGCTGCGCAGGTTCGTGGTAAGGACCTTCTGGGAGACGCCCCCGACGCTGCGCTGGAGGGCCTTGAACCGCATCGAGCCATTCAGGAGCAAGTCCCGCATTATGAGCAACTTCCACTTGCTGCCGATCAGGGACACGCAGGTCTCCACTGGGCAGACGGGGAGGTCGCTTCTCTTGGGGAGCTCGTCATTGCGATACTCGGTATAGCTGATTCCGTCGTCGCTCATTGCATATCACCTGTTCATTTATGGTTACTTATAGGTACCTACAGCACTAAATAGTGCCTACTTTTCTATTTGCACCACAGATTTTACCATGAAGCCAAGCAAGCGGCGAGAAGGGCCGCAGAACCGCAAGGAAAGGAACGGAAATGAGCAACATCCAGAAAGCACTCGACCTCATCAGCACGTTCGCCACCGGAGACGCGGAGCTGGCGGCGAGCCTCCTCGACGAGGGCTACATCCAGCACAACCTCGCCTACGGCACGGGCCGCGACGCGTTCGTCGGGTCCGTGAAGTACTTGGCCTCCGCGCCCGCCGAGACGACGGTGAGAAACATCCGCGCGTTCGAAGACGGCGACAAGGTGTTCCTGCAGAGCATCTACAACTTCGCGGGGGCCGGCGAGCAGGTCGCCTTCGACATCTTCCGCTTCAACGGCCAGGGGCTCATCGCCGAGCACTGGGACAACCTCGCCAATGTCGCCGGGCCGAACCCCTCCGGCCGCACGCAGACCGACGGCACCACCGAGGTCTCCGAGCTCGACAAGACAGAGGAGAACCGAGCCCTCATCGAGGCGTTCCTCGAAGACGTCATGCAGGGGAAGCGCCCCGAGAAGACCCCGGAGTACTTCGCGGGCGACGCCTACCTCCAGCACAACACCGGAATCGCCGACGGCCTCTCTGGTCTGGGGGCCGCGCTCGAGGCGCTTGCCGCGGACGGCATCCAGATGATCTACGATAGGACCCACCAGGTTCTCGCGCAGGGCAACTTCGTTCTGGGCGTGAGCGAGGGCACCTTTGGCGGCAAGCCCACGTCGTACTGCGACCTCTGGCGCGTGGAGGACGGCAAGGTCGCGGAGCACTGGGACGTCATGGAGACTATCGCCGACCCGGCCGACTGGCAGAACGAAAACGGCAAGTTCTAGCACCGCAACAGAACAGGACAAATGCCGCGGCGCCCTCTGCAGGAGGCGTCGCGGCCGATTGTGAGGAGGCAGGAGATGGGCCGGGAGAGGGCATGGCACGGGCAAGGAGCGCGAGGCGATTTCGGCCTGGCGGCATCCGATCGCATCCCCGTTGCCGGCGCCGAGCAGATAGACGCTAGGTACTGCCTGCGCTTCCTGAGGCACATCAGGGACTGCTCGTTCGCGACGGTCGACGCCGAGGGGCTTCCCGCCGTCCGCGTGATAGATGTGATGCACGTCGAGGATGGAAGGCTCTTCTTCCTTGCGCCCCGCGGCAAAGAGTTTTACAGGGAGATCCTGCGCAACCCCGTCGTCGCCATCGTCGGGCAGACGACGGACTTCAGGACGTGCAGGCTGCGGGGGCGGGCGGTCCGCGCCGCCGACGGGGAGCAGAAAGCGCTCGTCGACCGGATGTTCGAGCTGAACCCCTCTATGGACCAGTTGTACCCCGCTGAGTCCCGCTACGCCTGCGAGGTCTTCTACATCGAGGACGGGAGCGGCGAGTACTTCGACCTCGGCCAGAAGCCCATCGTGAGGGTGCCGTTCGCCATAGGCCGCGCCTCTTTGGACGTGAAAGGCGTGTTCGAGGTCTCGGAAGGGTGCGAGGGCTGCGGTGTGTGTGCCGCCGTCTGCCCGCAAGGCTGCGTTGCGTGCGTCGAAGACGGGACGTTCAGGATTGACCAGGGAGCATGCTTGCGTTGCGGGCTGTGCGAAGAGGCGTGCCCGCACGGCGCGATATTTCGGTCCGCAGGGTGCGCGGATGGCTGGACGAGAGAGAATCGGGCATCCGCGTGGTGTTCGACGTCTTCCTAGAATCGGACGAGAGGATCTACCGTGACATTCTTTTCATCTAACTTGTTCGCCGGCGGCGGGTATGCGCGCGCCAAGCGGAACGCGGCCCTCGTGCGCGGGGCCGACGCGACGGCGGAAGAAGCGGCAGAGGCGATGAGGCGGGAACTCGACGAGTGCGACGCCGTCCTGGTAGGCGCAGGCGCCGGGCTCTCCGCCGCGGCGGGTTTCTCCTATTCCGGCAAGCGCTTCGACGAGAACTTTGCGGACTTCCGCGACCGGTTCGGGATAACCGACATGTACTCGGGCGGGTTCCATCCCTTTCCCGATCTGGAGACCTACTGGGCGTGGTGGAGCCGAGCCATCCTGCTCAACCGCTACGAGGCGGGGGCTGGCAAACCCTATCTCAACCTCCTGCGCATCCTCGAAGGGCGAGACTGCTTCGTCCTCACCACCAACGTCGACCACCAGTTCCAGCTGGCGGGGTTCGACAAGGCGCGGCTGTTCTACACGCAGGGGGACTACGGCCTGTTCCAGTGCGCCCGCAACTGCTCCGGCGAGACGTACGACAACGAACGGCAGGTCCGCGAGATGGCGGGCAGCCAGAAAGACCAGCGGGTGCCGAGCGAGCTCGTTCCCCGTTGCCCACACTGCGGGGCGCCTATGGTCCCCAACCTGCGTGTCGACGGAACTTTCTGCGAGGACCGCGGATGGCACGAGGCGGCTTCCCGCTACCGCGCGTTCTGCGAGGCACACTCCGGCGATCGTGTCCTGTATTTGGAGCTGGGCGTCGGGGACAACACGCCCGTCATCATCAAATACCCCTTCTGGAACGCCGTGGGTCGGAACGGCCATGCGACGTACGCCTGCGTGAACATAGGAGGGGCGTGCGCTCCGACTACCATTGCGGGCAGGAGCATCCTCGTGGATGACGATATAGCCACATTTATCCAAAACGTTTTAGCCTGATGCGGTTGGAAAGCGCGGAACTGGACTGGAGCTTCCAGTGTTTCTTCCGTTTCCCAAATCCTTCCCACTGAAGGCAATTGAATAGAGAAAAGTCATATGACGTGGGATTATTTGGAAAAGAAGTTTGGAAAGGAAGCTGGCGGAACGTGCCAGCAAAAACAATGGGAAGTTCGGGCCTTGCCACTTGGCGACACCCGCATCAAATTTCGGGTTATACCCTAAGCACTCGAAAAAAGAAGAACGTTTTCAGAAGGTTCCATATTCTGCGCGTTTCACGCGTTTGAGGTGGAGGGCATAACAAGAGCTCCGTCGACGGCAGCAAGTCACAATAGCCTATTGCTATCCTAGCCATCAATTGAGTATCATAGTCAAATATAGAGTAAATGGCTAAAATAATTGTTATCAGGAGTATTGTGGCGCAGTTCAACTATAGCAAGATATTGTCCCAGCTCATGATTCCCGAGGCAGTAGCTGCCTTGGGGAACGTGCGCGAGCATCGGGGGAAGCAATCTCTCTACATGGCGACCAAGCCAGATGTTCTCGATAAGCTATGCGAAGTGGCGAAGATTCAGAGTACGGGCGCATCCAATCGGATAGAAAATATATCGACCACCGACAGACGCCTGCGTGAGCTCATGGAACAGAAAGTCGAACCGAGGAACCGTGACGAGCGAGAGATAGCTGGGTACCGATATGTGCTCGACGTTATCCACGAAAGTCACGACGATATCCCCGTGACTCCAGGTGTCATACTTCAGTTTCATAGAGACCTTTATCGATACCTTGACGCCTCTTTTGCCGGCAGGTGGAAAGATTCCGACAACACGATAGCGGAGCGGCTCCCAACGGGCGAACTCGTAACCAGGTTCGTGCCGACGCCCGCCGCTGCTACGCCCGCTGCCATTCAGGAAATTTGCGATTCATACGCGCATGAAATCAAAAGGGGGGTATATGATCCTCTGTTGGTGAGCCTTGTGTTCGTTTTCGACTTCGTGAGCATCCACCCGTTTAACGACGGCAACGGGAGGATGAGCAGGCTCATAACTCTGCTGTTGCTTTACCGTAACAACTACACTGTCGGAAAATATATTTCCATTGAAGCGGAGATTGAAAAAACGAAGGAAACGTATTACGAGGCTCTTAAGGCGAGTTCCGTCGGGTGGAGCGAAGGCAGCGGAGATTATGCGCCATTCGTAACTTATATGCTTGGAGTGATTGGCGCCTGTTACGCTGAGCTCGATGCGAGATTCTCCTTGCTTTCGTCGGGCGGGTCGAATGAGGACGCGCTGAGGGAGTACTTCGATTCCCTCGTCGCAAGCGTGAGTAAGCGCGAAATCACTGATGCTAACCCCTCCATGAGCCTGAGGACAGTGGAGCGTATATTGCAGAAACTGCAAGCTGAGGGTTACATAGAGAAGGTCGGCGCAGCAAGATCGACTCGATACAGGAGAATTCATCAGGGACATTAATTTGATCTGAATCGCATACTCCCTCAGTTTCTGGCCACCCTTCCTCTTCCCTTCGCGCTTCTTACAACCTCGCGGCTCCCGGCGGGGCGCTTCCCCGCGCTTCCAGGCCGCTTGTCGATGTTGCGACAACGAAATACTTGCACGGCGCAACGAGCGCTATCATCGAACAAAAGACGAGTCCCATTCGTGAGTTCCATCAGAAGGCAAGCCATGAAAATCACCCCGAACGACGAGCCGTTGCGCTTCGACGGCGATAATAGTTACCCCGATTGCACTTGTTGCGGACAGTGCTGCGGGTTGAACGTGCTGGCCATCACACCCAAAGAGCTCGACGCCATGCACGAGTGCATCGAACGCAAGCACGTGCGCCCGATCGACCGCAAAGGCGAGCGCTGCCCGCTGCAGTCCCCTGAAGGCGGCTGCATGATCTGGGAGGCGCGCCCGCAGGTATGTCGCCTGTTCAACTGCCATGTTCCGCGCATTGAAATCCTCAAGCAGAACCCTTCGATCGTCGTTCCCGAGGACATTCCCTTGCTCGATTTGACGGAGGAGTTCGTGCGCGGGCGCTCCGGCTACGAGGCCATAGCCCGCTTGATGCGCGCGGCCGCGAGCTAGCTTTGCGCAGACTCCGCGTTATCGCCCCCTCCTTCGCGATCGATTGCGCGCCGCGCGTATACTGAAAAGGCAAATAAGCGGACGCGTGAAAGGTCTTGACATGGCAGACAAAAAGCCCGTTGTGGGCATTATCATGGGCAGCAAATCCGACATGCCGGCGATGGAGCCGTGCATGCAGCAGCTCGACGAATTCGGCATCTCCTATGAGGTGAAAGTGGCGAGTGCCCATCGAAAGCCGCTTGAAGTGCATGAATGGGCGTCCACGGCACACGAGCGCGGCATCAAGGTGATCATCGCGGCGGCGGGCAAGGCCGCGCACCTCGGCGGCGTCGTTGCAGCCTACACGCCCGACCCCGTCATCGCCGTGCCTATGAAGACGAGCGATCTGGGCGGCCTCGACTCCCTTCTCTCCATGGTGCAGATGCCCTCCGGCGTGCCGGTTGCCTGCGTCGCCATCAACGGCGCAAAGAACGCTGCCATCCTCGCCGTGCAGATGCTCGGCACCAATTGCGATGGCTGCCGCCAGAAAATCATCGACTTCAAGGCGGCCATGGTCGAGGCGTAGCGCTTCACGTCCCGCACGGCGTTCTGTGAAACATAAGTGGGCAAATTGTGCGACCTTATGTTTCCAAATATTCCTATGCGAAAATACTTCGCGGCATTACATCTCGTGCGGAATCGACGTCTCATGTGCGGCTTTGCGTCGCCGCTGCCGCACGTTTTCATGTAAAGGGAAGGGTTTCATGAAAGCTTCTACAATCGCTAAGGCCGTTTGCGCGGTGAGCCTGTCCGCCTTGTGTGTGGTCAGCATCACGGCGTGCTCGGGCAATTCCACGTCGGGATCGAAGGGTGTTGGAGGCGTGGCGGCGACCGTCAACGGTGCCGAAATCCAAGAGGAAGAGGTTACTGCCTCCGTCGAGAGCATCCGCTCCCAGATGTCTTTGACCGACGAGGACGCGTGGGGCGAGTGGATGGTCAAATACGACTACACCCCCGAGAAGGTGCGCGAGGAGGTCATCGATTCCCTCGTGACCAAGCAGCTGATCATCCAGGGCGCCGAGGAAAAGGGCGTCACGGTGAGCGATGACGAGGTGCAGTCCTACGTCGACCAGATGAAGCAGAACTACGCGAGCGACGACAAGTGGAATGAGGCGCTCCAGGCGGTCGGAATGACCGAGGACGAGTACAAAAGCAACATCAAGACCTCTCTTCTGCAGCAGGGCCTCATGAAGTCCTTCGAGGGCGACGATCCTTCCGACGAGGACGTTCTCTCCTATGCCCAGACTTACGTTTCCAGCTTCGACGGCGCGAAGCGTTCCTCCCATATCCTCTTCGACGCCGACGATGCGGAAACTGCGCAGAGCGTGCTCGACCAGATCAACGCCGGAACGCTTGATTTCGCCGAGGCTGCCAAGACCTATTCCAAGGACAGCTCGGGCCAAAACGGCGGTGATGTGGGTTGGGATAAGCTCAACTCGTTTGTGAACGAATACACCGCAGGCCTCGCCGATCTTTCGAAGGGCCAGGTAAGCGGCCTTGTCACGAGCAGCTACGGCATCCATATTATCAAGTGCACCGACGAGTTCCACGCTCCTGATGAGCTGACGAGTCTCGATCAGCTGCCCTCCGAGTTCGTCGAGCAGTTCAGAGGCTCGCTCAAGTCCTCGAACCAGTCGAAGGTCTATCAGCAGTGGCTCTCCGATGCCAAGGAAAACGCCGATATCGAAATCAAGGACATGCCGAGCGGCCTGCCCTACGACCTCGATATGTCGAAGTATCAAAGCGATGATTCCTCCGACAGCTCCTCCACCGATGGGAGCAGTAGCTCCGCCGACAACGAGGTAAGCGCAACCGACGATTCCTCCGTCTCGAGCGATACTGCTTCGGACAGCGGTGATTCCGAGACCAAGAAGGCAGCATAAACCACATGGCTGACAGTCAGTTCGAGGGAGGGCGCGAAGCGGATTCGCGCCCTCCCTTTCTTTGCTTGAACAACGCGATCGTGAAACGGTCGGGCAGAACCATCTTGCACGTCGGCTCCTTCGAGCTTGCCGAGGGGGAGAGCATGGCGCTGCTCGGCCCGAATGGCGCCGGCAAATCGACCTTCATCAAGCTGATCACGCGTGAGATTCTCCCGCTTTACCAGGACGAGCCGCCAGTGCTTTTCCGCGGGAACGCCCGGGCGACGCTTGAGGACGTGAAGAAGAGCCTCGGCATCGTGTCATCGACGATGCAGGACCAGATCACGGTGCACATGCCTGCCATCGAGGTGGTTGCGGGCGGCCTGTACGGTTCGCTCGGCGTGCCGAAGCGGGTGAACGCGAGCGAGGACGACTATGCGCGTTGCAGGAAAACGATGGCGACGCTCGGCGTCGAGTCGATCGCAGACCGCGATGTGATGACGCTGTCCACGGGGCAGGCGAGACGCGTGTTGTTCGCGCGCGCTCTCGTTCACGATCCCGACGTCGTTGTGCTCGACGAGCCGTGCACGGGGCTCGATCCGCAGGGGATGCACTACGTGCGCCGCTCCATGCGCGCGATTGCGCAGTCCGGTCGTGCGATTCTGCTGGTCACCCACTATGCCGAGGATATCATTCCCGAAATCGAGCGGCTGCTCTTGATCAAGGACGGGTCGGTGCACGCGGACGGGTCGAAAGAGGAGCTTCTGTGCGACGAGGCCATGTCTTCGCT
Organism: uncultured Ellagibacter sp.; assembly: GCF_934643285.1. Lineage (GTDB taxonomy): Bacteria > Actinomycetota > Coriobacteriia > Coriobacteriales > Eggerthellaceae > Ellagibacter. Next base: position 180,132 of record NZ_CAKUBT010000002.1, read on the forward strand.
GTTCGATGTTCCGATGAGCGTTGCCGAGGTGACACCTGGCCATTACTCGCTGACAAGCGAGTACTAAACGCGAATGCCCTGGTAGAGTGCGCGTTTTCGCTTTGAGCCGCCGCAGTGGGCGGGTTTGCGAGTTTTTGAAAAATATCCTTGTGGACAGACAGGGTCTTATGTATAATACTTAGCTGCTGCAATTGGCAAAACGGAGAGATGTCCGAGCTGGCCGAAGGAGCACGATTGGAAATCGTGTATGCCCCAAAAGGGTATCTGGGGTTCGAATCCCCATCTCTCCGCCAGAAAAAGTAACGCGCTTCGGCGCGTTTCACATATCAGGGGCATAAGCCCCACACCCCATGCGGAGGGGTGGCAGAGTGGTTGAATGCGGCGGTCTCGAAAACCGTTTTGCCCGCAACCCGGGTAACGAGGGTTCGAATCCCTCCTCCTCCGCCACGAAATTATGAGCCCTCGCAATCGCGGGGGCTTTTCATATCCCGGGGGCTCCCCGGGGATTCGAACCGATGAGGTGGAATTCCGTTAAGAAAACGTGCCAGTGACACGTTTTTAGGAATTCGCCCGACCGAGCTTGCGAGGGAGGGGTGCGGGTTCGCGAAGCGGGCGCGCGAATCCCTCCTCCTCCGCCACGAAATTATGAGCCCTCGCAATCGCGGGGGCTTTTTCTGTGCTCCCCTCCCCAAAGCGAATACGGTGGACTACACTGTGACAATCGATTATCGAAAGCAAAGGAGCGACCTTATGGCCGATCGTACTGTTGAAAACTCATCTGAGGAAGTCCCCGAGATTCCGGAGATGCTCGAAAACGTGCTCCTGTTCGCGCTCGACGAGGCGAAGGAGAAGATGGAAGAGGGAGCCGAACTCGTTCCGTTCACGACGCTCGTCGTCAAGGAAAACCTGTTCATCGAGTCGCATCCGGGCGATTCCTCCGAGGAATGCTACAACCTCGCGCAGCATACGGTGGAAGGCGCGCGCGGCGCGGACGCGTATGCGTTCTGCTACGACGGCTACGTCGAGACCGACGATGGCACGAAGGACGTTATCATCGCGGAAGGCGGCGTGCCGGGCGCAGAGGACGGCTATGCGGTTGGCTACCTTTATACCGTCGATGACGAGGGCGGCTACACTTTCGAGGACGAGGCGGCCTACATCGGTGAGGCCCCGAACTTTATGGCGAAACTCAAGAGCGGGGTCGACTACGGCGAGGACGAAATCGACGAGAAGTATCTGACGGAAGTCGACGAGGATCCTTCGACAGGAATCGACGCCGACGGAGAATAAATCCTCCTCTTAGATTGAATATCTGCGAGAGCCTCGCGCAAATGCACGGGGCTTTCGTTTTCGTTTTGGGAGAACTCGCATCGAAATTCGGGAAGGTATCGGGAAGGTTTCTGCCAGGTATGCATGCTAGGATGCCCCAAAACGAGCTCGGCGGCTCGAGAAGATGTGTGGTTCAGGTGATGGGAGACAGCTTTAGTCTACCCGAAGCAGGAAGCCTACGTTAATATAGTCAGGCTATATCCTGCTCTGGGTGAATGCCTTCACCAGACCCAGAGCCGTAAAGTCCAAAGGAGGTGAGCTGATGAAGGCTTACGAACTGCTGTTTTTTGTCGCCCCGACCATTTCCGACGAAGATCGCATTGCCGTCATGAAGCGAATCGAGACCACGATCGCTGAGGGCGCAGGCAAGGTTGACAACGTCGACGAGTGGGGCAAGCGCAAACTTGCTTATGAGATCAATGGTCTGACCGACGGTGATTACACTCTCGTCAATTTCCACGCTGATCCTCAGAACGTTGCCGAGCTCGATCGCGTTCTGCGCATCAACGATGCTGTGGTCCGCCACATGATCGTGAAGCGCGAAGACCGCGACTAACTGGAGCTTAATGGGCGCCTTTGGCGTCCGGCACATGGGAAGAGGCAAGAATTATGAGCATCAACAGAGTTATCATCAGCGGTAATTTGACTCGCGACCCTGAGCTTCGCAGCACTGCGGGCGGTACTTCCGTTCTCGGTTTTGGCGTGGCGGTCAACGACCGTCGCAAGAATCAGCAGACCGGCGAGTGGGAGGACTACCCCAACTTCATCGATTGCACCATGTTCGGCGCTCGCGCCGATGCCTTGAACAAGTACTTGTCCAAGGGTACGAAGGTCACGATCGAGGGTAAGCTGCGCTGGAGCCAGTGGGAACGCGACGGGCAGAAGCGCTCCAAGATCGAAGTGATCGTGGACGAGCTTGAGTTCATGTCGAGCCGCAACAGTGATGCACAGTATTCTTCCGGTCAAAGCTATGGGCAACAAGGCGGCTATCAGCCTGCACCTCAGGCGAGCTACCAATCTGCTCCGCAGGCGAGCTACCAGCCCCAGCCGGCACCGACGATCGATGCCTCTTCTTCCGTCTACGATGAAGACATCCCGTTCTAAGGAAGAGTAAGTTGAAGAAAACGTCAGATTACGCGAAGCAGCCGCGTCGCAAGTTCTGCCAGTTCTGCAAGGACGATGTTGAGTACATCGACTACAAGGACACGCAGATGCTGCGCAAATATGTGACCGACCGCGGAAAGATCAAGCCGCGCCGCGTGACGGGTGCCTGCACCCAGCATCAGCGTGACATCGCGAACGCCGTGAAGCGCGCTCGCGAAATGGCTTTGATGCCCTACGCGGTTCCCGCCGTGAGCGGCCGTGGCGACCGCCGCAACCGCTAGGCGAAGGAGGTACCATGAAAGTCATTCTGCTTAAAGAACTGAAAGGCAGGGGCGGCGAAGGCGACGTTATCGAAGTTGCCAATGGTTACGCCAACAATTACCTGCTGACCCAGGGCTACGCCATCAAGGCGACCAAGGGCAACCTCAAGCAGCTCGAGCAGCGCAAGCACAACATCGCTAAGCGCGAGGAGACTCGCCTTGCCGACGCTGAGGCCATGCGCGCCAAGCTCGATGGTGCAACTGTCAAGGTTCTTGCCAACGTTGGCGAAGAGGGCCAGCTGTTCGGCTCCGTCACCTCTTCGATCGTCGCCGACGCAATCGAGGAGAACCTTGGCGTCGAGGTCGACCGTCGTCGTGTAGAGCTTGGCAACCCGATTAAGGTTGCCGGTGAGCATGCCGTCGCTATTTCCATCTATCGCGACATCAAGGCCACCGTTACCGTGAACGTCGTGAGCGACAAGGCTGTCGAGGCTCCGGAAGAGGAAGAGGCTGTCGAGGCTCCCGCCGAGGAAGCAGCTGCTCCCGCTGAAGAGACCGAGGCTGCTGCCGAATAGCGCATCGCACATTGCGAACACGCTTATTTCGAGACCCCTTGCCCGTTTGGGCGAGGGGTTTCTTGGTGTTTGGGGTACCTCTCGCCGAGAGCGCTCGCGGTGGGGTAAGATACAACGGTTAAACGAATCCTCGAAGACGCTCATCAACGCACCCAGAAGGAAGCCATCGCATATGCCCGACAACCGCTCCAACACCCCGCGCAACCCAGATTTTGCGCCGCAGTCAACGCCGCAGAACAGACCATTGCCCCAGAACATCGAAGCGGAGCAATCCGTTCTGGCGGCATGCATGCTCGACGCCGAGGCCGTCGAGGAGCTGGTGTTGAAGCTGAAGCCCGAGAATTTCTTCCGCCCTGCTCATCGCATCATCTTCGAGGCGATATGCGACCTGAACATCCGCCGCATCCCCATCGACCAGATTTCGCTTGCCGACACGCTCAACGCGTCGGGGCAGCTCGAGGCGATCGGCGGCAAGGCGTACCTCGTCGACCTTGCGGACAACACGTTTGCGCTCACCAACTGGCAAAACCATGCCGACATCGTGAAGCGCACGGCCATCCTGCGTGAGCTCATCTTCGCGTCTGCGCAGATCAACGCGCTTGCTTACGATGCCCCCGACGACCTGAACGAGGTCGTGGAGACCGCCGAGAAAACACTCTTCAACGTCACGGAGAAGCGCGTGTCTTCGACGTTCGCACGCGTCGACACCCTGCTCACCGAGGCGTTCGAGGAAATCACGAAGCTCGCTGAGCAGAAAAGCCACATGGCGGGCGTTCCGACGGGCTTCAAGGACGCAGACGACCTCTTCCACGGCTTGCGTGCGGGCGACCTGGTCATCCTTGCTGCAAGGCCCGGCGTCGGCAAGACGTCGTTCGCGCTGAACCTCGCCGTGAACGCGGCGAAGGCGGGGACGTCGGTCGCCTTCTTCTCCTTGGAAATGTCCGCAAGCCAGCTTATGCAGCGTATCCTGTGTGCCGAGGCGCGCGTGAGCCTCTCGAAGATCCGCGGCGGCTTCATCGCCGAAGGGGATTGGGGCGCCATCGCCGATGCATCGAACGCGCTCTCGAAGCTCGATATGTACATCGACGACTCGCCGGGCCTGTCCATCCTGGAAGCTCGCGCGAAGGCGCGCCGCGAATTGCGCCATGCGCAGGGAAACGGCCTGATCATCGTTGACTACCTGCAGCTCATGCAGCCCCCGCAAACGCGCCGCGACGGCAATCGCGCCGTTGAGGTCGGCGAGATTTCCCGCGGCCTTAAGATCCTCGCGAAGGAGATGGGCATGCCCGTTATCGCCCTCTCGCAGCTCTCCCGTGCCGTCGAGATGCGAGGCAAGAAGCGTCCCATGCTTTCCGACCTGCGCGAATCGGGCTCCATCGAGCAGGACGCCGACATCGTCATGTTCATCGACCGAAGCATGAACGAGGAAGAGGGCGAAAGCGACGACCGTCCCGATTGGGGCACGGCGGAGCTGATCGTCGCCAAGCACCGCAACGGCCCGACGCGCGACATCCCGCTCGCCTTCAACGCCGAGTACACGCGCTTCATGGACCTCATCGACGACTCGCGCGTCGGCGGATACGCATAAGGGGCGGCTTCCGATGGCGGAGCGCCTGACATTCATCCATGCTGCCGACCTTCATATCGGGGCGCCCTTTCGCGGCCTTCGAGCCTTATCCGAGCGTTGGGCGAGCCGTCTCGTCGAGGCAATTCCCGAAGCGTACGAGCGCGTGGTTTCCGCCGCCATCGACAATCGCGTCGACTTCGTGGTGATCGCCGGCGACATCTTCGACACGGCGCGACCGTCCTATGCCGACTACCTCACGTTTTTCGATGGCCTCTCGCGCCTCGACGCCGAGGGCATTCCTGTGTACATCTGCACAGGAAACCACGACCCCTATACCACCTGGCAGCGCGACCTGTTCAACCTGCCGGGCAACGTGACCATGTTCTCCGCCGACAAGCCGAGCTTTGCGCTTTACCGTCGGGATGGCAAGCCCGTGTGCGTGCTCGGCGGGCGCGGCTACTACAACCAGACATGGCCTGCCGATGTCTGCATCGCCGAGGGTGTCACGCGCGCTGCCGCGAACGAGGCCCTTGGGGAAGACGCCGCCTCGGCACCTTTCGGTGTCGGCGTGATCCATACCGGGCTCGATCTCGATTCGAACAAGGCGCCCGTGTCGCCCGCGAAGCTTTTGCGCGCGGGGTTCGACTACTGGGCGCTCGGACACGTTCACAAGCGCCTGCTCTACACCGACGAGAATCCACGCCTCGCGTTTTCCGGCTGTATCCAGGGGCGCGACATCAAGGAGACGGGGCCGCGCGGCGTGAACCTGGTCACGCTCGAGGAGGGGCGCCGCAACGTGGTCGAGTTCGTCCCCACCGCAAGCGTCGTTTGGCAGCGCATGAAGGTGGACATTTCGGAGTGCGTCACGGTTCCCGATGTATCCGACCTGGTCACGCGCGAGCTTTTCCGCGTGAACGGCAAGGCGCACTGCGGGGAGATGTGCACGCGCATCGTGCTTTGCGGCACGACGCCCCTGCATGAGGTGCTCAAGCGCCCCGGGCTGGTCGACGATCTGCGCAACCAGATCAACGATTCCCACCCAGAGTTCTTCTGCGACGCGCTTATCGACAAGACGCGTCGGCCCTTTGACCGCGAAGCGGCGCGCCGCGAGGGGATGTTCCCTGCGGTGTTCCTCGGCGTTGCCGAATCGATGCGCGAAGACGAGGCCGGCGAGGCGGCGTTTCTCCAGGACGAGTTCCTGAAGAGCAACGTCGCGCTGCCGAGCGCCCTCGTGCAGAGTATCCCGACGCTTGCCGAAGAGGCGCAAGACCTGGTCATCGACCTTTTGTGCGGAGGTGACGACCAATGAGGCCCTTCTTGAAGCACATCAAGATGGAAAGCTTCGGCGCGTTTTCCGGTAAGGTCGTCGGCCCCTTCGGGCCCCATTTGAACGTGGTCTTCGGCCCGAACGAGGCGGGCAAGACGACGACCGCGTCGTTTGTCCGCGGAGTACTCTTCGGCTGGGAAGAGGCGCGCGGGGTCCGCAACACCTACAAGCCGCAGGCGGCCGACCGCGCGGGCTCGCTGTTCTTCGACGACGGCGAAGGCGGCGAGATCGAGCTTTCCCGAAGCCGCAATGCGGAAGGCCTCAAGGGCGACGCCTCCCTCGTGCACGATATCGACCGCGAGACGTTCTCTACCATGTTCTCGCTCACCAGCGACGAGCTGCGCCGCCTGCGCAACACCACCGACGTCACGGCGCGCCTGCTCACAGCGGGGTCTGGTACGGGGACATCCCCCGCGCACGCGCTCTCCGTGGTGCAAGGGCGCCTTGCTGCCTGCACGTCGCGCGCCGCAAGTGCCGAGGAGTCGCTTGTGAACCTGGGATCGCAGCTCGCGGACGCGAAAGAGGAGATGGCCCGCGCCGCCGAGGTAGCCGAGAGCCTGCGTCGCAAGGACAAGGAATTCCACGAGATGGAGCCCGAGCGCGAGTCGCTCAGCGCGCGCCTGTCGAAGCTGAACGCGCGCATCGAGGAGCTCACCGCATGCCGCGCGCGCATTGAGAAGCTCGCGGCGGAGCGCGAGGAAATCACCGAGGAGCACGCGCGCCTTGTCGAGGAGCAAACGCAGGCGGCGCTCGCGAAGCGGCGCGGGAGGCATGCGCTCCCTCGCGAGCTTATGGTCATGACTGCGGCCGAGGACCGTGAGTTGCGCGATCGGATCGACGCCTTCGGCGACCGGGAATCGAAGTGCTCGCACAGCGTTGAGCTGGCAAAATCGAATTACGCTGCATCGAAGGCGGCCTACGAGGTGCGCCTAGAGGCACCCGACACGCGCGAGATGGAGCTGCGCGCCCGCCATCAGCGCACGGCACAGGTGGTGCTCTCCATTGCGCTGCCGCTTGTGTTCGTCGGGTCTGGTGTCCCCCTTGTGGTACATGGGCGCGAAATCTCGAGCCTGTCGTTCATGGCGCTCGGTTTGGGTTTGGTCGCCATGGCGGTCTTTCTCGCTGCGGGAGCGCTTGTGATGCTGTTCCGCCCGAGCAAGGAACAAGAAGCGCGAAAGGCCGAGCTCCAAAGTGCGCAATGGGTCATGTTGCAGGACAAGAAGAAATACGAGTCATGCCTTGCCGAGCAGGAGGCGCTCTCGGGGGAGATTCGCGCGTTTCTCGAGAGCCGCGGGCTGGGTGAGGCTTCGTCGAACCTGCGCCGTGCGCGGACGATCCTCGACGAGGCGAAAGACGCTCGCGGCGACATGGCCTTGCTCCAGCAGCGCTCCCAAGCGCTCACTGCGCGCCTGACCTCGCTCGAAGAGAAGATTGCGCGCAATGCCGATGCGCTTGCGAGCGCCTACACGCAGGCGCATCTGCCGAGCGAGAACGCGACGCTTGCGGCGCTCGACGCGAAGATCGCGCGCAAGGTTTCGCAGCGCACTAACCTCATGGAGGCCTTCGAGAGTACGAACCGAGCGTACGGCGAGCTCAAGCAAGAGCTTGCGGCGGCGCATGGCGAGCATACGCTCGACGAAGTCCGCATGACCTACCAGCAGATTCGCACGCGCTACAACGAGTCGCTGCAAACTTTCGCGAGGCTTCTTCTCGCCCGTCGCATGCTCGAGATGGCGATATCCTCTTGGGAGAGCAAAAGCCAGCCCGAGGTGTATGCGCAGGCGAGCGAGCTCATGTCGCTTATGACCGAGGGTCGCTGGGTGCGCGTGTACATGACCGCCGACGGTCATCTGCGCGTTGTCGACTCCGTTCATACCGAGCGCGATCCGGTCCATCTCTCGCTCGGCACGTGCCAGCAGCTCTATCTCAGCTTGCGCATCGCGCTTCTGCTCGCCGCCGACAACGTGGGCCGCGCGATTCCCATCCTCGCCGATGATATTCTCGTGAACTTCGACTCCCGCCGCCGCCGCGGGGCCGCGCGTGCCTTGGCCGAGCTCGCGAAGACGCGCCAAGTCATTATGTTCACCTGTCACGAAGAGGTCGTTTCCGTTCTGCGCGAAGTTAGTGACGCTACCAACGTCATCGAACTCGCTGTGTAACCCATACCTTATAATGCAAGGGTTGCAGGAAGAATGCCGATCGGCCTCGCTCGCGCGGGGCGACGAAAGGATGAACGCTCATGCCCAGTACAGTTCTCGTCGGTGCCCAATGGGGCGACGAAGGCAAGGGTAAAATCACCGACCTCATTGCGAGCAAGTACGACTACGTCGTGCGCTACCAGGGTGGAAACAACGCAGGACACACCGTTATTCACGGTGACAAGAAACTGGCGCTGCACCTGATGCCCTCGGGCGTCATGTACGAGAACGCCATTCCCGTCATCGGCAACGGCGTCGTCGTCGACCCGGGCGTGCTCGTGAAGGAAATGGCGATGCTTCAGGCCGAGGGCATTTCGTGCAAGAACCTGAAGATCAGCTGCGATGCGCATGTCATCATGCCGTGGCACAAAGACCTCGACGGCGCCGACGAGAAGAGCCTCGGCGAGCACAAGATCGGTACCACCAAGCGAGGCATCGGCCCGTGCTACCAGGACAAAGCTGCTCGCAAGGGCATCCGCATCCAGGATCTGTTCGACGAGAAGATCTTCCGCCTGAAGGTCGAGACCGCACTCAAACAGAAGAATCCCGTCCTGAGCAAGATCTACGGCCTCCACACCTACACGGTCGAGGAAATCTGCGAGGAGTATCTGCCTTACGCGCGCATCCTGAAGCCCTACATGGCTGAAACTGCCCACATGCTCAACAGCGCGCTGCGCGAGGGCAAGTCGGTGCTGTTCGAGGGCGCGCAGGGCACGTTGCTCGACATCGATCACGGCACCTACCCCTATGTGACCTCCTCTTCTTGCTGCGCGGGCGGCGCGGCGACGGGCTCGGGCGTGGGCCCTGTGAACATCGACCGCGTGCTCGGTATCGAGAAGGCCTACGTGACACGCGTTGGCGGCGGCCCGTTCCCCACTGAGCAGCGTTTCCCTGAAGACGGCGGTGTGGGCGAAGAGGCCGAAACTGGCGAGCTTCTGTGCTCCGTGGGCCACGAATACGGCGTGACCACCGGCCGCAAGCGCCGCTGCGGCTGGTTTGACGCGGTCATCGCGCGCTACGCCGCGGAGGTCAACGGCCTCACTGATGTGGCGCTGACCAAGCTCGATGTGCTTTCCGCCTTCGACACCATCAAGGTGTGCGTGGCCTACGAATGTAACGGCAAGCGCTATGACTACTTCCCCATGCAGCAAAGCGTGCTGTTCCACGCGAAGCCCATCTACGAGGAGCTTCCTGGCTGGAAGGGCGAGGACATCACGGCGTGCAAGTCCTTCGAGGAGCTGCCCGAGAATGCACAGAAATACGTCGAGCATCTCGAGGAGATCACGGGTGTGAAGATCTCGATCGTGGCCGTCGGTCCCGATCGCGACCAGACCATCATGCGCGGTTGGTAGGCTATGGGTTTCGCGGGCCTTACGGCCCGCGAAACGAGTCGACGCTGCGCGCGGCTCTGGCGGCGCAGCTGGCGCTCCAAAGGTTTCTTGCGTACCTTAAAGTACGCGTCGAAATCTTTTCACGCCATCTGCACTCGACAGAGCTACGCTCGCTGACTTTTGTTCGACCTGCGGGTTTTGGCTGTTTGGCCTGCGTATGTGGTTAGCCCGCGGCTTTGCAGTTCGGCTCGCGAGCTTTCCTTGCTTGTATTTGGCGAACCTGAGAGAAAGGGTTTGTTGTGAACATTTTGGTGCTTGGCAGTGGCGGTCGAGAGCATGCGATCGCTTGGGCGCTTTCCAAGTCGCCTCAGTGCGATGAGCTGTTCGTTGCCCCTGGTAACGGCGGCACGGCTGCGGTTGCGACCAACGTCGACGACGTCGATATGATGAGCGGCTCGTCCGTGCTTTCCTTCGTGCGTGAGCACGGTGTCGACCTTGTGGTCATAGGCCCCGAGGCCCCGCTCGTCGCGGGCGTTGCCGACGAGCTGCGCGACGCGGGCATCTCGGTCTTCGGCCCCGATGCCGCAGGCGCGCTGCTCGAGGGAAGCAAGGCGCACAGCAAGGCGTTCATGGAGAAGAACGACATCCCCACGGCGGCGTACGCCACCTTCGATTCGTGTGATCCCGCGATCGCCTACATTCGCGAGCAGGGCGCTCCCATCGTGGTGAAGGCCGACGGTCTGGCGGCCGGCAAGGGCGTCGTCGTCGCTTCGACGGTAGAAGAAGCCGAGGACGCTGTTCGCGAGTGCTTCGACGGCAAGTTCGGCGATGCTGGCAAGACCGTCCTTATCGAGGAGTGCATGACGGGGCCGGAATGCTCGCTGCTTGCCTTCGTGGCAAACGGCAAGGCGTTTCCCATGGCTCCTGCTCAGGACCACAAGCGTGCGTTCGATGGCGACGAGGGCCCGAACACGGGCGGTATGGGCGTCTACTCGCCCGTGCCCATCGTGACCGACGAGGAGATGGCATCCATGGTGGCCATCATGGACAAGGCCGCAGCTGCCACGGCGGCAACCGACGACGCGCGCGACTATCGTGGCGTGCTCTACGGCGGCTTCATGCTGACCCCCGCGGGGCCGAAGATCGTGGAGTTCAACGTGCGCTTCGGCGATCCCGAGACGCAGGTGATACTTCCTCGCCTGAAGACCGACCTGGTCGATGTGATGTGCGCCGTGGCCGAGGGCCGCGTCGACGATTTGTCGCTCGAATGGGCCGACGAATGGGCGGTGTGCGTCGTCCTTGCGAGCGCCGGGTATCCGGGCGCCTACGAGAAGGGCAAGGTCATCCTGGGGATCGACGAGGCCGAGGCGCTCGACGGCGTGTCGGTCTTCCATGCGGGCACCAGCCACAATGCCGACGGCGAGCTTGTCACGGCAGGCGGGCGCGTGCTCAACGTGGTGGCGCTCGGCAAGACCTTCGAGGAGGCCCGCGAGCGTGCTTACGCCGCCTGCGACCTCATCAGCTTCGAGGGCAAGCAGTTCCGCACCGACATCGGCGCGAAGGCCGCGCGCGGCCGTTCCGCCTGGGAATAAGGGCGTTACGAAGGCGAAATAGCAGGGAAGAAGTTAGAATATGCTTTCTGAACGAATGCTGAGCACGGTGGTTCGCGCGTGCTCGAACCAATATCTGAAGCTCACGCCGACCGACGATGCGAAGGTCGTTCCGCCGAAACCCGGGCAGCGCTACATGCTCTATATGCACGTTCCGTTCTGCGAGCGCCTGTGCCCGTATTGCTCGTTCAACCGATTCCCGTTCAAGGAAGAGCGCGCGAAACCCTATTTCGCCAACATGCGCAAAGAGATGATGATGCTCAAGGACTTGGGCTACGATTTTGAGAGCGTCTACATCGGCGGGGGCACGCCCACCATCATGATCGACGAGCTGTGCGAGACGATCGATATGGCGCGCGAGAACTTCTCCATTAAGGAAGTGTCGTCCGAGACCAATCCGAATCATCTTATTCCGAGTTATCTCGAGAAGCTGAAAGGGCGCGTCGATCGCCTTTCCGTCGGCGTGCAGAGCTTCGACGACGGGCTGCTCAAGCAGATGGATCGCTACGAAAAGTACGGCTGCGGCCAGGAGATCATGGAACGCATTCAAGAGGCGAGCCCGTATTTCGTGTCCATGAACGCCGACATGATCTTCAACTTCCCGGCGCAAACCGAGGACATCCTGATCAACGACATCGAGCGCGTAATCGAAAGCGGCGCGAGCCAGACCACGTTCTACCCGCTCATGGCGTCGCCGAGCGTACAGCGCTCGCTTGCGCGCACGGTGGGCAAGGTTGACTACAAGCGCGAGCAGCGTTTCTACGAGATCATCTGCGAGCTTCTGATCGGCGGTGACAAGCCGCTGTTCGAGAACGGCAGCGCATGGACGTTCAACCGCCTGGGCACGGGTGCCGCGGGCGAGGACGCGATGATCGACGAGTACGTGGTCGACTACGAGGAGTACCCGGCAATCGGTTCGGGCGGCATCACGTATCTCGGCGAGAACATGTATGTGAACACCTTTTCCGTCAGCCAGTACAACGAGAAGATCGAAAGCGGTCGCATGTCCATCATGGGCAAAACGCACTTCTCCAAGCACGACCGCATGCGCTACCGCTTCATGATGCAGCTGTTCGGCCTTCGCTTGGACAAGAAGCAGTTCAAGAAGGATTTCGGCTGCTCGATCGAGGCCGGCCTTCCCGCTGAGATGGCGTTCATGACTGCGGCGGGGGCGTTCGCCACCAACAACGACGAGGAAATCACGCTGACGCCGAAGGGCCGCTATCTCATGGTGGTCATGATGCGCCAGTTCTTCATCGGCGTGAACAACCTGCGCGATCAGGCGCGCGCGGCGCTTCCGGGCGAGGAGAAGGAGCTTCTGTTCGGCTGCTAGCGTCGATTTGAACGGCCGCGTGGAGCATAACCGGTAGTTGGTGGTCAACTGAGCGAGTTGTGCACTGGTTTGCGAGGCGGAACCTCAGGAAAAGCGCGTCGGCGTTTGCCTTTTCCTGGGGTTTTACTTTTGTTTGGCACGAATCGCGGTAAACAAGGTTCGAAAAACGTCGCATAGCTCTTCCAGTTGTCCACCAAGTCGCAGTACTCCTACAGAAAGAGAGCCCGATGAGCGTATCAGTCGTCCTTGGCAACGCCCCCGCGTATGCGGGTGGGGCGTCGTTCGCGCTCTTTTTGGTGCTGCTAACCTGGGCGAGCGCGATCGACCTGCGCGAGAGGCGGATTCCCAACAAGCTAGTGATAGCGATGGCGGCGCTTTGGCTTGCCGTGCGCGTTCTGCTTGCTGTGATGGTGGCCGCCTGCTCTGCCGGCGCCTTCGGCGTGGACGCGCAAATGGGGAATGCGGCGTCAGCTGCGTCCGTCGCGGCGATGAGAGTATCCCCCTTCGGCCTGACGCTTGGCGACGGGCTTGTGGGGGCGCTTGTGCTCGGGGGTGGCTCGCTTGCGGTCTCGATCGCGTTCGAGGGCTTAGCCCAGCGCCCTTCCATGGGAGGCGGGGACATCAAGTTGCTTGCGGTGGTCGGACTGTTCCTGGGCTGGGAACGGGGGCTGTGGTGCCTGTTCGCGGCGTGTCTCGTCGTCCTCGTGATGCAGGTGGTCTCGCGTTTTCGCGAAGGCGGGAAGGGAATCGGCTCCCAGACGTTCCCGTTTGCCCCGGCGATTCTCGTGGGCGTCGTGATAGCTTCACTACTTTGAAAAAAGCTATTGACGCGCTTTGCCATTTGCCATAAAATACTATCTTGCGTTTGCTCGAACGGATTCTCCGCGAAAGGCAAGCACATATGGTCAGGTAGCTCAGTTGGTAGAGCAGCGGACTGAAAATCCGCGTGCCGAGGGTTCAAGTCCCCCTCTGACCACCATAAACTCAAGGCCCCGCTTCGGCGGGGTCTTTTGCATTTCAGGCTTTTCCGCTTTCTCCCCGATTCAATTGAACACCCCCGAGCGGAACGAGAGGGGTGAAATTCAGCGTCGGCGGGCTCTGCTACGATTCAAGCACGTCCCCGTTGCGGGTGACGAAAATCGCCTTGCGGATGGCGGGGTGTTCTCGCGTGAAGGCGAGCCCTCGCGTGGTGCCGAGTGCGAGCAAGGTGGTGGAATACCCCTCGGCGTCGATCGACCGGTCGGCGATAACGGTTGCTCCTGCAGCATCGGTTTCCACGGGCATCCCCGTTTCGGGTGAGAGGATATGGTGGTAGAACTTTCCATCCACCTCGCAGCAACGCTCGTAGATGCCGCTCGTCACCGCGGACGCGTCGCGAAGCGGCACCGCTCCCACGATGGCGCCCTCGTTGCGGGGGTCGCGGATTCCGATGTTCCACGCTGCGCCGCCGGGCTTTTCCCCGTGCGCTACCACGTTGCCTCCCAAGTTGATGAGGAAGTTCTCCAGCCCCACTTCGACCAGGGCGTTCGTGAACTTGTCGGCGATCCAGCCCTTGGCGATGCCTCCGACGTCGACCGCAGCTTGTGGGTCGGTGAGCTGGGCGAAATGGCGCCCGCCTTCTTCCCGTACGCGGACCCCGCGCCAGTCGACATGGGCGACGGCTTCGCGAAGCTCATCCTGCAAGGGAATGATCGCGCGCCGCAGGTCCCACAGTTGCACGGCAGCGCCCATTGTGATGTCGAAGCGCCCGTCGCTGTCGGCGCAGTAGGAAAGCGCGCACTCCAAAAGGTCGGCCGTGTCGCGCGAAATCTCGACAGGGGTGCCTTCCGCCCTGTTCAGACGTGAAATATCGGAATGGGGAAGCGTTCTTGAGAAGAGCCGCTCGAACCTGCGCGCCCCCTTGCGTACGCGTTCGAATGCAGCGAGGCAGGCTTGCTCGGGCGCGAACGTCTGCAGCGTGATTGCGGTGTTGAACGCGAGGAAGCGCTGCGTGACCATGCCCGCCTCGTTGGGGCCGCTCGTGTCGAGGAAGTCCTCTTGCGGGATCGCGTCTTGGGTGATGCCTGCTTCGTTCATGCTATGCGCGCTCCTTGCGGTGCTCGACGGCGAGGGAAAGCGTCGGCTCGCGGGTTCCCTTCGCAATCTCGACGGCATCTTCGCCTTCTTCCGAAAGCTCGCAGCCTGCAGCTGCCAGGCAACATGCGAAAACGACTGCCTTGTTTGTGATTCTATCCATGGCTGCATGGTAGCAAACTCTCGTGCCCATTTGCCCCGCGCTGTCGTTCGGGTTCGTTACCTATCCTTTCGCGAGATTGCTCCACTCTCGTGGCGTTTCTTCGTATGCTTCGGGTTTCTTGTGCGCTACACTGTTCCCCATGAAAACGGGGCAATTCAAACAAACGAGGGTGCGGAAATTGACCGCAGACGAGCTGGCCGAGATCGACCAGGCGGCTTCTCCTGCGCTCAGCATGCTTTCACGCTGGGCAAACAAGAAGATGCAGTGCGCGCATTGCAAGCGTTGCACGCTTCGCTGCGAGGTGCTCAAGGAACCTGGCCTCGATGTGGGCACGGTTCAGGAAGCGTACGACCGCATTATGTCCCTTCCCGCTGACGAGCGTCCCGCCGCGGTGGCCGAGCTCATGCAGTCGAACTACGACATGTACCACGCGCTTCGCCGCTGCTGTTTCTGTGGTTACTGCACGGCGGACTGCGCGGTTCACATGCTCGCCCCCGACCGTATGCGTGACTGGCGCGAGCTGTTCATGCAATCGGGGCTCTACCAGCCCGAAAAGCTCACGATGGTCGACAACGAATGGCACATCTTCAGCGCCTACCGTGCCATCTTCGGCATCGGATATCCCGAAATCGTCGCACTGCGCGATGCGGCGGCATACGAGCCGGGAACGTTCGACACGGTGTTTTTCCCTGGGTGCTCGCTGGTGAGCTACGCGCCCGATCTGACCCGCCGTGTGGGCGAATGGCTTACCGCTGCGGGATTTAAATGGTGCATGTCCGATGACTGCTGCGGAAGTCCGCTCATGAGCGCGGGCTTCTTCGACCGCGCCGCGGCGCATCGCGAGAAGATCTTCGAGCAGATAAAAGCCGCGGGCATCACGCGCATGGTAACCGTTTGCCCTGGTTGCGGTGAGGAATTCGCCGAGCTTATGGCCGACGACATCGATATTATCCCGCTGCCCGAGCTCATCTTGGAGCGCGGTCGCGAAATGGAACGCACGGCGGGGGTCGCACTGCGCGCCGATGGCATGCCGGAAGACGTTGACGCGGCGGTTCGTGCAGCGGGCCTTTCCCCTTCGAGCGTGCCTTCCGTCACCGTGTTCGACTCATGCCACGACCGCCATGACGGGCGCCATGGCCGGGCGATTCGCGGCGTGCTGCGTCGCTATATGCCGCAGGTCGAGATTCGTGAGATGGACGAGCGCCGCAAGCAGACGCTGTGCTGCGGGGCGGGCGGCGCCGTTGCAGGCTACGACCCCGACATTACGAAGCGCCGCGTCATGCGCGTGGTTGACGAAGCCCGCTCAACGGGCGCGAACACGCTTGTCACCATGTGCCCCACCTGCACGTACACCATCGCGCAGGAGAACCTGTCCGCAGCGCCCGAGCGCGTGATCGACAGCCATAACTATCTGGAGCTGTTCTTCGGGCAAACTATCGACTGGGCGGTCGTCTTCGACCAGCTTGGCTCCATGTGGACGGGCGAATACGGTCCGTGGCTGAACGCCACGTTCTTCTCGTAAGGAACCTTCGGAATTCGCATCGACCTCTCTGTAAGGTTAACGGGCTTCGAGGGCCGAAGCGTTCTGCGATTTGCGGAACGCTTCGGTCTGATGTGTTCTATATTTTATCAAGGATAAATATATTCTTGACGTGGAATAATCGAAGGGCTATTCTTCTAATCGTTCCAAAGATTTCTCCTCACTCCACTCGTCCGAGAACAAGGCCGCCTCCCCCGCGGCCTTTTCTCGTTTCCGGGGATGATTTGCGCGGCGCGGCGAGGTCATGCCGTGGCGGGCGCGCGAGGGTGAGAGTGGCGCGCAGGTCGCGAGGCTCGCGAGTGGCGCGCAGGTCGCGGGGCGCGGTGAGGTCGCGCCGTGGCGGGCGCGGGATGCGCGCGAGGGACGCGAGTGACGACCAGGTTGCGAGGCGCGCAGCCTCGCGCACTGGTCGGTCTTCTCCTATTTCCCCAGGCGGGGAAGCTTCTTGAACAGCGCCCAGGCGCGCTGCTTTCCCTCGGGGGTCTCAAGCATGCTCTCCAAATCCCGAAACGCCACGGCGTCGCGGCAGAAGATGCGGCTGGCCTCGTCGACAGGGACGTTTTGCCGATAAGCGCGCGCGAGCCGGGCCGCTGCGGCGGCATCCGTCGCCACGATCGCAAGCGGGTCGATTCCTTCCACAAGGGTGAACAGGTCGACATCGCCGAGCGGGATATCGTCGACGGCGAGGGTCACGAAGGCCAGCGCGCCGCCGTAGCCGAGGGCGGCCATCGAGCTTTCGAGGGCATGCTGCGCTGCCTCGCTTGCCTTGCGTGAGCCGATTGCGCAAGCGAGCGTCGTGCGCGATCCCGACACGTAGTCGGCGTACAGGTCCCAAACGAGGCTGCCGTTCGCCTCATAAATGTTACTTCTTGTGGATTCTTTCACATCAATCCCCCATTGGGTGGCTTGAAGGGGTATACCTGAACCCATGATAGCAAGAAACAAAGTGCCGGGTTTGCGATTATGCGCGAGGTGCGCCTATTCGCCCGACGCGATGAAGGAGGCTGTTTTATGTGCACGAACGGTATTAACACGGGTCAATTCTCCCAGATGATCGATCAGATCGACGATCACATCAAGCTGGAGCGCCGCTGGGCCCATACGCTTGCCCACCAGGCGGGCGATGCCGGCTTTGCGCAGACGAACGAGAAGCTTCACAACGTGCAGGCGCTGCTCGACGATGTGCGCGCCATGCTCGACGAGGCGAAAGACGCGCTCGAGGACGACGCGGAAAACGCTCCTGGTGTCACCGTCAACCTCGTGTAAGCGGCGCGCATCATGAGCAATGACCTCATGCGCTTCTCGGTGGCGATGCCCGAGGAGCTTTTGATGCGCTTCGACCAGCTGGTCGCTCGCCGTGGTTTGGCGAAGAACCGCAGCGAAGTGGTGCGCGACCTGGTGCGCGATGCGCTCGTCGAGGACGAGTGCGCGACGCCTGGCGTGGAGGTGATGGGCACGCTGACGATCGTGTTCGACCATCATGCGTCGGATGTGCAGGAGAAGCTGCACAACATCCAGCACGACTACTTCGGCAACATCGTGTCCACGCTCCATGTGCATCTCGACCAGCATCATTGCCTGGAAGTGGTGATTCTGCGCGGCGAGACTGGGCTCGTGCAGACCATCGCGAACCTGATCCTTGGCACGAAGGGCGTGAAGAACGGGCGACTGGTCCTCACCACTGCGGGCGAAGGATTGTAGAGGGCCTTTCGCGAAAGGCCCCGCAAAGGGTTCCCGCAAGGAGCTCTCTGCGAAGGAAAAAGACGCGAGAAGCGCCCAGGTGAGCGGCCTATTCGGTCGCAGCCTGGGCGCTTCGTTGCGTTCGCGCTAGTCTTTGGCGGGGAAATATGGGCAGCCTTCCTTGAGGCACTCGGCGTTTCTCGTGTAGAACGCGCAGGTCACCTTTTCAGGCACCTCCATTTCCACACCGTGCATCTCCTTGGCGAAGGCGACGCCCTCGAGGATTGCCGTGAATCCCGTGCGCTTGCAGCAGCGCGGGCCTCCCAAATCGGCGAGCTTCCCCAAGATACGCGAGGTCAGGCGCTGCGTTTGCGCCCAGGGGTCGCGCGTCATGGGCGTCGACCCGGAAACGATCGACCACCACTGCCCGGCGCTCGTCGCGGCGCCGCATGTGCCCCAGAACCCGCAGGTGCCGCCTGGCACGAGAAGTGAGCGCTTCTGTAGCTCGGCGAGCGCTTTCTCCAAGTCGATGTCGCCGCCGGCGTTTCTGTAGGCGGCCATGAGCGAGGCCCCGATGAGCGTGTGGTGCTCAGGCCCGTTCGGGTAGATCGACTTGTCGCTCATGATCTTCTGCGCGATGCGGATGGGGCTCTTCGAGTCGGTCTCGCGGCATACGGCCATGATGTGCTCGACCCCGCCCGCGCGATGGCACGCGTCGCACACGTAGTGGCCTTCGACGCAGACGGAATGCCCCGTCTCCTTCTTACCGCAAATCTGGCAGGTGACGTCCTGCGCCTCCTTGAAGTAGGTAAGCGGCTCCCCGCACACCAGGCAAATTCCTTTTCCTGCTGACATACCTCTCCTCTCTTTCGCCTCAACCAGGCTAGCTCCACTTCACCGTCTTGCGAACGAGAAGCCCCACCAGGAAGTCCAAAATGGTGACAACGATTCCAACCATGATAATGCCCGCGACGACGTTCGTGTAGTTCGCGTAGTTCGTGTAGTTGATGACGAAGTACCCAAGCCCGCTCGTGGCGCCGTACATCTCGGCCATGACCAGCATCAACATGGCGGTCGGCAGCTGCGTTTTCAGCCCGGTCGCAACCGTGGGGTACAGATACGGCAGAAGGACCCGGAAAATCATCGTGGGCGTGGAGAGACCCATCATGCGCGCCGAGTCGATGATGTGCTTGTCGAGGGACTCCACGCGTAGGATGGTGTTCAAAAGCGTCGGCCAGAAGATGCCGAGGAAGATAACGGCGACGGCCGCGGCCTTAAACGAGGGCAGAAGCATCACGAGATACGGCGCGAACACGATGGCCGGCACGGGTGCGAGCACGTGAGCGATGGGGTAGACCGCTTCGCGCACCTTGGGCATCCAGCCCACGAACAGCCCGATGATGTTGCCGGCGATAAGCGAGGTGATGAAGCCCTCTGTGAGCAGGATCATCGATGACGTTACGTTCTTGAGGAGCTCCTCCCATCGTGTGGGGAACACGGCGAACACGTTCTCGGGGTTGGGGATGAGCACCGGGTGCGTGAGCTTTAGGTCGGTCGATACGGTTTCCCAAACGATGAGCAGCAAAAACACGACGATCACGATGTGGCACGTCGAGCGCTTCCGCCCGCCTGCGAAGTAGCGCCACAAGAAGAGCGCCTCGATGATCGCCGCGGCGATGTAGAAGGGGACGCTTGTCTTCGGGTGGATCTTGCCAGGGATCGCGATTGCCGCGAGAAGCGCCAGGAACAACACGTTCGCCAGGACAAACGACACGGTAAGCACCTGACGTGCGCGGCTTTTGGCCGGGGTGGGCGCAGGGGTCGCGGTGCGTGCGACCTCGCACCCGACGGCACGTGCACCGTCTGCGGTGGGCTTTCTCCCGAATGGCATCAGCGGTCCTCCTTTCCCGTTGCGGTGACATCGAACAGCTCCATGACCTCGCGTTTGATGTCGTGCAGTCGCGCATCTTCAACGATGGCATCGGCTGTGCGGGCGCGGTCTTTCGGCAAGATGAATTCACGCGTGATGTGGCGGGGCTCCATGAACACGATGCGGTCGGCGAGAATAAGCGCCTCGTCGATGTCGTGCGTCACGAAGACCGCCGTCTTGCAACAGCCTTCGCCTTCGTTCCACAGGCGCAGCAGCAGCTCCTGCAGCTTGCCACGGATGAGCGGGTCGAGCGCCCCGAAGGGCTCGTCGAGCAGCATCGTTGGCGCGTCGATGCCCAGTGCGCGGGCGATCGCCACGCGCTGGCGCATGCCGCCCGAGAGCTGAAAGGGGTAGCGATTCGCGGCGTCTTCCATGCCTACCTGGGCAAGCAGTTCGAGCGCACGCACCTTCGCCTGCTCCTTGGAGATGCCCTTGTTCGTCTGGCGGATCGAGAACGTGACATTCTTAAGGGCGGTCTGCCAGGGGAACAGGGAATAACTCTGGAACACGATCGACCGGTCGGGGCCGGGCCCTGAAACGGGGGTGCCGTTGATGAGGATTTCTCCCGAAGTTGGCATCGACAAGCCTGCGAGCAGGGACAACAGCGTCGACTTACCGCACCCCGAATGGCCGATGAGGCATACGAACTCGCCGTCGTCGATTTCCAGATTGACGTTTTCGAGCGCTAAATACGACTCGTTGCCGTCGACGTAGGAATAGCTGACGTTCTTGAATGAGATGGCAGGCATGGGGTCCTCGCGATACCGGATGGAAAAGACGCGCGCCCGCGAGGCGGGCCGCGGGCGCGCGTTGGGGGGAAGGTGATTAGATGCCGAGCGTGTTGTGCTTCTCGTATTCGGCGGCGAGTTTCTCGTAGAAGTCCTTGTTCTCGCCGCGCTCGATAAGTGCATCGAGCGCTGTCTTGTAGATGGTGGAGTCCATGTGCTCGACGATGAGCTCCTTGTTGGTGTCGTCGATGTCGCCGTTGTCGATCATATCGCCGTAGAACGCCTTCACGTCGTCGGTGTAGGGGTCCATCTCGAACTTCATCGCGGCAACGTAGTCGCCCTTGCCGTACGTGATGTTCTCGATGTACTCCTCGGGCTGGCCGGAGTACTCGACGATGGTCGCGATGGTCCCCGCGTGGTCGCTTTCAATGTCGTAGAGGGCGCGCAGGTTGGCGATCTCGAACTTGATGAGCGCCGAACGCTTCTCCTCGAACGCCTTGCGGTTCGTGGTCTGGCGGCAGCAGGGGAACTCCTTGCCCGTCAGCTCGTTGGGGCGGAACGCCACGGCGCATTTGCCGCCCTGCGTGGCGACGTAGCCGTAGCCGCTGTTCACGAAGCACATGTCGATCTCGCCGTTTTCAACTGCGGCAACTTCGGCAGCGGAGCTTTCCAGCAGGATGAATTCCACGTCTTTGCCGTCCTCGATGCCGTTTTGGCGCAGCCAGCTCTTGGTGATCATGTGGCCGGTCTCCATGCGGAAGCAGCCGATCTTCTTCCCCTTGAAGTCTTCCGGCTTCTTGTAGGAGTCCTTGTTCTCGATAAGCGTGACGCACTCGGAGCCGTCGGCGACGGTGCCGCCGAAGATGACCAGGTCATCGCCCTGTCCGATATAGGTGCAGGAAGGGATGGAGCCGAAGGGGAGCACGTCGGCGGTGCCGTTGGAGAGCGCAGGCATTGCCTCGGGGAAGCCGCCCGACACGGTCTGCGTGGCGACGTTGAGCTTCTCCTCCTCGTAGTAGCCCTTCTTGAGGGCCAAGATGATGGCGGCGATTTTCGAGTCCTTGCCCAAAAGCACGATGTTGAGGTCTTCGGTGTCGGCCGAAATCGTGTTGTCGTACTTGCTTTCGGGGGCGTCGGTTTTCGCCTCGGACTTGTCCTCGGTTTTCTGCTCGCTTGCACATCCGCCGAGAGCGGCGATGCCTGCAAGTGCGCCCGCGGCTGCGGCGCCCTTGACGAAGGTACGGCGAGAAAGGTTGTCGATGAGCTGGGCCATGCGGTTCCTCCTTGACTTGGTGGGATGTCCCCTATAAAGACGTGATTCACATATAGCACATAATCCAGTATTGGATACAGGACAATGCTTCGAAATGTCACTTTTTTTCTTGAACAGATAGCGAATGAACTGGGAAAACTCTAGCGAGTAGCTCGGAATTACTAACCTTGCTAAACATACTTAAACAGTCGGGATAAATCTGATTTCGGCTGAATGGCGGCTATAAGGCAATTGACAATAATTGCATCGTAAGCGTATGGTTTGGCAATAGCCTAGCGGTAGCCTAGGATTAACAAGAAAGGTGAGAACATGGGCGATATTCGCGAACAGGTCAAGGAATACTACAGCAAGATGTCCATCGACAACGGTGGTGAGATGGCAACTCATACCTGCAGCTGCGGCACCGACAGCTTGCCCCAGTACATCAAGGATGTCTTAGCCGAGATCCCCGAGGAAATCACCTCGCGCTTCTATGGTTGCGGAAGCCCGCTTCCGCCGGCGCTTGAAGGATGCACCGTGCTCGACCTGGGCTGCGGCACTGGTCGCGACGTCTATCTGGCGAGCAAGCTCGTCGGCCCCGAGGGTAAGGTTATCGGCGTCGACATGAACCCCGATCAGCTTGCGTTCGCCAAGAGCCATCGGGCTGAAATGGCCGCGAAGTTCTACGACAACGTAGAGCTCATCGAAAGCTACATCGAAGACCTCTCCGCAATTCCCGACGGATCGGTCGATGTGGTCATCTCAAACTGCGTCATCAACCTCTCGCCTATGAAGGAGCAGGTCTTCAAGGAGATTTGGCGCGTGCTCAAGATTGGCGGGGAGCTGTACTTCGCCGACATTTTCGCTGATCGCCGCATTCCGAAGGAAATCAACGAGAACCCGCTTCTTCTGGGCGAGTGCTTGGGTGGCGCGATGTACATTGAGGACTTCCGTCGCATGATGGCGCGCGTGGGCTGGGTCGACTTCCGCTATATGAGCTCGTCGGCGGCCAGCATCGACAACCCCGAGGTCGAGGCGCTCGTGGGCAACATCCAGTTCAGCTCGCGCACCGTCCGCGCGTTCAAGTTGCCCGATACGCTGGAGGACATTTGCGAGCAATACGGCCAGACGGCGATCTACCGCGGAGGCATCGAGGGCTGCGAGAACTACTTCGACCTGGACGATCATCACCGCTTCTTCAAGGATTTGCGCCTCGATGTGTGCGGCAACTCTTGCAGCTACGTGCAGGATACCCGTTTCGGCAAGTACTTCGAGATCTTCGGCGATCGCTCTATCCATTTCGGCCCCTATGAGGGCTGCGGCAACGCCCCCTCGGTTGACGGCGGCGGCTGCTGCGGTGGTGGTTGCTGCTAGCGAGTGCGGGCTGGCCTCTTCCCGCTCCTGTTGTTTACCTGCCAACGCGTCGGCGGGCCGTGCCCTGCCGCGCGTTCTGGCGTATGATGGGGCAAACTGAGAAATCGCTTCATCCACGAAGGGGGATTCATGTCCAAGAAGGAAAAGAAGCAGAAGCTGGGAAAACTCGCTCAGGCGGCGAAGCGCGCCAGAAAGGGCAAGGCGTCGGCTGACGAGTGCTCGTGCGGCCAGCCCACCGAGCGCGCGATCGTCGCGTTCGATCAGTGGCAGCCCTCGCCCGTGCCCGCCGCGGAGTCGGCGACGCTTCCGCCCTATAGCTCGGATGCGTCTTACAGCTGCTCCGACGATGCCTACGCCGGGCGCAAGAAAACAGTTGTCGTCGACTTTTTGTACCTCGATCTTACGGTGTGCGAGCGCTGCCAGGGTGCTGACAAGCGCGTCGAGCGCGCGGTCGAGCTGTGCCGCCCGGTGCTTGCTGCATGCGGCTACGACATCACGCTGAACTCGGTAAACGTCGATAGCGAATGGCTCGCCGAGCAGTATAGCTTCTATAGCTCGCCGACCGTTCGCGTGAACAACGTCGACATCTGCCCCTCTATCGAGGAGAACGACTGCGACTGCTGCAGCGACATCGCCAACTACGATGTCAAGTGCCGCCTGTTCCCGTTCAACGGCACGTACTACGAGGTGCCGCCGACGGATTTGCTCGTGCGCGGCATCATGGAAGTCGTGCTCCAAGGCCGCACGGCCGAGCCTGGTGCCGACAAGCCCTACGAGCTGCCCGAGAACCTTGCTGGGTTCTTCGCTGGCAAGCGCAAAAAGGACGCGGAGAATCGTGCTGAGCAGGGCGAGAGCTGCTGCGGGGACGGCGACGAGTCCTCTTCTTCGAGCTGCTGATAGGCAGCCTGCAGGCGGTCGCCTGCAAAGAGCTCGTTATGCATTGTTTCGCGCAGATAAAAGACAATACATAGCATTAGATTTAGTCTATTACTTTCAATAAATGTAGTAGAATAAGCGTTAACAATGCGGGTGCGCAGTTGATGTGCACCCGCGCTGCATCTTTAGGGAAAGTAAGGAAGGACGAAAATGGAACTCAACCTCAATCGCCGCCAGTTCGTCGCGGCGGGAACCGTTGCTGCGATGGGCGCTATGGCCGGTTTGGCAGGGTGCTCCTCGAACGATTCCAAGACTGAAGCCAAGACCGACGACAAGAAGGTCGAAGCCCCCGAAAAGCTCGTGTTCGCGTGGGAGCCGGGCGCGTCGGAGGGCAAGTACGAGAACATGCGTGACCTCATCGCCGAAGCGATGGCCGAGGGCGCGGGCGTGCCGTGCGAGCCTATGACCACCACCGACTACAACGTGTGCATCGAGGCCGTGAACTCGGGCAAGGCCCACTACGCCTCGCTCGGTGCCAAGGAGTACGTCGAGCTCCACAAGAAAAACCCTGCAGTCGAGGTGGCCTGGGTCCTCTCCGACGGGGAAGGCAAGCTGAACCAGGTTTCCTACCATTCCCAGATTCTCGTGCTCGACGAGAACGCTGACAAGTACAAAAAGGGCGACTCCTACGAGCTTTCGCAGGACGCCATGAAGGGCAAGAACATGTCCTGGGTCGAGCTTTCCTCGACTTCGGGCTACGTCATTCCCTCGATCGCGCTCGCGACCGAGTTCGGCATCTCCGACTCCGAGGAGCTCGGCGAGTCGGGCAAGTTCTTCAACACGGTGCTCTTCGGCGGCAGCCATGTGAACTCCATCTACAACGTGCTCACCGGCGACGCCGACTTCTGCGCGTGCGATGACACCGGCGCCGCGAACAACTACAACGTCATCGAGGGCGAAAACGGCGAGCTCGGCGCGGTCTACGAGATCAAATCCGGCCTTGAGGCCCCGCTCGACAAGTACGCAGGTGTGAAGCTGCGCTGCGTGTCGTCCCTGCCCGTTCCGGCCGTTCCCTTCGTCGTGAACACCGATTACGTTCCCGAGGACATGAACAAGAAGGTCGTCGACTACATGTGCTCCGACGCGGTCTCCGGCAACAAGGAGCTGTTCAAGGACCCGAAGGACAAGGACACCGTGACCAAGTGGAAGCAGACCACGGGCAAGGTCACCTTCACCCCTGCCGACGACTCCTATTACGACGACTTCCGCAAGCTCATCGGCGAGGAATAGCGCTCCATGCCGCATACTGGGTGGCATGACTGAAAGGGAAAGGAGGCGCCGATGGGTGCGACTGAGACATTGCTCCAGGTCGAGGGGCTGACGAAAAGCTACGATGGTTCCTTGAAGGCACTCGAAGACGTCTCCTTCTCCTTGAATCGCGGGGAGTTCGTCTCCCTTATCGGCAGCTCGGGGGCGGGCAAGTCCACGCTTTTGCGCTGCATCAACCGCCTGATCGACCCGACTTCCGGCTCCGTCGTGTTCGATGGTCGGGAAACGACGTCGGCGCGCGGCCGCGCGCTGCGCGAGATTCGCCGCCGCATGGCGATGGTGTTTCAGGGGTACAACCTGGTCTATCGGTCGACGGCAATCGAGAACGTTCTTCAGGGCCGTCTTGGTTACAAGAATTCCCTCACGGGCGCTCTCAGCATATTCACGGAAGAGGAAAAGCGCGCTGCATTCGACGCCCTCGAGCGCGTGGGGCTCGGGTGCTGCGCGTACATGCGCGCCGACCAGCTTTCAGGCGGGCAGAAGCAGCGTGTCGGCATCGCCCGCGCGTTGGTGCAGGACCCGCTGCTCATCTTGGCCGACGAGCCCATCGCAAGCCTCGACCCGAAATCGTCGAGAACGGTGATGGAGCATCTGCGCTGGGCCGCAGACGAGCGGGGAATCGCCTGCTTGGTAAGCCTTCATCAGGTGGAATACGCGCTCGAGTTCTCCGATCGCATCATCGCGGTGTCGGACGGCAAGCTCGTTTTCGACGGGGCCCCGGATGATTTGACCCCAAGCATCATCGCGTCGGTCTATGGCGAGGAGGATCCCTCGAGCTCGACTGCGGAGTGCTGCTGATGGCTCTTCTCAAGAAGCGCGGATGCGCCAGTTGCCAGCCGGCTGGTGAACCGCTCGCAGACGAGGGGAAGGCGTCGCCCGACCCGCTGTTCTTCCCGAAACGACACGCGTCCTATGCGGGCATTCTCGTCGCCTTCCTCGCGGTGACCTTCGTCGCGGGTGGCCACATCGATTTCAGCTTCCTCGATGCGGCCAAGGACTTCCCTGGCGGCTTCGTGTGGTTCATCGAGCAGTTCATGCCGAACGCCAAGGCGTTCGACCAGATGGGGAAGATCACTTCCGCGCTCGCCATGACCATCTTAGACGCCATCGCCGCAGGCACGCTTGCCGCTATCATCGCGTTTGTCCTGGCCGTCATCGCCTCGCGTGTATCGGGGGTCGGCGGCCCTGTTCAGATGGTCATCCGCGCGTTTGCGACGGTGCTGCGCAACATCCCGACCGTCGCATGGGGCTTCATACTGCTCTTCTCTTTCAAACAGGCGGAATTCACCGGTTTTCTGGCGCTGTTCTTCAAGAGCCTCGGTTTCCTGACGCGCGCCTTCATCGAGACGATCGATGAGGCGGATGCGGGATCGATCGAGGCGCTCAAGGCAACGGGGGCGTCAAAACTCCAGATCATCGTGCACGGTGTCTTCCCGTTAAGCCTGACGCAGGTGGTGAGCTGGGTTCTCTATATGATCGAGACGAACTTCCGAGACGCGACGCTCGTCGGCATGCTCACGGGCACGGGAATCGGGTTCGTGTTCAACTGGTATTACCGTACGTTCAAATATCCCACGGCCGGGCTCGTCATCATCTGCATCGCCGTGGCGGTGATCGTCGTCGAGGCGGTTTCCAACTACGTGCGTCGCCGCATCGGCGCGCCCGACGGCCATTCAGGCGAGATGCGCGCCTCGCGCGGGAAGATCAAGGTGCGCGTTCGCACGACCTCGGGCACCGTGCTCGCCGTGCTTGTCGCCTTCCTCGCCGTCGCGACGACCTACACGATGGTGAACATGGGCTACGGCTCTGCAGACACGATGCAGGCGGCGTCCGATCTGGTCGAGTACTTCAAGCTCATGTTCCTCTCCCCTTACCTTTCGAACTACACCTGGGCCGACATGTTCGAGGGGCTTGCCGTCACCCTCTGCATCGCGGTGCTGGCGACGGCGGGCGGTGCGCTCATTGCGCTCGTGCTGTCGCTCTTTGCGGCGAGCAACCTATCGAACAAGCTTTTGAGCAACATCATCAAGACCGTGATGGCCGTCATCCGTTCGGTTCCTACGATTATTTGGGTGCTCGTGTTCACCGTTGCCATCGGGCTTGGCTCCGAGGCCGCCGTGATCGGCATGATGTTCCACACCGTTTCCTTCCTGACGAAGGCGTTCTCCGAGGCGTTCGAGGAGGTCGACCGGGGCTCCCTTGAGGCCCTCAAGGCGACGGGCGCGACGTGGTGGCAGCAGGTTGCGCGCGGCGTGTTCCCCGACAAGCTCAACGAGATACTGTCGTGGGTGTTCATCCGATTCGAGAACAACTTCGTCGGAGCGGTCACCGTCGGCGCCATCGCGGGCTCGGGCGGCATCGGTTACTATCTCTACATCGTTGCGAACTACATGTTCAACTGGCACGAGATGGGGCTCATCATCTATCTCTGCCTTGCCGTGTCAGTCACGTTGGAAATCATCGCCACGCAGCTGCGCAAGCGCTTCATCGTGCATCGCTAGGTGCGTGGCTTTTCGGGTAAGATGGCCGCATGGAATCATTCGAACTGACATTGACGCATTATTCAGGCGATGGGGAAAGCGTCGTCGTGCCGGAAGGCGTGACGGTTATTGCTCATCGTGCGTTCGCGAACAACGGTTCCGTGCGCGAGGTCTTGCTGCCCGAGGGCGTCATGGAGGTGGCGAGCCAAGCGTTCGGCTCATGCGTGCATTTGCGGCGCGTCTCGCTTCCAGGCTCGCTTGAGGTGCTCGGCCCCGCCGCGTTCCGTGGATGTCGCGAACTGCGGGAGATCAGCCTTCCAAAGAAGGTGAAGACCATCTCTGAGCAGGTGTTTCTTCGTTGCTTCCATTTAGAGGAGGCCGTCTTGCCCGAAGGGCTTGAGGTGATCGAGAACGAGGCGTTCCGCAAATGCGGCGATCTTCGGTCGATCGACCTCCCGTCAACCGTGAACTGGATCGGCGAGCGATGCTTCAAAGACTGCGCCTCGCTTGAGGAGGTAACGCTGCCTGCGGGGGTGCGCTCGCTTGAATCCGAGGTATTCGCGGGGTGCGCGAGCTTGCGGGCGGTTCGCTCGGCTTGCGCGCTCGACTACATCGCGCCCGACGCGTTCGACGGCTGCGCAGCGATCGAGGTGCGCCCATGGACCGAGTGATCCCGTCGGCGTGCCAGGGGTGCCTGTCGAACTGCCCCGTGCTTGTCACGGTGGAAGGCGGCCGCGCGGTGAGGGTTCGCGGCAACGCGGCGAGCGCGGCGACGGGCGGCAGCGCGTGCCCAGCCCTCGCGATCACGCTCGAGCAGGAATACGACCCCGACCGCGTGTCGACGCCGTTGCGCCGCCGCAATCCCCGAAAGGGCCGCGGGGTGGATCCCCGGTTCGAGCCCGTGACGTGGGACGAGGCCCTCGATGAGCTTGCCGATAGGATGATGACCTTGCGTCGCGCGGGGCATCCGGAGCGATTTGCGCTTGCGAAGGGGCGCTCGACCGGCATCAACGAGGTGCTGACGCGCGTCCTCCCCGAGATTTACGGCACGCCGAACAGCTTCAACCATGATTCCATCTGCGCCGATGCTGAGAAGCTGGCGACCGGCGTGATGGATGGGGCATACGACTACCATGATTACGATTGGGAGCATCTGGAGTGCGCCATCCTGTGGGGTGCCGACCCTATCGCCTCGAACCGCCAGAAGGCGCACGCCAGGCGCGCCCTTCCCGAGGCGCTGCGTCGCGGTGCGGCGGTTTACGTCGTCGACCCTCGCCGCTCGATGACGGCCGAGCTCGTCGAGAAGGAGACGCGCTCCGACGCAGGTTGCTGGGTCCCCGTTGCTCCCGGAACCGACGGTGCCCTTGCGTCCGCGATTGCCCGCGTGATTCTCGCCGAGGGGCTTTGGAACCGCGACTATGTCGGCGATTTCGAGGGCGCAGAGAACCTCTTCGCCGAGGCGGCCCAGCTCAAAGGCGGGGTTGACGAGGGCTCATTCCAGGAACGGTTCACGCACGGTGTTTGCGCGTGGTGGAACGAGGAGCTTTTCGACAAGACGCCCGAGTGGGCCGAAGCGGAGACGGGAGTTCCCGCGTCCGCTATCGTGCAGATGGCGCGCATGTTCGCGGGGGCTGGCCAGCATGCGGTGTCGTGGATTTCTCCCGGTGTCGCCATGTCGGCTCGCGGCCTCTACTCGGGGATGGCTTGCTATGCGCTCAACGGCCTCGTCGGGTCTGTCGGGGCGGAAGGCGGCGTGCTCGTCTTCCCCTCGCTTCCCATCGAAAAACTCCCCAGCACCGAGCCGTACCGCGACGAGATTGCGCGCCGCGCATGCTCGCTGCCTCGCGTTGATGTTCCCCAGCGGGCTGACTTCCTGTGCGCCAAGGCGGGCTGCGCGCATCGCGCCCCGGTCACGAACCTAATCCCCGAGGCCATCGAGGGCGGTCGCGTCGACACGCTCGTCGCCTACTGGTGCAACTTCCCGTTTTCGTGCGCGGGAGCCAAGCGGTGGGAGCGCGCGCTCGAAAAGCTCCCGTTCCTCGTGCACGTGACGACCCATATCTCGGAGATGTCCCAGTATGCGGACATCGTGCTGCCAGCATGCCACCATCTTTTCGAGACGTGGGGGTTCGCGCGCTGCCGCCAGAACAAGCGCTCGTCGGTTGTGCTCGAGCAGCCGTGCGTGAAGGCTTTGGGCGAGTCGCGCAACGACGAGGCGGGCCTCGCCTTCGCATTGGCCGAAAAGCTTGCCGACCGCGGCTTTCCTGCAGTGCTCGACTACTTTCAACGCGAGTGCGCAGACTCGTGTTCAGGCGTTTCCCCGGCATCGGGGGAGGAACTTGCGGAAAGCGCGCTCAAGATGATGACCTCTCGGATGTGGGACTCTGACGAGTTGGATGCCCCGGATGACGCCTGGCGGGACTTCCTCGCGAAGGGCTTTTGGGAGACTGCCCCCGCGTTCGGCCGCCAAGAGGGCGAGGTCCCTTCGCCTCTTTCCACGCCGACGGGGCGATTCGAGTTCGAGAGCGGTGCGCTTTGCCGCGCGTTCGAAGAACACGCTCGGCGTTTCGGGGTTGCTCCTGAAGAGGTTGCGGTGGCGCTTGGGTATGAGGCGCGGGGGCGCAAGAGCCTTGTGCCGCATTACGAACCGCCTGTTCGCAAGGGGGACGAGTGCGAATTCCCCTTCGTGTTCTCCCAGCATCGCTCGATTGTCAACTTGGAAGGCCGATCGGCGAACGCTCCGCTCTACCACAAGCTGAAGAGGCTCGATCCCGGGGATGAGCCGGGGGCTGACGTCGTGAAGATCCACCCGAGTGACATGGAGCGCCTTGGCCTTCGCTCGGGCGATGAGGTGCGCATATTGTCGCCCGAGGGCTCGATCGTCGTGCGCGCGAAGGCGTGGGACGGGACGCGCCCGGGCGTGGTCGTGAAGTGCTATGGGCAGGGCCATTGGGCGTATGGCCAGGTGGCGGCATGCGATTTCGGGCGGGGCATCCCGCGCGGAGGCAATAACAACGAGATCATCCCGCCTGAATGGGAGCGGGCGAGCGGCGCGACGGCGCGCCACGGAGGCCTCACCCGCGTGCGCATCGAGCGCGCGTAGGCGAATAGGGCTTCGGCGCGCTGTCTTCCCATTGCTGCCAGAGCGGCCGAATTGCAGACAACGCACTTTCATCGGGCCGACCCTTCTCCCGCTCCTGTTGTTTACCTGCCAACGCGTCGGCGGGTCGTGCTCTCGTCCTGCGTTCTGGCGTATGATGGGGCAAATAGACGATTTCCCCGTGCTCGACAAGCGCGACGCGGGCGACGAAGACAAGGGAGTCCTCATGGACGAGAAAGTGATGCTCGGGCACGGCAGCGGCGGATCGATGATGAAGCGCATCATCGACGAGGTGTTCTACGAGGCGTACGGCAACGACGAGCTTTTACAGGGCAACGACGCGGCAGTGCTGCCGGCGCCTAAGCCTGGCGAGCGGTTGGCGTTCTCAACCGACAGCTTCGTCGTGACCCCCCAGTTCTTCCCCGGCGGCGACATCGGGCGGCTCGCGATTTGCGGCACGGTGAACGATGTTGCCACCTCAGGTGCGCGCCCGCTGTATCTGAGCTGCGGTTTTATCCTTGAAGAGGGTTATCCCATGGCTGACTTGAAGCGCATTTGCTCCACGATGGCGGAAACGGCGCGCGAGGCGGGAGTGCGCTTGGTCACGGGCGACACGAAAGTGGTGAACCGCGGTCACGGTGACGGTGCGTTCATCAACACCGCGGGCGTGGGTGCGGTGCCCGAAGGGGTGAACCTGGGCGGCGAGCAGTGCAAGCCGGGCGACAAGGTGCTCGTCAGCGGCACATTGGGCGATCACGGCATCACCATCATGAGCTGCCGCGAGGGCTTGAGCTTCTCGGCCGACCTGCAAAGCGACGCCGCGCCGCTGAACCACCTGATCGCCGGTGTTCTTGCTGCCGCGCCGAACACGCGCTGCTTCCGCGACCCGACGCGCGGCGGTTTGGCGTCGACGCTCAACGAGTTCGCCGATCAGGCACAGGTAGACATCACCATCGAGGAGGACTCCGTGCCCGTGAAAGACGCGGTGCACGGCGCATGTGAGATGCTCGGCTACGACGTGCTCCAGGTGGCGAACGAGGGCAAGATGGTTTGCGTTGTCCCCGCTGACGAGGCGGATGCCGCGCTTCGGGCCATGCGCGCGAACAAGTACGGAGCCGATGCGGCGATCATCGGCGAAGTGGGCGAGATGCAGCCCGAGCGCGGGCCGAAGGTGTACCTGCGCACGGCTTTCGGCGGCAAGCGCATTCTCGACATGCTGGTGGGCGAGCAGCTCCCGCGCATCTGCTAGTAGGCCCTTGCTGGCAGGCTCTTTCCGTCAGTCTTTTATCGGCGACCCCCGTAGTGCCTTGCTTGCTAGCCTTCGCTAGCGGGCCGGGCCCTTGTCGGCGGGCTCTTTCTGGCGAACCCCCCTGCGGACTCTTGTCGGCGAGCCTCCGCTGCCGAGCTCCTTTGGCGAGCCCCACAAGCGAACCCGTCCTCCGGCGATCCTCAAGCGGGATGGAGCAGTTCGCCCCATAATGGGGAATAATCATCGGACGCGCCGCGAGACGTGTCCGATTTTGCCCGAGACATTTTGACGTCTTGGCATCAATTCGCGCCGCACCCTGAAAAACGCTCGATTTCCCTTGCATTTAACGGCTGCAATGGTATCTTTTCGGGCAGTAGTTTCCCGAGCGTGCGGTGGTCAGCCGCGAGAGGGCGCCGGGATTCGCTTTCATCTGAATGAGACGAGAAGGAGTTTGACATGGCTCACCCGGTTATTGATGCAGATGAGTGCATCGGCTGCGGCATTTGCGTTGACGCCTGCCCGCAGGAGGTTCTCGAGGTCGTCAACGGCGTTGCGGCTCCCGTGAACGAGGACAACTGCATCGCATGCGGCGATTGCGTCGAGGAGTGCCCGATGGGCGCTATCCCCGAGGTTGTCGAGGAATAAACCTCGCAGACAAAGCGAGAAAAGGCCGGCTGTCCATCGGGCAGCCGGCCTTTCTGTTTGCGGGACGTCCCTCCTACTCGATGATGCTCACGAACAGCTCGTGAATCCTCAGGTCATCGTCGAGTTCGGGGTGGAAGGCTACACCGATCTGGTTTTCAGCCCTCACGGCGACAATGCGTCCGTCGACCGTGGCGAGCGGGGTTGCGCCCTCGTGGACTTCGGCGATGTAGGGCGCGCGGATAAACGTCATGGGAACGTCGCCCTCGATGCCCGAAAACGGTGCTTCTGTGTGGAAGCTGCCCAGCTGACGCCCGTAGGCGTTTCGTCGCACAGTTACGGGCAGCGTCCCGAAAGCGCCTGGCGCGACGTCTCCTCCGACCACTTCCGCTGCAGGGTCGCCCGCGGCAGGAATGCCCTCCTCGACAGTTTGCGCGAGCAGGATGAGCCCCGCGCAGGTGCCCATGACGGGCATGCCGTCCGCAATGCGGCGGTGCAGCTCGTCGATCATGCCAAGCTCGCGCAGGAGCTTCGCCTGCACCGTGCTCTCGCCTCCTGGCAATACAAGCGCGTCGAAAGACTGGCGGACGTCGGGCCCTTGCCGCAGTTCCACGCATTCGCATCCCAGCTTCGAAAGCGCCCGCTCATGCTCGATAAACGCCCCTTGAACAGCCAGGACGGCTACTTTCTTTCCCATATGCAAACCTTTCAGGCGATATCGGCGTTCGCGCAGGCGCCTATTTGCCGCGCTCGGCCATGAGCAGGGCGATCTCGTTCTCGTTGATGCCGACCATCGCTTCGCCAAGATCCTCGGACAACTCGGCGATGAGCTTGGCGTCGGTGTAGTTCGCCACGGCCTTCACGATGGCCTGCGCGCGCTTGGCGGGGTTGCCTGACTTGAAGATGCCCGATCCCACGAACACGCCCTCGGCGCCGAGCTGCATCATGAGCGCGGCGTCTGCAGGGGTCGCCACGCCGCCGGCGGCGAAGTTCACGACGGGCAGCTTGCCGTTTTCGTGCACGTACTTCACGAGGTCGACGGGCACCTGCAGCTGTTTGGCCGCCTCGAACAGCTCGTCTGCGCGCAGGTTCTGGATGCGGCGGATCTCGGCGTTCATCATGCGCATGTGGCGCACGGCCTGAACGACGTCGCCCGTGCCCGGCTCGCCCTTCGTGCGGATCATCGTGGCGCCCTCGGCGATGCGGCGCAGCGCCTCGCCCAAGTCGCGCGCGCCGCACACAAATGGCACGTTGAACTGGGTTTTGTCGATGTGGTAGGTGTCGTCGGCGGGGGAGAGCACTTCGGATTCATCGATGTAGTCGATGTCGATGGCCTGCAGCACCTGCGCCTCGACGAAATGCCCGATGCGGCACTTCGCCATGACGGGAATGGACACCGCCTTCTGGATCCCCTTGATCATCTTCGGGTCGCTCATGCGGGACACGCCGCCCGCCGCGCGGATGTCGGCGGGGATGCGCTCGAGCGCCATAACGGCGCAGGCTCCGGCCTCTTCGGCGATGTGCGCCTGCTCAGGCGTGGTGACGTCCATGATGACGCCGCCCTTGAGCATCTGCGCGAGCTGGCGATTCAGCGCGACGCGCTCTGCTGCGGTTTGCGATTCGGTCATTTCCTACTCCTTCTGTCGGTATGTAATAGTTTGGAATCATACGTCGGGCTTGAACCTGTTAACATGGTCAAATTGCGAGTAATAAATAAGACCAGATTGAGGCGAGAGCGAGAAATGCTGTCTTACGACATGAGTGAGCGAGGGAACGCGAGCCGTTACGACTACCTTTATCGGCGCATCCGCCACGATATCGCCCATGGGAACATCTTGCCCGACGAGAAGCTTCCCTCCAAGCGGGCTCTCGCGCGCAACCTCGGCGTGAGCGTGATCACGGTCGAGGCTGCCTACGCCCAGCTCATCGCAGAAGGCTATGTGCGCGCGGAGGAGCGCAGGGGCTACTTTGCGTGCGAGCTTTCCCCCGTTGCGCGCGGAGGGCGGCGCGAAGGGGCGCGATTGCGCGGGGATGCGGGGCGCGCCGGCGCCCCCGAGGGCAACCTGACGACTCCCGCCTTGTCGTCGGCGTCGGCGGCCACGGCGTCGGCGGCGACGACGTTCTTCCCCTATCAAACGTGGGCGCGCGTGATGCGCCGGACGCTCACGGAGGAGTCCTCGGCAACGCTCGCGGAGGCCGCCCTCGGTGCCGGCTCCCCGCGTCTGCGCCAGGCAATCGCCGCCTACCTGCGCGAATATCGCGGCATGGACGTGCCCGCCGAGCGCATCGTCGTCGCCGCGGGGTCGCAGACGCTCTATCAGCTGATAATCCAGCTGCTCGGGCGCGATCGGGGCTTCGCGACAGAATCCCCGGGATATCCGCTGCTCGAGCGCATGTATGAGGCCCAGGGCGTGCACTGCGCGAGCATCCCGCTTGCGGCGGGCGGCATCGATGTCGCTGCATTGCGGGGGAGCGGTGCGAGTGTGGCGCACGTGATGCCCGCGCACCAATTCCCGACGGGGGTCGTCATGTCCGCGGCTCATCGACGCGACCTGCTCAACTGGTCGCGAGCGGATGAGGCTGCGTTTGCCGGGGCGAAGGGCGGCGAGCACTGTGGCCGCTTCATCGTCGAGGACGACTACGACGCGGAGTTCCGCATGTCGGGGCGCCCGATTGCGCCGCTTGCGAGCGTCGATGTGGCGGGGCGCGTCATCTACCTGAACTCGTTCACGAAAAGCCTTGGCGCTGCCTTCCGCATTGCCTACATGGTCCTCCCCGAGGATCTCGCTGCACAATTCGAGCTCAACCTGGGATTTTACTCGAATACGGTTAGCCCGCTCGAGCAACTCGCCCTCGCGCGATTCATCGAGAAGGGGCACTACGAGCGCCACGTCAACCGTTTGCGCACCCACGCGAAGCGAACGCAGGATGCGGTGGTCGAAAAGCTGAAGACGGATTGCGCGAGCGGCAGCTTGGCCTTTACGGGACTCGACGGCGGTTTTCACTTTTCGGTGCGTTTGGAGGCGAAGGGCACGCTTTCTTACGCCGACGTGGAGCGCGATTTCCTAAGGTCAGCCCATGAGTGCGGCGTCCGTGTCTCCGCCATCGACGAGGTGGGTCGCTACCTGGTCAACTATGAGCAAGCTATTGTTCAAGGCGGCCTACGGTAAACATGTTCGGCGCCAGGCGGTTTGCGGCGTGTGAGCTCGATGTCGACCGACGATTTGACTTATCAAATTCTGACAGCCTCGCTCAACGCAGGAATCCCGCAGCATCGAATCATCTGCATTCAGGCCCCCGACCTGCCAAGACTCAAGTTTTCGGGGCGTTGCTTCGACGGGCGGTTTTAGGCTTTGGGTGCTTTCGGAATCTGTGTTGAATGGCTGCCAGGTTTTTGCCGATTTTCATTCGGCTTCGCAAGGGGAAAATGACAGATTCCAGTGACATATTGGGCGCATTGCCGCCGAATAACTTGCGCGCGAGCAGGGACAAACGACAGTGCATCTCGAAAGAATCAGGTGCTAGCCTGCTTTTCCATGGGAGTTATTCTCGCCGACATATCCGCATTCGAATACTGGCGCCGTTTCGAGGGTCCGATTGACCTGTGCCGAAAGGCGCCGGTCGGCCTGGCGTCGGCAAAGGCGAGGGATACGTATCGCCCCTGTTCATCCGAAATCGGCGAGTTGACTCAACGTGGCTTCGCGTTTCTGTCGAGCCCAGTGCGCATCATGGTTCCCGACGCGGCGATGCGTTTGCGAAACGAGAACGTCGTCAACCATGTGTGCTCGGCTGCAATACTTCGCAGCGAGCTTATCGTCGCTGGTCATGGCATATACGTTGCATCCCCGCGACTTTGCCTCGCCCAGCTCGCTTCGCGTCTTTTGCGCCCTCGAGTAGCACGTGCCGCATTCGAGTTGTGCGGATCGTATCGCGAGGAGGCGGACGGGCTTCGCGAGGCCCTGCCCCTCGTGTCCCCAGAGTCGCTTCGAACGCTGCCCGCTTCGCTCAGGCGCGTGAGAGGGTCTGCTGCGCTCGGGGCAACTGCGAAGTACGTTTTGCCCGGGTCCGCCTCGCCGATGGAGTCGGCTCTCGTTGTCCTGTTGTGCTTCCCGAGCGAATTCGGGGGATACGAGTTCCCCCCTCCCGTCCTCAACAAGCGTATCGACGTGGGCTCTTCCATTCGCGACGTGACGCGAAACAGCTATTTCAAGCCCGATCTTTACTGGCCCGAAGCGAGGCTTGCCGTGGAGTACGACAGCAAACAATTCCACTCGAATCCCGATAAGATCGCCGCCGACGCAGCCCGCCGCAATGCGCTTCTCCATATGGGGATCGAAGTGGTGACGGTGAGCGCTGACCAGGTTATGAATGCGGCTCGATTCGACGAGGTCGCGAAAATCATCGGGCGGCGTATAGGAAAGAGAATGCGGTATCGGGGTAAAGCTATGGCGGATAAGCGCTATCGACTTCGCAGGGATTTGCTTGACCTCCACTTCTGATTAGCTGCTTTCGACGGGTTTGAGCTGGTTGAAATTGCAAAACCTCAAAAAGTGGTAACGAATCCGCGTTATGCGCATTCATCCTAGGGCCCACCGCGGGGTCTAAGGTTATCTCGTACGAGTTAGTCCACAAATCAATATTAGTTGTGGCAAAACGAAAGGCTGTTTCGCCTGTAAGCTCTTGCCAACGCACGTTCGAGTGCGCATAACGCGGATTCGTGACCACTTTTTCGTTTTCGAGCGTTTGGACGATTGATTTTGCGCTTGACTCAATCCTGCCTCTTAGTGGAATCTGCGGCTTCTCGGTTGAGCTTGCGATTCCTTGGCGTTTCCGGGCGGTTTGGGGCGCGTGCTTTCGCATGGTTGCTCGCTTCGGCTGCTGCACGACCCCATGGCTTGCGATTCCGGTCAACCTCACGGCTCCTCAATGCATCTTTGCGAGGCAATCCAGCCACCTTGAGCCTTCCCGACTTAGATTTCATATGCGTCATCTTCATAATTCCTGCATGCCAGAATTTGCGTTTGCGCAGGTCAATCGTTTGAGCATTACTTTGGCAAAAAACCTCAGCGAAATTTAGAAGCAAACTTGACAGTATCGCACTTAGATTTTATAGTATGCATTATCGAACGGGTAGGTCGATAGGACGGCTGCGAAAACTCGGAGCAGCTCTTCTGAAAGCCTTCCTCTCGAAACCACGGTAACTATCTCTACAAAGGAGAGGAAACATAATGTCTAAGATTCTCGGTATTGACTTGGGCACCACGAACTCGGCAATGGCAGTCATGGAAGGCAGCGAGCCTGAGATCCTCGTGAACGCCGAAGGCGATCGCACCACCCCGTCGGTCGAGGGCTTCCGCAAGGACGGCGAGCGCGTCGTCGGCAAGGCCGCGAAGAACCAGGCAGTCACCAACCCGGAGAACACGGTTTCTTCCGTCAAGCGTTTCATCGGCCGCTCCTTCAACGAGACGAAGGCTGAGCAGGCCAAGGTGAGCTACAAGGTTGAGGCGGGCAAGGACGGCCGCACGGTCATCGACATCGAGGGCAAGACCTACACCCCCGAGGAAATCTCGGCAATGGTGCTCCAGAAGCTGAAGACCGACGCAGAAAAGCAGGTCGGCAGCCCCATCACCCAGGCCGTCATCACCGTGCCCGCGTACTTCAACGATGCGCAGCGCCAGGCGACGAAGGACGCTGGCAAGATCGCCGGCCTCGAAGTGCTCCGTATCATCAACGAGCCGACGGCAGCTGCTTTGGCCTACGGTCTCGATAAGACCAACAAGGACGAGAAGATCCTCGTGTTCGACCTCGGCGGCGGCACCTTCGACGTCTCTATCTTGGAGCTCGGCGACGGCGTCTTCGAGGTTGCTGCAACCGCTGGCGACAACCAGCTCGGCGGCGACGACTGGGATCATCGCGTCATCGATTGGCTGGCCGACAAGTTCGCAGCTGACAACGGCGGCATCGACCTGCGCAAGGACAAGATGGCCCTGCAGCGTTTGAAGGAAGCTGCCGAGAAGGCGAAGATGGAGCTCTCCTCCACCACGCAGGCAAACGTCAACCTGCCCTTCATCACGGCGGACGCCTCCGGCCCGAAGCACCTTGACTACACGCTTACCCGCGCGGAGTTCGAGCGCATCACCAAGGATTTGCTCGACCGCTGCCGCAAGCCTGTTGAACAGGCGCTTCGCGACGCAAGCATGTCCCAGGGCGACATCGACGAGGTCATCCTCGTCGGTGGCTCCACCCGTATGCCGGCCGTTCAGGAACTCGTGAAGACCATGACGGGCAAGCAGCCGAATATGTCGGTGAACCCCGACGAGGTCGTTGCTATGGGCGCGGCTGTTCAGGGCGGCGTGCTCGCCGGCGACGTCGAGGGCATCCTGCTTCTCGACGTGACCCCGCTGTCCCTGGGTGTTGAGACCATGGGCGGCATCATGACCAAGATGATCGACCGCAACACCACCATCCCGACCCGCAAGACTGAGGTCTACTCCACCGCCGCCGACAACCAGACGTCTGTGGAAATCCACGTCCTGCAGGGCGAGCGCCAAATGGCGAACGACAACAAGACGCTCGGCCGCTTCCAGCTCTCTGGCATCCCGGCTGCTCGTCGCGGCGTTCCGCAAATCGAAGTCACCTTCGACATCGACGCGAACGGCATCGTGAACGTTTCCGCTAAGGACCTGGGCACGGGCAAGCAGCAGCAGATCACCATTTCCGGCTCCACCGCGCTTTCCGACGACGAAGTCGACCGCATGGTGAAGGACGCCGAGACGCATGCCGCCGAGGACGCTCAGCGCAAGGAAGAGATCGAGACGCGCAACAACGCCGACTCTCTGGTGAACGCGACGCAGCAGACCCTCGACGAGCTGGGCGATAAGGCTCCGGCCGACGCGAAGGCCGCTGCCGAGTCCGCTATCGCCGAGGCGAAGAGCGCGCTTGAGGGCACCGACATCGAGGCCATCAAGGCCGCGGTGGAGAAGCTCCAGCAGGCCGGCTACAAACTCGCCGAGGTCGTGTACTCGCAGAACGGCGGCGATCCCGCGGCTGCGGCGGCTGCAGCGGCCGGTGCCCAGGGCGGCGCGGCTCCTGCCGACGACGACACGATCGAAGCTGACTACGAAGTCGTCGACGACGACAAGAAAGAAGGCAAGTAATCGCTATGGCGAAATCTGGAAAGGACGACGCCGTGAGTATTCCCATCGATGATGCCAACACGGGCGCAGAGGCTCCCTCCTCCTCCCCAACCTGCGCCAACGATAGCGCCACCGCGGCCGATGCGAAGTTGGCTGCGGAGGGCGCTGCCGCCGAAGCGCTAGAGGCGGAAGTGCTCGAAGGCGAGCCCGAAGAGGCGGAAAAGCCCGCCGAGGACGCTGAGGACGCCGAGGGCGAGAAGCCTGCCGATGACGCGAAGGCCGAAGCCGAGAAGGCTGCCGCCGAGCTTGCCGCCGCGAAGGCCGAGGCTGCCGAGTGGAAAGACAAGTTCATGCGCCTTCACGCCGAGTGGGACACCTACCGCAGGCGCACGAACGAGCAGCGCGAAGCTGAGAAGGTCCGCGCCGCGGAGAAGCTGGTCACGAGCCTGCTTCCCGTGATCGACGATTTCGAGCGCACGATTGACTACGCTGAGAAGAACGGCGAGGGCGAGCTGCTCGGAGGCGTCCGCGCGGTGCACTCCAAGTTCGTCGGCGTGCTCGAGAAGGACGGTGTGGAAGTGATCGACCCGGCTGGTGAGGCGTTCGATGCGTTGGAGGCTCAGGCGGTCGCGACCGTTCCCGACACGGAGGCGTTCGACGAGACGGTCCATGAGGTGTACCAAAAAGGGTACCGCCTTGGGGCGAAGGTCATCAGGCCCGCTATGGTTACGGTAACCACCGGCGGTCCGAAGCGACCCAAGCCCGAAGAGGACGAAACCGAAGAGTAATTCATGGGGGCGGGCGCGTGAGTCCGCCCTCGTTTTTCAAGTGAGAAAGGCAGGTGGTCGTGTATGCCGGCAACTCCGGATTACTACAAAACGCTGGGCGTTCCGCGCACGGCGTCCACCGATGAGATAAAGAAGGCGTTTCGCAAGCTCGCGCGCAAGCACCATCCCGACGCGGGCGGCGACGAGGCCAAGTTCAAGGAGCTCAACGAAGCCTACGAAGTGCTCTCCGACGACAAGAAGCGCAAGCTCTACGACCAGTACGG
This sequence comes from uncultured Ellagibacter sp., assembly GCF_934643285.1. GTDB lineage: Bacteria > Actinomycetota > Coriobacteriia > Coriobacteriales > Eggerthellaceae > Ellagibacter. The sequence continues at coordinate 221,369 of NZ_CAKUBT010000002.1, forward strand.
CACGGCGAACGAGAATCAGATTCCGCGCGGCTGGGGCGGCGGCCAAGGCGTGAACGTCGAGGACATCTTCGGCGGCATGGGCGGCGCCGGCAGCTGGGCCGACATCCTGGAAAGTATCCGCCGCGGCGAGGGCGCCTTCGGTACGGAATGGGATTTCGGCAACTTCGGCGGCGGTGGACACCGTGGTCCGCGCCCCCAGAAGGGCAAGGACATGAACGTCACCTTGAACGTGACGTTTGACGAGGCATTCGGCGGCACCGAGAAGCGCGTGACCGTTCGCATCCCCGGCAAGGATGCCCCCGAAACCTTCACGGTGAAGGTTCCCGCGGGCGCCGTTGACGGCGGCAGGCTTCGTTTTCGCGGCAAGGGCGGCTTGGGCACGAGCGGCGGCGAGGCGGGAGACCTGCTCATCACCACCAAGATCGAGCCCCATCCCTACTTCTCGCGCGACGGCGCCGACGTGCTCGTCGACGTGCCGGTCACCGTGGCGGAAGCGGCGCTCGGAGCAAGCGTCGTCATCCCTGCGCCGGACGGCACGAAGGTGCGCGTGAAGGTTCCCGCCGGAACGCAGAGCGACACGAAGCTCACGGTTCGCGGCAAGGGCGCGCCGCGAGTGAAGGGACAGGGTTCGGGCGACCTGAAGATCAGGGTAATCGTTAAGGTCCCCGAGCATTTGAACGAAGGACAACGTAGGGCCCTGGAGGAATTCCAGGCAGCAACGACCGAGGACGTGAGGACATGGTAATGAACGACCGCAACAGACCCCTGTACATGATCAGCGTGGCAGCGGAGCTTGCGGGAGTGCATCCTCAGACGCTGCGCGCGTACGAGCAGAAAGGCCTCGTCACGCCGCAGAGAACGAGCGGCAACACCCGCATGTACTCGCAGGCCGACATCGAGCGACTCGGGCTCATCAACGAGCTCACCAACGAGGGCATCAACCTCGCGGGTGTGACGCGCATCCTCGATCTGCAAGGTCGCCTGGACGCCCGCGACGAGGAAATCGATGACCTGCACAAGCGCGTGCGCCGCTTGGCCGACCGCGTGCATGAGCTCGAGACGCGCGAGAGCGTGAACTCGCTCGTGCAAAACGACGTCGGCGGCGTCACCCCGGGCGCCATCGTCTTACGGCGCCTCTCTTAAATGGCAAACCATCTCCTTGTGAAGGAGGCTTAGATTATGAGGTTAGACAAACTTGCAATCACCGCCCAGGAGGCGTTCCAGAACTCCATGGGTGTGGCGAGCGATGCCGAATCGGCGGTCATCCAGCCGATTCACCTGCTGAAGGCATTGCTCGATGCCGACGAGAACAACCTCGCGGCAATCATCAAGCGCATCGGCGCCGATCCGGTGCAGCTCGGGCGCAACGTGAACGAAGAGGTCGAGCGCGGCCCGAAGTCGCAGGGCGGCATGCCCATGCCGATGCCGGGCAACGACCTCATGAAGACGATCGACAACGCGGTGAAAGCGGCCGAGAAGCTCGGCGACAGCTACGCCACAAGCGAGCACCTGCTCATCGCGCTTTCGGAGGACAAGGGCGCGGCCGGGCGCATCCTGAACAGCGCGGGCATTACGCGCAAGAACATCGAAGCGGCCTACGAGGAGCTCCGCGGAGACACGCGCGTGACCGATCAGCAGGAGAAAGCCCAGTTCGAGGCCTTGGAACAGTACGGCCAGAACCTCACCCAGCAGGCGCGCGAGGGCAAGCTCGACCCGGTGATCGGCCGCTCTGAGGAAATCCGCCGCACCATCCAGGTGCTTTCCCGCCGCACCAAGAACAACCCGGTGCTCATCGGCGAGCCGGGCACGGGCAAGACGGCCATCGTCGAGGGGCTCGCTCAGCGCATCGTCGCAGGTGATGTGCCTTCCAGCCTGAAGGACCGCGACATCGTGTCGCTCGACTTGGGCGCGATGATGGCGGGTGCTAAGTACCGCGGCGAGTTCGAGGACCGCTTGAAGGCGGTGCTGCGCGAGGTGAAGCAGTCTGAGGGCAAGGTCATCCTGTTCATCGACGAGCTGCACACCATCGTGGGCGCCGGCTCCTCGGGCGACAGCACGCTCGATGCGGGCAACATGCTCAAGCCTGCGCTCGCGCGCGGCGAGCTTCACGCCATCGGTGCGACGACGCTTGACGAGTACCGCAAGTACGTTGAGAAGGACAAGGCGCTTGCCCGTCGTTTCCAGCCGGTCACGATCGGCGAGCCGACGGTGGAGGACACCATCGCCATCCTGCGCGGCTTGAAGGAAAAGTACGAGATTCACCATGGCGTGCGCATCACCGACGGTGCCATCGTCGCCGCCGCGGAGCTTTCCGACCGCTACATCTCCGACCGCTTCCTCCCCGATAAGGCGATTGACCTGATGGACGAGGCGGCGAGCCGTTTGCGCATCGAGATCGACTCGATGCCCGAAGAGGTCGACATGGCCGAACGCAAGCTCACCCAGATGCAGATCGAAGAGCAGGCGCTCATGAAGGAGAGCGACGAGGCCTCGAAGGAGCGCTTGGAGGCGCTGCGTCGCGACATCGCGAACGCGCAAGAGGACCTCGACCGTCGCAAGGCCGAATGGCGCAACGAGAAAGACGTCATCGAGAACGTGCAGACGCTCAAGGCCGACCTGGAAAGCGCCCAGGCCGAAGAGGAGCGCGTCACGCGCGAGGGCGACCTTTCACGCGCTTCTGAGCTGCGCTATTCCACCATTCCCGAGCTGCAGCAGCGCTTGAAGACGGCGGAGGAGACGCTTGTCGGCAAGCAGAAGGACGGCGCGATCTTGAAGGAGGAGGTCTCCGAAGACGAGATCGCCGAGGTGGTGTCCGCGTGGACGGGCATCCCGGTCCAGAAGATGATGCAGGGCGAGATGGAGAAGCTCGCCGACTTGGAAGACAAGCTGCATGAGCGCGTCGTCGGTCAGGACGAAGCCGTGCATGCGGTGGCGGGCGCCATTCGCCGCAACCGCGCGGGGCTTTCCGACCCGAACCGTCCGGTGGGCAGCTTCATGTTCTTAGGCCCCACGGGCGTGGGCAAGACCGAGCTCGCCAAGGCGCTTGCCGAGTACCTGTTCGATTCCGAGAAGGCCATGGTGCGCATCGACATGTCCGAGTACATGGAGAAGTTCAGCGTCCAGCGCCTGATCGGTGCCCCTCCGGGATACGTGGGCTACGACGAGGGTGGCCAGCTCACCGAGGCCGTGCGCCGCAAGCCCTACTCGGTCGTGCTGCTCGACGAAATCGAGAAGGCGCACCCGGATGTGTTCAACGTGCTTCTGCAGGTGCTCGACGACGGTCGCCTGACGGACGGCCAGGGGCGTGTGGTCAGTTTCAAGAACGCCATCATCATCATGACGAGCAACATCGCCAGCCAAGAGATTCGCGACTTCGCGAAGGAAAACGAGTCGATGGGCGAGATGATGGAAGGCATGATGAAGGCCGACGTGGCCACTGCGTCGAAGAAGCTCGCCGAGTTCACGAACAGGATTCAGGATTCGCTGCGCGCGACGTTCAAGCCCGAGTTCCTGAACCGTATCGACGACATCATCACGTTCAAGCCGCTGTCGATCGAATCGATGGAGCCTATCGTGAAGCTCCAGCTCGAAGACGTGCGTCGTCGCTTGGCCGACCGCCACGTGTCGCTCGACGTGACGCCCGCGGCGCTCGAACATCTCTCGATCGACGGCTTCGACCCGGTGTACGGTGCTCGTCCGCTAAAGCGTTTGATCCAGCGCGAAGTGGTCGACCGCATCGCCGACGCGGCTGTTCGCGGCAAGCTGCTCGACCGCAGCCATGTGCTGATCGACATCGACGACACCGCGGGGGACTACACCTGCCGCGTCGAGGCGCCGCTCGATTTGGACGCCCTGCCTTTGGAGTAAGGCTCGAGAGCAGATATGACTATCGAACCCGCCAAGTTGCGAGAAGCAGCTTGGCGGGTTTCTTTGCGCGTATAAGCATGTTCCCTGCGTCGGTTTTAGCGCCCGCAAGCCGCGGGGCACTGGCTTTTGACCGCTCTTGGGGCGCTATGGGACAACCCGTCGCGCCCGACGTGCCTTTTTCAGTAAATGTACTAGAATATGCCCCATGCAAAAGTCATGGTCTGACATACGCGAATCCATCACGACGCCCCTCATGGGCTTTGCGATCGTCGTGTTGTTCCTTGTGTGCCTCCTCCTTGCGATGGTGGTCCTGGTCAGCATCGCCCGCGTGCTGATGGGGTAGTAGCATGTGGCAGAGGTTCTCGCTTTACGACCTGCGCGTTATCGGACACTACCTCGGTACGCTCACCCAGCTCTTTGCGGCGCTCATGGCGGTGCCGTTCATAACGGCGCTCGTGTTCCAGGAATGGGAACCCGCTGAACGCTACCTGCTGGGCATCGGCATCGCGCTCGTCGTCGGCACGCTGTTGCAGTTCCTGCGCATCGAGCCTGGTCGCTTGGGACGTCGCCAGGCGCTTGCGGTCACAGGCTTCGCGTGGATCGTGCTCGCATTCTTCGCGTCGGTCCCGCTTTTTCTCTCTGGGCACTACGCCACCTATATGGATGCGCTTTTCGACGGCGTCTCGGGCCTTACGACGACAGGCGCCACCGTCGCGCTCGATATCGACCACTTCTCCAACGCGGACAACATGTTCCGCTTCATGATGCACCTGGTCGGCGGTTTGGGACTTATCGTCGTCGCGCTCTCGCTCGGCATCTTCGGCAAGCGCTCGGGCTCGTCGCTCTACACCGCCGAGGGCCGAAGCGAGCACGTGGTGCCCAACGTCGTCCAGACGACGCAGCTTATTTTGCGCATCTCGCTCGTCATCATCTTCATCGCTGCGGTGGTGCTCGCTGCGCTGTGCATGTCGATCGGCATGGAACCGGCTCGCGCCGTGCTTCATTCGCTCTGGCTGGCCATCACCGCGTTCAACACCGGCGGCTTCGCGCCGATGGCCGAAAGCGTCTCCTACTACAATTCGATCCCCATCGAGGCGTTCCTCATGCTGCTCATGATCTTGGGCTCTGTGAGCTTCGTTATCCACGCCGAGGTGTGGAAGGGGCGCCTGCAGTCGTTTTTCGGCGACATTGAGATTCGCACGATGATCATCTGGCTGCTGGTGATGACGGTCGTCGTTGCGGCGTCTCTTTCGGCGAGCGCGCTGTTCTCTGACCTGCCTGCGATGATTCGCCGCGGCCTGTTCATGGTGGTGTCGGCGTTTTCGACCACTGGGCTCCAAAACGTCACGACCAACCAGCTCACGACGGTGTTCTCGTCGGGCGCCTTCCTTGCGCTCGCGCTGATCACGGCTGTTGGCGGCTCGGCGGGATCGACTGCGGGCGGTGTGAAGCTCTACCGTGTGGGCATCATTTTCAAGTCTATCGTCTCCACGGTGAAAGAGGCGGTGTCTCCCTCGTCTGCTCGCGTTGTCGTTTCCTATAACCACCTGGGACGACGCGTTCTCACTTCCGATGCCGTGAAGGAGGCGATGACCGTGTTCGTGCTCTTCGTGATTACGTACTCGGTCGGCGCACTCGTGGGCATCGCGCACGGATACGAGGCGTCGCAGGCCATTATGGAATCGGTCGCCATGACGTCGAACGGCGGCGTCATCACCGGCATCGTGACGCCTGGCATGTCTCCTTCCCTTGAGACGTTCTACATCTTCCAGATGTGGGCGGGCCGTCTTGAGTTCGTCACGCTGCTCGCCGTTTTGGCCGAGATCGTTGTGTCGTTGGTGCCCCGAAAGAGGGGGCGGCGCCAATGAGCGGACTCGATATGACAATGCGGTCCTCGCTTTCCCGTCGTGCGCTGCTAGCTGCGCTCGCGGTGGCGTTTTGCCTGTTCACATGCGCGCCCGCCATCGCCTTCGCGGACGACAGCGATGACGAAGACGATTCCAACCTGATAAACCCCCAGCAGCGGCCCGATTCGTCGTTCATCTACGACTCGTCGATCATCGATCTGTCGAACGCCGACTCCTACTACGATAAGCAGACCGTGCAGATTACCGGCGAGGTTGTGGGAGACATCATCGACGCGCGCGACGGCATGGTGTGGGTCACGCTCTCTGAGGCCTCGAACTCGAGCAACGCGTCGGTTGCGGTGTTGATGACGCGCGAGTCCGCGTCGCATATCGATACGCTCGGCCGCTATGGCGCCACGGGGACGATGCTGCAGGTTCGCGGCGTGTTCCACCTCGCCTGCCCCGAGGACCAGGGGCTAAGCGACGTGCACGCGACGAGCGTCGCCGTGGTCACGAAGGGCTCGCATCATGCCAACGAGTTCCGTCCTGAGGCGTTTGCGGTTGGCGCTGCTCTCACCGTCGTCGGGTTTGCTCTCATGGGACTGTTCCGCTACCTGCGGGAACGCCAGCGTTAGGGGGAGTTGTTGGAAGAAACGGTTGCTACCGGGTGCGTCGTCAAGCTCGACCGCGGGTTTCCCTTGGTGCGCCTTGAGGACGGGCGGGAGCTTCGCTGCAAGCACGCGACGTCGCTCGTGAAGGGCGAGCGCGTTCGCGCGGTGATTGGCGACAGGGTGCGCGTTTCGTTTGCCGAGCGCAACGACAAGGCGCTCATCGTCGAGGTGCTTCCCCGCACCCGCGAGCTCGTGCGGAAAGACCCCACCGAGCGAGCCGTTCCCCAGGTGCTTGCCGCCAACTTCGATCGCGTTGTCGTGACGCAGCCTTCGACGGAAGTGAATATGCGCAGGTTGGAGCGCGAGCTGGTGCTCGCCCACGAAACGGGCGCTGCCGTGTCCGTCGTGCTCACCAAAGCCGATCTCGCCGAAAGCGAGGACGAGGTCGTGCGTGTCCGCGAGCGCGTACTGGCGCTTGTCGGCGCGGACGTGGAGACGCTCGTCGTGTCGGAGGCGATGCCCGAAAGCGTCGAGGCTGTGCGCGCGCTCGTGCCCGAGGGGACGACGGCTGTGCTCATCGGGCGAAGCGGCGTGGGCAAATCGAGCCTGGTCAACCTCCTTGTTGGGCGCGATGTACAAGAGACGGGGACGGTGCGCGAGACCGATGGCGCGGGCCGTCACACCACGGTGAGCCGTGAGATGGTGGCCATTCCCCACGGCGGCTACGTGGTCGATATGCCGGGCGTGCGCGGGCTTGGCCTGTGGGATGCTGATGCAGGTATCGGCGTCGCCTTCGCCGACGTGGAGGAACTTGCCGAACAGTGTCGCTTCCGCGACTGCAAACACGAGAACGAACCCGGTTGCGCCGTTCGCGCCGCCGTCGAGCGCGGTGATCTTGCGCGCGAACGCTTCGAGTCCTACGTTTCGTTGAAGCGCGAGACCGAGGTCGTTCGCGAGCGTCGCGAGCAGGCGCGATGGATGCAGCGTGAGCAGGCCCAGGGGGGCTCGCGCGGTTCCCATCGTTCGGGCAGCGCGGCGGGAACGGGTGGCAGCGCGGGCGGGCGGAAGACGTCGGCAGCCTCGTCGAAGATGCGTCGCAACAAGTCGGGCCGAGGCGGCGGCGGCTCGAGCTGGCGCAAATACGGCCAGTAACGCGCGCTCGCGGCCCCGCGGCCCCGCCCCGGGTCGCCCTTGTGCTCTCCAATGTAAGCGATTCCTGCATGTTTGGGTAAGGGAGAGGTAAAGCTGCGTCATACTTGCGTCATGGCTTGCCGCTGTGCTCCCATCGGGCGGATTTGCTCCCTACTATTTTCATCAGCGAGAAACGGCGAAACCCAATTCAACGCCAACGCTCGCCAAAAAGGAAATCTCGAAGGGAGAATAAAACTATGCAGGGCAACCTCATGAGCCGCCGTAACTTCGTTGGAGCCGCCGCGGCCACTGCCGCAACGGTCGCCGCCTTCAGCCTCACCGGCTGCGGTTCGAACGGCTCGAGCGACGCGAAGTCCGACGCGAAGGAAGACAAGGCCGAGACGAAGGCGCTCTCCGGCACCATCACGGCTGTCGGTTCCACGGCGCTTCAGCCCCTCTGCGAAGCTGCTGCCGAGCAGTTCATGGAGAAGAACTCCGGCGTTCAGATCACCGTTCAGGGTGGCGGCTCCGGCCAGGGCATCACGCAAATCACCCAGGGCGCGGTGCAGATCGGCAACTCCGACGTGTTCGCCGAGGCGAAGGTGAAGGACACCGCCGACCTGAAGAAGATCACCGACAACAAGGTCTGCATCGTCGGCATGGGCCCGATCGTCAACAAGGACGTCACCGTCGACGACCTGACGATCGACCAGCTGAAGTCCATCTTCACCGGTGAAGTCACCAACTGGAAGGAAGTCGGCGGCGCTGATGCAGCCATCACGGTCATCAACCGCGCATCCGGTTCCGGCACCCGCGCGACCTTCGAGGCCGCCGTGCTCGGCGACACCAAGGTGCCCGATGCCTTCAAGCCCCAGGAGCAGGATTCTTCGGGCACCGCTGCGAAGATGGTCGCTTCCACCCCGGGTGCCATCTCCTACCTGGCGTTCTCCTACTACGACGACACCGTGAAGGCCTTGAAGGTCGGCGGCGTCGAGCCGAAGGAAGCAAACGTCGAGGACAACTCCTGGACCATCTGGGCTTACGAGCACATGTACACTGCCGCCGATCCCGACGAGGCTACCAAGGCATTCATCGAGTACATGATGAGCGACGATGTCCAGGGCGAGCTCGTCGAGGCGCAGGGCTACATCCCCGTCTCCGGCATGAAGGTCGAGAAGGACGCTTCCGGCAAGGTCACCAAGAAATAACTCGAAAGGAGACGCGGCTTTATGGCTCAATTGCCAAAGCATCGCGTCGAGCTTATCGGCAAGGGCGTCACGGGTGCGTGCATCGCGCTCGTGGCGCTTCTTGTTGTTACGCTCGTTGCAATGGTCGCGCAGCGCGGTATCGCGACATTTGCCGTTGACGGCATCGACCTGGGTGCATTCCTCACCGGCACCACATGGAATCCCCATCAGGACGATGCGAACGGCATGCCGACGGTAGGTGCGCTGCCGATGATTTCCGGTTCGTTCGCAGTCACGCTGCTCTCGACGCTGTTCGCCCTGCCGATCGCCATCGGCTCGGCGATCTTCGTCGTGGAAATCGCCCCCGGGTTCGGGCGCCGCGTGTTCCAACCGCTCATCGAGCTTCTGGTGGGAATCCCGTCGGTTGTCTACGGCCTTATCGGCCTCACTGTCGTGGTGGCGTGGACTCGTGACATGGCGGCTGCGGCTGGTCAAACCATCACCGGTTTCGGCATCTTCTCGAGCGCTATCGTGCTCGCCGTGATGATCCTCCCCACGATCACGAGCCTCTCGATCGACGCGCTCGCCGCAGTGCCCGGGCAATATCGCGAAGGTTCCTACGCGCTTGGTTGCACGCGCTGGCAGACGGTGTGGAACGTGGTTCTGCGCTCGGCGGCCCCGTCGCTTATGACGGCGGTCATCTTGGGGATGACGCGCGCGTTCGGCGAGGCGCTTGCCGTGCAGATGGTCATCGGCAACGCTATCCAGATGCCGACGAGCCTGTTCACGCCCGCGTCGACGCTCACGTCCGTGCTCACCATGGGCATGGGCAACGAGGCGATGGGCACCGTGTACAACGACGTGCTCTGGTCGCTTGCGCTGCTGCTTTTGCTCATGTCGCTCGTGTTCATCCTGATTATCCACCTGATCGGGCACAAGGGAGGGACCAAGCGTGGCTAAGTTCGACATGGCGGCGCACGTTCGCCGCATCAACTCGCAGGACAAGATCGCCACGGGAATCCTCACCGCCATCGTGGGCCTCGTGCTGCTCATATTGGCCGCTATCGTGATCTACATCCTGGTCGCGGGCGCGGGCAAGCTCTTCGACGTGAGCTTCCTCACCTCCAAGCCGCAGCAGTTCAAGGCAGGCGGCGGCATCGGCCCGGAGCTGTTCAACTCGTTCTACCTGCTGTTCCTGACGCTCGTCATCAGCGTGCCCCTCTCGCTTGGCGCGGCGATCTACCTATCGCAGTATGCGCCCGAGAACTGGGTGACCAGCGTGGCGAAGACGATCATCGAGACGCTCTCATCGCTGCCGTCGATTGTCGTCGGCCTGTTCGGCTTCCTGTTCTTCGTGCTGACCATGGGCTGGGGATTCTCGGTCATCGCGGGCGCGGTGGCGCTCACGATGTTCAACATCCCGATTCTCGTCCGCACCTGCCAGCAGGCGCTCGAAGACGTGCCGCGCTCGCAGCGCGACGCGGGTCTCGCCATGGGGCTCACCCGTTGGGAGACGACGATCCATGTGCTGCTGCCCGCCGCGATGCCCGCCATCGTCACCGGCATCGTGCTTTCCGCCGGCCGCGTGTTCGGCGAGGCTGCAGCGCTCATCTTCACCGCAGGTCAAAGCGCGCCAGTGCTCGACTTCACGTGCTTTGACCTTTCGAGCCCGTCGTGCCCGTGGAACATCTTCCGTCCCGCCGAGACGCTCGCGGTCCACATCTGGAAGATCAACTCCGAAGGCGTCGTGCCCGACCTCGAGGCCATCTCGAACGGCACTGCGGCCGTGCTCATGGTGTGCATCCTGGCCTTCAACCTGATCGCCCGCTTCGTGGGCAAGCTTCTGGAAAGGAGGCTGACAAGCGAATGACGACGCAAGGGAAATCCCTCGCCGAAACGGAAAATCGCGTGCCGGACGTTGCGACGGAAGCGGAGGCCCCCGCACGGGAAGGCGCCGAGCCGCTTTTGCGCACGCGCGACGTCACGGTGACCTACGATACGTTCGAGGCGCTGCACAAGACCTCTCTCGATTTCGAGAGGGGACGGGTCACGGCACTTATCGGCCCCTCGGGCTGCGGCAAGTCTACCTTCCTGCGCTGCTTAAACCTCATGAACCGCGAGATTCCCAAGTGCAAGGTCGCAGGCCAGATCGACTATCACGGCCGCGACATCAACACGCGTTCGGAAAATCTCTTCGAGCTGCGCAAATCAATCGGCATGGTGTTCCAGCAGCCGACGCCGTTCCGCAAGTCGATTCGCGACAACATCCTGTTCGCGCCGAAGCGCCACGGTCTTGTGAAGGGTAAAGACGAGTGCGATGCGCTTGTGGAAGAGGCCCTGCGCGCGGGTGCGCTGTGGGACGAGGTGAAAGACAAGCTCGACCAGAGCGCCCATGCCCTCTCTGGCGGCCAGCAGCAGCGCCTGTGCATCGCGCGCACGCTCGCCATGCATCCTGACGTGGTGCTTTTCGACGAGCCGTGCTCGGCGCTCGACCCGATTTCGACGTTCTCGGTCGAGGAGACCATCCGCGACATCGCGCAGACCGGCATTTGCGCCATCATCGTCACGCATAACATGGAGCAGGCAACGCGCGTCTCCGACCGCACCGCGTTCTTCTACGTGGGCGACATGGTCGAGACGGGCCCGACCAAGCAGATCTTCTCGGCGCCGAAAGACCAGCGTTTGCAGGACTATCTCACCGGAAGGTTTGGCTAATGAGCATGGTGGAACGAAAGAATACGGAAAAGAGCAGGTCGTTGTCGGATTCTCAGGCGAGCATGCTCTCGGTCGCCGAGGGCGAGTCGGTCATCTCGATTCGCAACTTCAACCTGTGGTACGGCGATTTCCAGGCGCTGAAGAACATCTCGCTCGAGATTCCGAAGAATAAGGCGACCGCGTTCATCGGCCCCTCCGGCTGCGGCAAGTCGACGCTTCTGCGCACGTTCAACCGCATGTGCGACTTTGTGCCGACGGTTCGCACCGAGGGAACCATCGAGGTTGCGGGCCGCGACATTTTCACGACCGAGCCTAACGAGCTTCGCGTCATGGTGGGCATGGTGTTCCAGCACCCGAACCCCTTCCCGATGAGCATTCGCGACAACATATTGTACGGGCCTCGCCGCATGCGCAAGATCTCGAAGGCGGAAGGCGACGAGATCGTGGAGCGATGCCTGCGCGATGCGGGCCTTTGGGACGAGGCGAAGGACAAGCTCGACCAGAATGGCCTGGGCATCTCCGGCGGCCAGCAGCAGCGCCTGTGCATCGCGCGCGCCCTTGCCGTGGAGCCGCAGGTCCTGCTCATGGACGAGCCGACGAGCGCCCTCGACCCGATCTCGACATCGCTTATCGAGGAGCTCATGGTCGAGTTGGCACGCGAGCGCACCGTCGTCGTCGTGACGCACAACATGCAGCAGGCGACGCGCGTTGCGGACAAGACCGCGTTCTTCTATCTGGGCGAGCTCATTGAGGAAGGCCCGACCAAGCAGCTATTCTCGCAACCGCGCGAGGAGCGCACGAAAGACTACCTGACAGGAAGGTTCAGCTAATGTTGGTTCCCCGTTCGAAATATTTGAAGCAGCTTGACGATTTGTCTGCCGCTATGGAGGATCTGGGCCAGAAGACGATTGCCGACGTGACGGCGGCTGGCCTTGCGCTTGCGAAGGGCGACGCTGAAGCCGCCGAGGAAGTTATCTCGGGCGAGATGCGCATGCGCCGCCTTCGTGCGACGATCGAGGACACGTGCCTCGACATCATGCTTATGCAACAGCCCCTCGTCGCTGACGACCTGCGCTACGTTTCCGGGTCGTTTCGCCTGGTGAGCGACTTGGCGCATATCGATTCGAAGTCGCGCGACGTGGCATATCTGGCAACTCAGATTCCCCATGAGGTCGCCTCCGCGATCGAGGCCGAGATCGCCGCGGCGTCCGGCAAGGTCGCCTACATGGTGAAGACGGCGCTCGATAGCTTCGCTGACGCCGACCGCGACCGCGCCGAAGAAGTGTTCGCTTCCGACGACGAGGTCGATGCGCTTTACGCGCGGGCCGAGCAGGTGGTGGTCGACTTCATCCGCAAGGGGGATGCCGACGCGACGCATTTGCCCGAGCTTTTGATGGCCGCGAAGTACTTCGAGCGCATGGGCGACGATGCCGAGCGCATCGCGAAGTGGACGATCTTCCGCATCACTGGTACGCATGACTTGAAGGTTGGGGAGACCCCGGCCGAATAGCTTCCCGCCTCGCATCGCCGTGAGCCCGCACGGGCACCGCGCAGCCGCGTGGGCTCGACCGGGGCCCGCCGCCCGACCCCCGTTCCTCCCGACGCTCAGTCTCCCGCCGCCCGACCCCCCCGTTCCTCCCGATGGGCGGGCGAACCGACTCTCGCCTGAACCCTTCCCTCTGTGCGATAATCGACTGGATAAGGGTTTTCGGCGAGGGAAGGCGGCAAGCTATGGTGTACTGCGTGGAAGACGACGCGAGCGTCCGCGAGCTGGCACTTTACGCCCTCACGCAGGCGGGGATTGAGGCCGAGGGCATGGCGAACGACGTGGAGTTCCGTGCGGCCTGCGCGCGCCGCCTTCCCGATGTGGTCATGCTCGACATCATGTTGCCCGGCGCCGACGGGCTGGAAATCCTCCATCGCATCCGCAATACCCCGGGCCTTTCGCGCGTGCCCGTGATCATGGTGACCGCGAAAAGCACCGAGCTCGACATTGTGACCGCCCTCGACGGCGGCGCCGACGAGTACCTCACCAAGCCTTACGGCATGATGGAGATGGTTTCCCGCGTGCGTGCCTTGCTGCGCCGCGCCCCCGATTGGTGCAACGAGAGCCCCCAGGGGTCGGGCGACGAGATAACGATCGGGCCGCTTTCCATCTCCGAGATGCGCCACGAGGCGTTTTGCGGCGGCGAGCCGCTTTCGCTTACGGCGCGCGAGTTCGACCTGCTCCTTCATTTCATGGAAAACCCCGGCGTCGCCCTTTCCCGCGATGCACTGCTGCAGCACGTGTGGGGATGGGACTTCGCGGGCGGCAGCCGAACGGTCGACATGCATGTCCTCACGTTGCGCCAGAAACTCGGTGAGCATGCTTCCCTCATCGAGACGGTGCGCGGGGTGGGGTATCGCCTCGTCTCACAATAGCGGGTTCCCGGGCGCTCGCCGTGAGAAATCGGCCCTGCACGAGCGAGCCATTCCCCAGCTGCACCAGGTTCACCGTTCTTCGCATTCGATGGAAGGTCTCGCGCGCTTTCGCCACGGGAAGCGCGCAGCGATATAATAATTCGGTTCATGAGGTTCGCTTGTGGGCGGCGTGTGGCGGGCCTTTCCCTCGCGGGATGGCAAAATCTGCCGCGGCGTTCGCTAAGCGCTTCTGTGAACAGGCCAAACGGGGCCGACTCATCGAACTATAAAGGAAGCATATGAACCCGGTTGTTGTCATTCCCACCTTTGCCTCAACGCGCTCGCAACGCGAGGGCGGCTCCATCATCACCACGTACGACCATCCGACACCCTTGTCGCAGGAAGGCGAGCTGCCGCGCTGCCTCGAATCGCTCACTAAGGTCGAGGGCATCGGGCAGATCATCGTGATCGTCGCGGCGGAGCCCTCCATCGCGCACAAGGCCGCGCAGAAGACTCAGGCCATCGCCGCGCGCTTTCCCGAACTGCATATCGCAGTCATCGGCGCCGCGGAGGCGGGCTTGGTGCAGCAGCGCATGGAACAGCTCGGCCTGGGGAAACTCACGCGTGAAGTGGGCTTGTCGGGTTACGGCGCCGTTCGTAACCTCGGTCTTGTCGTGGCGTGCGCGCTCGGGTTCGACGCGGTGGTGTTTCTCGATGACGACGAGGTGGTGACTGACGCCGATTTCCTGCGTCGCGCGATGTACGGCCTGGGAAAGCTCACGCGCAAGGGCATTCCCATTCTCGCGAAGACGGGTTTCTACTACAATTCGGAAGGCTCCTATCTGTCAAAGAGCCAGAACAAGTGGTACAACCGCTTCTGGCAGCAGGGAAGCGCGTTCAACAAATGGATCGAACGGGCTATGCATGCGCCACGCCTTTCGCGTTCGAACCACGTGTGCGGCGGGTGCCTCGCGCTTCACAAGGAGGCGTTCAAGCGCCTATCGTTCGACCCGTGGATCCCGCGCGGCGAGGATCTGGACTACATGCTTGACCTGCGTATGTACGGTTCCGATATCTGGTTTGACAACAAATGGAGCCTGCGTCACCTTCCGCCCGAATCGGCGAGCGAGGGCACGCGTTTCCGCCAGGATATCTATCGCTGGCTCTACGAATATCGCAAGATGGAGTACAGCCGCACCCAGATCGACCTCATGCAGGTGAAGCCTTCGTCCCTCGAGCCGTATCCGGGGCCGTTTTTGGAGCCGAGCATCGTGCGGCGGATTCGCATCACGGCGTTTCTGCGCAGCCTCGCCCGCCCCGACAAGAAGGCGTATCGCAAGGCGGCGAAGGCGGCGCGCACCGAGGCGGCGCAATATGCCCAGCGAAACTGCACGAAGTACTTCGAGTTCCAGTTCGTGTGGTCGGAGCTTATGTCTCGCATCGAGGGCGATCAGATCTTGAGCACCGCCCTGGTCCGCAGCGCCGTGTCCCGCGCAGAGGCTGTGGCCAGCGCAAATGCGAACGGTCGGGTTGTCGAGCGCGCTCCTCGCGTTGAAGGGGCGGGGAATGTGGGGGCGCCTGCAGCTTCCCAAGCGGGCGTTCCCGAGCAGCTAGCAGCCCAATATTCCAATATCGACCCGGGCATGACGAGCGAGATTCGCCTGAACCTCGCCGATTAAAGGCGAATGCGCGCGGTTGACCTTTCGTGGCGAATCGGCGCGCGTTTCGGCGATACACTGCATGCGAGGGAAACGTCCCGTTGAGGGCGTTCTCGGTGCGTGCCCTGTCAGGGCGAATCTGCAGTAGAAAGACACGATGGTGGAAATACTCGTTCATTTTGTTGTTCCCGCTCTGGTCGGCGTGCTGATTGGCGTCGCCTCGGGGCTTCTCGGTATCGGCGGCGGCACGGTCATGGTGCCGATTTTCCGCCTCGCATTCGGAATGAGTGCCACTATGAGCACGGCGACCTCGCTGTTCGCCATCATCCCGACGTCCATTTCGGGCGCGATTTCGCACGTGAAGGGCAAGACCTGCATTCTCGCGCTCGGCATCGCCGCTGGTCTCGGGGGAGCGTGCCTGTCGCCTGTGGGGGTGTGGCTCGCGCAGCTTTCCCCCGACTGGCTTGTGATGCTCGCCGCGGCGCTCATCATCGGCTATTCGGCCATCAACATGTTCAAAAAGGCTTTCAAGGTTCCGCGGGCTTGCCAGCCCGCGGAAGGGGCCGACGCTGCGGCTTCCCCCAGTACCCAATCTTCGGGCGCTCCCGAAGGCTCGCGTACCGAAGTACGCGTCGCCTCCGCGACCGCCCGAATCTCGGGCACCGGGGAAACCCTCGCTGATTCTTCGGCGACCGGTGGCTCTTCGAGTGAGGCGCCCTCGCTGGCTTCCTCGGGCGGACAGGCGGCTTCGGCTTCCTCTGACGATTCGCCCCTTTCCCGAAAGCAGCTCTTGCAGGGCGCCGCAATCGGCCTGGTCGCAGGCCTTGCCTCGGGTTATGTCGGCGTTGGCGGCGGGTTCATCATGGTGCCGCTCATGCTCTCGATCATCGGCATCCCCATGCGCAAGGCGTCGGGCACCTCGCTTATCGCGGTCATGATCTTGGCCATTCCCGGCGTAATCGAGCAGGGAATCATCGGCAACATCAACTACCTCGCCGGAATCGCCGTCGTCATCGGCACTATTCCCGGCGCTGTTATCGGCGCGAAGCTCGTGACGAAGGTTCCCGAGCGTACGCTTCGGCTGCTGTTCGGGTGTTTTCTTATTGTGGCGGCGGCCATGCTTGTGCTGAACGAGGTCGGCGTCCTCGGGTAATCGTCTATACTTAACGCAAACTGACGATGGGGGCGAGATGATGGGCGAAACAGGCATGCGTGATAGCGGAGCAGCGAATTCGATCGACGGAGCGGCACCGGGGGCAATCCCCCCGAGGAAAGGCGTCGCCCGCGTGTTCACGGTCGAGATGCTGCTTGCGATTATCGCGGTCCTTTCGGGCGTGACGCTTCTTTGGACGGCGCTCGCCCCTTCTCACAGCATCCCCATCATGATCACCGCAGGTATCATGTTCACGCTCTCGATTGTGCTGGTGATCCGCCTGTCGATGGACCCGGATTCGGTACGCGCGCGCCAATCGGACGCCATGCTGCGCCTGGCGAGCAAGACGCTCGAGAGCATGCAGGACGGCCTGAATCGCGAATCCGCGCAGGAAATCTGCCAGCTGCTGCTGCCCTCGACGGCCGCCATCGCGGTGGCCATCACCGACAAGAAGCAGATCCTCGGTTACGCGGGCTACCTGGAGGCCGAGAACCCCGCTGGCGGCAACATCCGCACGCATGCCACGCAGGCCACGCTCGACGATGGCAACATGCGCGTGCTGTTCACCAGCATCGACATCGGCTTCCCGGAAAACGCCACGACGATCAAGGCGGCCATCGTTGTCCCGCTTTTGGTACGCGGCGACGTGGTGGGCACGCTGAAGTTCTACTATCGCTCGGCCAAGCGCATCAGTGAAACGCAGAAGTCAATCGCCGAGGGCTTCGGCACGCTGCTTTCCACCCAGATGGCCGCGGCGCAGCTTGAAGAGCAGGCGCGCCTCGCCACGAGCATGGAGCTCAAGGCGCTCCAGAACCAGATCAACCCGCACTTCCTGTTCAACACCATCAACACGATCGCCTCGCTCATCCGCACAAGCCCCAACGAGGCCCGCGTGCTTTTGCGTGAGTTCGCGGTGTTCTATCGCCGCACGCTGGAGAATTCCGACAGCCTTATCTACCTCTCGCGCGAGGTGGAACAGACACAGCGTTACTTCTCCTTTGAGGTGGCGCGCTTCGGCGCCGAGCGCGTGGAACTCAACGTCGATTTGGCGCCCGAGTGCGAGAACATGATGGTCCCTTCGTTCCTCATTCAGCCGTTGGTGGAAAACGCCGTCCAGCACGCCATGCCCTCTGAAGGCAAGCTCACCATCACGGTGACCGGCGAAGTCGAGGGCGACGACGTGTACCTGCGCGTGAGCGACAACGGCACGGGCATGACCGAAGAGGCGCGCCAGGGCATCATGCATCCCAAGGAAACTAAGGGAATCGGCATCGCGGTGAAGAACGTGCACGACCGCATCGTCGGGTTCTTCGGATCGAACTCCTATATGGACGTGCAAAGCGAGTTGGGCGTCGGCACCACGGTGACGCTGTTTTTGGAAGGATGCGCCGCCCAGACGAAGTCCCAGGTCGCTGCGAGCGACGCGGAAGCCCTGCGTCGGTAGGGGAGGAAAATGGATCCCGAAGAGCAGACATCCGGCCTCTACGACGTCATCCAGGGCGTCGTCCATGTTGAGTGGCTTTCCACCGCGCTGACGGTAGCGATTGCGCTCGCCTTTACGGCGCTCGTGGCTCGCGCCGTGACGAAGGTGCTGCGCCGCGTGCTCTCGCATGACAATTCGCCGCTGCCCTCGTCGAGCATCTTTATCAATATTGCCCGCATCGCCGTGTGGGCCATCGGCATCAGCGTGGTACTGTCGAGTTGCTTCGGAATCGATGTTTCTGCGGCGATCACCGCGCTCGGCATCGGCGGTATCGCCATCTCGCTCGGCTTCCAGGACACGCTTTCGAACCTGATCGGCGGCGTGCAAGTGAGCATCACCGGGCTTGTGGAACCGGGTGACTACATCGAGGTCGGCGGGCAGCGCGGCGTCGTGCGCGATGTGACTTGGCGGCACACGTCGCTCGAGACGCTTTCGGGCGAGCGCGTCGTGGTGCCGAATTCGGTGATCAACAAGTCGTCGCTCACGCATCTGCCGCCGCTTACGAAGGTGGTGGTACCCCTGCTTGTCACCACGGGCGGCGCAGACCTTGATGCCGTTGCTGCGAAGATTGCTAAAGCTGCAGGTCAAGCAGCGCAAAAAGTGGGTGGGGGCATGTCGCGAGAGCCACAGGTGCTCTTCACGGAGGCCATGGAGTACGGTTACCGCGCAAGCCTCATCGTGTGGGTCGAAGACGGCGACAAGCATTCCTTGGTGAAAGACGCCGTCGTGCGCGCCGTCGCGCCTTATACCATGGCATAGATCAGGGTTGCGCGCGTTCAGACGCGCTTTCGTGAAGGAAACCATCGTGCGCGCCGTCCCCCCCCTCCATCGTGGCATAGAGGCCGCGCGTTCGATTGTTCGCTCTGCGCCGGCGCGTGATTGTCGGGGCAACTCCTTGGCGTCTGCCTGATTGCATTGTATTGTTCTATCTGTTATATTCCCAATAGAACAAAATGAAAAGTCAATGCGAGAAACCGACTTGTCCGGCAAAGTCAAACCCATCAATTATGCGAGGAGGCACCTGTGGTCATTCGGATTGATCAATCGGATGAAGCCCCCATCTACCTGCAGATTCGCGACCAGATTATCGAGGGGATCGCTCGTGGCGAACTATCGCCGGGTGACAGTCTGCCGAGCGTTCGCCAGCTTGCGGCCGATTTGGGCATCAATCTCCACACGGTCAACAAGGCGTATGCCGTCTTGCGGGACGAGGGGTACGTTGCCATGCGGGGACGCAAGGGCGCCGTCATCGCCAACGCGCAAAGCATCGGCGCGCCAAGCCATCAGACGATAGACGACGAGCGAATGGCGAGTGGAATTTATCGCCTGGCGCTCGAACACCGCGCGCGAGGCGGCACACCAGAAAGCTTCATAGTTATCGCGAAATCCCAGGTCAAACGTGCATTTGAAAGTGAAAGGGACTCAAGAAGCAAAGGCAGCTTGTCCCAAAAGGAGGTCGGCAATGACTGATTCCCTCACCCTGATGGTGTTTCTTATCGCAATTGTTTTACTCTCCGGAGCGATTCTCGCCGCAACGCCGTGGTTCATGAAGAAAAACGAGTGCTTCGCGGTGACCATCCCCGAATCGGCGCAAGCCGACGTGCGCTTTCTCGCCTTTCGAAAGCGCTATGCGGCGGCGGTCCTCGCGGTGACCCTTATCTGCGCGGTCGCGCTTGGCGGCGTTTCGAACGTTGCCCTCGGGAAGATGGGCTCGGCGGACGATTCCGATTCATTGAACGCAATTCTTGCTGCGGCAATTGTCGTGGCAGCAATGATGCCCCTGGTCGCGTCGTTCGCGCTGATGCTTCACTACCGCAAAAGGGTCGAGGCCATCAAGAGGGAAGAGGGTTGGAAAGCCGAGCGCGATGAGGCCGTTGCGCTCATCGGCTTCGAGGAGGCGCCCGTGCCGCCGTCGCTCGCATGGAACGTGGTGTACGTGCCCATTGTCCTGATCACGCTCGCCATCGGGCTTGCGCTTTACCCGTCGACTCCCGATTTGGTTCCTACACATATCGACTTCGCGGGGAACGTGAACCAGTGGACGCCGAAAGGCCCCGCGCTCATCGCGTTCCCCCTGTTGGTCGAGGTGTTTATGGCTGCGTGCTTCATTTTCAGCCACTGGATGACGATTCGCTCGAAGAAAGACGTCGACCCTGCGCGACCGGCCATCTCGGCATATGCCTACGGGGCTTTTGCCCGCGCCGAGTGCATCCTGCTTCTCGTTAGCGGATCGGTGCTTACGGCGGTGTTGGGAATCGTGATGATCCTGATGATGACGGAGACCCTGTCAATGCTCGTGACCATGGTACTGATCATCGTGGCGACCTTGGTTTTCGTCGGTGCGATGATCGCCTTCTCCGTCGTCTACGGACAATCGGGGTCGCGCCTGGTCAAGCGCTTGGAAGAGAACGGGGGCATAATCGCCGACAACGACGAGCACTGGAAGGCGGGCATCTTTTATTGGAACAAAGGCGATGCGAGCTTGATTCTGCCCAAGCGATTCGGGGTAGGTTGGACGATGAATTGGGCGCGCCCTGCGGCGTGGGTCATCGTCGGAGGGTTCACGTTGGCTTCGATTGCCTTCGTGGCCGCTTGCGTATTCCTGATGTAGGGGCTTTGAGGCGCGTGGCACATCTCGCTTTCGAAGGGGACGCGCGGGCTTGGCTTGGCTATACTTCTCGATAGCAAACGCAGCTCAAATGGACTCGGAGTTACATGGCAGGCAAACAGCTCATACTTGATCGTTATCGCCCGATGTCGGAAGCCGGCGCGGGTGGCTTCGCGACGGTGCAGGTCGCGTGGGATACGCAGATGCGCCGCAAGGTCGCCATCAAGTGCATCGAGCTGCCGAAGGCGCCGCCTGACTCCTTAAGCCGGGTCGCGCCTGCCGAGCAGCCGAAGGCGGCACGTCATGCGCGGGCCGAAGGTGATGCCGCGCCATCGGCGCCAACGCAGGTTGTTCGCCTTGAGGACATTCCCCCTTGGGAAGACGTTCCCGAAGACTTGGGCTCTTCCGACGAATTCGCTTCCGACATCCCCGGTCTCGCGGAAGCTCGGGCGATTGCCCAGTTCAGCGACGCGAACATCGTCACGGTGTACAACTTCGAGGTCAAAGACTCCATGGCGTACCTCATCATGGAGTATGTGGAAGGGACGACGCTCGAGCGGTTCTTGCGCGAACACGACGGCGACCTCACGCTCGACGTGGTGGCGCACGTCTTCTCGAGCATCGCGCATGCGCTCGAGGTCGCGCATTCCCACAACGTGCTGCATCTCGATATCAAGCCCGCAAACGTGCTGATCAACCGTCAGGGAGAAGTGAAGGTGACCGACTTCGGCCTTGCGACCCTCGCCGATGCCAACGGCACGGGGCGTGCAGGCGGCGGCACGATCGGCTACATGCCGCCCGAGCAGATGCGATCCGAGGCGCTCGACGCCCGCTGCGACGAATGGGCGCTCGCGAGCCTGACCTACGAGATGCTTGTGGGAGACAATCCCTTCTTCGCGCGCGATTTGCCCCGCGCCGCGGCGGCGATTGAAAACGCCGAGCTCGTGCTTCCCTCGCTGTGCTGGGACGACGTGGAAGAGGGCATCGACGACGTGATGTTCTACGCGCTCGACCCCGATCCGGCGGAGCGCTACGCCACGGTGCGCGAT
The DNA here is from genome assembly GCF_934643285.1 of uncultured Ellagibacter sp. Taxonomy (GTDB): domain Bacteria; phylum Actinomycetota; class Coriobacteriia; order Coriobacteriales; family Eggerthellaceae; genus Ellagibacter. The sequence continues at coordinate 243,078 of NZ_CAKUBT010000002.1, forward strand.
TTCGACGAGGAGCTCATGCCCTACTTGGGCGATGTAAAGACGGGTAAAAAGGAGTTGTCTCGCCTGGTCAGCGGTGTGAACGAGGAAAGGGAAGACGAAGCGGGCGAGGGCGAGTTCGAGCCACGTGCACCGCGTGTCCCCCTCATCGAGCGCTTGACGCCGCGCGTTATGGCGGTGGCCGCGCGCGTGCTTTCCGTTGCCGCGGCGGCTTTGGTGGGGACAGTCGCGTTCGCCAACTTCCCCGCGTTTGGCCCTGGGGTGTTCTCGAACCCGGTGTTTTGGGGCTTGCTTGCGGTGGTGTGCGTGCTTGCGGCGGTAAAACCCCATGTCGGGGCGCTTGCGTCGTTCGCCGCTCTAGGCGTGTCCCTTACGGCGAATGGGGCGTACGCGCCCGGGATCCTTCTCTTCCTCGGCACCGTCGCGTGGTGGTGGTTTGCCGCGCGCGGCTCCGATGCCCCGGCGGTCGCCGCTTTCTTGGCTCCGCTTTCGGGGGCGGTCGGCTTCGCGCCGCTCTCGCCGGTGGTCGCGGGAAGCCTTATCGTCTCGGTTGCCCGCGCAGCGGGAACGGCGGCATTCGCCGGGCTTTGCGCGATTGCTCTCGGCAGCTTGGGAACGTCAGGCATGATTGATTGGAATGCGTCGATGTACTGGGATTACGCATCGATGTCGGGCGCGGCTTCGGCGGGAAGCAACGCCGTTGTCGACCCCGATGCGGTGGCGTCGGCGGTGCTTTCGAGCACGGGGATCGGCGCGCAGACGCAGGCGCGACTGGGCGGCATGCTGCTGAAGCCGGGCACGTGGTGCGTGTTCGCGAGCTGGGTTGTCGCGGCGGTGGCAATGAGCGCGCTTTCCCGTTGGGGGATGTCGCGCAAGGTCGATGTCGCGGCCGCGTCCGCGGGAGCCGTCATCCTCGTGCTCGGCGTATGCGGCGCCGCATGGCTGGCGAATCCCGAGTCGTGGACGCCGCCGAGCACGATGGCGCTTGTCGGCTCGATTGTCCCCGGCCTTGTGGGCATCGTGCTCGCCGCCGTGGGCATTCCCGACAAAATCAGGCAGTAAGCCGCTCGCTTCTACCCTAAAAGTTCGGCGACCTTTCCCAGAAGCGGCTCGAAGCTTACGCCGCGGTTCTTGAAGTCAGGCTGCTTGGCCGACACGATCATCGCGTCGTGCGTGAAGTCGCCCGCGAACACGACGGCGTCGTGCAGGCTGCGACCAGCCATGACGGCCGCCATCAGACAGGAGCAGTACAAATCGCCCGTGCCGTGCAGCATGTAGGGAAGGTACTCGTTCGCGGCCTCGAACATGTCGCAGTCCACGCCGCCCACGAAGTTGCGGATGACGCTCTCGCCCTCGCGCTGGATTCCCTTGAGCACCACGTGCTTGGCGCCCTTCGCCACGAGCGCATCGATCATGCGCGCCGCCTCGGCATCGGAGATGTCGGTTCCGCACCAGTCGTCGCCGATGGGCTCGCCCAAGATGATGGCGGCTTCGGTAAGATTCGGCGTCAAGATGTCGGCGCCGGCGGCAAGTTCGGCCATCGCGTCGCACAGCTCGGGCGTGTAGGTGGGATAAACCTTGCCATGGTCGGCCATGACGGGATCGACCACGCGCAGCGCGTTCGGGTAGGTGGCGTACAGATCGCGAATGCGATCGACCTGTTCGGGCGCGCCCAAAAAGCCGGAGTACACAGCGTCGATCTCGACCCCGATGCCCTTCCACGCGTTCGTGTAATCTTCCATGATGCTCGTCGTGTCGTGCATGTACCAGCCGGGGAAGGCGGTGTGGCTGGAGAACAGCCCCGTCGGCACGGGACACACGTCGCAGCCGGCGGCGGAAAGCACGGGAATCGCCACGCCGAGCGAGCATTTCCCGTACCCGCACAGGTCGTGGACTGCGGCGACGCGCGGGATGTAGTCGCCGCGGCGCTCGTAGAGATGCAGGTCGTTCGCGCTTGTCATGATGCTAGTCTTCCTTTTCCTCGTCATCCTCGTCGTCATCGTCGAAGATCGACCAATCGTCCTCGCCCTTCGGACGGTCCGCGAAACGCTTGCGTGTGCGGCGCTCCATGATTACGCAGACGATCAGGCTCAGCACCAGGCAGATGCCGACCAGGCATCCGACACCTTCAGGCGTCTCGAAAAGAAAATGGTACAGCTCGGTAATATCCATGTTGGCCTCGTTGCTTCTTCGGAGGTGGCGTGCTGCGGCTCGTTGCCGCAACCGCATAAGCATAACGTGAACCAGTATACCGCGCACACCTCGCGCGAAGATTCCACGTTCGGGGAAGGTCTGGGCAATTAATCGCGCTTGTTAGGCTTCTTGCGTAAGCTGTCGGGTGCCGATGACGGAGGAGCATCTGTCCAGCGTACTGAACAAAATGCAAGGGAATCTGTCCAGCATACTGAACAAAACAACGCGTGTTTCGCTCCGCTCGCGTCTTCGTTTCGCGTGAAGGCTTGGGCATGCGGGCCCCTGAGGTTTTCGCTGCGCTATACTGGTTCGACCGTGTAAAACAAGGCTGCGCGCGAGGTGTGCGCAGCGACGGCCCGAAGGCAAGAAGGAGCGCGTCTCATGTTAGACATCAAGTTCGTCCGCGAAAACCAAGAAGCAGTCGCCGAGGCGATGAGGAACCGCAACGCTTCATGGGATGCGGAGCGCTTCTCAAGCCTCGATGAGAGCCGTCGCGCCGCCATCGTGAAGGAAGAGGCGCTGCAGCAGGAGCGCAACACCGCATCGAAGTCCATCGGCGAGATGATGCGCGAGGGCAAGAAGGAAGAGGCCGAGGCCGCCAAGGAGCGTGTCCGTGCCATCAACGAGGAGCTCGACGAGATCTCCGCGAAGCGTGAGGCCATCGACGCCGAGCTCACCGACCTCATGCTGCATGTGCCCAACATCCCCTGCGCCGCAACGCCCGTCGGCAAGGACGAGACCGAGAACCCCGAGCGCCGTCGTTGGGGCACCCCGCGCGACTTCGCGGCCGAGGGCTTCGAGCCCAAGCCCCACTGGGACCTCGGCACCGACCTCGACATCCTCGATTTCGAGCGCGGCAACAAGATCTCCGGCAGCCGTTTCACCGTGCTCGGTGGCGCAGGTGCACGCCTCGAGCGCGCGCTCATCAACTACTTCCTCGACACGCACACCTCCCGCGGCTTCAAGGAATGGTGGCCGCCTGTGATCGTGAAGCGCGAGACCATGGTGGGCACCGGCCAGCTGCCCAAGTTCGAAGACGACGCCTACCACGTGTCGGGCGACATGTTCCTCATCCCGACCGCCGAGGTCACGCTCACGAACCTGCACGCGGGCGAGGTACTCGACGCCGACACGCTGCCGCGCTGGTACACCGCGTTCACCCCGTGCTTCCGCGAAGAGGCGGGCTCGGCGGGCCGCGACACGCGCGGCATCATCCGCCAGCACGAGTTCGACAAGGTGGAAATGGTGAAGTTCGCCACGCCGGAGGACTCCGACAACCAGCTCGAGAGCATGACCGCCGAGGCGGAATACCTGCTCCAGCAGCTCGGCCTTCCGTACCGCGTCATCTCGCTGTGCACGGGCGACCTGGGCTTCTCCGCGCGCCAGACCTACGACGTTGAGGTATGGCTGCCCAGCTACAACGGCTATAAGGAGATTTCCAGCTGCTCGAACTGCGGCGACTTCCAGGCGCGCCGCGCCAACATCAAGTACCGCGACCCAGCGAACTTCAAGGGCTCGCGCTACCTGCACACGCTCAACGGCTCCGGCCTGCCCGCGGGCCGCACTATGGCCGCCATCCTGGAGAACTACCAGCAGGCGGACGGCACTATCAAGGTGCCTGACGTTCTCGTTCCCTACATGGGCACCGACGTCATCAAGCCGGTGGAATAACGAGCGTGGATTCTCGCAATCAACAACGCGCGGGCGCTCGGCCGTCCGCGCGCACGGGGGGCGCATCGTCGCGTGATCGCGGGGGCGCCCCCCGCCCTTCTTCCGCGAAAAAGCGCAGGAAGTGGCCTTTCGTCGTTGCTGGCGCCGTGGTGCTCGTCGTGGTTGCCATCGTCGTCGCCTTCTCCTGTTGGCGCTGGACGTTCGCGAACGACGCGCAGGATATCCAGGGCACGTGGTACATCGCCGGCACGCAGAAGACGGTTGAGGTCACGGCCGACGGCATCAAGCTCGCCGACGACGTCACTTATTCCTGCACGATCGACGAGGGCGCGAAGACGCTTTCGCTTTCTTTTGGCAACATGGAAGGCGAGGCGCGCTATCGCTTCTCGCTCGACAGGCAGACGCTTGCCTTGCGTGATGGGGAATCTACCTGGGGAAATTCGCTCTCCGAGGACATCTCTTGGACGATTGCCGCTCTCGGCCGCGCCATCCAGGGGGAACAGGCGAGCCCCGAGCTTTCGGGCGATTCGACCATGGTCCTCACCCGCACGCCACAGGACTCGTCGTCGGAGGGCGCATCCCAGGCGGCTGCGTCCCAGGGCGCCGCGTCCCGGTCGGCCGCGTCCCAGGGCGCGTGATGGAGGTCATCCGCGCCTCGCGCATCTGCGTGCGCCCACGGCGAATCGAGGCGAACATCGACGTCGCCGCCGGATTCCGCACAACGACGCCCGAGCTCGCCTCGCGCATCTGCGCGCGGTTTCCCAACCTGGTGCGCCATGCATGCGTGAACGACGAGGGCCCCACCTTCGGCGCGGTGATCGATCATACGCCGTTGCCCCACTTGCTTGAGCACCTCGTCATCGATTTGCAGGTGGCGGCCGAGAAAAGCGGTACTCTGTCACAAAGCTTTACGTACGTCGGAACGACGCAGTGGCTCGATGAGCAGCGAGGCCTCGCGCGCGTGGAAGTAAATTTCACGGACGATTTGGTGGCCCTGCGTGCTTTTAAGGATGCCCTCTGCGCGATTAACGAGGCGGTGGTACTCTAAGCATCATGACTACGGCACACATGAAATTCGACCAAACGAGCGACAAGATCGCCGACCGCGTGCGGAATCTGCGCTCAAGCGCCGTGCGCGACCTTTTCGCGGCGGCGGTTCGCCCGGATATCATTTCGCTTTCCGGCGGCATGCCCGACGTGTCGCTCCTTCCGCAGCGCGCCATCCAGAAGGCGGTGCACGCCGCCATCACCGACGAGCGCGCCGTTGCCCTGCAGTACGGCTCGACGAACGGCCGGCTGGAAACCCGTCAGGCGCTTTGCGACATCATGCGCGACATCGGCGTCCGCGTGAAGCCCGAGGAAATGCTGCTCACGTCCGGCGCCCAGCAGGCATTGAACCTGCTCGGCGAGACGTTTCTCGACAAGGGCGACATCGTTTTGGTGGAAGGCCCCACCTACTTAACGGCGCTTTCCGCGTTCAACGCCTACGAGCCCGAGATTCACTCCGTGCCCTTCGACGACGAGGGCATGCGCATGGATTTGCTGGAAGAGGAGCTCAAGCGCATCGGCAAGGGCAACAAGCGCTTGAAGATGCTCTACACCATTCCCAACTTCCAGAACCCCGGCGGCGTCACCATGACGGGCGAGCGCCGCAAGCGCCTTATCGAGCTTTCGCATGAGTACGACTTCATGATCATCGAGGACGACCCCTACGGCCGTTTGCGCTACGAGGGCGGGCACATGGTTCCGCTGAAGGCGCAGGACGATCGCGTTATCTACCTGGGCACCATCTCGAAGATCTTCGCACCGGGCCTTCGCATCGGCTGGATCTGCGCGCCTGCCGACGTGCTCGCGCGCATCAGCCTGGTGAAGCAGGGTGCCGATCTGTGCGGTTCGACGTTTGACCAGGTCGTGGTTGAGCATTACTTCACGGACACGCCGTGGCAGCGTACGCTGCAGAAGTTCATCAAGACCTACGGTGAGCGGCGTGACGCCATGCTCGCTGCGCTTGAGGAGTACTTCCCGCCCGAGGCGTCGTGGACGCATCCGGAGGGCGGCTTCTTTTTGTGGGTCACGCTGCCGAAGTACGTGGACACGGGCAGCATGCTCGCCGACGCGCTCGAAGCGGGCGTGACGTTCTGCCCGGGCGACAGCTTCTACGTCGACGGAGTGACGGGCAGAAACTGCATGCGCCTGAACTTCAGCTACGAGACGCCCGAGAACATCACGGAGGCGATTCGTCGCCTAGCGAAAGTGATCGAGGAGCGCTTGGAGCTCTATCGCGCGTTCATCGATGCGGGCGCCATCAAGGTTCCGGAAGAATAGCGGCAAACACTCCGCGCCGTGGGCGAGCGGCGCTATCGAAAGGGAAGAACATGGGTCTCAAAGTTGCAGTTTTGATGGGCGGAACCTCGTTCGAACGAGAGTTTTCGCTGGCCAGCGGCAAGAATGTGTGCGCTGCACTCGAGGAGGCGGGGCATAAGGTCGTTCCGCTCGACACGACGCGCGAGCTCGTTCCGACGCTGCGCAGCGAGCGCCCCGACGTGTGCTACAGCGCGCTTCACGGCAAGCATGGCGAAGACGGCTCCATCCAAAGCCTGCTTGAGCTTTTGGGTATTCCCTATGTCGGCTCCGACGCGCTCGTGTGCCGCCGCGCCCAGAACAAGGACTCGCTGCACGCGACGATGGAGGCATATCGCGAGCTCACCGACGAACCGGCGGTCGCCTCGTGGCCGCAGGGCATCTGCATCGCGCGCGACGCCTTCAAGGACATGGGTGCCGCGACGGCGCTCGATTTGGTGGAGGAACGCGTTCACGGCGGTTACCCCGTGGCGGTGAAGCCGGCGCACGGCGGATCTGCGATGGGCGTGCACCGCGTCGACGACATCGATCACTTGGGCGAGGCGATCCTCGATGCGCTGTCCTACGACGATCACGTGGTCATCGAACAGTGGATCGAAGGCGTTGAACTGGCAGTTTCCGTCATCGGCACCGGTTGGGACGCTCATGCGCTGCCCCCGGTGGAGATCGTTCCCAAACGCGGGCTCTACGATACCGCTGCCCGCATGGACGCGAGTCTGGTCGACTACTATGCGCCGGTGCGCAACGAGTCGCTTTCCTCGAACGAGGCCGACGCCCAGGCGATCCGTGCTGAAATTGAGCGCGCGGTTTTGGAAGTGTATCGTGCGTACGGTCTTCGCGACCTGGGCCGCATCGACCTTATCTGGGACGGCGCACAGGCGCGCGTGATGGAGACGAACGTGTCCCCGGGCATGACGGAGACCTCGCTGTTCCCCGCGGCTTGCAAGGCGGGCGGGCTGAGCCTGTCCGCTGTGCTGAACGAGCTGGTCAACAACGCGAAAGAGCGCGGCGCCGTCTTCTGCTAGACAAGCTGGTGACAAGTTAATCGTTAGGGAAAGGCTCGTTCGCGGGCCTTTCTTGTACCCAAAGCGCGCCTTCTCTTCAACGAAACGGCAACCGATTAGTGGAGGGGTCGCGATTTTAGGCGGCGTCGTCTCGCAAGCACCTATAATGAGCGCATCGAGAAAACATCTTGAAGGAGGCCGTTATGGGCAACAAACTCGGAGTTTTTCTGGCAGGCGGTCTTGTCGGCGCAGTCGCAGCGCTTCTGTGCGCCCCGCGCACGGGCAGTGAGACTCGCAACATGGTAGCCGAGAAGGCGAACGCCGTGTGGGGCGAAGCTCAGGAACTGGGAGCCCAAACCGCCTCCACCGCGCAGCAAGTTGTGGAAGACGTCGCTGGTGCGGACGCCGCAGCGCGCACGCAAACGTTCGCGCAGGACGCCGTCGCCAAGGGCCAGAACGTCGTTTCCGCCGTCGCCTCGAAGGGGCAGGAAATCTACGGCGCAGCCGCTTCCCGCGTGCAAGAGGTGAAAAGCGGCGTGAAGCCTGCTCCCGACAGCACCGATGACCTCCGCGAGAAGATTGAGGCCGCCCGCGCCCGCATCGCCGCGCAGGTTGCCAAGAACGCCGAAGAGTCTGCGGCTGCAGCTTCCGAGGAGATTCCGGTCGAGGTCGCTCAGAGCGAGGCGCCAGCTGCGGGTGCTTCCGAAGGCGAACAGGCGTAACGAACAGCAGGACGACGCGCTCGCACCAAGAGCGCATGTGAAAGGGGCGCAATGCTCGTGTGCGGTTTCCACTGCGCACAGCGCGCCCCTCTGATTTTCCGGGGACGAAATGGCAAGCAATCTCATCACTACCAAGGAATTCTACAACGTTCGAGTCATGGGCGGGAAGAACGCGTCGAAGCGCATCGGCAAAGTGCGCGCGTTCGTCTACCACCCCAAGGAGCGCCGGTGTATCGGCATCATGGTCAAGCGCCCCGACCTGCTCTGGATGTTCCACCGCAAGGATTTGTTCGTCTCGCTCGACGGCTTCGAATTCGAGGACGGGCGTGTCGTGCTTGCCGACGACGCGAAAACGCGCGACAAGGCGGCCTGCAAGGCGATCGACGTGCGCCTGGACGACTGCGTCATCTGGGGCGGCATGCCGGTGATCACCGAGTCGGGCGCAACGCTTGGCACCGTCGGAGTGGTGACGTTCAGCCTGGTGACGGGCAAGGTCGAGTCTTTCTTGGTCGATACGGGGGCTACGGCGAACGCGCTTTTGGGCACGCGCTCGGTCCCGGGCGATCTTGTGCTGGGCTTCCGTCGCGGCATCGGATGCGCCCTCTCGGGTGAATACGAGGGCTCGGATGAGAACCCCGTTCTCGGTGCCATCCTGGTGAAGGACGAGGCAGCTGACGTTGCGATCGAAGGGGGCGCTGCCGAGAAGGCGGGCGCCGCCACCGCCGTTGCCATGGACAAGGCGCATACCGCGGTCGACAAGGTGAAGCCCAAGGTCAGCGAAGCTGCGCACGTTGCCGGCGACGCGGTAAACAAGGGAGCTTACGCGACCGGCAAGCAAATCGGTAAGGCGACGGGGATGTTCTCCGAGTTCAAAGAGGAGTACGACAAGGCGCGCGGCCCCAAGCCCGAGAAGAACCGTGCGGCCGACGAGGAAGCCCTCGCCGCCGACGACGCCGAAGACGGCGCATCTGAGGTCGTCCCCGATGAGGCCCCGAAGAAGAAGCCGGCGAAAAGGGCTTCTCAAGATTCGGCGTCGGAGGGAATCGGGCGCGCGGTTGGCAGCCAGCTCAAGGCCGCTGGCGGCATGTTCTCGGCGTTCAAGGAAGAATTCGACAAGGCTCGTCGTGACGACTAGGTGAGACGTGTGCAAAGCAATGCAGAAAGCGATTCAGAAGTGAACAACGGGACCATCAGCCTGAATAATCCGCAGGTGAAAGCCTCATCGAACGATAAGAGCGGTCAGGGGAAAGCTATGCCTCAACGCGAGTGCGAAGGCGAGCGCCGCGAAACGGTGAAGGCGCGCGCTCGCGAGCGTCGCGAAGCGGCGCGCGAGAAGGCGCAGGAAATCACGACGGTCCGCGGTCGCGAGATGACGCGCGGCGACATCTTCAGGTTCGGCGGGCTTATCGCATTTTTGGCACTCATGGTGGTAATCATGGTCCTGCTTTGGCCCTACATCCACGAAGTCTTCGAGCCGGGCGGGCTCAGCCGCGTGATCGACGACGTGCGCAACGCGGGCCCTCTGGGATTCCTCATCCTTTTGGCTATGCAGTTCATGCAGATCGTCGTGGCGTTCATTCCCGGCGAGGTCGTTCAGATGGCGGCGGGCATGATGTATGGCCCTTGGCTCGGCGCTGCGGTCATCTTGCTCGGATGCATCATCTCGAGCGCGTTTGTGTTCGTAGTGGTTCATCGCTTGGGCGCGCCGTTCGTGCAGGACATGGTTCCCACGAAATACCTTGACAAGTTTCGCGCCTTCGAGGAAAGTGGCAAGCTGTCCATCGTGGTGTTCATCCTGTTCTTGATCCCCGCAATGCCGAAGGACACCTTCACGTATCTGGTCCCGCTTACGAATATGCGCATGCGCGACTTCCTCGTCCTGTCGAACGTGGGCCGCATTCCGGGCATCGTTATCTCGACCTATGCGGCAAATGGCCTGGTGGACGGAAACATTACGCAAAGCCTTGTCATCTTTGCGGTCGTCGCGGTCATCGCCATCGTCGCCATTGTCTTCCGTGACAAGATCATGAACCTCTTCCATCACGATAAGGGCGAAAACGACCGATAACGTTGGTTCGGCCGGCAAGTGCGTGGCGCTTGCCGGCGCTGGTATTCCGCGAGGTGTCGGCTCGATAACGGACGCGTAACGCAATCGCGGGTTGCGTCTACCTGCGGCTATTATGAATGAAAGGACGCAGGTCGAAAGGTTTTCCCATGAGCGATACCAACAACATGAACGACGAGATTGCCGCCGCCGAAGCTGCGTTGAAAGAAGCGCAGGAACGCCTTCGCATAGCGCGCGAGAAGCAGGCTCAGGGGGCTCAGCCCGAAGAATCAAGCGAAATCGGCGGGGCGGACCAGCTGGGAGGGGCGAGCCAGCCAGACGGCGCGAACCAACCGAGTGGGGCGAGCCAGCCGAATCAGCAGGGCCACGACGCCTGGAGCCAGGCCTACCAGCAGGGCCACGACGCTTGGAGCCAGCCCTCCCAGCAGGCGAGTGCCGTCTGGGGGCAAACATACCAGCAGGCAAATGGCCAAACCTACCAGCAGTCGCAAGGCCCCTGGCAAGCCAACCAGGCCTATTCCCGGCCCTACACGCAGCAGCCTTACGGACAGCCGTACCAGCAGCCCTACGCGCAGGCCGCCCCAAACACGAAAGACCATGTGGCGGCGGGGCTTTTGGCCATCTTCCTCGGCAGCCTCGGCATCCACAAGTTCTATCTGGGCTACAACACGCCGGGGTTCATCATGCTCGCCGTCACTATCGTGGGCAGCATTTTCTCTCTGGGGATCGCGGGCTTGGCCATGGTGGTCATCTCCATCGTCGAGGGCGTGCTCTACCTTTCCAAATCGCAGACGGAATTCGAGCAAGTCTACGTTTTCAATAAGAAGGAATGGTTCTAGCGGTTCCTGGGCTGATTTCGCGTGCGCCGCATATCGCTTGCCGACGCGTGCGGCGCGCAGGCCTCCCTTTTGCTAGAATATCTTCCGTGCGTCGCCTGACGAATCGCCGATGTTTCGGCCGCGGCGCCTTATATCGCATCCTAAAAGGAGGATCAACATGCCGAAAATCACCCGTGATCAGGTTCGTGTTCCCGCAGACGTCATGCCCGAGTCCCGCGAGGAGTACATCGACAATTACCTGAAGGCCACGCGTGGAACCGGTCGACTCATGCTCTTCGCATGCGACCAGAAGATCGAGCATTTGAACAAGGACTTCTACGGCGAGGGAATCGATCTGGCCGACGCCGAGCCCGAGCATCTCTTCGAGATCGGCCGTCAGGGCGTGTGCGGCGTCCTTGCTGGTCAGCGCGGTCTCATCGCGCAGTATGCCACCGATTATCCCGAGATCAACTACCTCGTGAAGATGAACTCCAAGACCAACTTGGTGAAGACTTCGCAGGACGACCCCTACTCGCCCCAGCTCTACGATTTGGACGCCATCCTCGCCATGCGCGAAGCGGGTGTGAACATCGTCGGCCTGGGCTACACCATCTACCTGGGCAGCGAGTACGAGTCCACCATGATGGCCGAGGCCGGCGAGCTCATCGCGCAGGCGCACGCGAACGGCCTGCTCGTCGTGCTGTGGATTTACCCGCGCGGCAAGGCTGTCGCCGCCGAGAAGGACCCTGACCTCATCGCGGGCGCTGCCGGTGTGGCGCTTTGCCTCGGCGCCGACTTCGTGAAGGTGAACCCGCCGAAGCCTGAAGGCGACGATACGCGCACCCCCGCCGAGGCCCTGAAGGTCGCTTCCATGGCTGCGGGCCGCACGGGTCTCGTGTGCGCAGGCGGTTCGACCGTCGACGCGAAGACGTTCCTGACGCAGCTCTACGATCAGATTCATGTGGGCGGCGCCTGCGGAAACGCAACGGGCCGCAACATTCACCAGCGTTCGCTCGACGAGGCGGTGCGCCTCACGAAGGCTATCAGCGCCATCACGCTGGCCGATTATTCCGTGGCCGACGCCCTCGCGGTGTTCAACGGCGAGAAGGATTTCAGCCTGTAACTGTCGGGCCTCAGCTGGCGCGCCGACGTGGGTGAGCTCGCGTAAGGTCGCAGCTGGCACGCAGCAAGCATGTCATGCAAGCGCTTGGGGAGTGGATTTCGCCCCAGGCGCTTTCTTTTTGGGAAAAATCTTTGTGCATTCGCAAAAGAATACCGATTTTTATGTTTCCGAGCGGTTACGTAGGACATAAAATAAGCCGTTCGCATTGAGATGTGGGGTGCGATGAGTGCGAAGTGGAAAGGTTTTCGGGTTTCTTGAGCGTGGGTTCAGCAGTTCAATCAGACGCCAAAGGCACTGACGAACAGGTCGAACAGACAGGTTCGTCGGACAACTCCGAAAGGGCGGTGGCCGAACATGTCGCCGCATCGGACGGACAGCCAGTCCTTCGGTCTTCGGGCGAGGCCCAGAAGGCACAGGACGAAAAGCAACTGGTGCTGAAACGTATTCTCGCTGCACATGAGGCATTCTTCGATGTGCATCGGGATTACGAGTTCGCGGGGAAATCATTTCCCGGCTTTGCGGAGTTTCATTCGTTTGGTGAACAGTATGTGCTGGTCAAACGAGCAAAGCTGTGGGAGGCAAACTCTCATGAGTATCTTTTTTTCGCCTTTGCGGAAACTTTTGACGAAGCTCAGCTCGATGAGTGGGTTCGGTTCATGAAGGAGCGCGGCCTTGAGAAGGTCACGTCCGAGCCAAACCACATGTCGTCAGGGCTTGCCATCGTGGTCATCGCCGACGATTGCACGGAAGGCGCGAGGCGCGCGGTCCGAAGAGTCCGGTTTCGAAAGAACTTCGCTCTCGGGTTTCGCGGTTGGGCAGATCTTCGCGTGGTCGTAGCCGACCTTTCAACTCGTTGCGTCTATGCGAACGCTGCTGGGAAGCAGGTGGCTTCGACAATCGAGGCTAATCTGCGCCTGGCGTAAACGCACTTCAGACATACGTAAGGAACCTTCAATGAACGCATTGATTATCTTCCTTGTTGCTATGGTCATCCTGGTCATCGGCTATGTGTGCTACGGTGGCTGGCTTGCCAAGCAATGGGGAGTCGATCCAAAGCGCCCGACTCCGGCTCATGAGTTGGAAGACGGTGTGGATTACGTGCCGGCGCCGCCCTATGTGGTGCTCGGCCATCACTTCTCGTCGATCGCAGGCGCGGGTCCGATCAACGGCCCGATCCAGGCGGCAGTCTTCGGCTGGGTCCCCGTGCTTTTGTGGGTGCTCATCGGCGGCATCTTCTTCGGCGCTATGCACGATTTCGGCGCCCTGTTCGCCTCGCTTCGCCACAAGGGCCAGACGCTCGCCGTCGTCGTCGCGGAGAACATCGACAATACGGCGAAGAAGCTCTTCTGCATCTTCGCGTACTTGACGTTGCTGCTGGTCGTTGCCGCGTTCGCCTCCATCGTTGCGAACACATTCGTCGTTTCCGCCTCGGCGGCCCCGGCGACCAACCTCGCCAACGAGCAGACGGCCATGATCTCGGTCATCTTCATTGGTGTCGCCGTCGTCTACGGCTTCATCACGCGCGGCCGCAACATCCCTGGCCCCGTGAACATCGTCTCGGCAATCGTCCTGATCATCATCATGGTTGCCATCGGGTACAACTTGCCGCTCATGGGCATCGCGATCTCGCTTAACTACGATACCTGGATGATTATCCTGGGCGTCTACATCCTGGTCGCCTCCGTTGCCCCGGTGTGGATTCTCCTGCAGCCGCGCGATTACCTGTCGAGCTATCTGCTCTACGGCATGATCATCTTGGCGATTATCGGCATCGTGGGCGCGAGCATCATGGGCGCCGCGACCGACCTGCAGATTCCCGCGTTCACCGGCTTCGTCGCCTCCAACGCCGCTTTCGATGCTTCCACTGGCCAGGCGCTCGTCGACGAGGCGGGTAAGGCCATCACGAACAAGGCTGCCGCAACGGGCTTTTTGTTCCCGGCGCTGTTCATTACCATCGCGTGCGGCGCAATCTCCGGCTTCCATAGCCTTGTTGCTTCGGGCACCACGTCTAAGCAGCTCGACAAGGAAAGCCAGGCGCAGCCGATCGGTTATGGCGGCATGCTCATCGAGTGCGTGCTCGCGGTGATCTCGCTGTGCGCCGTCGGCTTCGTGTGGAGCAAGTACGCGGCTGGCGGATATGCGTCCCCGACGGCGGTCTTCGCGGACGGTCTCTCGCAGATGCTCGCCTGCATCCCCGGTCTCGCCGATGTGCAAGGGCTCGCATATGCGCTGCTCATCCTTGCCGTTTCCGCATTCTGCCTGACCTCGCTCGACACGGCGACGCGCCTTGCGCGCTACATGTTCCAGGAACTCTGGACGCCGGTCGACAAGAAGCCCGAGGAGCTCACGGGCGTGCACAAGTTCATGGCGAACCCGTACGTGGCGACCATCATCACCGTGGTCATCGGCATCGTCTTGGGCATGACGGGCTACTCCATCATCTGGCCGCTGTTCGGCGCTGCGAACCAGTTGCTCGCCGCCCTTGCCCTGCTCGCCGTGTGCGCGTGGCTCGGAAACGCCGGGCGCAACAACAAGATGTTCTTCGTGCCGATGGCGTTTATGCTGCTCGCTACGTTGACCTCGCTTGCCATCACTTTCTACCAGAAGGTCACCGCCATCATGACGGGCGGCATCGCGCTCGCGCCGGTGCTGCAGGCGATTCTCGCCGTGCTGCTGTTTGTGCTGGCTATCGTGCTGGCCGTCAAGGGCGTGAAGACGATTGTCGCCACTGCGAAGAAGCAGAAGGCGCCTTCTGCCGAGTAGCTCGGTAGCTCATAGTTCTTTTCGCGAAGAGACGTGCCCCGCATGAAGAGGCGCGTCTCTTCGTTTTATCTGCGAGCGCTAGCGCACGTTTTGCCTGAGCGCGGAGTTCTCGGGGAATGGTTCCTCGTCCGCGTTCTGCCGGGGTCAGCAGCCATTGCAGCTTCCGCATCCGCATGATTTCTTGGACGCTTCGGCCTTGCGCGCTTCCTCATCGGCGCTCGCGAGTGCGTCTAGGTCGATTGCCTGGAGACGTTTCTCCAGGTCGGATTGACCGCTCGCGGCGAGAACATCCTTCCCGTGTTCGGCGTATGCGTCGCTGCCGAAGCGACTCGCGAACTGCGAGGTCCCCTCGCGTGCGGCGAACTCAGCAGCGAAGGCGACCATTTCCCGCCCATTCCCGAAAGTGCCCTTAATGAATCCGAATGCGCGCTCGATTTCCCGCGCACATGCCTCGGACTGCTCTTTCATCTCCTTCACGTGAGTCGAATAGGCGCGCTCTATCACGGAGAAAGCCGTTTCCCCGGAAAGCGCTCGCTCGCTCTCGCATGCGCCCGCGAACTCGGAAAGCCATGCTGCGCCGAGTCGATAGGAGCGCAACTTCTTTGCGGGGATCCCCGCTTTCTCATCGAGCGCCGCTCGCTGTATGAGCGCGCAGGACGCGCCCTCGAGTGCGTCCTGCGCGTTTTCGCCGCTCAGGATCGCGGGCTTTATTTCCCTGATCGCATCGCGCACCACGCGCACGACCTGTTCGGTCTCGACAACTGCCCCGGTGTGTGCATCGAGCGCGTCGAGAATCAGACGTGCGAGCGCCAGCCTTTCGTCGAAGCGTGCCGCTCTCGCTCGCTCCTTTATCTCGTCGGGGGCGCAACCTGCAAGAATTGCCGAAATCTGATAGTCGGAGCGGTATTTTGTGAACAGCAGATAGTATTGGGCGAATCGCTCGGCAATCGAGTCGTCTTGCAGGAACTGATCGACGAGGATGCGGTCGACCGGCTTGCCCTTCATCTCGCGGAGCTTGATGATGCGCGACAGGTCGTCCCAGCCGCGCGCAGTGACGAACGACTTGCCATCGGGTGTTGATTCGACGGAGTAGAAGTGGTCGGGCTTCACCTCGAGATACGACAAAATCGCAGGATGAACACCTGTTTTGAGCGCATAGGCTCGCCAGGCTTCAAGGTCGGGCTCGACGGCGATCTTGCGCAGTCGGTCGAGGGTCACCACGTCGAAATCGTACACCGATCGGTTGAACTCGGGCGGATTGCCCGCACACACCACAATCCATCCGTCGGGAATCCTATGTCGCCCGAAAGTCTTGAACTGCAGAAACTGCAGCATTGAAGGATAGAGCGTCTCGGACACGCAGTTGATCTCGTCAAGAAAAAGAATTCCCCGGTCATGCCCCGTTTCCTCGCGGTAATCGTAAATCGATGCGATGATTTCGCTCATCGTGTACTCGCTGACGTCGAACTCCTCGTCGCCGTAGTGTTTGTGCACGATGAAGGGCAGGCCGAGCGCGCTTTGCCGCGTGTGGTGCGTCATGGAATACGACACGAGTCCGATGCCGAGCTCTCTTGCAACCTGTCCGACCACAGCCGTTTTCCCAATGCCGGGTGCGCCGAGGAGGAACAAGGGGCGCTGCGCTTCGGGCGCGATGAGGTAGGCGCCGGTTTCATCGCGGGTAAGGTATCCCTCGACGGTGTCCGCGATCTGGTTTTTCGCTTCTGCGATGTTCATACAGGAAACTCCTTTCGGAACGGCCGCCCGCCGCCGCGCATCGCGGCACGTAAGGCGCCTAACTGTCGGTATCTTTGCCGAGCTTTCCTTACAGCTCGAATACGTCGTCTTCGTCCATGATCACCTTCATTGCCCAAGGTGGCACCTTCCTTTCTCGCGGCGTTTCGTCGACGAACACGAACGCCGTCTCGTAGGCAGGTGGGTTTTTGGGGTATTTCCCCAGGCCATCGGTGAAATAGATGAGCCCTTTCAGGTTCGCGAGCTCGCGTGTGCGAACAAGCTCGTCGACGTATTTGAACACGGGGCGGAAATCGGTGCCGCCGAAGCCGCGCGTGACGAATTCCTCGAAGGCGCGGTCGATATCGCGAATCGAGGTTATCTTCACGTCGCGCGTGATGTCGCAGTCGCACTGGATCACATGGATGTTCACCTTGTGGCCGAAGCCCTCGGAGTTTTTCAGCACGTCGTAGGTCTTCTCCGCGAAGGTGCGCACGAGCTTTCCGGCGCACGACGCCGATGTGTCGATGGCGATGACGAAGTCGCGGATGCGGTTCGACTCCTGGTATTCAAGCGGCTCGATGAGCGGCATGTTCTTGTATCGCGAAAGCCCGTACGTGTAGTAGATGTAGTCGAACTCGTCGGGACTTGTCTTCATTTCCTCCGACAGCGCGGAAAAGCGCTTGAGGAACGCGCGGTAGTCGTATCGTTTGCGATTTGCGACTGTGAGGTTCACCTGGAAGGTTCCGACGTTGAGGCCGATCTTGTCCGAGAACGCCTCCATGTCCATATCGATCTGCGAGCTGATATCTTGCCAGCTCATGTCTGAGAAATCGGAGAAGGATACGCCGTCCATCGATTCGAAGGTTGCCTCGGCTTCCTCGGAGGACTCCACATCGACGATCGCGTCGGGGTCCTCGATGTCCCCGAGCACGGCGTTGCTGCTCGACGATGGTGCCGCCATTCCGGGCATGTTAGCTCCAGGAGAGCGGCTCTTATCCTCGCTGTCCGCGTCGTCATCGGGTTTCCCGCTGAGCTTGTCGGTTCCGTCGGACGGCATAAGGAAAAGCTCGTCACCTGTGCTTTTCATCGAAAAGGCGTTCTCGTTGGTGCGCGGCCACGCCTCGTGCCCGTCGCGTGCGAACACGTTCTCGAGCGAAGCGGCGAAAGCGGGGGAGAGCTCTGGCGGGTTTTCCTCGCCATCTCCGACGAGCGCGCGATAGATGCTCTGCGCGGTGAGGGTTGGGCAGCTCTCGCGGATTTTGCCAAGCATACGTTTCGCCGTGCCGTCTTGCGCGCTTGGGAAGCCCGTTCCGAGCAGTTCGATCGCGGTCGCCTCGACCGATGCATCGCATGCGATGTCCCAAAGGGCACGTGCGGGGTGTTTGTCGTCGAAGGGGTGGCGGAAGACGCAGTGCATGATGGTGTGGAAGTATCCGCGCAATACTTCGTTGGGGCTTTTTCGGTACAGGTCTATCACCTGCGCAGCGTCGAACCAGAGAAGGCGCCCGTCGGTTTCGAACGCGTTCTCCTGAAGGCGCGCCACAAGCGGCATGCGCCACAGCGCGACGTCCATAAAGGGAAGCTGCGCCATGAGGGAAACCCGCGCATTCTCGATTGCTCCCTGCGCGATGCTTGCTGCTTCGACGAGGACGTGCGCAGTTGCCGGTGATGCGCTAGATTCCGTAGTCGATGCACTGGCTGCCAAAACGTTTCTCCTTTCCGTCGATGACATGCGCGGCGGCGAGCGTGAACCCGAACCGGTTGAGCGCACTTACGGCCTCAGGCGCGCGCTCGCCGTCGAGTATTCCCGAATCCATGAGGTCGTCGAGCGTTTCCCAGTTGCTGCGGGCGCCGGCGTGAACGCAAAGGCTCACGAACGACTCGTCGACGACGCTGCGGAAGAGCGCCTTGTGCGCTTCGTCGAGCAAGACGGGCCTTGCGAGGCGCGCGGCCATGAGGCGTGTCTGCTCGAATTCATCTTTGACCTGGGGGAGCGAATCATCATAGGCGCAGGCTAGTGCTTCGGGATGGATGCGTCCTCCGAGAAACGCCGCGTCGATGATGCATTTGCGGACGGCGCCCGAAGGCAGCTCGAGCGAGATTTCCCAGGATGTGCCGCGCGGGGTTGAGAAGTCGATGGTGAGGCGGTCGCATGCGCGATTGGGAAGCGGCGGCGTTTTCTCGGGGAAGGAAACGGTCTCGAAAACGATTAGATGCGCGATGCGATGGGTCCCCGCGAAGGTGCTTGGGGCAACCGAGCGCACGCGCTCGCCGAGCACGACGTCGTCGGCCGATCCGGGGCAGAACACGGCATCGAGTCGACCGTCGGGCACCTCGCGGCACAGCACGCCGCCGTGCATCCCGTAGGCGCGGTTTCCCGGGGCGACTGATACCTCGCTGAGCGAAGACGCGTATGCGAGTCCCGCCGATCCGGGGAAGGATGGCCCGGTGCACAGGGCGTCGCCGCCGATGTTCACGCAAGAGGAGGGGATTATCAGCTGCGAAAGCGACGTGTTTGAAAACGCTGAGTCTCCGATGCTCGTCAGCGACTTTGGCAAATCGAGGCGTTCGAGGTGCGAACAGCCGCGAAACGCTCCCTCGCCAATGGATTCGAGGGCGCAGCCTAGCTTCGCGTCGCGAAGGTTCGTGCAGCGGGCGAATGCCTCGGCGCCGATGGACGTAAGCGAGTTGGGAAGGGAAACGCGTTCGAGGGCCACGAGATCGGAAAACGCGCCTGCGGCAATTGCGGTGACGGGAGCGCCGTCGATGGCCCGAGGGATGGTCAGGTCTTTCGACGAGGAGTCGGCAAAGAGGATGCACGCCTTCCCCGCTTCGATGCGATAGCGGTATTCTGCCTGGTCGGTGCAGTGTGCGGAGGCCGCTTTTAGTGAGAAAGGTGAAGCTGGGTCGTCTGCGCGTCGCGAGAGGGATGTGCCGGGCGGAGCGGGCGTGCGCGGAGTTGCGCGCCGCTCGGCGGCGGTGTGCGGCAAACGCAGTGTGCGAGTTCCCCGCCCTCCCACTGCGCGGCGAGACAGTGCGGGGGAGGAAAAGGCTGCTGCTCGCTCTTCCCGTCGGGGCGTTTGCGTCAATGCTTGTTGGCTCATCTCGGATTGCGCCTTTCGGTGGACTTCGTGCCGGCCTGTCGAGGTAAACAGCGCGAGCTCACTGCCGCGCGATGGCAGTGATGAGAAGTTCGCTCTATCTAACATGGTTGGCAGTATACCGCGAAAGGTGGATAGAAGTTAACCTAACCAAACAAAATTAGTGCAACAAGCTGTGAAGAACGTTCGACGACGTGCGCGCTTGGGCTCGAGGCATTCGGCCGTCTCAAGGGGGAGTGGGGCTTGAAGGCATGAAAAAACCGCCTAATCGGCGGTTTGCTTGCGAGAAAACTGGTGCCCGAGGCGAGAGTCGAACTCGCACGTCGTGAGACAACGGTTTTTGAGACCGCCGCGTCTGCCATTCCGCCACTCGGGCACATCAGCCTTCACAGTATAACGGAAGCGCGCATACGCGTCTATGACAAAATTGCTCCGCGCCCGGCTTTGCTCTCCGCGCGCGGTCCAGGCGCCTTCCCGCGTCTCCCCGCGCCCCGCGCTCGTCCAGCTCTCATCCTCCTTTCGCGAATCGCGCGATTGCGGGCTGTTCGCGGGCTGCGCACTGGGGTAAAGTTGGTGCGATAGCAACAAGACCAAGGAGGCTGCCTCGTGGAAGACGTTCTTGCGGGCGAGATCGATTCGTATCTCGAGAAGAATTGGGAAAGCATCGTCGCGGACATCGAGCGTGTCGTGCGCATCGAGAGCACGGAGGACCTGCCGGCGGCAAAACCCGGCGCACCGTTTGGCCCCGGCCCCCGAGCTGCGCTTACCGAGGCACTCGACATCGCGCGTGGTATGGGCTTTGAGGTCCACGACGTCGACGGTTACGTGGGATACGCCGACCTGCCGGGCGAATCCGATACGCAAATCGGCATCATCGGACATGTCGACGTGGTTCCCGCCGGCCCTGGCTGGACGGTCGAGCCGTTCGCCGTCACGCGCCGCGAGGGCTACCTCATGGGTCGCGGCGTCATCGACGACAAGGGCCCCATCATCACGACGCTCCACGCGGTGAAGTTCTGGCTCGACAAGGGCGAAAAGCTGCCTTACACGATTCGAGTTATCTTCGGCGCGAACGAGGAAACGGGCATGCACGACGTCCCGTATTACCGCGAGCGCTTTGCCGACCCGGCGTTTCTCTTCACGCCCGACGCTGAGTTCCCGGTGAGCTACGGCGAGAAGGGCCTCTACGACGCCACGCTCACGAGCAAGCGCTTCGAGGGCGGCGCGATCATCGACATCGAGGGCGGCGCGGCGTCGAACGCGGTCCCGGGCATCGCCCGCGCGATCGTGCGCGCCGACGCATCAACACTTCCCGCGGCCGAGGGCATCGTCGTCACCGATGCGGGCGAGGGCACCGCGCGCATCGACGCGCAGGGGAAGGCGGCCCACGCGAGCTTGCCCCATCTCGGCAAAAGTGCCATCGACTTGCTCGTCGCCTATCTTCTGGAAAACGACGTGTGCACGGCGGACGAGCGGGCATTCTTCGAGCTGGTTCGCAAGCTCACGAGCGCGACCGACGGCTCGAACCTCGGCATCAAGACCGCCGACGAGCACTTCGGGGAACTAACCGTCGTCGGCGGCACCATCTGCATGCAGGACGGGCGCGTGAAGCAGACGCTCGACAGCCGTTTCCCCACGTCGACCACGCCCGAGGAGCTCACGAGCGCCCTTTCGGCGCTTGCGAGCGAGGTGGGCGCCGACTGCGAGGCGACGCGCACGGTCGAGCCGTTCCTCATCGACCCCGAATCGGGCTACGTCCAGGCGCTTCTCTCCGCATACAACGAGGCCACGGGCGAGCACGCCAAGCCCTTCACGCAGGGTGGCGGCACGTACGCGCGCAAGTTCTCCTGCGCCGCGAGCTTCGGCCCCGAGATGCCGTGGATCGAGATGCCCGAATGGGCAGGCGGCATGCACGGCCCGGACGAGACGGTGCCCGAGGAGCTGCTCAAGAAGGCGTTCAAAATCTACGCGCTCACCATCGCCCGCCTGATGGAACTCGATTTGTAATGGGCTGGCGCGCCGGGTCGCCCTGCGGTCGGCGCGTCGTTCGACGGTTGGTGCGGGGGGGGGCGGAGTCTGTCTGAGGCGGGGCCAGGTGCTCGATTCACCTGCGAGAGTCGCCAAGCGAGGTGAATCGCCCGGCAGCGTCTCGCTTTGACCCCCGTCTCACCCTCGGCCATTCCCACCGCGCCCAACCCTGCCCGACGCTGTTTCGAAATGATGCCGCATAACGTACAAATTCTGGATGCTTTGATTTATAATCGACCGTTAGGAGTACGCTCTGCGAAAGGCGCAGAAGCGGCATCATCGAACACGAACTGGGAGGCTTATATGCTCAAAGCAATCATCGTCGACGACGAGGCCCCCGCGCGCTCCGAATTGAAATTCCTGCTCGACGAACTTGGCCAGACCGAGGTTGTTGCCGAGGCGGCTAGTGTGCGCGAGGCTATCGAAAAGCTCAAAGAGTACCCCTGCGACGTCATGTTCCTCGACGTGAACATGCCGGAAGCCACCGGCCTGCAACTGGCCGAGGCGCTGCAGCACCTGAAATTCCCGCCCGCGGTGGTGTTCGTCACCGCCTACAGCGAGCATGCGCTCGACGCGTTCAAGGTCAACGCCATCGATTACCTGGTGAAACCGGTCGAGACCGAGCGCCTCTCCCAGGCGCTTGCGCGCGTGCGCGAGCACGTCTCGCTGCATGTGCAGGCTCAGAAGTCCGAGCGCATCCCCGTGGAAAAGGGCGGCAAGAAGATTCTCATCGGCATCGATAAGATCCGCTTCGTCATGGCGCGCGACGATTACGCATACCTGCAAACCGACACGGACCGCTACTTCTCCACGGTGAGCTTGGCTCAGCTCGAGAAGCGCCTGGACGGCCACGGGTTCTTCCGCGTGCATCGCGGGTACCTGGTGAACCTTTCCATGGTCGAGGAAATCGAGTCGGTCTCCGGCGGCACGCTGCTGCTCACGCTGAACGGCGTGGAGGAGAAGATCCCCGTAAGCCGCAGGCGCGTGAGCGCGCTCAAGAAGGCGTTGGGACTGTAAGCGGCAGGATTCTCGCCGCAGGTTTCTCGATTGAGGTCAAAAGCGCTCGTCGCGTTCGCGGCGGGCGCTTTTTGCGCGGGGCGAAACGCGGTGATTTCGACCCGTTTCCCCACTTGTCCATAACTCCACCACAGGGTTCGAGGATAATTCAAGTCGTGCGTGCCTTTGAGGGGGCCTACACGATACCGAAAGAAGGTTCACATGCTGACAAGCGACATGGAAAAGTTATACCCTTCTGCGAAAACGCTTGTGAAGGAATGCGTCGCCAGCCGTGTGCTGGCCAAGGACGCATCGCTTTATGATTTCTCCGACGGTGCGCGCGAGACCGCCGAGAACTTTATGGGCTGGGTCGATTTGGGCATGCGCCCGCAGTGCGACCTCGCGAAAGTTCAGCGCTTTGCTGACGATGTGGTGGCGAGCGGCATCAAGACCGTCGTCCTCATCGGCCAGGGCGGATCCACGCAAGCGCCCATGACCATCACGAAATACAACAAGTCTGACACGGTTCGGGCAAACCGCGTCTCGTTCAAGACGCTCGATTCCGATTCTCCCGTGCGCATGCGCGAGCTGCTCGCCGACTGCGATCCCGCGACGACGCTCGTCATCGTGTCCTCGAAGTCGGGCGGCACCATCGAGCCGCGCCTGCTCTCTTCTGCGCTGCGCGACGCCCTCGAGGCGCAGGCGCCGGAAATCAACTTCGCGAACCACCTGGTCGCCATCACCGACCCTGGCTCGCAGCTCGAGCGCCAGGCGCACGAAGAGGGTTGGCTGGCCGTCTTCAACGGCGAGCCCACCGTCGGCGGGCGCTTCTCCGCGCTGTCGATCTTCGGCCTTCTGCCCGCAGCACTTGCCGGCATCGACCTGGAGCAGTTCATCGCCCACGCGAAGGACGCCGAAGAGCGCTGCAGCGAGGACTCCATCGACAACCCGGCGATCAACCTCGCCGCGTTCCTCTACGACAACTACCTTAAGGGCCGCAACAAGTTCTCGTTCCTCACGCCGAAGCGCGGGCGCGTCTTGGGCCTTTGGATCGAGCAGCTCGTCGCCGAGTCGCTTGGCAAGGAGGGGCAGGGCATCCTGCCGAACATCGAGGTCGATTCGCTCCTGCTCGCGCGCGATGCAGGCGATCGCAGCGTCATCATGTATCAGACGAAGACCGACTTGTGGGACGAGCGCAAGAACTTCGAGATGAGCCTCGCCTATATCGACCCGGCCATCCCGCGCCTGAACTTCAAGATCGACTCCGCGCTCGAGCTTGCCGAACACTTCGTGATGTGGGAATACGCCATCGCGATGTGCGGCTACCTCATGCGCGTGTGCCCGTTCGACCAGCCCGACGTCGCGTCGGCGAAGGCCGAGGTTTTAAAGATTCTCGCCGAGGGCCAGCCCGAGCCCGATTTCGTGCAGGACTTCATTGGCGATGTGCACATGGGCGAGGTCGAGGTGCGCTTGGCCCCGTGCTTTAAGGACTGCACCGACGTGCGAGCTGTCCTGCGGGCGCTGCTCGGCAGCATCCAGCAGGGCGATTTCTTCGCGCTGAACGCGTTTCTGCCGTTCACAGGCGAGGGGCGCCGCGAAGCGCTCGAGGACATCCGCCACGGGGTGGGCGAATCGCGCCACGTCGCGTCGTGCCTGGAAGTGGGCCCGCGCTATTTGCACTCCACCGGCCAGCTGCAGAAGGGCGGCCCGAACTGCGGCGTGTTTCTCATTTTGTCGGCCGACGAGCTGAAGGACATCCCGCTCAAGCGCGAGGCGGAAAGCCTGGGCGCGCTCGCGAAGGCGCAGGCGTCGGGCGATTTGCTCACGCTGGCAAGCCGCGGCCGACGGTGCGTGCACCTGCATCTCCCCGATAACTCGGGAGTGACGCTGCGCGCGCTTGCCGCCGTCATTCGCGAGATTCTGGCCGAGCTGTAGGTCCCTGCTGATTCGCGCCGCGCCCGTCGCAAGAGGGGCGCGGCTTTCTGTATTGTCTGAGTTTTTGAGGGTGAGAAGCATGATCGAGGCGCTCGATATTCATGTGACGGGAATCGTCCAAGGGGTCGGGTTTCGACCCTTTGTCTACCGAATGGCGAAAAAATACCTGATCAACGGATGGGTCTTGAACGCGGCGGACGGCGTGAACATCCATGCGGAAGGGGAGAGCCGCCTGCTCGACGAGTTCGTGATCGAGCTTTCCGAGAACGCGCCCACGGCGGCGCAGGTGAAGGAAATCGAGCTTAAGGAAGTGCCCCTTCAGGACTTCGACTCGTTTGAGATCCGCTTCTCGGACGACGCCGCGGTGCAAGAGACCACGCTCGTGTCAGCCGATTTGGCCACCTGCGATGACTGCGCGGCGGAACTGTTCAACCCGAATGACCGCCGCTTCCGCTACCCCTTCATCAACTGTACCAATTGCGGGCCTCGTTTCACGATTATCGACGCGCTGCCTTACGATCGCGCGAGCACGTCCATGAAGGATTTCCCCATGTGCAAGCGCTGTGCTGCCGAATACGCCGACCCACTCGACCGCCGCTTCCACGCGCAGCCGGACGCGTGCTTCGAATGCGGCCCGCACCTTTCTTTGGCGTGGCGTCCCGACTGCGAGGCGACGCCGGGCGAGGACTTCCCGACGCGTGGGGCGGGGGACGTGTCCTCCGATGCTCTTCCCGATGGCTGGCGCATCACCTGGGGAAAGACGCGTGAGACCTCGGATGCCCTTATCGCGCGGGCGGTCGATCTGCTGTGCGCCGGACAAGTCGTGGCCGTGAAGGGACTCGGCGGGTTCCACCTGGTGTGCGACGCACGCAACGCCGAGGCGATCGCTCGGCTTCGCGAGGGAAAGCGCCGCGGCGGCAAGCCGTTCGCGGTCATGATGGCGAACGCCGAGGCGGCGCGCAGCGTCTGTGAGGTGACGCCCGAGGAAGAAAAGGCCCTCGCCGATCCGGCGCGTCCGATCGTGCTGCTGAAGAAGCGTCAGGGCGTGGCGCTTGCTGCGGGCCTTGCCGACAAGCTGCCCGAGCTCGGCGTCATGCTCCCCGCCACCCCGGTTCAGCTCCTTTTGCTGCACGATTTCGCCCGCACCCTTGAGGAAATGGGCGTCCCTGAACCTCCGATGCTTGTGATGACCTCGGGAAACATCCACGATGAGCCGATCGTCACCGACGATGCCGAAGCATGCGGGAAGCTCGGGGGCATCGTGTGCGCCGTGCTGGGCAACGATCGCGCCATCCTTTCTCGCTACGACGACTCGGTGGTTCGCATCATTTCGGCGGGCTCTGCGGGTGCTGCCGTGCAAGTGATCCGCCGTGCGCGCGGGTTCGCGCCCGTGCCGTTGAAGCTGGCGCAGGCGAACACCAACCCAGAGGCTGCCGCCGACGCGAGCCCTGATACTGTCGCGGACCCCAAAACGACCACTGCCGCCTGCACCGAAGACGCTTCCGAAACCGCAGGCCACGAAGCTGCTGCGGTCGCCCCGGTGCTCTTTGCGGCGGGCTCGGAGCAGAAAAGCACCTTCGCTTTCGTCCGCGGTTCGGAGGCGTTCGTCTCCCAGCATGTGGGCGATCTGGAAAACGCCGAGGCGTTCGACGCCTGGCTCGACGCGAAAAGCCGCTTCGAGAAGCTCTTCGAGCTGCGCGCGACGCGCCTTGCCTGCGATGCGCACCCTGAGTACCTCGCTTCGAAATGGGCACGTGAGCAGGCGAGAAAGCTCAATATCCCACTGGTTGAGGTGCAGCATCACCATGCGCACATCGCTTCGGTCATAGGCGAGAACGGCCTTTCGGGCGCGGTATGCGGAATCGCCTTCGACGGAACAGGGTTCGGCGCGGACGGCTCTATCTGGGGCGGGGAAGTGCTGCTCGCAAACGTGCAGGCCTATGAGCGGTTCGCGAACTTCGCCTACGTTCCCATGCCGGGCGGTGCCGCCTGCGTGAAGAATCCCTTGCGCATGGCGTACGGCGTTCTGTGGGAGTTCGACCTGCTCGAACACCCGGCGGCGAAGCGGGTACTCGATGCGCTTGGCGAGCAGGCCGACCTTTGCGACCAGATGATCGAGCGCGGCTTGAACACGCCGATGACCTCGTCGGTCGGGCGTCTTTTCGACGCGGCGAGCGCCATCTTAGGGATATGCGAGCATCCGACCTACGAAAGCGAGGCGGCGGTTCTCTTGGAGGCTGCCATGGGGCCGGCCGCATCTCCTGACGGTGGTTCGACCGACGAGGCGGGCGTCAACAGCCGTTACTCGGTCGCCATTACAAAGAACACCGCGACGTCGAAGTCGACCGCCCAAGACACGTCGGTCCTGCTCTTCGACGCGGCGCCCACCTTCAAGGCGCTTCTCGACGACATGCAGGCGGGCATCCCCGCAGCGACCATCGCCCGCCGCTTCCACGGTGCTTTTGTGGAAGCCATCGTGAACGCGGCGAAGCTTGCGTACAGCGTTTACGGCGTGTCCACGGTGGCGCTCTCGGGCGGCGTGTTCATGAACCGCTTCATAATCGAGCATGCGCTCGCGGCTTTGCAGGACGAGGGCTTCACCGTTGCCGTCAATCGCGAGCTGCCGCCCAACGACGGATGCATCTCCTACGGCCAGGCTGTGATAGCATGTGCGCAAGACGAGACGACGCACGACGAGTAAAAAAGGACTGAGTGCCTATGTGTTTGGCAATACCCGCGTTGATCACGGAAAAGAAATCGGACAATTTGGCGACGGCAGAGATTCTCGGCGTCACGCGCGAGGTGGCGCTTGATCTCACGCCGCAGGCGAACGTCGGCGACTACGTGTTGGTGCATGCCGGCTTCGCTATCGAAGTCGTCGATGCCGATTATGCGAAAGAGACCATTGAACTGGTTAAACAGCTTGAGGATGTCGCCGTATGAGCGCCTTGGAGGATGCGGCCGACATCGATTTCTCGGCCTTTAAGGACCCGAAGCTCGCGCGCGGTCTCATCGAGACCATCCACCGCCTTGCGCCCGAGCACGCGACGCTCATGGAGGTGTGCGGCACGCATACCGTTGCCATCGCGCGCAACGGCATCCGCGATTTGATGCCCGAGGGGCTGCGCCTGGCGTCGGGTCCCGGCTGTCCCGTTTGCGTCACATGCAACCGCGACATCGACACGGTGATCGCGCTCGCGCGCATCCCGAACGTGACCATCACTACCTTCGGCGACATGACGCGCGTTCCCGGGTCCACTTCGAGCTTGCTTGCGGAGCAGGCCGCGGGTCGTTCGGTCGAGATCGTCTACTCGCCTCTCGACGCGCTCGCCTTCGCAAAGGCGCATCCCGAGCGGGAGGTCGTTTTCGTGGGCGTCGGCTTCGAGACGACGACTCCGCTTGTGGCTATGGCGATCAAGCGCGCGAAGGCCATGGGGCTTTCCAACTTCACCGTGTTCGCGGCGCACAAGAACATGCCCGGCGCGTTGGAGCTGCTCGTAGGCGATCCCACGCTCGAGCTCGACGCACTTATCCTCCCTGGTCACGTGAGCACCATCATCGGTGCTGAGCCGTACCGCTTCCTGGCGGAGAAGTACGGCATCCCCGGTGTGATCACCGGGTTCGAGCCAGTCGATGTGCTGCAGGGCATCGCCATGCTCGTGCGCCAGCTGCACGAGGGCCGCGCTGAAATCGAGATAGCGTATGCGCGCGGCGTCATGCCCGAGGGGAATCCTGTTGCCCTCGCCGCGATCGACGAGGTCTTCGAAACCTGCACGGCCACGTGGCGCGGCTTGGGCGATATCCCCGGCTCGGGGTATCGCATCCGCGAGGAATTCGCCGACTTCGACGCGGTTCGCCGCTTCGAGCCCGATGTCGAGCCGACGCACGACCCGAAGGGGTGTCGCTGCGGCGATGTGTTGCGAGCTCGCATGGCTCCTAACGAATGCCCGCTGTTCCGCACGGTCTGCACGCCGGAGAACCCGGTGGGGCCTTGCATGGTGTCGAGCGAAGGCAGCTGTGCGGCGTACTACCGGTATTACTAAAGTTAGCCACAGCTAAGACCTTCCCCGTTACCCTTCGCGCTGTGGTACCATAGAAAAAAGCGCTGATTGGAGGATGGAAATGGAAAAAGTCTCCATGTCGCATGAGGATTACCTTGAGGCTATCGTCATGCTGGGTGGAACGACCGAGAACTCTGTGCGCTCGGTCGATATCGCGAACAAACTGGGGGTTTCCAAGGCCTCTGTCAACAAGGCGATGAACGCCCTGAAGGAAAAGGGTTTCGCCGATCAGCCCTATTACGGCGACGTCACGCTGACGGAAAACGGCTATCGCTATGGCGCGGCGGTGCTCGAGCGCCACGAGCTTCTGCGCAAGTTCCTCACCAAGGTTTTGGGCATTCCCGAGGACACGGCCGAAGAGGAAGCGTGCTTGATGGAGCACGCCATCAGCGACGAGTCCTTCAAGAAATGGAATTCTTATATCAAGCAGCTTGACCTCTAGAGTACCAATCTTCGCCCCCTATTTTTCTCGTGATAGCATCGGGGCTGTTCAGCGGGTCAAAGATAGAGCAAACCATCACAGAGCGCCGGCCGTTTTCCCATGTGCCGGCGCTTCGTTTGTGTGGTATCCTGCGAAGAGCTTCTTGCATTACACACACTCTTATCAAACCACGATGCACTAAGGGGCCATTCGTTGACACACCAGGCGAAAATCCTTTCGTTTGACAAGGCGCGTCGCGCGCAAAGCGACCGCTCGCACTCACACGATTCCTCTCGATACGCAACGCGCGATGCGCGCTCTTCCCGAACGGGGCATTCCTCCCGCGAGCGCTCGGGGTCATATGCGGCCGCCCGCACGCGCCGGGGCTCCGACTATGCCGCCCGCGCGGCGGAGCGCTTGCGCTATTCCGAAGACGACGCCCGTGAAATCCGCCAGCGCTCGTTCGACGGTGCCCGTGGCGATGCCCGCTCGCGCTCGTTCGGCGACGTCCGCGGCGACGGTCGCTACTCGTACGACAGCGCCCGCGACGTTCGTTCCGGCTCGTATGATTCCCGACGCCCCGCCTCCAACAGGGGGGCCTTCGATGGACGCGCATATTCAGCGCAATCGCGAGATGCTTACGCGGACAGCCGTCTTGCCTGGGACGATTCCCTTGAAGAGGAGAATCCCGAGCAAGCTGAGCGCGAGCCCGAGACGCTTTCTCGCTTCGAGAAGCTCAAGCGCAAGCACGCCAAGGACAAGGCGGACCGCAAGTTCGCGCGCCAGTACGGCGGCGGCGGTGACGCTGCGCCTGGAGAAGGCGGCTCGCGCGCCGCGGTGTACAAGGGGGAAATGGGCTCGGCGCATCGCCGCTCCTCCCGCATGCAGAACGAGGAATCATCGTCCGCGTCGCGGCGCACCCGCGGCGGCGACTCTCAAAAACCCGCAGCGCGCCTTGTGAGGAAGCCTTGGTTCATCGCAACCGCGGTCACGGCGTTTTGCCTGGTGTTCACCGTGTCGTTCCTCTACCCTTCAGCGGCTCAGCTCTACCATTCCGTGCGAGAGCGCGACCAGCTCCAGGCGGAATATGCCGCCATCGAGCAGCGCAACGACTCGATTCAGGCGACGGTCGACGCGCTTTCGACCGATGCGGGCGTGGAAGATCGCGCCCATCAGGAGTTCGGCTGGGTCTCGAAGGGCGAGAACGCCGTCACCGTGTACGGCCTCGACCTCGATGACGACTCGACGTTCACGGCAAGCATCGTGCCTGGCAGCATCCCCGCTCCCGAGACGTGGTACTCCAAGCTGCTCGATCCGATCTTCGGGGAGAAATAATGCGCTGCGGGCGGTATGCCGCAATCGACATTGGGACGGTGACGTGCCGTATGCTCGTCGTCGATGCGGACGAGTCGGGGCTCCGCGAGCTCACGCGGGAATACGCCATCACCAACCTCGGTGAAGGGGTAGACGCAACGGGCGAGCTCAAGCCCGAGGCGATCGACCGCGTCGTTCGAGCCATCGACGGGTTCCTCGCGGTGCGCGATTCGCTCTCGACGCCTGATCATCCGGTGGTTCGCACCGTTGCGGTGGCGACATCGGCAGCTCGCGACGCGCGCAACGCCGCCGATTTTGCAGCGCGTCTGCGCGAACGGGGTATCGAGCTTTCCGTTATCCCTGGATCCCGCGAGGCCGCGCTGTCGTTCTCGGGCGCCTCGATCGACTTTCCGGGCGAGCGCCTCATGGTGGTCGATGTGGGCGGCGGCTCGACCGAGGTCGTCATGGGAACGGGTGGCGCCGAGCCTTTGTGCGCGCATTCCTTCAACGTGGGATGCCGCCGTGTGACCGAGAAGTTCCTGGCGAGCGACCCGCCTGCGCTCGAGGAGCTTGCCCGGGCGCGCGCATGGATTCGAGAGCAGATGGCTTCCTGGTTCGCCGATCAGGCGAAAGAGGCGGCGTTGCTCGAGCGTGTCGTCGCGGTGGCGGGCACGGCGACGACCGTCGTCAGCATCCGCGAGCGCATGGAGACCTACGACTCCTCGCGCGTTCACAAGGCGCTGGTTTCCCGGCAGGATCTGCTCGAGGTGTACGAGCGCTTGGCCGTCCTGCCGCTTTCTGAGCGAATGCAGGTGGTGGGGCTCGATCCCAAGCGCGCGCCCGTGATGGTCGTGGGGCTTCTCATCCTGCTCGAAGTGCTCGATTTCGCCGGCATTGATGCGTTTACGGTGAGCGAAACGGACATTCTGCATGGTATTACGCTCGCAGTCTCGCATGAGGCCTGCGAAAAATCGTGCTTGTGATAGGATTTGCACGAGCAAATCGCGGGGGCGTGGCGGAATTGGCATACGCAGCGGACTTAAAATCCGCCGCCGCAAGGCTTGTGGGTTCGAGTCCCACCGCCCCTACCAGATGTTTGCTTCTGGAAACGTTCGATCTATGAAGACAGGCGATTTACCGACCGCATGGAAACCATCAACGACATCATCGCATTGACCGAGCAGCCCCCCACCTCTTTCGAGGAGTATCTGAGCTGTTACGCGTCCAAAATTGGGGACATCCTCAACGCCTACATTCCGTCGGGCTCGCATCCCGACATGGATCGCTATCTCTACGATCCCCTGAAGCGCTATAGCGAAAACGGCGGCAAGCGCCACCGCCCGCTCATCTGCTTCGCAGCATGTCGCGCAGTCGGCGGGAACATGGAGCTTGCCACGAGCGCTGCGGCGGCTATCGAGCATTTCCACACAGCGGCGCTCATCCACGACGACATCGCCGACGAGGCCGAGCTGCGCCGCGGCGAGCCCTGCCTGCACCTTACCGAGGGCGTAGGACTTGCCATCAATATGGGAGACCTTGCGTTGTCCCTGGTCAACGGCACGGTAATCAATGATCCGCTGTTGAGCGACGCGGTGAAGGTGCGTGTGGTCAGCGAGCTGATCGAAATGACGCGCCGCACGATCGAGGGCCAGGCGCTCGATATCGGATGGGCGCGCGACGGTCGCTACGACATCACGCCCGAGGATTACCTGGTCATGGCGACGCACAAGACCGCGCACTATTCGGGCGCGGTGCCCTTAGCGGTCGGCGCCATCGTGGGCGGCGGCACCGAGCAGCAGATTGAGGCGCTGCGCTCTTACGGTCTCGACACAGGGCTCGCTTTCCAGATCCAAGACGATTTGCTGAACCTCATCGGCAGCGAGGAATCCACCAAGAAGGATTTCCGCAGCGACATCACCGAGGGCAAGCGCACGCTCATGGTCGTCCATGCGCTGCAGAACTCCCCGAAGCGCGAGCGCCTGATCGAGATTCTCTCCTCGAAGGAGAAAGATCCCGCCGTCCTCGCCGAGGCGGTGGACGTCATGGTTGAGTCCGGGTCCATCGAGTACGCGCGCACCTACGCGGAAAACCTGACGAGCATCGCCAAGAATCGCCTGGTCGACCTTGTCGAGCCGTCCGATTCGCTGAAGCTGCTCATCTCCATGGCCGATTGGTTCGTCAACAGATTGAAGTAGGCGGTTCTCATGGATAGGATCAAACGAAACGACAAAGGGCCGGCGGTCGAGGACGTGCAGCAGCGCCTCGTCGCTGCCGATTGCCTTGAGGAAGGCGCCGTGAGCGGCGTCTTCGACGACGCGACGGTTGCCGCGGTGCGCGCCTTCTGCGTGAAGTCGGGCCTTCCTGCGGCCGAAGAGGTCGACGAGAAGGTGTGGTCGGCGCTCGTCGACGCGACGTTCTCCCTGGGAGATCGTACGCTCTACCTGCGCATGCCGTACTTCCATGGCCGCGATGTGCGCGAGCTGCAGCAGGTGCTTTCCGCGCTCGGGTTCGCCTGCGGCGTGATCGACGGCATCTTCGGGGCCCATACCGAAGACGCGCTGCGCAAGTTCCAGCTCAACCTGGGCCTTCCTTCCGATGGCATCGCGGGCGCATACACGTATGCCGCGATCCAGAACCTGCATCATTCGTGGGTCGGCAAGGCCGCCATCCACGAGATTGTCCACCTTGGGTTCGCGCGTGCGGCGGGAGTGCTCGAGCGGAATGCGTTGTGCCTGTTCGGCACCGAGGAATTCGCCCGCAGCGTTGCGTCGCGTATGTCGAACCTCTCGCTTGCCACGAACCCGCAGTCGAAGATTCTCTCTGCGGATTCGCTTCTCGTCGCGCCTGACGAGTCGATGCTTCTCGTGCACATCGTGCTTCCCGAGGAGGAGGCCGTGCAGAAGATACCGCGCGTGAGCTACGAGGACGAGGCCACGCTGCCGCTTCGCTTGGAGCAGGCCATCGCCGCAGCTCGCAAGGCGACGCCGCGGCGCATCGCTATCGAGCTTCCCGGTCGTGTGTGGGAAGACGCGGGTGAGGGCCGCAGCGCCCAGCATTTCGCGATCACCCTGCTCGACGCCTTGTGCACTGCGCTTTCCCAAAGCGAGCGTTCCGCCTAAGCGCTGCCGCTCGGCGTGCGTCTTGCGGGGAATGACTGCGCGTCTTACGCGGTCGTGTGGCGCGACAGCTAGACAAACCAAACGAGAGCCGCCAGAGTGCGGCTCTCTTGCTGTATGGGATGGCGGAACTGCCCGAGAGTGCTTCTCCTCGCCGCATGGGGTGGGCCATTGCCTGCGTGCTTCTCCTGCTGCATTGGGGGCGGGGCAATTATGCCCGTGCTCCTCTTTGCGTCGGGTGATATTCGCTCGCGCGAGCGCTTTGCATTTTTTGTGGCGGAGGTTTTTCGTAAGGCTACTAGCAAGTAAAACTCGATACTACTTTGTTTTTTCGGGGGGGGGTTGATTGCCCTTGTTTTATCGACTTCAAGCATGACATAATGCCTGACAGTTGTAAGAAAATGGGGGACGCGTAATGAGGACATCTGCAAATAAAATACTCGGTCTTATAGTGGCTGCAGCTCTTGCCTTCGGTCTCGCACCCGGCGGACTGGTCGCCTACGGAAACGACGCGAAAGATGCCTCGTTTGCCTCTCGCAAACGCGCTCAAGCGGGACAGCGTTAGGCTGCTTACCATACGAGCGCGCATCATGAAAGAGCAGAGGCGGCAAAGGCGTCAATTGTTATTTGCGCATCCCTCAATTGGGCAGGTGAACAGGGGTGCGCAGCATATAATCGAATAGAGGCCTGAACGGCTCTTGACGATTCCCAGCAACAACATCGAGAAGATGTTCAATCGATATAAAACGGACGAGGAACGAACCAAAAGGGGGACACTATGGTGTCAAAGGCAGAAACGCCCACGGAAGAAGAGCGCGAGCATCTCACCCCGATGCAGGAACGCCTGCTCGGCTATATTGCCTTCCGGACGGTCGGTCGAGACGGGACGAGCGAATCGAAGCGCCAGCTCGCCGAGCACCTTCGCAGCAGCACGAAGACGGTCGACCGGGCGATTACCCGCCTGTGCAATGAGGGCTACATCGAGGTGGAGGAGAATCTTCTTCCCGACGGCCGGCAAGGCGCCAACACGTATCGACTGAGTAGATAACGAGCAGCTTACTTGCTCCGCGCGCTTCGTCGCAAGGCTCTCAAGGGCTCGAATTCTCCCGTCTCTCGTGCGCTTTCCCCTTGCCGCGCGCTGCCCCCTGTGCGCTTTCCCGTGCGCTCCTCTCGCCTTCCCGCTGCGAGCTGCCTTCCGTCGCCCTTTCCCTCTCCACGAGCCTTCCCCCGCCGTGCGCTTTCTCACGCTTTGTCACAATCTGCATCTTACGTGCGGATGAACTTCGTGACCTGGCGGGAGTGCTACAATGTGCGGGTTTCACAGACGGTTCAACTGCACGAAAGAGGGAGTCAACATGGCACGTCCCATGACCATGGCGGAAAAGATTCTGGCCGCCCATGCGCATCTCGATGAAGTGGAGCCGGGGCAGCTGATCGAATGCGATCTCGACCTCGTGCTTTCCAACGACATCACGTCGCCCATTGCGATCAAGAACTTCAAGAAGATCGGCGTCGAGAAGGTGTTCGACCCGACCAAGATCGCCCTGGTGCCCGACCACTACGTTCCCAACAAGGACATCAAGAGCGCCGAGCAGGCCAAGCAGGTGCGCGAATTCGCCCGCGAGCAGGGCATCACGCACTATTACGAAGTCGGCTGCATGGGCGTTGAGCATGCGCTTTTGCCCGAGCAGGGCGTTGTGGGCGCGGGTGACCTCATCATCGGCGCCGACTCCCACACCTGCACCTATGGTGCGCTCGGCGCATTCTCCACGGGTGTCGGCTCCACCGATGCCGCGGTCGGCTATGCCACCGGCAAGGCGTGGTTCAAGGTGCCCGAGACGCTGCTCTTCAAGATCGACGGCGAGCTCAACCCGGGTGTTACCGGCAAGGACATCATCCTCTACATCATCGGCATGATCGGCGTCGACGGTGCGCTGTACAAGGCGATGGAGTTCACGGGCAGCGCCATCCGCAGCCTGTCGATGGACCAGCGCCTTTCCATCTCCAACATGGCGATCGAAGCTGGCGGCAAGGCCGGCCTCATCGAGGTGGACGATATCGCGCGCGCTTACATGGACGGCCGCACCGAGCGCCCCTACACCGAGTATCATTCCGACCCCGACGCGAAGTACGCGAAGGTGTACGAGATCAAGGCGTCCGACATTCCGCCGACGGTTGCGTTCCCGCATCTGCCGTCGAACACGCGCCCGGTCGCCGAGGCGCGCGACGTGAAGATCGACCAGTCCGTCATTGGCAGCTGCACGAACGGCCGCCTGGAGGACATGCGCCAGGCCGCGGCCGTGCTCAAGGGCCGCAAGGTTCATCCCGACGTGCGCTGCATCGTGATTCCCGCCACCCAGCAGGTGTACAAGCAGTGCATCGCCGAGGGGCTCATGGATATCTTCCTTGACGCCAACTGCGCGGTTTCCACCCCGACATGCGGCCCGTGCCTGGGCGGCTACATGGGCATCCTCGCCGCAGGTGAGCGCTCGATTTCCACCAGCAACCGCAACTTCGTCGGCCGCATGGGTGACCCGACGAGCGAGGTCTATCTCTCCTCGCCGGCCGTTGCCGCGGCGAGCGCCGTCTTGGGGCACATCGGCCTGCCGGAAGATTTGGACTAACGGGAAGGGAAGGTTCCACTCATGCATTTCAAGGGTACCGCGCATCGCTACGGGCGCGACATCGACACCGACGTCATCATTCCGGCCCGCTACCTGAACTCCTCCGAGCCCGAGTGGCTCGCGCAGCATTGCCTGGAGGATTTGGACGCCGACTTCGTGAAGAAGGTCAAGAAGGACGACATTATCGTTGCCGAGGAGAACTTCGGCTGCGGCAGCTCGCGCGAGCATGCGCCGATCGCCATCAAGGCGGCGGGCGTCGACGTGGTCATCGCGAAGAGCTTCGCGCGCATCTTCTACCGCAACTCGATTAACACGGGCCTCGCCATCATGGAGTGCCCCGAGGCGGTCGATGCTATCAAGCAGGGCGACGTTGTGGATGTCGACGCCGATGCGGGCATCATCACGAACACCACGACGGGCGAGACCTTCAAGGCACAGCCGTTCCCGCCGTTCATCCGCGAGATCATCGAGGAAGGCGGCCTGATCAACCGCACGAGGAAGGTACTGGGGAAGTAAAACTCCCCTGACGACATCGATTGCGATGCACCTCCCGTTTCCCGGACCGATAAGGCTTGAGGGAAGCGGGAGGTTTTCTTTCGCGGGGGTCGTGCGGGGTGTTGCGGGCGCTGTCGCAAATGCATTGCCCAACGCTCAGTTACGCGGGAATGCTCGAATTATGAGTGTCTCCTCGCGCATATTTGCTGCGGATATTTGGAAGGTCGGCGTGAGAAACGTTGTGAGGTGCCGATGATGGCTGTTTTGTCGTGCGTCGCCTCTCGTTTGCACGAAAAGGCTGCCGTCGTGTTCAAAACTGAAGGTCTCTACATGATACGCTGAGACTATTTCGACTTCTTTTTATAGGCATCAATTTCAGCTTGGAGCTTTGCATTCTCTTGCTTCAGAAAAGTTACTCCGCTCAATTCAAATGAAGCAATTTCGCTTGGGTCGGCGTCGATGTCGTTGAGTATGGCTATCGCTTTAAAATCTGCCGTTTCTCCTGCGTCTATATTCTCTGCTACTCCCAGAGCTGTGCCAATTTCCGTCCCTGATGAATTGTATAGATGCCATGTCATTGCGATAGTTTCTTTTCTGCCGCAAGCATTATTTACCCTGCCTGTAATGTAGGGAAGGCTGTCAATAGTTTCGATTTTTTGATTTGTAATCTTATATCCGTCTCCGCTATCGGTTTTTCCTTGGCTTCCAAGAAAAAGAAGCGCCACTATAATGGCGATAACTATGACGACAATGATAATTCCGAACGCTTTTTTCCGATTGACTGGCTTCCCTGTTTTGCAATCAGTAATGTCGTTATTACTTTGGGCTGAAGAGGGGCAGCTGCTTTCGTCGAGCATCGTATTTGCATTTTCTGGTCTAAGGTCAGTCATGGCTACTCCTTCTCGGCTGTGCTTATTTGATTTGCTTGATTAGCAGTGGATTTGTTGGGTAAAGCAATGACGTAAAGCCCTGTTGCTATTGGCGTAGCGAATATTCCGATAAACCAAAGAAGCCCCCTATTATTCATAGAATAGCCTTTCGCCTCCCCTACTTGGATTAGGAGCTTGATTGATATGAGCCAAGCTGCAATTACGGCAACGATAGTGCATACATAGATAAGAATAATAATGACGGTGATCAAGATGCAGACTCCTTTGTTGCTTAGAGAGAGGCTATCGAATACGTTGATTGAAGAGATAAGAGTGATATTGATATTGCGAAGCGTCGATTTCTCGGCATTTTGCTTAGCAGAAAGTTCCAGCCTTGTTCTGTGATTATGTAGCAAATGCCTTTGCCGCCTCCGCTGTTGCGGGGGGTAACGATGTGTGCTTGTGCCAAGAGATCCCAATAATTAGTTTGCAAATCGTCGCCGTAGAGAAAGTCGCTGTTGCTGTTTTGGGACTTGAGATAATCGAAAAGAAATCTTCTAAGAGAACCGATTGTGACTGGCGGAATTGCGCTAATGGGAATCCGCCAGTCACCACGGTTATTTTTGATTGCCCCAAGTGCATCTTTGTATTTGCGGCAATATGATGAAACGCGGTCTCTGTCTCGAAGGCCCCATATCACTTTTGCTTCGTTTGTATCCATGTAATCTATACCGTTGATTGTCTCCATGGAAATAATTCCTAAAACTGTGTGTTGACTAACTGTAGGATTGACGCTCGATCGAGCATGTTCTTTGGACAAATAGATTTATCGAGTTTGTCATTGTCGGCTAATAACTTGAACGGTGGATAGCGAATGAAATGGACTAGCATAACTGACTCTCCTAGATACCTGCAGGTTTGCGATTGCTAGGGAAAATGGGTATTCTTCCTGGTAACAGGTTATCGGGGGGGGGCTTGTCAATGATTGTTTTGGCTACTCTTCTGGTCAGAGGATTTCGCTGCGTAGATAGTCTCCTAAGTGTGGCGTAGAGAAGCGCACGAGGCCATAACCTGCCGACTCGATGACGTGCTCGCGAATGAGGCTGGCCCGATATTTTGCCGCCCAGCTTGTGGTTCTCCCGGTGCGCTCGGCAATATCGGAAACCTTCGACGAGGCATCGCCGTCTTTCGCCATCGCCTCTATGAAGAAACGCTGCGGACTGCGGAGACCATAATACAATGGCGCGCATATCGCCTCGTAAAAGGCGAGAAGGGCGTCGGATTCCCCAGTTGAAACGTCGCAGCTCTCGATAATGCGCGATCCGCGCCGCTCGGCGGCACGCCACATGTAATACCCGACGAGTTGGATCATGTATGGATGCCCGCCCGCCTTCCGCGCAGCGTCGAGCGCTATCTCTTCAGGGATTTCCTTCCCAGACTTCGAGGCGACACTTGCATACGCATCTCGTACTTCAAGTAAGGGAATCTCCTTGAGAATGCGGCGCTGGCTTCGCCTTAAAAACGTGAGGACATCGTTTCCTGTAAGGTCGTCGACAATTGAAGGAAGGCCGGCGAAGGCGAATGCGATGCCCTTCTTTTCACTATCAGGGGTGTTCGTCAAATCCTGATCTCGGATAACGTGCTGCAGGGCGGTTGCAAGCGCCACCATATCATCCGGTGAGGCGGCTTGCGCTTCGTCGATGGTGAACACGATGCCTTTCCCCGGCGCTTCTTTTTTCAAGCGCTGATTTATCGCTTCGCGCAAGGTGAGGGCGCATTGTTCGGATGGGGCGAATGATGCTGCTCCTAAACTCGCACTTGCGATGCCTGGAATCGAAAACGAGGGCCCTATGTTCGCGCTTTTAAGCTTGAGTCCCTGGGGCGCCAGGGCGGCGACGATGCGGTCGCAAAGGCCGAAAGACGCAGTCTCGGAGACGACAGTCCAGCCTTGAGCGGTTGCAAGGCGGGCAAATTCGCTGAGCATGACTGTTTTCCCGTAGCCGCGCTGGCCGGTAATGAGCATGAGCCGTCCAGGTGCTCCAGCACCGTTTTCGAGCCCCTCTGCGAAATCGTCGATAATTGGCTGTCGGCCGATAAGCAGCGGGGGAATTTTTCCTGCGGTGGGTTTGAAAGGATTTTGAGTCAAGCGGGCCTCGCTTCGATTTTCTTTTCGTGGTGAACAATTACTAAACTGTATTAAATTATACCAACTTCTACCAAACACTACGACTCGAATTGACGTACTTTGGGCGGATTGGAGGTTGCCTTTCCGTAAACGTGGGAATGGGTTTCAGCCTGATAGCTGGTGTTTTACTAGGGAAATGATGGCTGCTCCGTCCTGCCTCTGCACGTGCCGTGCCGGGTGGGCTAGCGCAGGTCACGCGCGCACGTGCCGTGCCGGGTGGGCGGGAGCCTTGAAGATTTCTGCGAGCTGTTGCGCCTCTCGGTCTTTGCGCGCCCCGCATGGGCGATCACGTGCTGGTGAGCGACGACCTTTACGGCGGCACGTATCGCCTGTTCAGCAACATCTATACGCAGTACGGGCTGGAATTCGACTACGTCAACCTTGCCGATGCCAACGCGCTCGCGGCGTGCAGACGTACGGCTTGATTTCGAAGCCGATGCTCGACAAGCTGGGAATCGATGAGCGCCTGCTGCGCCTTTCGGTCGGCCTCGAAAACGCGGAGGACCTTATCGCCGACCTGGAGCAAGCAATAGGGTAACCTTATCGATTGAGGAAAAATCACCAAGGTTGCGCGTTTTGCCCGGGACGGGTGCGCCTGGGTGCGGCCTTGCGTGTTCAAGTGAATGGAGCATTCGCATGACGAAGTACGATTTCGAGACGATTATCGAGCGTCGCGGTACGGGCAGCTTGAAGTGGGACGCGTGGAGCCGCCGCGGTCACGCCGCCGATGAACTGCCGCTTTGGGTCGCCGACATGGATTTCAAGACCGTGCCCGCCGCGATCGAGGCGCTGACGGATCGCGTGGCGCACGGCGTGTTCGGCTACTCGATGGCGTCCGACGGATACTACGAGGCGGTGCAAGGGTGGTTCGAGCGCCGTCACGGTTGGCGCCCGGAGCGCGAGTGGTTCGTCATGACCCCCGGCGTGGTGTTTGCCCTGGCCATGGCCGTGACCTCATTCACGCAGCCGGGCGATGCCGTGATCATCCAGCCGCCCGTGTACTACCCGTTCCGCATGATGATCGAGGATAACGGCCGCAAGATGGTCGCGAGCCCGCTGCTCTACGACGGCGGACGCTACACCATGGACTACGAGGGCTTCGAGCGCGAGCTGGAGAAATCGGGTGCGAAGCTGTTCATTCTGTGCAACCCGCACAATCCCGTGGGGCGCGCGTGGACCGAAGACGAGCTGCGGCGCATCGGCGACATCTGCCTGCGCCACAACGTCGTGGTGGTCGCTGACGAGATCCACGCCGACTTTGCGCGCGCGGGCCATGTGCATGTGCCGTACGCCTCGCTCGGCGAGCGCTACGCCAAAAGCGCCGTCGTCTGCACGGCGCCGAGCAAGACGTTCAACCTGGCAGGACTGCAGCTGTCAAACATCTTCATCCCGAGCCCCGATCTTCGCGCCGCGTTCAGGCGCACGCTCGACCGCACAGGCTACGACGAGCCGAGCGTGTTCGGCGTCGTGGCCACGCAGGCGTGCTATGAGCAGGGCGGGGAATGGCTCGACGAGCTTAAGGGCGTGCTCGATGAGAATTACGCCGTGCTCGAAGCGGCGGTTTCGCGCATGCCGGGCGTGGAGCTCGTGCCGCTCGAGAGCACGTACCTGCCGTGGATCGACTGCCGTGGCCTGGGGCCTAGCGACGTCGAGCTCAAGCATCTGGTGGAGCATGACGCGAAGCTCTGGCTCGACATGGGAACGATGTTCGGCTCCGAGGGCGCGGGCTTCGTGCGCGTGAACCTTGCAAGCCCGAAGACCATGATCGAGGACGCCTGCGGCCGACTCGAGCGGGCGGTGGCGGCTCTGGGGAGGTAGTCACCTGAGGGAGCGTGGTACGAGTATGCGAGGGAGCCTCGTTGCGGGGCTGGTTGCGGTTCGCCGCAGCCTTCTCTTATGTCGCGTTGCTCTCGTTTTCCATTTGCGATTTTTCTTCGTTCAGATATTTCTAAGTGAATATATGTGATTATAAAATAGAATATAGATACGCTTATAATCACTTAGAAACGAAGGACTTCGCGTGATTAATCCATTTAATCCTGGTGCAGGCAGAATGCCACCCTTTCTTGCGGGCCGCGCTTCAATTGTGCGTTCGCTAAAGGCAGACATGCGGCAAGTGTATGACCACTCGGAAGGCGCGCGGCCTGTTATTATTTCGGGGCTGCGGGGCATGGGAAAGACAGTACTTCTTCAGGAGCTTGCTGAAGAAGCTCGCAATCGCGGTTGGATTGTCGTTTGGGCGGAGGCTGCGAAAAATGACTCGCTTGCCAGGAAGCTTGCGCGAGCCACGTTTGTCGAGTTGCGGCGCTTGAGAGCTATTCTCGACCCTTCGCGTTCCGCTTTCTCTCATGCGCTTGCGGTGTTGCGGTCGTTTCAGATTAAAGTCGATCCGACTGGGTCATTCTCTCTTGGGGTGGACGTAAAGCCAGCTTCGGGATACGCCGATTCAGGGGATCTTTCGCTCGATTTAGGCGACTTGCTGCAGGCTCTGGGCGAGGCTGCTCGCGAGGCGGGGACTGCTGTTTTCATTGGAATCGATGAGCTTCAGGAAGCTGCGCCTGACGATTTGTCTGCCCTGAATGTGGCTCTTCACGCACTCGGGCAGGGCATTGACCCCGTTCCTGTTTACTTTGCGGGAGTGGGCTTGCCGACTCTGCCCGCGGCTTTGGCCGAAGCGACGAGCTACGCTGAGCGAATGTATAGATACTATTCCCTCGATCTCCTTTCGGAAGACGAGGTTCGCGATGCATACGTAGTTCCCCTTAACGACATCGGCGTGACATGGAAGGATTCTGCGCTGGAGCGGGCTAAGAAAGCTGCTGCGGGGTATCCATACTTCATTCAGCAGTGTGGCTACTGTATCTGTGAGCAGCTCGGTTTACCTGGGGAAATAGGAGATGACGAGGTTGTTGCGGGTATTGCGTTAGCGGAAGATGAGCTCGATCGAGGGCTTTATCGGTCTCGGTGGGATAGGGCTACGCCCCAAAGTAAAGTAATGATGTCCGTCATGGCGAAACTTGGTTGTCCGGTTAGATTGAATGAGGTGGCGCTTGCTATGGGCAAGCGACGCACAAGCGACCTGTCGCCTCTTCGCGATCGCTTGATTGAGGACGGCCTTATCTATTCGCCCGAACGCGGATACGTTTCATTCACCGTGCCGGGAATGGACAGGTTTATTGCCGGCGTTGAGGGGTAGCGACCTGCCCCTCGGCTTAGGAGTTGCCAGATGATTGGGTGTACGGGGTGCTAATCCGAGCACCCAATCTTATCGGAGCCTATCGAGTTCATTCAGATAGCTGAATTGCTTGTCGCAGGTAAGCTGATAGGAACCATTCTTCATTCGACATTTGCAGACTTCTATCTGATCGTCGCAGCTCCTGCAGAGGTTTGGCCGCTTGATAATCTCTAGGGAATGAAGGTAGTCTCCGTTTTTCTCCGAAAGCAAACCAAAAGTGATTCGCTTTACCTTGCCACTCATAAGGGTCGTTTAGAACACTAATCGGTGAAGCGAATGCTCCGTATTCGATTGCGCTCTGAATGTATCGAAGCTGAGTGAATTTGAATGCTCCCATTGCGGCGGAATCGATTCTGGCTAGTTTATTTGTTGTGCGAAGCTGCGTAATCGGGCGACTGGAGTTCCTTTTCGCATAGGATTTCCCCGTCTGCCCCTTTGACCGTAATGCGCTTGGCTACCTCATCCTCGGCAATCGTTCATAACCCCCGAAAAAGTCACCACTTCTGCCGGAAAAAATGCCGCGGAATTTAAATGAGGGGTTTCCAGCCTTGGGATTGGGGCCTCTGGCTTTGGAATCGGGTCTCCGACCTCGGGATTGGGCTTTCCGGCTTCAGAGTCGGGTCGCCGGCCTTAGAATCGGCTCTCCTGCCTTAGTCCTCGCGGCTACGCAAAGGGGGCGACCAGGCCATCGCTTGCCCTGGTCGCCCCCTTCTTGTAAGTGTTTGTCGCCTGGCGACTTACTTCCCGAATATCTTCGAGAAGAACCCTTGCTTTTTAACCTTCTCCTCGCGCAGGGACCCCTCGCGCTTCGCCTCTGCCTGCGGGGCGCCGCCGTTGCCGCCGCTGCCGCCGATGCGGACGATCTCGTGCAGGAAAGGCGACTTCACGTAGCGAATCTCGATGGGCGTCGCGTGCACGGTGCTCTCGCCCGAGAGGTGCACGGTCGAGCTGAGCGGGGCGACGACGTGAGTTTCGCGCGTCTCGCTGAACAACACGGCGGCGGCGCGTCCCGTCTGGCCATTCACGGCGATGCGCACCTGCTCGCCCTCGCGCCCGTCCGAGGCGGGCCTATCGACGTAGTAGATGGGCACGAGCATGAGCCCGGAAGTGTGCTTCCTCACGTTATATGTCCAGGTGCGGAGGCTCTTCTTGCTCAGGCCGAGCGCTTCCTCGGCGTCGTTTTTCGCAATCTTGAGCGCCAGGTTGTCGATGATGACGCTGTCCTTCGCGAAAGCCTCGACGGCCGCCACGCGGAAATTCCCCTCCTGCATGGCGGGGTCGAAAGGGGCCACCGCCGAGAAATCCCACGGCTCTAAAAGGTTCATGAGGGACAAATCGAATATGCGCGTCTTGGGATAGACCCAATCGAGTACCTCGAAGAGCACGAGCGTCTCCTTCTGGAGCTTCTTACCGGGGTAAGACGCGATTATGCGCAGGTCAGCGAGCGATACCGCGGCATATGCGAGAACCATCTGGTTGTCGATGGCATCCTCGACGCTGTGCCCCGCGAAGAGGTCGGGGTGCTGCCGCACGAGCTCGCGGGCGTTTGCGCGCGCCTGCTGCTCGGATATGCGGCAGGGAATTGCCTGGTCGGGGATGTACTCCGAGCCCGTCCCGATGGACAGGTGCTTGCTGAAGGTGCCGGGTTGCAGCAGGTCGGTGGCGCCGATCTTGTTCCCGCACGACGGGCATTCGAACACGCTCTGGGTCGACTTGCCCTCGAACGCCGCGCCGCAAAACGGGCAGGGGATGCTTACGGTCGTCGCGCGCTCGAACTCGCCTGCGGTGGCGGGGTCCTCGTTCAAGATCCACTCGGCGAGGGACATGTTGCGCCAGTAGGGCTTGAAGAAGTACCAGTCTGATTCCTTCGGAGGCTCAAGGCGCGACACCTGCGGCAGTTTGATCAGGCCGTTTACTATCTGAAGGGGCTGGTGGCGGAACTTCACGATGGAATCTTGCCCCGTCGCGCCTTCTCCCCAGGGTTCGCTCGTCCCGCAATACGCGCATTCGAAGCTGCGGGTTGCCTGGTGGGAATACATGGGGCCGCCGCAGTTGCGGCATTTGATAGCGAAGAAATCTTCCATGAAGCCTCCTTGGCATTCGGGTTGTCGCTTGGAAGTATGTGGGAGCGAGCGCGGGTTTGGGAATACC
Source organism: uncultured Ellagibacter sp. (assembly GCF_934643285.1). Classification (GTDB taxonomy): domain Bacteria; phylum Actinomycetota; class Coriobacteriia; order Coriobacteriales; family Eggerthellaceae; genus Ellagibacter. The sequence goes on from NZ_CAKUBT010000002.1 coordinate 288,060, forward strand.
CCTATGGCCCATTTCGCGCCGCTGCTGCAGCTTTCGTTTCGCAAGTTTGCGCGGGGAAATCCGAGTGAGCCCCTTCCTTGTTATCGCGCTGCGCTACTATAGGCGGGTGCGAGAAAACGCTTATCGAAAGAGGCATGCAACTATGACTACGAAGTACAACATCTGCCTTTTGCCGGGCGACGGCATCGGCCCCGAGATCATCGCGGAAGGGGTGAAGGTCCTAAATGCCGTCGGCGCGAAGTACGACACGGAATTCGCGTGCGAGGAATCGCTCATCGGCGGCGCCGCCATCGATGTTGTAGGTGAGCCGCTTCCCCAGGCGACGCTCGATGCCGCGAAGGTCGCCGACGCCGTGCTTCTTGCCGCTGTGGGCGGGCCGAAGTGGGACACGACCGACCCGAACGCTCCGCGCCCTGAGCAGGGTCTTCTCGGTATCCGCAAGGGCTTGGGCCTCTACACCAACCTGCGCCCCGTGCAGATCTTCGACGCGCTCGCCGGCGCTTCCACGTTGAAGCCCGAGGTCATCGCAGGCGTCGACCTCATGATTGTGCGCGAGTTGACGGGCGGTTTGTACTTCGGCAAGCGCGAGCGCTTCTACGATGAGGAGGGTGCTGGCGTAAACGGCGCCAAGGGGCAGCGCGCCTACGACACGCTCGAGTACCGCGAGTACGAGATCGAGCGCATCGCTCGCCAGGCGTTCGATGCTGCGCGTAAGCGTCGCAAGAAGGTGACGAGCGTCGACAAGGCCAACGTGCTCGAGACCTCTCGCATGTGGCGCGAGATCGTGCATCGCATCGGCGAGGCCGAGTATCCCGATGTCGAAATCGAGGACCTGCTCGTCGACAACACGGCGATGCAGCTGATCAACCGTCCTGCCGACTTCGACGTTGTGGTGACCGAGAACATGTTCGGCGACATCCTCTCCGACGAGGCGGCCCAGATCACGGGCTCGCTCGGCATGCTCGCCTCCGCCAGCTTGGGCGACGGCACCGCGCTCTACGAGCCTTCCCACGGAAGCGCGCCCGACATCGCGGGCAAGGGCATCGCGAACCCGCTCGCGCAGATTCTCTCCGTCGAGATGATGCTGCGCTACAGCTTCGACATGAACGATGCCGCCGACGACATCCGCCGCGCGGTGACCAACCTGCTCAACGACGGGTGGCGCACGGGCGACCTGAAGGATGCCACCACTCCTGCCGACAAGGTGGTCAACTGCGCCGGCATGGGCGATTTGGTCGTGAAGTACCTGTAAACTAGTCCTGACGTGATGCTATCGAAAGGAGCCGACATGGCTGACGATTGCTTGTTCTGCAAACTCATCTCCGGGGAAATCCCCACGAACAAGGTCTACGAGGATGACATCTGCTTCGCGTTCGACGACATCGAGCCCGAGGCGCCCGTGCACACGCTGCTCGTGCCGAAGAAGCACTACGACGACATGTGCGACGGCGTGCCCGAGGAAGTTTTCGGCCACATGATGTCGGTCGTCCCGAAGGTCGCCGAGATCAAGGGCGTGCGCGAGTCCGGCTTCCGCACGGTGGTGAACACCGGCCCCGATTCCGCGACCACGGTGAAGCATTTCCACATCCACATTCTGGGTGGGGTGAAAATGGGACGCTTCACGTTCGAGAACTCCCAGCGCGCGCAGGGCGAGGAGTAAACACCGGCGTTTAGCGCGACGGCGCGCGGGCGAGCGTGGGTGCGCGACCCTTTCGTCAGCGGGTACGCTGCCCAATCGGCGAACGCGTGCGAGCTGCTGGCCACCTTGCCTCAACGAGCAAGCTGGCAATCCGCCGGCGGCATGTTTTTCAAGCCCCTCCTGTTCGCAGTTCAGTTCGACCTGGGCCTTTTGAAGTAAAGCTGCGGCTGATTTCTGTTCGCTGACGTTTGGCGTGCAACATGAGCCTCTCCGCGGTTCCTGCGCGGAGAGGCTCGCCTGTTTTGCGGACGGTGTAAGCCTCTCTTTGCGAGGAGCGGAATCTTTTCCTGCGTTTTGCGGTTCTCGTCCTTGGACTAACCGGGCTTCCTTCTCGAGCGTTCCGACTCGACCAACGTGCGCGGCCTTTTTCCGGGCGTTCTGCCTCTGCCAGCTTGCGCGGCCGCTTCTCGAGCGTGCCGACTCGACCAGCTTGCGCGGCTCCTTCCCGACTTCTATATCTCGATTGATATGATAGTAATTAAGTGTCATTTAGAGACAAATTCATGCCATTCGTCCTAGAACG
>NZ_CAKUBT010000003.1 GCF_934643285.1 uncultured Ellagibacter sp.
CAGAGTCTGCATTGCATCTGAAAGCATTCGATATTCGGCTCCCAAATGCAACAACTAAAAGATAGGAGGAGCCCATGGAAGTCGGCGAAAAGCGCTATCTCGAATTGCTTTCCCGATCGTTTCCCACCATCGCCGAGGCATCTGCCGAGGTCATCAACTTGTCGGCGATCTTGAATCTCCCCAAATCGACGGAATTCTTCGCTTCCGACATCCATGGCGAGTTCGAAGCCTTCTCGCATATCCTGCGCAACGGTTCCGGCTCGATCCGCCTGAAGGTTGACGACGTGTTCGGCGACAAGCTCTCCGACGCCGAGAAGCGCGCGCTCGCCACGCTCATCTATTATCCGCGCGAAAAGGCGAAGCTTGTATTATCGCAGGTGGAAGACGAGTACGCATGGTATGCCGTCACGGTCCCGCGCCTCGTTGCGGTCTGCAAGCGTGCCGCGCGCAAGTACACGCACTCCAAAATCCGCCGCGCCGTGCCAAGCGAGTTCGCCTACATCGTCGAGGAGCTTTTGACCGAAGATCGCCACGGCGTCGACAAGGAAGCCTACTACAGCGCCATCATCGATGCGGCGGTGCGCACGGGCCGCGGCATCGCGCTCATCGAGGCGCTCTCGACCATGATCCAGCGCCTTGCAGTCGACCAGTTGCACATCGTCGGCGACATCTACGACCGCGGTCCCGCGCCGCACACCATCATGGACACGCTCATGGCGTACCATTCCGTGGACATCCAGTGGGGCAACCACGACATCGTGTGGATGGGCGCCTCGCTCGGCCAGCGCGGCTGCATCGCGCACGTGGTGCGCAACTGCGCGCGCTACGGCAACCTCTCCATCTTGGAAGACGCCTATGGCATCAACATCTTGCCGCTTGCCTCCTTCGCGCTCGACGCCTACGCCGACGACCCGTGCGTCGGGTTCGCGCTCAAGGGCAACCCCGACCTTCCCCCCTCCGAGCTCGAGATGAACGTGAAGATCCAAAAGGCGATGGCGATTATCCAATTCAAGGTGGAAGGCCAGCTCATCGATGAGAACCCGGCTTTCGGCCTCGATGACCGCAAGCTTTTGGACAAGATCGACTACGCTCGCGGCACGGTGATGCTCGACGGCACCGAGTACGAGCTCACCGACAAAGTGTTCCCGACCATCGACCCGGAGAACCCCTACGCCCTTACGCCTGCTGAACAGGACGTGATGGAGCGCCTCGTCGCCGCGTTTACCGGATGCGAGAAGCTCCGCCGCCACATGCAGTTCTTCCTGGAAGCGGGAAGCCTCTACAAGGTGCACAACGGCAACCTGCTCTTCCACGCCTGCGTGCCGCTCAACGCCGACGGCTCTCTCAAGGAAGTCGACGTCTACGGCAAAACGTACAAGGGCCGCGCGCTCTACGACGTGATGGAGCGCCACGTGCGCGCTGCGTTTTTTAGCCGTGACGAGGAAGAACGCCGTCGCGGGCGCGACATGCTGTGGTATCTGTGGCTCGGGCAGGGCAGCCCGCTGTTCGCGAAGAGCAAGATGGCCACCTTCGAGCTCTACCTCATCGCCGACAAGGCTGCGCGCAAGGAAGTGAAGAACCCCTTCTACACCCTGATCGACGACGAGGCCGTGGTCGCGAACATCTTCCGCGATTTCGGGCTCGACCCGGAAACGTCCCATATCATCTGCGGGCATGTTCCCGTGAAGGTGAAAGATGGCGAAGATCCCGTGAAATGCGGCGGCAAGGTCATCATGATCGATGGCGGTTTCTCGAAGGCATATCAGCCGACCACGGGAATTGCCGGCTATACGCTCATCTCGAACTCCTACGGGTTCATCCTGGCGGCCCACGAGCCTTTGGAATCGGCTCAGGCCGCGATAGAGAAGGAAATCGACATCCACTCGTCCCGGCATATGGTGGAGCAGGTGAAGAAGCGCACGCTCATGGGGGACACCGACGAGGGGCAGCAGATGAAGCGCGAAATCGCAGATCTTGAGCGGCTGCTCAAGGCGTATCGCACGGGAGAGATACCAAGACAAGAACAAAAAGGTGAATGAAACCGCTATGAGCCATACAACTGAAAGCTACCTCGACAACGCGGCGACCACGCCGACGCTCCCCGAGGTCATCGAGCGCATGAACGAGGTGATGTGCGACGCGTGGGGCAACCCCTCGTCGGTCCATGCCGTGGGAATGCGCGCGAAGGAAGTCCTCGAGGAGAGCCGTGCCACTGTCGCCTGTGCGCTCGGGGTCGAGCCTGGCGAGGTGTACTTTACTTCGGGGGCTACCGAATCGAACAACCTCGCCGTCCGAGGCGTGTGCTCGGCGCGACGCGACAACCCTGCCAAGATCATCACCTCGACGCTCGAGCACGCGTCGGTCACGCGAAGTGTGCGCGGTATGCGCCGTGAAATGGATTGGCCGGTCACCTATATCGATGCGGTTGATGGCATGCTTGACCTGGTGCAACTGCGCGATGCGCTCATGGAAAGCCCCACGTCGCTCATCACTATCATGAACGTGCAGAACGAAGTGGGCTACCTCTTCCCCTCGGCGGAGATTGGCCGTATTCGCGATGAGCTTGCGCCCGACGCGCTCTATCACGTCGATGCCACCCAAGCGTTCGGCAAGCTTTCCCCGAAACCGCGCGAGTGGCACGCCGAGCTGGCATCCGTCGCCTCGCACAAGATCGGCGGGCCGCGCGGTATCGGCGCGCTGTACGTGCGCGACGGCGTGAAGATGCACACGAACGCATTCGGCGGTGGGCAGGAGCGCGGGCTTCGCTCGGGCACCGAGCCGGTGTTCCTTGCTGCGGGTTTCGCGCGCGCTGTCGAGCTGGCGCAGGCCGAGCATGGGGAAACCCTCGCGCATGTGCGCGCGCTGAACGCGCAGATCCGCGCCGAGCTCGCGCGCCTTGTCCCCAGCGCCATCATAAACTCGCCCGAGGACGCGTCTCCCTTCATCGTGAGCGTGAGCGTACCGGGGCTGCGCAACGCGAAGTCGGTCGCGTACCTCAGCGATCGCGGCGTTTACGTGTCGCGCGCGTCGGCGTGCGAATCGAACCACGAGCATGTGGCGGCCGGTACCTGGCGCAAGAAGCATCCGCTATCGCTCCAGGCTGCGGGCATCCCGCTTTCGCAGGGCAACACGACGCTGCGCGTGAGCTTTTCGGGCGCGACAACGCCGGAAGACGTCGATCGCTTCGTGGTGACGCTCGCGGAATGCAACGAAGAGCTCGGGAACTGCAAATAATTAGTGACAGGGAAGCGTCCGGCGTGGGGGCTGCCTTCTGTACTTGGGGTAGGGCGGGCAGCGATTTTTGCTATAGTATCTCGCTGTAAGTTCGCACGCTTTCTTTTCAATCGATTGGGGAGGACATGAAGAAGTTCCTAGGGGAATTCAAAGACTTCATCAACCGCGGCAACGTGATGGATCTGGCCGTCGCCGTCATCATTGGCGGCGCGTTCACAGCCATCGTGACGGCGCTCACCACCAACATCATCAATCCGTTCATCTCGTTTATCGCAGGCGGCACTCCGGGCGAGATCTCGGGGCTGGTGGTGCCGGGCACCGAAATCGACTTCGGCGCCTTCATCTCGGCGGTCATCAACTTCCTCATTGTGGCGTTCATCGTGTTTTTGCTGGTGAAGGCTGTCAACAAGGCGCAGGAGGCTGCCGATAAGCTCACGGGCAAGGAAAAGGAAGAGGAAAAGAAGCCACCCGTGTGCCCCTTCTGCTTAGAAGAGGTCAAGGAGGGCGCGACGCGCTGCCCGCACTGCACCGGCGCCTTCGATGAGCCTGCGAAGAGCGAATAACCTGATAGCGTGCCCGTAACCGAGGCGACTGTCACCAAAAACGCGGCCGCATCTTCAAAAGAGAAGGTGCGGCCGCGTTCGTTTTGCGGGCCAGTTTACAGGTCGAGCTGCTCGATGACGCCTTTGAGCATGTCGGCGGACTCGCGCAGGCGCGCTTGCTCGTCTTCGGAGAAGGGTGCGGGAACCTTGTACTCGATGCCGGCGGCGCCAACCACGCAGGGCATCGAAAGCGCGATGTCGGAGATGCCGTACTCGCCTTCCATCAGGTTTGATACGGGAAGAATAGGCTTCTCGTCGCGCACGATCGCCTCGCAGATGCGCTTCACGGACATGGCGATGCCGTAATAGGTGGCATGCTTCTTCTCGATGATCTCGTACGCCGAGTTCTTCACGTCGGCCTCGATTTTCGCCATGGTCTCGGCGCTGTGCTCGCGTCCGCGCAGGCGGCTGAACACGTCGATCGGGATGCCCGAGACGTTAGCTAGACTCCAGATGGCGATTTCGGAATCCCCGTGCTCGCCAACGATGCGCGCGTGGACGTTGCGCGGGTCGACGCCGAGATGTTCGCCGAGCACGTACTTGAAGCGCGCGGTGTCGAGCACCGTGCCCGACCCGATAACGCGGTTCGCGGGCAGCCCCGAGAGCTTGAGCGCGACATAGGTGAGGATATCGACCGGGTTCGACACGACGAGCAGGATGCCGGAAAAGCCGCTTTGCGTGATTTGCGGCACGATAGACTTGAAGATGCTCACGTTCTTGCTGACCAGATCAAGGCGCGTCTCGCCGGGCTTTTGGTTCGCGCCCGCCGTGATGATCACGACGCCGGCGTCGGCGATGTCGGCGTAATCGCCCGCGTAGATGTTCGACGGTGATGCGAGCGGCATGCCGTGCGCGATGTCGAGCGCCTCGCCCTCGGCGCGGTTGCGATCGACATCGATCAGCACCATCTCAGAGAACAACCCGCTTTGCATCAGCGCAAACGCAGATGCGGATCCCACGAACCCGCATCCCACGATGCCAACTTTGCGGAAATTCGCAGGTCGCGTGCCTGCGTCGGTGCCGTTTGCCATGAGCCGCTCTCCTTCGTTGAATGTCGTTTCGCTATTGTGCCACAAAACGGCCGTCGGCCCAGGGCAGCGCGGCGGTAATTCATCTAGAGCTCTACGGGAACCCATTCCTCATGGTTGCAAATCCAAGCCTGCGGTTCCTCCACGCTGAAGAACGTGAGCGTGGGGTCGTTCGGCCCGTCGTAGGTCTCGCCAAGCCCGCTCAAATGCGCGAAGCCGGCGTAGCGGATGTCGTCGTTGACCTTGTCGTCGAGTCCCGCGCGTCCGCGGAGGATAAGCCAGCCGTGTCCCGGCCACCATGCCGTTGCCTCGAACTTCGGGTTCGCGACGAGTTCGTCCCACACATCCTTGGTCGTCGCGGTGCAAAACCAGATCTTGCCGTCCTGCTCGGCGGCGAAACTGAAGGGGCGCACGTGCGGCTGATCGTTTACGCTCGTGGCGAGATACCACGCGGGCACGGCGCTTAAGTACTGCAGAATCTTCTCGTTTCCGGTCATGGGGATTCCTTTCCAAAACGGTAGGGTACGAAATAATTTGCAGGGGGGATACGAATCCGCCCCGACAGCCTTACAGCAGGATGTTCACCGCGATCACGCAAGCTAGGAGGACGGCGACGAGCGCGCAGGCAACGCCGTCGCGAGGGGCGAAGCTTAGCGGATGGAGCCTCGTGCGCCCCTCCTTGCCGTGGTAGCAACGCGCGTCCATGGCCGCCGAAAGCGTCTCGGCATGGCGAAAGACGCTGGTGAACAAGGGAGTCATGAGAGACGAGAGCATCTGCACGCCACGTACGGGGCTGGTCTTGAGCCCCGCGCCGCGAGCAAGCTGTGCTTCGCGAATGCTCGAAAACTCGGTTGCGAACTGCGGCATGAAGCGCAGGGCGATGCCCATGATCATGCCGATCTCGTGTGCTGGCACGCCGAAGCGCGCGAAGGGGGAGAGCAGCCGCTCGAGGGCCTCCGTCAAGTCGAGCGTCATCGTGGTCAGCGTGACGAGGCTCATTCCCGCCATCATGAGCAGGAGCCGGCAGGCGATGAGCAAGCAGGTGAGCACACCCTGTTCGCTTATGCGGATGAACGCCCATTCGAAATAGACAGGCCCTCCCTGCACGACGAACAGGTTCATGATCGATGCAATCACGACGATGAACATGAGCGGCGCGAGCGAGCGCAAAGCCTTCCTTGCGGGAATGCGGGCGAGGGCGTAGGCTCCCACCACAAACAGCGCCACGGGAATAAGCGCAAGAAAGGACCTCGCGTTTAGAGTGATCACGATGAACGCGCACCCGAGCAAAAGCTTCGCGCGCGCGTCGAGCTTGTGAACGGGGCTTGTGCCAGGTACATAGCTTCCGAAAGAAAATCCGCGCATCATAAGAGACCTCGCAGATAGGAGACGATTGAGTCTTCGGTGGCAAGCTCCTCGTGCGCAACGGCAAGCCCGCCTTCGCGCAGAAGGTTCGCGAAATGCTCGGGCGAGGTGGTCGCAAGCCCAACGGCAGTCAGCTCATCGGCGCGAGAGAATACCTCGGCAGGCGTTCCCTCCATGAGGAGCTTTCCTTCGCTCATGACCGCAACGCGGTCGCAGAGATTCGCGAGGTCGTCCATATTGTGGGACACCATAACCACGGTGAGTCCCTCTTCGTGCAGGTGAGACACCATGTCGAGAAACGATTTTCGCGCCTTGGGGTCGAGCCCTGCGGCGGGCTCGTCGAGCACGAGCACCTCAGGCTCCATGGCGAGCACGCCCGCAAACGCCACACGGCGCTGCTGGCCGCCCGAGAGCTCGAAGGGGCTGCGTGCGTCGATCTCCTCAGGGTCAAGCCCTACGGTGCGCAGGGAGCGCTCGATCCGCGCAGAGACCTCCTCTTCCGAAAGGCCCAGGTTGCGCGGCCCGAAGGCGACATCTTCCGCCACGGTTGCCGCGAAGAGCTGGTTCTCGGGGTACTGGAACACCACGCCGACGTGCCCGCGCACGTCGTTGGCGGCGCCCTTCTCCGCGACATCGCGCCCGAAGGCGACGACGCGGCCGTTTGTGGGGTGCAAGATGCCGTTCATGTGCTGGATGAGGGTCGACTTGCCCGAGCCGGTATGGCCGGCGATGCCTAAGAACTCGCCTTTGCGCACTTCGAGGGTTACGTTGTCGAGTGCCCAGAGCGCTTCGGGGGAATTGCCCCATTTTGCCTGCTTAGGGGCTGGTTTTTTGCCGGCTTTGCGCTGACGGCGCGCCTCGGCGGTGTCGTAGGTGAACGATACGCCCTCAAGCTGGATAAGCGCATCGCCGCCCGCGGGCGCGGTGGAAGGTGCGGAAGTTTTCGTGCAGCTGGTCGAATCCTCGCGCACGGCCGCCGCTTCCGCGGGCGAGCCCTGGGATGCCACCTCATCGTGCGCACTTCGGCGCTCGGCGTCCTCGCCCTCGTCGCCGCAAGCTTTCGCTACGTGTGACCCGAACAGGGAAAACACGCTTTTCGCAAGTTCCTCTTCGGTTACGGCGGCGGTCACGGGGGCGCCAGCTCGACGCAGTGCCTGGGAAAGCTCGGCTGCGAAGGGAACCTCCAGGTTGAGGGCGGAAAGTGCATCGACGTCGACGAGCACTTCCTGCGGTGTGCCCACGCGCGCCACCTTCCCCTCATCGAGAACGATGACGCGGTCGGCGAGGGCGGCCTCCTCCATGAAATGCGTGATCATGACGACGGTCATGCCCTGGTCGTTGAGCGAGCGCACGACGCGCATAAGCCCTTTGCGTCCGCGGGGGTCGAGCATCGCAGAGGCCTCGTCCAAGATGAGGATCTCCGGGTTCATCGCAAGGGCGCCTGCGATGGCGACGCGCTGCTTCTGCCCGCCGGAAAGCGCGTGCGTCTCGTGCTTCTCAAACCCCGAAAGGCCGACGTCTTCAAGGCGTTGCGTTACGCGCTGCCGCAGCTCAGCGGTGGGAACGCCGAGGTTTTCGGGCCCGAAGGCTACGTCGTCTTCCACAAGGGAGGCGACCAGCTGGTCATCCGGGTTCTGAAATACCATGCCGGCGCTCTGGCGAATCGCGTAGGTGTGCTGGCGCTCGGAGGTGTCCATGCCGCAAACCTCCACCCGCCCCTTATCGGGAACGAGCAGCGCGTTCAAATGCTTCGCGAGCGTCGATTTCCCCGATCCGTTGCCGCCGAGGATACATACGAACTCGCCGCGCTCGATCTGCGCGCTTGCGCCCGAGAGCGCGAACGCCTCGCCGTCGTAGGTGAACGAGACGTCGCGCACGCAGATGATGGGCGCCTCGGCGGACACGGGGGCGGAATTTCCGGCGGGGTCTTCGGGTAGAGGCTTCCCAGTCATGGTTTAGCGGCCTTTCACCTGGTTTTTCTTCGGGGTGATGAGGTTCGAGATCGCCTTGTACACGATGAGCGTCAGAAGCGAGTTCAGCACGGTTTTGATGAGGTTGAAGGGCACGACGGCGGGAAGCAAAAGCGGCATGATGACGTCAACGCTGCCATACCAGAACGCCACGCCGATCGTGAGGTTCGTGATGATGGCGCCGACGGTCGCGCACACAATGCCCACGATAAGGCCGAGAGCGGCGCCTTTCAGGGTGTGCATCTTCTTGTAGATGAGCGCCGCGGGGACGACGAAGAACAGCGTCGCGCAGATGTTCATGAGCGAGCCGACCCATTCGCCCAGGATAAGGCCGTGAATCACCGCCGCGATCGCGCCGACGACAAAGCCTGCGCCCGGGCCGAAGGCGAAGCCGCAGACCATCGCGGGCATAAGCGAGGGGTCGTAGGTGAGGAAGGGCGCGGCCGGTAGAAGGGGAATCTGGATGAAGGAGAACAGCGCGGCGATGGCGCACATGAGCGCCATGGTGACGAGCTGGCGCGTGCTCCAGCGGTTCGTGTTCTTAAGTTCGACCTGCTTGGTTGCTTGTGTGGCTGACATGACAGCCTCCTTCTCGCAAGGTGGGTTTCTGCGGGTCCGCTTCTCACCCTGCACAAAAAAGCGGGCCCGTATGAATTCCTTTGCATACGGGCCCGCGAATACGCATCAACGACACGCCCGACAATTGCCGCGGCGCGCTGCGATTCTCTGCCTCTTCCATCCGGACTGTAACCGTTGGTCCCGGATTCTCACCGGATCAGCCAAGCGGACGAAGCGCGGTGGGCGCCTCATCTGCTCGGGTCGCGGACTTCCAGCTTGGCGTGCTCGCCTTCTGGTTACCGCCAGTGGGGAATCTCACCCCGCCCTGAAACAGAATTCATCTTGCCCGTATTGTATGCGCGAAGGCGACAGGCTTCAACCTCTTCTGGGAAGTTTTTGGAAAAGGGAGGTGATAGGGCGATTTGAGACTGGCGCCCGCATGTCCCGTGTCGCGAAAACGGGTCATGCGAAGAAAAGACGCGCCCCTTCCCAACCTTAACTTAGACGAAACGCGCGGGAAACATGCATCGAGTATCTTTGGGGTGTCGACACGGGAGGCCGCGCGGAAAGCGTCTGCGTGAAGCCTCGTGCTAGCGGCAAAACGCAAGATCATGCAGCCCCGAAAAGGCGCAGCGCCGTGCAATTACGGCGAAGCGCAACACCGCGCGACGATGAACACCCTAAGGCGGCTCTGCGCTACGATGCCCCCAACCCACGTACCGCACCCGCCATTTTCTTTTGCTGTGCAGTTGCTGCACAGAAACGGGGCCTATTTGCTCGTTTTTCGAAGGGGAAGACCCTCGACCGCGCACAAGAACGCTCCCGCTCCCCGTGGTTTTCGGTGTCAAGGGCTTGCCTGCGAGTCTCCGTCGTCGGCAAGTTTTATGCACGTTGCCGATATTGCGACCTTGCGTCCCCAGGCATGCTCTACATTATTAAGGCTGTGTAAAATGCGGTCTGCATGAGGCGGCATGCCTCGTGATTGACACGCACGGAATCAAGACGAACTCCCAAAAGGGCGTTCAACAACATAGACGGGGTTGCACGTGGCGCTAACGTTTGTAGATTTTCTTACCCAAGCGATGGCTCAGCCCATCCTGTTCGTGATTTTGATCCTCGTCATCGGCGTGACCGCCGTCTCCGGCGCCACCGATGCGCCGAACGCCATCGCGACGGTCGTCTCTACGCGCTGTCTCAAGCCGAATACCGCGATTGCCCTCGCGGCTGTGTTCAACTTCGTCGGCCTGGTCGGCATGACGTTTATCTCCACCGCCGTAGCGAAGACGATGTTTGGGATGGTCGACTTCTCAGGAGACACGAACGCCGCGCTTTTAGCCCTGGTCGCAGCTATGATAGGCGCAATCGCATGGGGCGTCATCTGTTGGATTTTCGGCATCCCGTGCTCGAAGTCGCACTCGCTCATCGCCGGCATCACCGGCGGCGCCATCGCGCTCAACGGTTGGGCGGGCGTGGTTCCCGCCGAGTGGGCGAAAGTCATCTACGGTATGGTGTTTTCCCTGGTTGCAGGCTTTATTTTGGGCTGGTTGTTCACCAAGGTCATCGAAGCGCTCTTCCGCAGCGTGAACCGCATCTATGCGAACCGCCTGTTCGTCATCATTCAAGATCTGTGCGCCATCGCGCTGTCGTTTCTCCACGGCGCGCAAGACGGCCAGAAGTTCATGTCCATCGCCATGCTCGGCGTGGCCTTGTCCTTCGGCAGCTCGACGCCCGATTCGAGTGGCTTCCCGATGTGGATCATGATCGTGTGCTCGGCGGCCATCTCGCTCGGCACCGTTGTCGGCGGCAAGCGCATCATCAAATCCGTCGGTATGGATATGGTGAAGCTCGAGAAGTACCAGGGTGTCGCCGCGAATTTCTCGACCACGTTCACGCTTCTGTTCGCGAGCCTGACGGGCATGCCCGTCTCCACGAGCCACTGCAACACGTCCGCCATCATGGGCGTGGGCGCTTCGAAATCGATCAAGCGCGTGAACTGGAGTATCGCGAAGAACATGCTGCTCGCTTGGATCATCACGTTCCCCGCATGCGGAGTCATCGGTTTCGTTCTGGCGAAGCTTTTCATGATGTTCGCGTAGGTACATGCCCGCCTTGGGCTTGTCTGCACCCCGGCATGTCCCATCTTCGGGTCTAAAATAGTAGCTCCCTACATAGTAAGGGGTCCTGCGCTGAAGCGATATCGCGCTCGCGTGCACTGGCGCTAGGTTCGAGCGGTTGCGTCCCCCCTTCGGGCGCAACCGCTTTTTCATTATGCGGTGCTTTTGCTCCTGTTACGCGGCGGCCTTGGAACGCGCTGCCTGCTTCTGCTTGCGCGCGGCGATCTTCGCTCGCTCCTTCGCGTAGGTCCGCTTCCTTGCGAAAAGGTAGAGCGCGATCATCGTGGTGCCGGTGACGATCCAGGTCACGGGGTAGATGTTCAGCAGCGCCTCGAAGCTGCCGAGCAGCGGGAACAGCGTGAACACGTAGATGACGCGCAGCACGCACGAGCCGATGATGACGACGACTGTCGGGAGGATGGACCAGCCCATGCCGCGCAGTGCGCCTGCCGTTATCTCGTAAGTGCTGGGAAGGCATTCGAGCAGTTCGACGTGCCAGAGCCTCGTGGTAGCGAACGCGAGGGCGCCTGCCTCGGTAGTGAAGATGCTCAAGCCGGTGTTGCCTAGGCCGACGAGCACAACCGACACGGCGAAAGAAAGCCCGAGGGAGAGGCCCATCGACCAGGCGATGACCTTGTCGCAGCGCGAGAGGTTCCCCGCCGCGAAATTCTGCCCGATGAAGGTGATGGCGGCCTGGGAAAACGCGTTGATGATGAAGTAGGTGTAGTACTCGAAGTTGAGCGCAGCGGTCGATCCTGCGATCGCATCGGTGCCGAAGCTGTTGATTGACGCCTGAATGATGATGTTCGATACCGCGAACACGACGCCCTGCAAACCCGAGGGCACGCCGATGTAGAGAATCTGGTGCAGGGCCCGCTGGTCGACGCGAAGCTCCCGCACGTTCAGGCGGAAGTCTTCCTCTTCGTGCATGAGCATCACGATCACGATCGCCGCTGCAAGTGCGTAGGCGGCAACGGTGGCGGCGGCGATTCCCGCAGCGCCCAGGTGAAGGACTGACACGGCGAATATATCGAGCACGGCGTTCACCACTGCGGAGATGGCGAGCGCATAGAGCGGACGCCGCGTGTCGCCCTTTGCACGCAGGATTGCCGAGCCGAAATTGAACACGAGGAAAAAGGCGACGCCGGCGAAATAAATTCGCAGGTAGCTAACCGATTCGGCGCGCGCTTCGTCGGGGATCCCCACGCTGTCGACGAGGAAGCCTGCGATGGCGATGCCGATCACGGTTACCAACACGGCGGAGACAATCGCGATCACCGCGGTGGTGTGCACGGCGGCGCGGATCTTCGAGCGGTCGCCTTGTCCGATGCGTATGGCGATCGTTGCGTTCGTGCCGATCGAGACTCCTACGAAAAAGCTGATGAACAGCGCGACCAAGGGCGATACGCCGCCGATTGCGGCGAGCTCGGTGGAGCCGAGGAGGCGTCCGGCGACGATGGCGTCGGTTGAGTTGAACAGCTGCTGGAAGATGCTCGAGAAAGCCAGCGGAATGGCGAAGAGGAAGAGCTTGCCCACAAGCGGCCCATGCAGCATGTCGATGCTGTTGCGGTTCGCCTTCTTCTCCACAGTGTTTTGCGACGACATTCGAAATCCCCCAGATATCTCAATCGCTTGATAGTGACGCGCTCGCGCATCCGCGTTTTCACGCCCGCGCGCAGTCGCCGAATTTTCTTTCTACCGCGCTGCGGGAGGTTGCGCAAGGGAGAAGCGGTGTGTAGTTAAGCGAGCGGTACCTTTATGCTCGCGGGGGTGATGACGTCGTAGCGCACCGCTTTGCCGGCGAGCGAATGGCTCGGCTTCACGCCCGCGAGATGCGGGCCCTTCGCAGGGCGCTTCACGACCACTTTGCGCGGGCCGGCGGAAATGGCTGCGGCAAGGAGCGCCCCTTCGTTTTGGCAGGGAGCTTCGAGGTGGTGGATGAGCTGGAACTTCTTCTTCACGGCAGCGCTCTTGCGACGCTCGGGGAACATGGGGTCCAGATAGATCACGTCGGGTGTGTCCCCAAGATGGGTCATGGCCTCGATGCTGTCTTCCTCGAAGAGCTCCATGCGGCGCGCGATGTCGGCGAGCTTAGGGTCGGCTTGCGCACGGGCGAGCGCGTCGCGCACGAGTGCCGCGATGGTGGGGTCCGATTCGTACATGCTCACGCGAAACCCAGCTGCGGCCAGGAGAAACGAGTCCTCGCCAAGCCCCGCCGTGGCGTCGATCGCCCACGGCTCGGCGCAGCCGCGGACCTTTGCCGCGCGGACGAGGAGCTCGCCTGCAAGGCGGTCTTTCCGGATGCGGGGGAGCAGCTGCGAGAAGTCGCCGCGAAGCTCCATCCCGTCGCCGACGAGGGCGAGCCCGCGCTCGTCACGCCGAAGCGATGTTGCGCAGGCTTCGTCGCTTCCCGTTGATTCGCTCTGTTGGTTGCATTTCCTCATGGGATAGCATTCTAGCGTGTTTTCCCGATATTGCGCTATCCGCGGGCAATGTGGCGGGGGTACCATTTTTGGAACCATGCGGTGAAGACGCCCATCAGCGCGGGAAGGACCGAGTTGATCGCGCCGACGAGGCTGGCCGCGTCCGTTTGCATGATGAAGTACGTCCAGATAGGCGTGACCAGGTAGAGGATTCCCCACGCTGCGGTCAGGATGCGGTTCGTCCTCATGAAGATCGGGTTGCGCAGCGCCGCATCGCCGTTGTAGCTGTTCTTGGAGTAATGCGCGGTCAGCGGCACCTTCGTGAAGCAGGAGAGCGTCCAGGTTAGCCCGAACAGAAGATACGATGCGGGAATCACCAGGATGGGAGGGGCTCCTGCCAAAAGCGCGATGGAGCACGCGCCAACCCCCAAGCCCGAGATCTGGTCGTAGAGGGTGACCTTCGTTCGATGCATCAATACGGGCAGCAGCACGCATACCGCCATGCTGACAAGGCTGCCCCAGAAGCTGTCGATGGAGGCTGCGACCCAAAAGACGATCCAGGGGATGAGGAGCAGCATCATGTTGGTTTTCGGCCCGGGCTCGTTCTTGCCGCACGTGCCCGCTCCCGCCGCGCCCGCGCCCGCGGCCATGTTGCCCGCGCCGCCCGCCGCGTTCGCGGCCCCGAAATACTCATCCCAGTGCATCATCAGGTCGAAGTCGCCCTCGACCGAGTACAAATGCCTCATGAGCGCCTCGTCGCCGGCAATCTCGCCGCTGGCGATCGAGCGCCAAACGCTCAAGGGGGTGTTGATCTGCGTGGTGCAATCCGCGGCGAAGCCCTCGGCAGGTTTCTCCTCCACATGGCTTCCGCGCTCGCCCAGCACGATGCGGTAGGTCTTGCCGATGTCGGTGTAGTTCATGTCGAGCACGACGTCGCGCCCCGGCCACGCCTGCCTGCGATAGAGGGCTGCCATCTGGCGCGTGAACACCAGGCTGGGATTTTCCTTCTCGCCCGACTTGCCGACTCCCCAGCTCGCGTCCGCCATCGCCTCGAAGATATCGCGCGGGAACAGGTTCTGGTCAAGCTTGCTGCGGGTCTCCTCTCGGATTCCGTCGCGCGTGAACTCTTCCCCAGCTTTCCTGACCCAAAAAAGGTACTCGTCGGTGCGTTCCGCCAGTTCCTTCACGCGGAAAAGCTCGCCCTGCCCGCAGAAGAGCGCGGTGTAGCCGTCTTTCCCGCAAAGCCGGTCGAACAGGTCGGTTACGCCGCCGTAGTTTCCCTTCGCAGTGTAGAAACCGCAGGTCGAGATTACGACCGTGCGCTTGCCGCTCATGTCATAGCGCGACGGGTGCCCGCCGTTTTCCGCCTCCGCACTCATGAAGGGGAGCGACATGGGAAGCTGCCGATCAATCAGGTTCTTCAGCGGGCCGGGCAGCCCGAAGTAGTACAGCGGGAAGCTCCAGATAACGACGTCGGCCAACAAAATCTTCTCGATGACCCCCTGCATGTCGTCGTGGATGCAGCATTTTCCCGGCGTCTTGCTCCAGCAAAAGAAGCATCCCCGGCAGGGCCTGATGTCGAGTGCGCCGACGCTCAGGGTCTCGATTGCGGGCGCCTTCCCGTGGGCACCTTCTTCTTGGGCAGTGATCCCTTGGAGGAAAGCGCTGGTCAGACGCCAGGTATTGCTTCGCTCGCCTTTGGGGCTGCCGTTGATTGCCAGGATTCTCATTTCGCGCTCCTCAGTTCGGCGGCTCAGTGCTCGGCCCAGTCGATGTACATTCGCAGGCTTCTTCTGCCGAAGTCGGCGGTCATCTTCCAGTACGGGCTTTGGTCCTCAAGGCCGAGCTCGCCTTCGAATTAGTCGATGATATACCACAAACGGAATATGGGAAGAGGCCGCCAGGTAAATGTTGCGTAAGGTCGAAGCTGGGCCGCGCATTTTCAAAGGGGGGTCCTGCCAGAAATCGGGTAGTTTTCATCATATCGGGAAGGCGGGGCTTGGGGGAAGGGGAGGTCCATCGAGAGGCATGTCTCGCTGACCTGGCAGTATGCTTCTGCGCCGCCTGCACTCGCTTGCCGCAGGGACGGATAACGCCTTGCGAGCGCCTTTCGGTGATGAAAACCACCCGATTTCTGGCAGGTTGGGGTGGCTTTTGTGACACGCCTCCTGCTTTTGGCTGCCTGAGCTCATTCCGTGGAAGACGGCGCGGTACGTTCGCGCTAGAATAGGGCAATTGACCCAAGGCCTAGGGCAAAGCCACAAGCCCCAAGCCTAAGCCTTGGCCCCCAAGCACAACCACAAGCACAAGCCTTGGCGCGACGTCCAAAGCTCCAAGCCCCAACCCCAAGCCCCGCCCGAGGCCAAAGGGAAAACGAAACCAGAGGAGAGACACGTGGCACAGGACTTCTTCGACCTGCTCTACAACGGCTATACCGGCGAGTACCAGCTGATGAGCTCGCTGTACCGCAACGGCCTCGACGCGCTGCGCCCGCCCGCCGACATGGGGATCGATGTGGTGTCGCTCAACCTCAAGCAGCAGCTCGAGCATCCCGGCACGGCTCCCGAGACGTTCTTTTTCCAGGTGAAAACGGCGGTGACGAACGTGAGCGAGGCTGCCGACCGCCCCGGCGCGATCGCGACGGTGGAGTTCAAGCTCAAGCAAAGCGAAGTGGACCTGCTCGCCTGCTCGCGCGACCGCGCACTGTTCTGCTACGTCTACAACTACGAGGCCGATTCGCTCACGGACGCGTTCGAAGCGCCGTTCATCTGCTTCTGGCTCGACGGTACTCTCCTCGAGAAGGTCCGCAGCGGCGGCGCGTTCTTTCGTAAAGAGGGCGAGCCTAAGCTGACGCTCGCCTGCCAACTGCGCAAACCGAAGCACGAATACGGCCACTGGCACGCCGTGGTGGTGGACGAGAAGGGGAGCAAGGTCGAGGGCGGCTACCTCGGCGTTGTCGGTGGCTCGGGATACCCGGCAGACGACGAGGCGGATCACTACAGCGTGGTCGGCTATCTCAAGTACGCGCGCAGCTGCTCGGGTGTCGCCGAGAAGTCGGACTCTCCGACGCAATAGAAGGGGAAATTTGCCCAGTTCGTGGGCTTCTTGGGCGAAACGCGCCCGTGTGCTGTGCAAGGTGCTAGCATGATGGTCAGGATTCGACGACGAAGGCGCCCGCGCGGCGCCTTTTTCAGGAGAGGAGGCCGCAAGGATATGTCGACGGGTGCGATCAAGCGACACTACGAGAAGGTGATCGCGGCGTGCTGCTTCCTCATTCTGTTCACGAACGTCGGCCTGCCCTCCACCTCGTTTTCCGTGTTCCAGCCTTATCTGGTCGATCTGCCTGGCGTTGGCAACACCGGCGGCTCGATCATCATCTCGGTACGTACGTTCATGTCGCTGATTGGCATGCTCGTGGTCGGGCGCTATTATGACCTGCTCAACTGCCGCATCGGCGCGTTTCTCGCATCGCTGTGCGTCTGCGCGGGCTTCTTTCTCTATTCGCAGAACACGGAAAGCTTCATCGGGCTGTGCGCGGGCTCGGTGTTCACGGGGCTCGGGTACGGCTTGGGCGGCATGATCGCCTCGACGATGCTGATCAACCGCTGGTTCCGCTCGAACGTCGCCACGGTGGCGGGCATCGCGGCGGTCGGGTCGGGGGTGGCTGCTGTCATCTTGCCGAACGTGGCGGTTGCGCTCATCGGCACGTACTCGCTTTCCGCGGCGTTCCTCTTCGAGTCGGCCCTCGCGCTTGTCCTCGGGGTGTTCGTCTTCCTGCTTCTGCGCAACTATCCGCGCGACCTGGGGCTTGAGCCTTACGAAGCGCCCGAGGGGAAGAAGGCGGGCAAGCCCGGCCGCGCCCGCGCCGCTCGTCGCAACCGCAACGTCCCCGCGAAGCTCGCGCCGCTTGTGCTGGTCGCGATGACGTTCGTCGGCTGCATCTCCGTCGGCGGCACGAGCTATCTGGCCGTGCTGTTCACTTCGGAGGGCTTTTCCGCCGAGGGTGCGGCGGCGCTCGTGGCGCTGTGCGGCGGCTGCCTTACGGTCGCCAAGCTCGCAAGCGGGGTCGTGTTCGACCGCGTCGGGACGAAGCGCGGCTCGATCTTCTTCTTCGCCCTGTTCATCGGCGGCACGCTGCTGCTCTGTTTGTCGGATATGGGGAACGTGGGGCTTGCGGGCGTTGGCGTGTTCCTCTACGGCCTTGGGCTCTCCCTCGGCACGGTGGGCATATCCGTCTGGTCGATCGAGCTTGCGCCGAAGGGGCGCGAGGCCAAGACGATCAAGAACTTCCAGCTCTGCTATGCGCTCGGCGGATTCATCTTCACGTTCCTGCCGGGCTTTTTGGCAGAAGCGTTCGGAACCTATCTCATCACGTATGTGATTCTGCTCGCGATGATCGCGTTCGCTGCCATGGTCGTCGTGGGTGTGTACCTTTTGGGAGACCGCCGGGTTTCTGATAGCATACGTTCGTGACACGCAACGATTCCATGGCAAGGAGCGGCAATGACCGACGACCCGATCACCTCACCTGACGCGCAGCAGGCGCCGGCATCCTCTTCGGGCACGCGGCCTGCACCCATCACCGACGAGCAGCTCCGCGAGATGATGCGCGATGAGGAACCTTCGTTTTTCGAGCGCAACTCGGGGCGCGTGGTAACCCTTGCGCTGATCGCGGTGAACGTGGTGTGCTTCGTGGCGGAGATGCTCATCTCGGGCACGGGCCAGAACGTCTCGATCCTCACGTTGGTCCAGATGGGAGCCATGTACGCGCCGATGGTGCAAGGCCCTGCCGACCTGTACCGCTTCGTTGCGCCCATGTTTTTGCACATGGACCTCATGCACCTTCTGTTCAACATGGTCGCGCTCTACAGCGTGGGCGAGCTTTTGGAACGCGTGCTCGGGCGCGGAAACTTCCTTTTGCTCTACTTCGTCGCGGGCATCACGGGCAACGTCGTCTCCTATGCGGTCGACATGGCGCAAGGCGGCGGGCTGTCCGTTTCCGCAGGTGCGTCGACGAGTGTGTTCGGCCTGTTCGTAGCCGTGGCGCTTCTGTGCGTCCTCGTTCGCGGCAACCGCGCGGTCTTTCGCGACTTCTCGAAGAGCATGCTCTCGATCATCGCGGTGAACGTCATCTACACGCTGCTCGTGCCGAACATCTCGATCAGCGGCCATTTGGGTGGTGCCATCGGCGGCGCGATTGCGATGCTGCTCCTTCCTGCGGCGAGCCTTCGCACCCCGCGCCCGGTCCGCATCGTCGTGGCCGTGCTATGGGTGGTGGCTGTCGCTGCCGTCCTCGTCTGGGGCGGCGTTTTCTAGAAAGCAATCGATAGGAATGCGGCGTGCTGTGCGGGATGAGCCGCTTTCTGCAGGATGTGCTCCCGCTGCCGCTCGCGTCGCGCCCACGCTTGCCAAGTGCGACGCATCAGGCTGCTTCGCCGAGCGCCTCGGCACCGCACACCTCCGCTCTGCCCGATGCGCTATTGCGGCGCGATCTTGAACGCGATCGAGTACTGGTTCACCAGCGGCGCCGTGCGGCTGAAAAACACGCGCCCGTCGATCGGCGAGCGCAGCGTGTCGCGCACGCTCCCGTCGAACGTGTCGCGCACTTCGGCGAGCGACTGACCTCGTACGACGCAGTCCCCGGGACCGACGAGCGGGACGAACAGCCCGCCCGCCCGCTCGCTGCGCACGTTGGAAAGCGAGCTCTCCTCGATGCGTGCCGGCTCTCCTGTCTCGGTTTTCGCGCAGGTGGAAAGCGCCTCTTCCCGCACGGCGCCGACGTGCGCCAAAAATCGCACGATGCCGTCTTCCGCCTGGCGCGCCGAAGCTTCATCAATCGACCCCGTCGTTTTTGTGAACAGGGAAAACGCATGCGTGTTCCACACTTGCCAGTTGTAGTTGAGTGTGGTGGTGTCAAACGTCGACGGCTTGTGCAGAAGCGTGCAAGGCATGCCGAACAACGCGGCCATCTCGAGCGATTCGCGCGACAGGTCGCCCTCGTCGGTCACGCGCACGTGGGGGAGAAACGCGCCGCGCAGGTAGAAGCTCGCGAGTTGGATGCCGTAGTCGTAGCTGGAAACCGCCTCGAAGATGCCCGCCGCGATGCGCTGCGTGGTCTCGCCCTTGTCGTAGCCAGGAAACATGCGGTTCACGTCGGTGTTGTCGACCGGCCAGAAGCGCTTGTGGATGTTCATGGAAAACGCGTTGGCCGCAGGAATCACGAGGATGCGCTTCTCGCTGTTGAGCAGGCCCTCCCGCTCAAGTTCGCGAAGGCGCCCGACGAGGTTCGCCGCAATGAAGGTTTGCTGCACCTCGTTGCCGCGCATGGAGCCGACGATAGCGCAGCAAGGTTGCGCGTCCGCGTCGCCGAATTCCGCCGCGCGGATCTTCATCGATTCCCGATAGGGCGTGGAAAGAGAAAAGATGACCTTCGACCTCATTGCTCGTCCTCCAGGATGCGTGCGACGAGCGAGCCGGGGTAAACTACCGGATACTCGCGCAGGGTGAACAAAAGCCCTGATGTGGGCGCTGTGATTGTTTGGGTGACTTCTCCTGTCAGCGTGTCGGCGATGATGCCGATCCTCTGGCCCGCTATGACGGGTGTCCCATGTTCGGCCTCGGGAAGAAAGATTCCGCCCGCCTCGGCGTTGAGGTAGCTTACGGCGCCGTCGCGGCTCACAATCGGCGCGCGGTAGGCGCGAAAGCGACCCGCCCACATACCGAGCGACGCGGCGAGGCGCAAAATGCCGTCGACGAGGCGCTCCCCGTAGTCGCGCGTGATGCGCATTCCCACGCCCGTTTCCACGACGAGCGTTCTCGTTCCCCGCTCGTTGAGGGTGTAGGCGAGCGTCGATTCGAGCACGGTCGAGGATGCGTGCACCCATACGTAATCGACGTTGAGCAGGGGCGCGATAGGCAGAAGCGTGTCGGCCGATATCTCGTTGATGCGGATTTGCGGCATCTCGCGCAGAAAGATGTTCGAGGCGTGGATGTCGACGGCGACGTCGGCCCCCGAGATGTTGTCGATCACGGCGGCGGCGAGCGTTTCGGTGAGCTCGCCGTGCTCATCCCCGGGAAACGTCCTGTTCAAATCGACGTCGAACATCGGAACGCTGCGTTCAATCGAATTGATGCCGAGCGGGTTCACGGCAGGGTAGATGTCAATCGTCCCGGAGAGCAGCTCGGGGCTTGCCTTCAGTCGTCTGGCAAGCTCGAAGGCGACGTACTGCCCTTCGAGCTCGTCGCCGTGCACGCCGGTGATGATTGCGAGGCGGCGCCCCGAACCTTTTTTGTCGTGCCCCAGCCCGACGATGCGGTTCTTCTGTATGGTCAGGTGCTCGCTTACGGGCAGCTCGGCCGAAAATACGGTTTCAATCATGAAATGCTCCTTGAGCGCTATTGCTCGCTGCCGACGATCACGCTGACCAGCTGTTCCTGGCGCGCGCCTCCGCGGAACACGCCCGATTCGATGGGACAGTCGGTGAAGTCACGTCCGTGGGAGATCGCGATGTAGGTGTCGTCGATCGCGCGGTCGTTGGTGGGGTCGATGCCGTGCCAGCGCACGTCGTCGTGGAATTCCACCCATGCATGCGTGGCGCCTTCGCCCACCATAAGCCCGTTCACGTAGCGCGCAGGGATCCCCTCGGCGCGCAGAAGGGCGATAAGGATGTGGGTGTAATCTTGACATACGCCGCTCATCTGGGAAAACGCATCGGCGGCAGCGGTCTCGACGTCGGTTGTCCCAGGGGTGTAGCTCATCTTCTCGTGAAGCGCATGGGAAAGCGCCTGAGCCTTCGCCTGGGGCCGCGCGTTCGGAATCACGCGCAGCACGTCGCGTGCGAAGGCGATCATCTCGGCGGTCGGTTGTGTCATCGCGGAGGGTCGCTTGTGGATGGGATGGGCGAGCTCAGGATGCTCGTCGGCAGCGTCGACCACGACCATGCCGGTCGATACGAACGAGAACACGTCGTGGGGCGACTCGATACGCCCAATCTGCAGAAGGTTCCCGAAGCCGTCGATTTGCTGGGAGAGCGCTGTTTGCGGCGTGATGACCGTTTGCGCATCGAGAACGGTCTGCGCAAACGTGCTCATTGGCTGGCATCGCAGCACGAAGTCGTGCTCGCTCACTGCGCTGTCCATATGCAGCACGGTCTCGAAAGAGTAGGTGAGGATTCGCATGGCTGGCCCTCGTCTTACGGGAATATGCGCGCGACGACGCTGAGCAGCTTGCCGAGGGTCTCGTAAGTGGCGCTTTCCGGGAAGCTCGGCGCGAACACGATGTCGATCAGGTCCTTGAAGGCCTGCTTGTCGTAGGGCGCGCCCGTGCGGTCGATGCGGCTTGCGAGGCGGTGCGTTTCCTGCTTCAGGCAGTCGAGCCGGTAGGACAGGCGGGCATACAGGTCGATGCGCTCGACCGACATGCCGCATTTGATGATGTTGCGCGAGGCGTCGTCGGCAACGTAGTCGTCGATGCAGCCTTTGAAGGCCATGATGTTGTCCTGTACCAGCTGAAGGTCGAGCAGGGGCGACTCAGATGATTCCGCCGCCTTGATCGCGTCGGTCGCCATCTGCACGTAGGAAAGCGACTCGGTTCCCAGCACGTCGCGCAGCATGACGGCGTTGTCGTAGGCGGCGCCCATGGAATGCGCGAGCGAGCAGAGGTTGGCCTCGTTGAACAGGCAGTCGCGGAAGAATTCGAGGACGTTTTCGGTCTCGGAGGCGAAGCCAAGCTCCTCGAGCTGGCCTTTCCAGTTGCCGTCCGTCGAGTCGATTGCTTTGTCGTAGGTCACCGTGATGAACCGCAAGGTGGTGTAGCTGCGCTCGACGTAGCGACCGAGCCAAAGCAGATGGTCTATTTTTTCTAGCGAGAGAGTACCCATGTGTCCTTGAATCCTCCTCCTTGGCTGGAATTGACGACGGCCGACCCTTCGACGCGCGAGTAGCGCGTGAGGCCGCTCGGCCAAACGGTTGTCTCGGCTCCCGACAGCACGAAAGCGCGCAGGTCCGCCTTGCGCGGCACGAGCTTGCCGCCGATATAGGTAGGCAGGCACTTGAAGTCGATGACCTCCTGCGCGATGAAGCGGCGCGGCTCGCGGCGGATGAGCGCCTTCAAGTCGTTGAGCTTCTCGGGCTCAAGCTCGCTGCCGAACACCACGCCGTAACCGCCCGCCTCCGCGACGTCCTTGATGACGAGCGTGTCGGCATGTTCTTGCACATACGCCATGTCGTCGGGGTAAAACGGCAGGTAGGTGGGGGCGTTCTTCAAGATGGGCTCCTCGCCGAGATAGTATTTCACCATCTTGGGGACGAAGTAGTAGATGCCCTTGTCGTCCGCCGCGCCGTTGCCGGGCGCGTTGATGATCGCGACGTTGCCCGCGCGGTAGGCGCTCATGAGGTTCGGAACGCCGATGAGGCTGTCCGCGCAGAAGCACAGCGGATCGAGATACTCGTCGGAAAGGCGGCGGTAGAGGGCGCCGACGCGCAGGTTGCGCCCAGCGTCGCGGTAGAAGAGCGTCTCGTTTTCCACAAAGAGCTCTTTGGGCTCTGCGAGGATCGCGTCCGCCTTCTCCGAAAGGTATGCGTGCTCGAAATAGGCGGCATTGTAGCACCGGGCGTCAAGATGACGTTCGCTCCGCCCGTGTTCACGTTGTCCATCACCGCCTTGAGCCGCGTGCCGTAGTCGCGGTTGTCCACGATCGGCGTCGTGCGGAAGGTTCCCGCGTCGCAGCGTCGGCAGAGGCCGCGGGCGATCAGGGGGTAGCTCGCGCCCGAGGGGATGCGCAGGTTGTCCTCGAGCACATACCACGTGCCGTCCTGCCCTTCGACCAGATCGATGCCGGAGATGTGGCTGTAGATGCCGCCGGGCGGGGTGATTCCCTCGCATTGGGGGAGATATCCCGAGCTCGCGAAGGCGAAATCCTCGGGGACGACGCCGTCGGCGATGATCTGGCGATTCCCGTACACGTCCGCCAGGTACAGATTGAGGGTCCGGACGCGCTGGATGAGGCCCGCCTCGAGCGACTTCCAGGTGCTCGCCTCGATTACGCGGGGGATGGCGTCGAAGGGGAAGAGCCTCTCGTTGAAGGTGCCGTCCTTGTAGATGCCGAACTTCACGCCGTAGCGCGCGAGCTGTTGGTTGATCTTGGGGGTGTGCTCCACGAGGTCGGTGTAGGGCGTCTGCTCGTCGAGCTCTTGTTCTTGCTTGGTCGCCAAACCGGCCTCCTTCCGCGAACGTGACGAAGCGGCTGCGCCTCGTCGATGGATTGTTATGAACCTCATCGTATCGTCCGATTGTTTCGGGACTATAAGGCCAAGTGAACGTAGGCGTTAAGAAAAGGTTACGGCATTGTTTCGGCGCGTGCGCCGATTGGGCGGCTCGGTTGCGGGGCGGCTCGGTTGCGGGGCGCCCCGCTTGTCGGTGGGCGCGGGCTTGGGGCTTGGCTTCGAGGTATGCGCGCTAGCTGGCGAGATAGTCAGGTGCCTTCAAGTGATGGGTCGTGCCAGGGCATGCGATAGGTTGGCGCCTACGAGCGGAACGCCATGGCTTCGGAGCGCTTCGAGGGCTTGTTTGGCGGCTACAAGTTGCCGGCTTGTCATCATGCGCGAAGGGAGTCGAACGCGCCTTCGATGAGGGTTTCGCCTGCAGGGCCCATCGCACGGGCAAGGGCTGCGATCTCGTTTAGCGTGAGCGTGCCAGGATGGCGCTCCACTTGGGCATATTCCGATATCGGCAAATCGATAGCGTCCGCACATTGCTGTGCCGTTAGCCCTGATGCCTCGCGTGCGCGTGTGAGCCAGTTTTTCACGCCGCCTCCCTTCCCGTGAATTCGGCGCTATTAAGTTTAACGGGTAAGAAAGTCTCGTCAATCGAGGGAATATGCAAGTTTGGTAGCATTGTTGCGGCAATGGGAGGTGCGCGTGAGCGATACGAAGGACAATGCGATCGGCAACAACATCAGGGCGGTGCGCGTTGACGCGGGGTTGACCCAAACCGAGTTTGCGAAGCGCCTCCAAGTTTCCCAGACCACGGTTTCGTCGTGGGAGACGGGCAGCTCGCAACCGCGTCGCAGCAATCTCTTTATCCTGCTTGATGAGTTTCCCGATCTCACCCTTGAGGATATCAACAGCGAGAAGAACGGTTTTGCTCGCCGGTCTCTTCGCCGCTCGAATGATTCGCAACCTGAACAAGCGCCATTGCTCGGGCGTGTGGCGGCGGGCGCTCCGCGCGATGCGTTCCCCATCGAGGAGTACGTCGCCGTGCCGCATTCGCTGCATGAGCGCTATCCGAACGCGTTCTACCTGCGGATATCCGGCGAGTCGATGAACCGCGTGCTACCGAACGGCTGTCTGGCGCTCGTTGTGCCCGAGTCCGAGGTGGTCGATGGGCACGTGTACGTGTTCGGGACGGAAAACGGCGACTTCGCGGTGAAGCGCGCAAGCGTTACCGATGACCGCATCGCGCTCATGCCCGATTCATACCTTCCCGGATACGAGCCGATCGAGTTCACTCGAAGCGGAGAGCGCCCCCTCCTGCGCGTGATCGGGCGGGTGGTGTGGTTCACCATGCCGGAGAGATTCCGCGTCTAGCTTTTGCGGCCGGCGTGTCGGGGCTTGCGCGCCCTTTTCTGTAATCCCAGCTCAAAGGCACGCGAAAGCAAGTCGCCGAACCACGTGCCGCCGATCTTTCCCTCAAAGGTGCGACAGATGCATCATGGTGCGGCAGGTGCGCCTTTGCCGTCACTTCGAAAATGAGCGCATGGCATCAGGAGAATCAAGCTTGATGTGGGGGCGCGGTGGAAGTGAGCGCACTGCGCGGCATCGCGCTTATACTTGGGGCATGGCTAACAACGATCAGGGATACGATCCGTTCGAGCCGGGCCATTCCACGCCTGAGTTCGAGCAGTTCGCGCGAGAAAATCAAAAATATCGGAAGGCGAGTCACGCTCGGGGTGGTGCGGGTGGACAAAAGCGCGCGTCGTCTGCGGGTGCGCGCTCGCGCTCCGCTGCCGCGGGCAATGCGGGATCGCGGGTCGCGGGTTCGCACGCGGCTGGTTCGCGGGCCGCAGGTCCTGCAGGCAAGGGTGGCTCGCCGTCTTCCGGCGGCTCGGGAAAGCACGCTCCGCGCGGCGCAGGTCGGACGGTATCGCAGGCGCGCGTTGCCGGCGGCCGCAAAGCGGCAGGTCGAGCGGCTGCCCCCATGCAGAAGGGCGCGTCTTCGCGCTCGTCGCGGCCCGCGTCCCCGCAGCCGCCCCTGCAAACCCCTGAGCCCCAGCCGGTGTTCGCCCGTGCGCACAGCAAGGCGCACAACGTCGTAGGCGTTCTCGTCTGCGTGCTGCTGGCGATCGCGCTCGAGGTGTTCGGCTACAACTTCCAGTTCTTCTACTCGATGACCTATCCCGACGCGGGGAGCTACCTCGTCAACGGGGCTCAGCCCTCGCAAGTGGGCACGATCACGCTCGATTCCTCGTCGAACTCGTTTGAGATCACGGGGCTCAACTCCACGGTGCGCTCCATCCACTTCACGCCGGTGCTCTCCGATGCCGCAGGCGCCGCGAAGGCGACCGACAGCAAGATTCAAGTCGTCATCTCGCTCGCCGACGAGGGCAACGCGAACTACTACGCGAACCCGGCTGTGTCGGTCGACCCCGCCGACCCCGCGACTACCTACATCTCGCTCGACCCCGCCGGCAAGTGCCATTCCATCAAGGTGAACATGACGAACCTCGCGGACATCGGTGCAGTTCAGGTGTCGGGCATCTCGCTCAATCAGAAGGTTCCGTTCGACTTCGACCCGCTGCGCGCGGGCTCGGTGCTGGCCATCCTGCTCGTTCTCTTCGCTCTGCGCCCCGCGTCGGGCCTCTACAGCCGCGTTCGCGACTCGCGCCTAGCAAGCCACCGCATTCTTCTCGTCGCACTCGTCGCCGTGCAGTGCGTGGTCGTGCTTGCGCTCGTGCTGTCAAACTCGCACTATGTGTCCTTGACGCAAACGCCGTCCTACGAGAATCAGTTCCAGTACCAAAAGCTCGCCGTCGCGCTCACGCAAGGGCATCTGTACCTGAACGACGTGCCTTCCGATGCGCTGCAGGCGATGGCGAACCCCTACGATACGCAGGCGCGTGCGGCGCAGGGCGTGCCCTATCTTTGGGACCATGCGTACTTCCACGGGAAGTATTACGTTTACTTCGGCATCCTGCCGTGCCTTGTGTTCTACGTGCCTTGGCTGCTCGTGACGCACACGGGCTTTCCGACGTGGCTTGGCATTGCCATCTGCGATTGCGTCTACGCGGCAGGGCTTATGTACCTGCTTTCGGCGGTGTGCCGCCGCTGGTTCCCGCGCACGTCAATCGGGGTGCTCGTGGTGCTCGACGTGATGCTGTTCGTCGCGGGCGGCGGCATTATCCTCGCGCGCACGCCGTCGATGTACTTCATGCCCGAGGCGATGTCGCTTGCGCTCGTTTCGTGGGGCCTGGGGCTGTGGGTTTCGGGCACCTCGCGCGGCTATATCGAGCGGGGGAAGATCGTGCTCGGTGCGCTGCTTATCGCGCTCACCATGGCCTCCCGCCCGCAGATGGTGCTTTCCGCAGTGTTCGGGCTCGTCCTTTTCTGGCCGTTTTTGCGCGACTCGAAGGGCGATCGCGGGGCCAGGCGGGACGTCATGGGCGCCTTCAAGGTGGCGATGGTGCCGTTTGTGCTGGTCGCCGTTGCGGTGCTGGCTTACAACGCCGCGCGATTCGGCTCGCCGTTCGACTTCGGCGCGAACTACAACCTCACCACGAACGACATGACCCACCGAGGGTTCCATCTCGACCGCATTCCGTTCGGGCTCTACGCATACCTCTTCCAGCCGCCCGTGTTCGGTAGCCAGTTCCCGTTCCTGCGGCAGGCCTACCTCGACCCTGCGTACCAGGGCATCACCATCTACGAGCCCATGTTCGGCGGCTACTTCTTCCTGTATCCGATGGCGCTGGCTGTTCTGGGCATCGTCATTGGGCGTGTGCGCGCACAGCTTAAGGAGCAGCGACTTTTGCCGTTGTTCGTGGCGCTGGTGTGCGTGGCCTTCGCGCTGTGCATCTTCGATTTGCAGGGCGCGGGCATCCTCATGCGCTACGTGTGCGATTTCGGGTTGTTCTTCGCACTGGCAGGCGCGATTGTGTTCCTTGCGCTTCTGCAGGTTAAGAGCGAAAAGCGCCTCACAAAAGACTGGACGACGCAATTCTCTGCCGTGGGCTCGCGCGGGGCTGTTGCGGCGGCGGGCGCGGGCGCCGAAACCGTGTCGGTGTATCGCATCTCGCTGTACTTCATGTTCGCGACGCTTGTGCTCATGGTGATTATGAACGTCATGCTCTGGAATGCTTTCGGCATGTACTGATGTCAGCGCGAGGTGAGTCTGACGTGGTTGCGATAGCGCTTCCCGGGCGCTTCGCCGAATCTGGCACGGGCTGCCTTGCGGAAGTGCTGGCGAGCTGACCTCGTCGTCCGGTAGTTTGGTGCGACTCGTCGTTGCGCGGTTCTCGCCTGGTTCCTTGCCTGATTTGCCACTTTGTGCGTTTTTCCCTTGCATATACCCCCACAGGGTATATAATGCCGATCGAAAGATACCTCCTGGGGGTATGTGAAAGGAAAGCGAGGTTGCGATGGCCAAGGCAAACGGCAAGCACTCAGGAGACGATGCGAATAAGGTTTCGGCCGCCGAGCCCGCCTCCTGCGAAAGCAAGGGCGCGCGTGCGCAAAACTGCTGCTGCCACCATAAGGCAACGCCGCGCTCCGAGGAGTTCCAGCGTGACCTGCAGAAGCGCCTCAACCGGGCAATCGGCCAGCTCAACGGCGTGAAAGCCATGATTGACGACAACCGCTACTGCGGGGACGTCCTAACGCAGCTCGCCGCCGCGGAGTCCGCCGTGCATTCCATTTCCGCCATCCTTCTGCAAAACCACCTGGAGACCTGCGTCGTCGAGCAAATCAAGGCGGGCAACACCGCCATCATCGACGAGGCGATGCAGCTCATCAAGAAGTTTGCGAGGTAGAAGATGACGCAAAAGCAAACCTTCGACGTTTCGGGCATGACGTGTGCCGCCTGCTCCGCCCGCGTCGAGAAGACGACCTCGGGCGTCGCTGGCGTTGAGCACGCTGTGGTGAACCTGCTGAAGAACTCGATGGAGGTGGAATACGACGGCAATCCTGTCACGCTCGCCGCGATCAGCGCGGCGGTCGAGAAGGCGGGCTACGGAGCCGTGCCCCGAACCGAGGCCGCCGCAGCCGCAGGTGCCCCGAGCAGTCCTGCCTCCCCGTCCGCCGCGAGGGAAAACGCCGCCGCAAAGGAGGCGGCGCATGTGCGCATGCGGCTCATCGTGTCGTTCGTGTTCACCATCCCCTTGTTTTATTTGTCCATGGGGCACATGTTCGGATGGCCCCTGCCCGAGTTCTTCCTGAGCCATGAGAATATGCTCACGTTCGCGTTTACCCAGTTCCTGCTCTTGCTGCCCGTGATCTTCGTGAACTTCAAGTTCTTCCGCGTGGGCTTCAAGACGCTCTTCCACGGCTCGCCGAATATGGACTCGCTCATCGCGCTCGGCTCGACGGCGTCGACGGTCTACGGCATCGTCGCGATTTACCGCATCGGTTGGGGGATGGGCCACGGCGACATCGATTTCGCGCACATGGCGGCGATGGATTTGTACTTCGAGTCGGCGGCGATGATCCTCACGCTGATCACGCTGGGCAAGTACTTCGAGGCGCGCGCGAAGGGGAAGACCACCGACGCGATCGCGCAGCTTATGGATCTCTCTCCGAAAACGGCGATTCGCCGCAACGCCGATGGCGTCGAGGAAGAGGTTCCCGCCGAGCAGGTGCGCCCGGGGGATATCCTCATCGTTCGCGCCGGCGCGAGCGTGCCTGTCGACGGAGCGGTGATCGAAGGCGCGGGCACGGTCGATGGGTCCGTCATCACGGGCGAGAGCGTGCCGGTGGAAAAGGGCGTGGGAGCTGCGGTTACGGGTGCGACGGTGAACCGCACGGGATGGTTTGCCATGCGCGCCGAGCGCGTGGGCGCCGACACCGTGCTCGCAGGGATCGTGCGCATGGTCGATGAGGCAACAAGCTCTAAGGCCCCTATCGAAAAGCTCGCCGACAAAATCTCGGGAGTGTTCGTGCCCGTGGTCATCGCGATCGCGCTTCTCACCTTCGTCATCTGGATGTTCGTCGGTGCGGGCGTGGCGACCGCGCTTTCCCACGCGATCAGCGTGCTCGTCATCTCGTGCCCGTGCGCCTTGGGCCTTGCCACCCCGACCGCCATCATGGTGGGGACGGGCCGCGGTGCTGCGAGCGGCATTCTCGTGAAGTCGGCCGAGGCGCTGCAGACCGCGCACGATGTGAAGACGGTCGTGCTCGACAAGACGGGGACCATCACGAAGGGCGCGCCCGAGGTGTGCGAGGTGCTGGTGGCTGAAGGAGCCTCGGCGCTTGCCTATGACGCCGCAGGTCGTGTCGGTGGAGCCCCGAGCATGGCAGATGGCTCCGGCGGCGCTCAGTCGCTCAGCAGTCCTGGCTCGCACGAACAGTCCACTGGACTGTTCGGCTCGTGCGGAACTCGCTTTGTGGGCGCAGCCGGAGCCATCGACGAGCTGAATTGCAATGATGCGGCAGCCACTTTCCTTTCCCTTGCGTACTCCCTCGAGAAGCGCTCGGAGCACCCGTTGGCCCAGGCTATCGTGGCATACGCTGAGGCGCGCGGCGTCACAGCCGAGGAGGTCGAGGCCTTCGAGCAAGTCCCTGGCGGCGGACTTCGCGGCCAGGTTGCGGGGCGTGCATGCCTCGCCGGCAACGCGCGGCTCATGGGGGAGGGTTGTATCGACATTGCAGAGGCGGAAGGAGAGGCGCAGCGTCTTGCCGATGAGGGCAAGACGGTGCTTTTCTTTGCAGTCGACGGTGCGCTCGCAGGCCTTATCGCGCTGGCCGACGAGCCCAAGCCCCGAAGCGCTGCGGCGCTCGCCGAGCTTTGCCGCATGGGCATCCGCACCGTCATGCTTACCGGTGACAACGAGCGCACGGCGCATGCTATCCAGAAGCGTGTCGGTGCCGACGACGTCATCGCTGGCGTGCTGCCTCAGGGCAAGGAAGAAGTTATACGCGACCTGCAGAAACAGGGGGCGGTTGCCATGGTGGGCGACGGTGTGAACGATGCCCCCGCCCTCGCGCGCGCCGATGTCGGCATCGCGATCGGCGCGGGCACCGATATCGCTATCGATAGCGCCGACATCGTGCTCATGAAAAGCGACCTGGCAGATGTGCCTGCGGCGATCTCGCTTTCGCGCGCGACCATGCGCAATATCAAGCAGAACCTGTTCTGGGCGCTCATTTACAATGTGATTTGCATCCCCGTGGCGGCGGGCGCGCTCTCGTTCGCGGGCGTAACGTTAAACCCCATGATCGCCGCGGCGGCAATGTCGTGCAGCTCGGTATGCGTGGTGTCGAACGCGCTTCGCCTGCGCGGATGGAAGCCTGTGGTGTTCGGCGGGGCAGCATCGGCGCTGGAACCCGAGGCTGCACCCGATGCCGCGCCCGAGGCTACACTCGCAAGAGAGGCGGGTGTGCCCACGATGGACGGGCCCTCTGCGGAAGACAGCGATAGTTCGCCTGTTTCCGCTGGTCATAGTGAAGAAGTACAAACCGTGAAACCGAAGGAGATCACCATGGAAAAGAAGCTGTCCGTCGAAGGAATGATGTGCCAGCATTGCGTCGCCCACGTGAAGAAGGCGCTTGAGGGCGTCGAGGGTGTGGAAGAGGCCGTGGTCGACCTTGACTCCAACAGTGCGACGGCGAAGCTCTCTGCCGACGTGGCCGACCAGGTGCTTGTCGACGCTATCGTCGATGCGGGATACGAAGCGAAGGTCGTCGAGTAGCAAGACGTCTCCTTCGTGGTCAAAAGAAAGAGTTGTGCGCTGCTGTAGGCTCGCTAAAGTGACATTCACTCTGTAGTTACACCCCACATTACACAAATCTGGGGTGTAACTGCGACAACTCTCGACTCTCGACCATTTGAAAGAAGCAAGCGGGCGCGCACAACTCGCTCAGTTGACCACAAACTTGCCCTACTGCTCCACAAGACGTCGCGAGCACCTATCCATGGTGCGATTTCGAGGGCAAGCCACGCCCCCGCCCCCCTAATTCGCCAAAGTCCACCGGAAGGAACGCACTCATGGCTGAAAACGCCGAACCGAACACAACCCCCACACCTGATGGGCGCCCGCTCGTTGCGCGAACATCCCCTCTCGAGGATCGATGGGGAAGGCTCTCCATCGTGTTCGGCCAGGACGGCGTCGAGCTTCTTGCTGGCAAGAAAGTGCTCCTCTTCGGTTTGGGCGGTGTCGGCTCGAACTGCCTTGAGCCCCTCGCGCGCGGCGGTATCGGATCGTTTGTGCTGGTCGATTGCGACGTTGTGCAGCCCTCGAACGTGAACCGTCAGGCGGTTGCTTGGGAGAGCACCATCGGTCGACGCAAGACGGACGTCGCGCGCGAGATGGTGCGCGCGATCAACCCCGAAGCTCAGGTGGAAACGGTCGACGAGTTCGTCCTGACCGAGAACCTGCCTGCCTTCCTTGACGCGTACGGTGATGTCGACTTCGTGATCGACGCAATCGACACGGTCTCGGCGAAAATCGCCCTCGCGAAGCTGTGCGAGGATCGAGGCCTTCCTCTCGTGTGCTCAGCGGGCGCAGCAGATCGCCTCTTCCCCGAGCGCCTTTCGTTTGCGAACATCTACGACACGCACGATTGCGGACTTTGCCGCATCTTGCGCAAAGAGGCACGCAAGCTCGGCATCAAGCGCTGGACCATCCTGTATTCCGACGAGCCTTCGGCGCGCGAGCTTTTGGGCACCCCGCGCCTGCCCGAGCCCGAGCAAGTGCCAGGTGAGCGTCGCCGGAAGCTTCCGCTTGGCACCACCTCATGGATGCCGCCCATCATGGGGCAGATGATTGCGGGCTATGTGATCTGCTCGCTTATGGGCTTGGAAAACGGCGGGCGATTGCTGTGATGGAGAGGACCCCGTTCATCGACACGCACTGCCACCTGGACTTTGCGGGCAATGCGGTGGAAATTGCCGCAGCGTATGCCGCATGCGGCGGTGCGCTATCGGGAACCTGCGATCCGCGGGATTTCGAGCGCGTCCGCGCGGAGCTTGCCCGCTTCGCCCCGCGCGTGCGGGTTGGCTTGGGGCTTCATCCGTGGTGGGTCGCCGATGGCACCTGCGGGGAAGGGGAAGTCGCGCTGTTCGAGCGCCTGGCTCCCGCCGCGCCTCTGATCTCGGAAGTGGGGCTCGACTTTCAGCCGCGCCGTGTCGATACGCGCGATGTGCAAATCGAGGCGTTCGAGCGCGTCTGCGTTGCCTCGGCGCGCCCGCTTGGGGAAGGGAAGGCCGCAGGCCAGCTCGCCCCTCGCCCGTCAGCGGAATTCCCGCGGCGCATCATGTCGATCCACTCCTCGGGGGCGGCGATGTGCACGCTCGATGTGCTCGATCGTACGGGATGCCTCGATGCCTGTACCTGCATTTTCCACTGGTTCTCGGGCTCGCAAGAGGAGCTGACCCGCGCAATCGAGTCGGGATGCCTCTTCTCCGTGAACGAGCGCATGCTCAAAACGAAACGCGGCCGCGCCTATGCGCGCGCTATTCCTAAAGGGCGCCTGCTCATTGAGACTGACTTCCCGAGCAAGCCAACCCCTATGGCGATTCCCCAAGAGGTCGCCCCGCGCCTCGGGCGCACGATGTCGCTGCTCGCTGCCGCGCGCGGCGACGATGAGCGCTCGCTGGCCTTAGCCATCGCCGCCGCAAGCGAGCGGCTTCTCCTCTCGTAGAGAGGCAACAGGAGCCTAAAAGTTACCTCTGGTTGATTCAAGAAAGAAGCCATGGTAAACTTCTTGTGATTTGTCAGTCATATTGAACGGTAAGCAGGTACGACGCGTGAACGAGCAGACTGCCCAAATTGAGAAGAGCATCCCAATTGAGCAGGTAAAACGAGGTGGTTCTCGCCTTCGATATGGACTTTGGGCGGCAGGCGGCTTTCTCTTCTTAGCGCTGGGAATGGTCGGCGTAGTGCTGCCGATTCTTCCTACAACGCCGTTCATCCTGGTGGCCGCCTTCTGTTTCGCACGCAGCTCCGATCGTTTGAATCGCTGGTTTCAAGGCACGAAGGTCTACAAGATGGTGTTTGAGGGTTATATGACCAAGCGCTCCATGACGCTGCGGGCGAAGCTCACCATCCTCGTGCCCGTCACCGCGCTTTTGGCTGTGAGTTTTGCCATGATGAGCAACGTTCCCGTTGGTCGTGCAATCGTAACCGCCGTGTGGGTGGGGCATACCGTCTACTTCGGGTTTGTCGTGAAAACCGAGCGCTAGTAGGGCGCTTTCCCATCGCTATTTCCCTCCTTTGGCGATTGCCGCGCCCCATTGCGCCTGCGCTCCTGTACTATAGGGCGGTTTGGTGATTCGATGGGGAAGGGAAGCGGCCGCGTGAGGCGTATGGGCAAAAGCGATCGTGCCACGATGGTGGGTTTTCTCGCGCTCGTGTTCTGGAGCATGATGTTCGGGTTTGTGCGCCTGACCTCGCAAGGTTTCGGCGTCTTGCTCGGCGGTGCGCTCATTTACACGCTTGGCGCCATCTCGCTGTTCATCGTCTTGCGCCCGTCGAGACCGAGTGCTTACCCTTTGAAGTATTTCCTGGTCAGCGGCGGACTTTTCGTGTTCTATGAGGCTGCCATCAGCGCTTCGATCGGCCTTGCCGCCTCGTCCACGCAAACAGTCGAGCTCAGCATGGTGAACTATCTTTGGCCCTCACTTACCGTTCTTTTGAACTCCACGGCGATGCGCGGCGCGCGCGGATTCGCCCGTGCTCTGCCGGGTGCTGCGGTTGCGACGGTGGGCGTAATGCTCGCTATCGGGGGAGATGCCGGCCTTGACGCGGGCGTCGTTGCGGCGGATATCTCCTCGAATCCGCTTCCGTTCGCCCTGACGCTCGCGGCGGCACTTGCCTGGGCGTCCTATTCCGTCGTCACGCCGCGCATCACGAACGGCAAGGATGCCACGCCCTATTTCATGATCGGCGTCGCGGCGGTGTTCTGGGTGATGTTCGCCACCTCGGGCGCGCCTGTTCCCCAAAGCATGCCGTCTATCGGGTCGATCCTGGCGCTTCTTGCCGCGATGGGCTCGATCGCCGCAGGGTACGCGTGCTGGAACCACGGACTGCTGTTCGGCAACGTGTCGCGCATGGCGCTAGCATCGTACGCGGCGCCCTTTCTCTCGGTGGTGGCAAGCTCGATCATCTTGGGGCTCGCGCTGCCTGGGCTTTTTTGGGCAGGCGTCGCCTTCGTCGTTGCGGGTTCGTTGTTGAACCTACTCATGGGCAAACGCACGGAGAGCCGCGGAGATAACTAAATCGGGAAGGGAAGGCTTGAGGAGCACACCCGATAGAAGGGCGTCTCTGGTTCTTCTGCGTCCTGACAGCTCGTTTTCTCACCGTTTGTCCGCTTTAATTCTGGTTTCGCGCGAATTTGCCACTTTGCGCCGGTCTTTCGCACGTTCTTCCAATACTATCATGGTCGATTTAACCTTATCTTTACGGAGGAATTCCCATGCATCCTTGCGCCGATGCCGAAGCGCTTGCCTTCGCCCAATCCGAACCTGCAGGAATTCGCACCGCCGCGCTCGTTCGCGATGTTGCCGCGTCCGCCGAGGGCGCCATCATCGAGTGGCGCCGGCTTTTTCATCAGCATCCTGAGGTTTCGGGGCAGGAATCGCATACGCAGGAGATGCTCTGCGGCGAGCTCGATCATCTGGGGGTGGAATATCGCCGCCTCGATAACAACGGTATCATTGCGACGATTCGCGGGGAGGCCCCCGGGGCCTACGATGCTGCCGGCGTCCCTGCGCGCCGCGTGGCCCTGCGCGCCGACATCGATGCGCTTCCTGTGACCGAGGACACGGGCGTGCCGTTCGCTTCCAAGAACGAGGGCGTCATGCATGCGTGCGGCCACGATGCGCACATGGCCATGATGCTCGGTGCGATCCGCATTCTTCTCGAGACGAAATCGCAGCTCAAAGGCGAGGTTCGTATCTTGTTCCAGCCTGCTGAGGAAATCTCGATAGGCGCGCTCTCCATGATCGACGCCGGCGCGCTCGACGGTGTCGACGCCATCTACGGCGCACACATCTGGAGCGAGGTCGACGCGGGCACGGTGTCGTGCGCGCCGGGGCAGCGCATGGCCAACACCGACTGGTTCCACATCGACATCGAGGGTGTCTCCGCGCACGGTTCCATGCCGCACAAGGGTGTCGACGCCGTCGTCGTGGGGGCGGAGATGGTGAACGGGCTGCAGGTGCTCGTCAGCCGCGATGTGTCGCCGTTCGATCCGGTCGTGGTCACCGTAGGCGAGTTCCACGGTGGTGAGGCGCGCAACATCATGGCTGGTCACGCCTATCTTTCGGGAACGGTGCGCACCTGGACCGCAAAGCTGCGCCGCGAGGTCCCCGATCGTCTTGAGCGCATCGTAAGCAAGATCGGGCACGCTTTCGGGGCCAAGGTGAAGTTCACGTTCGAGGAGGGCAACGCGGGCCTTTCGAACGACCCCGTATGCGCGGAGGTTGCGCGGCGTGCGGTCGTCGATATGTTGGGGGAGTCCGCGGTGTCGGATTATCGCGGCACGCTTTCTGGCGAGGACTTCAGCGAGTACCTGAACATCGTGCCCGGCGTGTTCTGCTTCGTCGGCACGCGAAACCCCGAGGTGGGGGCTTTGCATCCGCAGCACAGCTGCCATTTCACCATCGACGAGAGCGTGCTCGCAAAGGGCAGCATGGTCGCCGCCCAATGGGCCTGCCGCATGCTGGCAGCGGAATAGCGCAGGTCTTACCCTCTCAAGCGGCTCTGTGACTCCTTGCGCGCGGTTGTGAACTTCATGCGGACTCTCTGCGAGCCGCTTGAAGCTGCTTGCGGCTACTTGCGCGCGGTTCGTTGGGTCTCTGCCAGAAGATCATCGCCTCAGCGGTGCCAGGCTCCCGTGCGCCTTCCCTCGAAAATCCATCATTTGTTCGCTGTGTTAGCCATGCAAAACTTGCCACTTGCTGCTATGATTGAACGCGAAAAAACGGCTGCGCACCCACACTTGCAAACACACTCCGCGCGCATACCACGTAAGCGATTCGAGGCACATCCATGGCGTTCGTACATTTGCACAATCACACCGAATATTCCCTGCTCGACGGCTTGACCCATGTGAAGGACATGGTCCGTCGCGCCGCCGATCTCGACATGCCGGCCGTGGCTATCACCGACCACGGTGTCATGTCGGGCGTGCCGGAGCTGTGCGACGCGTGCACGGCGGTTGAGAAGGAAACGGGCAAGAAGGTCAAGCCCATCTACGGCTGCGAGGTCTACTTCACCACCGATGAGGAGCTGCGCAAGGACGTAAAGCCGAAGCTGTACCACCTGCTGCTCCTTGCGAAGACCAACGAGGGCTATCACAACCTGTTGCACCTGGTCAGCGAATCGCACGTTGACAACTTCTACTACAAGCCGCGCACGACGTTCTCCATGCTGCAAAAGTACGGCCACGGCATCATCGGCTCGTCCGCGTGCATCGCGGGCATCATCCCGAAGCTTCTGGACAACCGCCAGTTCGACGACGCGGTCGAGTGGGCGCGCCGTTTCGCGAGCTGCTTCGACGAGGGCGACTTCTACATCGAGCTGCAAAACCAGGGCCTGCGCACCGACGCCGGCATGACGCAGACCGAGCTCAACCGCCAGCTCACCAAGGTCGCCCAGCTTGCGGGCCTAAAGACTATCGCCACGAACGACTTCCACTACCTGAAGAAGGAAGACGCCAAGGCGCAGGACATCATGCTGTGCATCGGCACGGGTTCGGCGGTGAACGACGCGAACCGTATGCGCTTCGAGAACGACGAGTTCTACATGAAGACGGAAGAGGAGATGCGCGAGGCGCTCTCCGAGTTCCCCGAGGCGTGCGACAACACGGTCGAGGTGGCCGATAAGATCGACGTTGTGCTCGAGCGCGACTCCATTCTGCCGCGTTTCCCCTTGCCAGAGGGCGAAACCGAGGAAAGCTGGTTCCGCAAGCAGTGCGAGTGGGGCTTGAAGAAGCGCTACGGCGACCCGGTGCCCAAAGAGGCATGGGATCGCTATGAATACGAGGCTGGCATCATCTTGCAGCAAGGCTTCCCGGCGTACTTCCTCATCGTGCAGGAATACATCGCCTGGGCCCGTAGCCAGGGAATCGGCGTTGGCCCAGGTCGTGGCTCGGCCGCAGGCGCCATCTGCACTTACGCCATGGGCATTACCGACCTCGACCCGCTTCCCAACGGGCTTCTGTTCGAACGCTTCCTGTCGCCCGAGCGCGTGGAGATGCCCGATATCGACGTTGACTTCGAGGATGAGCGTCGCCAGGAAGTCATCGAGCATATTAAAGAAGTCTACGGCGAGGACCATGTGTCGGGCGTTATCACGTTCGGCAAGCTGCAGGCGAAGAACGCCGTGCGCGATGCCGCGCGCGTGCTCGACTACCCCTACAGCGTGGGCGACCGCATCTGTAAGATGATTGGCGACGAGCTCGGCATCACCATCGACAAGGCGCTCGAGACGAACCCCGACCTGAAGAAGGCCTACGACGGCGAAGAGGACGTGCGGCAGGTCGTCGATGCCGCGAAGTCGATCGAAGGCCACGTGCGCGGCGAGGGCGTGCACGCCTGCGCGACCATCATCTGCCGCGACCCCATGGCCGACCACGTGCCCATGAAGCGCGACACCAAAGGCGGCGGCATCATCACGCAATACGACGGCCACTATACCCCTGACCTGGGCTTGCTCAAGATGGACTTTCTTGGCCTGCGCACCTTGGGCGTGCTCTCGCGCGCATGCCGCAACGTCGAGCAGACCACCGGCATCAAGATGGTGCCCGAGGAGATTCCCACCGACGACGAGGGCGCGTTCGCCCTCATGCGCTCGGGCAATATGGACGGCCTGTTCCAGGTGGAGGGTTCGCTGTACGTGAGCCTGTTCGCGCGGCTTCCACCGCGCCGCTTCTCCGACATTGTCGCATCGATCGCCCTCAACCGTCCGGGCCCGCTCGAGTCTGGCATGGTCGACGACTACGTGAAGGTGGCGAGCGGCAAAACGCCCGTCCATTATTACGACGATCGCCTGCGCCCCGTGCTCGAGGAAACCTACGGCACCATGGTCTACCAGGAACAGATCATGCAGGTGTCCATGGTGATGAGCGGCTTTTCCGCCGGCAAGGCAGACAAGCTGCGCAAGGCAATGGGCAAGAAGAAAATCGACATCATGCGCCTGCTCCAGGAAGACTGGAACAATGGTGCGGTTGAGAACGGCTACTCGCTCGATATCGCGAAGAAGATTTGGGACGACGCGGAGAAGTTCGCTAAGTACGCGTTCAACAAATCGCACTCGGCTGCGTACTCCATTCTGGTCATGCGCACGGCGTACCTGAAGGCGCATTACCCCAACGAGTACATGGCCGCAGTGCTGTCGAGCTACATGGGCAACACCGACCGCCTCATCCGCTACATCGCGAGCTGCAACCACAACGGCACGCCCGTGCTGCCGCCGGACATCAACTCGTCGAACGCCGAGTTCACCCCGGTCAAGGACGGCATCCGCTTCGGGCTTGTCGGCGTGCGCGGTGTTGGGCGCAACGTGGCCGACGCCATCATCGCCGAGCGCGAGGAGAACGGCCCGTTCACCAGCCTGCACGACTTCGTGAACCGCGTCGACGCGAAATGCTTCAACCGAAAGACGCTCGAAGCGCTCATCAAGGGCGGCGCCTTCGATTCGACGGGGTACACGCGCAAGCAACTCATGTACTTCTTGGAGGACACGCCGCTGCTCGAGAACGCCTCGAAGCGCCAGAAGGATCGCGACGCCGGCCAGGTGAGCATGTTCGACCTGTTCGCCGCCGATGAGGACTCCGGTTTTCAGGAAGACGTGCCCGCGCCCGACGGCATCGAGTGGGACAAGCGCACCAAGCTTGCCTACGAGAAGGAAATCATGAAGATCTACGTGTCCGAGCACCCGCTCGCACCGTACGAGAGCGCGATTTCCCGTATGACGAAGTTCCAGCTGGGTGATTTGGCCGAGCGCACGAAGGAAATCAAGTCGGCGACGTTCGTCGGCATGGTGTCCAACGTGGTGACCAAGCTCACCAAGCGCGGCACGAAGATGGCCACGTTCACGATCGAGGACACGACGGGCCATATGGAGTGCATCTGCTTCAAGTACGACGAGAATGCGGAGGCCATCCACGAGGATGCCATCGTGAAGATCAAGGGCAAGTTCGAGCACAGTGACCGCGGCAACCAGATCATGGCGTTCGAGATTGAGGAAATCGAGTTGAACGAAGCGGATGCTCGCCCCTCGCATCTGCAGCTCAACGTGCCGTCGTGTGAGTTTGACCAGCAGAAACTGCTGCGACTGAACCGCATCTTGCAGTCGTATCCGGGCCGCGATGGGGTCGTGCTTCTCGTCACGCAGTCCGACGGACGCCGCTTCCGCGCGGAGCTGCCGGTCACGGTCGATTCGGGTTCGCCGGTCATGCGAAGCGAGCTGCAGGATTTGTTCGGACGTGGTGCGCTGATCGCTTAGGGAACTGCTTATCGCTGGCCTGGGGGGATTCCTCGGGCCAGCGTTTTCTTCTCCTCGATAGTTCATTGCGGGTCGCTGCGTTGCAGGTCGCCCGTGACTTGCCTCAGGTAGCCTCCCTTGTTTCTTCGCAGGTCGGTGCTTCGCGTTCCCCTGGCTCGCCGCAGGCCGCCGAATCTCGCCCTGGGCTCTTTGCAGTTCGCTGCAGCTCGATATGAGGTTCACAGCCTTATTGCTTGCCGTGTTCGCTCGCAAATAAGGTATCATGCTCGTTATGGATAATGTCAAAAACAATATGACGCTTTCGCTTGCCGTCGCCTACAACGGCAAGCCTTTCAGCGGCTTCGCCCGCCAGCCCGGCCAACTTACGGTGCAGGGCGAGATAGAACATGCGCTTGAACTGCTGTTTCGCCGCGAGGTGGAAACCACGTGTGCCGGCCGCACTGATGCGGGCGTCCATGCGCGCGCTCAAGTCGTGAGCTTCGACATTTCGCCTGATGAATTGCGTGATCGTACGCTTGAAAGTCTCGCCCGGTCGATGAACGCGCTCACGCACGAGGCCATCGTC
This sequence comes from uncultured Ellagibacter sp., assembly GCF_934643285.1. Taxonomy (GTDB): domain Bacteria; phylum Actinomycetota; class Coriobacteriia; order Coriobacteriales; family Eggerthellaceae; genus Ellagibacter. The sequence continues at coordinate 40,517 of NZ_CAKUBT010000003.1, forward strand.
GTGCGCTCGGTCGACGAGCGCGAACCCGGCTTCTCCGCCCGCTTCGACGCGACGGAGCGCGAGTACCGCTACTTCATCTGCACCGAGCCCGCGCCGCCCATTTTCCTGCGCGATTTCTCGTGGCATATCCCGAAGCCGCTTGATGTCGAGGCGATGCGCGAGGCGTCCCGCGCGCTTATCGGCGAGCACGATTTCAAGAGTTTCTGCATGGCGGCAAGCGCCGTGGGGAAGCCGACGTGTCGCAATGTGCATGAAATCTCGTTCGCTCGCGAAGAGGTGATGGGGGAGCGGGCCGTCGTCGTCACGGTGAAGGGCAACGCGTTCCTCCATTCTATGGTGCGCACCATCGTGGGCACGCTTGCCATGGTCGGCTGCGGCCAGCGGAAGCCCGAATGGGTCGCCGACGTGCTTCAGGCGTGCGACCGATGCGCTGCTGGGGAGAACGCACCTGCAGCCGGCCTCGTTTTCTGGAACGTGAGCTACGACGGCGTAAGGGACCACGTCTGATCATGGTGGAGCGCAAAACACCTTTTCACAGCAAGCGCGAGTACTTCACGTTCGGCGATGGGTTTCCTGGTTTTGGGGAAACTGACGATCTCAAGGCTTCGCGCTGGAGTGCGGATCTGTTCGAGGAAGCGCCTGTTTCGGAACCTGAGAATGAGCCTGTTGCCTATACGGGCGATGAGGATTTCTCGACGCGCGGCCGCTGCAGCGGAGTCGGCGTAATCGTTGATGAAGGGGCCGATTTCGATCCCGAGCCGGCGTCGTGCGATGGTGTTAAAGCTGCTGCAGCTAGCGGGAGTCCCGCGCAGGTTGCTTCTGCAAGCAATCCCGAACCCGCCGCCCCCGCAAACAGCTCCAAACCAGCCGCATCTGTCGAGGCCAAGCTCGACCTCTCGCTGTTCCGCGAGCTGTACCGAAGCCGAGACGGGCGCCTCGTGTTCTTCGAGCACCGCGCGACCGGCCATCTCGCCGCCGTCGACGCATCGAAGCTCGTGTAAGCTGAGCATCCTCGGCTTTGACTGTCGTGCAAAGCGTTTCCGCTGCTCCCCAGCCAATCGCCCGAACTCATTCGGGGCAACAATAAGCTTGCTAACAAATAGTGCCCCTTGCATCGATCGGTCGAGCAAGGGGCACTGCTGTTCTCGCAGTTAGCAACGAATCCGTTAGTGCGCTTCGGGCTTTTCCGGCACGGTGCGATCGACGAAGTAGATCTTGTACCACATGAGGAACATGTACACGATCCAGATCTTGCGCGAGCGATCGGCGCCCTCCTTGTGCTCGTCGAGCAGGCGCACCAGCTCATCGGTGTTGAAGAACTCGCGCGCGATGTCGCCCGTGAACCACTCCTTCACCATGGTGTAGTAGCGATCCTCGCGCAGCCAGTTCACGACCGGCACGGGGAAGCCGAGCTTCTCCTTTTGCGCCCAGTCCTTCGGGATGGCGAATTCCGCGGCGTCGCGCAGCGTGAGCTTCGTCTGCTGCTCGTTGGCTTTAAGCGCGGTGGGGATGGTCGCGGACAGGTCGAACACGCGGCGGTCGAGGAAGGGCACGCGCGATTCGAGCGAATGCGCCATCGACATCTTGTCGGTCTTGAGCAGGATGTCGCCCACCAGCCAGAAGTACAGGTCGACGTACTGCATGCGCGTCGTGTCGTCGAGACCCGCCGCCTCGGCGTACACGGGCGCCGTGAGCGATTGCGGGGTGGGGGCGCTGCAGCCGCCCTTGAGCAGGCGCGCGCGCTCGTCGGGCGTGAAGGCGACGCCGTTCGCGTTGGTGTAGTACCAGTCCTCAGGCGTCTCGCTTGCGCGCTCAAGATAGTTCGCGCCGCGCAGATGAAGCGCGCGCATCGCATGGGATGCGCCCTTGAGCAGGCCCTTCGGCGCCCAGCTTACCTTCGCGTTGGAGAACGGCGTCTGGTAGATTCGATAGCCTCCGAAGAACTCGTCGGCACCTTCTCCGGAAAGCACGGCCTTCACCTGGGTGGCGGCAATCTGGTCGACGAAGTACAGCGCCACGGCGGAAGGGTCGGCGGAGGGCTCGTCCATGTGCCACTGCACGCGCGGAAGGCTCGCCCAGTATTCCTCCTCGCCGATGTACTTGTCGGTGTTGGCAATATGCAGGTCGTCCGCCAGCTCGCGCGCCCAAGAAATCTCGTCGCGCATGGTCTTGCCGCCGGCACCTTCGGCATTGTTCGCCGCCGCCTGCTTGTAGCACTCGAAGCCCACGGTGAACGTCTTGATGTCGGGGTTCTCCTTGGCTAGGCACGCCGCCATGTAGCTGGAGTCGATACCCGACGACAGGAAGCTTCCGACCTCGACGTCGGCCACGTTGTGGTAGCGCACGCTGTCGCGCATGACCTCGTCAATTGCGCGCGCGGTGTCCTCGCGGTTGCGGTTCTCATCGAAGTGGTACTCGGGGCGCCAGTAGCGGCGCTCGGTGATGGAGCCGTCGGCGTGCACGGTCATGCAATGCGCGGGCGCGAGCTTGAAGATGCCCTTGAAGAAGGTCTCCGGCAGCGCGCTGAACTGGAAACACAGGTACTGCTCGAGTGCCTCGCGATTGAGCTCGCGGGTATAGGCGGGGTGCTCCAGAATGCATTTGATCTCGGACGCGAAGATGAACTGGCCGTTCTGCTGCGTGTAGTAAAACGGTTTGATGCCGAAGAAATCGCGCGCACAGAAAAGCTCGCGTGTCGCGCGGTTCCAGATGGCGAATGCGAACATGCCGCGCAGGCGGTCGAGCACGCCTTCTCCCCATGCGAGATAGCCCGTGAGCAGCACTTCCGTGTCGGATTTCGTCTTGAACTGCCAGCCCTGCGTCTCGAGTTCGGCGCGAAGGTCCTGGTAGTTGTAGATTTCGCCGTTGAACACGATGGCGAAATCGCCCTTCGCGAGCATTGATTCGGGCGTGCCGCACGGTGTGCCGTCGGGCATGAGGGCGGGGGAAGTGATGGCCGAGTCGTGTTCGCCTGTCGCGCGAACCATGGGCTGGTTGCCGTTCGCCAGGTCGATGAGCGAGAGGCGGCGGTGCCCGAGCGCGATTCCGCTTTCCGCGTCGAGATACTGGCCCTCGCCGTCGGGCCCGCGATGCGCCATGATGTCGCACATGGCCTTGAGCGCGGGGGCGTCAGCGCTGGTCGCTTGGGTGAATCCGCAGATTCCGCACATGCAAAAGCTCCTTCATATCGATGTCGTGCGCTCGCGCGCAGCGATACTCGTGTGGGTAGGGTTCCATGATAGCGAAAGCGCATGCCGTGCAGCCTTCTTCTGCGAAAACTGCGGAAACGCCGCGCAAATGGGCGCTAGCGGACGGGCGGCTTGGGCGCGGCCGGAGGAGTAGCTTGGACTCGCGTGTCGGGCGTGGAGGCGATTACCACGTCGGGGTTCTCGTACACCACGCGGGCCTCGGTTTCCGCACGGGCGAAGTCTTTGGCGGTGAGTGCCGAGCGGAAGACCACGTCGACTGTGCAGCCGAGGTCCTCGGCGATGAAGCGGCGGAACTGTGCGGCGTCGGCGCGCGAGAAGGTGCACCCGACGTCGAGCAGAAGGCAGGCGTCCCCGCCCGTGCGTGCCTGGTCGGAGGCGTAAAGCGAGAATACCGCGACCTTCGCGATGGCATAGCGTGGCGCGACGCGGGAAACGGCGTCGCGGATGGATCCGAAATCGTTCATGAGATGGCTCCTTTGCAGCCTGGTGGGCTTAATGGTTGCGTAGGGTTCCAGTATATCGCCAATCGCGAAGATGGGCGCGCTGGCGGGGGTCTTTCGGGCGCGCGAGGGCGTGCGGACGCGCGAGGGCGTAAACGAAGGCGGGCAGGCGTGAGAGTGAAATCGAAGTTAGGAATTCTCGGGGGAAGATTTGTTTCTGCCAGGTGTCGGCATGGAAGATTTGGCGTTATTCGATGTTCCCCGGGGTCTGGGCGGGTCGCAATGCCGCAATACTGCAAGCTGCCAACCGCTTGCTTGAGGAGCGTCGCGCCAGAGGCGTTCTCAAGCTCAACTAGTACAGCGATTCGGGAAGATTCCGGCACAAAAACCGAGGTATCCCACGACGAAGGCCCCGTTTCTGCGTTCCCTCGCGGGTTAATTTTCGGCTGCAGGAAGAAACCACAGGTCAGCGTGTCTCTCAATTTGAGGGCACGCCGTGGCCCTCTCCTTCCTAGTGGGACACCTCGGTTTTCGTGCCAAGATTTGCCCCGCAGGCTGAACTTTTTTGCCTCCGTCTGTCACTACACTCGTTCAAAAGGCTCGCCTGAGGGAACGAGCTTGGCGGCAACCATGTCGAGCGGCGCTCAACTGTCGCGGTGGCATGTTCTTCGACGAGCTTAGACTTGAGTCCCTTTACTCAGTTATGCGGGCATTTTTGCGAGACGCCCCCATTAACACCAGGTGGGTTAAAGCTCTCGATTCCGCGACATGGCAAGGATAACGGTGTAGTTCTCGCAATCGCGTGATCGCGCGGATGATGGCCTAAATAAACCCATCATGAAAGGTATCCTTCAATCATCAAACGAAGGAAGGAGCTTAGGATGAGCCAGAGCATGCCGGGGCTTCCCAAGAAAAGGGATGTCTCTGCGCACATCCGTATTTCCATGTTCGATAATCGCGTGGAAATAGCCTCCCCAGGCGGGCTCCCTCGAGGGGTGACAACCGAGGACTACCTCTCGGGGAATCTATCCATCCTCCGCAATCCCGTTCTGGCCAGTGTTTTCTTTCGTCTTGGCATTATCGAGCAGTTCGGCACAGGAATTCGGCGCATCAAGGAAAGCTGCGTTAGAACGGGGGCAAGACCGCGTTTCGAGATTACAGGGGGCTCAATAACTGTGATTCTTCCCGTCACGGATGCGGAACCACTGCTTGATGCCGACGAAAAGGGGATTATGTCCCTGCTTTTGCCGGGCCATCTTCTCTCGAGAAGCCAAATCACAGACGCGTGCGGTTTCGGAAGGGACAAGACTTTAAGGGTACTTAAGCAGCTCGAAAAGAAGAACCTCGTCGTGGTCCAGGGCGCTGGTCGTGGGACTCGCTACGTCAGAGTGTAGATGCTTTGCGGTGCCCCTCATTTGCGGTTTTCTATGGGGAGCTTTGGGGCCTAATGGATTTCGGCTGAGCCTAAACCAGCCTATAGGAACCGGGGGCGGTTCCCTCGGCCGACAAGGAAGACGCAAAGCCGACGAAAAATTTTACGTCGGCTTTGCGTCGGTTTTTCGTCGGTTGCGTCGGTTTTGCGTCGGGCGGAAAAGCAGCCCCCGTCGCCTTCCCTTACGACGCCTTGAAGTTGTAGATCGGCCTCATGACGTCGATGATATCGACCGCGTCGGCGATGGGGCCGATGATGTCCTCGATGGGCTTGTAGGCATCCGGGGCCTCGTCGATGGTGCGCTCGTTCACCGAGGTCGAGTAGATGCCCTCCATGGTGGCCCGGTATTCGCGCAGGTCGAGCGTTTCCCTCGCCTCGCGTCGCGACATGATGCGGCCCGCGCCGTGGGGCGCTGAGTTGTTCCACGCCTCGTTGCCGCGCCCCTTCGCGATGATGGAGCCGTCGCGCATGTTCAGCGGGATGAGCACGGTCTCTCCCGCGTGCGCGGCGATGGCGCCCTTGCGAAGAATCATCTCATCCACGTCGATGTAGTTGTGGACGGTATGAAACTCCGACGAGGCGTCAAGGCCTGTGCGCGCGAGAATCTCCACCATCATGCGCTCGCGGTTGCGGGCGGCGAAGCGCTGGCAGACGTCGACATCGTGCAGGTAGTCGTCCATGTAGCTGCCGTAGAGCCAACACAGGTCGGCGGGCGCGTCGGGGTCGGCATCCTTGTATTGCGCTGCGAGCTCCTTGAGCGCCGCCTGGATCTCATCGCGGCGCCTGGCCGACTTGTACGCGTCGATGAGCTCCCGCTTGCGCTCGAAGAAGCCCTCCTTGCCGCTGTGCAAATCGACGGCGAGGCCTTGGTAGTAGTTCGCCACCTGCAGCCCCAGGTTGCGCGAGCCTGAGTGGATGACCAGGCGCTGCATGCCGTCGGAGGCGACGTCGATTTCGATGAAGTGGTTGCCGCTGCCGAGGGTGCCCAGCGAGCGCTTGAGGCGCTTGACGTCCCTGAGCTCGCGGTAGCAGCGCAGCTCCTCCAAGTCGAATTGCTCCTTACACCCGTCCCAGACGCGGGCGCCCGAGGGAATCTCGTGGCACGCCTCGTCGAAGGCAGGCAGGTCAATGGGCTTGTGGCCCAGGTCAGCCGTGAGCATGCCGCAGCCGATGTCCACGCCCACGAGGTTGGGCACCACCGCGTCCGCGACCCTCATCGTGGTCCCGATGGTGCAGCCTATCCCGAAATGCGCGTCGGGCATGATGGCGGTGTTTGCGCCTTCCGCAAACGGCATGCCGAGCATGGTGCGGATCTGCTCGACGCATTCCTCCTCTATGCTCGTGGCATAGCATGCTGCCGTGCCGTGCGTTCCCTCGATTGTGAACATGGCAATCCTTCCTGCTCCTTGACGGTCCCTAAAAGACTGGCGTGATGCATCATAGGCCCTTCTTTAGGAAGCGGCTGTCCCTTCTTTCGTACAGGCTATTTCGCAATACGGTCAGGTTGTCCTAGCGCGAACCGCATTCTTGGCGCTTGGCCTCTCCCAATCACTTTCAGGAGGCACTTCTTTGAGAGGGAGTCTTGTCCGCCTAACCATCGGCTTCGCGAGTCGTGTGGCGGCGGGGAAGGAAAGGGGCTCGGCGGCGCGACCCTTCCGAGCACAATTAGCGCAGCGATTCGGGAAGATTTCGGCACGAAAACCGAGGTATCCCACGGCGGGGGCTTCATTTCGGCGCGTCATCGCGGGTTGCTTTTCGGTCGCGGGAAGAATCCCCAGGTCAGCGTATCGCCCAATTCGAGGGCGCCCCGCGGCCCGCGCCTTCCCCCGTGGGATACCTCGGTTTTCGTGCCAAGATTTGCCTCGAAGGCTGTACTTTTTCGGGCTGCTGACCACTGCATTCGCTCAGCAGGCTTGCCCTAGAGCGGGAATGCAGTCCCCGCCATGGCGGCGGCACGTTCGATTGCTGGAGTCTCACATTCCCAACGCCGTTCCCAGACTCTTGGAGAGCGTTCAAAGTGCGTCCAAGAAGCTATTTTGGCAGGCTTTCCTCATCGAGCAGAAAATCGAACACGGACATAGTCAGAATCCCCTCGTTGTCGTAAGTCGGCTTCACCACATCGCGCACGAGCACGATCTTGCTGAAACTGTCAGGCACTTCGCGAAGCGGGGCCTTTTCCTGGCGTGTCTTCTCCTCATCCGGCAAGTGAAGCGCCGACTGTATGTAATAGCGCCGGGAACCCAGATTCGCGACGAAATCCACCTCGAGTTGCTTGCGCACTACCTTGCCGTCGACGCGCTTGGCCTTCACGACGGAACCGACATCGACGGAAAAGCCCCTCGCGCGCAACTCGTTGTACACAATGTTCTCCATGATGTGGGTCTCCTCGACCTGCCTGAAGCCTAGTCTCGCGTTGCGCAGGCCGATGTCCTCGAAGTAGTATTTCTTAGGGCTCCCGATGTACTTGCGTCCCTTGACGTCGTACCGGCGGGCCTCTTCAATGAGGAAAGACTCCTCGAGGTAGCTGATGTAAGTGGAAATGGTGTTCGCGGTGATCTTCGAGCTCAGAACGCTTTTGAAGGTCGCCTCGATTTTGGGTGGGTTGGTGAGCGAGCCGATGGAGGATGCCAGCACGTCCACGAGGTCTTCGAGCTCTTGGGTCTTTGCCACCTTGTTCCTGGCCACCACATCTTTCAGGTATGTCTCGGAGAACAGGCGCTCTAGGTAGCGGGACTTTTGCTCGTCCGTGCGCATGCCAAGAAGCAGGGGCATGCCTCCGAAGACGACATACTCGGCCCAACCCTGGTATTTGTCTCCCTCAAAGCCTTGCATGAATTCGGAGAAGGACAGTGGTCGCACTCGGACCTCGTCTCCTCGTCCGCGAAACTGCGTCATGACGTCGGAGGACAGCAGTTTGGAGTTGCTGCCCGTCACGTAGACGTCGACATTTCGCATGCGCAGCAGGCCGTTGAGCACACCATAGAGGCGAGGAGGTTCGTGCCCGCGCAGCTCCTCGTCGGAGATCGCGTATTGCACCTCGTCGAGCATGACGTAGTATTGCGACGTCTTATTCGCTATCCTGGACTTCAAGTAGCTGTCAAGCGCACCTGGGTCGCGCAGGCCCTTGTTCGCTTCCTCGTCCAATGCGACCTCCACGATATGATCGTCGTCAACCCCTAGCTCGTCCCTGAGGTGGTTGCCGAAGAGTTCGAACAGCAGATATGTTTTGCCGCACCGTCTGACGCCCGTTATTACCTTGATCATCCCGTTGTGCATTCTGTCTATCAGGTTGTTTAGGTATCTATCCCTGCGCACTTCCATGTCTGCCTCCCTCAATTATTCATTTAGCGATTATGGCACATGTTGCATTTTCACTCAATGTGAACGCATGGTGCGATGCGATTCGGTCATGGAGCGTTTGACAATCAGGAACGTTCGCGGCGCAACGGTCATTCCCGTCCGTCAGACATGAAAGTCGCTTCGGACCTTTGCGCTAACGGTGGCTGTCGGGAGAGCGTTAGCTGTTGGAGTGAAAGTTGATTTGAGTCTGGCCTTTTTGAATGTTCGTCATCGCCACAACGGCGTGCGCGCTGTGTCGGCCTTTGGGGCGCTATCTTTTCGCGGGCAGGCGCGATAGGCGATTTAACGATTCTCGATACTCTGACGTTAAAAGCGATAATGGTGATAACCGCGAAAGGCCAGGTGGGACCATGAAAGGAAAGAGCAAGTCTAAAGCTAACCCGTTCTAGTCAACGGCAAACGCTGATTCACCTGTCCCTGCCGGGCCCAATCAAAGATCGGGCAGAAGGTAATCCCTAGTATTTCTGGGCTTCCTTGAGCGCTTTGAGGTAGGTGGCGTAGTGCTCCACCCGGTGGGCATCGCTTGCGAGGTAGTCGACCAGCCCGTTCTTGAGCAGGGCCGTTGCAGTGCGTCGGCGCGGGTTGAAGATGCTCCCTTCCACGAAGTTCGCGGAAAGTTGAAGCCGGCAGCCCATTTCCCTCATCTCGCGCGCGACGTCGAGATCCTCCTGCACGGGTTTGTAGCGCTCAGGGTGGGCGATCACGATGTCGACGCCCTTGCCCTGGATGGTGTAGATCGCGCGCTGCCAGTTCGCCGGCAGATGGCTGCTTGAGAACTCGAGCAAAAGCAGGTTGGTGCCCTCGATGCAAAGGCTCGGCGCCGCGTCGAGCCCCATGTCGGCGAGCTTCTTCCAGTGCACCTCGTATCCCAAGCTCAGGCGCACGCCGTTCTTCTCCGCATGCGCCTTGAAGGCCCGATAGCGCTTCTCGATGAGTTCTGCGTCGAAGTCGGAGTGCTTGCAATGCGGCGTGCACACGATGTGGTCGATGCCGGCGTCCCGCGCGGCAAGGAGCATCTGGTGGGACTCCGCCGGCGTGCGCGAGCCGTCGTCGACCCCGTTCAGGATATGGCAATGGATGTCGAACACGCTCTCTCCTTTCGCCACGCTGCCTCGCGGCCGCACGTCCGCTTACCGCACGCGCCTGTGCCCATTCTCTTGCCGAACACGGCGGCCCTATTCCTCGCTTCCCACCTCGTGGTAGTACACGTTGAGAACCGTTTCGTACACGTTTGTCTTGTCCAGGTAGAACTCAGCGAACTTGTCCCCCTGTTGCATAGTGCCCTGAAGAGTGGTCATGTCGACCGACATGATCCCCGTCGCTAAGACGGAGCTTGCCAGGTAGCTGAACTCGTTGAGCCCCAGGTTCGTCACGGCATAGTTCGAAGCCGTCGTGTACAAGTTGACCAGCGTCCCGACGTTGCCCTGGGCACTCGAGAGCGCCTGCTTGCAAAACGTCTCGACGAACTGTGACTGGCGCGCCTGGCGGTCAAGCGACGACGTCAGCACCGACGTGTCGCGCCACTGCACGTACTTGAGCGCGTTGCTCCCGAACAAAACGGTCGGCTCGCCCTCGACGATGTTGGTGTTGGGAATCGACTGCGTCGGGGTCAACGACACGCCCCCGATGGCATCCGCGAGTGCGCCGACGCCGTCCATATCGAGTGCGAAGTAGTAGTTCACGGGCATGTTGTACAGCACACGCGAAACCGCGGAGGCAGTGTATTGGCTGCTCAGCTCGCCGCCGTCGCCGTACGCGTAGGCCAGGCACAGCTGCATGGTCGACATGCCGGTGAAGGTGTCTCCCATGAACTCGCCCACCTCGACCATCGAGTCGCGCGGGATGCCGATTCCCGTCGTCTCGCCGGTGTCGAGGTTCACGGCGAGCACCATGACGGCGTCCGCCTGCCCGACGCTCTTGCCCGGCACGACCTCCTCGGTCTGACGGTCGTAGCCTATGACGGCGATGGAAACCATGTTCTCGTTCAGTGCGTACGTTTTCCCGTTGTACTCGACGGTGCGGCCCTCGTCGTAAGTCACGGCGCTGTCATCCGCCTGGATGTCGTCGGCAGTGTTGGCTTGCTTCACGGCGCTCTCGCCCGACTTCATGAAGGCGAAGGCGGCGACGGCGACGGCGACCGCGATCGCCACGAGAATCCCCACGACGATGGCAACGCGCTTCAGGATCTTCTTGCGGCGCGAATGGTGGCGCTTCTTCTTCCTGATGAGGACCTCTTCCTCCATCGTCTGGGGCGCCTCGGTCGCCTTGGGCGTCGGGGCCTCCTCGGGAGCCTCGGGCGTCGGGGCAGTGCCGCTTCCCGCCTCATCCAGTGCGTTGTCTTTCGTTTCGCTCACTTCCAAAGTGCTTCGTCTTTCGTGCTAGTAAGTCGGTTGATCGCTGACGAGAACTCCCGTCACGAGGTATCTTCTCACGATGTGGTTGGAATCGCCGGTGCAGGTGCTCAGCTGCACGATTTTATCGCTTGAAGTGAGGGTCGTTCCCTCGCGCACGTTCTCGACGAGCGAGTCGGGGCTGAGTACCGAGTCGAAGTACTGCTGGACGATGGTCGGGTCGGAGAAGTTGAACGAGTTCAGGATGTGACGGTTGTCGTACTGGTAGGCGGCAATCACGCGGTAGGTGAGGATGTGCCCGTCGGTGTAGACGTACATGTCCTCGTGGGAGTCGAAGAAGTCCTTGTTCTCGAAGCGGTGCAGCGTGGAGAACATGGTTCCCTGCACCAGGTTGTGCCCGTAGATCACCGTGACGGGGTCGGAGAAGTCGGTCCTGTTTGCCAGCTGCGTGTAAATGGCGCCCTCCTCGGACCATTCGCCGTCCTTGTTGTGTTTCAGGTAGAACGTGTCATCGGTCGGGTGCTGCACCACCGGGTAGTTCACATCGGTGCCGGGAATGTAGATCCAGGCGTAGATGTCGGGGTTCTCCAGGCGAAGCGATGCGAAATCGATGGGGTTTTCCACCCGCGGGTCCGCGGTGTCTTGCGAAGTGGTGGGGGCTTCCGGCTCGGGGGTCGTGGCAGCCTCCTCGGCCGATTTCGCGATCTGAGCGTTCTGCCACACGAGGTACGCGCCGCCGGCAACTGCCGCGCACACCAGGATGATGAGCAGCACGACGAGCGCCGCGATCTGCGGGCGCTTCTTGCGGGGGCCGTCTCCCGAGCTGGAAGCTTGCGCGCTCGGCGCCTTCGCGTGCTTGGGGGCGATATCCTCTTCGGTCGGTTTCGGATTGTCGTTTGCCATGGGTTCCTTAGAATGTGCTGGTCAGCGAGCTGCCGGCGGCCCTGCTCGTGTGGATTGTCGGCAGCGCCGCTCGCGCGGTTTGCACGCGTCGCCGCCTTCACAAACCGCTCGTGCGACCTGTCCTTTCCGCTGGCCGAGCGCCTCTTTGTCGCAGGCAGCTGGAAAGCATGACGGGAAGCCCCACCGTGGGCCTCCCGTCATGGGCGCTACGTTAGATTCTCGTGTTCTTGTGGCGCGGTGCGCGGCCGTCGGCACGGCGTGGTACCGCCGGCTTGAAGGCGCCGCGCGGGAATTGCTCGTCGCCGTTCGCCTGAGCGGCCCTTTGCTGGTTTGCGGTCGGGGGCATGCCAGCACCCGCATTAGCGTTCGGGTTCACACCCGCGCTCGCGCCCATGCCCGCATTTGCACCTTGGCGCCGCGGTCGCGAGCCAGCTTCCCTGCGTTCCGCCTGCTTGGGGTCGATGCCAGCCTTGCGCGCCCACTGGCCGATGTCGTCGGCAGCGAGGTCGCGCGCGTTGGGATTGTCCATCAGCTGCTTTTCGCGGTCCTTGCGGGAGACGCGCTTCCCGTCGGAGTTGTAGTAGGCGTAGTAGTAATCGTTGTTCGCTTCTTCGCGCGAGAACGTGATGACCGAGCCCAAGATGCGCGCGTTGGCGGCCTTGAGCTGCTGCACGCCGGCGACGACGTCGTCACGCTTCGCCGCGCGCTCGCGGATGACGTACAGCGTGCCGTCGACCAGGTTCGATATGATGGCCGCGTCCACGAAAAGTCCGATGGGAGGCGAATCGAATATCACGTAGTCGAACATCTCGCGCAGCGTGTCAACGAGGGCCGAGAAGCGCTTGGTCGAAAGGACGTCGGGAGGGGAGGGAATGTTCGGCTCGGTGTCCATGAAATACAGGTTGGGGCGGTCGGTCGGGTAGATGGCGCTTTTAAGCGGCGCCTGCCCGACGAGTACGGAATACAGGCCGCATTCCGTGTGGATGCCCAGAAGCCCCGCGATGCAGCGGCGGCGCATGTCGGTGTCGACGATGAGCACCTTCTTGCCGGAGCTGGCGATGGCGCAGGCAAGGTTGGTGCTGACCTGGGTTTTGCCCTCGTCCATGCCCGTCGACGTGACCACAATCGTCTTCACCTTCTCGTCGATGGAGACGAAGCGGATGTTGGCGAACAGCGTCTTCGATGCGTTGCTCAGGAGGGGATTTTGGAACTGGCTGGGGCGCTTGCGGTTCTTCTTGGCCATGTTACCTCGCCTTCTTCGGCTTGGGCATGCGACCGAGTACGGGAATCCCGAGCAGCTCTTCGGCGTCGTCGCCCGATTTCACGGTGGTGTCCAGCATGTCCTGCAAGACGATAATCGCGATGGCGACGAACAGCCCTGCGAGCAGGGCAACTGCGGTGTACATGACTCGGTTGGGGCCGGAGGGCTTGTCTGGCACGCTCGCCCGGTCGATGATGTTCACGGCGTCGAGCTTCATCGCGTCGATGGCGGCCTTCGAAGTGCGGTCGGCGAGTTCGTTAGCTACGCTCGCGGCACCTTCGGGGCTTTTGCCCGTGACGGTGAGCGTGATGACGCGGCTCGTGGTGTCGGAGGTTACCCCCACATCGAAGCCCTCGAGGTCGCTCATGCCGAGGGCGCTCGCGGTGGAGCTCATCACGGTCGACGTTTTAGCGATTTTCGCCAGGTCGTTCGCGAGCTGCTGGGAAGCCGAGGTGTCGGAGCTGGTCACGCGGCCGGATCCATCGGTCGCGTTCGTCGTTTGCGTCAGCACGTAGAGCGACACGTTGGCGGTGTAGTTGTTGGTCATGAATCCCCAGCAGTACGCCGCGGTCGCGCCCGCGAACACGAGGGGGAACACGAGCACCAGGTACCATTTCTTTCGAAGGAGCTCGAGCAGCTCAAGCAGGGTCATTGAAGCGGTTCTCCTCTATTCTTCTCACAACAAAGGAGAGGGCAGCTGCGCCCTCTCCTTTTTCAACATGCGTGCGGCGCGGCTCTCGATGACGATCTGCCGCATGTACCGGTGGCGCTATTCAGCGAGCTTCTTGCGAAGGGCCACGCCCACGCCCACGGCGGCGATGGCGCACGCGGCGGTGGCGACGGCGATGCCGGTCATGTCAACGCCGGTCTGCGGGGAGGTGGCGCTTGCGTCGGTGGTGGCGCCGGTGACGGTGGAGGAGTCAACTGCGATGGTCACGAGCGATAGGCCATCGGTGGAGATGGTCACATTGCCGTTGGAGACGGTCGCCGTCTTCGTCTCGGTGCCGAGGTTCGCGTCGCGGCCCTGGTGCTCGATGAACACGGTGGCGGTGGCGCCGTTGTACTCAGTTCCCACGTTGAAGGTGAGGGTGTAGGGGCCGTAGGTGCTGCCCTCGGGCACGTCGTAAACTTTGAAGGTGCCGACGATCTTCTGGGTGGCGCTGAGCGACACGTTGGAAGCCTGGTCGGAGGTTGCCTCGACGACGAGCTTGCTCGTGGAGTCGTCGGTCTTGCCGCTGACCGTGAGGGTCGCGCCCTGGGATGCGGTGCAGGTGTTGGACGTTACCTTCTGCGGGCTGTTCGATGCCCATGCCAGAGTCGGCATCGCCATGGCGAGGGCGAGCGCGCAAATCATGGCAGTAAGCTTCTTTTTCATCGTTTCCTCTTTCACTTGAGCGAATGCGTCAATGCGAATGACGGGTCTCATCATAGCACATGGGGGACGGGGACGCGCGCCTCCGTCGGGCCGACAGGGTTTTGGGGCCCTGTTTTGTGGTGACTTGACGACCGCTTGTCTTATCCTCGACGTGATAATATCCCCCCTGAGCATCGTCTTCAATGGGAATTGCCTATTCTTAACAAAATTTCGCAATGGATTGTTTCGTTTGAGGACTTACTGTTATTTTATTCTCGAACCCCGACATTTTTCTCAAAATGCATTCTATTCGGCGGTATGATAGGTATACTGTAATAAATTTAAGAGGTAGGGCAAAAGCGACTCGATTCGGGTCGAGGCTTTTGTGCGCAGACGAATCGAGAAAATGACGAGTGGAATTTTGCTCGTCGAGCACATGTGGATGGAGATGGCGAGATTTTTCAAGAGGTAGACAGGCTTGAAGGCACGCGAGTTGGTATGGAGGGAGAGGGACATTTGGTATCGCGGAACGCTATGGGCATAGCGTTCCGCGATACCAAGAGATCCTTCGATATCACAGCTGCGGCTGTGGGTATGGTGAGGGACCATATTTCCTCACGCATCCCGGAAATGCATCTCGCAAAGCCCGCTTTCAGGGTGGTGTGCGCGTAGTGTCCGTAGAAGATGTCATGACGCCATTGACTATGTCTGCAGCTAATGGCGGCGTTGAGGAGCCTTCTGCCTACACCTCCGTCGAGCGCCGTGAAGCGGCGGATATCGACGCAGTTGGGAAATATGAACCCAAGTTAACCGAGAACGGCATCCCTGCGGATGTGCTGGCGAAGCTCCTCCCGGGCGACGACGTGATTGAGCTCGAGATGCCAGTTGTGGGTAGCAACTTAGCTTATCGTTTCGTGAAGCGCGCTTTCGATGTGGTTTCATGCAGCTGCGCGCTGGTTATTCTCGCTATTCCTATGGGCGTCATCGCCCTGAAGATCAAGTCCGAGTCTCCGGGCCCTGTTATCTTTGCTCAGAGGCGAGTAGGTAAGGGCGGGCGTATCTTCAACGTGTACAAGTTTCGCTCCATGTACATCGACGCGGAGGCGCGGGGTGCACGATGGGCTCAGGGCGACGATCCGCGCGTTACGCCCTTCGGCAAAGTTATGCGCAAGACTCGCATGGATGAGATTCCTCAGTTCTGGAACGTTGTTAAAGGCGATATGAGCTTAATCGGTCCCCGTCCGGAGCGCCCGGCGTTTTGCGTCGAGTTCGAGAAGCGTATCCACGGCTGGCATTATCGCACCATGGTGACCCCGGGCCTTTCCGGTCTGGCCCAGGTGGCGGGTGGTTATGACTTGCTTCCGAAGGAGAAAGTGGTGCTCGACCTGGAGTACATCGAGCACCGATCAATTGCTATGGATTTGAAGATTATCCTGAAAACGCTCGGCGTTGTTTCAACTGGCGAGGGAGCGCGATGAACGGAAATGGCCTTCCCCCATACAGCGTGCTCATGTCGGTTTATTCGGGGGAAAGCGCGGATAATCTTCGGTGTGCTGTCTCGAGCATGTTAAATCAGACAGTTCGTCCGGACCAGTTTGTCGTGGTCTGCGACGGGCCTCTTGGCGATGACCTGGACACCGTTTTGTCCGATTTCGTGAATACGGACGCAGAAGGCCTGTTCGATGTTGTTCGATTACCGAAGAATGTCGGCTTGGGCAGAGCGTTAAGCGCTGGTCTTGATGCTTGCCGTAACAAGTATGTTGCGAGGATGGACAGCGACGATATTGCCTTTCTGAACAGATGTGAGCTTCAGCTGGATGCGGTTGTTGCTCATAAACTTCAGCTTATTAGCGGCTATGTGCTTGAGTTCGCGGGTGACACGAGCAATGTTGTATCAATGCGTAAAGTTCCTGCGACCCAAGAGGAAATCGTCGAGTTCTCGAAGAGACGCAACCCTTTCAATCATCCTTGCGTGATGTTCGAGAAAGCCGCCGTTCTGAAGGCGGGTGGCTATCAAGACCTGTATCGCTTGGAAGATTATTATCTTTGGGTCAGAATGATTGCTGACGGTTGCAGGGTGGCTAACGTGGCGCAGCCAATTCTATATATGCGTTCCGACGAGGGGATGTACGGCCGGCGCGGCGGCATCGCCTATGGTGTCTCTCAGATGAAGCTGCTTAATTATATGAGATCGACGGGTTATATTGGTATATGGGGCTTCGTTCTCATGAGCGCCGTGCGATTCGTGTTGTCCATCGTGCCGACCTCTTTGAGACGCACTATCTACAGTAAAGTTGCGAGGGAAAAATCCTGAGTATGGTTAACGAGTTTCCTAAAGTGCTCATAGTCGGCACTGTTCCCTACAATAAGAAATCCACCTCCCGAGCTTTCGAATCGTACTTTCATGGCTGGAATAAGGAGCGCCTGGCGCAGGTGTTCTCCAACACGCGAACCCCTGTCAAGGGACATTGTGGCTCCCTGTATCAGATTACCGACCAGCGCCTCGTGAAGCGCAGATTTGACAGATGCATTAAGGTTGGCAAGAGATATGAGTATGACGAGCTGCCGGACGAATGGCTGGACGACGACTTGGAGCTAGGTAGCTCCATGTTTAGCAAGCTCTATGCCTTCGGCAGCCGCAGTAGTCACATCACGCACTTGATGAGGAAGTGCGTCTGGCGCGAGAGGTACTGGCATACGGAGGACCTTGATGCTTGGCTTGATGACTTCAAGCCCGACTGCGTTTTCTTGGCGTTCTCGAACGACTACTTTATCCTGGAGATTGCCCTCTACGTTGCCGAGAGGTTTGACGTGCCGATTGTCTCGGCGATAGGCGACGACTACTACTTCGAGGAGAATGAGACTGTCTCGCCGCTCTATTGGCTGTACAAGAGAACCTATCGTTCTCTGGTGCGTCGCGTTTTTGAGCACGGTGGAAGCGCTGTTTACATTGGCAACAAAATACGTGATAAATACAACTCGGCGTTTGGCTTGCGAGGTGGGACGGTTTACCTGACATCAGAGGCTCACAGAAGGACGTTTAGGCCTATAAATACCGAGCGCCCGATTATTCGCTACTTCGGCAACATCAGGCTCGGGCGGAACCGGTCTCTCCTCGAACTTGGCAAAGTTCTAGGTCGCATCAATCCCAACTACCGTCTGGAGGTATATTCCAACGAGACCGATTCGAAGCAGTACCAGATGCTCGTTGATGAGCCGATGGTCGATTTCATGGGCTCTGTGCCCTATAAGACGGTCCTCGAGAAGACTCTGGAGAGCGATGTCCTGGTGGTGGTCGAGGGCTTCGATAAGAGGGATGTTGACATCACTCGTTATTCTCTTTCTACCAAGGTGGCAGACGCATTAGCGTCGGGGGCCATGGTGGTGGGCTACGGCAGTTCCGAGTGTGGGGCCATTGAGTACCTCGCTGAGGCTGGTTGCTGCTGTGTAGCCAACAATGCTGCGGACCTGCAGCGAAAGATTGAACGCTTGTTCTACGACGCAGAGCTGCAGCGGCGCCTTTATGACGCGAGTGACGAGGTGGTACGCATGAACCATACACTGGAGAACAGCAATGCGGTCTTCAGAGGAATTGTCGAGAAGGCAATCGGGGGATACGCGCGCCATGAGTAGGATTATTACAATGCTGATAAGCAGCTGCGACGCCTATTCGGATCTTTGGGATGGACACATTGAGCTACTGAATAGAAATTGGCCCGAACGTAGTTTCAAGGTTTTGCTCGTAACCGACAAGCCTACAGATAGGACGTACAAGGGCGTTGAAATCGTGGCAGCTGGCGCGGGGGTTGAGATGCCCCAGAGGATTGCTTACGCTCTCGATCGCGTTGAGACTCCCTATGTGCTGCTGACGCTCGATGATTATTATCCCGTTAATCGAGTGCGCGAAGAGAAGATCAGCTCGCTTCTTGATCAGATGGGGGAGCTTGAAATCGATTACCTTCGTTTGTTCAAAAGGCCCATGCCTAAAAGGAAGATATTGGGACATGAGGGGCTGTACTGGGTTGATTTGGATGGCAATTATAGGGTTAACCTTTACGCGGGCATCTGGAGCGCCGAATTCCTGAAGGCGACTGTTGGAGAGGATCTAAACGCGTGGCAATATGAGGTCTCATTGACGGGTAAGGCTCGAGAATATGGCGCAGTGTGTGCCGCGAGCCTAGGAGGTGAGTTTGAGACGCTCGATGTCGTGCGCAAGGGGAAAATCCTGCACAAGGCGGCGCGCTATTTTAGGAAGGACCCCGTGTACCAGGGCGACAGGGGGTTATGCCCCCTTTCCCACGAAGTGCAGATTGCAGTTCGTACGTGCATGACCGAGCATCTCCCGAAAGGCGCTATTGGCGCCATGAAGCGCGTGATGGCAAAATTCGGCTTCAAATTTTATTCGGGGCTTAATTAAAAGTTGAGAGCCTTTCGGAATCAGAGTAATGACATTCTTAAAGTTGATAAATAGTATGAGCGCCGCGCAAAGGTTTTACATCCTTGTGGTCGCATTATTCAGTGTTAACTTCTTGGCTTATGGAAACCTAATTTCTATTGCAGGCTGCGTTCTTCTGCTGGTGTTCTGCAGGACGCTAGAAATGCCGCGTAGCAGTCTCTTCCTTTGGTTTTACCTGTTTGCTGTCGCGTATCCCACCTGTACAGTTTTATTTGGCGGCATCACCGGTATGACGACATCGTTGTTTCTCGTTGGCATTGGAGTAGCCAGCTCATACCTTCTTGGCAATATGGCGCTGCGGCTGTTTCCCAGATGTACGCCCAGTGTGTTTGTTCTCCTAATTTGCTTCGGTTTTGCCGCCCATGGGATGCTCAACTTTGTCGCAAATATCCTCTCTGGCACGGGAGGTAATGGTCAATGCATCGATTTTTGGACGAGGAGTTACTCTGCTGCGACCGCACAGGCAATCCTCTTCACCCCCTTGATTGCGATTATGTGGGCAGTTCTTCTGGCAAAACGGAAAAGGCTGCTAAAAATAGTGACATTGGCAGTGATGGTTGCAGCTCTGTATTACGATTTCATGCTAGGTGGAAGATCATTCTTCGTTCTGATGGCTCTTTCCGGTCTGGTTTTGCTAGCGATAAAACTTTGCAACGTCAACAAGTCGATATTTGACGCGACGAAGAGCGCAGCGCTTATCTTCATTCTGTGCGTTGTGGTGTTTGCGCTGTATCAGGCTGATTTTCTATCACTAAAAAGCAGTTTCGAGACTTCCTACATGGCCCATAGATTTAGTTACCAAGGCGTGGGCGATGACGACAGGTCGCAAAGGTGGTTGTATTACATTGCGCATTTTTCGGAGGGAATTCTCGGCGGAAACGTGATTGGCACCACGTCGGGATACGGGTATGCGCACAACCTCTGGCTCGATACGTTTGACGAGGCGGGGCTGTTGCCTTTGGTACTTCTCGTTTTGATTACTGTGCAAAGCATCGCGAAAACGATTCAAGTGGCATCTCGTTCGGATGTATTCGAGCAAAGCATCATTCTGTCTTTTCTCATCATCTTGATGACCCAGTTCTTTGTTGAGCCGATAATGCAGGGAAGTCCGTTGCTGTTTATGGCATTTGCTTATTTTTGCGGGCTGTTTGATCGGGAATCGAATCGATTGACAAAAGCGAATACACGATTGGAGAATAATGACGACTAGTTACAAAGATAAGACTCTACTCATCACCGGTGGCACGGGCAGTTTCGGCTCGACCGTGTTGAAGCATTTCGTACATACCGATCTTGCTGAGATTCGTATTTTCAGCCGTGACGAGAAAAAGCAGGACGACATGCGACACTGGCTGCAGGAGAGAAGTCCTGAGCTAGCATCCAAAGTGCGTTTCTTCATTGGCGATGTGCGCAATGCTCGGTCGGTGCGCGATGCGATGCACGGCGTTGATTACATCTTCCATGCAGCCGCGCTCAAACAAGTGCCTTCATGCGAGTTTTTCCCTATGGAAGCCGTGCGTACAAACGTTATTGGTACTGATAACGTCCTTCATGCCGCAATTGACGAGGGGGTGGAGCGTGTGGTATGTCTGTCCACCGACAAGGCAGCTTACCCCATTAACGCTATGGGCAAGTCGAAGGCCATGATGGAGTCCATCATCTATGCCAACGCCCGTAATGGTGCCGGTCGTACTACTATCTGCTGCACCCGCTATGGAAATGTCATGTGCTCTCGTGGAAGCGTGATTCCTCTCTTTATTGATCGTATTCGAAAGGGTGAGCCGCTTACGGTTACGGATTCCAATATGACCCGTTTTCTCATGAACCTGGATGAGGCAGTGGATTTGGTGCAGTTCGCTTTTGAGCATGCCAACCCGGGTGACTTGTTCATTCAAAAGGCGCCGGCTAGCACCATTGGCGACCTAGCTGAAGCGGTGCAGGAGGTGTTCGGTCATGTAGGAACGCAGGTAATCGGCACACGCCACGGCGAGAAACTCTACGAGACGCTCATGACGCGCGAGGAGCGTCTGAGAGCCGAGGACATGGGCAATTACTTCCGTGTTTCTTGCGACTCACGCGACCTGAACTATGATAGCTTCACCGTCCAGGGTGATGTGAAGACCCAAGCAGACGAGAGCTATACTTCGCATAACACTACTCGTTTGGACGTGGCGGGTACCGTGGAGAAAGTCAAGACTGCCGAGTACGTGCAGCTGGCCCTTGAGGGCCGCGAGCACGAGGCGGTGCAGTAAGATGCGGGTGCTTATTACCGGCTCTAAAGGGTTTGTTGGCAGGAACCTATGTGAGGCCTTGAAAAACATTCGGGATGGTAAGGACCGCAGGAAGAAGTACCAATCTCTGCTGCCGCTCACGATTTATGAATACGACCGCGATGGCACGCAGGAGGAGCTGAGCTTCTACTGCTCAACGGCGGATTTTGTATTCAACCTGGCAGGTATCAATCGACCCAAGGACGCGAAAGAGTTTATGGAGGGCAACCGAGGCTTTGGCGAGGTTCTCCTTAGTCTGCTCGAGCACCACAAGAACACATGCCCAGTGATGTTGTCCAGCAGCGTGCAGGCGACCCTTCAGGGCCGCTATGCGGGTAGCCCGTACGGCGAAAGTAAGCTGGCGGGTGAGGAGTTGCTGTTCGATTACGCCGCAAGAACTGGTGCGAAGGCTTACGTCTATCGCTTTCCGAACCTGTATGGCAAGTGGTGCCGCCCCAACTACAACTCCGCTGTGGCAACGTTCTGCGATGCCATCGCCAATAACCGCGAGTTTAAAGTCAGCGATCCGAGTGTGGAGCTTGAGCTGCTCTATATAGACGACCTCGTTGCGACCATGCTTGATGCTCTCCTGGGCGAAACGCGTCGATGCTGCTACGAGGGGCTCGAGTGCGTACCTGACGCAGCGGGAAGGTATTGCTATGCGCCTGGTGCGCAGAAAGCAACGCTGGGTGAGATTGTTGCCATGCTTGAGGGTTTTCGCGATGCCCGCGAAACGCTGGTGGTACCCGACTTGCTCGAGGACGGCTTCTCCAAGAAACTCTACTCGACCTTCTTGAGCTACTATGAATCCGAGCGTTTCGCTTATGAGCTTCGTTCCAATGCAGACGCGCGTGGTAGCTTTACCGAGTTCCTGCGCACACCGGAGCGCGGGCAGGTGTCCGTTAACGTGAGCAAACCCGGTATAACCAAGGGCAACCATTGGCACATGAGCAAGTGGGAAAAATTTCTTGTAGTATCAGGCACCGCGAGTATCAAGTTGCGTAGGGTTGGCTTGGATAGCGATGGGAATCCCTACCCGGTGGCTGAGTTCGTGGTGCGCGGCGAGGACATGCGTGTGGTAGAGATGATTCCCGGATACACGCACTCGATCACTAACCTCAGCAAAGCTGATGATCTTGTCACCGTGATGTGGGCCAATGAGCCTTTCGATCCCGAGAATCCTGACACTTACTACGAGGAGGTATAAGGATTTGGCGGTATATGTGCAGATTAACTGCGTCCCAAACGGTTCGACTGGTGACATCATGCTGAATGAGCACAAGGACAGGCTGGCGAATGGGGACACTTCCTATGCTTTCTGGGGAAGGGGACGTAGCCCCAAGGACAAAGGGGAATGGAAGTTTGCCAATGAGGCTGGCTGCAAGACCCATGCTTTGTTGGACAGACTTACGGGCAAGCATGGGTTCTACTCGTCCTTTGCGACACGGAAGCTACTGAGACGCCTTGATGAAATAGGGCCAGACGTGGTCCATCTGCACAATATCCATGGGTACTATGTGAATATTCCGATGTTATTTGGCTGGCTTGCAGAGCACGATTGCAAGGTCGAGTGGACCCTGCACGACTGCTGGGCGTTTACGGGCCATTGCGCGCACTTCACATATGTGAAGTGCGCGCAATGGAGGACCCATTGCGCGCACTCGAAGAAGTGTCCCCAGCTGCATGCATATCCCAAGACGTACTCGCCGTTCACTTGTTCGTGGAATTTCGAGCAGAAGGAGAAGTACTTTACTCTTGTGCCAGCCGAGCGTATGAGGCTTATAACCCCCTCAAAATGGCTTGCCGAATTAGTAGGTGAGAGCTTTCTAGCCAAGTATCCCGTGGAAGTACGCCACAACACAGTAGATGCATCCGTGTTCAAACCCACTCCGAGCGATTTCCGTGTTCAATATGGTATTGGTAATCGATTCATGGTGCTTGGCGTAGCAAGTCCTTGGAGCGATCGAAAAGGTCTCGGTGACTTTGTCCGACTCGCAAGTGAGTTAGATAGCGGCAGGTTCGTCATCGTGCTGGTAGGGCTTTCCGAGAAGCAAATTGGTAAACTTGCCAACATATTGGTCGCGCTGCCCAAAACCGAGAGCAAAGAACAGCTGGCGGAGGCGTACAGCGCTGCCGACGTATTTGTGCACCCTGGTGTGGAGGAAACGTTCGGCATGACAGTTGCCGAAGCGCAAGCCTGCGGGACCCCCGTCATAGTGACCGCAGGTTCTGCATGTGCCGAGATTTCCGATTCGGATGCTGCCACGGTTGTGCCCGCCGACTTGTCGACGTTGAAGGCAACAATCGTAAAACTCGCCGGGGGGGGGCGAGTGATTTTGGCACCTAGAACAGATTCCGCAGTGCAGCTTGCTGCAATTTATAGTGCGGCGGATATCTTTTTCAACCCGACTGTGGAGGACAACTTTCCTACGGTAAATCTAGAGGCAGAGGCCTGCGGAACGCCCGTGGTAACCTACGACACGGGCGGCTGCAGTGAGACGATCGAGGCCCCATGCAGTTTTTGCTGCGGTGATTACGAAGCTGCTTTAGCGCGGATTGCCGTGCAAGCATATCCGCGTAGCCATTGTTCGCCGTGCCGAAATAAGGCAAAGGCGCCTTCAATATGATAAAGAGGCCTGTAAGGGAGAAGAGCTATGCGGACAACGTGCGAGCAAATTAAGCTAGTTCTCATATCGAATTTTTTGAACCACCATCAGCTTCCCCTGTGCGAGGAATTCTTAGATTTACTCGATGGGTCATTCAGATTCGTCGCAACACAGCCAATCCCCGAAGAGAGGCTGAGGATGGGTTATGCCAATTACAACGATATGTACCCTTTTGTAATCAAGGCATATGACGGCGAGGACGAGGAGACGGCCAGAGCGATATACGATGCCGACATTGTAATCAATGCTGGTGCGCCGGCATTGCGCTCGGTGATTCGTCGAGTATGGTCAGATAGGTTGACTTTCGTTTATGCGGAACGCTTGCTCAAAGACGGCGATAGGGTTTTGCGGAACCCTCTCAGGTTGCTGAAATACAAATGGCTGTTTTCCCGCTTCAGCAGGAAAAACCTGCATTTGTTATGCGCAAGCAGCTATGCCGCTTCGGATTTTTCTAAAATTGGCGCGTTTCCGGGTAAGAAATATAAATGGGGCTATTTTCCTGAGCTTCCCCCCGTTATGGAAAAGAATGCTTGCGGACCTTTGCGCAAAGGCGGTTCCTCCGAACTGAGTATATTATGGGCGGGGCGTTTATTGGATTGGAAACGGCCGTATGATGCGGTTGAACTTGCCAGGTCGCTGTATGCCGAAAGCATTCCTTTCAATCTTCGGATTATAGGGAACGGCGTTGAGTTCGCAGGTGTTCAGGAGGCTGTAAAAGCCGCTGGTCTAAGCGGTCGGGTTGAGATGCTGGGTTCCAAAGGCCCTGACGAGGTGAAGAGCGCCATGGCAGAATCGGATGTATTTCTTTTCACTAGCGACTATAGGGAGGGCTGGGGTGCGGTTCTTAACGAGGCTATGGGATGTGGCACAGCTGTGGTGGCGAGTCATGCATGCGGTTCCACGAACTTCCTGATAAGGCACGGGGTTAACGGATTGATATATCCGTGCGGTTGCATAGAGAGTCTTCAGAGACAAGTTAGGCTGCTTGCAATCGATGGCGATTTAAGGATTCGACTAGGCAGGGCTGCAAGGGAAACCGTGCACGGCGAATGGGGGGCGCATTCTGCGGCAAGTAGGCTCTTGGAGCTGTCTGACTCAATAGTCGGGAAACGAGCAAATCCCTTTACAGCTGGTCCATGCAGCAAGGCTTACGACATCAGTAACGAAGAGGCCGAGGCGGCAGTTTTCGATTCTATGAAGAGGCAGGATTAAAAAGACGATGATAGTTCGAAGGATTATCAGGGCAGTTAAGAGAATGCTATTCATCCATCTAGTAAACGGCCCCCTTGCTGGGACGGATGCTTTTGAACTAAAACGAAAGCTCCTGAACTCGCTTGGTCATTCGATTGGATCTGGGACAAAAGTGGTTGGACCCGTGTATTTGAGCGGAACTGCTATCATTGGCAAGAATTGTTGGATTGGACGCAATTTCTCTGTTAACGGGAACGGCAAGGTATACATTGGTGACAATTGCGACATCGCGCCCGATGTGCATTTCAACACTGGTGGTCATGTTATGGGGACGCATGGTAGGCGCGCTGGTGAGGGTGAGATTTACAATCAAAAGATTGGTAGCGGTACCTGGATTGGCGCTCGAAGTACCTTTGTAACCAATGTTGTGGTTGGCGAGGGGTGTATGGTTGCTGCGTGCGCATGTGTCGTCAGAGACATTGAAGAGGATAGCCTTGTTGGTGGTGTCCCTGCGAAGCTGATTCGCAAATTGTCTTAGTATTGAGATAAATCCCAACGCCAACCTGTGTATTTGAGTTGTAACATATGAATGATTTGAAAAAAGGCGCTCTACTTTCCTATGCGGGTGTTGCCTTCAATGCATTAAGCGGTCTTTTGTACACACCCTGGATGATTTCATGTATCGGATCAGATGACTATGGCCTGTATACCCTCGCTATGTCTGCGGTAAATCTCTTTCTTCTGGATTTTGGCTTGGGCGATGCTGTGTCCCGCTTTCTGTCTGCCTACTATGCGAAGGGCGATGAGCGAAGGGCGAACGCGTTTCTCGGGGTGGTTTTAAAGCTGTATATCGCCATCGCGACAGTGGTGTTTGCTCTGCTCGCCCTTGTTTACTTCAATATTGATGTAATTTACGCAAATTTAGGAGATGACCAACTTGGCATCTTCAAAGGGTTGTTTTTTGTTGTCGCCTGCTACAGTGTCGTGTCGTTGCCGCTAATTTCCTTCAACGGAATTTTGACGGCTAATGAAAAGTTCGTCGCATTAAACGGTATTAACTTGGTCCAAAAAGTTGCGGCTGTCGCGCTGATAGTCGTTGCCTTGCTGCTTAATGAAGGCGTCTTTGCGATTGTATTGATAAATGCAGGGACGGGGCTCGTATGCTCGCTTTTGAAATACCTCGTGGTCTCTCGCGGTACCAGCGCTAGATATTCGGTGCGCCCCGATGTCCAAATATCCTACAGGGAGGTTTTGGGCTTTTCGTTCTGGTCGATGGTCGTTCAAATTTGCCAGCGTTTTATATTCACGATTATGCCATCCGTGCTTGCTATTGTCTCGAATGCATGGGAAATCACGCTCTTCGGTCTTGCGTCCTCGCTGGAGAGCTATGTGTATACAGTGGCTAGCGCACTTAACGGGCTGTTCATGCCTAAAGTATCGCGTATTTTGAACGCAAAGGACGTCAATGAGCTTCATCGTCTCAATTTGCGAATAGGGCGAATCCAGCTTGCGATAATCGGCGGTATTGTCGGGGGATTTCTCGCAATCGGTTCGCGTTTTGTCGCGTGCTGGGTCGGGCCAGAATACGGGATGCTAGTCATCTGCACGCTATTCATAATAATACCGAGCGTATTCGATTTGCCATTACTTGTGGAGAACACCGCAATCGTTGCTGCGGGCTATGTTAAGCAGCGGGGTGTGATCTACATCGCGATGGCGATAATGAATATCGTTTTAGGGTTTTTGCTCGCGAGCAGGTTCGGAGCAGCTGGGGCCTGCGCTGCAATATGCTTGTCTTATTTTGTGCGTACGGCTGGGCAATGTGTTCTTTACAAGAAGTACCTTGGTTTCAGGCTGTTTAGTTTTTTAAAATCTGCTTATCCCTTTTGGCTCGTTGCGGCAGGAATTGCGATTGTTGTGACGGCTAATGTTTCAAATGGCATTCCTATCGAGGGATGGCTCGGGCTGCTGCTATGCGCCATGGTCTTTCTTGTCGTATATGTTGTTGCTTTATTTTCCGTCTACTTTAACGGCTCAGAGATTGGGCTCGTGAAGTCTCTGATTGGCAAAGGCAAGTGACAAATTCTCGAAACAGTAGCTTTTTCTCTCGTTTGGTTTGTTCCTGAATCGAATTCAATAGATGAAAATAGTTAAGGAGATAGTTATGAGTGAAACGCAAGTCGCTTTCAAGAATGACGGCAGCCTGAAGCTGCTGATTATCGTTGGCACGCGCCCCGAGGTCATCCGTCTCTCGGAGGTCATCAAGAAGTGCCGGCGGCACTTCGACTGCCTGCTGGCGCACACTGGGCAGAACTACGACTACACCCTGAACGGCATCTTCTTCCGCGACCTGGAGTTGGACGACCCCGATGTGTACCTCGACGCCGTGGGGGCCGACCTGGGCGAGACGGTGGGCAATATCATCGCCGCGAGCTACAAGCTCATGGCGCAGGTGAAGCCTGACGCTCTGCTCATCCTGGGCGACACCAACAGTTGTCTCTCCGCCATCGCGGCCAAGCGCCTGCATGTCCCCATCTTCCACATGGAGGCGGGCAACCGCTGCAAGGACGAGTGCCTGCCTGAGGAGACCAACCGCCGCATCGTCGACGTGATCTCCGACGTGAACCTGGCCTACTCCGAGCATGCTCGCCGCTACCTGAATGACACGGGCTGCGCCCCCGAGCGCACCTACGTGACGGGCAGCCCCATGGCGGAGGTGCTGCGCGCCAATCTCGAGAAGATCGAGGCGTCCAACGTCCTTGGCGAGCTTGGGCTGGAGCCCAAGCGCTACATGCTGCTCTCGGCGCACCGCGAGGAGAACATCGACACCGAGGCGAACTTCACGAGCCTGTTCACTGCCATCAACGCGCTGGCCGAGAAGTACGACATGCCCATCCTGTACAGCTGCCACCCGCGCTCTCGCAAGCGCTTGGAAGCCACGGGCTTCAAGCTGGACCCGAGGGTCCGCATGCACGAGCCCATGGGTTTCCATGACTACAATTGCCTGCAGATGAACGCCTTCGCGGTGGTCAGCGATTCCGGCACTCTGCCCGAGGAGTCGAGCTTCTTTGCGAGCATCGGCAAGCCTTTTCCGGCGGTGTGCATCCGCACCTCGACCGAGCGTCCCGAGGCGCTCGACAAGGCGTGCTTCACGCTGGCGGGCATCTCCGAGCGCGGCCTTCTGCAGGCGGTCCGCACCGCCGTGGCCTTGGATGACGGGGGCAGCTACCCCGAGGCGCCCGTGCCCGACTACGCCGACGAGACCGTGAGTACCAAGGTCGTGAAGATCATCCAGAGCTATACGGGCATTGTTGACCGTATGGTTTGGAGGAAGCAGGGGTAGCCGTGGCTGGCATAGGCTGGGCGGTCGCCCAGCCTATGCCGACGCGTTCGACGCAAGGGTCGGCCTCATCGTTCCCAAATACTATCGCGCGACGAGGGCTGTTGAGTTATGCGAGAAAACCGCCGTTAACGACGGAGGAGATAAGGCAATATGCTGAGATGTGAGCACCGTCGCTCTGTACCGTAGTTGTTCTCGTGCTCCCTCTGATGGCTATCAGCTATTTTTATCGTCTTTAAGTAAGGTGTCTATGGCTAACTTGAAACTAGACAACACGCTCGCAGGGGCGCTTTCGACAATCGTCGAGCGCTATAAGGATGATAATCAGTTTGTTTCCGTGGAGAATGCAGATAAGCTGGTTTTCGACGAGCTTGAGCGAATGGGCTACCTTAAAAATCTGAGCTATGATCTTTCAGGTAACGCCATCATGATTCCAACGTACAAGGCCGCTGCCTATTTCCAGGAAGAGAATGGTGCGGCAATTGTTGCGTCCCGTAATAATAAGGTGTTTGAGACGTTCGAAGAAACTTATACTCGGGTAAAGGGAATCGGGAATGGCGGCGCGGGCAACGTGTACGAGGTTGCCGCCTCGGATGGCGAACGTTACGCGCTCAAGCTGCTGAACGCGGAAGCGGCCCGCAATCCCTCCAAGCTGAAGCGCTTTCTCCAGGAAGCGCGCTACGAGCTGGAAGGCAAGTGCTCTGCCGTCGTGAAGGCGGTTGACCTTGGCAGCATCGGTTCTGGCAACGAGAAGCGGCCCTTCTACGTCATGCCTTTGATGGACGGCAGCCTCGATGGCCTGATGAAGCGGGCTGAGGGATTTTCTGCAGGTGCGCTGGCCGAGATGGTCCTGGCTCTCATGGACGAGCTTAGGCCCTTCTACCGTGATGGGAACTTTCACAGGGATATCAAGCCCCAAAATCTCCTTTACGACGCCTCGTCCAATCGCTTGCTGCTCTCCGACCTCGGCATCGCACATATTGAGGAGGGCTATCCTGGCGCGACCGTCGAGACTGTCGCGTCTGACCGGTTGGCGAACTTTCAATACGCCGCTCCTGAGCAGCGCGTGAAAGGCGGCTCGTGCGATCAGCGGACCGACATCTATGCTTTCGGTTTGATCCTGAACGAGCTCTTCACTGCTGTCGTCCCGCAGGGCGCGAACTACAGGCGAATCTCGGATGTCGACGGGGAGTATGCCTTCCTGGACCGTGTCGTAGAACGCATGATCGCGCAGAACCCCGACGACCGCTACCCGAGCATCGAGGCCGTTCTCTTGGATGTCGAAGCCTTGTCCAGCAAAGCCGCCGCTGAAGCCGCTGCGCGCCGTGCTCTGGAGAATGTTGCATCCGATGAAGTGCCTATGATTCGCGTCGTCGGCAAGCGATGGGAAAACGGTGCCATCCTGTTCGAGATGAGCGACAGGCTTCAAGGCCGCTGGCTGGACGTTTTCAGGAGTTACGGGCAGACGTCCTTTTGCACCGATGGGTTCTATCTTGATCCCAAGCGGTTCGGTTGCTCCGGCTCAACCCTCACGGTGCCGATGGTGGGCTACGACAAGGTCAGGGCCAAGGAAGCGGTCGAATACGTCGGTCAGGTAGTCGATTGGGCTAACGGCGAGTATGCGCGCATGGTGAGGCGCGAAAGGCAACGCGAGTATGAGGAAGAACTGGCAAGGCGCCGCGCCGAGCTCGAGCGCGCCGAGAAAGATGCCGAGTTCGGAAGCGCCATTAACGATATGCTTGCGAATATGTAGGCTCTCGAAGAAAGGATTCTGCGTTGGGCTCTTGCAGCCTAAGTGCCGTTCTGGACGTCTTGATTCCAGCGCTCCCGTCGCTTCTCGGCACGCTTATCGGCGGGGCCGTGACGCTATTTGCGACTTATATGACGGCAAGGCACCAGAATAAGCTCGAGAACAAGAGGCTCGATGCTTCTCGCGAGGATGAGTGGTGGCGCTTCGAGCGCGACAATCTGGTGGGGCTGCAAGAAGCCGTCCAGCGCGGTATGAGGGCCACGGGGAAATGCTGCCTCTAGATGGATAAGCTTGCTACTGAAGGGAAGGAATGGGCGGATTGGATTGTTAATCCTGCGGACTCGGAAATGCAGCGCTAGTCGCTGGAGGATATCCTGTTGCTTTCGTGTAGGATCGGCGACGTCGAGCTGGTAAAAGCCCTCTCGCCATTTCGCCAGAAGGCTCATAGCGTCACTTCTGGCTCAAGGACCCGTACTCAGCTGTTCGATTCGATGAGGAAGCTATCCGATGCCTACGATGCCTCTATGGAGGTCATCAGCGAGAAGCTGAAAGACTGCGTTAGGGGTCGCTGAGCCAGGTGAATGGGGGACGGAGGCGCGTTCGCTCTTGATGAGTTTTGGAGCGTGAGGCCGTGTGGCTCATGCTATATCGGGTTCCGCAATGTCGAGAAGGCCTCATTTCATCTGATATTATGTGACCGATTGCGAAGATTGAGCTGATGCCTAAGGTAGTTTCCTGGAAGTCCCAGCCTCTATCGATTGACTTCGACCTATGGCGACGGGCATGCTAGTGAGCGAATTGCTGACGTATTGGCTAAATAAGCTATGGCTAACGAGTAGGAGGGCGATTGTGCCTGTTGTGGATGAGTATATCGTTAGGATTGATGCGACATTGGCAGCTGGTAACAGATTGATGATGGGCAAGCTGGTTGAAGAAACCGTATCGGTGTTTGCGAATTCTGACTCGAATATAAAGATTGGGTTGGACAGGTACAAGGCGAGGGCTATGTCCCTTTCGTCGGAGCCAATTTTTGATGATAAGGGCGATTTGGAGAAGCTAAGGGGAAAGCTTGTCTGCTTAAAGGAATCTCAGCGTAGGGATTTGGAAGCGAATCCGGCTCGCTTAGCCCTCTCAGCTGTTGATGAGGATCTCGACGAGTGCGAGCACCTCTTGCTCTCTGGGCAAGAGGAAGAAGTACAGCCATTCGTTGATAGGATGGTTCAAGTTTACGGGGGTGAAATTAAGAATATCTCGGTAGGCTTGAGGGGCTATGGTTTCGAATCGGAGACTTCGACCTTCAGGGATGACCTGCTCTATATCAGGGATCACTTGAAGCATTACAGGGCGAAGGTGGCTTCCGGTTTCGCAAAGTCCGCATCGCGCACCGTGAATATTCAATCCAACGCCGTCAATCACAACAGCGTCGAGAACGTTTTGACGATAACGCAGGTTGCCGAGCAGGTCCAAGCCATTCCGTGTAACGTTTTGGATGACGAGCTGAAGAAAGAGTTAGAGCTGCTGTTGCTTGATTTGGATATGTCCAAGGGCAAGTCTAAGCAAGATGCGGAGGGGAAGCTCGGAAAGGTCCTAGGCTGGTTGACCGACAAGGGCGTTGATGTGGCATTGGCGGCCTTGCCCTATGTGCTCAATGTGTTGCAGACGCTCGTCTGAGCACCTTTCTTATCCCTAACATGATGTGTCGCTAGACTGTACGCTTGTCAATGCTGTCAGCGTGTCTTTTTGATGGGGCTTTGGTAGTTTGTGTGACAGGGACTTAGCCTAAGAAGCTACCGCTACCCTCCCTCATCGTCCTCTTGCCCCTCCTTTTCGAGCACTTCCTCTCCTTTGCCGGTCTTTCCGGCAGCGCCGGCTTGCAGCCGCCGCACCTGAGCATGAGCAGCGCCACGAGGTTGTCCACGTTCTTGAAGCCGTAGCCCATTCTCACGGTGACTTTCACCTTGTTGTTGATGGCCTCCACGCGCCCGTTGCCTATGTCGAATCTCACCGCCGTGACGATGCCGCAGAAGCGCCTGTGCACTTCTGGCCACCTCCTCGACCTTGCCTATCCCGCACGAGGAGGCGTGCGGGATAGGCCGTAGCTGGGGTCGGTGTACCAGCCGTCGAACGCAGCGTATGGCATCGCACCGCGAGCTTCACAGGCTGACACGCGAGCTGTCCGTCGCGCCGAGGCCAGGAAGATGAGGAACTTCGTGTTGATGGTCGACACGAAGGTTCTGCTGAGTGCCGGCAAGGGACGTGGGGCCGAGCATGTCTCGTCGGTGGCTTGCACGTCGGCTCAAGTGCGCTATGCTGCGGGTATCGATTCCGGCATGGTCGCAACCGGCTGGTAGAGCGCGACCTCCATCAAAGTAACGCCGACGGAAAACAGTTCAAGCGTGCGACTGTCGGCGATGATGCTATCATGGCTGTGAGCAGCGTAGCCTCAAAAGACATACCTGCCGCATTTTGTTCCACGAGAATCAGGGGTGCGCGTACAGGTAGTTGTGAGAGTTTTGTTAGTGCATACGTGCGCTAGCGTGGCGTAGCCCGGCACTTGGGCGTTTCAGGAGGACAGGCATGAATCTTGACAACCTCTCGCGTGAGGTAAGGATGGTTTGTCGCGCATGCGGCAACGACGAGTTCGAATATGACGACGTCGCTGGTGATTTGTCAAATGCGCCGGATGAAACCGAGCTCAAATGCGCCCACTGTAGCCTGAAAACCACGAAAGGAGCGCTCATAGAGGATAATTCCGAGTCTATCAGCGCTGCCGTTGACGAGATTTCTGAAGAAGTCGTGGCCGCTGTTCAAAAAGAGCTTGATACGGTTTTCAAGAAGGCTTTTCGCTAATGGATCTTGCAAGCATTGATGCAGCAACGGCCATTGGTGATGTCATCGCTTTGGCCGCGCTTGTGACTTCGATTGTCTCTATTCGCAAATCCAACAAGGCGGAGTCATTGCAGGCCAAGGTTGCCGAACTTGATGCCAAGCTGAAGGCTTATGAGCTTGCTGATGCCGAGGAGGGACGCAAGGCCTGTGTAGAGGCTCGCGCAATCAGCGTCGGCAAGGGACGGCGCCTAAGGATTTGCAATGTTGGCAAGGAGCCCGCTAGAGAGGTGGACTTCAAGGTCCTGGACAAGGACAGGGCAGGGCTTGTGATGAGGGACCATGTACCCTTTCCAGAGCTCGAATACCAGAAGAGCTTCGACGAGGTGCTCATTACATATCTGGGTTTGAACCCTGTTTTTGACGTCGAAGTGAGTTGGGTTGACGCTGAGGGCGGCCGTCAGGCAAAAATCAGCCACATAAGCCTTTAAATCACCTGCAGTGGGCAAGTAAGGGGTTCCAACATACGTAAATAATTCTCGTTGGCAGGGAGGTGCCGAGTGGAGCAAGGGCTATATGTCAAAGAGCTTTATATCGAGGGATTCAAGAAGTTCTCTGAACCAGTGCGCATCTCGTTGAAGCAGGGCATGAACGTACTTGTCGGCAATAACGATTTCGGCAAGAGCACAATACTGGAGGCACTCCATCTCGTTTTGACGGGCACTTTTCGCGGGCGGTCCCTCAACCAGGCGCTTACGCAGGATCTTTTCAGCATCGACGCCGTCGGGCGTTATTTCGACATGCTCAGGAGCGGCCATGTGGTGGAGCCGCCGTGTATACGGATCGAGGCGACGTTTGACGGCGCTGATGCGCACGAGCTCGCAAAGTACGAAGGCGACAATAATGTGGGTAAGGCGCCCGCATCAGGTGTTGGCATCCTTATTGAACTTGATCGTGACGAGTTCGGCCCCGAGTTCGATGAATACGTCAAAGGGCTTGAAGGCAACGCTCTGCCTATCGAGTACTATCACGCTAAGCGCTATACTTTATCGCGCCACAGGCTCGTGGCTTCGACGCTGGGCTTTCGGTCTTGTTTGATTGACTCCTCGGGCAATGCGAGGAGCGGGAGTCAGCAGTCTTATATCTCGCACCTTGCAAAGGATGTATTGGACCGCGACGACCAAATCGCCGTTTTGCAGGCATATCGGCAGACGCGGGTACAATTTGACGGCTGCGACGCTGTCGCCAATGCCAACTCCCTGCTTTCCGATAAAGTTTCGAGTCTGACGGGAAAGAAGGTCAGCTTTAGAAGCGA
The DNA here is from genome assembly GCF_934643285.1 of uncultured Ellagibacter sp. Taxonomy (GTDB): domain Bacteria; phylum Actinomycetota; class Coriobacteriia; order Coriobacteriales; family Eggerthellaceae; genus Ellagibacter. The sequence continues at coordinate 74,641 of NZ_CAKUBT010000003.1, forward strand.
TATGGGCAACAAACAGGCCTGGGAGTCTGGTGTGGTGGCTGCGCTAGACTCAATTGCCTTCATGCATGCCGGCGCCGGTTCCCAAAATATGGCCGAAGTCGAGCTTGCGCTTGCGAAAAGCGGTGATTGCGGCTCTGGTGTAATCTTGCTTGAGGAGCCGGAGGCCCATCTCTCCCATGCAAACCTCAATGCGCTTCTTGAGGGGGTTTGCGAGCGTCTGGGCGGCCAGCAGGTACTTGTGAGCACGCACAGCAGTTTTGTTGCCAACAAGCTCTACCTCGGTAACCTGCTTATCGTGGGTCCTGACGGCAACGCCGCAAGGCTAAGTGACGCCTGCGATTCCGCTACATTTCGCTTCTTCGAGAAGCTGCCCGGCTACTCGACCCTACGCTTCCTTCTTTGTAAGGCGGCCATTCTTGTGGAGGGCGATTCGGATGAGCTTATAGTGCAGCGGGCATACATGGACTCGCACAAAGGACGTTTGCCCATACAGGAGGGGATCGAAGTTGTCTCGGTCGCCAACTCGGCGCAAAGGTTCTTGCAGATGGCCGAGGCTGTCTCGCAGCCGGTTGTTGCGCTGACGGATAATGATGGTGATGTAGATAAAAGGCGTTCGCAGTACGGTCGCTACTGGTTGCTTTGCGACGGGCAAGCACCCATCGGCGCCCGTATCGCCGTCAGCTTCCCTGGCAGATGCTTGGAACGAGGGTCCATCGAGGATTACTCGTACAACACGCTCGAACCTGAGCTTTTGGAGGCCAACGGCCTCCAAAAGACTGGGGCTGTCTTAGATAAAGCTTTCAAGGACCGCGACACCGCCCTGAGACACATGAGGGCAAGTAAGACCGAGTGCGCGTACAAGTTCTTTACGGCTGATGAGGACATTGTCTGGCCCGAATATATCGTGCGCGCCATAGAGTTTATCGATGCGGCCATAGGGCGTGGGTAGCATGGCTGGCGTGTTCTATGACGCTGCCGCTGGGTCGGGCAAGACAACGCATTTGACGAGGTTGGCGGCGGCGTGCACAGATAAGCGCGTGCTATTCACTACCTTCACAGATGAGAACGCTGACGAGATTAGGCGCGTCTTTTTGCGTGAGTATGGGCATGCTCCCGGAAACGTTGACATCGTGCCTTGGTACACGTTCCTTTTGCGGGAAGGTGTGAAGCCCTATCAGGGTTCAGTAGGGCTTGGCGATGAAGAGATTTGCGGTATCAAGCTCGTTAACGGAGCTTCCGCTCTAAGAAGCCGAAAGGGCGATTTACGGCATTACGCTCTCCGTCAGTCTGACGGGAGCCTTCGTGTTTATAGCGACAAAGTTGCCGAGTTAGCTCTCTATATTGATGAGAAGATCGAAGGGCTTGTTTTTGACAGGATTTCGCGGCTCTACTCAATGGTCTGCATAGATGAGGTGCAGGACATGTCAGGCTACGACCTTGAATTCATTGCCGCCATAATCGGCAAGGTTAAGGATGTACGTCTCGCCGGCGATTTGCGACAGGCAACATATCGCACCTCCAACGTGACGAAAAACAAGCAGTATCGAGTGAAGGGATTTGGGCGGTTCCTGTTGGATAGGCACCTCGATTGTTCTATTGACTCCGAAACTCTCCGAACGTGCCACCGTTGTTCTCAAGAGATTACGGATTTGGCTGATGCACTATACCCGGACTTTCCTGCGACCGTATCGTCGACTGACACATTTTCCGACGAGGACCATGCCGGTGTTTTCCTTGTCAGAGAGTCTGATGCCGCGGCGTACAACGAGCGTTACGGTGCGGCTTGCCTTGTTCATGACAAGCGGACAAAAGTCCCTTCGGACGTTCGAGCTCAGAACATGGGCGCCGTGAAGGGCAGAACTTTCGACCGGGTTTTGTTGTTCCCGACTTCCAAAATGCGCGACTGGTTGTTAAATCATGATGCAAACCTTGAGCAGGCGACGAGGGCGAAGCTCTATGTTGCGATAACGAGAGCGAGGCTGAGCGTTGCTGTGGTAATTCCCGATCATCTGGCTTGCGACTTGCCTTGTGGATTCAGCGTATGGAGCCGTTGAAGCGTGTCAGGCGTATAGAGTGCTGTCTGGCCGTCGATGCGGCCGTCAAAGACGGTGCTCGCTCAACAAGGTGGCGAAGCTTGGCCTGTGCAAATGGATGGCCCGTTTCCGCGAGGCGGATTCCGGCCGCTTTCCCCACAGGTCGAGCGAGACGTCGAGTTGGTGAAGTTCGCGTGCCTTGGCGTCGTCGACGCTAGGGCTGTCGTCGCGGCTCCGGGCAGTGGCGTCGTTGCGAACCTGTCTTCCGCTCCCCTAAGCCGTCCGAAAACTGAAGTTTTCCGACTCTTTAGCTCACAATCCTGCCTTACTTTCGCACGTGCGGATTCCTGCTCTGACCTGACGTTTCGACAGCCGCCGGTGGCGGAAGGTGCACCTCCGCACCGAAGCCTTCCTAGCTCCTCATCGCCTCCATCAGAGCGTCGAAGCCCAGCAGCCCCCTTGACCTGGCGCGTTTGTGAACAGGACCATGAGCGCGAATTCGCCGCTTGCCTTCCCAAGGTCGCGCTATTCCCCCTTGCCGTACTTAGCCCGCATGTTCACCTCTCCCATCTCTACCCACGAGGCGTTGTGGACGATGCGGTCCATGATGGCGTCGGCGTGGATGCCGCCGTCGAGCCTGGCATGCCAGTCCTTTTGCTGGAACTGCGTGCAGAAGATCGTGGGGGTCTCCTTGAATCGCCTCTCCATCACCTCGAGCATGAAGGCGCGGAAGCCCTCGTCGGGCTTCTCGAGCAGCCATTTGTCCAGCACGAGCAGCTGGAAGTTCGCCATCTTCCTCACGAGCTTGGCGTCGCTCCCGGTCTTATCGACGGCGAGCCGGCGCTGCTGTATTCCGTAACATCTAAGTCGACATAAACGTCAGCCGAAAGTCGACACTTCCCGCATGGGACATGCTGGCCAAGTCTATGGGCTACCTTGACGGGTGCTATGTATCCGCTAAAGGAGGTCCGGAAAGGAAATGATCAGCACGTCTAATCAGAATGATCGCATGCGCCAGCTGTGACACCAAGGGGACAGCGTCTCCGAGATAGCGAGGAAGACAGGGGTGTGCCGGGACACGGTCTACAAGTGCGCGGCAGGGAGGACTTTAGCGAGGAGCTCCAAAGGAAGTGCGGGTGTTCAACGACCTCGCGAGCCAACACCTCGAGCTTCTGGCTGAGTGGGATTGGGGGCCGAACGGCGACCTGAGGCCCGACGGCATCGTCTCCGGCAGCGCGAGGAGGGTCTGGTGGAGATGCGGGCATGGGCACGCATGGCAGATATCCGCTTACAACAGAACCGGCGGCGCTGACCGTGGTTGCCCCTACTGCGGCGACCGCAAGGTGCTGAAAGGCTACAACGACCTGAGGACGACGCATCCCAAGATCGCGAGGGAGTGGAACAAGGAGCGCAACGGCGACCTGAAGCCGACCGATGTGATCGCCAACTCCAACAAGCGCGTCTGGTGGAAGTGCAAGGAGGGCCACGAGTGGTCCGGCCTCATAGCGAACCGAGCGCGCAAGGGCAAGGCGGACCCGGGCTGCCCGTACTGCTCGGGGCGCAAGGTGCTCGCCGGCTACAACGACCTGGCCACCACGCATCCCAGCATAGCGGCCATGTGGCACCCGCGCATGAACAAGCGCTTGAAGCCCACCGGCGTGCAGGCCGTAAGCCGCAAGCCCGCATGGTGGCGCGGCGGGTGCGGCCACGTCTGCCAGATGGCCGTCCGCGACAGGGTGAGGGCCAGGCCGGGCTACTGCCCGTACTGTTCGGGGAGGAAGAGGCCCGAGAGGCCGATAAGGCTCGACTAGCCCTCGGCCCCTCGGCGAGGAAGGAATGGGGGCGGGTCGGCGCCTCCTGCCTATAGGCGTGATTTTGCGAATATTGGACTGGACGGGTATGCGTGGCAGCTATGGGGGCTGCATCATTTTCGATGGCTGCTTGGGTTGCGGGCGCATGGGGACGTGGAGAGGATGGGCGGATAAACCTAGGAAGGCTACGGCAGCTCCGATGGTGAGGCGGCTTGCAAAGATTAGATGCAAGCCGCCTCATTTTTCGCAAACTATCCCAGGGTCCCCGGGAAATGCGTCGACACGAATGTGGCTAGGGCTGCGACATGCGTCGCGAAGGACGAGCAGTCGTTGAAGCCCTTGAGGCTGTTCATGATCGTTTTGATGATTGAGGGTTTAGGCTGCGCATCGGACAGGGCCTCCTTCATAGCCTCGATGGTTTCCAGGGCGGCTTGCTGCCTATCGGCATCGAGATCGCTTGTCGACTTTTTCAGGTCTTCCAGGATCGTCTTGAGCTCTTCGGCCGCCGCGCTGTTCGTCTGGTTTGCCGTGACCGATGCGTTGTCCGTTGCCATGGCTGCCACGGCGCCGCCATGGTTCCCGAAATAATTGAACTGCGAGACGTTGCTGTCGAGGCCCATTTCTATTCCCTCCAATGTGAGCGTGCGGCTAACGCCCGCCACCAAGCGCCGGGCGACTTCTTCGAGGAAGTTCTTCGCCATGACGTCGAGCACCTGCGCGAGGCGGCCGGCGATTGGCCGGTGGTGCTGCATGACTAGGATCGCCGAGCTGGTTCGCGGCTACCTCGATTACAAGCATTCGCTCGGATACAAGGTGAGGACCGAGGGCCGCACCTTGATGCGGTTCGCCGAAGACATGGAAGAAAAGGGGTTCGACGGCCCCTGACCTCGGAAGTCGCGCTCGAATGGATAGACGGATTCGAGAATGCGGGACCATGTACAGGGTGAGGCTCTACGAGACGCTGCGCACGTTCTCGCGCTACGCGTGCGCGGTCGACCCGCAGTCGAGGCTGCTCCCGAAAGGGCCGGGCGGGTGCCACGGCCGCACCGACCCCTACATATACAGCGACGCGGAGGCCGCGTCGATGATGTCCGAGCTGGCCTCGCTGCACTCTCCCGACGGCCTGCGCGCGAGGTCGCTGCCGACGATGTTCGGGCTGATGTACTCGGCCGGCCTGAGGCCCTCGAAATGCACGCGCCTGACGCTCGGCGATTACGACTCAGCCGCCGGTGCCGTTCTCGTCAGGCAGTCGAAGTTCAACCGCGGCAGGATAGTGCCGCTGAGCGACACCGCCGCGGCCGCCGTGGAATCGCACATGAGCCGCCTCGCGGGATGCGGACGCCCGGACGCGCTGTTTGTGTTTCGTCAAGCACTTCTTTCACAAAAATCACGGACCGTTTCACTCGTCATCATTGAAATTGTTCACAGATCATCACGGTGCCCTGGGTGGCCCCCAGGGGGCTCCCTTCCGGAGCCCCGGGGCATCGTGCGCAAGGTTTCCGCCCCCCTGCTAGGCGTCTGGCTCCGCCCGCATGAGCGAGTTGAGCAAGCGGTGGCTCTCGCGGTCGTAGGTGACCAGTCTTCCGTGGTGGATGACGCGGTCGAGCATTGCGCGGGCCATGTCGGAGTCGCTGAATATCGCACCCCAGCGCGAGAAGTCGATGTTGGTGGTGAACAGCAGCGAGATCTTCTCGTAGCAAAGCGATATCACGCGGAACAGCAGCTTGGCCCCGTCGGGGTCGCACGGCAGGTAGCCCCACTCGTCCAGGATGATCAGGTCGCACTTCTCCAGGGCGTCGAGCTTCTGCTTGAGCCTGCCCTCCTGGTGGGCGGCGTTGAGCTCCAAGATCAGCTTGGAGGTCTCCTTGAACGCCACTCTCTTGCCCTGTCCGCACGCGATCAGCCCCAGCGCGACGGCCGTGTGCGTCTTGCCGTTGTCCGAGCCGCCGTAGAGAACGACGTTCTCCTTGCGGTCCACGAACCCGCAGGTGGGCATCTCCTCGCGGCTGAAGTCGGCCGGAAACTCGATGCCCTCCCACGAGAAGTCCCTGAAGTCCTTGGCGAACGGAAAGCCCGCTTGCCTTCTCAGCTTGGCTATCTTGTTCGCGACTCTCAGGTCGTACTCGCTTTGCAGCAGCGAGCACAGGAACTCGAACTGGCCGTCGGTGGCCTCCTGGGCCGCCTTCCCGTACGTCACCGAGCTCAACAGCACCGAGCCCGACCTGCGCTCCATCCCCTTGAGCCTGTCGAAGCGCGCCTGCGTCTTGACCGGGAGCCTAGCCATTGCCCGCCACCTTTCTCCTCATGAGGTCATCGTACATGATCAGCTTGCCCGCGCCGTCGTCTGGGACTCGGCGGCCCGCGCAGCTGATGCGCGCCGCGGTGACCTCGACGTCGCTCGGCGCGGTCGCGCCGGTGGCCGCCAGCGTGTCCTCGAGGGCCGCCGCGCAGGTCTCGATGCCATGCTCGCGAGCAACCCTGGCCATGGTCTTGAGCTGCTCGCGCAGGTCCTTGGACTGCATGACGTCGAGGTGTTTTTGCACGGGCTCGGCAAGCATCGCGTGCACGCTCGACATCGGGAACGCGCGGGTCTTGCGCACCAGCACGTCGAGCACGGCAACCGGGTTCTCGTCGTCTGTGAAGTCGGCGCCGAAGCGGCGGGTGCAGGTGCGCAGGCGCTCGCCGGCAAGCGTGCCGATCTCGACCTCGTAGGCGCGCACGCCGACGATCACCTCGGTCTCGGGCATCGACGGGTCGGCCAGGTACTTGTGGTCGGGCGAGTCCTTGGTGCGACCGATCGTGACCTTGCCGTAGCCGTCGGTCTTGCACGCGACCCAGTCCACGGCATCGAACGGCACCGCCGGCAGCGGCATCAGCGCGAGCTTGTCGGCCTCGAACAGCTGCGCCCAGCTCAGCTGCTTTTGGTAGTGGTCCTCCTCCGATCACTTGTCGCACTGCGCGAGCATGCCCTCGTTGAAGGCCTTGAGCGAACCCACCTTGGGCACCGGCACAAAGAGGTTTCGGCGGATCCAGCCCACTTTGCCCTCTACGTTGCCCTTCTCATGGCCGGAGTCCGGGTTGGCAAAGGCGGCCTCGAAGCCGTAGTGCATGCGAAACGCCTTGAACAGGTCGGATTCCTTGACCTCGCCGCAGACGCGGCGGCCGACCTCGGTGGCGTTGCCGAAGACCACCAGCGGCGGGACGCCGCCGATGTGCTCGAAGGTGTCCTTCAGGCCCTGGCACACGCACACGGCCTTCTCGTCGCCGAACAGCTGGGCGAGGCCGTGGTTGGACTGCGGGAACGACTCGGCGAGGTAGTGCATGCGGGTGAGGCTCCCGCGGTAGTCGAAGTCGGCCTGCCCGAGTCGACCTGCATGGTGCCGGCCGGCCACTCCAGGCCCAAAAAAGGCCCCTTCGCCGCCTCGAGCCTCGCTTGGGCCTTCAGCTCCTTCGCGTAGCGCTGCACCGTCGAGTAGCTGCCCTCGAACCCGTGCTCGTCGACGAGGCGCCTGTGTATGCGCTTGGCCGTGTGGCGCTGCTTGTGGTAAATGCGCCTGTCCTCCTCGAACATCTTGGCGAGCAGCGGCTTGTAGGGGTCGAGGATGCTCTCCTCGGTCCTCTTGACCGGCCGCTTCGGTGAGAAGTCCTCCTTGGCGAGGTACTTTCTGATGGTGGGGTAGGAGAACCCGGTGGCCTCCTTGATCTCGGTAGGGGTGCTGCCCTTCGCGGCCGGGTCCTTGATCTGCATCTGCTGCGTCATGCTCAGCAAGTCCTTCCTGCCTTCCTCTGGGTGTCCGGCACTCTGCCGGGCCGAGGTTGGCACAAGCGTTGGCAAGACTACTGGCACGCGTGGTGATCGGTGAAAATTTTTCATGATGACGGGTGAAAAGCAGGGTTGGTGACCAGTGCAGTTTCTATGCTACGAAACACAGCTGTTCCAAAGGACCGGTGGAAGGCCGTTCGACGTGAGGGCGGTCGAATACGCCTGGCAAATCGCGAGGAGGGTTCTCCTTCCCGAAGGGGCTGGCTGGGACCGAAGGCCTCCCCGCCCGTACGAGTGCAGGCACTCGTTCTGCACGCACACCATCGAGAGATGGGTCGCGGAGGGCCGCGACGTCAACGCCATGATGCCCATCCTCAGCGCATACGTCGGGCATTCCAAGGTCGCCGACACGTACTGGTACCTGACCGCGACCGACGCGCTCTTGGACGCTGCATCAGACATGTTCTGGGCAAGCGTGGGAGGTGGTCGCCGTGGCTAGCTCGGAAGAGGTGACGTTCCAGCAGGCGGTCGAATCGTGGTTCATGGCCTGGCTCATGGGCCACAGGTCGCTCCGTGGCGTCGTACAGGCATGCGCTCGCGGCTGGACGCCGTCGTCCGAAGGGTCTCCAAGGCCGCCCCATCCCTGAAATGCAAGAAGATAGGGCCGCACACTTTGCGGCACTCGACGGCGATGGCCATGCTCGCGGCGGGCGTCGACCTGAGCACGATAGCCATGTGGCTGGGGCACGAGAGCGTCCAGACAACCCAAAGGTACATGGTCGCCGATATGGAGATGAAGGAAAAGAACCTGGAAAAGGCGTTAGGAAAGAACCCCTTCGGGGAGGCTCCGCAGCAAACGCTTTTCAAGCCCGACGAGGGACTGCTGGCCTTCTTGGAATCGCTTTAAGCGAAAACGCTATGTGCCGGGACCGCCAACCAAAAGCCAGATGGAAGCGCATGTTTTACGCTGCCCGGCACCTAGTTGCGGCCTATCACGAACGGCTTGATGCCGCGCTCGGCGCGTAATGCCGACATATGCATTACTGGCCGAGGGATTCTTCGGCAGGTTCAAAAATGAATTCTTCCACCATCGGGAGTGGTCGGGCGTGACGGTACCCGAGTTCTGCCGCATGCTCGACGCCTATCTGAGATACTACAACGAGGAACGGCCGAAGGAGAAGCTGGGCTGGATGAGCCCGATGCAGTACCGCAGAAGCCTAGGGCTGGCCGCATAGCCGGTCCAAAGAAACGTCCGCATCCCCGTAATTCGCCCCATGCTATGCGCCTCGAGAAGAATCTTCGTTGTCGGCGTCGCCCAGTAGAGAGTCATGCTTTATCTACCTTGGCGAATTCTTTTGTCAAGAAGGTACAACAACACACCGGCAAACTCTGGCTTGTTTTCGCTCTTCTCAATCTTTTTGCGGCGCCTTTTGCACGCACCGGCAGCGTTTCCTCGTTGCGCAGCGCAAGACAACCATTTGTTGAACTCCGCCATTACTGCTTTGCGATTCTCGGGAAGATAGGCCGCTTCACAATTGAGATTCAATGTGTCGACCAAATCGACGTGAATGCTTTCATCCGTAGAATAAATCAGGCCGTTGCTACGATATGCGATATTTTCCAAAGTTTCAGGCTTTAAGGGATTGACCGTGAGAGGCGTATTGCGTCGATGTCTGTCACAAGTCAATCCCTTCTCGTTCCCAGCATTCTCATTCCCGTCACAAACCGCAAGCATGTTATTGTAGTCGACATCTTGCCCAGGCTTACACATGCTTTGCGGGACGATGTGTTCAACATGCGAGGCGCCGGCGGAAATCCTCCTCATGCAATAGGCGCACAAATTGCCTTGCTCGCGACATAGCGATTCGCGAATAGGCTCACGGTTTTTTAGTTCGCCCCAATCTACGGAGGCGTCTGGCGTCGACCGAAGGCTGGCCAACTCTTCAACCATTTCCTTAGGCGCCTTGCCCTTTACGATGTGAATCACGAGTCTCACGGCCGTTCCAAAAACAGCGCAGTCCGCGCAGCAACTAATTCGGTATCACTAGATCCAATCAAGCTTGTTAGACTATCAAGCTCCGCCTCAGCATCGTCATATTTTTCCGCATCCAGCTTTTTGTAGAAATTATTGAAATGCTCCTGCACCTTTTCAGGACGCTCGTCTACGCCCATAACCGTTTTCAATATTCGTGCGATATTGCCACCATATGTCTCTACGCCTTGCTGAGCCACCCCATTCGAAGACAATATACGCAAGGCGCGCGCTTCAACCGAAGAAATCACAATGGGGGCATGCGTCGTCACGATAAATTGAACAGACGGGAAAGCCAGCCTCAAATCGCCCAAGATGCGTGCTTGCCATCTAGGATGCAAGTGCAAGTCGATTTCATCTATCATGATTATTCCGGGAGCATGGCAAGCGTTTTCTCCAAGCTGAGGATTAAGCTGCGCCATTCTTCGAGCAATATCAGCGAACATAAGCACAGCTGACCTATAGCCATCGCTCATTGAGGACGTTGTCTCAATCACTACGTCTCCGGCTTCATTTTTAAACTTGACCGCAATATCTTGGAGTTGAAGATCAAAGTACGCAGATACATTATTCGCCTTGGAAGCGCTCGAAAAGCAATTCGACAATACGCGCGTAACGCAAGCAAGCTCGGGGCTTTTTGAACCAGATTGCAACTCCCAAAGTGTCATGTTCCGCATCCACGTAAGCGTCTGCGCCTCGTTAATTTGCACGCCAAAAGCATCAGAATAGGCCTTAGTTCGCGAAGCAAGGAAGGAACCTGATACATTAGACAGAGGAATAGCAGTATTCCTACTAGCGAAACGATTTGCGTCATAGTATGCCAAAATGGGCAGAACAACATCTTCTCCCGCAGAGACACGTTGTTGAAGCTCATACCCTGCGGCAATAATGCTTTGGGCTTGCTTTCTTGTCATTTTAGATTTCCCTGAAAGCAGTTCCCGAGACCAGCAATACGGATGAAGATTCAATGACCCCATAGCCTCAATTTCGACCGGGTATTGGCCCTGACGAACCGTGACAGATCCCGTTTGGACAGCGATGCAACGTGCGTCGGCCCTTCGTATGCTAAGGCTTTGTGCATTCTCCACCTTCGCAAGAAGAGAACTCGCAGCAACCGCGCACGCATTAAGAAGCGTTGTCTTGCCCACGCCGTTATTGCCGACAATAACGTTCAGGTAATCATCAAAGACAATATGAAGAGACTTAAACCTTCGGTAGTTTTTCAGGTCGAGGCTTTTAATGCTGAAATCGAAATCACGCATAAGACACCCTTGTTCAATTGGTCAACGATAAATCAGTATAACCGACACAAAGCTCTCGCAGCGAAGAAGGTACTCTAAAGAAGCTATTTAGCCAAAGCCTATTCCTATTCCTATCATGGTTAATTTGCAAATTCATCCGAAGTGCGAGTTAAGTTTTGCGGGAAAAGTCGGCCGGGAACCTCGCCGCGGCGATGGGGGTCGTGGCGCGTTCGGCGCTGCGGATGGCCGCATTCTAGCACGACCTGGCGCGGAAGCACGCGTTCGACCTCATCGCCCAGGTCGACGCCTGGTGCGGCGGCATCCAGCCGGACCCCGCGGATTCGGGCACCGCCGACGGCCTCCTGGCCAGGGACCTCTCGGCGGCCCTGCCCTCCCTCCGTGAAGAAGGCCGGGAACTTCGGCGCCATGAGCGGCCGCCCCTCTGCGATCGCGCACCTGATCAGGCCATCGCCTCGGCGCCTTTCCTTGACCACGACATGCCGCGGCCCTTCATCCTCGCCGCGCCGACGTGGGCGTTCGTTCCCTCCATGGTGCCCATCGTTTCTTTCGGGAAAACCACGGAGCCGGCGTTGTTCAGCATGTATTTGCGCAGGTCGCGCACCTTGTCGCGGCGCTTGGTTTAGAGATTGGATGCTCCTAATGGGGCAACGAGTGCGATGTTGCCGAGAGGTAGTCGTTCCACAACAGCAACATCAGTCGCACAGCCTCGCGACTTCGGCGCCGCATTTTGCGCAGCGACCCTCGATGAGCACGCAGTCGTGGCGCATGCGCAGCGTGTAGCCGGGCGCGAACTCCGTCGTGCCGCAGTTATGGCAGAACGCGTTGGCGAGCAGCAGCTTGCGGATGTGTTCGGGGGTCTTTCTCCACTCTCGCTATGCCTCGATCTCCGTGACACCTTTGCCGCGGCGGAACTCGTCTTCCTCCATCTCCTCGGCGACGAACCTGGCGATCATTGCCTCGCTGACGCCGTCAGCCCTCATCTGCCGGGCCATCTCCTCGTATTTCTGCTCCACTGCTGACTTCTTCATTGTGGGGTTTGATTTTTCTGGCAGCTTATTTTGTTCTTCCTGTTGAATAAGGACGTTTTGCCGATTGCGGCTCGATGGCGACCCAACAGAGGTTTGATAACCTCGTGTGCAAAACGGTCAGCTGCGGTCAGTTCGCGGTCAGCTGCGGTCAGCTGAATCGCCTAGTCGACATCAGGGAGGCGGTAGTACTGGTAGGGGTCCCTTGAGTTTCTGCCGACCCACACGAGTGATCCCTTTTCGGCCAGCTTCTTCAGGGTTCCCGTCGCTTTAGTTCGCCCTACGCCGGCTTCTTCCATGAGCTCACGTTTCGTCACCTTACCGTTTTTTTGGGCGATTCTCATGGCAGTTGCTTCAGCCAGGTCGAATGCCCCTTCGAGCTCTGGTGCCTTCTTGGTGCTTTCCGCACCGGAAGGGAGCTCTTCTATGACCTGCGCACCCGGACGGTTGAATCGGATAACGGTGGTGTTGACGGTCTGCTTGTAGCTGAACTTCACGCCTTCGGTGTCGCAGTACCGTTTGATGCGGGGGATGCCTGTGCCGTACTGCTCGATCATGCCCGAGCGGAAGAGTGCCTGCGCGATGCCCGGGTTGCGCTGCTTGAGGCCGCCGTCTCCTCCTTCCAGGTGGTTTTCCGGCGAGTCGCCATCGGGGAACAGCCCGGGGCTCACCACTTCGACGAAGTCCATGTAGACGTTGACCTCGACGGCGGTGCCCGTGGTGTAGTCGCGGTGACACAGCGCGTTTGCGATGGCCTCGCGCACGGCTTCTCTGGGTATCTCGGGGATCTCGAGCCTCTGCATTCCCGGCTCGCCGAAGACGAACCTGCGGCGGATGTTGGAGATGACGAAGAATTCTGCCTTTTTGAGCAGTTGAATGAGCGGCAGGCCCTCCTGTTGGAGGTCGAAGATGTCGAGCTTGTCGTTCCCGGCGAGCAGGCCTAGCTTCATCCTCGGGTATTGTAACGGCGAGCGGCAGAACATCACGGCGCCGGCGTTGGTGAGCGTGCCGTTCGCGGCTATCATGCCGAGTCGCTTGAGCACGCTCGCTGCGTCGGCCGGCCCGTCTCCGATGCGGCCCGTCGTTTTGCCCATCTCGACGAACTCGCGCACGGCCGTCTCGTCTACGTCGTCGATAGTTCTGCCGGACGGCAGCGAGTCCCAGGGGTTGCGTGCGCGGTCGCGCTCGACGATCATCGTTGCCAGCTCTGACGCGGCCATCTGCTTGTTCGACGTGCCGACGCGCGTAAAGTACCGCCCGTCCGCGGAATAGGGTGCGTCCATACCCGAAAACGCGACGTGTATGTACGTTTTGCCGTTATCGCTGGCGAGGTGTTCTATGGTCGGGGGATATGGACGGTTCAATTTTGTCGGAAATCCAGCCCGCGACTTGGCGGATGGTGGCGTCGGTGACGTCTTGACCTATGACCCCGCCGTTGTCCTTGACGCCGAAGTAGAGCTCGCCGCGGCCGTGCTTGTTGAGCATGGCGCTCATGGCCTGCAGAGCCTCCTTGTGCTCGCCTGTCGACTTCTTGAACTCGACGGTCTCGCTCTCGCTGCCTAGGTTCATTCGGGCTGCCTTCCTATTTTGCGTTCGATGTTTTGGATTATACCTCGCCGGGTTTGAGGCCTCGACGTTGCGGCCTCGCCGGTATTGCTCGTTGATGCTTTAAGCCCTCGCGATTTGTTCGGATTTGCCGTTTCGCAACATCGCTGGGTTTGTATATGCGTCGACGTTGATGCGAAGAATCGTCCCATTGGGAATCTGTCCCAATGGGACGATTTGCTATCCGATTTAGAGGCGGCTTTTCGAAGCTGGCTCATCGCCAATGACGGTCGGAATAAGTTGCAAAAGTCCGGAGGCTCAAACTCCAGGAAACAGATAGTTCAGCTGTCTAGTCGGAGCATTTCTGCAGGTAATCTTCTTTTTTTCGTCTTGACAAAAGGGATGAGCTTAATCGGTCCCCGTCCGGAGCGCCCGGCGTTTTGCGCCGAGTTCGAGAAGCGTATCCACGGCTGGCATTATCGCACCATGGTGACGCCTGGTCTTAGTGGGCTCGCACAGGTGAGGGGCGGCTATGACCTTTTGCCGAAGGAGAAAGTTGCACTCGACTTGTGACAACGCAGGCAGGAAGGTGGTCAGCGCCCTTATCAAGGCTGTGGACGGTACTGAGCAGTGGGTCTCGCTGGAATCGTTCGACAAGCAGTATGGACAGCTCCTGGACCGACTTTGCGATATGGGAGTCTGGCAGCTGAACAGCCTGAACGACGCGGAAGACGACGGCTGCAAGACGCTTCTGCCCGAATGTAGCATTTTCGAGCTTTCCGATGTCGTTTGCGCCAAAGTGGGCGAGGACGCCGCCGCGAGGAACTTGTTCCTAGACGATGGGTGCCACTATGCTTTGTTTTTGCAAAAGAAGCATAAGCTCAATGAATTCATGGCTTATGCGAAGAGGATTGCCAATGCTGACGGGGCGGGGTGTGCGTCTTTCCTCTCGTTCGGGCTGGGGCGCTACACCTCGCTGGGTGGCGGCGAAGTCACGAGGTTCACATTTGATAAAGCTGATGTCGCAAAGGTGGTCGAACTCGCAAAAGTCGACGGTCTTCTTGCTGGGGCGCGCGCGGACGGCAGCTTCTTCGAGTTGTCGGAAGATTGTCAGCTGGCCGCGGCCGCCTTCCGCGTTGCGAGCGAAGACGATGATAGGAATAGCGTCTCTGCTGAAGATGCCAGCAGGTTTCTCGCGCGTTGGAAGCGGGATAGCGGAAGGATGTGATGACGGGTGGTGGCGCTTGGTTAGGGAAATCTTTTTTAGCGCTTCCGAGCTGCTCCCGGTTTTTCGCGCTTGGGTCGTAGTTGGACGGGGCAGTCGATATGGGGAAACGGCTTGACGTCTCTTGCGCAGTGACTTTGAGCTATAGCGAGCGCGGGCTGCTAGGCAGGCCTAAGCATCGTGCAGGTCATAAGCCGCAAGCTCGTATGATGGCGCGGCAAGTGCGGCCACGTCTACCAGATGGCCGTCCGCGACAGGGTGAGGGCCAAGCCGGGCTACTGCCCGTACTGCTCAGGGAGAAAGAGGCCCGAGAGGCCGATAAGGCTCGACTAGCCCTCGGCCCCTCGGCGAGGAAGGAACAGGGAGGCGGATCGGCGCCTCCTGCCTATAGGCGTGATTTTGCGAATATTGGACTGGGCGGCTATGCATGGCGGTTATGGGGTCCGCATCGTTTGAAAACACCTGCGGGCTACGTTCAAAACCGATGTGCGCGCAGCGCATAATGGAAGAAGATGGCCAGATATAAAAATCGGGATCGACCCGCCTAAAAGCAAATTGCTGGTTTCGGGAAATTATTGGCGACGGAGTCGAGCAGTCAAGCCCTTGGTGCAGACGCGTTGTGGTTTTTGGGGCTATGCTGGACGCAAGACTGGGGCTCGTCTGGCTCGGGTGCGTCCTTAAGGGGAATCATTCGAATCCTTCTTGACCATGGGCATGGCTAGCGCTGCGATAATGATGGACTTTCTCGCTAAAGGGACTGGTCCAGCGGGGGCGCCTCGGTTCCCGGGAGCACTACTCATCCAGCAGTTACCTACCTCCGGCAGGATTCCGTGAACGGCTAATCGCAAAGCCTTGCTACCTCGGCTCCGCATTTCGCGCAGCAACCCTCAACGAGCACGCGGCCGTGACGTATGCGCAGCGTGTAGCCGGGCGCGAACTCCGTCGTGCCGCAGTTGTGGCAGAACGCGTTGGCGAGCAGAAGCTTGCGGATTTGCTCGGGGATCTTTCTCCACTCCCGCAACGCCTCGATCTCCGTGACGCCCTTGCCGCGGCGGAACTCGTCTTCCTCCATCTCCTCCGCGACGAACCTCGCGATCGTCTTCTCGCTTACGCCGTCGGCCCTCATCTGCCGGGCCATCTCCTCGTATTTTGACCCCATGAATTGCCCTCGTTTCTCGCGTGGCTGCCGGTTGGGGGCGGTCAGCTTGCGGTCATCTGAATTGCTTGGTCGGTATCGGGCGGCGGGTACGCTTATGATGAGGGCCTTTCGTGTTCTTCGTCGCCCATCCGCAGGGGTTCAATTCGCCGACCTTGTATCTGCGCCCTCGACAATCTTGCTGGTTGGCGGGCGGTGCCTTATGCCTTCGGTCCGTACGTCCCTCGCATCTAGGATGCCTGCAAACGTCACCGTTCGCGCCGCCCGGGGAGCGATAGGTTGCAACCCGGCAGCAGGCGTACAGTAGGTCGACAGCTCCAGGCAGTAGCCGACACTGCTGAGGCGCGATATGAGGCAAGCTGCGCCCCGTGTCCTCTACTCAGATGCGTCGATCTTGGCCACGAGGGCGTTCGTCCACTCGACGGCATCGTCGGCGGTCGGCAGGACATCTAGGCCCTTGGCCTGCGAGCCGTACAGCTCGTTCCATCCCTCGCCTTTGACGATAGCAGGCGGCCAGGCCTGCTCGCGGCGGTAACCGAAGAGCCTGACGCACACCTCGCGGGTCCTTGCGTAGTCGACGCTGCCGCCGGCGACGGCTATCTGCAGGTCTATCAGGTCGTGTGCTCGCTCGCTGCCCGGGCTGCTGGCCGCGTGCAACTTCTGGGCTATCTGATGCTCGAGCCTCATGCATGGGACGGGTCCCGGCTCGGGAAACCCGAGCTGGGCAAGGATGGCCGCGGCCTCGGGCGAGGAGACCATGTCGGGGTCGTCGGCGTCCCCTATCTCGTTGTGCCCGACCTCCAGCGGTAGCGTCATCCACGATTTTCCGTTGTAGGAGAGCTTGACCTCGAACGGCTGCATGACGTATGCGGCGGGCACGCCCTCGGGCGACGGCGGCTCCTTGGGCGCGACGGTGCCGGTGAACCCGCACCAGCCTTTGGCGAGTGCGCCCTCTAGACGCGATACGTACTCGCCCAGCGACGAGGCCCTCGCGGTGTCGAGGTCGCGCGAGAAGCGCGTGGAGTCCTTGCCGAAGCGGATCTTGAGGGCGTTGCCGCCCTTGGCGGCGCCGTCGGGCAGCATCTGTCCGACTATCGCGGTGGCCAGCAGGCGTTTCACACGGCCAGGCTCGTCGCCGGTCTTCGCGCAAAGCCTGTCTATGGCGAGGTCTAGGTTCCTTCTGCTGTTGGGTGTTTTAGGCTGCGTCATGCCAGCTCCCTTTCCAATCTTTCGTACTCGCTGGCGGCGACCAGGCCCTCGCCGCGCGCCTGCTTGGCAGCCTCGAGGAGTCGGGCGGGCATCACCGAGCCGGCGCAGGACTCTATGGCGTCTGCCACACGCTGGGAGGGGATGCCTTCGTAGGACGTGGTGCGCTCGCCCTTGGGCGCGGTCACGGGCTCCACCCAGGAGGGGAGCCTTCGCCGCACCCGTTTCGGCGTTGCGACCTCGATTGCGCGCGGGTCGACCAGCGCCAGGCCGTGCATGGCGAGCACGGACTCGCCATGCAGGTAGGCCCCGTCGCCCACGAGCGCTACGGCCTCGGCGTAGGCGTCGTATGGCGTGGGCACCCAGCGCGCGAGCTTGTACACGCCGTGGCCGCGCCGCAGGAGCCTGCCGTCGGCGCACCAGCGGTTGAGCTCGCTGGGCGCCGCGCCGGCTTCTCGAGCCTGCGCGGCGGTGATTATCCCGTACCCGTCGGCTGCGATGTCGTATATGTCATCGAAATGTGCCATGTCAAAACCTTAACACATTCGTAAAGCTTTTGACAGCGTTTGTGAGCTTGTCGGGATAGGGGTTTGGCTGCGCGTTAGCTTTTTGCGTCGCTTTCTTTTCGGCTGAATGTAAGCCTATCCCGTAGAGATGAGGACCAGCTACGTACTGGCAGCTATGAGGTCTGCATTTTTTGATGGCCGCTTGGGCTGCGGGTGCATGGAGGCGTTCGGCTTAGGCGTGGGAGGGGCGATGCCGAGCGCGTCGGCGCTTTTGCTGAATGCGGCGACAGGAATACGTTGATTGGGTAGCGGCGCTTTCGCTGGGCTTGCTGTCATCCGTGACCGAGGGTCGCAGAAACAGCGCGGCATGGCGCTTAAAGATCGGCGCATTCATTTATGTAGTCGGCAAACCATTTGCGGGCCTCATTCTTGAGTACTCGGATATTCTCTTCTTTCGAAACGTCGATCCCCTCCAATGCCGCGTTTACTACATCGTCGGGATGGGGAAGCGTGTTGTGAGTGTGTTGGTACTTCGTCGCGACGTTTTCGATATAGCGTCGCACGAATGCCTGCTTGCCCTCTGTGCTCAGAGGGGCAAACCTTGCCTTGAGGCTGAAGCGGGAGAGGAGTTCGGGTGGGAACTTCTCCCGCACCTCTTCTTTTGGAGCGTTGGACGTGAATACGATGGCATAGCCGTCGAGGTCGTGCACCGCGCCTTGCGAGTCGGTGAAATGTCCGCTCTCAAGCAGGTCGAGGAAGAAGCTCCAAACCGCTGGGTTGGCCTTCTCGAACTCGTCTATGAGGATGACCCCGGATTCGCTGGCCTCGATTTTTAGGGTGAGCTCGCCCTCTTCGCTGCCGATATAGCCGCGCGGGCTTCCGATGAGCGAGTTGAGGGAGTCTTTACTGCTGTAGTTGCCAAAGTTAATCTTCGGAAGGGGCTGGCCAGGTGCGAGCAGGTCGCTGAGGATGCGGGCCGCCTCGGTCTTGCCGACGCCGGATGGGCCGAGCAGGAGCATGGATAGTATCGGCTGCTCGCCGATGGAGTTGAACAGCCTGAAGGCTTCGACCTGCTTGCGCAGCGCCTTTTTGAACGGAGCCTGGCCGATGAGTTTGCTGTCGAAGTCGTCAAGGAGCTCGTCGGTCTTCTCGTTGCTCAGGTCTATGAGGAGCTTTGCTCCGCGCTCGACCCGCATTGCTTCCTCGGCTGGCTCTCCTTCGATTTCGGCTTTCTCGATTTCGTCGAACAGCGTGCGCATGTCGTACTCACGACCCGCTGTCGCGTTCTCATCGGCCACGAACAGCGTGTCGTCGGGAAGCTGGTGCATCAGCACCTCAGTGACGGATGCGGTGTCGTTGAGGCGGCTGGCGGGATCGAGGAGCGGCAGCAGCGGCGAGACGTCGAGCGCGACGGGGCCTTCGCTGCACAGCGAGGCGAGCTTCTGCGTGCTGCACAGCTCCATTGCCGACGCGTAGGTGTAGCCGTCTGCTTCAAGCTTCGCCTTGAGATCGGGGAATTGGCCGCGTCTGTAAGTCGTCAGTTTGAGCATGGGCTACGCTTCCGGTTTTGCTTTTACGGCCTGGATAATCGAGAGCACGTCGATGTAGGTGGGCTTTTCGACGGCTTCGTCTTGCGGGCCTTCGGGTTCTGCGCCCACGTCTTCCATGCACTCGATGAAGCCGTCGTCTTCGCTCGGCTGCTGCTTGTCTTTGGTCTGGAAGTAATCGAATGAGCTGCGCAGATCGTCCGTTTTTACCTTGCCCTTGCAGATCCCCACGACGCCAACCTTGCCTATGAGCAGGTCGTCGATTGAGTATCCGCTTTCGAAGAGGCTGCCGCTGTCAATGGGTATTTTCAGGAGGATGGGGCCGCCGCAGCCATCTCCGGCTTCGCCTCTCAGCTTGAACGACGCCCCCGCCTTTACTATCGATTGGAACATGTGCCCGATATCGAGCCCGCCCGCCTCGGGAACTGTGAAGCCGTCGAACGTCCCCGTCATGATCGCGACGAGCGCACGTACCTCGTCTTCGTTGAGGAGCTCCAGATTGACGTCGTCGATGTAAACGAGGTCGCCTTCGTTGGCCGAGTTCCCTTCAAAGACGCTGCAACGGGCGATGATGTCGGAGAGCATGCGGCTTTTTGTGTGGATGTATTCCAGCGTATCGACCATTTTGGTCTGCTTCTCGTGGCCGATCTTTCCTTCGATGTTGCCCTGTAGCTCTGTAAGGAACGGGACTTTTGCGCCGGCTTCGGCGTTGATGTTGGCTTCGCTCGATGTCGAGCCCGTTTGCTCTCCCGTGTGCCCCGTTTGAAGCCGGTTGTCAAGGAGCATGCGCATCTCGAAAACCTTGTCTTGATTCATGTAGTAGACGGTGAACAGTTCCGGCGTTTGTGCTTGCGGTTGCTTCTTCTTTGCCATATGACTCCAATGCGCTGTGCCATTCCGTTATCCGTTTGAATTATAGCGGCGGTCGAGGCATGCGTCCTTAGCTGCGAGCTAAGCCGGTGTTGCTCGTCGATGCTTCAAAGCCTCGCGATTTGTTCAGATCTGCCGTTTCGCTAAATCGCTGGGTTTGTGTATGCATCGACGTTGATGCGAAGAATCGTCCCATTGGGAAAATGCCCCAATGGGACGATTTGCTATCCGGTTTGAAGGTGGCTTTTCGGAGCCGGTTCATCGTCGATGACGGTCGAAATGAGCTGCAAAAGTCTGGAGGTTCAAACTCCAGGAAACAGATAGTTCAGCTATCTGGTCGGAGCATTTCTGCAGGTAATCTTGTTTTTTCGTCTTGACAAAAGGGATGAGCTTAATCGGTCCCCGTCCGGAGCGCCCAGCTTTCTGTGTCGAGTTTGAGAAGCGTATTCACGGATGGCACTATCGCACCATGGTGACGCCTGGTCTTAGTGGGCTTGCACAGGTGAGGGGCGGCTATGACCTTTTGCCGAAGGAGAAAGTTGCACTCGACTTGTGGCGTTGATGGTCTCCTCGATGGTTTTCCTGACCAGCTCGCGCATTTTGCCTTTCACGGTCTGCTTGTCGAATGATAGGATTGAATCGGACACGGCCTGCCTCCTAGCATGATTGAATTCGACACCCAAATCATACCGACGGCATGCGCCATGTCCTTTCTCTTTTCTGGACGCGTTCAGCTTTCAAAGTGCGCAAAGAATTTTACGTCACCTGACTAAGGAGCAAAATGGATAGCAGAAAGGCAAAGGGCATTGCAGCCGATTTTGCCACAACTGGCGCAGAAGCCGTTGTGGAGACAGCGGCAGACAACCTCCCATTGCTCGCCTCGGCAATTCACGACGCAGGCTTTCAGGGTGCCGCCTCAATCCTCGCAGACGGCGTTGTCGGCGCAGTAGCTCCCGGTGCCCTTGGCCTCGTCTTCGGATGCCGCATGAGGCGAACAGAGCGAAACTTGATTATTCTGATCGACAAGCTGTCTTCCAATATCGAGATCGTCAACGAAAGATTGGACTCCCTAGAAGCAACTGTTCGGGACAAATACACAAACGGCTCATACAGGGATGCATTTCTTGACAGCGTGGTCGACGAGAACGAGCCCGAAAAGGTGTCTCGTAATGTCAATGCCTTCATAAACTGCATGGCGCACGGTAGTGCGGGCGACTCATTTGTCCTAACGCTGTTCGACGATCTGTCGAGGCTCAATAGACTCGACATCCGCGCCCTTAAACTTCACTACTACAATCCCATTACCGGGCATATGGCCGACGACAGCTTTGATAGGCTGATTCGGGAAGAAGGAATTGACTGCAGTGAGTATAGAATCATTCGCGAAAAGCTATGTCGCTTAGGCCTACTCGAAAGCAAAAACGAGGAGAAGCGGGAAAAGAACCTCGAGGCTGTTCAAAATGCAGTCAGCGAGCTTCTTTCGCAGCTTGGCAAGAGGAACCCCAAAATCCCCAAGCCCCCAAAGCTCCAAAGAATCAGCACCTCTGACTCTTATTCGATTACCTCGCTCGGACGCCGGTATCTTGAATTGATTCGCCCGGTTCAAGAGACAGTTTCAGCTTAATGCAAATTCGAGCCTTCAAATCGAGGGCAACTGGTCTCTCTAGGTAGACAGGGATATGCCATGACAAATAGAGCGGTAGCAACAAGGCAGCAGGCGATTGAGAAGGCCGGCGGATCGCTTGCCTGCAGGAAAAACGATTTCGCCATCAGCGTCTTCAAGAAACTAATTCAAGCAGATGAGCAGCAATCTGAGGCAATCATCGAGAAGATTACCGATGTGGCAGTAGCGGCTGACATTGCGAAAGACCTTGGAGTTGGGGCGGAGAAGACGACGCGTTACGTCGTGAACATGACAGACGAAATGAAGGATGCCATCGACAGGGGGATCATCAAGCTCGACTCTGACAAGGACGGCCAGTCCTACGCTCAAATCAGGGATGCCGACGACCGTTACGGCAAGAAGCCATCCATCAGCGAGGAGCTCTCCGGGTAGGGCGTAGACACACATGAAGCGATGAATGTGCTGTAGCTTAAGGCGATTCAGGACTAGCTCGCCGAGATGGCTGAAATACTTGATGCCGTCAGCCAGGACGTTGAGCTCGTCCTCCAAGGGCAGCAAAACGACAGGATAGGACTCTATATCGCGGGGCGGAACCTGTTCATCGAGTCTCAAAACAGCAGATCCAACGCTTAAGCGGAGTAGGTATGATGAATTGGGCACCAAGTTAAGAGTGGGAAGTGTTCAAGATGACCCAAAGAAGAAAGCGATACGACAAGCGGTTCAAGGCCTCGGCGGCAAAGGCGGTCCTGTCCGGGGAAATGACGGTCAAAGACCTATCGGAGGAGCTCGGGATAAAGGACTCGACGCTATGACGATGGGCCTGCGAATACGAGGAGACGGGAGACGACGCGTTCCCCGGAAACGGATCTCCGAAGATCAACAAGGACTACGAGATCGTGAAGCTCGAGAAGAAGGTCGAGGAGCCCGGGCGCGAGAACGAGATGCTAAAAAATTTCTGGGCCTCCTTGAGTCAAGACCATGCGCGAGGCGCGGGTTCCTCGAAGGGCATAGGGGCGAGATCGGCCCCATCAAGAAGGCATGCGGGCTGATGAAGGTCTCGAAATCCGGTTTCTACGAGCATCTCGGCCGGAAGAAGTCCAACACCCAGGTAGAGCGAGCGGCACAAGGGCCGCTACGGCTACCGGCGCATCAACCGCGAACTGCGAAAAGCGGCATCGCCGTGAGCGAGAAGCGCGCGCTCCGCACCATGCGGAAGCTCGGGCTTGCCGGAAGGGGCGCGACCCGAAAACACCGCATCCAGAAGAAGGTCGAGCCGGGAGACCCTCGGCTGAACCTGGCAGAGCGCGCTTTCTCCGCGGGCGGGCGCAACAGGCCTTGGGTGGGCGGCATCGCCTACATGCCCGCAAGCGAAGGGCGGCTCTATCTCGCGGCCGTGACAGGCGCCTTCTCCCGCAAGGTCGTGGGCCGGTCGATGTCCGAGCGCATCACCGGGAAGGTCGCGATCGACGCGATAGGGCGGGCGGTTGGCAGGGAGGGTCCGCCAGACGACGGCGGCCTCGTCTTCCATGACGACCAAGGCGCGCAGCACGCCTCCCGTTCCTTCCAGAGATGCCTGGACTCGCATGGCATGGTCCGGTCGGTATCAAGGCCCGGCACGCCGCTGGGCAACGCGGTGGCCGAGTCGTTCTTCAAGACGCTGAAAAGGGAATCGGCGGACGAGAGGAGCTATGGGACGAGGGACGAGGCAGAGCAGGACATCTTCAAACACATAGAGCTCTATTGCAATAGGGCGCGCATGCATTCCACCCTGGACTGCATGTCTCCAATGGAATACGAGCGGCAACACGCTTGAGGATCCTTAAAAGAAAGTCCAGTTTCTCCTTCCCACTCAAAATCGCCTAACCCGAAACGGTCCAGGATTTCCACCGCAGTCCCATATGTTCATTTCTAAGTTACCACCCACACTCCAACAAGCGCGTCTGGTGGAAGCGCAAGGAGGGCCACGAGTGGTCCGGCCTCATAGCGAACCGAGCGCGCAAGGGCAAGGCGGACCCGGGCTGCCCGTACTGCTCGGGGCGCAAGGTGCTCGCCGGCTACAACGACCTGGCCACCACGCATCCCAGCATAGCGGCCATGTGGCACCCGCGCATGAACAAGCGCTTGAAGCCCACCGGCGTGCAGGCCGTAAGCCGCAAGCCCGCATGGTGGCGCGGCGGGTGCGGCCACGTCTGCCAGATGGCCGTCCGCGACAGGGTGAGGGCCAGGCCGGGCTACTGCCCGTACTGTTCGGGGAGGAAGAGGCCCGAGAGGCCGATAAGGCTCGACTAGCCCTCGGCCCCTCGGCGAGGAAGGAACGGGGGAGGCGTCGGCGCCTCCTGCCTATAGGCGTGATTTTGCGAATATTGGACTGGACGGGTATGTGTGGCAGCTGTGGGGGTCCGCATCGTTTTCGATGGTTAGATTTATGTATGCGTCGACGCTGATGCGAAGAATCGTCCCATTGGGAACTTGCCCCAATGGGACGATTCTTTATCCGATCTGGAGGCAGTTTTTCGGAGTGGCGCTTTACGAGCTCGACGCCGAGCTCAGGGAGATAATGCTCGATGCGCTGCATATGGCGAGTCCCAAGGCAAGTATCTTGACGCCTGTTGCTATGCGACATCGAAGGGAGCGGGGCGCGTTCTTGAGGCCATGGGCTTCCCGGCCGAATGGAAGAAAGTGGCCAGATGCAAAATCTGAGATCGACTGTCTAAGCTGAATCACCGTTTTAGGCGGATTATTGGCGCCGGAATCGCGTCCGATCCCGGCGCTTTCGGCCAAGTTCTTGACGGAGGCCCTGCCTTGCTCATGCGCCGCGTCGACGGCGTTTTTCTCGTTCTCATCGAGCTGACGCGACGGTTCGGCTCGGCTGCCCTTGCCTTGCTTTCCGGCCCCCGCGTCAGCAGGTACGGGAACGGGGTTGCCGCCTTCGTCCGTGTGGGTGACCTGCTCGCCTGGGCGGTCGAAGTGGATGATGGTGGTGTTGACGGTCTGCCTGTATCCGAATTTCACCCCGGCAGCATTGCAGTCTCTCTTGATGCGCGGGATGCCCGTGCCGTAGCGCTCGATCATTTCCGAGCGGAAGAGCGCCTGGGCGATGCCGCGATACGACGCAGCCCGTTTCGCCGGGCGTTTTCTGTCTCATTGATACTCGCTCTGAGCTACTCCTCCCAGTTCAGGCTTTCGTGGTCCCAGCATAGCCCTCCGCATCGCTGCTCCAACGCAGGGTCGAGCAGCGATGCCGCGAGCTTCGACGCCTCGCCGATGTCGTGCAGGCGCGTGGGGATTCCAGTTTGCGCGCAGAGCTTTGCGAATTGGCGGGCTTGGGGATTGGCCCATTCTTGCGGAATCGCAAACGACTCTATCGGCCCGATTTTCCTGACAGCCATCTCGCGGCGCAGGCGCGCCTGTAAGTCGGTGCCGTCGATGTCGCACGTCAGAGTGTAGACAACGATGTCCACGAGGTCCTTGACCCTGGAGGACGCCCGGCCGTTGTGGCGCTCGGCGAGCGCGCAGAACTTGTCCGCGAGCGCTGCGCCGACCGGATAGACTAGGTAGTCGCATGTATCGAGACCCTTGACGTCTATCCTGTCGGCCGGTGAAACGGCCTCGGCGCCTTCGAGCGGCACCTCGTCGATCACCAGGTCGATGGCTATTGCCTGCATGCGCTTTGCGCCCAGCATCGGGATGAACCGCACCGACAGGCCGCTGCGATACTCGTCATCGGGCTTGATAGGCTCGGCGCCCGCGTACTCGAAGACGACGAAGTCGCCCAGGTCGCGCTGCGCGAGCCTTCGCAGGTCGGCAAGCGCGCCTTCTATGCTGTCGAGCGTCGAGAGCAGGTCGATGTCGCGCGTCGCCCTGCCGTCGAGCGTGCGTGCGAGCACGCTGCGTCCGCCCTTGAGCACGAAGGACTTGTTGCCGTCGGCGAAGACCCGGCACAGCAGCCTGTGGAAGTAGAAGCCCGCTATGGCGCGGCCGGTGTCCTGCGGCGAGGCTTTCGCGGCCTCCTTGACGGCCATCTCCAGCGCTGCAGCTGATTTGTATGTCATGCTTGCGGCCCCCTTCCTGCCATGCCCGCGTCTGCCAGCAGCGATGCGAGCGTCCTTTCCCCCTTGCGCCGGCCGTATCTCGACGCGAGCAGCGCTTCCAGCTTGTCGAGGTCGAACGGCCTGCGCCCGCTGCACGCGTCTCGCAGCGCGTCCGCCACGAGCGAGCGATCCTCGTCGTCCGCCACGAGGTCGAATATCGTCCTCTCCGGTACGGTGACGGGCAGGCCGCTTTCGAATGACACCTCGTCCCGTGCGATTTTGCGCACCGCGAAGCTCGCGTCCTTGTTCCTGGAGTTGATGCGCCTGGGGGCGTAGATGTGGTACGGGCTGAGGTAGAAGTCGCCGATGCCGAGCAGCGATGCGGCGGTGGCGCCGCCTACGGCGATGCCGTCCCACGCCCCGGCATGCGCCCTCTCGTGCGTGAGCTCGGCAGGGGCCGTGAGCTTCCAAATTGCCGCGAGCTCGTCGGTCGGCTCGGAACCCGAGCCGACTAGGCGGTAGGCGCCGCGTGCGACGCGCTCCAGGCGTCCGGCGCGCGCGCCGTCGTGGAGGGCGTCGCGGGGTATGCCCATCCTGGCTGCCTGCGCCGTCGTGAACACACCTTCCGACTCGGAAAGCTCGGCGATGGACGATATGTGGTCGTTTCTTTTCATGTCTCAATTGTAGGGTAATAGCCTACCTTTGCAACTAATTCCTTTTGTTTTTGCGGATAGGGTACCTTCGAGCGGTTAAGATATTTTTTACCCTCGGATTATTTAGCCGTTTTTTCGAAAGAAGGCAAGCCATGGGCTTCTCGTTCAGGCACTCTGCTGGTTTTGGCAAGCGGATGGAGTACCGCATCATCGGCAAGATGCTGATGGAGGGGCTGGACGGCTACGTTCCCTTGGTCGACGACCATGGCGTCGACTGCGTGGTGAAGAAGGGCGACGGCACCTTCGTCGAGGTCCGGATCAAGGCGCGCTCGAAAGAGGTCAAGATGGGAGACGGCGCCATGTTCGCCTTCATATCCCACGAGCCGCGCCCAAACTACTACTTCGTGTTCGTTTCAGAGCGCCTAGACAAGATGTGGATCATGTCCTCTGAGGAATTCCTGAGCGAGATCAGGCCCATCCCGTCGGGGAGAAACGCGGGCAAAAGGAGCATCAAGTTCAACGGCTACAAGATGAACAAGGCAAAAGGGAAGCGGGAAGAGTATGCGCTCGACAGATACGCGAAATACGAGTGTGCCGACTTCGCGCGTTTTCATTGAGAGTTTGCGTTTTAGTATAGTGGCGCTGCGATAATGGCGGACTTTCTCGTTAAAGGGTTTGGTCCGGCGGTTGGGGCGCCCCGGTTCACGGGAGCGCTGCTCATCCAGCGGCTACCTATTCCCTGCAGGATTCCGTGAACGGCTAATCGCAGAGCCTTGCTACCTCAGCTCCGCATTCCGCGCACCGGCCCTCGACGAGCACGCGGCCGTGACGCATGCGCAGCGTGTAGCCGGGCGCGAACTCCGCCGTGCCGCAGTTATGGCAGAACGCGTTGGCGAGCAGCAGCTTGCGGATGTGCTCGGGGATCCTCCTCCACTCCCGCAACGCCTCGATCTCCGTGACGCCCTTGCCGCGGCGGAACTCGTCTTCCTCCATCTCCTCGGCGACGAACCTGGCGATCATCTCCTCGCTTACGTCGTCGGCCCTCATCTGCCGGGCCATCTCCTCGTATTTTGACTCCATGAATTGCCCTCGTTTCTCGCGTGGTTGCCGGTTGGGGGCGGTCGGCTCGCGGTTGGCTACGGTCAGTTCGCGGTCACCTGAATTACTTGGTGGCGAGCACGGACTCGCCATGCAGGTAGGCCCCGTCGCCCACGAGCGCTACGGCCTCGGCGTAGGCGTCGTATGGCGTGGGCACCCAGCGCGCGAGCTTGTACACGCCGTGGCCGCGCCGCAGGAGCCTGCCGTCGGCGCACCAGCGGTTGAGCTCGCTGGGCGCCGCGCCGGCTTCTCGAGCCTGCGCGGCGGTGATTATCCCGTGCCCGTCGGCTGCGATGTCGTATATGTCATCGAAATGTGCCATGTCAAAACCTTAACGCATTCGTAAAGCTTTTGACAGCGTTTGTGAGCTTGTCGGGATAGGGGTTTGGCTGCGCGTTGGCTCTCTTTTGCGTCGCTTTCTTTTCGGCTGGATGCATGCCTGCTCCGTGGAAATGCGGACCAGCTATATGATTCTACGGAGCAGGCATGCGAGCGGCCATGCGGGCTTCCAACGTCTCAAAGGGTCGGTCAAGGGCGTTCCAAACAGCGATGAGTAGACGGTTGCCGAGAAGATGCGGTCTCTGCTGCGCTTCGGCGCCGGATCGATGCGGCATAGAGACGTGTTCGTCATTTATTATCGCCTTCGAATCAAAGGAATCGGCGTCGGGGTTCTGGGCTCCTGCACGGCCAAGGACATCTTCGGAGACGAGTCGATGCGCGAAGAGGGTTGAGCTGATGTGTGCACCCGTCTTGAAAAATTCTTCTCGGACAGGCGTTGCGTCCGCCAGCTTTCCAGCGCGAAAGGCAGTTGGCTGGAGCTTCCCGCGGGGAAGGTGACGGCCGGCATCCTCTCCAAGGTCAAGAAATTAATGATGAGGCGCTAGGGTTCCCGGGTTGAGCGGCTCCGCTTGGCTTGATCTGGATAGGGTTTGTGTAGCCGCAAGCTGTTTGCAAAGAATCGTCCCATTGGGAATCTGTCCCAATGGGACGATCTGCTATCCGATTTGAAGGCGGCTTTTCGGAGCCGGTTCATTGCCAATGAAGGTGGGCATGAGCTGTAAAAGTCTTGAGGCCCAAACTCCAGAAGGCAGATAGTTCAACTTCCTAGTCGGAGCATTTCTGCAGGTAATCTTGTTTTTTCGTCTTGACAAAAGGGATGTCTGCTGTAGGCCCACGGCCTACAGCAGACATCCAACTACTCGTGTTCGCACGGCATCCGCATCGGTGCTCCGACCGCCTCGGCGTGCCGGAGCGGGCAAGGCTGTATTCAGCTTCGATTCAGTCCCCCAGTTTGTCGTCGAGCGTTTCGACAAGCTGGGAGATCAGTTGTGGAGGAGACGGCAGTGTCTCTGGGCGTGGTGCCTCTCTGTCTATAGGCGCGATTCGGCATCTCTTGGACCAAATGCGTTGTGGCTGGCTTCGCAGTCTGTTCGCTGCCATCGGACATCGGCGGCAATCGCTCGCGACATTCTGCCGGACGTAAACTGGCCATAATCCGGCTAAAACCGTTCAAACGTCACTAAAAGCGGCGATATGGAATCCTGCGAGGTTAGTGCGGGCTTGAGCGCCAACCGACGAAAAAGTCTCTGCGATTATCGACGGTAACGGGCTCTTCCAAAGGCACGCTTGTCAGGTCGCTATGGTGCCGGCCCTCCTCTCGCCCGCATCGAGGAGTGGGATTGATGTGATAGCCGGAGGGGCGATTTTGCTGCATGCTCGCTGCGCGCTGCTTGCCAGATGAACGCGTCATCAAACTTACATGCGCGCGATGAATAGCCCCGATTTTGCCATGAAATCGGGGCTCGGTGTCAAGTTTCAGGGTGCCAAAAGTTACATCAGTCGCTTACGACCGCTCGTTTATCCTTTCGAGCGGAACAGGCTCCAGTGCCCTTGCTCTCCGCCATGCCGAGCTGGGCAGTGGCGATTGCGAGCCTATACGACGTGCTCGCCGCCACCGAGCCACTCTCCTGTTGCCAACCAAAGCTCGAAGAAGACGAGCCACTCCATGGCCCATGGTACATACGTGTCGGCTATGAGCTGTCCGCTGTCCCAATCTCGCCTTTGAAGGCAAAGCTTCACGCTCTTTGACTTTTCATCAAATCCGAATTGGTGGGGTATCGAGCCGAGGTCTTCGCATCGCTCAAGTGCCCCGGATCTGGCCCAGACTTCTGGGAATCGTCCTTTGCTCCAAGTCAGCCGAAGCTCGTATGTCTCGCATCCTTCGGTCGGGGTGAGCATGGCCTCCCAGGTCAGTATTCCTTTGCTGTGCGTTACGCTCGAGTTTGGGAAGCGGTGCTTTAAAGCGAAAAGTTGCTGCCCCATGCTCAGCGATCTTGCCGCATGCCTCATAGGCCGAAGAACGTGTGGTTGGGGATTGCCTTCTCGCCATGCAGCGCAAGAGGGGCGATGCCGGCCGCTGAGGCGAAGAGCTCGCCGTTCTCCCGCCGGCTTTTTAGCGTGCCGCCGAACTCCTTGAAGGCGGCATTGGCCTGTCGATTGCCCATGCAGCTTCCCAGGTGCTCCTTGAGCTTGTCCATGCCCTTGGTGTTCAGCGCCGTATCAACGAGGTCGGATTTTGCGGCTGCGAGCCAATCGTGGAACGCGGCTGCCTTCTCAGGGCAATCGTTCCATTTGTCGGCGAAGTTCTCGTATTCGTCCACTGGGTTTTTGATGCTGTAGATGCCGTTTCGGCATTCCACGTATTGGTCCATGCGGCTCAGAATCCCCTGGATCGCATCGAACGTGCCCTGCTCGTTTCTGTAGGCGCGGGCGGCTAGCGTTGTGATGATTATCGATATCGGGGCATCGTCGCGGCCGGCGAACATGATGTTCCGGTGATGCTTGAGTATCTGGACGGCTTGCTGCAGAGGCGACTTGACGGAGTACTCGGGAACCTCCTCTAACGAGCAGGAGATGGTCGACGATGCCCTCGACCTCGCGACCTCGTAGGGGCGACCGGCCTTGGCGATGAACCAGTCGCGGTAGCCTTTCGGGTTGCTGTACCTGTCGGAATAGCTTCCGTCCGGGTTCTTGTGGGTGAGCCTGATCGCCGTGTCGTCACTGCAGTGGGTGATGTCTGGCGAGCAGGGCAGCACGTCCATGTGGAACTTGTCATATTGGAATGTCCAGCATCTCTTGCCTTCGTCTTCGGTGTCCTTGCGGTAGCCTCTAAGGCTTTTCCCCACGGCTTTCTTGATGTGCGATGCTGGCGCAGAGGCCGCGTCTTCCATCTCGCATACCAGGTCGATGTCGTAATCCTCGTCCTCGCCGCTTATGGGCCTGATCACTGTTCCTAGTGCGAACGAGCCCTGGGTGTAGACGTCGGTCTCGCCAAGGGAGGTATCGTCGTCTAGGTGCCTCCCGACGGATTTGTAGCTGCGCTCTGCGGCATCGGCCATCGCATCGGTTATGCTGATGGACTCGGCGAGCTTCGAGTAAAGGATATCCAGGTTATGGCTAGTCATCGCTGCCTCCGATCTCTATCGACTGGCTGAATTTGCCGTCGGTCTTCTCGTAGACGACGGCCTTGGTGAGAAGGTTGCGGTTGAAGAGGCCGCCTAGCGTGACGGCCATGCTGACGGGAAGGGCGGGGAAGATGTGGACCTTCGCGACATGCGGCATTGCGGAGTGGACTTCGTCAAGGAGGCTGATCGCCTCGCGCTCGAAGGCCCTGACGTCCTCCTGCGTGCGGGCTATATACACGGAAGGGTTTGCTGCCCTTAACTCCACGACGGGCATTCCGGAGCTTGTCACTTCAGCAGGCAGGGTTTCCTTGCTGACGGCGCCGCTGACGGAGAGCACCAGCGCGACTTCGGCCGAATCGGAGGAGGGGACGGCGTCGTGCTGGAAAGAGCTTTGGCGCTCCTCGTCATGCCAGCACCAAGAGTCCGTATCCCGCTGCTTCTGAAACACGGTTACCTGCTGCTTGTCTCCGATGAGGCTGCCCAAGGCTATCAAGATCGGCTGGGGCGCGATTGCGAAGATGGCAAGCGGCACGGTCGGGTCCATGGTTAGTCTGCGGCTGTTGATTTTCCTGGCAAGCAGAGAGCAATCGTTGGCGATCGATCCCGACGCCGCATTCGAGTCCATGACCCTGATTTCCGTGTCCCCTGCGTGCACCATGCCGGAGGAGGCCATGGCTTGGGACCATTCGCTGCGCGATATCTCGGTCGCATTCCCATGTATGGGGCAGGTGACGGTGATAACGTATGCGCTCTGGGGCCTCGAAGCCTGCATTACCTTGCTGACATACTCTTCGCGTTTGGACTTTATGCTTCGTAGCACGTCCGCGGTGTACGTAACTTCGTCGTCGTCGATGGTCTTGTGGCACTGCGGGCACAGGAGCATAAGATTCTCTATGGAGTTCCTGTCGTCCTCCGACAGATTCTCGTTGAACCGGGGGCCGTCCCCGCTGTATGCGTGGATATGGGCTATGTTCGAGTAGTTGCCCGATGTTCTATATGCGCCTCCCTCGAACAGCGGCTTGGAGCATATCTGGCAGCATCCGGCGGCCTTGCCCCACAGCGCGTCCCTTGTTGCGGATGGAATGTTTTTGCGATTGCCCAATCAAACCTCCTGAATCATTTATTTGTCGAAATTCTCGTCGTTTGCCAAGATAATATCATTTGACGAAAAAAGCGTCAAATATTAGAATCACTTTAGATATATCGACAGGAATGACCCGGCGTTTTCGCGTTGGGTTTCAAAATGGAGGAAACGATGCTCATCCGGCTCTCTTTTAAGAACTTCAAATCTGTTGGGCTGGAGCCCGTCACCCTAGAGATGGTCTCCTCTGCGAAGGTGCGCAAGCTGAAAGGGCACGTCTGCGCCTCCTCCAAGGAGGCGAAAATTCTGCGCAACGCCGTGATTTATGGTGGCAATGCCGCAGGCAAGAGCACCCTATACAAGGCTTTCGCGTTCATGAAGGCCGCCGTCATGGGCGGGGGGCTGCCCCAAGAAGGGATAAGGGAGTACTGCCGCTGTGGGGAGGGGCACGCCGAGGACGAGTCCACTTTCGACATCCAGTTCGAAACCGAAGGGCGCGTCTTCGACTACGGTTTCAGCTGCATTCTGTCAAAGATGCATGTCACCTCGGAGTGGCTCTACTCCCTGGGCGGCGACGCGAAGCCCCTCTTCCTCAGAGACGGCGTGTCGTCGATAGATTGCAGCGGGGTTCGAGAGGCCGCCGATAATGCGGATGTCGCCAGGCTCGACGTTTACGCTGACGACTTCTGCCATGATCAGTCGGAGACGATGGGGTCTGGCCTGTTTCTCTCCTACATAGGAAAGGGCCGCTCGTTCTCGGGCGACTCGGCTCTCGATGCGCTCAAGAGGGCTTTCGCATGGTTCGATGCGGGGATCGAGACGATCGGCGTCAACCAGCGTGCCTCTTCCACCGAGTACTACACGGAATCGAGTACGCTTGACCAGGTGGCCGAGGTCCTCTCGTCCTTCGACACAGGCATCAGCGGACTGTGCAAAGAGGAGGTCGGAATGGACGAGCTCGACAAGGTCGTCCCGCCCGAGATCAGGTTCACCATTACCGAGCTGCTGAGGGCCAACGCCCCTAAACGCGACAGCGACAAATTCGGTTTGACCATTCGCAACGAGGACTTCTTCGTGGGAATCGAGCGCGAAGGGGCCGGTGAGCCTAAAGCCACGGTTTTGAGGACGAGGCACGGAGGGTCTTTGCTGACGTTCGACTTCCAGGACGAGTCGGACGGCACGAGGCGTTTGTTCGACTTCATGGATATCCTGTTCACCCAAAGCGAGGACAAGGTGTTCGTGATCGACGAGCTCAACAGGAGCTTTCATCCCATGCTGACGCAGCACCTGGTTGAATTGTTCAACCAGGTGCACGCGAACGACGACTGCCAGCTGGTGTTCACGACACATGAGAACGACATAATGTCCTACGAGTACTTCCGCCGCGATGAAATCTGGTTCGTGGAGCGCGACGAGGAAGGTTTGTCGAGGTTGTACCCCCTTGACGACTTCGCCGCCGACGGGGCGCGCTCGGATGCCCGCCTGAACAAGAAGTACCTGGAGGGCAGGTACGGCGGCGTGCCCGTTATCGACCTGTCTCGCGCCCGCGCCGCGCTGAATGTTCGGGAGGGTTAGCATGCCCCCTCTGAACTCCCTTGAAACCTGGTCGGTTCGCTCCGCTAGAGGAGGTAGGAAACCGAAATCGAAGTGCTTCTTCATCGGCGAGGGGCCGAATACCGAGTATTGGTATCTGGAGTCGCTTGCCGTGCGGCTCGCAAAGATGAACGCCCCTGAGCTCATCGAGCTCAGGCCCGTGGAGAGGACCGGCAACGAGAGAAACCAGTCCGCGCCGAAGAAGCTCCTGGAGCAGGCGCGGCTCATCCGGGGCGATGCGGAGGCGTTTGGGTTCGACCCCGAGACGGACCGCATTGTCGTGTTCTTCGATGCCGACGTGTACAAGGGCGACTCCGAGCGCTATGCGTCCGACCTCGGCATGTTCTCCGGGGTTGCCGAGGTTGCGGTGACGAACCCGAGCTTCGAGCTGTATCTCCTACTGCACCTCGACGACGCGTTGGAGGAGTACGTCTTGCCTAATGAGGAGGAGATTCTCGGCAACGGCTATGTCGGCGGCAAACGTCGCTACGTCGAAAAGCTCGCGAGCGATGTCCTCGGCTTCAACGTGAAGCATAACGAGAAAGTCGGAGGACTTGCGCGACGTTTTGGGGTTGCGGTTATGAACGAGCGGGCGCTCAACCAGGATCCGTCTCAATCCATCGGCCGGCTCACCAGCAACGTGGGCGCGCGTATCATGGAGATCATGCGCACCGGCGCGTCTTCCGAGGAAAGCTACCTCGGGCTGTGCAGGCGTCTCGGAGTCGAAGACGAACTTGCTTGATAACCTCGTGCGCAAAACGGTCAGCTGCGGTCAGCTGAGTCGTTTGCACATACAGCAGACATCTCTTCGCCCATGCTCGCGCAGCATTCGCATCGGAGCCCTGCCCGCCTCAGCATGCTCAAGCGGGCAGGGCGCCTTGCCGAGGAGAAGCGCCCAGAGCTTTCCGCGAAGCCGGCCGCCCCTCAACTCGCTTTCCGGGGGATGCCGGCGGCGAACGGCATCCCTCCCAGCGCGGTCGTCTGCAGCGCGAGCAGCCTCACGGCCTGCGAGAAGTTCGTGCCCAGGCCCTTGAGCACGGACTCCATCTCGCCAGCGACGTCCTCCGGGATCTTTGACCTGTGTCAAGATTTCGGACACTTTGGCTAGAGGAATTTACGCGGCCGAGGGCATCGCCTCCGGCTCCGGCCTCGTGCGCTCGAAGAACGACTCCATGGCCTGCGCCGGCACCTGGTAGCCGATGGTGGAGTGCGGCCGCCTGCGGTTGTAGTCGGCCTCGATGAACTCGACGACGGCGTGCTTGGCGTCGGCCCTGGTGGCGAATCTCCTCCTGTGGTACATCTCGTTCTTGAGCGTCGCGAAGAACGACTCGGCCACGGCGTTGTCGTGGCAGCTGCCGGTGCGGCCGCAGGAGAGGCGCACGTCGTTGTCGCGCGCCCATTCCGCGAGGAGCCGGCTGGTGTATTGCGCCCCCCTGTCGCTGTGGAATATGGCGTTTCCCGCCACGTAGCCGCGGGATTTCGCGGATTCCAGCGCCGCCACGGCGATGTCGGCGGTCATCCTGTCGGCGAGCGACCAGCCGACCACCATGCGCGTGCACAGGTCGATCACGGTGGCGAGGAAAAGCCATCCCTCGCCGGTGCGCAGGTAGGTGATGTCGCCCACGAGCTTGTAGGTGGGGACGGGGCTCGCGAAGTCGCGGCGCACCAGGTCGGGGCGGGGCCTGGCCTTGGGGTCGGGGACCGCGGTCCTTTTCCTTGCGTTGGGCGTGCAGCCGCGTATCCCCAGCTTGCGCATCAATTTCAGGACTCGGTAGCGCGTCAAGCGGGAGAATTCCGGCGGCAGTATCGCGTACACGAACCTGAACCCGAAGCGCCTGTCGGATTCCAGCCACACGCGCATCACCGCGTCGCGCTCGGCGGACCAGTCGTCTTCCGGGCAGCCGTTCGCGAGCCACGAGCAGGAGCCCGACCGGCTCACGCCGAGAATGCGGGCCGTCAGGGAGACGGGGAACCCGGCCTTCTCCTCCAGCATGAGGCGGTAGCGCGCGGCCACCCCTGCTCTTTGGCGAAGAAGGCCGCGGCTTTTTTCAGGAACGCGTTCTCCATCTCGAGCTCGCGTATGCGCCTCCTGGCCTCGCGCAGCTCGCGGTCCTCGGCCTTCGGGTCGGGCTGGCCGGAAAGCTCCCGCCTGCGCTTTATCACCCATTGGTTGACCGTCTTGGAATTGAGGCCCAGTTCCCTGCAGCATTCCGAGATCGGCCTTCCCGTCGAGATCACGTAGTCGGCGGTCTCGCGCCTGAACTCGTCGGTGTACTTGGCGGCTGGGTTCGACATGGCATCGTCCTTTCGTCGTCGTCGACTTGCATTCTAGACGGTCGGTTCCTCTAGCATGCGTGTCCGAAAAGACGATACAGGTCAGCGATAGCCTCGTGCGCAAAACGGTCAGCTGCGGTCGGTTCTCGGTCAGCTGAGTCGTTTGTCCAGCAGACATCCCTCCGCCCATGCTCGCGCGGCATCCGCATTCCTCCTCTTCGCGTAGCCATGGTATTCGGATTCGGGCGCGCGCAAGATCCCGCATGCCTTTCTGATGGGGCCGAACTCGCCCCTGTGCTCTTTAAGGAACCCGCGCCTCGCGCATGGTCTTGACTCAAGAAGGCCCGGAAATTTTTTAGCAGCTCATTCTCGCGTTCGAGCTTCTCTATCCTTTTGCGGAGCTTCACGATCTCATAATCCTTGTTGACCTTCGGGCTGCCGTTTCCGGGGAAGGCGTCTTTGTCCATCTCCTCGTACTCTTGCGCCCACCGCCTCCCTCTCCAACAAGCGCATCGGGAAGAGGTACAAGAATCCTGCCGCAGTTCCGTTGTGCGACGTTTTTTCGCCCGATTTGCCCTTTCATGATGGCTTGGGACACCCTCGAAAATTAAAACCCCAGGTCAGCGAAAAGCAAGTTGAATTATCCTTAGAAAAGATGGCACACATCTCGCTCAGTTGACCACGAACTAGCGGCTCTGCTCCCCAGGGGCGGAAATTTGGCGGGAATCCGGATCAGCGGCCCGACTGCTCTTCGCCCCGCAGCCCCGCTAAGCGTCGAACTCTCCCGTTTGACCCATGAGCCAGCGTCCCAGGTCGATGACTTTGATGCCGTCCCAGTCGGTTGTTTCGTGACCGGTTTTGGCGATGATGGCCTTGGGATAAGCGTCGCGAATTTTCCGCAAGGGCGTGATCTCTCGTTCGAAGGTGCTTTCCTGCGAGATATCGTCGCTCACCTGGATGTAGATGCGCTGTCCCTGCTTGGTGGCCACGAAGTCGACCTCTTTCTGGTAGAGAACACCGACGTATACCTCCCAACCTCGTCGCATCAGCTCGATCGCAACCATGTTCTCGTAGATGCGCCCGAAGTCGAGCCTGCGGGTTCCGAGCTTCGCGTAACGAAACGAATGGTCGACCAAGTAGTACTTGTCGCCCATCGAGAGATATTTCTTTCCCGCTACGTCGAATCGGCGCACGCGGTAGAAAGCGAATGCGTCGCA
Organism: uncultured Ellagibacter sp.; assembly: GCF_934643285.1. Taxonomy (GTDB): domain Bacteria; phylum Actinomycetota; class Coriobacteriia; order Coriobacteriales; family Eggerthellaceae; genus Ellagibacter. Next base: position 111,657 of record NZ_CAKUBT010000003.1, read on the forward strand.
GAGGTGGTCGATGTAAGCCGCTAAGGTCTTGTCGTTAATCTTCAAACCCGCCTGCGAAAGCGTGGCCGCCATGCTCTTCAGCGACGAGATGTTGCCGACGTTGTCCATAAGGAACTCGCATGTCCTTTTGAGCTGTTCAGCGTTGCGTATGCGGTATTTTTGCCTGATGTCCCGCAGGACGAGCGTGTCGAGCACGTCGGAGATGTAGACGAATCGAGCTCTCTCGTCGGGGTATAGATAGGAACCTGGCATACCTCCTTCTCGCAGGTAGCGCGTCAGGGCCTCGTCGGGCGATACGATTTCGTGGTATTGCGCGAACTCGGCGAGCGAGAAGGGGAACACTTCCACCTCGAAGGTCCTGCCCGTGAACAGGGTCGAGAGATCGTTCGACGGCAAAAAGGCGTTCGACCCGGTGATATAGATGTCGTACTTCTCGGATGCGTGCAGACTATTGATGGCCTTCTCGAAGCCCTCGCACATTTGCACCTCGTCGATTATTAGCACATTATTGCAGTCCTCGACGAAATGCTTTTCGACGTAGTCGTGCAACGCGCAGTATTGCATAAGCGGTTCGAATTCGAGCAAGTTGAAGTTGATGCGTATGATGTTCGCCGTCGGGATGCTTGCCCGAATTTGGTCGGCGAACGCTTCAAGCAATTTCGACTTGCCGCAACGCCTGATGCCTGTGATCACCTTGATGTCGGGCGTGCCCATCGCGCTTGCAAGTTTATTCATGTAGGCGGTTCGGTATATGAGCTTCATAGCGCATTCCTATTCCGAAAATCGCAGTCGAATTCAATAACGCGAATTATACAGCTAGAACTATTTCGCAAAACCAGTAATGCCCAAGAAATGCGAAGTACACCGAATAATTGTTGCGAAGCAAGTGAATAGCTGAATCGGTGCATCTTTGCTGAATGCTCGCACCCGAGAGATGGGGGTCGGGCGCTCTGCTTTGCGTCTTTTGGCAACGATAGAAGCCCCAGCTTGGTGGATTACCAGAAGTCCACGGCAAACGTCAGAATAATCTCCTTGGCAACTCTGAAAATGACCCCCTCAAGACTCCCAAAATGCCCGATTCGTTTACCCCAAATAGCAATAGTTCTGCTACTATCTATCTCATCTGTGTTGATGCCAGTGTCGATGAATTGGGGTGACATCGTGGACGAATCGGAAAGGATCGAACCTGCCGTTTCGAAACAAGGTGAAACTCTATATGTCGCCGGCACCACAGCGCGCTTCAGCTTAGATACCGACAGCTACAGGGTACCCTCACAAGATTGGGGGTACCCTGCTTTTTTCCGTAAACCCATCCAGCAAACTATTTCCCGCCAAAGCCGTAACGGCGGGAATGGAGATACACAGCAATTGTCGGAAACAAGGAAAAAGAAAGGGAGATGCAAGGGAAATGAAAGCAAGCAATGCTAACAAAGTCGTCTCAGTTTTGCTGAGCGTCGCGATGTGCCCCATGATGGTGCCATCCGCGGCATTTGCAGCTGACGATGACGCGGCATCGGGTGCTTCCTCTCCGATTGAGCAGGCGCAGTCTGCCGATCAGGCGGAAGCCTTCGGCACGAGCGCAAGCTCGAGCGACACGGTAGCCCCGCAGTCCGAGTCGGCCGACGCATCAACCGGTGAAGCAGCCCCCGCAGCTACGGCCACGGTAAATGGCTATTCGACCCTTGAAGAGGCAGTTCGGAATGCAACTGTCGATGCTCAGGGAGTAATCACCTACAAGGTTACCGGTAAGGTGAACGTTGACGGCACTGGCTGGGTTCAGGTTCGTCCCGCGACAGCGACTAATGCAAAGGTGGTTAAGTTCGTCGGCAAGAGCGCCGATGCTGAAATCTGCATCACGCAGGGTACGGCAATCCTCGCCGATCAGGGAAGCTCTGCTTTGAGCGTTGAGTTCAGCGACTTGAAGCTTTCGAAGCTGAATCCGACGTATGCTGGTGATTACGGACAGTCGACTAACTACTTTACGACTTGGCTGAGGAACACCGATGCAGCGTCGAACTGTGTGACGTACACGAATTGCGAATTCCCCAATGGCGTTTGCAACAATCAGTACGGCAAGACGGTTTTCAATAGCTGCAGGTTTACCAACACCGTAACGGACCTCTACAACATGTGGGTTTATGGCGGCAACGTTGAGGTCAACGGCGGATCGTTCACGGGCGTTCGCGGCGTGAAGGTCTACACCGAAGGAACCGCCGCGGTTGCTCCCGAGGTTAATATCACGGGAACGTCTTTCACGGGTCTGACCGAGAAGGCGGCGATTGTCGTTTCGAAGCCTGCCACGGTAACGCTTGGCAGTGTGTCGGTAACTGACTGCGCGAACGGTCTTATCCAGAAGGATATCGAGAGAAGCTCCGAAAAAGTTACTCTCAACGCGAACGGCACGGGTATCGGCGGTAACTTCGACATTACGTCAAATACGGGTTCCGATGCCACGAAGGCCGAGTTCAATCTGAACGCGGGTACGCTCACTTCCGAGGTTTCGAGTGATTTTCTTGCTGACGGCTTTACGCTGAGCAAGAACAACGATGGCACGTTCGGTGTAACCGAAGCTGCTCCCGCGGGGGTTGCGGAAGTAAACGGCACGAGCTATCCGAGCCTGCAGGCGGCAATTGATGCTGCGTCGCGCAATGCAACGGTGAAGTTGCTCGCTGATACGAAGGAGAACGTCACGATCTCCGCGCCCTATGTCACGCTCGATCTGAACGGTCATACCCTCAACGGCGGCACCGAGAAGGGCAAGCCTGCGCTGACGGTCACGGCTCGCGTCACCGTCAAGGACGGCAGCGCGGCTCAGACCGGTACCATCATGCGCGAGGATACCGCGGAGACCTCCGGCGTCAGCTCCCACTATGTCATTGACGTTCAGGGAGCCGGCTGGCTCACCTTCGAGAGCGGCAGCGTCAAGAACAACAGCGGCAACGACAGCGGGAAGGGCGCGTCTCTGGTGCGCGTGGGCGATGACAGTGTCGCCAAGTACCCCGGCCTGAATATCAAGGGCGGCACGTTTACCCAGGACAACTTCATCGTGATCAAGGTCGAGAGCGGCGATCTGTTCCTGAACGGCGGCACGCTGAACTCCGCCAATAGCTACGCCATTGAGGACTGGCACAGAGCTACCATCAAGGGCGGCACGGTTAACGGCACAGTGGCGGCCTGGACGTGCAGCGGCGGTCACAACAGCGATCTGTCGATCAGCGGCGGCACCGTCAACGGCAATGTATTCTCTGTGAACTACGGCAGCGCCGAGGACAAGGTGGCCAAGGTCAGCATTACCGGCGGCTCCGTCAACGGTACGCTGGGTACCTATACCTATAACAATGGCTTGGCTGCTACCACTGATGCCGCCAAGGCCACCATCGAGATTACCGGCGGTACGTTTAAGGAGGATCCCACCAAGTACGTGGTGGAAGATTGCGCTATTAACAAGAACGAAGACGGCACGTACGGCGTAGCAAAGGCCTACCTTGCGCAGGTTGGCGAAGCCAGCTATTACACCATGGACGAGGCGTTCAAGGCGCAGACCGCAAGCGGCGAAGCCATCACTTTGCTGCGCGACTACACCACGGGCAGCACGTTCAACTCTGGAACCGTTGCTCGCGTGGTTGACCTGAATGGCCACACCTGGACATGCACGGGAACCGATGCAAACTCTGCAGCGTTCGAGATCAATAATCCCAACGCATCGCTCACGGTGAAGAACGGCAAGATCGTAAGCTCGCAGCTCATCGGCCTGATTCCGTCCGCTATGGGTGGCACCATCAAGTACGACAACTCCACTCTTACGTTTGAGGGCGTTGAGGCTTCTACCACCGCCACGAGTGGCATCGAGACGAACGGCAACAACGCGAACAACACCGTTGTTCTGAAGAACAGCACGCTCAACGTTCCCAACGGCTTCGGCATATACTTCCCCAGCAGCGGAACGCTGACCATCGACAGCTCCACGATCAACGCGAAGACGATGGGCGCGCAGGTGTGCTCGGGTAACCTGAACGTTACCGCTGGTAGCAAGATCAACGTGTCGGGCGACCCGGTTGAGAAGCTCGAGGGCGACGGCGCTATTCAGGACGGCGCGGCAATTTCCATCGTCAACCGCGCTGGCTACAAGGGTCTTGGTCAGATTGCCATTGCCGGCGGTACCTTTACAGCGAAGGCTGGCAACGCAGCTCTTAAGGCCTACACCTGGAATTCCTCAACGAAGCAGGAGTCGGCTTTCGACAACTCTGCCAAGACGGTCGCCGTTTCCGCCGGTACGTTCTCGTCTGCGGTTGCTTCCGACCTGTGCGCTGAAGGCTATGCACCTGTTGCGAACGCTGACGGCACGTATAGCGTTGGTGTTCCCGTAGCGCAGATTGGCGGCAATGTATTTATCAGCGTCCAGGCCGCTATCGACGCCGCTCAAACGGGCGAGACAGTCAAGCTGCTGGCGGATGCCGTGGTTGACGACACGGTGATTGTTCAGGACAAGGGCGCTATCACGCTTGATCTGAACGGCAAGACCATCTCCAACACGAAGGAGATCTGGAACGAAGGCGCCGATAAGTGGTCCCTTATCTCCGTCAGGGGCAACTCCGACCTGACCATCACGGGCAACGGCGCAATTGACGCGCTGGCGAACGACTCGTACGCGATTGATTTGTACGATGCAGCGAGCAAGTGCACCATCGAAAACGGCGCGTTCACCGGCAACATCAGCGCGGTGTACGTCTTCGACGGCTCGCTGACCATCAATGGCGGCACGTTTGACATCAAGCAGCTGAGCGGCCAGGACGATCATCGCTTTACCATCAACTGCTACGATTCGAGCTACAAGAACGGAACTGCCCAAGTCAGCATCAACGGCGGTACGTTCAACGGCTTCGATCCGGCCAACAACCTGGCCGAGGGCACGGGCACGATCTTCACGGCTCCTGGCTATACGACTGTTGCTAATGCCGACGGTACGTACAGCGTTGCTGCTGGTGTGGCGCAGGTGGCGGGTAAGGCATTCACTAGCCTGCAGGCAGCTATTGACGCAGCTCAGGACGGCGAGACCGTTACGCTGCTGACGGATGCGACTGAAGACGTGGCCATCAGCAAGAGCATCACCCTCGATCTGGGCAGCAAGACCCTGACGAACACGAACGCTGGCAAGGCAACGATCTCCGTGCAGGGCGGCACCGTTACTGTTAAGAACGGTAATGTTACGGGCGGCACCAGCTACTACAACATCGAGGTCACGAAGGGCAGCAACGCCAACCTGACGCTGGCGGATGTGACCGCCACGGCGGGCAACACCGGTTCCTCCATGATCGACAACTGGGGCACCCTGACTATCGAGAGCGGCACTTACACTGGCGGCCTGAACGTGGTCAAGAGCGAGGAGGGTTCCAAGCTGACCATCACCGGTGGTACGTTCACGCTGGATTATGCGCCAAGCAGCGGTTATACCGCAGCAATTCTGGTGTACGGTGATACAACCATCAGCGGCGGCGAGTTTGTCCAGACCGCAACTCCTAAATGGGGCTATCCGCAGGTTGTCATGACCGGTGTTGTGGAGGGCTATACCTCTATTACGCGGGTTACCGGCGGCCACTTCACCAACAAGAAGTCGGGCGACAACATTTTCCACGGCTACGGCAAGGCCACCTCTGACAACTTCGAGGTCTCCGGCGGTACCTTCAACAAGAAGGTTCCCGATGGCTACTTCGCCGATGGACTTACTTGCGCTAAGAACTCCGATGGCACGTACGGCGTCGCAACGGCAATCGCTCAGATTGACAGCACGAGGTACACTAGCCTTAAGGCTGCCATCGCTGCGGCTAAGAGCGGCAAGACCATCCAGCTGCTGAACGACACCACGGAAAACATCACCATCAATGCCTCCAAGCAGATCACGCTTGACCTGAATGGTCATACCCTTAACGGTGGCACGGGCACCGCGAAAGCGGCTATCCTAAACAAGGGCACCGTGACCATCACCGATACGAGTGCTGACAAGACTGGCACCATCAAGCGCGACGATCAGGGCGTCGCAGGCGAGACTAGCTATTACGTCATTGACAACAATGGCACGATGGTCATTGACCAGGCGAACGTCGTGAACAACTCTGGTGCCAAGGGCTCTTCTCTGATTCGCAATGGCGGTGTGGATAATGTATCGTCGCTCACCATCAACGGCGGCACGTTCGAGCAGCAGAACTTCATTGCGGTCAAGAACGATGGCAATGGCGAGCTCACCATCAACGGCGGCACGCTGACCAGCAAGCAGGCTGTTGTTCAGAACTGGAACAAGGCTCAGATCCTGGGCGGCAACCTGACGGGCGGTTACCTCTGGACGGATTCTTACACCGAAGCGGGTACGATTGGCGAAACCGTCATCGGCGGCGACGCTCAATTTACCGGCACGATCTACATGGACGTCATGAGCCCCAATCCTTCGACTCTGAAGATTGAGGGCGGCAAGCTGGACGTTACCAAGTGGACGGTGACTCCCGCCGCGGCGGCGGCAAATGCCACTATCGCGGTTTCTGGCGGCACCTTCACGGCCGCTGTTCCCGAGAACTACTGCGCTGCAGGTTACGTTCCCGCCACTAACGCCGACGGCACCTACGGCGTGGCGGTGGGTAAGTTCACTGTCCAGGTGACGTCCCGCACCACTACCAGCGATAGTCCTGTGGCCAATGTGTCCGGCGGCGGCAGCGATGTCACCTACGCAGATGGCACCACAGTTACGGCATCCGCCATTAGCGGCTACAATTTCGTGGGCTGGTTCGTCAATGACTATTCTGGCACGCCGTACAGCACCGACCTGACCTGCACGGTCAAGCCAACCGACAATTGCACCATGATCGCTGTCTACGAGCCCGTCAGCGGCGGCAAGTTCTGGCTGACCGTTACGGCTTCTGAGTTCACGGTCAACGGCGGCGCGGTGCAGGATTCCTACCTGTATGAGCAGTACGCCATCGGCGCATCTGTGACGGTGAACTTCACTGGTTCAGAGAACTTCCTGTACTGGGTCAACGCATCCAACAAGGTAGTTTCCACCGATAAGAGCTACACCTTCACTATGGGCAGCGAGACGGCCCTGAAGGCTGTGTACGGCAAGGCACGCCAGAATCAGGCTACCGTGGTGTTCGTTTCCCACAGCGACCAGATCATCAGCTCCAAAGCCTACACCACCAACGAAACCCTCCAGTTCCCCGTGCCTCCCATTAAGATGGGCTGCACCTTCACCGGCTGGTCCATGACGGAGGATCAGATCCACGCGGCCATGGCCAGCAACGGAGGCATCATTGAGGTGCGCGCGCTCTATACGGAGCCCAGCATGGCCTGCAAGGTGACGGTGGTCTATCCCGAAGGCGTCGACAATGAGGACGTGGACGCGGTGGTCGGTAAGGCCATCGACGTGACGGCCAAGGACATCGATGGCAAGACCTTTTCCTACTGGACGGACAACGACGGCAACATCCTGGGCTACACCAAGACGCTGAAGCTGGCTCCCAGCGGCGACATGACCGTGAAAGCTATTTACAGCGACGGAGCCACCGAAGCCCAGCCTGTCATTTCCATCAGTGAGGTTAGCGCTACCAAGGTAAATGAGGGCTATGCAGTCACTTTCATGGCAACGCGTGCTATACCTGAGGGCTACCAGGTTGTGGAGCAGGGTATCCTGTGGAGTAGAGATGCTGCCTGCGGTGAGGATGGCGCAGCGACGTACATGCAGTTTGATAGCAACGGCAAACTGCCGACCGGCGTAAATGCTTACATCGGCAACAGCCTGGAATTAAACGGTGTGACGCGCCTTGACATTTCCACCAAGTACAGTGATCGAACGTTCTACGGCCGCGGCTACATGATTCTTAAGAGCGATGCGGGTGAACTCCTGTATATTTATACGGATACGATTGCGTCTGGCAGCTACGACAGCCTGACCAAGTAACCAAGTAAAGGAGGCAAAAGAACTTATGGATAGGAAGCAGTATGAATCTCCGGAGATGTTGGTCATTCTGATCGCCGACGAAGATGTCATCACCGCCAGTGGCGAAATTGATTCTGGCTTTGTCGGCGGCGACGATTAAATTGCCCGCTCATCTCCAACCTAACCTAAAACAGGGGCGTAGCCCGCGCGGGCTACGCCCCTGCGCTTAAATCAAGGGAGCGACTTATGAAAAAACTCATCCCCGTACTGCTGTCGCTGCTCATGGCGCTGGCTGTGGCGGTTCCGGCGTTTGCGGACACCGTCTACACCGAGGGTGCGCTGAACTATACCATCGCGGATGAGTCCATCACTATCACCGACTACTTCGGCAAGGACGCTGAAGTTACCGTGCCTGCTAGTATTGCTGGCACTCCTGTGAACACCATCGCCACAGGTGCGTTTGCTCACAACGACAGCGTAAAAAAGGTAAACCTGCCGGATACCATCACTACTGTGGAAGAAGGGGCCTTTGCTGCCGGCATTACGGTGAACTACCAGTCCAACGTCGTCAGCGGCGGTACGTCGATCGGCGAAGGTGATTTTGCCGGAAGCGACTCTGGCGGCGGCTCTGATTCGTCGACCGGTATCGACGAGACCACCGTCGACGCGGACGGCTCCGCCACTTCAGGCAGTGCCGCCGCTGCGGACACCAGTGCCGCATCCAACCCTAGCGGCGACGCGGCGGACTCCGCCGACGCTGCTTCTGAGTCGGGGAGCGAGAAGATTTCCCAGCTGGACAGCTCGACCGAGCAAGAGCAGGGCGCAAGCTTCCCCTGGTTTTGGGTGGCTCTTGGCATCGTTGTTGTGGTAGTATGTGCCGCCGCCTGCTTATGGCTATGGCGAAAGAGAAACCGCTAAGGCGTATCGGCTTGGGACGCCGGTTTCGGTTCGACGTGCTTCCGGTCACCGCAGGCGCAGCCGAGAACCCATCTCCCTCATCGGCAAGGCAAGGCCCGCGCCTGGTAGCGCGGGCCTTGCCATCTTCTGAAGCTGAAAGCTGCACCCTTCCAACCTGACACTATGGAGAGGCGCCCGCCCGCGTGCCGGCAATGAGCAAGCAAGCCGCGGCAAAACCTGCGCACATCGAGCAAAAAATTCAGCGGAAAACCAGCTCTTTATGTTATACAGTTCAACCGCAAAACCGGATTTGCATTCGCGGAACAAAGCTGAAACCGATACGGAAAAGCCACTGATGGGTCGATTTTGCAGTCGCCGATGGGAATTTCCCTATTCAACGTAAGGAACTTCCCCTGGCCTTCGCCTTCCTACATCCTGGTAACCTCAAGGCGTTTGAGCAGGTCGATGTCTTCTTGCGCGCTACGTGCGTCGGTGACGAGCTCGCTCATGCTCGCGTTGCGCGAGAGTCCCTTGCGGATAACATGCCCCACTTGGTAGAGGCACGCGGCTGGAGCAAGCCACGCGTGCTTGCGCGCCGGCGCCCAATGAGCGCGCCCGCCCTCGTAAAGATAGCGAACCAATGCCGCGGGGCTGCGGAAGCTGTGCAGCACTGTGCGGGTTGCCTGCGCGCCGCGCTCCATCTTGCGCCCCATGTTCCCCCTCTGCATGATGTAGAGCAGAAGGTCGCTCGCAAGCTGCGCGTCGGCTTCGCCAAACCATGTTGCCGACGTATGAAGCCCCAGGTAGGTGCGGCAAAGCCACGTTGTGGTGACCGCCAGCTTCTCCATGCCGATCTGCTGCGCCGCATGTTGAAAGCCGCGCTCCCAAAGCTCGTCGGTCAAGTGCGCGTCGACGAACATCTGCCAATCCAGAATCTGGCGAAGCCCCAGACCCGAACCTAGATGCTGGTTGACATGCGCGAGCAACACCAGGCCGTTCTCGAGCGGCGGCAACACGGGCACGCTGAAGCCTGCGACATCAGTCCATTCGGCGCGCGGGATGGCGTCGTAAATGGCCTGGTCAAGGAAACGTGCCTGCTGCTTGTTGGTGCATGTGCTGAAATAGCGATGCAGCTCGATTTCGGGACAGCCCGCCTTCTTGAAGCCCGCGTGGCGCGGATTGATTTCAAGCTCAATATCGTTTTCCCAGCCCAAGCGCTCCAGGAGCGAAAACGCCTGCTTGAAGTGGTCGGGCGGCACGATGAGGTCGATGTCGCCCATGCTGCGGCTGTTCGGCTGCGGGTAATTTGCCGCAGCGGCCGCGCCCTTCAGCACGGCAACGGGGATGCCTGCCTGGCGAAACTCGGCGAGCACGCTGTCTTGCGCCATCATGAGGCGATACCAGCCCGACAGGTTCTTGCCCGCGCGCGCAAGGTATTCCGCCTGGTCGGCGGGGGAGAGCCCGAGGGATTCGACGGCGTTTGCCGGATAGCCGATGACGGATTGCGCTTCCAGCTCCGCCTGCACGGCAGGCCACAAACCGTCGGGGACGGAAAATGGGCCGGGAGCCTTGACCGCGCGAGCCTCATCGCGCGTCGCATGTTGAAGGGCGCTTTCGGCGGCGATGATTCTGATCGCGTATTCTTCGGCGGCGGAAAGCTCCACGGATTCTTCCTCTCGTTGCTTCGTTGCAGCATGCGCGCACGTGGAAATTACTTGCGAACCTGACAATCAGTCGTGCGTTCTTCCTGTGCGCCTATAATATAACAGCGTTAAACGCGAATCGAGAAATGCCTTTATACCGTGCAATTCGAGAGTTGTTGCGGTTGCTGCCGCCGCCCGCGTGCAGCCCGCTAGCTGCCTGCAACCTGTCCGTGCCGGCTGTGCAGCCCGTCCGTGCCGCCGCTGGCCGCGCGCGGCCCGCCTGTTCTGCCGCCTTCCCAAGGAGCGAAGTTTATGTTCTGCGTCCAAATAGCCGAGGTTCTTGTCGCTATCGAGAACCGCTATGCGTTCTCCGAGCGGCTTTGCGCGGACTACATTGCTAACGCCTCCCCTGATGAATGTGATTTTTCGGTATCGGCGACGCTGGAGGAGATTGCGGCGGAGAACAACGATGGGGGCACTTTCTCGCCCGCATATTGCGAGTCGCTGGCGCTCTACCGCAAGATTTGCACTCGCATGCTGGATTACGACGCGTTTCTGCTGCATGCGGCGGTCGTCTCGTATAGGGGTCGCGGGTTCGCGTTCGCGGCGAAAAGCGGGACGGGCAAGAGCACGCACGTCGCGCAGTGGATGCGAGCGCTCGGCGATGACGTGACGGTCGTGAACGGCGACAAGCCCATTCTTCGGTGGCAAAGCGGGGAAGGCGGCGAGGCGAAAGACGCTGGGGCGCCGAACGAGACGCCTGGTGGGGAAGCTGTCGAGGTCGCCTGCGACCAGCTGGCGGGTGAGTTCGTTGCGTACGGCACGCCGTACTGCGGCAAGGAGAACTGGGGGCAGAACACGAGCGTTCCCCTTCACGCCGTTTGCTTTATCGAGCGCTGCGAGCCGGGCGAGCCGGACCGACTGTCCCGTTTGGAAGATGACGGGGAAATCATCGCGCGCATCATGAATCAGATTCTGATGCCGAATGATCCTGCTTTGGCTGCTCGCCAGCTTGATTTACTCGATAGGTTGGTGAGCAGCGTGCCGTTCTACGTGCTGCGTTGCACGCCGACTCCTGCCGCCTTTGACGCGGCGTTCCAGATGACGCTGTGCGATAATGGGCGCAAACGAATGCATCGATGCGAAGGATCTGGGCATGAAGATTAAAGACGGTTTCATTGTGAACAAAGTGGGTAGCCAGCACGTGGTCGTGCCGGTGGGCGAGGCCAGCATGGAGCGCCATTGCATGATTCGTCTGAACGATACGGGCGCGTTCCTGTGGGAGCAGCTCGGTGCGAATACCACGGAAGATGCGCTGGTAGAGGCCCTGCTGGCGGAATACGCTGTCGACGAAGACACGGCGTGCGCCGACGTGGCGACATTTTTGGAGAAGCTTCGCGACGCCGACCTCCTTGGTGAGTAGGAGCCTAACCGTTAGGTTCCATCCGGCAAGCGATTCATGACATGCGAAAAAGACATACCCTCAGCGGCGCCTGACGCGGGTGGGTCTTCCGCCCCTGATGAGCTGCGCAAAATCGAGGACGTACTCGCATCCGAGGGCTTCTACATGGGGCCGCCCGTGGGCGTTTCCATGTGGCCGATGCTGCGCAACCGCCATGACGTGATGATGGTGGTGCCAGTCGATCGCGAGCTGCGTCGCTACGATGTGGCGCTCTACCGCCGCGGTGAGAAGTACGTGCTGCATCGCGTGGTGGGGCATTACGGGAAAGGTCCCCAAAAAGGCTACGTGATCTGCGGAGATAACTGCGTCATGCTGGAATACATCCCTCGCGAGGATGTGCTCGGCGTGCTGCGGGGCTTCTATCGCGACGGCCGCCGCATCGATTGCGAGACCTCCCGCGGATACCATGCGTATTCGAAGCTGTGGGTGGCACTGTTCCCCGCACGCAAGGTGTGCAAGGGCGTAAACGCTGCGGTGAGGCGCGTTGGCAAGCGTGTGCTTTCGGTGTGTGGCCTGCGTAAACGTGACGCTGCGAGCGAAGCGGGGCGAAAATGACGCGCGGGGCGGAGGCGCGCGAGCAAGACAAGGTCACCTACGCGTGGCTGTTCACGCAGTCGAGGGCGCAGCATGGCCGCATCGTTGCACTGTCGGTGCTCTGCACGGTGCAAGCGGCGGTGCTCGTGAGCTTCGCGCTGGCGTGCCGTGCCGTTATCGACCAGGCGGTCGCGGGAAACGTCGACGGCTTGCTGGCAAGTGCGGCGGTACTTGCTGGCGTTATCATCGCGCAGCTGGTGCTTCGCCTGGCTATCAACAGCACCCAGGAGCGCATTCGGGCCCGTTTCGCCCTTGAGCTGCGGAAATCGCTGCTTGACAGCATCTTCGCCGCGCGCTTTGGCAACGTTTTGCGCTTCCATTCCGGTGAGCTTTCCAACCGCATGTTCTCCGACGTGCAGGTCGTATCGAACGGCGTGGCGACCATCATCCCGAGCTTCGTGTCCATGCTCATGCAGCTCGTGTTCGCCATTGCGGTGCTCGCGCTGATCAGCCCGCCCATGGTGGCCCTGTTCGCTGTCGCCGCGCTGCTCTCGTTCGTGCTGGCGCGCACGCTGCGCGGACGGTTGAAGGCGTTGCACAAAACCGTGCAGGAAAAGGAAGGCGCCGTGCGCGTGTTTCTGCAAGAGGCGCTCGAGCATCAGCTGGTCATCCGCTCGTTCGGGGCTCAGCCTGCCACGAGCGCGCGCGCAGACACGCTGCAGGAGGACCATTTCACCGCACAGATGCGCCGCCGCGGGTATTCGATCGCCGCCAACGCGAGCTTCTCGTTCTTCTTCAACGCGCTGTACGCCGTGGCGCTCACGTGGTGCGCGTTCGAGCTTTTGCACGGCGCCATGAGTTACGGCACGCTCATGGCGGTGCTGCAGCTGGTGGCGCGCATTCAGGCGCCGGTTTCCAGCTTATCGGGCATGCTGCCGCAGCTGTATCAGACGCTCGCGTCGGCGGAGCGCCTGATGGAGGTGGCGGAGTTGCCGCGCTCGGAAGGCTGCTTGCTCGTGACGGCTGAGGAATTCTATCAGCGGCTCTCAGGCGTGCGGATGCGCGATTTGGCGTTTTCCTACGATGGCGAGGAGGCAGGAGGCGCTCCTGCGCCCGCAGGGGGGATGGAGGCTCCTTCTGGAGAAGAGCCCGTGAGCTTGACCTGCGCTGACGTATTCGTTCCCAAGGGCTCCTTCGTGGTGGTGGAAGGTCCATCCGGCTCCGGGAAATCCACGCTGTTCAAGCTGCTGTTAGGCGCCTACGATGCGGACGGATTCGCGTACGAGCTTTCCGAAGGTGCCGCGACTTCCGCACCCGCCGCGCTCTCTGCGGGCGCACCTCTTGCCGACACCCCTGCGGGCGCTACGATCGCCGTTTCCGCCTACGCCGCATCTCAGGTGCCGCCTGGCGTGTTCGCCTATGTGCCGCAAGACAACTTCCTGTTCGCAGGCTCGATTCGCGAGAACGTGGCGTTCGCCGCTCCCGATGCGACCGACGACCAGGTCAAGTGTGCGTGCGAAGTGGTGTGTGCATGGGGCTTCGTGGAAGAGCTTCCGCTAGGGCTCGACACCATGATCGGCGAGCACGGGCAGGGCCTTTCTCAGGGGCAGCTGCAACGCCTGGCGATTGCGCGTGCGGTGTGCTCGGGTGCGCCCATCATGGTGCTCGACGAGGTCACGAGCGCGCTCGATGACGCGACAGAAGCGGCAGTTCTTGCCAATATAGCCTCGCTACCTGGTAAAACGATTTTTGTCGCCGCGCATCGCGCAAAGGCACGCGAGTTCGCCACCATGCGCCTTCACGTGGAAGACGGCGTGCTGACAGAAGCGCATTAGCGCACTTTTCCGAAATTAGAAGACATGAGTAACCGCACTTTTCTGAATTTATAATCAAGCACATCTTCGGGGAAGCGAAACCCAAGTTCGTGGTCAACTGAGCGAGTTGTGCGACGTTTTTGTTGCGGAAGACCGGCGTTTTCGCGCCCCGTGATCTCAGCTGGGGCACCTCTGCCGGCAAAAGGCCTGGTCGCAAATTTTCCGTGAGACCACGAGAAGAAACTAGGCGCGCACAACTCGTCCAGTTGACCACGAACTGCCGTTTGCGCTTCAGACGAGCTGGAAAGGCACCGCTCCGGGATGCGCAATCGTTGCGGAATCTAAATTGTCGTGCGACAAAAGCGCCTCTCGGGCAAAACATATGGTAGATTATCGTTGACAAAACGAGCAAGGCTGCAACAAGGAAGGGGCTGCGTGGTTTTCAGCAAGTTGATAGCCATCTACCTTTTCCTGGGCGGGACCGCCGCCGGGGCCTTCGCGCTCACCGCTCTCTTCGACGTCATCAAGGCCGCGAAAGCCCATCGTCGCGGCGAGTACGGCAGAACGTTTCTTGCCCCGCAATCGGTGATTTCCGAGCCAACATACCGTCGCATTCGCCGGTTTGTGTACGGAACTGCGCTGATCGTCGTCCTCACAGGCGAGCTATGCCTGGTCGCAGACCTAGGACGTCCCGAAGCATTCTTCTTCCTGTTTCTCTATCCGACGAGCAGCCTGGTTTCCATCGGCGCTTTCGCCTTGACGCTGCTCACCGTCTTCCTGACAATCGCCCTTGCCGACACCATTTTCGTGCTGCCGAAGTGGGTGCGCGTCGTCTCGTTTGCCGCAAAGGCGGCAGGTCTTCCCGTTGCGGTCATCGTGATGGTCTACACGGGCTTGCTTCTCCAAAGCGTCATCTCGGTCGAAGTCTGGCAGTCGGCGTGGCTGCCCGTCCTGTTCGCGGCATCGGCGCTCTCGTGCGGCTGCGCAGTGGTTATGCTTGCGGCCTGCACCTGCGAAGATGTGCGCGTGACACGCATCATGACCCGCCTGCTCGCCTGGATCGATATCGCGTTCATCCTGCTCGAGGTGGTCTCCATCGTCGCTTTGCTCGCCTTCGGGAAGGGGAGCGCCCCGATGGCGGTCATGCGGCTTCTTGAAGGCGATCTGTCGACCACGTTTTGGGCGGGCTTTGTCGCCTGCGGGCTCGCGATTCCCCTTGTTGCGGAAGCGGCGTCCCTGGCCCGCAAGCGGGAGATTCCCACCCCCGCTGCCGCGGGAGTTGCCACATTGGCGCTGGTCGGAGGGCTTTGCCTTCGAATCGCCATCGTCGCATGCGGCGTGGCGCCTTCGCCATAGCGGGGGAGGGGCGCAGAACGGAATGGAAGGCAAGGGAACGCAATGCCGCCGAGCATATGAGGTAAGTGCAAGAAAAAGGGAAACGTGAAGCAGCAGATTAAAGAAATACCGCCGTTTTCGTTCGACGAGTCCAGCGACTTGCCGCTGTGGGTACAGCTGCGCAATCGCATGGCCTACCTCATCACGTCGGGCTTCTACGAGCCGGGCGAGAAGCTGCCGACGGTGCGCAAATATGCAGCTGACCTGCGCATTGCGTACAATACGGTGAGCAAGGCCTACATGGGGCTCGAGCGCGACGGCTTCGTGACCACGGTGCGCGGCAGCGGCGTGTTCGTGAACGACTCGAGCGCCATCATGAAACCCGCGCCCGAGGTAGACGCGCTTGTCGAGGAGTTCGTGAAAGGCTGCATCGAAAACGGCATGGCATATGACGACATTCCGAAGATGGTGTCTTCGTGCGTAAGGAGGATGAAGAAGGATCATGAGAAAGCTCAAGGATAAGACCCACCCTCAGGAGCAGAAGGACACGTATCGCCGCTCTGAAATGGAGTTCGGCGTTGCGGCGGACGCGTATCGCTCCGACCCGACGAAGAAAGCCACGCGAAACGGCGCGGTGATGATCTCTGTGGTGCTCGCCCTTGTCGCGTTCGCGATCGTGCTCGCCGCATCTATCCTCGTGCTCGGGAAGTTCACGTTCACAGGGGTCATCGTCTCCGTGATCGTGGGCCTCACCGTCCTGTCTTCGGTACATGTGTGCATGGACTGGGAACGCGTCGTGGTCATGCGCCTCGGCCGCTTCAACCGCCTTGCGGGCCCAGGGCTGTTCTTCACCATCCCGTTGTTCGAATTCTGCACGCTGCGCGTCGATCAGCGCATGAATGCCACGCCGTTCGGCGCTGAGGAGGCGCTGACCAGCGATCTTGTGCCGCTCGACGTGGACGCTGTGCTGTTCTGGGTTATCTGGGACCCCGAAAAGGCCTGCACCGAAGTGCAAGACTGCCACTTCGCCGTGGCGCTTTCCGCGCAAACGGCCCTGCGCGACGCCATCGGCCGCGCGTCGCTCCAGAACGTGGTTATGCGCCGACATCAGCTTGACCAGGAGCTTCGTGAAGCCGTGGAGCAGAAGGTATCGGATTGGGGCATCTCCATCGTGTCAGTCGAGGTGCGCGACCTCATCATCCCCAAGGAGCTTCAGGACGTGATCTCGCTTGAGGCGCAGGCAGAATGCCGCAAGAGCGCGCGCATCACGCTGATGGAGGCCGAGAAGGACATCTCCGCGATCCTCGACGACGTGGCGCAATCGTACAGCCACGACGACATCGCCCTGACGCTGCGCAAGATGCACCTCACCTACGAGGGCATGCAGGACAACGATGGGGCACTGGTGGTTCCCAGCGCTTACAGCGACGGTTTCAACGCAAAGCCGGGCGAGGAGCCGACGAAGTAGATAGCGAAACCCCCAATTATCCACAAGATAGAATAGCAACACGTGAAATTGTCGCACGACACTATTGATTGTCGTGCGACAATTTTGTTACAATCCACGAAAAGGATCGCCAGCTGAGATCCTGGGCAAATATTCGGTGAAAGGTCATCTTTGTCGCCACATGGATGAACCGCTTATCGAATAGGCGGAACGTGCGGGCGAGGCGCGTTCCGCAAAGCAGGGCTACCCGCACGACGCGGGCGCCAAAGAGATACTAAGGGGGGAAACATGGGTCTTGAATCCTTATTCCTGTTCACGTTGCTGGGAGGGCTAGCGGCAGGAGCCTACGTGTTCGAAACTTGCTTCCAGCGCACCCGCAAGGGCGAGCGTCCGTGGCTCGTTTCTCTGGTCGTCGTGGTGCTGTTCGCCATCGGCATGATCGCCGCCGCGACGCACGTCCACAGCCTTTCCCGCGCATTTGCGTCCATCGGTGCGGGCACGGTCAACTTCGGCTCCGGCATGGTCAAGGAGGTGCTGCTTGCAGGCCTCTTCTTCATTCTGGCGCTTATCGACCTCATTATCACCTTCGTGAAGAAGGACAGCCCGTTCGCTCTGCGCGTCATCGGCGCGATTGCGGCGGTGCTCGTCATCGTGCTCATGGGCACGGCATACATCGATGTGTACGGCAACGCTGTGTGGAGCAACGCTCCCGCGACCGTTCTGACGTTTGTCGCTGGCGCGTTGGCGATGGGCCTTGGCCTGTGCGCCGCTTTCGGTTCGGCTGACATCGCCGAGAAGCCGGTCATGTACACGCTGGTCGCCGTCGACGTCGTGCTCGCCGTCGGTTTGGCGCTCGAGATCGCCGCTTTCTCCGGCGCGGGCTTGAACCCGGCCATGCAGATCGCGGGCCTGGTCATCGCTCCGATTGCGTCCGCGATCCTGGTGTTTGCCAGCGCAAAGTTCAACAACAAGAAAATGCTCGCGATCGTCGTGTGCGCCCTGCTGGTGATTGGCGTTGCCATTGCCCGCTACGGTTTCTACGCGACCTGCGCAATGTAGGAAAGCAGAAAGGGGGAACCAACAGTGAGTACGAACAACATTTCCCGTCGTGGTTTCTTGGGTGCTTCTGCTGCTGTTATGGCTGGCGTCGCGGGTCTGGCGGCGACTGGCTGCTCTGCGGAATCCAGCCTTGAGGCCACCGACGCAAAGGGCATGCCCGTCGATCCCGCGAAGGGCGGCGAATGGACGTCGGCAGCGTGCTGGCACAACTGCGGCGGCCGTTGCATGAACAAGGTCATGGTCAAAGATGGCGCCGTGATTCGCCAGAAGACCGACGATACGCACGAAGACTCTTTCGATTATCCGCAGCAGCGCGGTTGCGTGCGCGGCAAGGCGCAGCAGCAGCAGTGCTTCGGCGCCGATCGCCTGAAGTATCCCATCAAGCGCAAGACTTGGTCGCCGGATAACCCGAACGGCGAGATGCGCGGCAAGGATGAGTGGGAGCGCATCAGCTGGGACGAGGCCATCAGCTACATTGGCGACCAGTTCAAGACCATCAAGGAGAAGTACGGTAGCCAGGCATTTTTGCTGGGAAGCTACGGCTCGCGCCTCGCGTTTGCGCCGCTTCTGGCATGGGGCGGGCACACCAGCACCGCCGACACCACTTCCCATGGTGCCTACCTTCTGAACACCGCCGACACCATCGGCATTCCCCGCACCGACGCGGGCGTATGCAACGACCGCACCGACATGCTGAACGCCGACACCATCGTGTTCTACGCTTCCAATCCCGCGTGGTCTGCCGCCGGTACGCCGAGCTACCACTACATCCGCGCGAAGGAAGCGGGCGTCAAGTTCATCACCGTCGACCCGATCTACACGGCATCCGCCCAGATGCTCGACGCCGAGTGGATTCCCATCCGCACCGGCACCGATACGGCGTTCTTGCTGGGCGTCGCTTCTGAGATGATCCGCCTGGACAAGGCCGAGGGCGACATCGTCGACTGGGAGTTCCTGGACAAATACACCGTCGGTTTCGATGCCGACCACAAGCCTGAAGACCTGAAGGAAGACGTCAACTTCGCCGACTATCTGGAAGGCAAGTACGACGGCGTGAAGCACGACGCCGAGTGGGCGTCTGCCATCTGCGGCGTTCCCGTTGAGAAGATCGCGTGGTTCGCTCGCGAGATCGGCAAGAAGAAAAACGTCTGGCTGCTTCACAACTTCGCCGCCGCTCGTTGCGATGCGTGCGAGAACGTTCCGCAGCTGTTCATGACGCTTGGCGCTATGGGCGGCCACATGGGCAAGCCCGGCAACTGCACCGCGAACAACTACCATGCAAACGCCGGTAATGGCGGCCCCGCCCTGGTGAAGGGCGGCAGTTCGGGCTACCCGAGTCAGAAGAACGAGATCGACGGCGTCATTCCCGGGCCCCAGGTGTGGGAAGCGTGCCTGACCGGCAAGTATCGCATGGTCGGCGACTGGTACTCCGGCAAGGGCTCGCAGGCTGGCGAGGATCGCACGTGCGACATCCACTGCATCATCCATGACGAGAACGCCTACCTGCAGACCGGTCCGAACATGAAGCGCGGCATCGAAGCGCATCGCAAGATGGACTTCGTTCTGGCAAAGGCTCAGTTCATGACCACGCAGGCGATGTATTCCGACATCGTGTTGCCCGTCACCACCCAGTGGGAAGTTCCCGGCGGCCTTTCCGCTTCCAACCGCGAGTTCCTGTTCTGCTTCTCGCAGGTCACCGAGCCGCTGTTCGAAGCGAAGACCGACGTCGAGATCAACTCCCTGATCATGGAGGCCATCGGTGTTGACCCGAAGACGGTGTACCCGATCAGCCCGAAGCAGGCGTTCTTCAACAGCATCGCGGGCGCCACGGTCATCGCGGACGACAACTCCGGCAAGTACGTGCCGCTCGTCACCGTCACCGAGGCCGACCTCGAGGAGTGGGGCGTCGAGGGCAAGACCCAGACCGGCCGCGTGGGCTTGAACGAGTTCGTCTCCAACGGCGGCTACCAGGTGGAGCGCAAGAAGGACGACAAGTACTCCTCGTTTTTGGGCTACGCCTCGTTCATTAAGGACCCTGAGAAGAACCCGCTCAAGACCAAGAGCGGCAAGTTCGAGATCACCTGCCAGGCGAAGGCCGACCTGTTCAACAGCATCGGCCTGTGCGACCACACCTACGCGCCGTACCCCGAGTACCTCGTTCCCGGCACGGGCTACGAGACCACCTTCAAGGACGGCAAGATCGGTGGCGAGAAGGGCGAGTACCCGTACCTGCTGTTCAACCCGCACTACTTCCGTCGTTCGCACTCCGTCTTCGACAACTGCCCCTGGCTGCGCGAGGCTTGGGCGAACCCCGTGTTCCTGAACGCGTCTGACGCGAAGGAGAAGGGAATCGAGGATGGCGACACCGTGCGCGTCTGGACGAAGTACGGCGAAGTGCTGCGCAAGGCGTGCTGCATGGAGAACCTCATGCCCGGCGAAGTCGGCATTCCGCACGGTTCTTGGGTTCGCCTGAACGAGAAGACTGGCATCGACGAGGGCGGCGCTGACAACTACCTCACCGGCAACAACATTTCCGGCTGCGGCGTGACCAGCTACAACAACAATAACTGTAATTTCGAGAAATACGATGGCCCTGCATTGGAAGACGACTGCTACACCGATGCACGCATCCTGAATCTTGGCTAAGGAGGGAATCATGGCTTTTGGTTTTTACTTTGATATGACGCGTTGCATCGGCTGCCGCGCGTGCCAAGTGGCGTGCAAAGACAAGAATCGTCTTGAGGTCGGAACCCTGTATCGCAATGTGAAGAGCTACACGGTCGGCACGTTCCCCAACGTTAAGTCGTACAGCTACTCTGGCAGCTGCAACCATTGTGAGAACCCGATCTGCTTGGCCAACTGCCCGACGGGCGCGATCAGCAAGGCCGAAGATGGCACTGTCGTTCAGGACCAGAACAAGTGCATCGGTTGCCGTATGTGCGTGATGAGCTGCCCGTACGGCCATCCGCAGTACTTCCCCGAGAAGGGCGTTTCCGGCAAGTGCGACGGCTGCTACGGCCTGCGAGCCGACGGTAATCAGCCCGCTTGCGTTGCGGGTTGCCCGAACCGTGCGCTTGACGCCGGCGACGTCGACGAGCTTCGCAAGAAGTATGGCAACGATCTGGACAAGGGCACCATCGTGGTGCTCCCGAGCCCCGATCTGACCCAGCCGAACCTTCTCGTCAAGACCAAAGATCTTGCGTTCGATAGCTCTGCTGTCGAGCTGATCTGGTAGAACCCGGAGTTTGTTTGCCGCCGCGCCGCATCTCGCTTGCGGCGCGGCGTTTTCTTGTCGTGTAGTATTACCTGGTACAGCTGACTGCCCGTGTTCTCGCTGCGGCGAGAAGGGACGGCCTTCCCTTGAAAGGAGCGGCGTTATGCCTGATCAACAACTCGAAAGCCGCATCGGTATGGATCTTGCCCGCCGCGCGTACCTCTACGATCTGCTTCATGCGGTCTTCGGCGGCAACTGCTCGCCCGATTTCGTTGCGAAGCTCTTTGGTTCGCAGGCTCGCGAGATGTTCACCTACGAGGCTGCCGTGATCTCTGATGGGGACCTGTCCGTTGACAGCAAGTGCGCTCTCGCTAAGATGGATCGCTCGCTCGACGATTGTGCGAGGGGGGTTCTGGCGTGCTATGACGAGCACGGGGACCTGCCTTCGGATGCCGTGGCGGCGCTTGCGTCTGAGATGGAGGGCGACTACGCGAAGCTCTTCCAGATTCCTGGGGACTGCTATGTTCATATGTGGGAGTCGCCGTACGTGGGCACCGAGCAGACGTTGTTCCAGTGCAGCACGCTCGATGTTCGCGCGGCGTATCATGCCGCCGGTTTGAAACTTCAAGCTGAAAAGCAGTTCCCCGATGACCACATTGCGGCTATGCTGGGATATCTGAGCTGCATGGGGTCTCGCGCGTACGAGGCGTATGCCGACGGGCGCGATTCCGAATGCTGGAAGGCGCTGCAGGATTCCAAGGCGTTTTTGGAAGCGCATGTGCTCACGTGGGTCAACGCGTTCGCTCAAAAGGTGATCGAACGGGACGCGCGCGGACTGTATACCGCATTTGCCCAGAGCATCGTCATGGTTGCCCATGTCGATAGCGTGCAGCTCGATTGGCTTGCGGGGCATATTGGCGAATAGGGATTGCGATGGACGTTCGGGAATACGCGAAAGCATTCAACCAGGTAGAACGCGATTATGAGGAAGCGGTCGCCGCTTTCGGCGTTCCCTTCGAGGCTTCGGAATCCTGTTCCCGAGAGCGTCGCGCACAGGTGGCCCGCGCCTGCGGCTGTCATTGCGAGAACGGGGGCGGCTCACTGTGGCGCGGATGGGTATCGCCTGCGTGCTTGGCATGCCGCACCGGCGAGCGCACGGCAACGTTTTTCATTGACCTGCGTTGCACGCGCCATTGCTACTTCTGCTTCAATCCCAACCAGGATCACTACGAGTATTTCCTTTCCCACTGCCGCGATATCGTGTCCGAGCTCAACGCTGCACACGATGCGGGCGCTCAATTTGACTGCCTTGCTATCACGGGTGGCGAGCCTTTGCTGCACAAGGAGCAGGTCGTGACCTTCATCGAGCGGGCGCGCGAGCTGTATCCCGCCGCTCACGTGCGCTTATACACGTGTGGCGATCTGCTTGACGACGTGTGTCTGGAGCAGCTCACGCAGGCGGGGCTCGACGAGCTCCGCTTCAGTGTGAAGCCCGAAGACGTCGCGAGTGCGGATGCGCCCGTGTTCGAGCGCATGGCGGCTGCTGTGTCCTCGTTGCCGCACGTCATGGTTGAGATGCCGGTGATTCCCGGCACGCTTGCCGCGATGAAGCCGCTTCTCTCGCGCCTCGACGCGATGGGCGTGCAGGGGATTAACCTGCTCGAGTTCTGCTTTCCTCTCTGCAACGCGGAAGAGTTCCGCGCGCGCGGTTTCGAGCTGCGCAAGCACCCGTTCAACTACCTGTACGATTATTGGTACGGCGGGGGCGTTCCCGTTGCGGGCAGCGAGGCTGAGGCGTTGGCGCTGCTCGAGTACGCCGACGAGCAGCAGTTTGAGCTGGGGGTGCATTACTGCAGCTCAGACAACAAGAACACGGGGCAGATCTTCCAGCAAAACAAGGCGTTTCTGGAGGACGTCGATTTGCAGGCCGCATATCCCTGGCTTTCCCTTGACGAAGGGGACAAGCTCCTGAAGTGCGCAAAGGCTTTCGGCAAGGACGCGAAGACGGTTCGTGCGTGGGCGCGAGCATGCCGCGTACCGCAGGATTGGGATGCGCAGGTGCCTTCGATTGCCATTCCACTTGACTGCCTGGGGGAGGCGCGCAGGGCATGCCCCAGGGCGGTTTTCGCCGAGAGCACCAACGTCTTCGAGAATCGCGAGGGGCAGCCCTACTTGCGCGAGCTGGGCGTTTGCGAGATCGAAGGCGGGGAAGGCGCATAGGGGAGCGTAAGGGGCACTGCCAGCTCATCGTTTCTCGTTGCAGTATCGTTTTGAACTCACCTAGATTTAGGTGAAATCTCCTGACAAAAGTGAATACTTGCGTTATAGAAGAATAAGCCCTTTAACTGGGGGTTCTTTCTGCTAGCAATCAGGTTGAGTTCAGGCAATTCCATCAGCTGCATCGAAAATACTCCACTGGAATAGTTCAGGAATATATTTCGCATAGTGTAATAGTTCATTGACCTGCGAGAATGCAAAAATCTGAGTTCATATTGAGTTCATGCTTATTAGAAGATGGGTGATCTCGTTCAAACTGTGATCGTACAACACGAAATCCACTGGCTCAATTTGAGCCAGTGGATCTGAGCTGGTGTTTCAGCGAAAAACGATTCCATACGCCTTATCCGATCCACATGATCTTGCCCATGTCGGAGGTATCGTAGCCACCGAGAGAAGAGAACTCCTCTTTGAGCAACCCCGATTCGAGGATGCCCATGAGCGAGCGCATGGGAGGGGTATCCAGGTCACGCTTCTTGAGAACGAGGTCGTATCTTTCCTTCTGCAGCGGCACGAAGTCGATGCCCTCGACTTGGCGCGCGATTTTCTCGCTCCCCACGGCTACGTCAGCGCGGCCTCTCGCCACGGCGCTCGCAACAGCGATATGTGACTGAACCTCGGAGTCGTATCCATCCAGCGAGCCAGGATCGATATCAAGCATCCTCAGATGCTCGTCGAGCAGTATGCGAGAGCCCGCCCCCTTCTCGCGATTGACTATGCGGATGCCGGGCTGCGCCAGATCCTTCCAGCCGTTCAGGCCGAGCGGGTTTCCCTTGGCGACGTAGAATCCCTGCGTGCGATAGGTCAGATTGACAACGACCGCGGCAACCCCTGGGAGGAGCCTTCTCACATACGGCACGTTGTAGGTGTCGCTCTCGCCGTCCCAAAGGTGCGAGGAGGCTATCTGCACCTCGTCCTTGTAGAGGGCGGAGAGCGCGTCGTAGCTTCCCACGTAGGCACGCAGCGTATGATGCCCGGCCTGGTTCATATAGTTCGACAGCACATCCAGGATTATGTCCTGCCCGCAGATCACGATTCTGCCCTTGTCGGGCTGTGGGATTTCAGAGGAAAGGGGTTTTTCAGCCACGTCCTGCGCCGTCTGGCTCCTCTCCATGTAGTCGAGCACGCTCTTGCGCGTGAAGCGGAGCTTCCTTCCTACGAGGAAAGAGGGTAAGTCACCCCTGTCCTTCATGGCATAGACCGTGCCCTTGCTCACCTTGAGCAGCTTGGCCACCTCATCTGCCGTCAGGGCTTCGTCCTGGTTCATTGGCACGATCTACCTCCAAACGCTACAAAACGATACGAAACGATGTATACGAGGATCTAATGATACCAGCACGAATCGTGAGATGCTGATTGGAATTATACTTGCACAAATATCAATCAACGAAGGAGGGCAAGTGGACAGCCTTCTTATATCGGCGCTCCTGACGCTTTGCGTCGGCGTGCCCTGCGGGCTCATCGCAAAGAAGCTCAAGGTACCGGCAGGCTTCATGATAGGCGCGTTCGCCGGTGTGTCGGTCTTGAACATAGCGACGGGCGCAGCATGGCTGCCCACCGAGACCCGCACCCTCGTACAGATAATCGCAGGGGCGTTCGTCGGATGCTCCCTTGAGCGCAGCGACCTAGAGCGAGTGCGTGGTTTCTTGAAGCCCATGGTGCTCCTGCTTCTCATCTTCCTGGCGCTCAACCTCGTGGTCGGGTTCCTCATCTGGGCGACGTCTCCCTTAAGCCTAGTGACCGCCCTCATGTGTGCGATACCCGGCGGCATCAACGACACCCCCATCGTGGCAGCTGCCATGGGCGCGAACGCCCCGGACGTGACCATCATGCAGCTCATCCGCCAGGTGCTAGGCATCGGAGTGTTCCCTATCATGATCGAGGCCTTCGACAGATTGCGTGTACGCCAGGGACATCCTGACCCCGGAGATGCGAAGACAGAAGACGACGCAAAGCGCGTGAAGTCGAAGCAGAAGTTCAGCGGCTCTACCATAGCCGCTCTCTCCGTTGCCCTCGTATTCGGCGCTCTTGGCAAGCTCAGTGGTATCCCCGGTCTCACCTTCACGGCATCCATCGTCGCGGTCTCCATCCTGAAGCTGGCATTCGACTTCGCCTTCATACCCAAGGTCGTGAAGAAGGGATGCCAACTGCTCGCCGGCTGCTATCTGGGGACGCTCCTTACCGCAGAGGGATTCGCAGGGCTTCCTGGCCTCATCGCGCCCGCGCTCATCCTCATCGCTGGATACACGCTGAACTGCTTCGGTGCAGGAAAGCTCGAGAGCAGGCTCTTCGGCTACGGGCGCAAGGAGGGAATGCTCATGGCATCCCCTGCAGGCGCGTCGGACATGGCGCTCATCATGGAGGACCTGCACGTGAGGAACACCGATGTGGTCATCATGCAGGTGGTGCGCGCAGCGGTCGTGATGGCGCTGTTCCCTCAGATCATCAACCTCATCTGTTTTGTCGTCGGAAGTTAGGAGACCGGATATGAAACGCGTTGCGATAAACGGTATGGGCAGGATCGGCCGCTTGGTGGCACGCTCGCTGATGGAGCATGGCGAAATCGAGATCGTCGCCGTGAACGACATCGCGCCGATGGAGACGATAGCCTACCTGCTGAAGCACAGCACCGAATACAGAACGCTTGACTGCGACGTGTCCTACGATGAGGCGGATGACACTTTATCGCTCGGCAGCTCGCGCATCAGGGCGCTCCGGGTGGCGGATGCCTCGAAGCTCCCATGGGAGGAGCTCTCCGTCGATGTCGTACTGGACTGCACTGGCGCGTACTGCTTTCGCGAGAAGGCGCATGCGCACATCGAGGCAGGAGCGCAGAAGGTGCTGATATCGGCTGCCGCCGGATCCGATGTGCCCACTGTCGTGTATGGCGTGAACGACGACATCCTCACAGCGAAAGACAACGTCATCTCGGCAGCCTCATGCTCCACGGTCGGGCTTGCCCCCTTCGCACAGGCGCTCAATGCGGTGGCACCCATCGAGCAGGGCATCGCTACGACAATCCATGCCCTCACGCCCTCGCAGATGGTGCTCGACGATCCGCAGCGCAAAGGCAACCTGCGCCGCTCGCGCACGGCAAGCGAGAACATCATCCCCACCTCTGCCGCCTTCGCTCAGGCGGTCGGGCTGGTATTGCCGGAGCTTCAAGGGAGGCTGTCGGGCTACGCGATCCGAGTTCCCGTAACACGCGGTAGCCTGATCACGCTCTATGCCGTTGTGTGCGGAGAGGGCGAGACAAGGCTTACTGCCGATACTCTGAACCAGTTGATGCGCGAACGCGAGAGCGACATATTCGGCTACACCAACGAAGAGCTGGTCTCGTCCGACATCGCGGGAACGAAGCTGCACTCCATCTTCGACGCGACTCAGACCAAGGTCTCCGATATCGGAGACGGGAGATACCTGGTCGAAGTTGCTGCTTGGTTCGACAACGAGACCTCCTACGTGTCGCATTACGTGAAATTGCTGGGACTGCTGTAATACTGTTTGAATCCTCCGACGGTCGAACGGCATAATTGCGCTGCTTATATGCGCCATGTTCACAGCCCATGAGCTGATGGGTGCACTTTACCTTATGAGCACGGTGCGGAAGGAGGCTTCTTGGATCGTATGGGCGGGAGTGGGCATGATTGACGCGCATGTTCTCGCGCCCTTCGATGGAGCCGTCTGGATACTCGCATCGATGATTCTCGCGATAGCAGTCTGCACTCATATATGCGTGTCCGCGAAATCCCTTTCACTCGATGTATCTGCACCTAGATCATCTATAGCAATCGTGCGAGCCATTGCCATCACCCCCACATTCGTCGTCATTGCCGCCCTGCTGTTTTAATTTGCCGTGAGGAGGATCTTTATACGCGGGATAGATATCTCAAAGAGGTCCCGGTGAAAACATTCATAGAGCGCCAACGAGGCCGAATCCAAACTCGCATTTGTGCAGAAATCATGCAGACGGGACTTACAGGGACTTAACTGAATTTTTTGGAAAGTATAGAAGATGATTTCCTCATATGATGGGCGCACCGATTCCGACACGGAAGGAGGTGCGCCTATTCCCATCATCTGCAACTGACATATCCATCCCAAAAGCCGGGGCAAGGTTTTATTCCAGGGTTAATCGGATTATCGAGTTCGGATTTGTGGATTTCACACGGTTGTGATGGCGCTCTGACGACGCTCTGATGGCGCCACTTCGAGGTTTTTAGTGGATGTGCCAGCGCTCTGAACAGGGCGCTTGGGAGCGGCATGCCAGATTCTGCTATTCCCACTCAATCGTTGCATGGCCCGTTTCCGTGTAGTCAGCGGGATGGATGAGCTGGGATTCCATCTATTCTCCTATCTCGAAAACCGTGTAGTCAACCTGTAGTCACCTGGGGAGAGTATTTTCACCAGACCGAAGAGTGATATGTCTGACCTGCGGAAACAAAGTTCGATTGTGCACAACTGACTACATGGCGGAAACAGAGCCAACGGGGTGGGGCGCTCCCCAACTGAAGAGTGACAAATCCCGAGTGAAGAGTGACTGCGCTGAGCTTGGAAAATATGAATTTCTACCTAGTAGGTGACTACATCGGTCCTCGCAAGCAAAACAACCCATCCCCGAGCTGAATCATGAGGAGAAGGCGGCGTTTCTTTGCGTTAAACGCTCTTTCTTCCGGACAAAATAATGGGAGCAGAAAGCTTCTTAAATATGGCCATCTCAATCTTGTTCTTCATCGTACGCATGTTGTCATACTTTGCAGCATGCTCGATGAACCAAGCCTGAACATCGCTTTGCTCGATTGTCGCCCTGTCTTCCTCATCAAGTTTTGAGAGAACGAACTCAATGTGCTCGTTGATTATCGTGACCTTCTCGTCTACTCCGAGATCGCAGAAATGTACGCTTGCGCCGATGCGCGAGAACATGGCGGGGCCCATTGCTCGACGAGCGGACGCTTCGGAATTGAAATTAGACGTTAGGAGAAAAAGGGCATTTCTCATGTCGACATCAGAGTTCGTGTCGACATATCTGCCCTCATCAAAGAGCTGGTAGAACATGTTGTACAGACGGGGATCGACTTTATCGAACTCGTCTATTAGAACGACATTAGACTCCCTCGCCAAAAGATCGCGCGCGAAACTTGCTTTCGAGTGTTCCGCGCCAAACAGATACTCGTAAGCCTCTTGCGTTTGCATCATCGAGAACTGCACTCTGGTAAGCTCTCCGCCAACTGCCTCGCTTAAACACCTCGCCGTTTCCGTCTTGCCGACGCCGGACGGTCCATAGAACATGATTACAGAGGGACGCTCCTCGTTCATGGCGGCAAGCCGATACAGAGATGCAATCAGTGACTCTTTCCCCTCGTCTTGCCCGAGGACATCCGATTGCAGTTTGTCGTATATGTCATTGAGTCTCTTATTCTCAATGAGCGGGTACTCATAGTGTACGACATCAAGAGTTCCTTACGGCTGCGACGCCTTTAGAGAGTCGAAGACTCGTTTCGGAGGGTTCTGCACGTAGAGCTTTCCGACATCAAACGTCTGCTCGAGTATGGTGGCAAAGCTTGGTAGGACATGGCTCAAGACGGAACCGAAGTCATCGGCATGGACCACGCAGCTATCAACTCGCTCGGGAGCCTTGAGGACGAGATCCCTAGTGATGAGATCACTCGACTTTATCCGGGCGTTATAGACGCGGATGGATTCGAGATAGGTAACGCTCCGCTCATCTTCAGCGGTTTCTCTTTCTACCATCTCATCAAATGCTTTTCGCGGTCCAAAAAAGATCACTGCGTTATCAGCCATTTGAAACAACTCCCGCAAGGATTACATCATACATGTCCAGGCTTTCATCTTCGCCAACTGCGCTTTCTTCATTCTCGGCGCCCTCGACATAATCTGGATTGGTGGCAGATGAAAATCCTTCAAGGCTAAGTTCCTTGTCTGCAGCTAGCTCAGCAATCCGTGTCTTGCCAACGTTTACTGCATACAGCCTCAAATTCATATTGAGGAGATTACCCTGCTTGTAGTTGTTCTTGAAGCCCAAACCGTTAAATCGAAGAACGATTCTTTAGCCATCGTCGTTGTTGCCGAAGAATTCGAAGTACCCCTTTGCCTTCGTCAACGTGGAATCAAGCTTGTCCAAGGAGATGTTAAATTCCCCAGCTTCTATGCCCTGGCCGCTCCGAAGCATCGACAAATAGGGAGTGAGCAAAGAGAGGCTAGAGATGGATCCTGGGATTTGCACGATTTTGCAGTTATCGAACTTTTCAATTCGCTTATCGCTCTCCTCTCCATCCACTGCAGCAAGGAAGTCGGTAAGCACGGTGTTAGTGACGATGCTTTTGACTACGGTGTCATCTTTAAAGGAGGCCGAGAGCGACCCCTCGGCAGATACTGAGCCCTTTACCAGGTTGGCGAACCAAGCACGCACGCCGATGGAACCTTTTATTTCTGCTCCACCTTCAGCAGATTTGTCATCAGTCGTGGCAATCTCCGACATGAATGACCCACCTGTTTTCAACTGAACATAGTCAGTTGCAGAGCCTTCATCAAAGTAAACGATTTTTACAATGTCATCAGTGTTACTCATACCCGACACGCCCCTTCGCATTATCAATGACTATTTTATCGCCAGTGACAGAGTCCGACATTCGGGCGCTGTAATCATCCCTTAATTCGCGGGGCCAACGGATCTAAGACGAATCGTGACTTAGCGTGGCCTAGCGCCCTTTGTGACGTTGCGTACGTATTTCCCATCAGGTATCTCTCAGCTTGCCCGCGATGACGGAACGAGGCTCCTTGGGTCTCGTTGCAACCCAAACGCACCAGATGCAAGACGAAGAGGAGGTAGGCCACCCCATGGGAGACGACATCCTCCAGATGACACGTGACGCGTTCCCGACGCCCATCGGAATATCGGATAATGATGCCGAGAGCCGCGAGAATGCCGGGGCGGAGATACGGGGGTCTGTCGCCTCCTCGACATCCGAAACGTACGACCTGCCCGACGGCCTCATGGACGTGCCGCAGGTCGCAGAATACCTGCGCGTGTCGAAGACGTCGGCCTGCAAGTTCATCGAACGGCAGAAAATCCCCACCATAAGGATCGGGGGGCTTCTGCGTGTCAGGAAAGGCGAGCTAGACGAGACGCTGCGCACCATGGACAACGACATCTAATCGGTGATCCCATAACTTCCGGCATATCTTCATCGCATAAAACTAGAGCGAGGCCCTATGGGTCCCGCCCTTACAAAACCCGAAGGTTTTCCATGTGTCTGTATTGTGAGCCGTTGGGGAGCCAGATGTCAACCAGCACGCCGAGCTCAGTCACCTCGTCCTAGGCAAAGGAGCAAAGGGGCGTCACCGCTTTTGACGGCGCTCTTAGCTACAGCAGACCTTCCACGAAGGGTTTGAGCTTGTCGAGCATCGCGTCGCTTCTGATGACTGTACCTAAATCGAGGTGCTCACTCTCCTCCTTCGTAATCGTCTGAGTGATTACACCCATGAACAGCAGCCTGGAGCCGAGGGCAATTCCGTCGGTCGTGGGATAGCTGCCCTGGTTGAGGATGAAGGCGGGACTGCCGCTGGAGCCCTCGAATACAGATGCGTCAACGAGGAACTCGCGCTTGCCCTTGTAGTCGTTCCAAGCGGGCGTGGAAGTCCAGCCTTGTCTGATGAGGGGAGTCTTGTTGTAGTCGTCATAGAGCCCGCTGGGGTATCCGATGAAGGTGATTTGCTCGAGCGCCGCCAAATTGTCCAGCACGCTCTTCTTCGGGATGAGTCCAGAGTCGATGGAGCGGTAGAAAGGCCTCCTCCCGTTTTGTTCGAGCATGCTGAGAACAGGAGCCACCGGCATCGCAACCAAGTCGAGCTCTCCGAGCTTCTTCCCCTCGATGAATGACTTGTCGAAGTTCACGCTGATGGTCTCGCGTGACGGGGCGTCACCTTCGGCTAGATTGATGACGAAGCGACCCTGAATCACATCCTTGAGGACATGGTGATTGGTGATGAGCAGGGGCACGTTGCGCCCGTCCTCAAGGTCATAGGAAAAGAAGAATCCTGTACCCGAGACGCCCGTGCCTTCGGTAGTTATGCCCACGATGGGGACCGTGGTAAAGAGCAGCTGCGTGCTCGTATCATTAATGTTCATCGGTCTTGGCCTCCTTGCCATCGGGATCCGCTAGGTGTTCTAGAACGCGCTCAGCCAGATCAGATTTGCCTTGGTTCTCTTCTTTTCGGATAAAGATAAAAGCGACAAAGAGTCCTACTGCGCCACACGGTGCTACGCAGAGCATTAAGATACCGAGCAAAGATGCGAGATTGACAGATGACGACAAACCCCCGAGAAACCAGCCCAGGAACGTTGTCGCGAGACCTAAAAGGATGTCAGGTTTGTAGGAAGGGCGCTCCTGCTTGGCCTGAAGGAGCATCTCCCTTGCTTTTCTCAGGTCGCTGTCGCGCTGTCCGACGTATGATTCCAGCAGGTATTCATCGGGAATGCGAACCTCGTGGTCCTGGCGCACGGCGACGTGCTCCCGGTCATTTATGAGGTGGATGCCGTTACTTGCCTCTCCGACGCTAGTATTGTCGCCCATGTGCGCGAAGACGCTGTCGAGGTCAGCCCACCTGACTCTATGGGCAAGTGCCTGGTCTTGTGGTGGGTCCTCTTGACCTTTCTCCACCAGATCTCCTTAGAACAAGGTCCTGGCGTCTTGCGGAGGTTTATGGTCACAGCAGAGACACCATGGTTCAACCAATATATCGATGGATAGATTATACCGTGCGGCTGATATGGCGACCAAGGGATGCGGGCGACGCGGCTGTGGGGTGCTAATGACTTGCAGATTGCTGGTGACAGGCTACTACTAGCGGCGTGGCTTTGCTGTTGGCTCACTCCGCCGCCCGCCCCACGGCGCCGGAGATTTCTCTGCACAGTGGGGCGGCATCGGTTGTTCTAGCGGAGTCGGCACCGTCGGCAACGGAACGTATACTGCGTTCGTCGCGCTCATTGCCGAAGCAACTGTGGCCTGGGAGAAAGGCTGGAGATAATGAACGAGCTCCCTTGCAGAAACGAGTGGTAGTGGAGGCTCGCGCGCACGGTGGCGCAGGGTGTGCTTGGCGTGACCATCGCCAACCTCGACCTGCTGGTCGGCACCTAGTCGTTCATGTCCAAGTGACGCCCCATGCCTCGTGGACGTGCCGCAGGTCGCGGATTACCTGCGCGTATCGAAGGCGTCGGTCTGCAAGCCCATCGAGCGGCAGAAGATATCCACCATAAGGATCGGGAGGCTTCTGTCTGTCAGGGAAGGCGAGCGAGGCGAGACGCTCCGCGCCATGGGCAACGACATCTGTTCGGGAATCCTATGGCCGCGCCCTTTGCATAACAAATAGAGCGAAACCCCGTGGGCCCCGCCCTTACAAAACCCGAAGATTTTCCATGTGCGCATATTAATACTCATCGGGGAGTCAGACGTCAATCAGATTCCACGCAAAGTCAAAGTACGCGGACAAAATGGGCCACTTCGGCAATCTAGAAATGAGTCCGCGCCTACCAAATGCGAGGTCATGCCTTCCTGAACCGGCGCCTCCTCGTCGATCCCTCCCCGACCAATTTGCCCGATTCAATGAGTGCGGATACGTGAGCGCTGGCGCTGCGTTTTGAGACTCCAGCAGCATCGGCAGCATCTGCCAGCGTGAAGCTGACTCGTGATGCAGCGAGCTCCAGTATGGCTTGGTCAGTGCCCCCCAACTGCTTGGCAACTGTCGACTCGGTGATTAAAACCCCACCTGCGTCTGGAACTGTAGCGCGGAAGATGCTTCCGTCCACGAGGGTCGGGTCCCCACCCATGAAGCTTCGTGCATACTTGAAGAGGTTGCGTGTGCCGCTCCCTAACTCCTCCGCAAGCCCTATCTGAGTGAAGACATTGGCAATCGAGGGATTCTTTGGCATCGGGTTAAAGTCATTGAGCGTGATATTCCCCTCAAAGAACGTCCTGCTGGCGTTCTGGGTGTGCAAGCCCTCGCGGTCGATCTCCAGCTTTGCAGGATAGGGACTCGTGAATTCCCGGTGGATGAGCATGTTCGAGATGAGCTCACGGCATACGATGCCCCGCACGCTTACCCTTGCGTCTCCCTCAATAACAAAGGGATCGGGGAGATTACGCTCGCAGAACCCCATGAGGGCATCGTACGCATCGATGAGATTGGTCTTCACCGTTAGACGGTCGTCGTAGCGGTCCTGGTCACGCAACCTGACCACAGCATCGGTTTTGTAAGTAGGACAGAGCGAGCCAATCGTCTCGTCGCTACCGAACAGCAGGCCGGCGGCGAGAGTGAGGCCTTCTTGTCCTGTTGAGTAGTCCTTGACCAAAAGCTGGGCGCTCCGCAAGAGCTGCTCGTCATCCAACCCTGCCCAAGGATGTCCCGGCCGCCGTGCCGTAGCCATCTGCCTTGCACGATGTATAAGATCTGCACGCAAGTCGCTCAGCGTCAAATATGGAAAGATTCGCCGCTCAGTCTCGAGATTGCTCTTCCGGATATACATGGCAGAAATCTGACTGCCAGCGCTAACCTTTACATCGGCATCAGCGATGCGGTCGTATACGACGCCCTTATAGCGGTGAACATCCGGACTCATGGGGACCCAGATGCGGACGACGGTCTTGCCATTTACGGCAACCATTTCAGTCTCGAGCATCACAGCGGGATCGAACAGCTTGGGATTGCGGACGACATTGGCGATATTGCGCTGTATATCTATTGCCGCGCCTTCCGCAACGCCAGCAACAGTCCCATTGTCTTCCACGCCGAGGTAGACACTTCCACCCATGTGGTTAGCGAATGCACAGACGGTCTCAAAGGTGTCCCGTTCAGGCCGTGCTCCGCACCTCTTAAACTCGACTGATACAGATTCACCCTGGGCGATCGTCTCTAACAACAGTTCGGCTTCCATGCGGGTTACTCGTTCCAATTTAGGGTCATATTCTGTTGAAATTTTACCATGATTCGGGAAGCATTCACGCATTCAGGAAGCGATTTAGGAAGAGATTCGCGAATAGCTTCCCGAGTGTTTGAAAATAATCCTGCCGCTCAAATAGTGGGTATAGATTTACGGCTCGTACATTTATGCTTTATATCCGCGGAAGTTCAGCATGATAGTACAATGGTGCGAAGTGCAACGATTGCGGAGGAGTCGACACTCTCGCATTACTATTGCCGGTTTTCGGGGGCCAAAATGGGCCTAGAATCGTCTATTACAACACAGTGTTGAGAGTGACAAACGCTCTTTCGGAAGGCTTGAAAACGGCCCGAATTCATCGGAAATCGCCGAGTTTCGCGATTTGTCACTCCTCACTCCTACCTGCGATTTTGCAAAACGGAGAGCAAAAAAGCGGGGTGACTACAAGGTGATTACATGGCACGGCGTCAGATGCCCCCCTGGCTTGAAAACGCGATGAAATCTTCCATCACCGCGTTGGCATGTTTTGGCATCCGTTCGCCCCTCTTAGCAGAGAGTATCATCACGTCGTCCTCTTGAAGGGTTGTCGAGAGTATTTCCCCAGGTTAACGCCTATAGAATCAGCCCCGAAATGGTCTTGTCTCGGGGCTGATTCCTACGTTTCACTCTCGGAAAGTCCGGGTGGCTTCGTCCTAGTCGTGCCAATAGATGCTAACCACTGCCAACAGGCGGGCGGCTTGCAACTAGATGGAATGAAGGCCCAGCTCACTCCCATTCCACCGTGCCGACGGGTTTGGGCGTGAGGTCGTAGCAGACGCGGCAGATGCCGGGGACCTCGGCGGTGATGCGAGCCGTGATGCGCTTGAGCAGCGCCCAGTCGAGCTCGGGCACCTCGGCGGTCATGACGTCGACGGTGTTGATGCAGCGGATGATGCAGGGCCAGTCGTAGGCGCGCTTGCCATCGCGCACGCCGGTAGCGCGGAAGTCGGGCACGACGGCGAAGTACTGCCAGATGGTCAGCCCCGCCTTGTCAATCTCCTCGCGAACGATCGCATCCGCCTCGCGAAGCGTCTCGAGACGGTCGCGGGTAATAGCGCCGAGGCAGCGAACGCCGAGGCCAGGGCCGGGGAACGGCTGACGCTCGACCATGTTCTCGGGCAGGCCGAGCTCGCGGCCCACGACACGCACCTCGTCCTTGTACAGCAGCTTGACGGGCTCGCAAAGCTCGAACTGCAGGTCATCGGGCAGGCCGCCCACGTTGTGATGGGCCTTTACGCCGTCTTTGGACTCCAGGATGTCGGGGTAGATGGTGCCCTGCGCCAGGAAGCTGACCTCGTTGCCAACCTTGCGCGCCTCCTCCTCAAACACGCGGATGAACTCGGCACCGATAATCTTGCGCTTTGCCTCGGGCTCGGCGACGTCAACCAGCTTGCCGAGGAAGCGGTCGGTCGCGTCCACATAGACCAGGTTCGCATCCATCTGGTTCTTGAAAACATCGATGACCTGCTCGCTTTCACCCTTGCGCATGAGGCCGTGGTTCACGTGCACGCAAATGAGCTGCTTGCCGATGGCCTTGATGAGAAGGGCCGCGACGACCGAGCTGTCGACGCCGCCGGAAA
Source organism: uncultured Ellagibacter sp. (assembly GCF_934643285.1). Taxonomy (GTDB): domain Bacteria; phylum Actinomycetota; class Coriobacteriia; order Coriobacteriales; family Eggerthellaceae; genus Ellagibacter. The sequence goes on from NZ_CAKUBT010000003.1 coordinate 147,836, forward strand.
GAGCCAGCAGTACCTTCTTGTCGCCGACCTGCTCGCGGATTGCGGCAACCTGCTCGTCGATGAACGCCTGGGCAAGCTCGGGGGTGGTGATGCGCACCATATCGTCGGGACGATGATTGGGATCCATGCGAAGCTCCTTCAAAATCGATGGGAATGCGCCTGCGCATGCGGGCGCACGTGACATAACCTCATAATTATATGCAGTGGCGCCCGAATTTGCCTCACCGACAGAAATTATTTCTCAACACGGTGGCCTCCTCCTATCGTTTCTGTCTTCGATAGAGAAACGAATCGGGCGAGGGAATCCTTGCAGGTTTGGGGGGAGTCATCTCGAAGGCACGGGAAGGCGAGCGGGTTGCCGGCAACCCTCACTTGCGCCGATACGCCGTGGAGCGGCCGGCGCCGATCTTCTCCAGATACCCCTCGCGCACAAGAGCGCGCAGCGCGTTTTCGACAGTGGAAAGCGACCCCACTGACACCAAATTCCAGGAGCTTCGCCTGTAAGGGGCTGTATGAACGTCAAGTTTTTCGCTACATATCGTATGATTGTGGGGCAGGGGTGCATTAACCTCCCCGCCCCTCGCGACGTTTTGGAGCTGCTGGAAATACTTGAACAACGCTACCCTGATTTCCAGGGGCTGCTGCTCAACGACGATCATACCGATAAGGGACGCGATGCCATCGTGCTGGTGTGCGGCCGCCATATCGAGCATTTGGATGGCGTGCGCACCCCGCTTTCCGAGCAGGATTACGTAGCCGTGACGCCGCTAGTTGCGGGAGGCTGATGCCGCAATGTGCGACGGACATCGAGCACGCGCCCTTCGAAAACGCGAAGGAGACTCCTATGGTTTCTGACGAAGAAGTCACCCAAATCGTGCAGTCTTATCCTGCCGAGCGCCGCTATGCGCTGGCCGCCATGCAGGATATGCAGCATGCCTTCAACTATATCCCCGAGAAGGGGCTTCATTGCCTGGCCAAGCACCTGAACTGCGGTGTCGCCCAGCTGTATTCTATGGCCACCTTCTACAAGGCGCTGTCTTTGAAGCCGAAGGGCAAACACATCATCAAGATCTGCAACGGCACCGCCTGCCACATCCGCGGTTCGGTGAACCTCGCGACCGGCCTCAAGCGCGAGCTGGGAATCGATCCTGGCGAGACGACCGAGGACGGCATGTTCTCCGTAGAGATGGTGAACTGCCTGGGATCGTGCGCCTTAGCGCCGGTCATGCTGGTCGACGGCACCTACCACAACAAGCTCAAGCTCGAAGATGTCCCCGGCATCGTGGAGCGCTACCGCCTCGCGGATGCTGAAGAAGGGGAGGCCGGCAATGACTAGGACCGAGAGAATACTGGTATGCTGCGGCACTGGGTGCATTGCCAACGGTGCCTACGAGGTGGCGAGCGCCCTGGAGGAGCAGATTGCGGCACAGGGAGCAAATGCCCAGGTAGAGCTTAAGGTATGCCGCACGGGCTGCTCGGGCGAATGCGAGCAGGGGCCGCTTGTGCGCCTCATGCCCCGCGACACCATGTATTACAAGGTGAAGCCCGCCGATGCGCCCGCCGTCATCGCCTCGCTCGAGGGCGACGCGGTGGCGAAGCTTTTATACCGCGACAAGCAGGGCGTACGCCACGAGCATCAGGCGGACAACCCCTTCTACGGCCTTCAGCACAAGGTGGTGCTGAAGGATGTGGGCATCATCGACCCCTTGAGTCTGGAGGAATACAAGGCGGCCGGCGGATACGAGGGGCTCGCGCGTGCCCTCACCATGACCCCCGGCGAAATCATCGACGAAGTGGAGAAGAGCGGTCTGCGCGGCAAGGGCGGCGCCGGCTTCCCCGCGGGGCGTAAGTGGCGCAGTGCGGCAAGCTACGACGCGTGGCCGAAGTACATCGTGTGCAACGGCGACGAGGGCGACCCGGGCGCGTTCATGGACGGCTCCACGATGGAGGGCAGCCCCCATGCCGTTATCGAGGGCATGATCATCGGCGCGCTGGCCATCGGCGCCGAGACGGGTGTGCTCTACATCCGCGACGAGTACGCGTTGGCGCGCGAGCATATCCAGCGCGCTATCGACGACGCCTACGCTGCCGGCATCCTGGGCGAGCGCATCATGGGCAGCGACCACAAGCTGGACCTGAACATCGTGCGCGGCGGCGGCGCCTTCGTGTGCGGCGAGTCCACGGCACTTATGAATTCGATCGAGGGCAAGGTGGGCGAGCCGCGGCCCAAGTATATCCGCAGCGTCCAAAGCGGCCTGTTCGAGAAGCCCACGGTGCTGAACAACGTCGAGACCTTGGCGTCCATTCCCACCATCTTGGCCCACGGTGGGGAGGAATACGCCAAGCTGGGGACAGAGAAATCGAAGGGTACGAAGGTTTTCGCCATGGTGGGCAAGGTCAAGCATACAGGCCTCGTTGAAGTCCCCATGGGCACCACGCTTCGCACCCTCATCTACGATATCGGCGGTGGCATCATCAAGGACCGTCCCTTCAAGGCCATCCAGACGGGCGGCCCGTCGGGCGGCTGCATCCCCGAAAGCCTGCTCGATCTGCCGGTTGACTTCGACACGCTGGTTGAATACGGCGCCATGATGGGCTCCGGCGGCATGATCGTCATGGACGATTGCAGCTGCATGGTCGAAGTCGCGCGCTACTACATCGATTTCCTGTGCGAGGAAAGCTGCGGAAAGTGCACGCCCTGTCGCGAGGGCCTGCGCCAGATGCGCTTCATCCTCAACGAGATTTGCGAAGGCCGCGGCAAAGAGGGCGACATCGAGCTGCTTGAAGAGCTCGGGCATATGATGCAGGACGCTTCCTTGTGCGCTTTGGGCCGCACGGCGCCGAACCCTGTGCTGACCACCATCAAGTTCTTCCGCGAGGAATACGAGACGCATATCGGCGAGCATCGCTGCCCCGCGGGCGTTTGCGCCGCGCTGACCAGGTTTAACATCGATCCGCAAACGTGCACGGGCTGCGGCATGTGCGCTAAGGCGTGCCCCACTGAAGCCATCTCCGGCGAGCGCAAGCAGCCGTATTCCATCGACCCCGCCGCGTGCATAGCCTGCGGCAGCTGCCGTGAGATTTGCAACTTCAACGCGGTGCTGACGGAGGGGATGTAGCTATGGCTAAGACGTACGAAATCGTGATCGACGGCAAGACCTGCACGGCCGAGCACGGCGAATACCTGTGGGACGTAGCGAAGCGCAACGGCATCGAGATTCCTGCGCTGTGCCGCAGCGAGGCCTTCCCCGAACACCGCGCAAGCTGCCGCGTGTGCATTGTGGAAGTGGTCGCGCGCGGCCGCTCCAAGGTGGTCACTTCCTGCGTGTACCCCATAGAAGGGGAATGTGAGGTGCGCACTAACTCGCCTAAGATCGTCCAGGATCGCAAGGTTCTCATGGCGCTGCTTGCCGCCCGCGCGCCGGAGTCCGACCTCATGGCTGCGATGGCGTCCCATATGGGGGCGGGCGAGGGCTATGAGCGCCTTGAGCCTTTAGACGCAGGCAAGTGCATCCTGTGCGGTTTGTGCGTGCAGGCGTGCGAGAGCATGGGGACGGGTGCCATCTCGACGGTCAATCGCGGCGTCGACAAGGAGATAAACACCCCCTACGGCGCGGCAAGCGACGATTGCATTGGGTGTTTGAGCTGCGCAAACGTTTGTCCCACGGACAGTATCCCGTTCACGGAAGACTCCGAGACGCGTACCATCTGGAACCGCACGTTCACGCTTTCTCGCTGCAAGGAATGCGGACGCGTGCTGGGCACTCAGCAGATGTCGGATGTGGAACTGTGCGACGCGTGCCGCCGAAAAGCAGTTGCGAACGAGCTAGCGCAGACGTATCGTTTCGTGTAGGATCGCGGCCGCAAAGCAAGGCGGCCGCACCTTCGCTCGGATATGCGAAAGGCGCGGCCGCGCTGATGATGGGCCAGCTAGACAGAAGGGGGCGCCATGGCATTCGAACATCGCTATGATCGCAACAATCAGGCGTTGTCGGATCGGGAATGTCAGGCGCTCTCAGAGTGCAAGGTGGCGGTGATCGGGTGCGGCGGACTGGGCGGATATGCGGCCGAGCACCTCGCCCGCGTCGGCGTGGGAACACTGCGCCTTGTCGATGCCGACATCTTCGAAGAGTCGAACCTCAATCGCCAGCTGTTCTGCACCGAGGACGCTTTGGGCCGCGCGAAGGTGGAAGTGGCTGCCGAGCGTTTGGGGAATGTGAACTCCGAGGTGCAGTTTGAGACATTCAACACGCTATTGACCAGCGACAACGTTTCTGACCTGATCGATGGCTGCCAATGCGCGGTGGACTGCCTCGACAATGTCACTGCGCGCTTTCAGTTGGCCCGTGCTTGTCAGGAGGCGGGCATTCCCGTTGTGTACGGCGCCATCGCCGGCTGGTTCGGCCAGGTGTGCACGGTGTTCCCCGGCGACGTCTCCTTCGTCACCCTCTATGGCGCCCATGAAGATAGTGACAGCGGGGAAGGTGCGCAGAAAGCCGAGGGCAACCTGCCCTTCACGGCGGGCGCGATCGCGTCGTTTCAGGCGGCAGAGGCTGTTAAGGTACTGCTCGGCAGGCAGGACGTCCTTCGCAACAGGCTGCTCATGGTCGATCTTTTGTTCGGTTCCGTGGAAGAGATGACCCTGCGATGAGGCGCGCGAGCACTTCTGCAGAGAAGCTGCGCCTCTTAAACGCGCTCGTCGCCTCGGCGATCGCCGTCTTCTTCTTAGCGCATTCTGCACTTGGGACGGCATCGCTTTTTGTTGAAGGCCTGACCAACAGCGTGCCTTGGCTCGTCTGGATCATGTTCGGCGCGGCGGGAGCGCACGTGCTCGCAAGCGTCGGCGCCACCGCTTTGATGCTCACCGACACCGCGCGGCCGCCGAGTTCTCGAAAGAAGCGCCACTTCGTGCTGAAGTGGGCGACGGGGGCGGTTTTGGCGGCAGCGATCGCCGCGCACCTCTTCTGCGTCCTTTGCCCTGGTAGCCTTCCCGCCTTTCCCCATCAGATAAAGGTGTTTTTCCTGCTCCTTCTTGCCGCGCTCGCGTGGCATGTCGGCATCGCGACGAAGTCCCTTGCCCGTGACCTGGGAATCGGGAAGAGAACGCGCGACATCATGCGAGCCGTCTACGTGTTGGCCGTTTTCGCCTTGGTCGTGCTCGTGTTGGTGGCCTCCTAAGTTTGGCGGGCATGCGCCAAGCGGGAAACCTGCCCCTGTTTCCGGGAGAACAATCTCGGGAACAGGGGGTTTCTTTGCATCTATGCGATGTTTCGCTCGTCGAAATCCTCCATCTCGAGCTCCTCGAAGCTGACGTTGAGCTCCTCCTCGATCTCGCGGAGCATGCGGTCTTCCTCTTCCCTGCGCCGCCGCTCTTCAAGCTCGATCTGGGCCTCCTTTGCGCGCTTCGCCTCGATGAGCTCGGGAAAGCGCGGGTGGTCCTCCAAGCGCCGGGCGGGGTCCATCGCTCCGCGCTGACCGCGCAGGAACACCCACCACATCCCCGCAGGCGTTTCCAGCAAGGTGCTGGCGGTTTTGTTCGCGCGGCAGGAGAAGTAAGTGGCTGTGCGTTCGTCCTGAAAGCCGAGAACAAGCTGGCTGTCGCAGTTGCCCACGATGGAGTTGGCGGTGGCCTCGCCGTAGCGCGCTTCAAGCTGGCTTATCGTCTGGCACACCACCGTGCAGCTAATCTCGCGGCTGCGGATGACCGAGAGCACGTCGTCGATGTGGGGCAGGCGCAGGTTTGCGAAGTCGTCGAGGACGAAGCGTACCGGCACGGGGAGCCGATGGTCGGGGTAATCGCGGTCGGCCGAGCGGCACAGGGAGGAAAACGCCTGCTGGATGAAGAGACTCGTGAGCTTGTCGAGGCTTCTATCCATGTCGTCGATGGTGACGAACAGCGCGCGCTTTTCTCGCCCGAAGCTGCAGAAGTCAATCTGCCGGGGATTGCTGTACGACCTGATGACGCCTTCGAAGCCGAACGGCACGAGGTCCGCCGCGAGGATTCCCAAGATGCTCGCATGCATCTTCTCCGCACCGCACGTGGCCTTTGCGCGGTTGTACAGCGCGGGCGCATAAGCCCCGGGGGTCTTCTTTCTGCAGGTCAGTGAATAGCGGGTCGACCGCCCGAGCGACGGCGAGTTCGAACATGCGGATGACCGACGACATATTCTGCGCGTCGTCGGGCAAGGCTTCAAGCACGTAAGCGATGTAGGCCGTGAGGTAGTTTGCCGCGGCGAGCGGCCAAAAGGAGTCGCTCGCATGCTCGTCAACAGGGCAGATGGCTGAAGCGATGGAGATGATGTCCTGCTGCATCGGTCGGCCCTCGCACCAGCGAATGTGGTCGAGCGGGTTGTATCCGATGGTGCCGTCCATGGCGTTGAAGTCGATGCAGTCGACGATGTAGCCGTTTTCCTCGAGGTAAGGGCCCACCTCGTGATAGAGGGAGCCTTTGCAATCGAGCACAATGTAGGACCCTTGGCATTGCAGCAGGTTCGGCTTGACGTGGTTGCGCGTTTTCCCGCCGCCCGAGGACCCGAGCACGAGGACGTTGTTGTTCAGCCCGCTTCGCCACGTGTCGCAGTTGACGGATCGGTTGGCGGAAAGCAAGGTTTCTCCCTGGTAGGCGCTTCGCTGCGGGTTGCAAGCAGGCTCGCTTTTGGGCTTTGCGGCGGGGAAAGCTTGCGCGAGTTGGTTTCGCTTGGCATCTTTGGCGATGGTTTTGAATTCGGTGGCTTTCATAGGCTGCTCCTCAGGTTGGAAGTTGACAGTGGATGGGAAATGGGCGGGCAGGGGAAGGGTGAGCGAGGGAACGAACGGGTGGCGCCAAGCTTAAGCCCGCCTGCGGTCCGAGCAGACTCGATGCCCTCGCACGGCGCCGCTACAGCGTGCTTATCACGCGATCGGCAAGGTGCGCCGCCACCGCGTCTTCTGCCTCGAAATAGGTGTCCCGGGCAGTGATCTCGAAGACCTGTTCGAGGTCCATTCCCGAATGCTGAGCGATGACCTGCGCTGTTATGTCGCGGATGCGCATCAGGTCGTCGGCGCGCGCCTTCACCGAAAGCGCGCTTCCGCCCACGCCGCCTGAAATGAGCGGGTCGTGAACCATCACGCGGCTGTGGGGCAGCATGTCGCGCGTGTCGCCGGCGATGAACAGCAGCGCGGCCATGCTCGCCGCAAGACCCAGGCACACGGTGCGAATGGGGCAGCTTGTGGCCTGCATCACGTCGTAGAGCGCCAGGCCCGAGCTTACCTCCCCACCAGGGCTGTTAATGAAAAGCGTGATGGGTGCCGTAGGGTCGACCTTTTGCAGATAGAGGATCCCGCGGATGATGACCGCCACCGATTCCGAGTCGACGGGTCCGGAAAGCTCGAGCTCGCGGGAGGCGAGCATCGCGTCGCGGATGTCGAAACGCTGGATGCCGAGATTAGTTTCCTCAATGATTTGGGGAGGGTAGACCGAAGTGCTCATGCCGTGCCTTTCTTCGAATGGCGCCAAGCGCCGGAGGGTTGTTAAGGGCAGAGGATGCAAGGCTCGACGCCAAACGCGCGCTCACCATCATGCGGGTTGCATGACGGGAAAGAATGCGCACGAAGGCTCAGCGATGCCGCTCCTGCTCAACGTTTCCTCATCTTCAGTTGTTGCGGTATTGCGAACGGTCATGTAACACGCCGCAGCTTGGAAAGCCGCTTAAAGCAAAGGCAGCCGGCGCCGCCCCCATGCCGTGTATGACGGGGAATTCTGTGACACGCTTCGAGAAGCAAAGGCAGCCGATGCCGCCCCCAGAACTCCCATTAAAAAAGACGGACCAGCCGTCAACGGGTGCATTCGGAGTATAGACGAAGAACCCCCGAATTGGCAAGCATTAATTGGAACGCTTGTTCGAATAGTATTCTCATCAGGTGTTTTAGCCATGACGTGCCATCCGCACGGCATGCGGTAAAGGGAAAGACGCCCGCGCGGTGAAGGGAGACCAGCGCCATAGACGGCTCCGCACAGCGAACGGGCAATGGGCGGGGCACATGCCGTGCGGGCGTGGCCAGCCACGGCGCGGGGGATGCGAGCGCATGCCGAACCCTCGCGCCGTCTGGGCAGTCGCTGGACGTTGGCAGTTAATCCTGTGTCATGCGGCGATAGCGCTCGAAGCGGCGCAGCGCGTCCTCTTTGCCCTGCTCGAAGAGTCGCTCGGCCTCCTTGGGGAAGGTCTTGGTGAGCGAGGCGTAGCGGTTCTCGCCCGCGACGAACTCCAGGTAGTCCCTAGTGAGCGCCTTGGAGTCCAGGGTCATCGGGCTCTCCTTGCGCGGGTCGTAGCGGTACAGCGCCCAGTAGCCGCTTTCCACCGCGCGCTTCATCTCGCCTTGGACATCGTGCATGCCGCATTTCAGGCCGTGCGAAGTGCAGGGCGCGTAGGCGATGATGACAGAGGGGCCGTCGTATTCCTCAGCCTCTTTGAGCGCCTTGACCAGCTGGTTGTAGTTGGCGCCCATCGCCACCTGGGCGACATAGACGTTGCCGTAGCTCATAAGGATTGCGCCCAGATCCTTCTTGCCGGTCTTCTTGCCGCTCGCCGCGAACTGCGCGACGGCACCCGCGGGCGTGGCCTTCGAGCTCTGGCCGCCGGTGTTGGAGTAGACCTCGGTGTCGACCACCAGGACATTCACGTTAGCGCCGCTCGCGACCACATGGTCGAGCCCGCCGAAGCCGATGTCGTACGCCCAACCGTCGCCGCCGAACATCCAGAATGTCTTCTTGGCGAGCTGGTCCTTGAACTTGAGGATCCCCTCGCATACCTTCTTGGCGCTGTTGGTGAGCGAGCCCATCGAATCTTCGATTGCCGTCACGAGCGTATCGGAGGCGGCGCGCGAGGCGTCGAAGTCTTCGAAAGCGGCGAGATAGGACTCGCACGCAGCCTTGACCCTCTCCATGGCGGCGGGCTCGGGTGCGTCGCCTTTGCCTTCCTTCGGGTTCTCCAGGCCGCATGCGAGCACCTGCAAAAGCTTCTCGACGCGAGCCTTCTCGGCCGCGCGCTGCTGGGTCGATCCCAGGTAGAGACCCAACGATAGCTCGGCGTTGTTCTCGAAAAGGCTGTTGGTCCACGCGGGGCCGAAGCCGCGCTTGTTCGTGGTATAGGGGATGCCGGGGAAGGGCGCACCCCACGCCTGCGAGCAGCCCGTGGCGTTTGCCCAGTACACGCGGTCGCCGAACAGCTGGGTGAGGAGTTTGGCGTAGGGCGTCTCGCCGCAGCCCGCACATGCCGCCGAGAACTCGAGAAGAGGCTGCTTGAACTGCGAGCCCTTGACCGAGTAGGGGTCGAACACGCTGCCTTTGTCGGCAAGCCCCAGGCCGTATTCCCACAGCGTGCGGCTTGCGTCGGTGAGCTTGGCGGGCTCCATGGAAAGCGCGTCTGCTGGGCACACGTCGGCGCAGCTGCCGCAGCTTGTGCAGTCGAACTGACTCACCTGGAGGGTGAAGCGCATGCCATCGGGCAGGTTCTTGCCGCCCTTGAGCGCGACGGTCTCGAACCCTGCGGGAGCAGTCGCAGCCTCCTCCTCGCTCACCAGGTAGGGGCGGATTGCAGCATGGGGGCACACAAAGGCGCAGCGGTTGCACTGGATGCAGGCGTCGGCCTTCCACATGGGCGTCGCGACGGCGATGCCGCGCTTCTCGAAAGCCGTGAGACCCATGTCGATGATGCCGTCTTCGTAGCCCGCAAACGCGCTCACGGGGAGCTCATCGCCTTTCTGGGCGTTCACGGGACGCAGGATGTTCGTGACCACAGCTGGCAGTCCCTCATCGCCACCAAGCTCGTCGAGCTCGGCGTTTGCCCAGCTTGAAGGAACCTCGACCTCAACACACCTCTGGGCGCCCTCCTCGATGGCGGCCACGTTGCTCGCCACCACGGCGTCGCCCTTGCGCGCGTAGGACTTCCGCGCCGCGTCCTTCATATAGTCGAGGGCTTGCTCGACCGGCATGAGCCCTGAAATCTTGAAGAACGCCGCTTGGAGCACCGTGTTGATATGGCTTCCCAGGCCCACGCGCTGCGCAATCTCGACCGCGTCAACGGTGAACAGGCGGATGCCGTTGCTCGCGATGTAGCGCTTCATCGCTCCGGGCAGGTTGGCATCGAGCTCCTCAGGCGTCCAGCCCGTGTTCAAAAGGAACGTGCCGCCCGGCTTCACCTCCTGCACCATGTCGTACTGGCGCACGTAGCTCTGGTTGTGGCAGGCGACGAAATCGGCGCGCTTCACGTAATACGTGCTGCGGATGGGCTTTTTCGAGAGGCGCAGGTGCGACTTAGTCACGCCGAAGGACTTCTTGGAGTCGTACTCGAAATACGCCTGCGCGAACAGGTCGGCGCAGTCGCCCAAGATACGGATGGTGTTGTGGTTGGCGCCCACCGTGCCGTCGCCGCCTAAGCCCCAGAACTTGCAGCTGTAGGTGTCGTCGTTGTCGAAGTCTTCGAGCGGACTGACGGGAAGCGACAGGTTGGTCACATCGTCGTTGATTCCGATGGTGAAGCCGCGTTTGGGCTGGTCATCAGCAAGGTTCTCAAACACGGCGACGATCTGGGCGACATCGGTGTCCTTGGAGGAAAGCCCGTAGCGCCCGCCCACAACGAGCACCTTGCCCGCGCGGTCGCTGTTCGCGATGACGCTCGAGACGTCCAGGTAGAGCGGCTCGCCGGCAGAACCCATGCACTTGCAGCGGTCGAGCACCGCGATGCGCTCCACGCTTTGGGGCAGCGCGCCCAAGAAGTGCTTCGCCGAGAAGGGACGGTAGAGGTGCACCTGCAAGAAGCCGTAGCGCTTGCCGCTGCCCGCAGCCTGGGCTTTCGCGTTCAGGTAGTCGCATGCCTCCTGCGCGGTGCCCGAGACGCTGCCCATGGCGACCACGACGTCGGTCGCGTCGGGTGCGCCGTAGTAGTCGAACACGTGGTGCTCGCGGCCCGTCACGCTGGCGACCTGCGCCATGATGCCCTCGACCACATCTGCCAGCTCGTCGTAGGCGGTGTTGTTCGCCTCGCGCACCTGGAAGTACACGTCGCCGTTCTGCACGGTGGCGCGCAGCATGGGATGCTCGGGGTTTAAGGCGCGCGCCCTGAAGCGATCGAGCGCCTCGGTGTCCATGAGCGCGGTGAGCTTCTTGGTGTCGGGCATGTCGATGCGCGAAAGCTCGTGCGAAGTGCGGAAACCGTCGAAGAAGTGCATGAACGGGATGCTGCCCTTCACGGCGGCGAGGTGCGCGACTGCCGCCATGTCGGCTGCTTCCTGAACGCTTCCCGAGCTGAGCTGCGCAAAACCGGTGTCGCGGCACGCCATGACGTCGGAATGGTCGCCGAAGATGCTCATGGCGTGCGTGCCCACCGTGCGGCTTGCCACGTGCAAGACGCCCGGAAGGCGCTCGCCGGC
>NZ_CAKUBT010000004.1 GCF_934643285.1 uncultured Ellagibacter sp.
AGGGCATGGCCGCTCTCGTGGTAGGCGATGGTGTGCTTGGTGATTTCGTCCATCACGCGGCCCTTGCGCTCGGGGCCGGCGATGACGCGCTCCATCGACTCGTTCACTTCGCGCATCGTGATGATCTTCTTGCCGCGGCGCGCGGTCAGAAGTGCGCTCTCGTTCATGAGGTTCATCAGGTCGGCGCCCGTGAAACCAGGCGTGAGCTGGGCGATTCTCTTCAGGTCGACGTCTGAGCCGATCGGCTTGTCCTTCGCGTGGACCTGCAGGATGCGCTCACGGCCGCGCACGTCGGGAGCGTCGACCACAATCTGGCGGTCGAAGCGGCCGGGACGCAGAAGTGCCGGGTCCAAGATGTCGGCGCGGTTGGTCGCCGCAATCAGAATGACGGACTCGTTCGACTCGAAGCCGTCCATCTCGACGAGCAGCTGGTTGAGCGTCTGCTCGCGCTCGTCATGGCCGCCACCCAAGCCGGCGCCGCGCTGGCGACCGACGGCATCGATCTCGTCGATGAAGATGATGGAAGGCGCCGCGTCCTTCGCCTGCTGGAACAGGTCGCGCACGCGGGAGGCGCCCACACCGACGAACATCTCGACGAAGTCGGAGCCGGAAATGCTGAAGAAGGGCACGCCCGCTTCGCCCGCAACGGCGCGCGCGAGCAGCGTCTTGCCCGTGCCCGGAGGGCCCACGAGCAGGCAACCGCGCGGCACCTTCGCGCCCATGGACTGATATTTCGCAGGGTTCGACAGGAAGTCCTTGATTTCCTGCATCTCCTCGACAGCCTCATCGACGCCGGCGACGTCGGAGAACTTCACGTCGGGGCGTTCCTCGGCGTTCTTCTTCGTCTTCGCCTTGCCGAAGCTCATCTGCGAGTTGTTCGCCTTCTGCATCTGATTGAAGAAGAAGAACAAAAGCGCGCCGATAAGCAGGATGGGAAGCAGGGTGCTCAAGATGCCAAGCCACTCAGAAGGCAGCGTGACCTGGTAGGACACCTCCGGATGATCCTTCAAGAGCGCGGCGAGCGCATCTTGGCCCACAAACGTCGAGGAGTAGCCGCGCTCGGAGCCGAGCACGGACGACTCGATGGAAGTCGTGCCCACACCTGCAGGAACGCCACCCGCGGGGGTCTTCTTCGTGGCCATGCGGGCGTTCATCGCGTCGAAGGCCTTGTTGAACGCGTCGGCCGCGTTCGAGCCTGCGGTGATCGCCGGGTAGTACGTGCCCGTGACCTTGTAATCGCCCGCGGAATACACGACCTTCGTCACGCGATCCTGCTCGACCGCCTGGGTGAACTCCGAGGTGATGAGGGAGTCAGTGGGCATCGAGCTCGCGTTCGACATGACCATGAACTGCTGGCCAACGAAAAACGCCACAACAAGGAACAGTATGACCGAGATGATGGTCACCCGAGGATTCGGTTGCTGAGGAGACGATGGTTTCTTCTGTTGCGTCATGGAGAGTGAGCCTTTTCTGTTGCGTTTATCGCGAAACGGCGCCTTTTGCGGCGCCGCCTCGTTGTTATTCGTAAACTTCCGGTTTAAGCACGCCGATGTAGGGTAGGTTGCGGTATCGCTCCGCGTAGTCGAGGCCGTAGCCCACGATGAACTGGTCGGGGCATTCGAAGCCGACGTACGCGCAATCGACGTCCGCCTGCACCTTCGTCTTCTTGCGAAGGAGCGTGGCCACGGTAAGCGACGCGGGGTTGCGCGAGGCCAGGTTCTTCAGCAGGTACGTCAGCGTAAGGCCGGAGTCGAGGATGTCCTCGGCGATGACCACGTGACGCCCCTCGATGTGCGAGGAGAGGTCCTTCAGGATGCGCACGACGCCCGAGCTCTTCACGCCATTGCCGTAAGAGGAGATGGCCATGTAGTCCATCTCGCAGGGAATCTTAATCTCGCGAGCGAGGTCGGCCATGAAGATAGCCGCACCGCGCAATACCGAAATGAGGATAATTCCGTCGTCGCCGGCTTTTTCCCTGAAATCTTCCGTGATGGCAGCGCCGATTTCGGCGACACGGTCGTGAATCTGCTCTTCAGTGAACAGAATCTCGCTAACGTCCTTATGCACGTGCAGTCCTTTGATTCGATACGGCAGGCGCGCCTGCCCTCTCTTCTGTAACCCGATAAGTGTAACGCAACGTCAGCCCGCAAAAGCGACGATACGGTAACGACACACAACTAAATCAGGTCGGGGAACTCCTTCACAAGCCGCTCGACGGGAAGGCCGATCACCGTGCTCTTGTAACCGTCGATGTGCTTGACGAGCTTGGCGCCCTCGCCCTGCACCGCGTAGGCGCCTGCCTTGTCGAAAGACTCGCCGCACGCCAGGTACTCGCGGATGCGCTCGTCGGTGAGCTCGTGGAACGTGACGCGCGAGGTGTCGCAGAAGGTGCGGAAACCGAGCGAGATGTTGCCCGAGTCGTCATCGGCCGCAAGCGCCGGGTCGACCGCCTCGGCGGACACCATCCACACCGACACCGCAGTGATCACCTCGTGGGTCGCGCCCGACAGGCGACGCAGCATGTGCGTGGCGTCAGAGGCGCTTTTCGGCTTGCCGAAGATGTCGCCGTCCTTCACGACCATCGTGTCCGAGCCGATCACGATGAGCATCCCTTCGAAGGCGGGGTCTGCCAGAATCTCCTGCACGACCGCACCCGCCTTGCGTTCGGCGAGCTTCTTGCACGCCTCGGGCGGATTTGCCAGAAGGTCGGGCTCAAGCGTCTCGTCGACCTCTGAGGCATGCACGGTGAAGGTGACGCCCGCTTGCTCGAGCAGCTCGCGACGACGGGGGCTTGCCGAGGCGAGCACGACGCGGAAGGGCTTTTCGGCGGGTTTCTCCTGATGGTTGGCGTTATCGCTCATCTATTTCTTCCTCCTTGCGCGAAAGGCGCTCATGGGCTCCACCAGCACGCCGCGCTTGTTCGCGCTCACGGCCAGGTCGCCCTGGATATTTGTCACATAGCCGCTTCTCGGGCGTTCCCCCTCGAACGCGTCGAGCACGCCCTCGACGGCCGCCGTCTCCACCCGCGCATCGGCGCCGAGCATGCGTTGGAGCGCGCCCGTGATGGCACGGCGGGCGACGGGGATCGCCACCTGCCCGAACGACGGAGACAGCTTGAAACCCTCCTGCCAATCGGGGTCGCGACCCTCCGCCTGGCAGACCCAGGTGAGGTGCTTGCCCGCGGCCTCGCGAGCGAGGCTTTCCATGAAGTCGTCCTCGTCGGCAATGAGGTCCATCGTGCGGCCGAGCGTCTCTGTCAGCTGGGGGTTGCGCTCCTTCGCGCGCGGCACGATCTCGTGGCGGACGAAGGCGCGGAAGTGGTCGGTGTGCGCGTTGGTAGCGTCCTCGCGCCAGAGGTTACCCTGCGCATCGCATACGCACGTCTCGCCGGATTGTTCGCGTTTACGCAGGTAGTCGCGCAAATCCTCGCGCCCAACGTCGAGAAGCGGACGCGCGATGGGGCCGTTCTCGTAGCGCATCGCGCGAAAGCCGCCGGGGCCCGTGCCGACAATCGAGCGCATATAGAAGCTCTCGACGCGGTCGTCGGCGGTGTGCGCCGTGAAGATGCGACCGTTAGAAAGCGGCGCGCCCGCATGGCGACACAGGCTCTCGAGCGCCTCGTTCGCCGCGAGGTAGCGCTCGCTGCGCGCGAGCGCCTCCACGTTGCCGCCCGTGCGGGCGACTTCTCCTGCCACGTCGATATCGCACATGAACAGGGGAATCGCCAAGGCGTCGGCCAACTGGGACACGAAGGCGGCGTCGGCGTCTGCGTCCTCGCCGCGCAGGTGGTGGTTCACGTGCAGCATCGCGAGCATCCCGAGCTCGCCCGCCTGGGCAAGCTCGCAGGCGGCATAGGCGAGCGCCGTGGAGTCCGACCCGCCCGACACCATGAGGAGCACCGGAGTATCAGCATCGGCCATCCCGTGCGCCGCGATGGCGCCGCGCATGCGTTCAAGCACGTCCACGACTATTCGACCTCCTCGTCGATTGCAGGCTCGGCGAACTCGTCGACTTCCCCATCGAGGGCCTCTTCCCCATCGGGGGCCTCCTCCTCAGCGGCCTCCTCTTCCCCGCCTTCTTTGCCCCAGCGATCGGGCGAAAGAGAATCTACTGGCTCGAGCGCCACGATGCACTCGATGTGGTCGGTGTGCGGGAACATGTCGACCGGCTGCACCGCCACGACCGCATAGCCTACCGAGTCGAGAAACTCCACGTCACGCGCTTGCGTCTCGGGGTTGCAGGAGATGTAGACAATCCGCTTTGGGGCGAGTGCCGCCGCTGCGCGCAAAAACTCCTCCGTCGAGCCCGCGCGCGGCGGGTCCATAAGCACGACAAGCCCGCCCGCCTGGGCGCTTTCTTCCGGCGATTCCGCGCCAAGCACGCCCTCCTTCGCAAGCTCGCACATGAAATCGGTGGCGTCACCCGCGACGAACTCCGCGTTCTCGACGCCGTTGTGGCGGGCGTTCGTCCGCGCGTCGCGGATGGCCGACTCCACCGAGTCGACGCCGATCACGCGCGCCGCACCCGATTTCGCCGCCACAAGGCCGATCGTTCCCGTGCCGCAGTACGCGTCGATTGCGACCTGGGTGCCGTCAAAACCCGCAAGATCCATTGCTGCACGGTAAAGCACTTCCGTCTGCGTCGCGTTCACCTGGTAAAACGACTTGGAGGAGATGCGGAAGGAAAGCCCGCACAGCTCATCGAGGATAAACCCGGGGCCGTAGAGCACGCGCTCCTTGTCACCTAAGATGACGTTCGTCTGGCGCTCGTTCACGTTCTGCACGACCGTGGTCACCGCAGGGCAGAGGCGGATGAGCTCGCGGCAGAACGACTTCGACGACGGGAAATCGTCGCTGTTCGTGACAAGCGTGACGAGCACCTCGCCCGAGGTGTGGCCAATGCGCACCACGACATGGCGCATGAACCCCGTACCCGTGTCCTCGCGATAGGGAGCGACGTCGTGCTTGCGCATGATGTCGCGCACCGCGAGCACGACCTTCTTCGCCGTTTCGTTCTCGATCAGGCATTTGTCCGTGGGAACCAGCTCGTGCGACCCCGCGGCGTACATGCCAGTGAGAATCTCGTAGCGAGCCTGGGGGCGCTTCCCCTTGCCGCCCTTCGCGGCGCGCGCATCCGCCGCCTTGCGATCGCGGGGGTCGGTCGCCTTGCGATCCTGCCCACGCGGGGGCAGCTTCTTGCCCGGTGCGAAGGGCGAAATCACCTTGTTGCGATAATGGTAAGGGTCCTTCATTCCCTTGATGAGGAATATCGTCCTGTCGGGCGCGAGCGGCGCGAACAGGCGCTCAATGCGCAGCTGCTTGTCGATGAGCTGCTTGGTGTAGGGGACGCACAGGTTCTTGCACCCGCCGCAGCGGGCATCGACCGGGCAAGGCGAATCGCTCGCCCCCGCGCGCCGAGCGGCGCGAGAAGGTGCCGACTTCGCGGCCGAATGCGCCTTCGAGTGCGAGCGCTGGGGGCCCTTTGAGCCTGAGGGACCGCGCTGCCCCGAGCTGCCCGACTTCCCCGCGCTCGATTGCGCGCGAGAGCGCCCCGCGTTCTTCGAGCCTGCGCCCGATTTCGCGCGCGTATTCGTTTTTGCTTTTTTCTTCGCGTCTTCTTGACGCCGTTTCTCATGATTAGCCATGCCACCCATTGTGTCACAAGAACGCCGCAGCGGCGCCCATCTCTCAGAAAACCCGCGCATGCGAAAAAAGTACAGCGCATACCCCCTCAGGTCACTCGCCCGCCCCGCGCCGCCGAGCCGCACGCTTCCCGCCGACAAGCAGGCAAGGCTGAACGCCCCAGGTAACGCGTTCGCTACAAGACCGTTTCAAAAGAGCGACCCGCACGGACGCGAAGGCGAACGTGTCGTACAATGGACCGAAAACACCGCGCCGTCAGGCATATCGACAAGAAAGGCCTCTCATGAACTTCATCGCCCGCTGGCTCGCCACCGCCGTTGCCGTGGCCGCCGCCGCCTGGATCGTCCCCGGCATCGACATCGTCGGCGGCGACAACGCGTGGATCATCATCGCCGTGTTCGCGCTCGTGCTCTCGCTCGTGAACATCGGCCTGAAGCCCATCCTGCAGACGCTGAGCCTGCCGCTCACATTCCTCACGTTCGGTATCTTCTACCTCATCGTGAACACGTTGCTCCTCTACATCGCATCATGGCTCACCGACGGCCTGTTCGGCATGGGCCTGCACATCGCAACCTTCGGGAGCGCGTTTGTCGCCTCCATCGTCATCAGCATCGTGTCGTCTTTGGTGAACTCCCTCATCGGGGACAAATAGCACACCGCCGTGCCGCTACACCGCCGAGCGGTAGATCTCCTCGGCGTCTTCCATCGTGAGCTTCTTGAAGCTGCCGAACACCTCGCCTTTGTTCTGCTTCAGCGTGGGAATCATCTTCTCGATGGCCTCGTCGATCTTATCCTCGCCGATGCCGAGCTCGGTCAGAGTCGTCGGCATGCCGAGCGACGCGAAGAACTGGCGCGTCTCGTCGGCGGCCGAGAGCGCGTCGGCGCAGACGTCGCCCGTGGGGACGAGCCCGAACACCTCGCGCCCGTAGTAGGCCAGGCGCGCGGGGTTCTCGGCGTGCACGTGCTCCATCCATGCGGGGAACAGGCACGCGAGCCCGGCGCCGTGGGTGATGGAGGTGTCGAAGGCCGACAGCTCGTGCTCCAGGCCGTGCGTCGCCCAGTCCTCGTGGCGCCCGACGCCCGCGAGCCCCTGGTGGCAGAGCATCCCCGCCCACATGATGTTCGCACGCGCCTCGTAGTCCTCGGGGTCCGCAAGCACGCGCGGTGCCTCGGCGCGCACGGTCCTCATGAGCGAGAGGTTCAGGTTGTCAGTCACGGGGACCGCGCCCACGTCGTCGAAGAAGCGCTCAAGCAGGTGGCAGAACATGTCGGTGACGCCCGCGGCCGTCTGGTACGGGGGCAGCGTGAAGGTGAGCTCGGGGTTCATGAACGCGAGCTTCGGGCGCTGATGCTCGTTGCCGTACCCCGTCTTCATGCCGAGCGCGTCGTTGCTGATCACGGTGTTCTTCGACGCCTCGCTACCCGCCGCGGGGATGGTGAGGACCACGGCGATGGGGAGCACGTTCTCGTTGGGGCGCTTCGTGGCGAAGAGCTCCCACACGTCCTCGTCGATGCAGGCGCCGTTCGCAATCGCCTTCGCCGAGTCGATGACCGACCCGCCGCCGACCGCGAGCACCCAGTCGACGCCTTCCTTCTTGCACAGGGCCACGCCCTCCCGCACGAGCTCGATCTCGGGATTCGGGCGCACGCCGCCGAGCTTCACGCACTCGACGCCCGCCGCATCGAGCGACGCGCACACGCGGTCGATGAGCCCGCTTCGCACCGCGCTCTGCCCGCCGAAGTGCAGAAGCACCTTCTTCGCGCCGCGCTCGGCGAGCTTGCCGCCCACTTTCTCCTCGGCGCCCCGGCCGAAGACGAACTGAGTCGGCGACATGAACTCGAAATCAAGCATGGAAACATCCTTTCCCGATGCGCACGTTGCGAAAACGGCTTGCGACGTGCGGCGTTACCTTTCCGTTTTAGAACTGTCACAGTAATTTGACCTCCGCGAAAGACCTCTCGCGATTTGCCCATAGTATACTGAACCCGTCCGACAATCCCCAAAAGGAGAAGACAATGAACTCCGATTCCAAAACCGTACGCGGCCTGAGCATCGCCATCGTGGTGCTTGCCGCACTGGGCATCCTTAGCGTCATCGTCGGGTTCGCGATCATCGCGATTTTCGGCGTTGCGGTAAACGACCCCACCGTTATCGCCGAGATCCAAAACGAGCTCAACGGCACCGCCTACAGCTCCGGCAACTACTTCGACGACGACTACATCTACTTGGGAGGCATGGACAGCGGCGACATCCTCGCAATGCTGAACGCCACCGTCGGGATTTCAGCATTCCTGCTGGTGATGGGCCTGCTCTGCGTCGTCGTGCAGCTTATCGCGGGCGTCATCGGCATCAAAAGCTGCGCCGATCCGAGCAAGTTCTCGAAGCTGTTCGGCTGGACGATCGCAGGCATTGTCGTCTCGGTGCTCACCTGCAGCGTCATAACGCTCGTGCTGTTCATCATCGTGGCGGTGTACGTGAACAAGATGAAGAAGCTGCCGCCCGAAGCCTTCGCACAGCAGCAGATGGGCTACGCGGGCGCGCAACCCTACGCCAACCAGGGCGCATTCCAGGCGCCGCAGCCCGGCTACTACCAGCAGCCCTACGTCCAGCCTGGGCAGAACCCGTACGCGCAGGGTGCGCCGCAGCAGCCCTACGGCCAACCCTATGAGCAGCCGTTCGCGCAGGGCCAGCCCCAACAGCCTTTCGCGCAGCAGCAAGACACACAAGGCCAGCCCCTCAACGAGCAGCAGCCGCCCCAAGACCCCACGCAGAACAACCAGTAGCCGCGAGTTGGAGTCGCGAACCGCCAGGTAAAACGAGAAGAGCCCGCACATCCATGCGGGCTCTTCACTTTCTCGGTATGGGAATGGGAGTCGCATCTTTGGGAAGCGCCCAGCGCCCCCAGGCCACCCCGCGCGCAGGACCCTCCGCGCTACGCGCTCGCGAGCGGCGAGGGCACGGCGTAAACGCGCGCCGCATTCTCCTGGTCGAGGTCGTAGAGCGCCTTCGCATCGCCACCGAAGAGCTTCATGCGCGTGACCATGGTGTCGGCGTTGTCTTCCTCTTCCTGCTGCTCCGAGATGAACCAGTCGAGGAACTTCATCGTGCGCCAATCCTTCGCCTCCATGGCGGCGTCGTAGATGTCGTTGATGGTCGACGTGATGTACTTCTCGTGCTCAAGCGCCGCCTCAAGCGGCCCAAGATGGCTCGTGAACTCCAGGTCGGGCTGGGCAATCGCGCCGAGCTTCACCTTGCAGCCGTTCTCGTGCAGGTAGTTGCGGAAGATGAGCGCGTGGTCCCGTTCTTCCTGCGCCTGGATCTCATACCAGTTCGCGAAACCGGAAAGCCCCTCCTCCTCGTAGTAGTCGGCGAACGAAAGATAAAGATACGCCGAGTAGAACTCCTTGTTGATCTGGTCGTTCAGAAGCTCGTATACCTTCTTGTCCATAACCGCCCTCTCTTTCCCGATGCCGGTCGGCACCGTTTAGGAAGTCAACCAATTAATAGTATTTCGTCTCATTAGTTTTTACAAGTCCTTTCGTGTCGATTCGGAAACAGGATCCACGCACGCGAGTAGGGTACGTACAATAAGGCAGTTCAATCAGTATCGAAAGGCGACGTAGATGCTCCAGCTTCGCAATATCCGCAAAGCCTATACCACCGGCAGCTTCACTCAAACCGCGCTCGACGACGTGTCCATCTCCTTCCGCGACAGCGAGTTCGTGGCAATTCTCGGGCCGTCGGGTTCGGGGAAGACGACGCTGCTCAACATCATCGGCGGGCTCGACCACTACGACACGGGCGACCTCGTCATCGACGGCATCTCGACCAAGGAATACAAGGACCGCGACTGGGACACTTTCCGCAACAACCGCATCGGGTTCGTCTTCCAGGCCTACAACCTCATCCCCCACCAGACCATCCTGGCGAACGTGGAGCTGGCGCTCACCTTGTCAGGCGTCTCGCGCGCAGAGCGTCGCACCCGCGCGCTCGATGCGTTGCGGAAAGTGGGGCTTGGCGATCACGTGGACAAGAAGCCGAGCCAGCTGTCGGGCGGGCAGATGCAGCGCGTCGCGATCGCGCGTGCGCTCATCAACGACCCCGAGATCCTCTTAGCCGACGAGCCCACCGGCGCGCTCGATTCCAAAACGAGCGTGCAGATTATGGACCTCTTGACCGAAATCGCAAACGATCGGCTCGTCATCATGGTCACGCACAACCCTGAGCTGGCCGAACGCTACGCCACGCGCATCGTCAACCTGGCGGACGGCGTCATCCGCAGCGACTCCGATCCCTTCGACCCCGCACCCGAAGACATGCGCGCGAGCAAGAAGCAGGTTCGCCGCACCTCGATGAGCTTTCTCACGGCGCTGTCCCTTTCTTGGAACAACCTGCTTACGAAAAAAGGTCGCACCCTCATGACCGCCTTCGCGGGCTCGATCGGCATCATCGGCATCGCCGCGATCCTCTCGCTCGCGAACGGCGTGAACAGCTACATCGCCAACGTCGAGGAGGAAACGCTTTCCGAGTACCCGCTTTCCATAGAAGACCAGGGCTTCGACATGACGAGCCTCATGACCATGGGCATGGGCGCCCAGGGCAGCTCCTCGGGCAGCGGGGACTCGCAGGACGCAGGGCAAGCCGATGGCACGAGCAACGATGCGAACGGCGGTACCGTCGGCGAGTCGAAGATGGTGACCGGCATGTTCGGCAGCATCGGCAGCAACGACCTCGCCAGCTTAAAGGAATACCTGGACAACGGCGATTCGGGGATCGATCAGTACGTGAACTCCATCGAGTACGGCTACAGCATCACCCCGCAGCTGTTCAGCTCCGATACCGAAGACAGCGTGCGGCAGGTCAACCCCGACAAGTCCTTTTCCTCCATCGGGTTCGGATCGGCCACTTCCACCAACGGCATCATGTCCTCGATGATGTCCACCAACGTCTTCTACGAGATGCCGAGCGACCCCGATCTTTACCAGGACCAATACGACGTCGTGGCGGGCACATGGCCGCAAAGCTACAGCGACGTCATGCTCGTGCTCACCCCTAATGGCAAGGTGAGCGACTTCATGCTCTACACCATGGGGCTGCGCGACCACAGCGAGCTCGACGACATGGTGCGCGCGTTCGCCAACGAGGAAGAGGTCAACGCGCCCGACGACTATATGACGCTCACGTACGACCAGCTCATGGGCGTGACGTTCAAGCTCGTTGCCGCCACCGACTACTACCAATACGATTCCGACTACCACGTGTGGAAGAACAAAAGCGATGACGCCGACTACATGCGCGACCTGGTGAACTCGGGCGAGGACGTGCACATCTGCGGCATCGTGAAGCCGAAGGCGGGCGCGAAGATCACCTCGCTGCAAACCGGCTTCTACTACACGAGCGACATGGTGAGCCGCATCATCGACGAGGCGGCAGATTCGCAGATCGTCAAAGACCAGCTGGCGGACAGCGCAACGAACGTCTTCACCGGCAAGTCGTTCGTGGAAGAGGCGGACGCCGAGGACTCGAGCTTCGACATGAGCTCCCTGTTCACCATCGACGGGAACAAGCTGCAGGCGGCGTTCCAGATCGACCCCGACGCGCTCTCGGTCGACATGAGCTCGCTCGATTTGTCGGGTGCCGCGAGCGACCTTCCCGCCGCGCCCGAGATGGACCCCTCGGAGTTCCAGGTCAGCGGCCAGCCGACCATCAACAAGGAAGCGGCAGCGGCGCTTATGGCGGCAGTCGAGAAAGACTACTTTGCCTACTACAGCGAGCAGGTGCAGCAAGGCAAGCCGGCGCCCAGCTTCAACGAGTACTTCGCAACCGAACGAGCGCAGAAGCTCGTAAGCGACGCGCTGCCGGGCATCATCGACACGAGCGAGATGCAAGCCGAGCTCGCGCAAAAGATCCAAGCCTACCTGCAAGCTGCCATGAGCAGCTACATGAATCAGGTGGTAAGCGCCATGCAAACGCAGATGCAAGCGGCGATGACCCAGGTCATGGGGCAGCTTTCCGCCAATATGGCCACCGCAATGCACGTGGATGAGAACGCCTTCGCCGACGCATTCCAGATGAACATGGACGAGAAGGAGCTCACCGAGCTCATGATGTCACTCATGAGCTCCGAGACCACATCCTTCGACGGCAACCTCAACAAGCTCGGCTACGCCGACTACGCGAAGCCCGCAAGCATCGACATCTACCCGAAGGACTTCGAGAGCAAGCAGGGCGTCATCGACATCCTCGACGGGTACAACGACAAGATGAAAGCGGAAGGCGAAGACGACAAGGCGGTTTCCTACACCGACATCGTCGGCGCGCTCATGAGCTCGGTCACGACCATCGTGAACATGATCAGCTACGTGCTCGTTGCCTTCGTGGCCATCTCGCTTGTGGTGTCCTCGATCATGATCGGCGTGATCACCTACATCAGCGTCCTCGAGCGCAAGAAGGAAATCGGCATCCTGCGCTCGATCGGCGCGAGCAAAGGCGACATCGGAAGCGTGTTCAACGCAGAGACGGTAATCGTCGGCCTGGTCGCGGGACTTATCGGCATCGGGGTGACCGCGCTTGGATGCATTCCCGCAAACGCGATCGTCTATGCGCTGTTCGACGTGCCAAACGTCGCCATCCTTCCCTGGCAAGCGGCGGTAGTTCTTGTCGCCATCAGCGTGCTTTTAACCTTCCTGTCAGGACTTATCCCCTCAAGTGCGGCAAGCCGCAAAGATCCCGTGGAGGCGTTGCGTAGTGAATAAGAAGCGCGTTCTCGTCGCGATGAGCGGCGGCGTTGACAGCTCGGTTGCCGCCTTGCTGCTGTGCCGCCAGGGCTACGAAGCCACGGGCACTACCTGCAAGCTCTTCGGCAACGACGACATCGAGGGGTCGGCATGCGGGGCTGGCGAGGCTGGCGGGGCTGGCGGGGCTGGCGCTGATTCGGGCATCGTGGGCGAGAGTACCTGCTGCTCCTCGCGCGATATCGAAGACGCGCGTCAGGTGGCGTTCAGTTTGGGGATGGACTACTTCGTCTTCAACTACCAGGGACTTTTCGGGCGCGAAGTGATTGACCGCTTCTGCAAGGAGTACTTGTGCGGCCGAACGCCCAACCCCTGCATCGACTGCAACCGCTACGTGAAATTCGACGCCCTGCAGAAGCGCCGCCGCCAGCTGGATTTCGACTACGTGGCGACCGGACATTACGCCAGGCGCGCCTACGACGAGAAAACGGGTCGCTACCTGCTAAAATGCGGGCTTGACCCCAAGAAGGACCAGAGCTATGTCCTCTTCCATCTGACACAGGACACGCTCGCCCATATGCTGTTCCCACTTGGGGAGCTGACGAAGCCCGAGGTTCGCGAGCTCGCACGAGAGGCGGGGTTCGACAACGCGGGGAAAAGCGAGAGCCAGGACATCTGCTTCGTGCCCGACGGCGACTACGCGAGCTTTATCGAACGGCGTTGCGGGCACGCTTTCGGGCCCGGCCCCATCGTCGATGTGCGCGGCAAGGTCCTCGGCGAGCACAGGGGAATCGACCGCTACACCATCGGCCAGCGCAAGGGAATCGGCGCTGCCGCAGGTGAACCATTGTTTGTTTTCCGCAAAGACGCTGAGACCAACACGCTTGTCGTGGGAACCGACTCCGAAACACGCGCTGCAACCGTGCGGGCGAACGACGTGAACCTGATTTCGGTTGCCTCCATCGATGAGCCCTTGCGAGTGACGGCCAAGACGCATTACCGCATGAAGGCGCAATCTGGATGGGCGCGCATCGAGGATAGCATGCTCGTGATGGAGTTCGACGAGCCGCAACGAGCCGCAGCACCAGGCCAAGCGCTCGTCCTTTACGATGGCGACACCGTCGTCGGCGGCGGCACCATCATCGGCGTATAACGAAGCCCCCTCGATCCGAGTTCATTCATCGAGGGGGCTTCGCTTTGCGACACCAACAGCCCAGACAGAAAGAGGGAGAAGGAGAAGCCGTCGTGCCGCCATGGGTATGTGAAGAAGAATAGGCAGTGCCCAAGTTGCGCGACGCGGGCGCCGCACTTCCAAGCTAACTCGCTACTCGAACTTGAACATAGCTGTCGACAAGTAGCGCTCGCCGGTATCGGGAAGAATGGCCACGATGGTCTTGCCCTTGTTCTCGGGGCGCTGCGCGAGCTGACCCGCAGCCCACACGGCAGCACCTGACGAGATACCGACAAGCAGACCTTCCTTCCCGGCGAGCTCGCGGCCCGTTTCGAACGCATCCTCGTCGGCAACAGCGATGACCTCGTCATACACCGAGGTATCGAGCGTATCGGGAATAAAGCCCGCGCCGATGCCCTGAATCTTGTGAGCACCCGCATGGCCTTCGGAGAGAACTGGGGACCCCGCCGGCTCAACCGCGACGACCTTCACGTCGGGGTTCTGGGACTTCAGGTAGCGGCCCGTGCCGGTAACCGTGCCGCCCGTGCCAACGCCCGCAACAAGGATGTCGACCTTGCCCTCGGTGTCCCTCCAAATCTCAGGGCCAGTCGTTGCCTCATGGATTGCCGGATTCGCCGGATTGGTGAACTGGCTCGGAATGAACGAGTTGGAAATCTCACCTGCGAGCTTCTGAGCCTTAGCGATAGCGCCCTTCATGCCCTTCGAACCGTCGGTCAAGACCACTTCGGCACCATAGGATTTCATGAGGTTGCGGCGCTCGATCGACATCGTCTCCGGCATCGTGATGATGAGTCGGTTGCCTCGAGCAGCGGCGATCGCGGCAAGACCGATGCCCGTATTGCCCGAAGTGGGCTCGATGAGCACCGTGTCGTCGTTCACCTTGCCGGCCTTCACAGCCTCGTCGATCATCGCCTTCGCGATGCGGTCCTTCACCGACCCCGCGGGGTTGAACAGCTCGACCTTGCCGAGGATGGTCGCCTCAAGATTATGGTTCTTCTCGAAGTTAGAAAGCTCTACAAGAGGAGTGTTGCCAATAAGCTCCGATACGCTTTTGTGGATGGTCATGACTCTCGCCTTTCGTCGATTCCTATGTGATGGCGTTTATCCTACTATGCTTATAGGTTTTGTCAATATGATTGGCCAATTTTTTTTCGAAGCAAATTAAAAACGCCCTCCCATCTGGGAAGGCGCTTGGCTTGCAATGTTAAATGCAATCGGCGAAATGAATGCTCGGCCATCAGCGTTTTGCCTCTGGGCGACGTTTTTGTTAAATCGAATAGCTATCAGCTGCAACGGAAGATGCCTGATTGAGAATATCCTGCAAGGTAATCCCAGAGAGATAGTCCTTGATCAGCTTGTCGAGACCCTTCCAAACCCCAATCTCGATGCAAATATGAGGCTGCGAGCAGTCGAAATCATCTTCGCAAGCAAGACAGGAAACGGGCGCAAGCGTCCCCTCGGTGACGGCAAGCACATCGAGGACGGTGATGTCGCTCGCCGGACGAGCCAACCGATATCCGCCGGCAGCGCCGCGAACCGACTTGACCAGCTGCGCGGATACCAAATTGGGAACAATTTGCTCGAGATACTTCTTCGAAACGGATTCGGCCTCGGACACTTCTTTCAAGGAAACGAGCTTATCTCCGCCGCGCTCAGCAAGATTCAGCATAAAGCGCACCGCATACAAGCCCTTCGTGGAGATTTTCATTGCACATGCCCACCTTCATCCGATGATAAATACCCTCATATTTTATAGGTATTGAATGCAAAGTCGCGGCAAAAGTAAAAAAGGGACGCGAAAAAACGCGTCCCTTCAAAAATACCGCAAGCCAGCTTGAAGCGATGATCCTCAATTAGCGGCGATGATGGCGATGGCCGTGGCAGTGATGAGCTTTGCGGCCCTTCTTCTTGCCGTTGACACCCTTCTCCTTGATGGAGACGATAAGCTTCTCGGTGATGGCGTTGAGCTGGGCGATTTCCTCGTCGCTCAGGCAGCCGAGGATGTCCTCGGCGGTTTCCTCGTTCGCCGCAACGCGCTTCTCGGCGATCTTCTTGCCCTCGTCGGTCAGCTTAACAGCGTACGTGCGCTCGCCCTCGGCCTCTTCGATGGTGATGTAGCCGTTGCGCTCAGCCTTCTTCACGATGCCCTTGAGCTCGCGACGGTCGACGCCGAGCTTCTTCACGAGATCGCGCTGAGTGGCGCCGTCGTCCTCAAGCAGGAACTTGAGCAGTGCGCCCTGGCCGCGCTTGAAGCTCTTCGGGCCGTTCTTGTGGAAAGCGAGGCGGGTCAGTTTGCTTGCCTTTTTCAGCTGAGCAAGCGTCTTCATTGCGTCAGTCATGGAGGGTCCTTCTTTCTTTTCTTTTATCCCTTGTATCCAGATCGTTACTATATCGCTTTAACGTAGAGATATGTTCATTATTCACATTATATCCAACGTTTAATTGTTTTCGCACGTCAATCCTATATTCATGATTGTTCATGAATAATATAACGAAACCATTCACAGAAAATGACGACCGCTTAGGAGCAAAATGCCATAAATAGGGGATGTTTTCACCCACGCAAAACCACGCAATGCCAGCTCGTACAACAGCCGCGCCGCACCCAGCCCCCACACCCTGATGCGCGCCAGTGCCCCGCCGCGCCTCGCGTCGCCGGCTCGCCGCGTCTGCGCCCAGCCTGCCCACCTCGCCCCGCGTGCCAGCGACTCGCCTCCACAAGCGCCTCGCTCCCACAACGCACAAAGGCCGGCCCCGAGGGATAACAGGGCCGGCCTTTGGCAGGAATGGTTTTCGAAACCGCAGGGGAAGGAGTCCGCGATTCGAAAAGTTGAAGGGAGGGGCGCGACGACATGCCGCACCCCAAGAAAAGCTGAAAGGGAAGGGGCGCAGCGGCGTACCGCGCCCCTTACAAAGGGAAGGTTACAGGACGAACGGGGTCACCATGGTGATCGGCAGAGCCGCAATCAGCACGAGCAGACGAAGCATGAAGCCGCCGATGAGCACGCCGATGTCGGACATCGCGGAAATCGCGTGCGCCTTACGGCTCTCCTCGAATTCCTTCGGGGAGAAGAACAGCATCCAGGTCTCGAGGATCGTCGGGCCGACAAGGCCAACAATCACGAACAGCACCCAGAACGCAACCGCATACTTGCCGGCGAGCAGCGCCATAACCGACTCGTAGCCTGCCGTCGAGTTCGTCACCGTGATGAACATGAGCGATGCCGCCAGCAGCATCTCGATGCAGGGGAAGCAGAAGTGGAACTTCTTGAACACGCCCACGCGGTTGAACTCCTCAGGGTGCTTGAACACGCCTGCGAGCAGCACGGATGCCATGCCGGTCGACATTGCCGAGACGAGGAACAGAATCGGCAGCAGCGCGTTGTTCCACAGCGGGAACGTGTTGCACACGCCGAGCAAGCAGCCAGTGTAGATAGCGACGCAGATGCCCAGGATCGAGCCGGCAAGCTCGATGCCCCAGGGGACGCGACGCTTCGTAAGATCGAGGATCATGGCGATCAAGGCCACGATCACGAACAGCGCCAGGATAACGACGCCCCAGGTCATCACAGACCCGAAGTTCGTCAGCAACAGAGCGAAGCGCAGCGGGTTGTAAAGGCCCGCCTTCGCGTCGAACATCAGCAGCACAAGACCGATGATAACGACGATCGGCGCGATGACGTGGCCGATCTTGCGCATATTCACCGCTTCAGGATGGCGCCACGCCAAAAACGCACTCGTCGCGAACGCGCCACCGCCCAAGCCGCCAAGGAACAGATAGCAGGCGATGATGCCGCTCCAAATAGGTTCGAAGGTCATCTCTCATCACCTCACATAGAAAACTTTGGACTTGGTCAGATCGCCGGCGATAGGCGCCGCGTGCGTGCGATTGATTTCCTTGACCAGTTCGCAATCCGGGTCATCCAAGTCGCCGAAGATACGAGCATGGGTCGGGCAAGCCGTCACGCAGGTGCACATCTCGGTACCGTTCTCGTAGTTCGACACATGGCAGAAGCGGCACTTGTCGACTGCGCCGGTCTTGGAGTTGCGCACACGAACCTGATACGGGCACGCTGCCATGCAGTACAGACAACCGATGCAGCGGCCCTGATCAACTTGGACGATACCGTCGGTGCCGATATGGGCTGCGCCGGTCGGGCACACCTTCGTGCAGGGCGCATCTTCGCAATGCATGCACTGCAGGGGCACATGCTCGACGCCAACCTGGGGATACGTGCCAGTTTCGCGGTCCTCGAAGCGGACGAACGCCTCGTCCGGCTCAAGGCCGTTTTGCCGCTGGCATGCAAGACGGCAGGTGTAGCAGCCGATGCACTTCGTGGTATCGATCAACATTCCATAACGGGCCATGTTTATGCACCCACCTTCCTGACGCTCACGATAGCCTCCTGCGAGCAGATGCCACCGTAGCCAGGCTCAATGCGGAAAGGCACGAAGTCCATCTGACGCAGGCCGAACCCGTAGGCGGTCTTCTCGTCCTTGGAGCTGCATCCGTAGTGGCTCGGCATGTAGAGGGCCTCAGGGTTAATGCGCTCGGTTACGTGCACCTTCGCCGTACCCTTCGCCTCATCGTTGGAAATCTCGACCTCGTCGCCTTCGGAGATACCGAGCTTGGCCGCGCGGCTTGCGTTGATCCAAACGCGATCGAGGTTGTACTGCTTGGAGATGTTCATGAGCGCCGGCACGTTCGCGGTCTGCGTGTGCGTATGGACGGCCTGCTTGCCGCCGATCAGGCGGAAGTAGCCATCGCCCTCAGGAACGCTCGCGACGGGCTCGGTCCACTGCGGGACGCTCGGGTAGCCAGCCGCGTGGCACGCATCGCTCGAGAACTGGATCTTGCCCGTGGGGGTCTTCCACGTCGGCGTCTTGCCGAACTTGAAAGTCTTCTCGGGGAAGCGGGCAGTGCCGGCGACCTTCAAGCCGTCGAGAGTAAGGCCCACCGTGCGAAGCTGCGCGTCCGCGAGCTCTTCAACCGTGAACTGGAAGTACTCGCCCACGCCGCACGCCTCGGCGAGCTCGGTGAAGATCTCGTCGACCGGCTTGGTGTTCGGGTGAATCTTCTCGATCACCTGGTCGCGCAGGGAGACTGCGGGGATCTTGCCGCCGATGAACTCGGGGACTTCCAGGCGCTCCAGATACGTCGTATCGGGAAGCACGTAGTCGCAAGCCTGGCAGGTCTCGGTCATCTGGATGTCGATGGCGACGGAAAGCTCGAGGTTCGAAAGGCAGTCCTCAAGGTATTTGGGGTTGGAGTAACCCGCAACCATGTTCGAGTTGTAGAAGAACATGCCCTTGATCTCGCCCTTCTTGGCGAGCTCAGCAGCGTAGACGTTCACACCCATGCCCGCAAGGGACAGCGGGTACTCGTCTGCACCCGCAATCTTGCCTTCCGGCTTGGGGACGGACGGGAACTTCTCCTTGTCGAGGTCGCCCGCCTTCACGGAGTTGCCGAAGAAGGCGCCGCCTTCCTGGTTCCAGCAGCCGAGGAGCGTGTTGAAGCAGCACACCGCGCGAGCGGTCTCGCCGGAGTTTGCGTAGCTGCAGCCGTAAGCACCACGCCAAGAAGGCTCGATGGAGGCTGCCGGAGCTGCCGTGGCAAGGTCGGTCGCCAGGCGCTCGATCGTGTCCTTCGAGATGCCGGTGATTTCCTCTGCCCATGCAGGCGTGCAATCCTTCAGGTAGTCGGCCCACTCTTCGAAGCCGACGGTGTTCTCGGCGATGTAGCTCGCATCGTAGAGCTTGTTGTGCACGACGACATGTGCCATGGCCAGGATGAAGGCCAGGTCAGTGCCGGGGTTGATCGGCACCCACTCATCGGCGAACGCGATGGAGTTGTTCAGACGCGGGTCGACGATCACCAGTTCGGCGCCGTTCTCGTGCGCCTTCTGCATGGCATGCAGCTGGCTCGGCTTGATCGCGTCGGCGTAGCTGCGGCCGATGAACATCGTCATCTTGGAGTTCGCCACGTCGGAGGTGAAGTCACCCGTGCCGATGACCTGGGTAAACCCAGCGTTCTTCGACATGTTGCAAGCGGCACCGTGCGTGTAGACGTTCGCGCTGCCAAGTGCGTTCATGAAACGCTTGGTGTAATACGAACCGCTCGGGCGCGGGTCCTGCACCATGGCGAGCGCCTGGGGGCCCTTCTCGTCGATGATCGCTTTGACCTTCTCGGCGATCTCGCTGTAGGCCTGGTCCCACGTGATCTTCTCGAACTTGCCGCCGTTCTTCTTAAGCGGGTCGGTCAGGCGATCCTCGTTGTAGGCGATAGAGGCGAAGCCGTAGCCGCGACCGCACAGCGTGCCTTCGCAGTTCGGATGGTTCGCATCGCCGATCATCTTGCCAAGCTTGCCGTCAACGACGTATCCCGTGAACCCGCACTTCGATGAACAGGAGTTGCACAGCGAGTGGGCGGTGTGATGATCGATATCGCTCGTCCCGCGCGCATCCGCCTGTTCCCAAGCGTTGAAGCTCAAAAAGCCCGCGCCCGCCGCAACGGCAGCGACCCCGGCGCTTCCGGCCAGAAAGCTTCGCCTGGTAATAGCGTTTTCTGACATTGCTGATTCCTCTCTATATGCATCTCGCGTCATCGTCTTCGCTCCCCCTGATGCTCTATCGCCTACGCCGCATCCTCTACCTGCTCGGCAACGATGCCGATAAGCAGGTCGCACAGGCAAACGTAGAAGTTTGCCTCGCTTCCCAGATTGATAAGGCGCCTGCGATACGTGGTAAGCCAATTGAACCTCTCGGAGAGAAACGTTCGCGCCTCGTCCACCATTCCGCTTCTCAGAAGCACCGCGACCACGTCAAGCTCGAGAGCCAGATGGTCGGGACAATCGGAGAACTCGGACGGAATGCCGAACCCCAGCCGCTCCGCGAGCGCGGACATGTAGCGGGCGGAAGTGCCCAGATACATCCCCTTGCCATCGACGGGCGAAAGCAAATCGCCTGCCTTGGCAGTGTTCACGTAAAGCGACTCAATAGGAAGCGCCGATTCGGGCAAGCCTCCCGTGAAGTGGCGGGCAGCGAACTGCCGCTTCTCTTCGTAGGTAGGAGGGCAGAACAGCGCGCAGACCTCGCACTCCGACAGGAATTCCTGCAAGGGGGCGTGGTTGCCGCGACGGTAGTCCGCGGGGCTCTTATCAAGCCCGAGGCTTCCGCCGTTCTGAAGGATGAAGCGTGCGCCATCGAGAAACTCGGCCCACGCCTCGCGCGCGGACAGATTCTCCCATTCCGCCTTATCGACGGGAGCAAAGCACTTGGAGAGAATCGAGAACACCGCTGCGTCGTCCAACATCGTCTGTTCGCTCCTTTCCGAATCGATCGTTTGACTTACTTACCTTGCATCAGCGGGAAGCCGACGCTTACGCAGAGACGAGCGTGGTCGTGCGAACGACGCCCATGTCGATGCACTTCTGCGCGATATCTTCCCAATCGATGAACTGGATGGCACCGTTGGGGCACTGCTCTGCGCAGCGGCCGCAGGAGATGCACTTCGTGGAAACGCCCGTTTCGGTATCGATGCGAGGCATGTTCCAGGGGCAGGCCTGCGCGCACATGCCGCAACCGATGCACAGCTTCGGGTCGACCGTGCGGGCGCCCGTCTTCTCGTCGGGCTTGATGGCGTGGACCGGGCAGTACTTCATGCACCACGCGTCGGCGCACTGCTTGCAGTGCTCGACAGTGAACTCGCATGCGCCCGGGTTGCCGTCGCCGAACGAGCCTTCGCCCGTGTCGGGGCTGGTTCCCCAGTAATAGTTATCCCAAACGCGGACACGCGCGATGTTCTGGCACACGCGGCCATCGTTCTTCAGGGTGCACATCATTTCGCAGCGCTGGCATCCGGAGCAACGGGCGCGATCGGTGACGATCATCTTGGTTGCGGTGTGACGGATGTCGATGCGGCCCGATGCGATCGACTGGCTCGTGACGCCCCACGACGCCAGCACGCCGCCCACAACGAGACCGGCGACGCCGCAGCCTGCCATTGCAAGCACCTGGCGACGGGTCATCGCATGCTTCGGCTTTGCTTCCACAGCTTCAGTTTGCTCGGCGGCGTTCGTCGGGCTCTCTTCAGGGGCGCTGCCGTTGATATTGGTATCTGACATTTTTGGTACTCCCCCTCACATATCGGTGAGTCTCTTCCTTCGGCCCCGGTTTCCTCACGCACCTATATATAAGGTACGCATCCCGGTGGCTCCCCCTCTTATTTTTTGGCCTTGATAGGTCACGCAACGCTAAGCAGTATGCCTGCCCGAGAAAACCCGTCGTACCCTCTTTCGGGGGCAAAACTGCGTTTACCTGCAATTTCGCCCAAATACCCTCAAAGAGGGTACAGGGGTATCGCCCCCAGATGAGACACTGCGCCCGACGAGTTTGCATCGTCTGCAACCCCAAGTCGCCTTGACGTGTCACGCAACGCACGATAAGCGAGAGATTTGGAGATGCAACAATGGCTGACACGAAGTCATATGGCTGGGCCGGCAAGATCTTGCGCGTGAACCTCACGACTGGATCCATCACCACCGAGCCGACCGCACCCTATGAGGACTATATCGGCGGCATGGGCCTGGCGAACAAGATCATCTACGATGAGGTCGCCCCGGGCACCGATCCTCTGAGCGAGGACGCAAAGATCGTTTACGCCGTCGGTCCTCTGACCGCAACCGGCGTGCCGCTGGCTGGCCGCACCACGGTTTGCTTCCTTTCCACCTTCACCACCGACTATCAGGTTGTCGACGCGCACTGCGGCGGCATGCTTGGCGCGAAAATCAAGATGGCTGGTTACGATGCCATCATCGTCGAGGGCAAGTCCGACAAGCCGGTTTACCTTCACATCAAGAATGATACGGTCGAAATCAAGGACGGCTCGACGGTGTGGGGCCTTGGCACCCGCGCTACGACCGAGGTCTTGAACCGCCTCGAGGGCGTCAGCGCCTGCGTCGCGACCATCGGCCCTGCAGGCGAGAACCTGCTCCCCTATGCCTGCATGATGAATTCCCGCAACCACTCCGCAGGTGCGGGCCTCGGCACCGTCATGGGCTCCAAGAAACTCAAGGCGCTCGTCGTCGAGGGCAGCGGCACCGTAAACGTGAAGGATCCGCAGGCTCTGGCCGACCTGTCCGACTACATGCTGCGCGAAATCGTCGGCTCCAACAACAACCACGTCGTGCCTTCCACCCAGCAGGAATGGGCTGAATACTACGACAAGGGCACCCGTTGGACCGCACGCAAGGGCCTTTACTGGGCCGACGCCGAGGGCGACCCGATCGAGACCGGCGAGCCGAAGCCGGGCGAGATCAACACGGTTGGCTACCGCTGCATGAAGACCACCAAGGACGAGGGCCCCGAGGCCGAGAAGTACACCATCAAGATGAACGGCTGCCACAGCTGCCCGATTCACTGCTACTCCGACATGCGCGTCCCGAACTCCAAGGCCAACGGCGGCTACGAGATCACCGGCAACACCTGCGTGCCGAACTTCCCGTTCTCCGTCTACATGACGAAGATCTTGGGCGACCACACGTCGGTCAAATCGGGCACCGAAGACGGCCTCATCTGGGACCAGGTCGTCGGCGGCACGATGGACGATCTGGGCATGTGGTGCAACTACGCGCAGATCTACCGCGACATCGCGCACTGCGTTGCCAAGGGCATCTTCGAGAAGAACCTGCCTGCCGATGAGTACAACATGTTCGACTGGAAGAAGTTCGAGAACAACGATCCGACCATCATGGTCGAGCTGCTCACGCACATCGCCAAGAACGACAACGAGATGTCCTACCTCGGCCATGGCCCGGTCGTGTGGTGCAAGCGCTGGAACGACATGGAGTGGTTCGACACCACGGCAAGCTGCCTCATCAATTACCGCGGCTGGCCGGTTCACCACGCCATTGAGTCCTATGGCCAGGTCGGCGGCCTGCTGAACATGATCTTCAACCGCGACCCGATGATCCACTCGCACCAGAACATGCTGCAGTGCGGCCTTCCGCATGAGCTCAAGCAGGAAATCGCAGCCGAGCTTTGGGGCGGCGAGGATGCGCTTGACCAGGCGAAGAACTACACGCCCATCAACGACCACAAGATCAACTTCTGCTGGTGGTCCATCGTCACCGACGTGCTGCATGACTCGCTCACGCTGTGCAACTGGGTGTGGCCGATGGCTCAGAGCCCGTCGAAGAGCCGCAACTACCGTGGCGACCTCGACCTCGAGGCGAAGTTCTACAAGGCAGCCACTGGCAAGGACGTCACGACTGACGACCTGTACAAGGCTGCTGCGAAGATCATCACGCTGCAGCGCGCGAACACCGCCCGCGGCATGAAGGACAAGAACGGCAACATGGGTTGCAACGACTTCCGCAACATCCACGATGTCATGACTGAGTGGCCATTCACGAAGGACCCGGACAAGCAGCCCTTCACCGAAGGCACCGATAAGATGGAGAAGCAAGACTTCCAGAAGGGCCTCACGATGCTCTACGAGAAGTTCGGTTGGGACAGCGAACTTGGTTGCCCGACGGCCGACTGCCTCGAGTACTACGGCATGAGCGACGTTGAGGAAGACCTCAAGAGCCTGAACCTCCTTCCGTAAGCGATGCGACGAAAGTGGCGGCTCGCATGGCGCGAAGCCCCGAGCCGTCACAAACCTCCCTGAATGAGTCGCATCCGACGTAGAGGGTAGCCCTACCCGCAAGAAGAGCCTCTTCGGAGGCTCTTCTTGTTGTATTGGGGAAGGTGAGAGGTTCGCAATCTTGGGCGCCCGCACCCCCGCCCAGCACCAGCCGCTCGCGCCATCCCCATGCGCAGAATGCGAGGATATCGCGAACAGATCTTTGCCCACCCTCCCTTTCCCGCTACGATCGAAGTTAAGACCACGCAAGCATTTGAGAGGCACGGAAATGAAGACCATCGACGTTGTAGCAGCCGTCATCGAGAAAGATGGCAGAGTCCTCGCGACCCAGCGAGGCTATGGGGAGTTCGAAGGCGGTTGGGAGTTCCCGGGCGGAAAAGTCGAAGCAGGAGAAACCCCTGAACAGGCAATCGTCCGCGAAATCAAGGAGGAGCTCAACGCCGACATCGCGGTAAGGGATTTCCTCGTGCAGGTCGAGCACGATTATCCGACGTTTCACCTGAGCATGAAATGTTACCTCTGCACGCTTAAGGACGCATCGTTTCAACTGCTTGAACATCACGCCGCGAAGTGGCTCGACCTCGCACACATCGAAAGCGTCGACTGGCTCTCCGCCGACGTGAAGGTGGTTCACGCCCTGGAGAAGCGCGGCGAGCTTTAATCTCCCACGCCGCCGATGAGCTTGAGCCGCCGTCGGGGAGCTTTTGCCACCGGGGAGCAACAACCCCGACATCGGGCGACAGGGCAGACGCGAGCAGCTGGTTGACGTGAGCAGCGAGCAGCTAGCACGCGCGGGCAGCAGGCGCGGCTGCGCGAGCGAGCCACGAAGACTCGGTGCCCGCCCCGCTGCCACGCAGTTACTACACGTTCGAGAGGCGCTCCACCGACCGATATTCCGCGAGGGATTCGGCAAGCGTGCGATCCATATAAAGCGTCGAGAAGAAGTAGACGTCGCCGTTGGAGGCTTCGCAGCGTTCGATGTCGGGGTACTCGCCCGACTTCTGGAGCTCGGCCCACGTGTCCTCGACTTTGCTCGCACTCATGCGGAAAGGAGGGTTGGCCAGGTCTTCCGCAGCGAAAGGACGAGGATAAATGCGCCCATCCTCGCGCACACAATCGACGAACGTTGCCATCGGATTATCCTCGGCCGCCAGAAAAGCCCAGTGCGCGTAGCTCTTTGTCATGAGGTCGGAATCGTATAGGTAGTAGCTGTGCTGCCCCACCAGCGTGACAATATGCTCGCAGTGGATTTCCTTTTTCACCGGCGCGGCGTCCTCGTCGGGCACCAGCACATATTCTCCTTCAAGTTCCACGAGCTTGTAACCTTCGGGAAGCTTCAGGCCGGCGAAGGGGCCATCGTCGGCTGCAGCAGCGTCCGTCGAAGGCTCAGCAGAGGCTTCGGGTGCGGCAGAAGCCGTCTCGCTCACGTGGGGCGCAGGAGCCTCCATTGCGTCGGCACGTGCGGAGGAATCAGCCGCGACCTGGGACGACGCGGGGGATTCAGAAGCGGTAGCAACATCGGCGGGCTGGTCAGGAGCGACCTCGACAACGGGGGCGGCGGCCTTATCCGCAGCGGAGCCAGATGCCAAACCTGCCTTCCCCGCCTCGGCCTTGGACGCCTCGCGCGCAGCCTTCTCCGCGGCCGCCTTCTCGTCTTCCTCGATCTGCTTCAATCGACGATTGGGAATCTTCGGGGGAACGCCCACGGCGCGCGTGGCCGACCGGACAGAGTTCGCCTTGCGCGCACGCTCCGCCTTTTCCGCCGCGATTTCGTCCTTGTGGTCGCGACGGTAGTCCTCGAGGTACTCGTACACGAGCATCTCGAACTCGTCTGAAGTCATATGGCCGGGGATTAATCCCAGGTCAACCCACCTGCTCGGCACAACGAGCTGGCTGTCGGAGGATTGGCGGCGCACATCGTCGAACACGTCGGCGAGCGCATTGTTTTCGGCTAGCTCGCGCTCTTCGGGAGTGGGCTCTGCCTGCTGCGCCTCGGAGGAGTCGTCAGCTTCGGGTGCCGCAGCTGACACGTCACCTTCTCCTGTCTCACCAAGCACATCGTCCGAAGCAGCCGAGTCGACCGCACCCGCGGTACCGGTCGCAGCAACCTCGGACGCACCAGCTTCGAGAGTCGCGCCGGCTTCAGCATCCGCGCCTTCCCCACAAGAAGCCGCATCGGGGCCCTTGCCGCATGCAGCCTCCGTCAAATTCCCCTGCGAGAGCTCTTCCTCGGGAGCTGCCGCCGCAGCCCGCGTATCTTCAGCAACCATTACGCATCCGCCGCCTTCGCGCGCGCTTCGTCGACCATCATGTCGAGGCGCGTGTCGCGCAGCGAGCAGTGCTCGCACAAAAGGCACGCGACCGAGCTCGTATCGCACGGCAACTTCTCGTTAAGTTTGGCGAGCGTTATGCCGCTGCGGTAATACCAGTCGCCAACCAGACCGCGCACGCCCTCGACCGCGAACACTGTGGTATGCGCCTTGTCGTAGGGCACGCCGTCAACGGCCGCCTTCACGTCGTCGGGCGTGATCGCAAGCGCTTCCGAGAACGTCTTGCCCTCGATCATTGTGCAGATGACGCTTGCGCAGGCGGTCATGGCGAGACATCCGCGCGTTTTGAACCCTGCGCGCAGGAAGCGAGGCTCGCCGCCGTCTTCGGGCTCGCCGACAACAGCGAACAGGCGCAGCGCCACTTCGCCGCGCTTCGATTTTCCCACCATGGATTCCGCGTTATAGCCCTCCGGCTTGCCAGAGTTGGTGAAATTCGCGACGATCGACAGCAGCGTGTCGGAATAGCCCGCAACGCCCTCGTCGAGATTCGTTTGATACACGTCAGCAGTGCGAATGAGCGCACGCTCGGCTGGTTCACGATAAATGTCTCGTCCGTCCCCCATAGCTTCCCTCTCCCTCAACCGAAAATCTTGATTTACGGATAATCATGTCAAGACTCCGAATCGAAACAAATTGATGCTATTATGATGCCAGTTTTTGGCAGGGGGACATACCCTCTTTGGGGATAAAAAACAATCGCGCCTGTTCAAAGGCCGCTATGAAAGCAGGGGATAGCATGACTGGAAAGACGAACCAATCGTCGCCTTCCCTTTCGTGCACCCAAAATCAAAAGACTCCTTCCGAAGAATCCACGGTCTTTCCAGCCGAAAAAATGGAGAGCATCAGTGCTGTGATTGTCCGGCACAAACCGCTCGCTTGGTCGATTCTGGGTCTTGCCCTTTGCCGCGCGGGGCTCATCATCGGCAGTTATGGCAGCTATCGTCACAGCGACGAGGGCGTCTTTTCCGACGGAGTCATGCTCGTCGCGCTCGCGATTTTAGCGGTGCTGTGGCTTCTGATTGCCATCACAAAATGCCATCTTTCGCATCGCGTCGTGAGGGGCATCGCCTTCGCGTCGATTCTCCTTGAGGCGTTTTCCCTCATCATGACAGGTCTGCTGGAAATCGGACCTGCTGAGACGAATACGGCTGCAAACCACTTTCTTGCAAGCACGCTTTGCACATTGGGCGGCCTCGCTTGCATGTCGTACTGGCTGCGCCGCGCACGCGATTGCACCGCGACAACCGCCGTCATATACGCATTCGGCGCGCTGTTTGTAAGCGAGCTGCTCATCTTTGCCTCGATATTCATGGCGAAAGGCATCTCCAGCTTCTACGCAGTGGCGCTTGTGCTGCTGCAGTTTCCCTGCATAACGCTCGCCCGAAAGAAGCCCCTCGCCTGCGACATCAAGACGATTTCCAGCGAGAACGACTTCTTCAGTTTCACGAAGAACACCATGACGTCGAAGGTCTTCCTCGCCACCATCTCCGTGAGCATCGGCGTGCTTGCGTGTGCCGACGGCTTTTTGCGCGGGTACCCCGATGGATCGCCGATCGCATTTCGGGCGACAACGCGATTCGCCGATCTTGTACTTATCCTCGCATTTTGCGTCGCGATTATCGTGTTCGCGTGCAGGCGACACCATCGCGTCATGACCGTCGGCATCTTCGTCGTCATGGAAGCGCTCGCCTGCATCGCTCTTTTGTGCTATTCGGCTTGGCCCGACGCGCTCGATATCGGCGCCATCTTTACGACCAACCTCAATGCGCTGCTCGTCGCCTTCTCGTGGTACATCATCCTCGCGTTCATGAGCTACGGCTGGCGCTGCCCTTACTACTATGCGATTGCTGGATGGATCGTCTGGCTCGGATGCCGAGGCATCGCCCGCATCACGCTCATCAATGTGACGGCAGTGTCGCAAAACGACCTTCTGATGCTCGCCGCCGTGTTCACGATGATCGTGATTTCGACCCAGGTCGCATTCATTAACTTCCTGAACGTGCGCAAATTCGAGGCCATACCCGAAGAAGAGATGGCCCATCAGCAAGAGGCTGCGCAAGCAAGCCCCGTCGTGAAAATCATGGGCCTCGACGAGCATCACGAAAGCCTGGCCGATGTGCGGCAGGCCACTATGCGCCACAACGCTGAAGAGGTCGGCAAGCAGTTCCTGCTTTCCGAGCGAGAGATCGAAGTGCTTTCGCTTTACGCACTCGGCTGGACGCAAAAGCGCGTGGCTGAGGAGCTGTTCATCAGCCCGGGGACGGCGCATGCCCACATCAAGCGCATCTACGCGAAAACCGGCCTGCACTCGCGCCAGGAAATCCTCGACTACATGGAGAAGTACACGTCCTAGGGTTTGCGGCCTGGAGCGGGGACCGGATCCGGGGTCTCGCTTCGGGGCCAGGGCGCCTGGCGGAGGCGGGAACGCACATCCGAAGCAAGGGCACAACAAAAAAGGCGGTTCGCGACCGACTTGCCGCGAACCGCCCTCGACTGAAAGCCAAGCGCGCTACTTATATTCCTCCATAAGCGCCTTGAAAGCGGGCATGGAGCGTTTGATGACGTCGGCGGACACGCAGTAGCTGATGCGCACCCAGCCGTGGGACTTGAAGCACGTGGCGGGCACAAGCAGAAGCTCGTGAGCCTTCGCCTTCTCGCAAAACGCCTCGTCATCGGGCTCAAGCGCGCGAACCCACAGATAGAATGCCCCATCGGGCTCGACGAACTCGTAGCCCAACTCGGAAAGGCCCTTCGTGAGCAGCTCGCGGTTTGCGCGATAGG
The DNA here is from genome assembly GCF_934643285.1 of uncultured Ellagibacter sp. Classification (GTDB taxonomy): domain Bacteria; phylum Actinomycetota; class Coriobacteriia; order Coriobacteriales; family Eggerthellaceae; genus Ellagibacter. The sequence continues at coordinate 29,326 of NZ_CAKUBT010000004.1, forward strand.
CCTCGACGTCGGAGGGCTCATTCACGCATTTCTCCATCACACGCTGGAACAGCACGGCCGTGCAAATAAAGCCAAGCGCGCGGCCCGCGCCGCTCACCGCCGTGTAGACTTCCTTCGCGTTGTCCATGAGGTTGGACACGTAGATGTAGCCGATGCGCTCGCCCGGGAGCGACAGCGACTTGGAATACGAGTAGCAGACGATAGTGTGCTTGTAGAGCGTGGGTACGTAGGGAACCTCAGCGCCATAGGTGATCTCACGGTACGGCTCGTCGCTGATCAGGTAAATCGGGTGCCCGTACTCCTCTTCCTTGCGCGAGAGCAGCGCAGCGAGCGCCTCGAGATTCTCGCGCGTGTAGACAGCGCCCACCGGGTTGTTCGGCGAGTTGATGATGATGCCCGCGGTCTTCGGCGTGAAGGCGGCGTCGATGGCGTCGATGTCCATCTGGAAGTCGGGCTCATGCGCCGACACCTCAATCGTCGTGCAGCCGGCGGTCTCGGCCCACACAGCATATTCGGGGAAGTACGGAGCGATCACCATGATCTCGTCCCCGGGATTGGTAATCGCATAGATGCTGATGGCGAGGCCAGCGGCGGCGCCAGCGGTAAGATAGACCTGGTCGGCCGTAGCCTCGATGCCGAAACGGCGGCTGATATTGTCGGCCACTGCCTGACGCGGGCCGGCAGCGCCGGGGGACGGCGTGTAACCGTGGAGCGCGCAGGGCGGCTCCTTGATCAGCTCGGCGATGGACTCGGCGACGGCGTCGGGCGCCGGAACGCTCGGGTTGCCGATGGAGAAGTCGAACACGTTCTCCTCGCCAATCTCGACCTTGCGCTTAAGGCCGTAGGCGAAAAGCTCGCGAATCTTGTTGGGGGCGGAGCCGAGCTCGGTCGCGCGTTGGTTGAGCATGGAGAACCTTTCTAACTACGCTTTGACGACATGGACATCGCAGCGGATAGTGCGGATGAGATACTTCGAGACGCTGCCGACGAAGGCGTACTGCATATTGGACAGGCCGCGCTCACCGCAGATGACAAGGTCGGGCTTGAAGGGCTCGATGAGCTGCTCGGTCAGCGTGTCGGTGATGCGGCCGGCGCGCACCTGAAGATCGACCGACTTGATATCGGGGTTCTTCCTCGCCTCTTCCAGGATGTCGGCAAGGTCGGCCTCGAGCTGCTCTTTGCGCGACTCGCACAGCGCGTCGAAGTCGGCGCCGTTCGCCTCGAACGGAACGGAGTCGACGACGTGGCCGAACAGCAGGTCGGCGTTATTGGCAGCGGCGATCGCGACAGCGCGACGCGCAACGATATCCTGTGTTGACCCGCCGTCGAGCGATGCGAACACGCGCGGGAACAAGTGAATGGCAGACATGGCAGTCCCCTTTCGTTAGAGCCTTGAATCTAGACGCCATTGTACGACTAAATGGAGTCCATCACAGAAAAGTTTCCCGAGCGAAATAATAGGATAGAAATGGAGCAGAGCAAAAAGAACCCCGAGCATTCCTCTACTTATCCAGCAGCCAATCGATGACGTTTATTATGGCAATCCCCTCTTCAGTCACGCCACATCGAAGGCGATCGGCTGTCAAGATAAACTTGGGCCACGAGTCGCCAATCAAGCGGAGAGGGGATATTTCCCGTTCATACACTCCCTGGTCAACAAGCGATTCCGTCACCTGTATATACATCCGCTTCTGTGCGCGCTCGGCGACGAAGTCGACTTCCCCAACGCGAAGCGAGCCCGCCGACACGCTCCAGCCACGTCGCAGAAGCTCGTTGCAAACCACATTTTCAATCTGAAAGCCAATGTCCCCCGAGACGAATCCGCTTGCGAGGTTTCTCAATCCCGTATCCACCGGGTAGAACTTACGCTGCGGACGCAAAATATCCTTGCCTGACAACCCGACCTGCTCGCACGCGTGAAGGATCAAAGCATCGACCAACGCACGTAGATACGCTTCCACTGTTTCGATTCGAGTCTTGCGACCGTAGCTTGTCAGCGTGTTGGCAATCTTGTTCGCAGAGAAAAGCGACCCCGAGGTTGTGAACACGTAGCGAACAAGCTTCGAAAGCAAGTCCACATCACCGATTTTCGTGCGTTCCACCACGTCATTGAGGATAATCGTTTCGTACACCGTACGCAGCAACTGGGCCATACGATCCTGGTCTCGTTCTTTTTGGTGAAACAAGGCCGGCATGCCTCCGTAACGCAAGTATTCCGCAAATGCCGAGTCCTCATTCGGGAAATGCACGTCGTAATAGGAAGAGAAAGAAAGATACTCGGAAAACGAAAGCGGCTGCACCTTCATCTCCACATAACGCCCCCCTATAAGCGTTGCAAGATCGGAAGAGAGGACATAGGCATTTGACCCCGTGATATACACATCGGTATTCGGCCTTGTGTGCAGCTGGCGAACAACGCGCTCCCAGCCGTCTACGTCCTGAATCTCATCAAGAAGCACATAGAACGGCTTTTCAGGGTCGCTCTTTTCGATTGCAGCCGATATCTCGTTCACCAGCCATTCGGCGTTCGGGTTCGTCGGCATGCCGAATAAGTCCATGCGCCGGTAGAACACGTTGCCCGCCCCGACGCCGCTATCGAGCAGGTCGCCTTGGAGCCACCGCAGTAACGTCGATTTGCCGCAGCGACGAACGCCCACGAGAACCTTAATGTCCTCGGTATTGCGAAGCGCTTTGAGCTCGTTTTCATAAGTGGGACGGGGTGCGTATTCCATGATTCATGTCTTCCGTTAAAATCTCGGTTGCAATAGAGATTTTAACATGATTGAAGCGAAATCTCTATCACAACCGAGATTCTTGCTGTTTTGAAAGGAAATCTCGGTTGCAATCGAGATTTCGCTTTGTTTGAGCGAAGTTCTCTATTGCAACCGAGATTTTTCTCCCCGCTAGGACGTGACGAGCAGCACGAGGCCGACCAGCAGCAGCAAGACGTAAGTGAGTTTGAGGAATTTCTCCTGGCTGATGTGCTTCTGGATGACCTGGCCCAGGATGTTCGCCACGATGGCGATGGGGATGCAGATGCCCACGGTGAGCACCACATCGCCCGTGAAATGCCCCTGAGTGAAGGCAAGCAGGGCATACAGGAAGTTCAGGATGGCCCACAGCGCGGAAAGCGTGGCGCGGAACTGTTGCTTGTCCTTCATCTTCTGCACGGCGTAAATGACGAGGAACGCCCCACCCGACACGAACATGCCTTGGATGAGCCCAGCCGCCGCGACGATGATCGCGAGCAGCCATTTCGGCAGGAACCGCTGCTCTTTGGACAGCAGGTTGCGGATGCCGATGAACACGATGATCGCCCCGTAGATGCGCAGGAGCACCGGCAGCGGCAGCACCGTGTCAAGCCAGATCCCGAGCGCGAGAAAGGGAAGCATGCCGCAGGTCATCTTGGCGAGCTCGCGCCAGTTGATGTACTTGAAGTTGAGCACGGCGAGCATGCCGCACGCGAAAAAGCCCATGGCGTTCAGGACGGCAACGGAACTCGAAAGCCCCATCACGTGCGTGCCGACGGGCATCGCGAAGATGTTCCCCGCAAACCCCGTGACCGCTTGTATCGTATAGGCAACAAAGAACGCTGCTGCGAAAAGCACTTTCTCCATGTATGTTAAAATCCTTTGAAACTTCTCGGGCCTGCGACGGAAATGCCCTACATTTCCGTTGAGCAAGGCAATTGCGCTCATGGCATGCATGGGCGTCGCCTAGGGTAGCGCATTGTCCGAACGCCTGATGTTAACAAATATGAACTATGCGCCAAACGCTGAGAAAAGCAGGGAATATGGCAGGTTTCAACATAACCGTGGCCGGTGATTCGGCCATCAATCTCGAGTTCGGCAACGTCATCTCGGAGAAAACGAACGGCATCATCCGCGCCGCCGCGCAAACGCTCGGGGCGGACCCGATCAACGGCGTGATCGAGCTCGTCCCCACGTTCTGCTCGCTCATGGTGGTCTACAACCCGTGCGTCATCGGATACGACGAGCTCACCAGCCAAGTTCGCGGAAAGCTGCGCGGCCTTGTGGCCACCACGGGCGGCATTCACCGCGTGGTGAAGATCCCCGTCTGCTACGGGGGCGACTTCGGCCCCGACTTATCCGACGTCGCCGAGCACGCAGGGATGAGCGTCGAAGAGGTCATCGCCATCCACTCGGGGCACGACTACCTCATCGACATGCTCGGCTTCCTGCCGGGCTTCGCCTACCTGGGCGGACTCGACGAGCGCCTGCACACGCCGCGCCTCGCCACGCCGCGCACGCGCATCGAGCCGGGCGCCGTGGGGATCGGCGGCGCGCAGACGGGCATCTACCCGCTCGCCTCGCCCGGCGGCTGGCGCATCATCGGTCGCACCCCCGTGCGCCCCTACGACCCCGACCGCGAGTCGCCCATCCTGTACGCCGCAGGCGACTACCTGCGCTTCGTCCCCATCACCCCGCAGGAGTTCAGCCTGATAGAAACCCGGGTGGAAGCGGGAACCTACGAATGCGAGATCGTCAAGGGACGAGCGGCGGTCCCCCTCCAGGCTGAAGCCAACAACGGCCAGGCGAGCGCGACGTCCGCGGGACGGAGCGAAGGCTGCGAAGCTTCTGAGCGTAGTTCCGCCGACGGCGCGATCGCCGTCCCGCAGGCCGGCACCGCCGGCGAGCGAAGCGAAGGCTGCGCAGCTTCTGAGCGCAGCTCGACCGCGGGGCCAGCCGTCCCGCAGGCCGACGCAACCCCGCAAGCCAAGCAAGAAGAGGAAGACGAGGACGCGCTATGGGTGTAACCGTCAACAAGCCCGGCATCTGCACCACCGTTCAGGACCTCGGCCGGCGGGGATACCTCGGCAGCGGATTCTCGCCCTCGGGCGTGATGGACAAGCGCGCGGCGCGCATTGCGAACCTGCTCGTCGACAACGGCGAGAACGCGCCCGTCCTCGAGTTCTGCCTGGCGGGACCCACGCTGCGCTTCACCACCAACACGTGTATCGCGCTCACGGGCGGCAACTTCTCACCCACCGTGGACGGCGCCGCTATCCCGATGTACGCCGCAATCATGGTGCATCGAGGGTCGGTGCTCGAGTTCGGCGCGCCGAAAACCGGCGTCTACGGATACCTCGCCATCGCGGGCGGATCGATCGCGGTCCCCAAGGTAATGGGCAGCGCCTCGACCAACCTGAAGTGCGGCATCGGAGGCTGGGAAGGACGCGCGCTGTCGGCGGGCGACTACCTGCCCTTCGTCACCAAGAACGTCGAGTTCCTGGACAATCTGGGCTCGCACGCGCTCAAAGACGACGACTTCTACGATTTCTCGTCGGACGAAATCGTGCTGCGCGTGGTGCCGGGGCCGCAGGAGGGCATGTTCACCGAGCAGGGCATAAACACGTTCTACGGCGAAACGTACACCACCACCGCGAAATGCGACCGCATGGGATTTCGCCTCGAAGGTCCCGAAATCGAGACAGTCAACGGGTCGGATATCATCTCCGATGGCATCGCACTCGGCGCTGTGCAGGTCCCCAACCATGGGCGCCCGATCATCATGCTCGCCGACCGCCAAACCACGGGCGGCTACGCCAAAATCGGCACCGTGGCCTCGGTCGATATCCCCAAGCTCGTACAATGCAAGCCAGGGCGAGCAATTCGCTTCGAGGAGATAAGCGTGCAAGAGGCGCAAGCCGCATGCCGCAAGGAGGCGCAGGAGATGCGCTCGCTCGCGAAAGTGGTGAAGCGCCCCTGCTACGGAGGGGTTTCGCCGCGAAGAACCGCGCGGCGCCTCACTCCGATTTTGGAGGCGCAAGCCAAGAAAAGCGCTGGAAACAAGCTTTGGATAGAATTTGAAGATGGACATAACGCCGCACACGCCGGCGATCGGGCATAGGAGGAGCAAAATGGGCAAGGCAAACGACGAGAAGAAGCAGGTCAACATGGATGAATCGACCGCCGCGCGCGAGGAGAGGGACCGCGACATCCGCGCCCTCATGGCGCTCATGGAAGAGGGCGACCTCTCGGCGCTGCGATTCGACGACGGCAACGTGAAAATCGAGCTCGAGCGCAACCACGGCCCGTTCTCGCAAACCGCGCTGCCGCTCATGGCAGAGCGCGTGGGCAGGCTGCTCGACGCCCGAAGTGAGCACGGCGACGTGACCGCAGGCGCCCAAAGCGTGCCCGTCGCCGGCAACGACAGCTCGGTCACGCTGGTGAAAAGTCCGCTCGTGGGCACGTTCTACGTTTCCCCCTCCCCTGATGAGGAGCCGTTCGTGAAGGTGGGCCAGGAAGTGCTCACCGGCCAGACGCTCGCCATCGTGGAGGCCATGAAGATGATGAACGAGATCACCGCCCCCGCGCCCGGCATCGTGACCGAGGTGCTCGCGGCGAACGGCTCGCAAGTCGAGTACGACCAGGTGCTCTTCCGCATCGCCACCCAGGCGAGCGCGTAAGGGGCAACCATGTTCGAGAAGGTTCTCATCGCAAACCGTGGCGAAATCGCCGTGCGCGTGATCCGCGCCTGCCGCGCCATGGGAATCAAGACCGTCGCCGTGTACTCCACGGCGGACCGGCAATCGCTCCACACGTACCTTGCGGACGAGGCCGTGTGCATCGGGCCTGCTCAAGCGCGCGATTCCTACCTGAACATCCCCGCTATCATCACGGCGGCGAAGGGAACGGGCGCCGACGCCATCCACCCGGGCTACGGCTTTCTCTCCGAGAACTCCACGTTCGCGAAGATGTGCCGCGACAACGACATCGCCTTCATCGGCCCTACGCCCGAGGTCATCGACCGCATGGGCAACAAAAGCCAGGCGCGCCGCACCATGATGGACGCGGGCGTCCCCGTGGTCCCCGGCACAAAGAAGGGCATCCACGACGTGGGCGAGGCGCTCGAGCAGGCGCGCAAGATCGGCTGGCCCATCATGATCAAGGCATCGTCGGGCGGCGGCGGCAAGGGCATGCGCGTGTCGGAATCCGAGGAGGACTTCGCCGACATGTTCAGCATCGCGCAACGCGAGAGCGTGAACGCCTTCGCCGACAACACGATGTACCTCGAACGCGCCGTGCAGAACCCGCGCCACGTGGAAGTGCAGATTATCGCCGACAACCACGGCAACGTGGTGGCGCTCGGCGAGCGCGACTGCTCGGTGCAGCGCAACCACCAGAAGATGATCGAGGAGAGCCCCTCCCCCGCACTCGACGAGGAGCTGCGCGCCCGCATGATGGACGACGCCGTGAAGGCCGCACGCGCCGTGGGCTACACCTCCGCGGGTACGATCGAGTTCCTTCTCGACGACGACCGCAACTATTACTTCATGGAGATGAACACCCGCATCCAGGTGGAACACTGCGTGACGGAGATGGTCACGCACACCGACCTCGTGGGCGAGATGATCCGCGTCGCCGCAGGAGAGGTGCTCTCGTTTTCCCAAGACGACATCCAGCTGCACGGGCACGCCATCGAATGCCGCATCAACGCCGAGATGCCTGAGAAGAATTTCATGCCCTCACCTGGCACGATTTCCCAAACCCACCTGCCGGGCGGCAACGGCGTGCGCGTGGACACGGCGGCCTACGACGGCTTCGAAATCACGCCATATTACGATTCGATGATCGCGAAGGTCATCGTGCTCGGCCGCGACCGCACCGAGGCGATCGCCAAGATGCGCACGGCGCTTGAAGAGATGGTCGTCGTCGGCGTGCAGACGAACCTCGATTTCCAGTATTCCATCTTGGAAAACGAGACCTTCTGCGCAGGTCAGGCGAACACGAGCTTTATCGAGCATTTCCTCGCAGGCGAGGTTTAACCACGGGCTTGGGCCTTCAAGGCTTCATAGCATAGCATTGTTGAGACGTCGGGGTAGTGTGCATCAAAGCGAGGCGCACTACCCTGAACTATGAAGGAAAGGCGGAACTCATGACTATCAAAATGCCGGCACCCGTAAAACCGGAAGGCGTCGACGCCGCGGTTTGGGAAAAGATGCTCTCCGCCACGCCCACCGAGGCGCGCCGCCTCATCCGCGAGGGCAGCTTCGACGCGCCCACAAGCGGGCTTTGCCCCGGGTACGCGCAGGCGAACCTCATCGTGCTGCCGAAAGAGCAGGCTTATGACTTCCTGCTGTTCGCCCAGCGCAACCCCAAGCCCTGCCCGCTTCTGGAAGTGACCGAGACCGGCGCGCGCGAGACCACCATCTGCGCCACCGACTGCGACATCGCCACCGACTTCCCTCGCTACCGCATCTACGAGTACGGCAAGCTGGTAGACGAGGTCGCGGACGTGTCGTCGTATTGGCGCGATGACCTGGTGTCGTTCGTCATCGGGTGCTCGTTCTCGTTCGAAAGCGAGCTCATCGAGGCCGGCATCGAGATGCGCCACAACACCATGGGCCGCAACGTGTCGATGTACCTGACCAACGTCGCGTGCACGCCCGCAGGGTCCATGTCGGGAAACACCGTCATGTCGATGCGCCCCATCCCCTACAACCAGGTGGTGAAGGCGGTGCAGATCTCGGGCGCCATCCCCAAGGTGCACGGCGCTCCGCTGCACATCGGCGACCCGTCGGTCATCGGCATCGAGGACATCTCGAAGCCCGACTTCGGCGACCCCGTCGATATCCACGAGGGCGAGGTGCCCGTCTTTTGGGCCTGCGGCGTGACGCCCCAGGCCGTGGTCATGAACTCCAAGCCGCCCTTCGCCATCACGCATGCGCCCGGATGCATGCTGATAACCGACACAAAGAACGTCGACCTCAAGGGATAGGAGGCCCCCATGCGCTGTCCACGCCGATTACCTAAAATGATTCTCGCCGCAATCCTTGCGGTGGGAATCGCCTTCCCCGCACCTGCGCTCGCCTTTGCCGACGATGCTGCCGATGCTAACAAATCGGCTGGTGAAAGCGCTGTGGACACGACCGCAATCAGTGAGGGCACAGCACAAGGCAACGACCCTGCGCTCTTCGACGAGCTTGTCGAGGGCGTGGACTATCGAGGCCTTCTCGTGACCCTCGATAAGGACTCGAAGATCAACCTTCTCTCCGCAGATGGCGAGGAAAGCGAGCTCGCACAAGGGCTTGCCGATGCGGGTCTCGCCGTCACCAATCAGATCGAGTCCGCGGACGGATCGACGCTCGCCGTTGCCGATGTGGCAGACGACATGCGCGCGTCAGAGGCCGTTGCCGCCGCCCAGGAAGTCCCCGGCGTCGTCTCCGTGCAGCCGAACTTCGTGTACAGGCTGGTTGACGAGGTGCCCGCCGGCGCGCTGAACGAAAGCGCCGCAAGCATCGCCGACGAGCAGGCCGAAGGCGACGAGGACATCTCGGCCCAGGCACTTGGCATGCCGAACGACGATTACGTATACACCCGCGATCCGAACGAACCCTACAACCAATACTGGCTCTACACCACGCGCATCACAAGGGCGTGGAACCTCGTGCATACGGACAACGCCGTCACCGTGGCCACACTCGACACGGGCGTGGATTTCGACCATGCGGATCTGGAAGACAACCTGCTTATGGACTACGCGTGGGATGCGTTCAACGACAAGCCACTAAGCGCGAGCGTGCCTAACGGCGACCGAATCGGGCATGGCACGATGGTTGCGGGAGTCATCTCTGCCAGGGCGAACAACGGGATCGGCTTGGCGGGCGCCTCATTCAACGCGACTATTCTCCCCGTGAAGGTCTTCAACGACACGGGCGCCCCGGAGGCGACCACCGCGTCTGTTCTTTCCGGCTACAAATACGTGGTTGACCTGGCAACATCGAAGACCGTCCCCAACCTGCGCGTAATCAACGCGAGCTTCGGCTCCTACAACACCTACTCCTCAAGCGGCTATTGCCTGAAAGACGAGGCTCTTCGCAAAGCCATCGTTTCGGCGAAAAACGCCGGCATCGTCACGGTATGCTCTGGCGGCAACGGTAAAGACGGCGAACCGCGAACCGACAACATCTACCCCGCCGACTTCGACGAATGCGTGGCGGTAACGGCGCTCAATACCGACAACACGAACTGCTACTGGTCCGACTACAACAAGAAGAAAAACATCAGCGCCCCCGGTTTGCTGATTACCACGACCGATACCACGGGGGGCTACTCCAAGGCCAGCGGCACCTCGATGGCGGCGCCGATCGTCTCGGGCGTTTTCGCGCTCCTGTTCGCCGCCGAGCCCGTCGCCACAGTCGACGACGCCTGCAGGGCGCTATACCTCACGGCAACCCCCATCCAGGATCCGGAAAACGACCGCACGAAAACAAGCGGCAGCAAGGGAGTCGTCAACGCCGAGAAGGCCGTCAATCACCTCTGGGGGCTCGGCAGAACCGCATTTCCCGATGTGTCCCCTGGCGACTGGTTCTTCGATGCCGCGTACTTCATGAAGGCACGCGGAGCCATGACCGGTGACGGCGCGACGGGCATGTTCGACCCCTATAAGCCCATGACTCGCGCGATGATTGCCCAGGTAATCTACAAGGACAACGCGCCGTACGTTATCTCACCTAGATGCAACAAGCCCGACGTCGATCAAAACGAGTGGTATGCGAGAGCCATTAACTGGTGCGTCGATCGAGGGATTATGACGGGATACGACGACGGGTCGAACCTCTTCGGAACCAACGACACGATTACCCGCGAGCAGATGTGCAAGGTGGTTTTCGGCCTCAGCTATTCGAATCTAGCGGACGCGAGCCGGGAGAAGTACGACAAGCTCCTGGGAACCGAGCAGACGAGCGACTGGGCAGTGCCGTACGTCATCTGGGCCGTTGACAGAGGCGTCATCAACGGCATCGACAACCATGACGGAACGTACTCCCTCGATCCGCAAGGAAAGCTTTCCCGCTGCCAGGCCGCACAGGTTTTCGCAAACGCCATCAACGCTGGAATCATGTAGGATAATCGAGGCAAGCAACTGAAACGTGCGGCCCCGCAGGCGCCTTGCCGCGGGGCCGCATCTCTTAAGGGAAAGGAACGGCATGGCACGCGTGGACTTGAACAGCGATTTGGGAGAAAGCTTCGGTCGGTACACCTTAGGACTCGACGAGCAGGTGATTCCCCTGGTGACAAGCGTGAACGTGGCATGCGGCATGCACGCGGGCGACCCTGTGGTCATGCGTCGCACCGTGAAGCTTGCCGCCGAAGCGGGAATCGCCGTCGGCGCACATCCGGGATACCCCGACCTGCAAGGGTTCGGGCGCCGCAACATGGCGCTCTCCCCCGACGAGGGATACGCCTATGTGTTGTACCAGGTGGGCGCGCTCGCAGCGTTCTGTCGCACTGAGGGCGTAAAGCTCGCGCACGTGAAGCCCCATGGGCAGCTGTACAACCGCGCAGCCGTCGACGCGCCGTTCGCGCAGGCCATCGCGCAGGCCGTGGCCGATTTCAACCCCGACATCACCCTGGTGGCGCTCGCAGGCGGCGAGCTCGCACGCGCTGGGAAGGCTGCAGGGCTTCATGTGGCGCAGGAATTCTTCGCCGACCGAAACTACACCGACAAGGGCACGCTCGTCTCGCGCACCCAGGACAACGCCACCATCACCGACGAGAACTTCGCCGTGGCGCGCGTCGTGCGCGTCATTCAGGAGGGCTCCATCGAGAGCGTTACGGGAAAGACGATCGACATCGCCGCTGACACCATCTGCGTGCACGGCGACAACGCCCACGCGCTCGAGTTCGCCCGCGACATCCGCCGGGCACTCACGGAGGCAGGTATCGAGATGCGCCCGGCAAGTGAGCGATAAGCGCGCCGAAGTCGGCAATTTTTCAGCCTTGCGCACCTTGTTAACCAAGCTGAAAAACTCAAGAGCACTACATTCTGCTAAAGTGATTCGAGTAATCTTCATATCCGCTTGTCAGCACCTCGAAAAGCAGACTGCGGCAAACGGACGAGACTCCAGTGAAAGGAGAGGAAAATGGCAAGTTCGCTCAAGGAAAAGTTCAAGAACATCGGCCCTGGCGCACTTGTAGCAGCTGGCTTCGTCGGCCCTGGCACGGTTACTACGTGCACGGTTTCCGGTGCAAGCTACGGTTACACGATGCTGTGGTGCCTCCTGTTCGCCACCGTTGCGACCATCATCTTCCAGGAGATGGCCTCGCGCATCGGCATCGCCACCCAAGAAGGTCTGGGTGAGAACATCCGCGATCGCATTTCGAATCCGGCGCTTAAATGGATTGCAATCGTGATTGTTATCATCGCGATCTTCATCGGCAACACCGCGTATGAAACCGGCAACATCACGGGCGGCATCCTGGGCATCCAGGCGGTCTTCGACGTGCCGATGATCCCTATCGTCATCGTGCTCGGCATCCTCGCCTTCGCCTGCATGTGGGTCGGCTCCTACAAGCTGGTCGAGAAGATTCTCACGGGCATCGTCGTCTTCATGGGCGTCGTGTTCTTCGTGACCGCCCTGTTCTCCCCCGTCGACTGGGGCGCGGTCGCCGCCGGCCTGTTCACGCCGCAGCTACCGGCTGGCCAGGAAGCATCCAAGGGCATCCTCACCGCCGTCGGCCTCATCGGCACCACAATCGTGCCGTACAACCTGTTCCTGCATGCCTCCGGCGCTGCCGAGCGCTTCAAGGATCCCGAGCAGATCGCCGACGCGCGCTTCGACACCGTGCTCTCCATCGGCATCGGCGGCATCATTTCCATGGCCATCCTCGTCTGCGCTGCCGCGAACATCTACGGCAACACCGGCGTCACCGTCTCCAACGGCAAGGATATGGCCATCGCACTCCAGCCGCTGCTCGGCTCCTGGGCGACGTTCATGATTGGCGTCGGCCTGCTGGCCGCCGGCTTCTCCTCCGCCATCACGGCTCCGCTTTCCGCTGCTTACGCGGTCAATGGCGTCCTCGGCTGGGGCAAGACGCTCAAGGACATCAAATTCAAGATTATCTGGATGATCGTGCTCGTGCTCGGCTGCGTCATGGCCGTCACGCTCGGCAAGAGCCCCACACAGCTCATCCTGGTCGCGCAGGCGGCAAACGCCATCCTGCTCCCAATCATGGCGTTCTTCGTGATGTACGTCGCCAACGGCAAGGCTCTCGGCAAGTGGCGCAACCATGCGTTCGCGAACATCTGCGGCGTGGTGTTCATCGTGATCACGCTGTTCATGTGCTATCGCAACATGTCGAGCTTCATGACCTCGCTTGCCGCCCTGCTCGGCCTTTCGTAAGAGCCTAAGCGCTGCAAGAAGCGCGCACAATCGCACCACACTTGGCGCACACCATCGCACAACAACTGAAGGGCTCCCGTACACAACGAACGGGAGCCCTTCTTTTTCGCCCTCTTAACGTACATGCACTTGAACTGCAGCGAACCCCGCCAGCAAAGCTCACGGCATGCACGGGTTTCAGCAATCGCAAGCAGCGAGCCTCATGCATCTGAGAGATTCGCCCACCTGGAAAGCAAGACTAAGCAAATCTGGACTCATGCTAATTTGCAAGTGAGCTTGCGCGGCCAAGAGTTAGTCGCTGTTTTAGTACCGCGGATTACATACACCGCATGGTTCGTAACCAGAAGCCTCCGCATCGCGAATCGTAATAGCAGTAACGCTGGATTTCTTTATGGTGCGGCATCCACTTGAATGGTATTTCGAGCCGGAGCCTGTAATGTAAACCGTTCGGTTGAGCCTCTCTTCTTCCTGCTCTGCCTTTTTCTGAGCAGCAGCTTCAGCTGCTGCCGCCTCTTCCGCAGCCTTCTGCTCAGCTGCCGCTTGCTCCTCTGCAGCCTTCTGCTCGGCGGCGGCTGCCTCCTCCGCAGCTTTTTTCTCTGCTAATGCCGAAGTAGCCTCCTCATCGACGACAAGGTTGATAGCTACCGTCATATCACTCTTCTTATTAAAGTCATACTGCTCAGATGGCTGGTCGACTTTGTAGACAATATCGTTTACGGTCAGAGCCGATTCATCTACCGTAAATGAATACGTTCCTGCTTTTGCGCTAGAAATAGTTTGGGACTTGCCCGGAGTCACTCTAAGCGTTTCTTCTACTGCTTTTCCATTGCTGTCCGTACCTGCCATGCTTACTTCAATAGAACCGCCTTGCCAATTGTCGGCATTTACTTCCACATTGAGTTTTCCAGTTCCGTTCGCAACCGAGAAGCACACGGCCACACCCAAGACGATACTGCAAATAGCCATTATCGTTGTCGCCTTAGGCGCCATCTGCTGTTCACACGGAATGGATTTCACCTTTCTGGCCACTAGCGCAGCTATGCCGCATGCTATTGCAAGGACTTCCATCAGCACGTTTGATGTGCCAGCGAATACAAGAACAACCCCGACTAATGCCAATACGAAGGATGTTCTAAACTTGTTTGGCCCATTCAATACCCCTCGCTTGTTCCCATCGCCTGCTTGAGTATCGCCTAAAGCACTGAATGTCACCTCGTCGCCCATACCCTCTCCTTAATCATACGGCTTGATAACTCTAAAGATGTCCGTTTTCGTTTTGCTGCAACGGTTTTCAAATCGCATACAAAACTCTTCAGGATCAACTTCTGAACACTTCGTTTGCTCGAATACATCTCTCGTAAAAGCAATCGAATAAATGTAGTCGTCTCTTACATTGCCCTCGCTATCTCGACGTTGGGTATAACCAGAAATTGTTAGTCCCGCAATACAGGGGCTAATATCTAGAAGGTTCGAAGAAATATATACGGCTAAACCGAATACGCACTTTGCGTATTCGGCCCTCAAAGTCTTCTGGGATTTGGATTTCATTCGTAAATCGCCATTTTTCAATTGAATTGCTTCCTCGCTTGGAAGGTCTTCGATCTCGGGTAAATCGAGATCCACAAACAGCGTTTTACTGTCCTCTCTGTATTCGAGCTGTGCGCCTATCTCAAACGGAACCTCAATACTAGCTAGCCATTCCTCTGATGTTGACTCAATAAAAACAGGCGACCCCAAAAGGGCCCGCTCTAGATACTCCTTGCTGAATCGATATTCCTCGCGGAATTGAGCATCCATGTCGGCCTTCAAGGTCGCTTGCGCTTCTTCATGCGCTGCGTACATCTTTTTCCATTCTGCAACGCACTGCTCAAAACGACTCTCAAAATGAGCTTCGACATACTGCCGTTTCTTTTCGCGGGCCCTCCACAAAGACTTAATGGCTTGGTCGGCCTCCGCTTCAATTTGACTGCGCACATCCGCCTCGGTTGGAGGGTCAATCTCAAATGGGACCGGTTCATACGTTTGAAGCGATAGGTTCGCGAGTTCATTCTCAAAGTAGCATCTCGGCATAACAACTGCAGATTGCTTGTACAAATCGACAAAAGAAGCAGCCTCGGCCTCGCGCTCCTTGATGATGTTTGCAACTTCGCTTGCCTGAGTCTCTCGCAAAACCTTAGCTTGCTCCGAAAATTGAGGAGTTCGCTTGATAATGCCTATAAGATAGTCATCACTGATTGTCCTGCCATCTTTATCCTTGAAAGTGAATTCTCCTTCTTCGCTAAGCGATACGGTTACCGATGGATTCGGATCACCTGTATATTGAATCCACTCGGAAACTGCCCTCGGAAGACTACTTGCTGCCAAATTCGCTCCGCCGCCATTCGACTTACCAGGCGTTCTCTTCATAGATGTCCTCGACTTCGGGGCGGAGATCTTAGTTCGATAGGAGATACCGGTTCCAGGTATTCCGATGTTTACATAAGTGCCTCGTTTTCCAACAGTCGTAGTGAAGCCGCTGCTACGACGGCCGAAAGACATACTAGCACCCGACTTCGAGAAATTAATGCGCATCCCCTTCCCGAGGCTTACGCTTTTTCTAAATCTCAAACCCATGAGATGCCTTTCGTTTATTCCGTGCCTCATTGACAACCATTGACAAGCATAGAGGATACCCATGAATCCTTGGCGAGCTATCCTGAGCTTTGGACACCCATTAGATTATTCTAAAGTAAAATCGAGAATAATGTTGACCTAATGGTTCGTTCTGCTTTTACGGCATGCGCGCCTTCTATCGCTGGCGAACCTGCTTGCGAATCGCGTCCGCGATGACGAGCGCCGCGCCAGTCCAGATGCACGCGAAGCAGACCGCATGCGCGCTGGTGAACGGCTCCCCGAGCACGAACACGCCCGAAAGAAGGCTGAGGGTCGGGCTGATGTACTGGATGAACCCGATAAGCGAAAGCGGGGTCTTGTTCGCTGCGGTTGCAAACAGGATGAGCGGCACGGCGGTAATCGGACCGGTCAGCACCAAAAGGATGCGCGTCTGCCATGCCTCAAGCGACATATCCGGCGAGAAAAACACGCTTTGACCAGCAATAGCCACTGCAACGAGAGCCACGATCGCAAAGGGCAGCGCAACGATCCCTTCGACTGCAATGGTGGGGACTGCCGGATATCCGCCGCGCTTTTTCACCGCACCGTATATGCCGAACGTGAAAGCGAGTACCAGAGCTATCCAGGGAAAACTGCCGTAGCTTACGGTGAAGTAGATGACGCCCGCCGCCGACAGCACCGTAGCCGCAATCTGCAACGGCGTCAAACGCTCGTGGAACACCACGAGCCCCAGGACAATCGACACGAGCGGGTTGATGTAGTAGCCAAGCGATGCCTCCACCACATTGTTCGTCACCATAGCAACGATGTAGAGGCTCCAGTTCAACATGATGAGAAGCCCCGAGGGAATAAGAAATCGCCGTGCGCGGGCGTCTCGTAAAAGCCCGACGAAATCGACTTTCAGGATGAATTTGCACGCAATGACGGTGAGGGCGAGCGACCAGACAATTCGCTGCCCGATAATCTCGATGGAACCCACATTGTCGAGCAACGCCCAGAAGAGAGGGCAAAAGCCCCAGAGGAGATAGCATCCAACCGCAGCAAGAGCGCCGCGCCCTGCTTCCGTTCGACTTGTCTCCATCTTGGTTTTCATCTCGTTTGCCCTTCTTGGCGAGCTCTCCTTGAAGCCCTCTCCACCTGGAGATATGCGGCTTCACTTTGGCGCATCGGTCTCAATACGCACAAGAAAGCGGCGGCCTGCGCGAACTTTCGTCGCCCAAGCCGCCGCTTTCCAACCTTTAGCGGATATGACCCAGGAAATCCTTCGTACGGTCGCTCTTCGGGTGATCGAACACCTCGTCGGGCGTGCCCTGCTCGACGATAACGCCGCCATCCATGAAGATGACGCGGTCGGCCACGTCGCGGGCGAAGCCCATCTCGTGCGTGACCACGATCATCGTCATGCCGCCACGCGCGAGCTCCTTCATGACGCCCAGGACGTCGCGCACGAGCTCGGGGTCGAGTGCACTTGTCGCCTCGTCGAACAGCATGACATGCGGGTCCATCGCAAGCGCACGGGCAATAGCCACGCGCTGCTGCTGGCCGCCAGAGAGCTGGCTCGGCTTGTAGTCGACGCGCTCGGCCAGCCCCACCTTCGTGAGCTGCTCGACCGCGATTTTTGCCGCCTCCTCCTTAGAGCGCTTGAGCACCTTCTGCTGTGCAAGCATGACGTTGCCCTTGGCAGTGAGGTGCGGGAACAGGTTGAAGCTCTGGAACACCATGCCGACCTTCGCGCGCACGGCGTTGATGTCGGTGCCCTTCGCGGTAATCTCGATGTCCTCGAAGAACACCTGGCCGCTCGTGGGCTGTTCGAGCAGGTTCACGCAGCGCAGAAGCGTGGATTTGCCGGAACCCGAAGGCCCCAGGATGACCACCACTTCGCCTCGCTTCACTTCCAGATCGACGCCGCGCAAAACCACGAGGTCATCGTAGCTTTTGTGCAGGTCGCAGATGCGGATGATGGGCTTGCCGTCGTCCGCCGCCTGCCCGTTGGCCGCCACGCGCGACACACCCTCGTCCGCTCCGTCGGCAGTTTCGTTCGTCAGGTTCTTCATAGTCTCAGTCATTGCGCACACCCCTTACAGACTCGACATCTGCTCGGGCGTGATGCCCGTTCCCTCGACCGCATCGGGTCGCTTGGCAGCCACAGCATCGCCTGTAGCCCGTGCCTCAGCGGCAGCAGTGCCCGCGCCTGAGCCGAGCGCGCCCGCAGCCTCGCCGGTGCCGATCGCATGTTTCTTACTCTTGCGCTTCTTCTTGCCGCCCTTGCCGGTATCGTTGCTGGCCAGGCGCGACTCAAGGTTGCCCACCACCTTCGCAAGCGGCAGCGTGATGATCAGGTAGAAGCACGCGGCCACAACGTAGGGCGTGATGGAGCCCGTCGATGCGACGATCGTCTTCGCGTTCATGACGATTTCCATGGTGCCAACCGCGGCGAGCATGGAGGTGTCCTTGTACAGCAGGATGAATTCGCTCGTCATCGTCGGGATCACGCGGCGCACGGTCTGCGGGATGATGACGAAGAGCATCGTCTGCGCACCGTTCATGCCGAGCGAACGAGCAGCCTCGAACTGCCCCTTGCTGATCGATTGGATGCCCGCGCGGAAGATCTCGCACAGATACGCGCTGGAATTCATCGCGAGGACGATCACGCCGAGCGGGAACGTGGGAATCTGGATGCCCGCAAGCGGCAGGCCGAAGAAGGCGATGTAGATCTGCAGGAACAGCGGCGTGCCGCGCACCACGTTCACGTAGGCGGTGGCGATGCCGCGCAGCACGCGCAGCTTCGACATGCGCATGAGCGACAGCAGAAGGCCAAACGGGATGGCGAGCGGGAAAGCGCAGGCCACGATGCCGATCGCCATCAAAAAGCCCCAAAACACCACCGGCAGGCTCGATACGAACACCGACGGGTTTAAGAACAGCTTCAGGAAAAGCACACTGTTCCACGACTTCACCCAATCCTGCTGGGCGAGCGAATCGGAAAGCGACTCGAAGAAGGAATGGGATTTCACGGTGATTGCAGGCAGCGTGTCCATGGCGACCTCGGTGCCGTCCGCAAGCGTGTATGCGCCCGCGATCTGCATGTCGCCGCCCATTTCGGAGAACTTCACCTTGTAGATTTCCACACGGAAGTACCCGCCCGCCTGCGCGGGTTCGGAGAACTTAACCGTGAGCTTGCCGTCTTTGTAGTCGGCGTCGACATCGAGATTCGTGCGCGTCATCAGGTCGTCGCCGGTGAGCATCGTCGCTCGCGTGTCGCCCGGTTCACAGGTTGTGCCCTCGGGCAAGGTGAAGGTGACGCCCGCGATCTGCTCGTCGGGGTCGGCCTGGCCTTCCCAGGTGATGCGCGTCTCCACGCCGCCGAGCACGTCTGACGACCCGCTGACGTTGGGTTTCGCCGTGCATTTGGCGGTATCGAGCGCATACGCGTTCGTCGGGGCGACGGCAACCTGCGCCACACCGGCGAACACGAGCGCGAACGAGACGAGCAGTGCGCAAAACGCAGTGCGTACGGTATTCGCTTTCAAGTTCTGCATGTGCATGTACGTTCCTCTACGATTAAAAGGCCCTCTCCGCCAACGCGAAGAGGGCCTCATCCAGTTCATAGCCCTAGCGGTTAATTACATAATAAAGGCCATGCAATTCTAGCACGTCCACAACCTGCGTTTTGGTATTTCCGATAACTCCAAAGGCTATTACAAAACCTGTCCCTGAGCCCCTTTAGAGCCCTTGGGTGTTCGTAGTTGCTCGCAGCAGGATTTCTTTGCCAGGCAGCGCCCTATGCGTCTGACCCGCATGTCCCGTCGCTCGGCTTGACGCCGCTACTCCTGTTGAGCCATCGAAAGGTATTCTACGGGCACGCTTTTCGTCAACCAGACGCCATTTTGAGACAAGAAGAAGAGAGCCCCCTGCGCAATCATCGCGGCAGAGTCAACGAGGTAGACCATGGGCTTTCCATGCCTCGCACCAACTCGCCAACATCCGCCCAGCCGTGCTCGTCCAAAGAGATTCCGATTTCCTCGGGCTTGCGCCGAAGAATAAGCGCAAGGAACTTGCTATCGGCAACGTGAATTTCCCTAGGCGCCATAAGACTCCTCTTCTTTCGATTGATCGAGCAGTTCGTCGATTGCGTCTCGGAACCAATCCCAAAAGTTGAGGTGCCCGGAACGCTACGATACGCCACGGACGACTATATCCGGCGAAAGAACGTGGTCAGCTCACTCCCACTCGGTGGCGTCGATTCTGACGTTCCGTCACTCCAGTTGCACCCAGTTTTCGGTGCCGTCTCGAGCCGAGTGCCGCCAGGTGACGCCATGTCGCGTTTCGTCGGCTTCGGGGACAAAAGCTGGGACAACTCTAAAAACTTGGGGGTGCGGACGAATAGTTGGACCGTTCGGTCCAGTCAGGAGTCCGTATGTACAGCCAAGAATCAAAGGACAAAGCCCTCGACATGCTGAGGCTCACCGGCGACGTCGGGAAGGCCGCCAGGATGTCCGGCGTTCCCGGCAGGACCCTGCGCCGTTGGGCGGCTGCCGCGGCCAATCCGCGGCGGAGGTCCCGCGGGGCTAAGTTCGAACCCTACGGCGACGAGGTCCGGGGCAAGGCGATGGAGATGGCGCGAAAAGGCGCATCTTGCAGGGAGATCGCGGAAGCGCTCGGCATCGGGAGCCCCGATGTTGTACGCTATTGGCTGAAAGGCGGCGGAACGAAGGGGGTGCGGATGGGCGGTCGCGCGAGAAGGCCCGAGGGCGACGAGCCGGCGTACGCCGGCTTCGAGGGCAGCCCCGAGGAGAGGATCCGGCAGCTCGAGCTGGAGAACGACATCCTGAGGGGAGCCGTCGACCTTTTAAAAGCAGGGAGCCTCGGCTCGATGAGCAACATGGAGAAGACCGTGCTGATCGACAAGCTGAGGCTGGAGTCCGGCCGCCCCTTAAGAGAGCTCACCGGTTCCTTGAGGATCTCGAAGAGCTCCTATGAGTACTGCCGCGCGAAGCTGCGCGCGAAGGACAGGCACGCCCGGCTCAGAATCGACATCAGGAGGATATTCGACGGCGCCGGCGGCAAGCGCGGCTACCGGTACGTGCACAACGAGCTGCGGGAGGAAGGCACCGTCGTCAGCGAGAAGGTCGTGCGCAGGCTGATGGCCGAAGAGGGCTGCAAGGTTGCCTACCTGAAGAGGAAGAGGCGCTACAGCTCCTACAAGGGGGAGATATCGGACGCGCCCCCCAACCTGGTGAGGCGCAACTTCCACGCGGACGCGCCGAACGAGCTGTGGCTCACCGACATCACCGAGTTCAAGCTGCCGAGCGGGGAGAAGGCGTACCTCAGCCCGGTCGTCGACTGCTACGACGGCCTCGTCGTGGCATGGCGGATAGGAAGGCGCCCGAACGCGGCGCTCGCCAACGGCTCCCTGGAGGACGCGTGCGGGACGCTCTCCCCGGGCCAGCACCCGGTCTGCCACTCGGACAGGGGGTGCCATTACAGATGGCCCGGCTGGATCGGCATATGCGAGGGAAACGGCCTGGTCCGCTCCATGTCGAGGAAGGGCTGCAGCCCGGACAACTCGGCATGCGAGGGCTTCTTCGGCCGCCTGAAGAACGAGTTCTTCTACTACCGGGACTGGGACGGCGTCACCGTGGACTCGTTCATGGGGCTGCTGGACGGGTATATCCACTTCTACAACGAGCGCCGCAAGAAGCAGTCGCTCGGCTGGATGAGTCCCGTGCAGTACCGGATAAGCAAGGGGCTAGCCGCTTAGGTTGGTCCAAGGAATTGTCCGCACCCCCCTTTTTTCAAACTCAGGGCTTTGAGTTTTTGTTTTTGTCCCAAAGGGCACAGCGAGCGCCTTTGGAGGCTCGATATCGCCGAAAACGCCCATTTTGAAATTCAACCGCCCTTTTGCCCGCAAGCCGCCAGCTACAATCGCAAGTGAATCAACGCGGGCGGCTTTCATGCTGGTTGAAAAACCGCAGGTCGCAGCTCTTCGTCGTCCGCGGGTAAAGTGAGTAGTCTCGGGTGGCTTGCCCATGAGTTGACGAGCGGGCTTTGAGATTCCGCCGACGTCCGGAAACGCTTCGAGCTCCCTTGAATTTCCGGACAGTACATGATATAAGATAACTGGTTTTCCGTTAGGAAGGCTTCCAAGTGCCGGGGACGTTTTCCCCGGCTTTTTTCTTATCCAGGAGAGCAATGCGAGAACTCAGCATCTTCGTCGACGAGTCGGGAAGCGACGGCCTCTCCGACCGCTACTACCTGCTCACCGTCGTCATGCACGACCAATCCGACAACATCGCGGAGTCGATCAAGGCATACGAGGACGCCCTCCGCGCCAAGGGACTCCCGGACATACCTTTCCATGCGTCGCCGCTCATGAACGGCAAGGACCTGTACTCCGGACTCGACCTAAGGACGCGCAAGATGCTGCTCGGCTCGTTCCGAGTTTTCTTCCGCCACATGCCCGTGAGGTACCACACCTTCGCATACGCGACCAAAAAGTTCGCCTCGCTCGACAAGCTCGCGGGGGCGATGCGAAGGGACATCGTGAACTTCCTGTTCGACAACCTCTCGGAGCTGCAGGCCTACGATGCGGTCAAGGTCTACTACGACAACGGCCAGCACTCCATTGCCGAGTCTCTCCACCTCGCAATCGAGTACGCGCTATCGAAAGACGCGGTAGTCTACCGCTCCGCACAGCCCTCCGAGTACCGGCTTTCGCAGGCGGCGGACTACATCTGCACCATGGAACTCACAGCAATCAAGTACGCGGACCATACAGCTACCGCAACGGACGAAAAGTTCTTCGGCAAGTGGTCCGATTTCAAGAAGGGCATACTGAAGGAGACGCGCAAGAAGCTCGTATAGCGGAACGCTGTGCGGGGGGCGACGAGGGGTTGGAGGCGCGCTTCGAGCGACGGAAGCTTAAATGCAAACAGAAGCATTGCGGGCATTGATCGGCGCTGATATAGACCTTGATGCGAACGGGGCTACGTCCCCTGTTCGCATGGTTGTCCCTTCTCTGCATGGCCATCTACATAAAGGAGGAACCAACCATGCAGATCAGCGTGTCGTCCACCCTGACCGTATATCACGGCGGCCAATTCTGGGTCGGGCTGGCGGAGCGCTTCGAGGAAGGCAGATACGGCGCCGCCCGCATCGTCTTCGGCGCGGAGCCGTCCGATGAGGAGATCCTGCAATTCATCGTCAGCAAATGGGAGAGGCTCTCGTTCTTCGGTGACGAGCCGACCGAGGTGAACAAGCTGGCGAGAAACCCCAAGCGGCGCGTTCGCGAGGCGTCGAAGGCCCTCAGGCAGCGGGCGATGAGCACCAAGGCGCAACAGGTGCTCGCAAGTTAACGTGAGACAATGAAGCGGGCGTCGGCTCGCGCAAGAAGCCGACGCCGCGCGGATGAGGCGGAGGCGCGCTTCGAAGAGCGAAAGCTGAAACGTAAGCAGAAGCATCGCGGACATTGATTGGCGCCGACCCATATGCAGCAGCAGGCGTAGCTTCAATTGAAACTACGCCTGCTGTCTGGTGCTATAACATTGCATCGAACAGCTGCTCTTCTCCCACTCGATAGCTCTAGTTTTGAGGCCCGTCATTCCAGTTGCCCCAGCTTTCCGCGCCCTTTCTCACGTACAAAACGCCCCCGCTCGCGTTGTCCAGCGGCAGAACGGCAGCTCCGGGAGCCCACCCGTCTCAATCACGTGCGCGAGCATGGCGGCAAAGCCCTGCGGATCGTCGATTTGGAACTGCATGTGGTTGTGGCCCTCGAATATCGGGAAGTTTCCCTTGGGCCAAGCCTCCATAACGGCAGCTCGATATTTGAAATGGTCCTCCACCGATCCGAATTCCCAAAACGTGCGACTCTGAAGGGTTGCCGGCAGCATGGGAAACGACGCGTCCACGAGGCTATCGGCCATCTGGCTTCGCATATTCGCCAATGTGAGCCTGCGGCCCGCCTCGACGAAGTACGGGCGGATGGCCTCATCGTCGCACCACATGATATGCCTGAGCGTGGCGCCGCGGGTCCAATACAGGCTCTTTACGGCCAGGTACAGCAACGGCGCCATGGCAGCTCGCGTCCCGGCGCCTATCTGCGCGAACTGGCCCCATCGAAAAAGACGTGATCCGCCGGCACCGCGCCGCGGGCGAGAAACGCCATCCCCAGATCGGCGCCGATAGAGGAGGCGACTACGAGCGCCAGACGGCCAACCCCATGCCCGCGAAGGAACTCCTCGACCTGGCGCGCCTCGTCTGCTCGACCCGCATAGCGCTGGTCCCCGCAATAGACCGTCGACGTCGGCATGACGCAATAGTACCGATCCGCCAAGTGCCCCGACACGCGCTCGCTGCTTTCGCCCACGACGCCCATGGCATGGAAAAACAGGATTGCGGGGTTTGCCGGGTCCCCGAGAGTCGAAAAGCGCACGATATGCCTCCACAAGTTAGCCGTTGCAAACTGTTTAGCACATGAGCCGTGCTTCTCCCCGCCGATGGCGCACCTTTCACCATATGCATATACCGGCATTCCCGAGATCGGCAACGACTGGGCTTTGCGGGCTCTCAACGATCAGATTTGTGAGTTGCACACGTCTTGCTACGGGCTCGACTCGCACGACCAGCCTTGTTGGCTGCATATCCAAGCCATCCCGATGCGCTCATTATGGCCTTCGGCCGCTCCGCTTGCGATTGATATGGCGACCGGGGGCGAGGTCCACCGGTGTATAGCTTGCAAGGGCCGTTCTCTAAATAGCCTTTCGCCTTGCCTGCTTGAGCCAATTCTTCTTAAAGGGGCCGATTCCGCCGAAGAACTTGTTGTAGGTTTCTCCATCTTCCTTCGCAGCGTATTTGACGGCGGCAAGCTCGATCGTGCATAGGTAGTCCGCGGCCTGTTCGAGCCGATAGTCGGTCATCGATGTCTTGCGGCGCTCCAAGACGCCCTTGGAGAGGGCGAACCCGAAGGACCGGTCGAGGGCCTTCTTGACGATGTCCTGGCCGTTGTCGTAGTAGACCTTCACGTCGTCGAACGCCTGAAAGGAGTCGAGGTGGTCGAACAGGAGCCCGGAGATGTCCCGCTTCATGCGGGCGGTGAGCTTCGCGAGGTCGTCGAACTCGCTTCTTCGGTATGCGAACGTCGCGTACTTGATGGGGGGCCTCTGCACGAGGACGTTGAACGAGCAGAGCATCTTCTTCCGCTGCTCAAGGGGCATTCCTCGGTAAGGCCCATGGCCGTTCAGCGGCGGCTCGGAATGAAACGGTATGTTCGGCAGATTGGACCTGAGGAGGGACTCCTCGTAGCGCGCAACTTTGTCGGATATGGAATCGGCCTGGTCGTGGATCACGAGCGTGAGCAAGTAGTAGCGTGCTTTCCCGCCGTGGTCTCCGCTCTCGTCGACGAATACGCTCAGGTCTCGCGCCAATAAAATACCTCTAAATAGAACAAAAGCCGGGGGATAAGCCCCCGGCACTTGGAGGTAGCCGAAACGGCCACCAAAGTCTATATACCACGTCTCTGATGGCTTTTCCAGAACCGCTCAGACAATCGCGCGAACCGATCCCTGATCACACTCGTTTTCGTTGAGACGGCGAGATTCTTTACTCCCTATTAACCGCCTGGGGAAACGCCGTACGGAGACTGCAAAAATGCCCATTGAGTTCGATTTGAGTTTCACGAGCCCGAAACGGCTCCCTTTCGCCCTCGGGGACAAAACCGCACGCCCACTCACTTGGAATAATCTCTATCCCAAGCTTGTGCTTAATCGGTGCGGCGCAATATCAACCGACACCATGCATAGGATGAAATTCAAGGATGGTATTGGCCCGGAGCTTGCAATTATCGCCTATTACAACAGCATTGCGTTCGCATTCACGGAGCTTTACGGCAGAAGCTATGGGGGCGGTGTGCTTGAGATTCTGCCCAAGGAAGTTGGCAATATCTATGTTCTCAATACCGATCTATTGAACATTAATCCCGAGCTAAATAGAAACGTTATCAGCGTAATTGACGGAGTAGTAAGAAATGGGCGCAATATCGACGAAGCGTTGGATTACATTGATGCAAAGATACTCGTTGGTGTACTCTGATTCGATGAAGATACCTGTCGCGCATGTAGACGCATATGGAAAGACTTTGAAAGCAAGGCGCCTCGGCAGAGGCACAAGATAGGCAGTGACTATAATGACCGGCACAAAATTTACTTGGATTAGCTTTTATAAAGAGTTATCTGACAAGCTGCTGACCTATCGAGACAGGCGCGACGATCTGATAAACAAGCTAGCAACTGTCTATGAATCGATCGGGATGAGTCTCCCTAAGCTTGAGGCAGATGAGCTCCAAGACATCGATCCGTTCACCGTCTTCGGCCTCTTCAACAAGGGCATCAAAGACGCAAACCGGAAGAAGATCGTCGCCGGCATCGCCGAGGCATTCGACGTCAGGGCAGACCAGCCCACGGATTTCGAGGGCATCCCCGTGCTCAACAACCTTAACGCGACCTTCTATGCCTTCTCCGACGACGACCGGCGCGGCGAGAATGACATCGACAACCTTTGGCACGTTTTCGAGGCCGAACTTGCACTGGCCGCCGACGACAACGAGGAAACCCGGAAGGCCTTCGTCGAGGCATTCGATGCCACCGTCATCCAGTTCACACTTGGCTGGAAGCTCACCATGGGCCTCTACTGGGCGAGGCCCTACAACTTCATCAGCCTGGACTCGCGCAACCGCTGGTTCATGGCCGACGCGGCAAAGGCTGGCTCCACCATTGCCAGCATAGTACCAAAGGAGAAGGGCTCGCCGATTCACGACGGAGAGCGCTATCTCGCAATTTGCGATGCTGTCAAATCAGAGTTCGGAAGCAACGAATGCCCGTACACAGACTTCCCCTCACTGACGGCTGCCGCCTTCGTGGAGTCTGAGCGCGTCAACCGTGAGAGGAAGGTCGCCGAGAAGGCTGCAGCCGAGAAGGCGGAAGAAAATTCCCTTGGAGACGAGGGGGTCAAGACCACACATTACTGGACCTACTCCCCGGGAGACGGTGCCGCGAAGTGGGATGACTTCTACGCACGTGGCGTAATGGGCGTCGGCTGGAGCAAGCTCGGCAACGTCGAGAAATACGCCAGCAAGGAAGATATCCGCAAGGACCTGCGCACCCTGTACAGCAGCAAGTACTCGCAGAAGAACTCCGCGCTTGCGCTCTGGCAGTTCTCGCGCGAGATCAAGCCGGGCGACGTTGTCTTTGCTAAGCGGGGCCGCAGCGTGATTATTGGTCGCGGCATCGTCGAGGGGGATTACCAATTCGACGAAAATGGCGACTCCTATCCGAACATCCGCAGGGTACGCTGGACGAACAGAGGAGAGCGGCAAACGGAAGACCTCCTTGCCATGAAGACCCTGACGGACATCACCGCCTATCCCGACCTCGTTGAGAAGCTCAACTCGTTCTTCGAGGACGAGGGCGGCGAAGTCGAGGAAGACACGGAGGAGGTTGAATACCCAGCGTACACGTCCGAGGACTTCCTCTCGGAGGTCTACATGGACGGCGAGCGCTACAGGACCCTCATCAACGTCCTGCGCGCGAAGAAGAACATCATCCTGCAGGGTGCCCCAGGCGTAGGCAAGACCTTCGCCGCAAAGCGCCTAGCCTACTCCATGATGGGCGTGAAGGACGCCAAGCGTGTGATGATGGTGCAGTTCCACCAGAGCTACAGCTACGAAGACTTCATAGAGGGGTTCCGCCCGAACGCGCAGGGCTTCGACCTCGAAAAGGGCGCGTTCTACAACTTCTGCAAGAATGCGAAGGACGATTCTGACAACGACTACTTCTTCATCATCGACGAAATCAACCGTGGCAACCTCTCGAAGATCTTCGGCGAGCTGTTCATGCTCATCGAGAACGACAAGCGCGGGCCCAGGAACACGCTGCAGCTCCTCTACTCGCACGAGCTGTTCTACGTCCCGAGCAACGTATACCTCATTGGCATGATGAACACAGCGGACCGCTCGCTCGCCATGCTCGACTACGCCCTGCGCCGCCGCTTCGCGTTCTTCGACCTCCGTCCCGCCTTCGACGCGGAGAACTTCATCGCCTATCAGGAGGGACTTGCCAGTGAGAAGTTCGATAGGCTCATCTCCTGCGTCGTGAAGCTGAACGAGGCGATCGCGTCCGACGAGTCGCTGGGAGACGGCTTCTGCATCGGCCATAGCTACTTCTGCCGCATGTCCCCGGACGACGTGACGGACGATAAGCTCTCGGCAATCGTCAACTACGAGCTCGTGCCGATGTTGCGCGAGTACTGGTTCGACGAGCCCACCAAGGTCGACGAGTGGGCCGGCAAGTTGCGCAGGTCAATCCGGTGATCCGGATACAGAACATCTACCACATGCTCGCCTATGCGTTCCAGACGCTGCAAGGGCAGGGCTACCGCGACATCGCAGCCGAAGAGTTCGACAACACCGCCGATCTCCTCGCCGAGATACTGTCACGGGGCGTGAGCCTGCAGCTCAAGCGCGGCCTTGGCCGAGAGTACATCGACCGCAAGGATATACTCTCATCACCGAGGGGCAAGATTGAGCTGTCCGAGTCCTTGAAGATGCGCTCGATTCTGCGCAGGCAGCTGGTTTGTAGCTACGACGAGTTCAGCACGAACACGCGCATGAACCGCATCCTCAAGGCGACGATCATGCTCTTGATTCGCTCGGACATCGACAAGGCGCGCAAGAAGACACTTAGACGGCTGCTTCCGTACTTCGTGGACGTGGAAGACGTGAACCTTTCGGGCGAAGACTGGCACATGCGCTTCGACCGGAACAACCAGACTTATCGCATGCTCACGAACGTGTGCTGGCTGGTCGTGAAGGGCCTTCTCCAGACGCGGGAGAGCGGGAGTCTCTGCATGATGGACTTCCTCGACGAGCAGCGAATGAGCCACCTGTACGAGAAGTTCATCCTCGAGTACTATAGACGTGAGCACCCAGAGCTTTCCGCGGGGGCGCCGTACATCAGCTGGGCGCTCGACGACGGCTTCGACGATATGCTCCCCGCCATGCACACCGACATAACGCTCACACGGGGCAGGACCGTCCTCATCATCGACGCAAAGTACTACAGTCACACGACGCAACAGCAGTTCGACAAGCAAAGCGTCCACTCCGGCAACCTGTACCAGATCTTTACCTACGTGAAGAACAAGGAAGCGGAGCTCGCCAGCACTCACGAGCAGCATAGCGTGTCGGGCATGCTGCTCTACGCCAAGACCGACGAAGACGTGCAGCCTGATGGTGCGTATCAGATGAGCGGTAACCAGATAAGCGTGAGGACATTGGACCTGAACCAGCCCTTCGAGACAATACGTTCGCAGCTCGACGGTATTGCTGAAGCTCATTTCTCAAAAGAGGCGGCTTATGTTTGAGAGCCTGACAAAACATCTGCCTGCGATTGAGAATGCCGAGGGATTTGGCAAATGGGTTGTAGACCGAGAGAGCAAGGGCACCATGAACGGTCCAATCAAGATGCCCTACGTGAATTACGGAACGACGGTTGCTGACGTTGAACAGGCAATCTACGACTTCGTCGACGAGCATCCCGAGTACGAGCTCACGCATTACCGCGACATACTTGAACGCAACGGACTCGAGTGGGACAGCCCAGCAATGTCTGGGACAGATGCATCGGAACTCGACGGCCAGGCGGTGATGGCGCTTCTGCTCGGAGCCGTGAGAGCAGAACGCTTCTGCAATGGAGCACTGCTTGGCTTCTTTGGGGACGGGAGCATGAGACGCTGGCTGTTGAGGTTGAAAGAGATTGACGGGCGAGACGGGAATGAAGTGCGACATGAATAAAGATGACGCCATCGCGAAGCCTGAACGTACAAAATCGTGATGCTGTGAGTAGTTCTTACTGTGTCTCTCGCCATCTCCAAAACCACCTTTCGAAAAGTGGTGCAACAGAATCGGGGGCTTCGTCCTGTTGCACCATTCTTCCACCGAACTTCGCAAAAAAGAAGCCCTTCACAGGAACGTGAGGGGCTTCTACCTGCTGCTTTGTGTTTCGCTACCTTTTTCCCGCTACTCCCACTCAGTGACTAATGCAGTCCGAGTGTTGTCAATGCGTGCCGCATCATACCGCCTAAGTGCTGATTCGTGCGCAATTTGGGCGAATCAACCCCTTGATTCGCGGTTTTGGGAATGACTCAATTGATTTGCGAAACCGCAGCTCGCTCCTTTAATCACTCCCAGGTTTCCGCCGGGGTTCGTAGCGGGTGGCTTGAAAAGGGGTGATTCGGGGACGCGCGGACTCGGCAGGCGGATCCGCTACAGCCTCACATCTATCGGCGACGGGTGGTCATCGAGAAACCTCTCGACCGTCGTCGTGTTCTCATTGCCGTAAAGACCTTCGTAAGCTTGCGGCGATAAAGCGCGGAACAAAGCGAGCATCTCTGCGTCGACCCTTGCGGGCGAACACCCGTCGGGTCCCGGATTGAATAGGCGCTCGCTGTGCGCGACGCGGTTGCGCAACTTGTTGATTGCTTCGAGTTGCAGGTTGAGCTTCGCCCTGTCGGTTCCGGCAGGCCATGCGGCGTGCAGATACGGGATCCAAAGGTCTCGCTCGCGGCTACGGTCGGTCATGTGCGCCCAGAAGCCGAGCATAAGGCCCGCGATCACCTGATTGGAGTTTGCCGGGTCGTGCGCCCGCCCGCGGGCGTCGTCGATGGCTCGGCGGTTCACCATGTTCACATCGCGCTGCTTTTTCGCCTTGCTCATTCGCATGGTGGGGCGCGTCATGGGTGATCTCGCGTCGAAGAGCCAGTGCTCGTCGCCTTCGAAGCGCTCGGTGAGGATTCTATCGTAAGCATTGCGCAGTGCGAGCTCAAAGTGTGCAATGTCGCCCATGAGGGCGCGCCCGAGCATGAGGTTCCATTCGTGTAAGTCGAGCGCGCGGTCGACGTCGCCGCCGCAAAGGTCGAGGTAAGAGGATAGCCTTGAAGGCGAGAGCCAGCGCTCGGCCCACTCGCGCCGCATTTCGGTTTCGGGGTGCTCGCATGCGTCTGCCATAAGGTTTCTCCTGTAAATACAATTTAGGCCCGGTGACTTGAATCAGCGGTCATCCCGGGCCCATCGATGCGTATTTTATACGCCCTTGCTGGATTTGGCAATCTCGTGCTACGTGCCAGTGCCGACGGGAGACCCCAAAAAAGAAAAGCCCTATCCCGTCTTCGAGCTTGCTCGCTTCTCGGCGAGCTGCTCTCGGACAGGATAGGGCATCGATGGCGGTTGAACGCTATCGGCACGCGAGCTCTCGCCCGTTACGGGCGCTCAGCGTGCGGCAGGGGCGTTTACCCGAGCCACTTGGCAGCGAGCTTCTCGACGGTGCCATCGTCCTGGAGCTTCTTGATGGCCTCGTTAATGGCCTTGGTGAGCTCCGGGTTGTCCTTGTTCACGGCAACGGCGTACTCTTCGCCAGTCGCAACCTCGAGGACGACCTGGGCGTCGCTGTAGGCCTCGGAGAGCATCTTCTTCACGACAGCGGCGTTGGTGCACACGGCGGTCGCCTGGCCAGCCTGCATAGCGGCGAAGCTATCGGTGGAGTTGCCATAGGGCTGAATGGTCGCGTTCGGGAAGTTCTCGCGGCAGTAAGTCTCGCCGGTGGTGCCGGACTGCACGGCGATGATGACGCCGGCCTTGTTCAACTCTTCCTTGGCGTTGTCCTTGGTGATTGCGCCGTCCTTCATAACGGCAACAGCCTGGTCATCGACGTAGTAGGTGTCGGTGAAGTCGGCGAGCTCCTCGCGCTCGGGCTCGACGGTCATGCCAGCAAGCACGACGTCGAACTTACCGCCCGCGGCAAGGCCGGTGAGCAGCGTGTCGAACTGGTTGTTGACGACCTCGAACTTGAGGCCGAGCTCGTCGGCGACAGCCTTGCACAGATCGACATCGAAGCCGACAGCCTCACCGTTCTCGAGGTTCTCGAACGGAGGATAGTCGGCGGAGGTGCCCATCGTGAGCGTGCCGTCCGTGACAAGCGTGTAGCTCGTATCGGCCTTGGCGGAATCGTCCTTCTTGGTGTCGTTGCCCGCGGTGCTGTTCGAGGAGCATCCGAACAGGGCAAGCGAAGCGGCGAGCACGCCAGCGGCGAGCACCACGCCCAGCTTCTTCATTTTCATCTTCCTTCCCCTTTCCATATTAAAAGCAAGATGAGGTATCTCGTTCACTATAAAGGCTTGCGGACCCTTTGTCGAACAAGAAAAAGGCCAGATGCTGTTACATCTTTGTTACAGGCGTGAACAATCGGGGTGCGGCGCCGCTGCACGCAGCCGGAAATGCACCTGGACCCAGCCCCTCGCCCCAAGCCCGCTCGACCTTACTCGAAGTGCTCGACGGCGGTCTTCAAGTTCTCGATAATGCCAATCTGCTGCGGGCACATCGACTCGCACAGTCCGCACTCGATGCAGTCGGACGCGCGACCGGGCTTTGCCTGCCAGCTGTACAGATCGCTCACGAACTTGTTGTTCTCGACCTGTGCCTCGAGGTTCAAAAGCCCCATGATCTCGGGAATGGCGACCTCCTGCGGGCACCCCTTCACGCAGTAGCGGCAGTTCGTGCAAGGAATCGCCGCGATCGATTCGAGGATTTCGCGCGTCTGGGCAAGCGCTTCGGTCTCGGCCTGGGAAAACGGCTCGCTCGCCTTGAAGTCAGCGACGTTCTGGCGAACCTGGTCGATAGTCGACATGCCGGAGAGCACCGTAAGCACGCCCGGCAGGTTGTAGCAGAAGCGGTACGCCCACGACGCGAGGCTCTTCTCGGGGCTGCAGGCGACAAGCGGCGCCGCGACGCGCTCGGCCAGATTGACGAGCATTCCGCCGCGGGCGGGCTCCATGATGATGACGGGGACACCGTGCTCGGCGGCCACTTCCATGCAGCGGCGCGATTGCACAACCGGGCTTTCCCAATCAAGGTAGTTCACCTGCAGCTGCACGAACTCCATCTCGGGATGGTCGGTGAGTATGCGATCGAGCGTCTCGGGGCCGTCGTGCATGGAGAAGCCGACGTGGCGGATCAGGCCGTCCTGCTTGGCCTTCTGCGCGAAGTCCCACATCCCCCAATCGTCGAAGACCTTCGTGCGCTTTCCGCCCACGTTGTGGAGCAGGTAGAAATCGATGTAGTCGGTTCCCAGCCGCTCAAGCGACGTGGGCAGATTCGACTTCGCCGTCTTCTCGTCGGGGCACGCCCAGGCGAGACATTTCGTGGCGATGGTGTAGGACTCGCGCGGGTGGCGCGCGACGAGCGCTTCCCCGAGGGCCTTCTCGGATGCGCCGTTGTGGTAGACGAACGCGGTATCGAAGTAGTTCCCGCCGCCGGCCAAGTAGGCATCGACCATCTGTTTGACGTGCTCGATATCGATTGCGGTGGGATCTTTCGGGTCGGTCTGCGGCAGGCGCATGCAGCCGAAGCCAAGCTTCGACACGCGGGCGAAATCTGAGTTCATGGGTGCTCCTCTCTCTGTGATGCACCCATGATAAAACCTCAAGCTCGCTTCAAGTCAAGAAAAACCGCGGGAATGCGGCGACCGCACGGAGAAATGCCCCCGCTATTCGGAGTCGAGCGCTCGTGCAAGGATCTGCATGCGCGCTTCGACATCTTCGATGATGCGACTGCAATCCTTCAGCTCGCCGTAGGAATCGATGCCCTCGATCTCGCGTTTTGCCTTGTACTTCAGGTCATGCTCGAGACTCGCCCAGAAGTCCATGGCGACGGTTCGCAGCTGAATCTCGACCGGCACCATCTGCTTGGAATCGAGGAAATACACGGGAATGCGAACAATCACGTGCAAGCTGCGGTACCCGTTGGGCTTGGGGTTGGCGATATAGTCCTTGACCGTGACGATTTCCAGGTCGTCCTGACGTTGCAGCAGGTCGAACAGGTTGTACACGTCGCTAATATAGGAGCAGATCACGCGGATGCCCGCGATGTCCATGATGTACTTCTCGATGTTCTCGAGCGTGCGCTCCTTGCCGTAGCGGCCGATCTTCTCGATGATGCTCTCGGGGGTCTTCACGCGCGACTCAACATGATGGATAGGCGTGCGGTCTTTGCGCAGGTTCAGGTCCTGGTCGAGAATCTCGAAGCGGACAACCATCTCGCGCAGCGCGGCGCGGTAACGCTGGCTCAGTTCGCGAAGCTTCGCTCCCGCCTCGCGCACGAACTCGATGTCCTCATCCGACATGTCCTTGCCGATCGTAAGCGACCACGTGTCCCTGTGGTCCTGCTCACTCAAAAGCTGCGCAGCGCTCGTCATCTTATCTCCCCTTCACTTCGCCCCAGAGCTCATTTTGCTCCAAGGTCGAGAAATCTTGCATACGTCTCCCCTGTTCGGAGGCTATTTCCTCCATCGCTGCCCAGCGGGCGCGGAACTTCGCGTTCGAGGCGCGAAGGGCGCTTTCGGCGTCGATTCCCATGCGCCTGCCTACGTTGACCAGGGCGAAAAGCACATCGCCGAACTCCATCTCCGCCGCCTCGGCACGACGAGCCGCCTCCTTTTCGTCAAGGCCGAACTCGCCCGCCACGGAGGTGTCGATCTTGCCGTTGGCGGCATGCGGGGCAGCGGTATACGCCTCGATGAGCTCGGATTTCTCCTCGGCAACCTTGTCCCACACGTCCTCGATGGAATCCCATTCGAAGCCCACGGCGGCAGCCTTGCGGGAAATCTTCTGCGCCTCCATGAGCGCGGGGAAGGTGCGTGGCACGCCGTCGAGCAGGCCCTCGGGTTCACCTGCGCCCGAGCCGTCGGCGTCGCCTGTCGCCTGCCGCTCCGCAAGTTTCACCTGGTCCCACACATCAAGCACCTCGCTCGCGTTGGAGGCCTCGACACTGCCGAACACATGCGGATGGCGGCGCACCATCTTCGCGTTCACGTCGGCGCACACGTCGTCGATCGAGAACTCCCCCGCATCGGCGGCGATCTGGCTTTGAAGAACTACCTGCAAAAGCACGTCGCCAAGCTCTTCGCGCAGGTGGGCGACGTCCTCTTCCTCGATTGCGCAAACGGCCTCGTAGGCTTCCTCTATCATGTTGTGGGAAATCGATACGTGCGTCTGCTCGCGATCCCATGGACAGCCGTCCGGGGCCCGGAGGGCCGAAATCGTGGCGACGAACTGGTTGAACGATGGATGATCAGTCGGATTTCCGTATCGGTCGAGCGCACTGTCGGGTGCATTGACGCCCGATTCGGCGGCATTGTCTTCGTGTGACACTGTTCCCCTTTTCTTTCCTTGAGAATACGAGTATACCCGCATTCCCCATGCAATCCCATACCGTCACCGATTCCGTTGATGAATCGCTAAACTGCCTAACAACCCGCACGCGTTCGCGCCGGGCATCACCGGGACGCAAGGCGCTATACTACGAAGACCGACCACAAGGAAAGCGACTCCATGATAGAACCAACACGTGCAGCGTTCCTGCTGATAGACATGCAAAACGGCTTCATCGACCCCACAAGCGCCCTATGCGTTGCGGGCGCCGCGGACACGGTGCCGGCCTGCGCCCACGCCCTCGATTTCGCGCGCTCAATCGGGATGAGCATCTTCCATATCCGCCGCATCTACAGCGCCGACGGCGCGAACGTGGAGCCCGTGCGCTATCGGCAATGGTGCGACGGAGGGCGCCCGCTTTCCCCTGCAAGCGAAGACGAGAGCTCGCTCAACTGGCCCGACCTGCTGACGCCCGCAGACGGCGACCGAGTGATGGTGAAACCGCGCTTCTCGGCGTTCTTCGACACGCAGCTTGACGACGTTCTCTCACGCGAAGGCATAAGCACCGTGGTGCTTGCGGGCACAACGACTCCGAACTGCGTGCGCTCGACCTGCTATGACGCGCTTTCCCTGAACTACAACGTCGTCATCTTGGAGGACGCCACCTCCTCGCGCACGCCCGAGGTGCAGCGCGCGAACATCGAGGACATGGCCTATATCGGCGCGCACATCATGAGCGTTGTGGAATTCCTCGAGCAGGGGCTCTCCCAGGTGCGGGACATCGCAGGCGACACGGCGCGCGCAATCGAAGCAGAGTACTACGCAGGCGGCAGCGCGCAAGGCCAAGTCGATCGGACGACAGGCGCGGCCGCTCCCTGCAGCGCCCCCGCATCGGGCTCCCACCCCCGCACGATCGACTCCCGCACGCTCGGTTCCCGCACGTTGGCGCCAACGGGCACGACCGCACCGCCCGCGACGCGCGCTTCGTCCGACGCCCGCGAACTTCCCGCAATGCGCGCCCCGAGGGGGATTTAGGCCATCATGATTGCGAGAATCGACACGCTTGAGGACGAGCGCCTCGACGCCTACGCACGGCTCACCGAAGCGCAGCTGCGCAACAAACTCGAGCCCGAAAAGGGCATCTTCATCGCCGAGTCGGGCAAGGTTATCGAGCGGGCCCTCGAAGGGGGAATGCAACCGTTGTCGCTGCTCATGGAGGAGAAATGGCTGCCCTCCATGGCGAGCATCGTCGAGCGCATCGAGCAAGTCGACCCCACCATCCCCGTGTTCGTCGCTCCCCATGATGAGCTGCAGAAACTCTGCGGATTCGAGCTGACGCGCGGCGCCTTGGGAGCCTTTCGCCGACCGCGCCCGAAAAGCGTCGCCGAGGCGTGCGAGGGCGCGCGCGTCATCGCGGTTTTGGAAGATATCACGAACCACACGAACGTCGGAGCGATCTTCCGCTCGGCAGCGGCGCTTGGGGTCGACGCCGTGCTGATCACGCCGGCATGCTACGACCCGCTCTACCGTCGCGCGGTGCGCGTGTCGATGGGCACCGTGTTTCAGATTCCCTGGGCGCGCATCGGGGAAGACGCCCACGATTGGGCACAAACCGGCATCCCCTTGCTCCACGAGCTCGGCTTCACCACAGCAGCGCTCGCGCTTTCCGACAACTCGGTGAGCTTGCGCGACGAGAGGCTAAAGGAATGCGAGAAGATCGCACTCGTACTGGGCACGGAAGGCGACGGCCTGGCGGAAAGCACCATCGCACGATGCGATTACACGGTGAAGATTCCCATGTATCACCAGGTAGATTCCTTGAACGTCGCCGCAGCAAGCGCAGTCGCGTTTTGGGAGCTTGTGGTTCCGGCGGTCTGAGGACCGACGGAACGGGCCGACGCTGCGCGAGGCTCTGGCGGCACAGCTGGCGTTCCAAAGTTTTCTCGCGTACCGAAGTACGCTTTGAACTCTTTTCACGCCATCCTCACTCGTCAGAGCCTCGCTCGCTGACTTCAAGGCGAGGCGGGAGATGGAAAACTTCTCGACGCCCCTAAGCGAGACGGGAGACGGCAAATCGCCCGCCCAGTTTTTCTAGTTGTCGATTTCCTCGCGAGGATCGTGCAGGTCGTTGGGAGGAACGCGCACTTCGTCCCATCCCATCTCCTTGAGCGCCTGGGCCGTGCGCCACGGCGGCGTGACGTCGTCGTATTGCGCGCAGTAGTTGAGCGCCTCGACGAGCGTGATGTTGTGCATGAGGTCGGCCATCGTGTCCACGTCGGGAATAGGCGGCAGGTAAAGCGCAGGGAGCCCCTGCTTTCGCGCCTTGTCGATATAGGCGGGAAGCACCGTGAGGCCCTCCTGGTTGTAGAACACGCCCGAATGGTCGAAGTTGGTCTCGCGCGTCCAACCGATTACCGACACGCCCATCTCCTGGTCGGGAGCGAGCACAATGCCGCCACTCACAACCCCGTCGAGCTTGTGGAGTGCGTCGAACCCTGCGCGCACATCGGCCTTGGTGAGCGCAGGCATATCGGCGCCCATAGAAAGGATGCAATCAGCGCCGCGTTCCCACGTCTTCTCGAACGCCTGGTTGTAATGTTCGTCGAAACTTGCACCCTCGTCGCAGAGAAACACCAGCTCGCGCGGCCATTGCCCCGCATCGGAGAACAGCTTGCGCATCACCTCGACGTTTTTTTCGGGTGTCGTCGAGATGATCATCTCGTACTCATCGCGCACCGCTTCCTCGCCCGCGGCGAGCGCTTCCCGTGCCCGCTCGGCACTTTCGCGTTCCAAATCGGCCATCGCCGCGCAGCAGATTTCCACCACGTCGAAGAGCATGCAGTGGTAGAGTCCCGAGGCGACTTCGGGCTGGAACACACCGTCTTTCAGCACGGTCAGGCGGGTTTTCACCAAACCCGGGATCGGCGGCTTGCTGAACAAAAGGAGCGCGTTTTTGCGCACGCGCTCCTTTTCCATGCCGCCCTGCTCGCTTTTCGATTCGCTCACAGAACGCTCCTTGTTTCGAAGTATGGCTTACTTGGCGATGAGCACTGGCACCGACGAGCCGTGCAGCACCTTGTGGCTGACGCTGCCCATGTACTCCTTCATGCCCGAAAGCCCGCGGTTGCCGATGACGACAAGATCGTAGTCGCCCTGATCGATCAGCTTCACGATCTCGGTAGCGGGGTTCGTTCCCGTGATGAGCAGCGGGTTCAGACGATCAGCTGCATCCTCGTGAGCGTCGACCAGCCTTTCGAGCAGCGATTTCCCATCGTTCATCATCATTTCCAAGATGGAGCGGAAGCTCGTCATCTGGGAATCGTCGAGCAAGGGAATCGGCACCACGTACACCAAGTCGATGACAGCATCGGAGTTGTTCTCGGTCACGCTGATCGCAAGCTCCAATGCCTTGCGACCGCCGTCAGTTGCATCCACCGCAGCGAGCACTTTGTTCATAGACATAACGCGCTCCTTCCTCCCTGCACCCTTCGGGCGCCGGGTTGCCGTTGCAAACTGTCAATCACTGCAAGAAAGTATAACACCACGCGGGAAAGCGTCGCCGAGGAGCTTCGCTAGAGAAACTCCACCTCGATGATGTCGCCTGCCGCGGGAGGCTCGATGCCGGGGCCCATGCCCATCATGGTGAAAGCGTTCGCTCCCCATGCCGTCTTCGACCCAGGGCGACCGTCGATCGGCGTCGCCTCGAGCACGCCGTCGGCGCTCGGCTCCACGCGGAGAGGACGGATGCCGAAGAACTCCGGTTCTCCCGGCGCATGGTCGGGATGCTCGCGCGGGCGCTCCTCACCAGCAGGTTTGCCGTTCTTCGCGCCCGGGCCGTGCTTCGGGGCCGGGAACGCCTCGGTCAAGCGGGCCGCCGTCTTCGGCACGATGGGATCAAGCCCCAAATACTTGCGCATAAGCGGACGCAGGTAGAAGTCGAGGGTGAACGACGCGCCGCCCGAAGGACCGGAGATGCCCACGATGGGCACGTTGTCGACGACGGCGTAGGAGCTGTGATGCCCCGGGCCATGGTTCGTCTGATGGCAGATCATGCGACCCATCTCGTCCATGACCTCGCACGACCAGTCGTCCGAGCCTTTCGAGGAGCCCGCGTTCAGAACGACGATGTCGGCAACTTCGCATGCGCGCTTGATGGCGGCCTCGATTTCGGGGCGCTCGTCGCACACGATGTCGAAGGGAACGAACTGCCCGCCCCACGCTTCCACCTTCGCGCGCACGAGGATGCTGTTCGTCTCGAAGTTGCGGCCGCGGGCGGCGAACTGGTCGACGCGCGTCGGATCGAGGGGAATACCTGCAGGAACGAGCTCGTTGCCCGTGGGGATGAAGGCCACGCGAGGCTTGCGGACCACGGGAACCACGGCATTGTCGCCCGTTCCCATGCGCGCCGCGACGTCGGGCGTCACGACCGTGCCGGCAGTCGCGAGGACATCGCCGCGCTTCATGGTCGAGCCCGCAGGACGCGTACCCGCACCCTGCTTCGAGGGAGCGGCGTCGATGGTCACGTGCTGCTGGTCTTCCGACACCTGCACGTGCTCGATGACGATGGCGGTGTCGAACCCTTCGGGCATCGCGACGCCCGTGTTCGCGAACTGCCAATCCACCCCGCGGACCCATGCGCCCGTGTCGGGAAGCTCGCCTTCCGCAAGGTTCTCGAAATCGGACCAGTGCAGGGCGATCGAGTCCATCGCGCACGTGAGCGCGGAGGGCATGTCGCACCGAGAGACCACGTCATAGGCGAGCACGCGCCCCACCGAATCGGCAAGCGCCACCTGCTCGCAGCATTTGCGAGCAACCTCGCTGCTGTGCAAATCCTCGCCCGCGGCGATGTTCGCCCACCCGAAACCTGCAGGTGCCGCATCCATGGCCTCGAGCATCGACGAGACCGCCTGCTCACGAGAGAGCTGGATATGCTGGGAATGATCTCTCATAGTTCCTCCTGTTCATGTGCCGCAGCACAAGCTTGCGACGATTATCGCGTACGCTCCATTATAGTGAATGACGAATAGAATCGGGCGAAAAGAAAGCCCGCCGAGAATCAATCTTCCCGACGGGCGATATGGCCGCAATGTGGCGTAGTGTGGGTTGAAGCTAAGCGAACCCCAGCTCAGGTGTCGTTTTCTAAATCTTGTACATGTACTGGAAGACGTCTTCGCGCTGGATGATGATCTGCACGCCGAGATCTTCCCCGACCGCCTTGAGCTTGTCCTGCACGGTGTCGAAGTCGGCCTTTTCCGTATCGAGCGTGGTGAGCATCGTCATCGAGAAGATGTCGTTTAGGATGGTCTGGCTGATATCGTCGATGTTCGCGCCGCATTCCGCAAGCGCCACCGCCACCGCCGCGACGATGCCGCTGCGGTCCTTGCCCAGAACAGAGATAACGCACTTCATGGTTGCACCTTTCATCCGTTTCTTGTGATTCCCATACTACCCGATTCGCCCGCCGGCAGCGACGCGCGCTGCGCCTAGCGAGCGTCGCGAAGGATAAGCGACATGGCCTCGCTGCGGGAAGCGCGCGAAGCAGGCGTCGAACCCGCGAACACGCCGCGCACTGCGCTCGTGACCGTGCGGCTGCCCGGCTTCTTCACGCCGCGCATGCTCATGCACATGTGCTCGGCCTCGAGCACCACGATGACGCCCTGCGGGTGGAGCTGTTCCACCAGGGTGTCGGCGATCTGCCCGGTCAGGCGCTCCTGCACCTGCGGGCGCTTCGCGAACACCTCCACGAGGCGCGCGAGCTTCGAGAGCCCGCACACGCGGCCGTCCGCAGCGGGGATGTAGCCGATGTGCGCCTTGCCGAAGAAGGGCACAAGATGATGCTCGCACATCGAGTAGAAGGAGATGTCGCGAACGAGGACCATCTCGTTGCAGTGCTCGTCGAAGGTCTTCTCGAAGTGGACAGCGGGATCTTGCGCGAGCCCCGCGAACACCTCTTCGTACATGCGCGCCACGCGGGCAGGCGTCTCGCGCAGCCCTTCGCGATTGGGGTCCTCGCCGACGCCTTCGAGAATGAGGCGCACGCCTTCTTCGATTTTCCGAGTATCCATAGGCTGTTAATCCTCCAGTGCTATGTCAATGCCCACCGGGCAATGGTCGCTTCCGAATACTTCATTGTAAATGCTCGCGTCCTCCACCTTGTCGGCGATTCCGTCGCTCACCAAAAAGTAATCGATGCGCCACCCCGCGTTGTTCTTGCGCGCGTTGAAACGGTAGCTCCACCACGAGTACGCGCCCGTCGTATCGGGATGAAGGGTACGGAACGTGTCGGTGAAGCCTGCGGCGAGCAAGTCGGAGAATTTGCCGCGCTCCTCGTCGGAGAAACCCGCATTCCCCCTGTTGGGACCAGGGTTCTTCAGGTCTATTTCGCTGTGTGCCACGTTGAAGTCGCCGCACATGATGACAGGTTTCGGCGCGGCGGTCTCCCCCGCCTGCGTCAAGGGGAGCACTTCTTTGGGCATGTGCCCTGCCCCGAGCGGGTGGCGCGGGGTGTCCTTGGGGGCATCGGAGCCGAGAACGACAAGCCCGTCGGCATCG
The DNA here is from genome assembly GCF_934643285.1 of uncultured Ellagibacter sp. Classification (GTDB taxonomy): domain Bacteria; phylum Actinomycetota; class Coriobacteriia; order Coriobacteriales; family Eggerthellaceae; genus Ellagibacter. The sequence continues at coordinate 70,889 of NZ_CAKUBT010000004.1, forward strand.
GCGCGCTCGACGGGAACATCCCCGGGAAGCACGCCCTCTTCAAGCCCCTTGCAAAAGTCGCGGAACGCGTCGTCCCACTCCATGCGATGCCCGATGCGGGCGAGCTCGTTTTGCGCGTTCGGCGTGTACACGTCGACAAACCAGAACTCGGGGAACTCGAGCGCGACGATGCGCCCCTCGGTGTCGAGGTACTCCGAGCCCAACCCATGAAGCACCTGCAGAGGCGCGCGCTTGGTGAAGACCGCCGTCCCTGAGTAGCCTTTCCGCTCGGCATAGCTCCAGAACTCCAGGTATTGGGGAAGATCAAGCGTCACCTGCCCCGCCTGGAGCTTCGTCTCTTGCAGGGCGAAGACGTCGGCGTCGAACTCGGCCACGATGTCCTCGAAGCCCTTCTTCATAACGGCGCGCAAGCCGTTCACGTTCCACGAGATCAGTCTCATCGGTTCACCTTTCCAAGCGAGGAGCAACGCGCGGGCATGCCTCTTGCAACCGCGGCGGAGCGCTGCCCGCAGTCGCAAGCAGCCACGCGGCCCGCAGTTGCAGCGGGCATGCCGCCCATAGTCGCATCAGTATAGCGCGAGCGCGTAGTGCGACATGTGTGAAATAGTGCCAATTTGCGCTTGTCATCTATTGGCATATGTCTTATACTTGAGGAGGTCTGAAACACATCGGGCAAGCGCCTGTGTCCTCCTTATGCAAGCGCTTGCCCACCTTCCCGTTCATTACCTTCCAACTGCGGGGCGGCTCACCCTACTTCCTATCTCGCCGCCCCACACCTTCCCAAGACCCGCGACAAACAACCAAACATGCATGTCGCGCGCGTTCACCTACGGACTTTGCAACATCGCAACAATGGCGGCGGCGCTTACAACACCCTGCCTCAAGAGCGCGAAAACGGTGCTACAGTACGATGACAAAATGCCAGATGGCTTCCCGTTGCGCTATCATCAGCTCATCCGTTTGACGCGAAAGGGGACCGATGGCGCGTTTGCTCATTGTCGAAGACGACGTCTCGCTGCGGGAGAATCTTGTGCGCATGCTGCAGCTCAAGGGCCACGAGTGCCTTTGCTGCAAGTCGTTTACGAACGCCGCGGCCGAGGCTTTGGCTGCCGCCCCCGACTGCATCCTGCTCGACCTTTCGCTTCCCGGCGCGTACGGCCACGAGATTTGCCGCGCGATTCGCCAGGAAAGCAACGTCCCCATCATCGTGCTGACTTCCTCCGACAGCGAGTTTGACGAGGTCATGAGCATGAGCGTCGGCGCCGACGACTACGTGGTCAAGCCCTACCGTCCCGCTGTGCTGCTTGCCCGCATCGACCGCGCCCTTGCCCGCAGCGGGTCAGCCGATTCGGCGCGCGGGCAAATCGAGCATGGCGGCGTCTCCCTTGACAGCGTACGGGCCGAGGTCTCGTATCGCGGCAAGCGCGTGGAGCTCTCGCGCAACGAGCTTCTGATTCTGCGCATCCTTATGGAGAACGCGGGATCCATCATCTCGCGCAGCGAGCTGATGGACGAGCTGTGGCAAACCGACGCGTTCGTCGATGACAACACGCTCACAGTGAACGTGAATCGCCTGCGCCGCAGCTTGGAGTCCGCAGGCGTGCCCGACGACTTCATCACCACCCGCCGCGGCCTGGGGTATGTGATTCGATGAGCAGCACGAATTGGGAAGAGCCCGACCACACGGCCGCTGGTTCGCCCCGCGATCCTGAGCCTGCGCCGTTCGCTGCCGAGGACCGCATCGAGTGTGCGTACTCGTTCGGGGCGTATCTTCGCTCGCGCGCCGGGTTCGTGTTCGGCATGGTCGCCCTCATGCTCGTTGTTGCGGGCATCTTGGCTGTGACCAGCTCGAACGCTTCCGCCATCGCGCTCGTTTCCCTTTGCGAGGCCCTGTTCGCCTGCATTGTGCTCGTCGTTGGCTTCTCGCGCAACCGCGAGTTCTACCAGCAGCTGGACCACTTTTGCAATTCGCCCGACAACGCACGGTATCTCTCGTCGATTCTGGACGAGCCGCGCACGTTGGAGGGAACCCTGGCCTATCGTGCGCTCGCCGTGCAGGGCAAGGCTGCCTCGGACGAGCTTGCCGCCCGCTCCCGCGACATGAAGGATTACCGCGACTACATCGAGCTGTGGGTTCACGAGGCGAAGACGCCCATCGCATCGGCCCAGCTTGCGTTGTCGAGCCTTCACGGGCCTGGGGCCGATGAGGTGCGCGGCGACCTCGACCGTATCGAGTCGCGCGTTGAACAGGCGTTATACTATGCGCGCTCGGCAACTCTGAGCGAGGATTTCTCCATCGATGAGTTAAACCTTGCGGCACTCGCTCGCAAGGCATGCCGCCAGAGGTCGCGCACGCTCATCGGCGCGGGCATTTCGCTCGATTTCGCGATCGACGAGACGCTCGAGGTGTTCGCCGACGCGAAATGGGTCGATTTCATCATCGGACAGGTTCTGGAGAACTCGGCGAAGTACGGCGCGAAAACCGTTCACTTCGAAGGCGCGGTGAAGGACGCAGGGACGAAAGACGGGTGCATCGAGCTTTTGATCAGCGACAACGGCGACGGCATTCCCGCCGCCGACGTGCCGCGCGTGTTCGATCGCGGATTTACGGGAAGCCAGGGCCGCGCCCACCACAAAGCGACGGGCATGGGGCTCTATCTTGCCGCTGTCGCCTGCGAGAGAATGGGCCTTGGCCTGCGTGTTTCCTCGGAAGAGGGGGCGGGCACGACCATCGCACTCACCTTCCCACTCGACCGCACGCGCATGGACTTGGCGGCAAACCTTACAAAACCGTAAGATTTCGGTAAGGCCCTTCGATGGCTTCGTTTTCGCGCTCGTCGCATCATGGGGATGTGTCGAATCGAAGAGAAAGGAATCCCCATGTCTGTGGTTACCGCAACCCCTCCAGCAGGCATTGCGAATGCGAATCAGCCCGATAGCCGCAAGGTTTTGCTCTCCGTGCGCAACGTTTTGAAGGTGTACGGCTCGCGCGAGGCCGTCACGCGCGCGCTTGACGACGTGTCGTTCGACATCTGCGAAGGCGAGTTCGTCGGCGTGATGGGCCCGTCCGGCTCGGGCAAGAGCACGCTTTTGAATTGCATCTCCACTATCGATACCGTGACCAGCGGAAACATCGTCTTGAACGGGCTCGACATCACGCAGCTGCGCAGCCGCCAGCTCTCCAAGTTCCGCCGCGACGACCTGGGCTTCATCTTCCAGGACGCCAACCTGCTCGACACCCTGACCGGCTTCGAGAACATCGCTTTGGCCCTCACCATCAAGGGAGAGAAGGCCGACGCCGTCCGCACGAAGGTCGAGCGCACCGCCACTCTGCTGAGCGTGACGGATGTTCTGCAGAAGTACCCGCGCCAGATGTCGGGCGGCCAACGCCAGCGCGTAGCTGCGGCGCGCGCCATCGTCGCCGATCCGAAGTTAGTTCTTGCCGACGAGCCCACGGGAGCGCTCGACTCACGCAACGCCGCCGTTCTCCTCGAGACGCTCGAGGTGCTGAACACGAAGCTGCACGCCACTATCATGATGGTCACGCACGACGCGGTCGCGGCATCGTATGCCGACCGTATCCTGTTCATCAAGGACGGCAAGCTGTTCAACGAGCTGCGCCGCGGCGATAGCAGCAGAACCGACTTCTACCAGCGCATCCTCGAGGTTCAGGCGTTTCTCTCCGGCAAGCAGGGCACATCCTCTGCGGTCGGTTTCGTGGCCTCGCACGTCACCGCGCTCGGCAACTAGGCGGCGGTCATCATGTTGATGAAACTCGCCTTGCGCAACGTGCGCCGCAGCGTGCGCGACTACGCTGTGTACTTCGTTACCCTGGCCTTGGGCGTGGCGGTGTTCTACGCCTTCAACGCTATCGGGGATTCGCGCGTGCTTTTCGAGGCTCAAGAAGGTGCCGAGGGTGTTTTCTTGGCATCTGGTGCGAGCATTTTCGATATCTTGGCCCAGATCATGACCTATTTCAGCGTAGTCGTCGCCGTCGTTTTGGGCTTTTTGGTCCTCTACGCCAACCGGTTCGTGGTTCGAGCCCGCAAGAAGGAGTTCGGCACCTACCTTTTGCTCGGCATGAGCCCGCGACAGGTTTCCTCGGTAGTCCTGACGGAAACGCTGATCGTCGGCGTGCTTGCGCTGGTGGTGGGCTTGGGGCTTGGCTTTCTGATCTCGCAAGCGATTGCCTTCGCCACGGCGGGCCTTATCGGCGTGGCGATCAGCGACTACCATCTGCTGTTCAGCGCCCGATCCGCGCAGCTGACCCTGGGCTGTTTCGCGCTTATCTTCGTCGTGGTCGCCCTGTTCAACGCCATACAGATTTCGCGCTGCAAACTTGCCACACTGCTCTCGGCACGCTCCCGCAGCGAGCGCATGCCCGTGCGCAACCCCCTCATCTGCCTGATCGTGTTCGTGCTGTCATGCCTGATTTTGGCGAAGGCGTATTCCGAGCTCAACATTGACGGCCTGGTCTACTTCGGCGAGCACTTCCGCATCGCAACCGTGTTGATGCTCGTTGGCACGTTGGGCCTGTTCTGGTCGGCGTCGGGGTTCTTCATCCTGCTGATCCAGCGTTTGCGGGGCGTTTACTTCAAGGGTCTCGCCATGTTCACCATGCGCCAGATCGCGACGAAGGTGAACACCGCGTTCGTGTCGCTGTGGGCCGTGAGCGTCCTTCTGTTCTTCAGCATCGTCGTGTTCTCGACGGGCTTCAGCTTGGCGTCGATGTTCTCCGATCAACTGGAAGAGAACACCCAGTTCGACGCATCTATCCGCGCGAGCCTCATGTCGCTCGACACCTCCGATATGGAAGCGGTGCCGGCCGAGAAGTATGGCGGTGACGAGGAGAAGGCGACCGCCATCAAGATAGCCGAGACCGAGCACGACGAGGTTCACAACCTGTGGCAAACGAGCGACGGCTCCACCGCCGCGTATATGAAGTCGCTCATCCCCGATTGGGACGAACGCGTGACCGGCTCGGCCCAGGTGGACACGTGGCTCGCAAGCGACTTAACGAACAAGCAGCTTACCGATGCTTGCGGCTTCACGCTTGAGCAGATCGGCTCCGACGAGAACTCCAGCATGGCTGACGAAGGCGTGCAGTACGTGCCGTTATCGCAGTTCAACGCTGCTCGACAGCTTGCAGGCGAAAAGCCGATCGAACTTGCCGCAGGCGAATATCTGGTCGACAACACGGTCGACAAATCGGCCGAGTACGCCAAGGCCCTTGGCCAGAAAGGGCGAACCATCACCGTCGACGGGCATAATCTGACAGCATCTGGTCAGGTTATTTCGCAGTCGCTCCAAGTTAGTAGCATGAGTTGCCTCATCGCTGTGCTGGTGGTTCCCGATGAGTTGGCGGCCGAGAGGTTCGCCGCGGGCGACCTGCCGTATCTGAGCGAGCTCAACGTCAACCTGGCCAGCGATTCAAAACAGCAGGCCATGGAGGACCTCTTAACCGAGTACGGCAAGTCGGTTCCCCCACGCGAGGAACTCGCCGAGGCCGGCTGGACGTACGACTCCCGCCCGTGGCCGGTGTCCTACTACGACACGAGCGAGGGCATCATCGCCGACAGCATGGGGCTTAAGCTTCTCTTGGTTTACTTAGCGCTCTACATCGGGTTCGTTTTCCTCATGACCACGGCGGCAGTTCTTTCCGTCCAGCAGCTCTCCGAAGTGGCGGACAGCATCCCGCGCTACCGCCTGCTCGCTCAGCTGGGATGCGACAGGAGCATGGTTCTGCGAAGTCTACGCACGCAGATCGGCATTTACTTCGGGGCGCCGCTTCTGGTGGCAGGGTGCCACTCGGCATGCGCAATCAGCCTTCTGTACAAGAACCTGCTGTCGATTTGGGGCGCTACGGCAGTTGCAGGCACGCTTGCCGTTGGTATTGCGCTGGTGATTGCGGTGTACGCAATCTATCTGGTGTCGACATACCTGGTCGCACGATCGGCGGTCGTTTCCGGTGCGGGCAAGGGACTGCTCGCATAGGCGGACGGCTCACGCAGAGCGCAGGACCCGAATTCGATAGACGGCTGGCTGCCTTCCCGCGGCCAGCCGTCTACTTGCGACTAGCCACCTTCCCGCGGCCGGCCGTCTACTTGTGGTAGGGCTCGCCGTGCGAGATCTTCTGCGCGCGGTAGAGCTGCTCCAAGAGCACGACGCGCGCCAGGTTGTGAGGCAGGGTGATCGGACCGAACGACAGCAGCTCATCAGCCCGAGCGCGCACTTCCGCGCTCACGCCGTCCGACCCGCCGATGACAAACGCGAAGCTGCTCTTCCCCGCAAGCGCCAGCGAATCGATTCGCTGGGAGATGCCCACGCTCGAGCGTTCCTTGCCATCGATCGCCAGAAGCGCCACATGAACGTCCGGACCCAGCTTGTCGAGCTCCGCGCAAATCGCCGCGCCCTCTTTATCGCGCGCGCCCTCGATACCTCCCGCACGTCGCGGGTCCACGTCGGCGATTTCGCGCACCTCCGTCTTCGCATACGGCTGCAAGCGCTTGAGGTACTCCGCGCACGCTTCCGTCCAAAAGCGCTCCTTGAGCTTCCCCACCGCGATGACCGTGAACTTCATCTACGCCCCTTCCCATAAAAAACGCGCGGCCCGCAATGCGCCGGCCGCGCGTGTTCCATCCATTCTCCCTGCGCCCGCAAGCGCGCAGGCGCTATTTCCAATCCGAGCCGATGACCACGAGGAAGTCGGTCGAGAACGTGTAGCGCCCATCGTTCTTGGTCGCGACGCCATTGCCGATTTGCTTCACGATTTCCTCAGCCGCTTCCTTTTGACTGTCGTTGGTGTACACAACGACCGTCGTCGAGAACGAGGAGCTCGCGTTGCCGGTCTCGGTGGTATAGCCAAGCTTTTCGATCTTCGTGGCGGCAGTGGCGGCGGCCCCATCGATGTTCGCGCCGTTCTTCACGGTCACCTTGCCCGACCTGGTTGCGGTCGTGGTGGAAGACGTGTTAGAGGTTGCACCCGCCTTGTCGCCCGTGCTGGCGAGCACCGTGCCGTTCTTCTCGTCGATCACGTCCTCGGTAGTCGGAGGAAGCCCCTGGTCGACGCGCTGCATCATGGTTTGCCACTCTTTTTCGTTCACGTATTCGTACCAGGTGCCGTTAACGAGCTTCGAGGTGGTGGGCTCCATTGCCGAGTAGATGCCGGTGTCGGTGTTGAGCCCTTGCATGCTCGACGCGAGCGAGATGATGTCGGTCACGTTGAAGTCGGTCGTGATGTACTTGGAGAGCGCCTGGATCGTGTTCGCCATGGTGATCGGGTCGGAGGAGAGAATCTTCTTCGCGACAGCGGAAAGCACGAGGCGCTGGTTGGCGGCGCGATAACGGTCGCCGTCGCCGTAGGCGTCGTACGCATGGCGCGCGCGGCACAGGATGAGCGCCTGGTCGCCGTTGAGGGTCTGCAAGCCGGCGTCGAGATGACCGCCCGCGTCCTCGTCGTTGATCTCCATCGGGACGTCGACTTCCACACCGCCGAGCGCGTCGACCGCTTCCCTGAAGCCGTCGAAGTCGATTTCCGCATAATGCGAGATGGGAACGCCTGCGAACTTCGAAACGACCTCAATCGTGTAGGCCGCGCCGCCGATCGAGTGCGCCGCGTTAAGCTTCTGCTTGCCGTTCGTGCCCATGTCGATGAGCGTATCGCGGTGGAGCGACACCATGGTGACCTGCTTGTTCTGCGGGTCGATGCGCGCGAGGATCATGCTGTCGGAGCGGAACTGATCGCCCGCGTACTCGGCCGACTCCGAGCGCTCCTCCGAGCCGTCGGTGCCCATGAGCAGCATGTAGAACGGGTCGCCAGCGTACTTCGTGTCGACGAGCGCATCGCGAAGGTCGTCGTCGACGCCCTCGTTGAGGTTGGCGTTGATGGTGTTGATATAGGCGAATGCGGCACCGACTCCTCCGAGCACCACCACCAGAAGGGCGATGCACACCGCAAGCACGATCTTCTTGCGCTTCTTGCTCTTGCGCTTCTTGGTGTATTCCGCCTGCGTCACGCGACGCGAGTAGGGATTCTGCGCAGGGGCGAGGTTTTCGCCGTCACCAAAGGACGCCGCCGCATGGGAGGCGTGGGGCGTCGGGGACTTTTGGTCGAAGTTCGCGGACGCTTGGGCGTCCATCGTGTGCTGACCGTGCTGCCCGGCGGCGTTGGGGGATTTTTTCTTATTTCTTCTCATGTCAAATAGATTTTGCCGACTGCCTTAATTATTGACAAGCGAGGATGCCCCAATTCTGGCAAATAGCCGCAGGACGCCCACTGAAAACCTACAACTTGGAGCTTCCCTTCCCTGTTTTGCAGGTCGAACGAGCGGAACGAAAGCCTACTTCGCCCCGACCCTCTCCGCCACGAACGCGTTTGCCGCCAGCTCCTCTGCGTCGTCGAGCTGGGCAAGCGCGGGCACGCTCTCACCCGTTCGCCCGGCATGGCGCTCGCATGCAGCGGCCAAAAGCCAGTCGGCGATTTCCGGGTTCTTCGAAAGCAGCGGACCGTGGAGATAGGTGCCGAGAACCTTGCGATAAAGCGCGCCGTCAGCCTTGTCCGCGTCGTTGTTGCCGTGCCCAACCGAGGAAACCACCGCACCGAAAGGCTTCACCCCTTCCGCGAGGTACGTTCTGCCCGCGTGGTTCTCGTATCCCACCACCGGATGCGTCGCGAGCGGCGAGGAGAGCACGATGTTGTCGATAAGGCGGTCGGCGGACGTGCCGGGGCGGCGCGTCTCGATGCCGACGATGTCGAGCCCGGGAACTTCCTCATCGCCGAGCAGCCAAGTCTTGCCGAGAATCTGATACCCGCCGCAGATGGCAAGCACCGGCCCGTCCTCTTCCACGTACGCGGCGAGCTCGTCTTTCATGCGCATGAGCTCCGCCGACGCAAGCTTCTGCTCACGGTCGGGTCCGCCGCCGAGAAACACCAGGTCGACGTCGCCAAGATCGACGGATTCGCCATATTCGACGCGCTTCACCTGGACGGGAATCCCGCGCCATGCAAGGCGCTCGCTCAAGATGCGCACGTTGCCACCGTCGCCGTAGAGGTTCAGCAGGTCGGGGAACATGTGGGCGATCACGATGGGGGTAGTCCCCTTCTGACCCCGCGCGGGGGACTCTCCCATCTCGGCGGGTTCTGCCGCGCCCAGTCGCTCATTAGACCCCGTTCGCTCCTGATCCCGCGCGGGGGACTCCGTGCTCAAACAGTCCTCGCTTCGCTGCGGAACTGCGCGCGGAGCCCCCCGCGCAGGCTCAGGAGCTGCCGCAATGCTAGACGAAGGAGCATCCGCGTTCGAAGACGACCCGCCGTCGGCCCGCACAGAGTCGCCAGCCTCGCAGTTCGCAAGGTCGCCAGCTTCGCTTTCCACAGCATCGAGAGCGGACTTCACACTCGGCAGCGCCGTGTAGTTTGCGATGGCGTAAGCATTCATTTTACAGGGAAGTTTCGCCAGTTCATCGAGGAATTCCTGCGTGTTCTTCACCACCTTGGAGGGAATGCCCGCGTACTTCAGGCGCACCTGCATGTCGTTGCCGCGGATGCCCCCGGCGAACACGACGCAACCCTCCTGGCGCGAAAGCTCCTCGAAGTCGATGTCCCACAGCCACGAGATGTCGTGGCCGTCGGCCTCTTTGTCGTTGATGAAGAAGGCGACCACCTTAGGAGAAGCGTCCTTCTCGATGATCCTGAGGTTCTGGTTGAAGCCCGTGGGGTTCTTCGCGAGGTTGAGCAGGACGCTCCGCCCTTCGACGGAGTAGTGCTGCAGACGGCCGTTCTTCGGGTCGAAGGACTCGATGGCGGCCTGGATCGCGTCGTTTCCGCAGCCCACGAGGTCAGCCGCGACGCCTACCGCGAGCAGGTTGTAGACCATGTAGGCACCGCTGAACGCCGCATGGATCGGCCTTGCAGGCGCAGCTTCGCCCGCATTCGGCTGCGGGCGGGCGATGTCGAAGGAAAGCTCGCGCTCGCCAAGTTCCACGTTTTCCGCCGCGAAATCGAGCGCGGGGCGGGAGAAGCCACACGTCGGGCAATGCCAAGCTCCCAGCTGACCGTATTGGCGGAAGTCATAGTCGAACATCGACGAGCACAGCTGGCACATCGTGGCGTCGGAGACCGTGTTCTGCGCAAGGCCCATGCTCGCGCCCACCCCGAACGCAATCTGGCGCGTCCGCTCGCGCCCGGGCTGCTCGGAGGCGCGCTTGGCGATGGTGGTGCACAGGGGATCGTCGGCGTTGAAAACGAGGATAGTCTCAGGTGAGGCGGCAAGCGCTTCGACAATGCTGTCCTGGATGCGATCGATTTCGCCGCAACGGTCGAGCTGGTCGCGGAACAGGTTCAAAAGCAGCACGTAGGTCGGCTTGAGCTGCGGCGTCATCTTCTTCAGCCACAGCTCATCGGATTCGAACACACCCCAGTCCGCCTCTTTCGCGTGGAGGAGCGCCGTCGATACGCCGGAATCGAGATTCGCGCCCGTCCGGTTACACACCACGCGGGCGCCCGAGCCCTCGAGGACGTCGGCGAGCAAGTTGGTCACCGTGGTCTTCCCGTTGGTGCCCACCACCATGATCGACCCGCGGGCAAGCTTCCCCCGCAGGTTCGCGAGCAAACGCGGATCCACGTAGAGCGCAATCTTCCCCGGGAAGTTTGCCGCCGGCCGGTGGAACACGTGCTTCAAGCCCCATGTCGAAATGGAGCTTACGGCTTGAGCTGCGGCAAATCTAATGGACATGGACACTCCTCGCAAACGCGGCGAACCTCTCGGGCTATATGCCCGCAATCGAATGGTACCGATAAAAGGGTACAACGGCTTTGCGCGACAGCGCCCAAGTGCGCGGAGAAACCAAAGAAAAAGGAGCCGCTTTTGGGGATAACGGCTCCTTAAAGGAGCTCGCCGACAGGATTGGGGAGGGCGGCGAGCCAAAGGGGATAAGGGAGTGCAACCGACAGCTTTGTAAGGAGGGGATAACACCGTCGGATGTTTCTCACTGGGATGATTGTAGGCGTCTTCCCGCCGACCTGGTGATTCGCATTCTGCAAGCGTTGTTGCAATATGCGGAACAACCCCGTTTGCGATTGTGCAACAGCCAGCTTAGTAGAGCGCGCTCACTCGTGCCCGCCATTGCACGCGGGCATTCTCGAGCACGGAGAAATCTTCAAGATAGGCCTGACAGCTCGCAAGCGCCTCTTTGCACGCAGTGAGTGTGCGGCCCGAAAGCGAGCGGCCGATGTAGGCGTTCACGTCGATGCCGGCGTCGACGCCCTTGATGGGGAGATACACCACCTTGCTCGACCCGTATGCCCAGTTCGCGCTTGTGGAAATGCCGACGCTGTTGGACGTTTCCACCTGGATGTACATCGAGTCGACGTCGCGGAAGCTGCGAGCGCGCTCCATTAGAAGGGAAGGCTCGGTTTCGAGCACCTTCCGCATCCGCTCCTGCAGACCCGGGAAATCCTTCTCGCTTGGAAGGAGCAGGTCAAGGCCCACGAGACGCGAAAGCTCGATGCCGTCGGCGCAGTCGCGCGCAAGCCGGCTGTTCGCACGGACAACCGCACAGAACTGGTCGCGGTACATGGTTGCGAGCTCATAGCGCTGCTGGTGGGGCGAGTACACGTTGAGCATGATGTTGAGATCGGCCCTGTTGTCATCGAGCGCAGTGTAGAGCATCTTGTACGGCATGCCCTTGAACTCGATCTCGATTTCCGGATAATGCTCTTTCAAGTACGACGCGAACCGCAGGATGAACGGGCGCGCCGCATTGTGCAGATAGCCCAAACGCACCACGGGTTTTCCGCCTTCGTCGAGGCGCGACATCTCGGCAAGGGCGGCGTTGTATTCGGAGAGGATAGCCTTCGATCGGTCGAGGAAAACGGTTCCGGCCTCGGTGATGGCGACCGACTGTTTCGAGCGGACGAAGAGCTTGGTGCCGAGCTCGTCTTCCATGGCTGAAATATGGCGGCTGATAACCGACGGGCTCACGAAGAAATGGCGCGCAGTATCGCGGAAGCTCAGGTTCTCGGCGAGGTATTCGAATTCACGCAGATGCTCGATATTCATGTTCCCGCCTTTCCGCCCTGAGCGCTGTCGCCTTCTAAAGCGTCCTGTCCGACAGAGAATAGCAGAGTCGACCTTCTTCTCCCCGCAAGAAAACACGAACGAGAAAGCCCGTCCGACAGCGGGAGGCAAAAACCACCGGGAAGGACCACTGACCCGCCTATTTCGCGTTCCGCAACAAAACAGGCCGCCGGCTCAATGCCGACGGCCTGTAAGTTTCTGGAGCCAACGAGCGGATTCGAACCGCTGACCTACGCATTACGAGTGCGTTGCTCTACCAGCTGAGCCACGTTGGCAAACGAGTGAAGCACAAGCTTCAGACGCGAAAACAAATAATAGCGAATCAATCACGCAAGCGCAAGGGTTTTTCTTGAACCGGTTTCCGATTCCCCCTTCGGCAGCCGATGGCAGCTGGTCCCCCGTTCACGCCCTGCGCCCTGAGGCCTACTTCATCAGCTTCGTGACCGCCTCAGTGTAGGCAACCGGATCGTCCAGCGGGATGCCCTCGACGAGAAGCGCCTGGTCGTACAGAATGCCCGAGTACAGCTTCACTTTTTCGTCGTCGCCCGATTCCTGCGCCTTCTGCATGACCTCGAACACCGGGTGCTTCGCGTTCACTTCGAGCACGCGATGCGATTTCACCGCGCCCTCTTCCTCGGCGCTCTTCGGCGCGCCCGCGAGAATCTTCTCCATCTTAAGCGACACGCCGCCTTCGGTGGTGATGAAGGCAGGGGCGTCGGTTTGGCGCGTGGACACCGCAACCTTCTCCACCTTGCCGTCGAGAGCGCTCTTCATGGCCTCGAACAGGTCCTTGTTGGACTCGGCCGTCTCCTCGGCTTCCTTTTTCTCCTCATCGGATTCAAGGCCGAGGTTCTCGCCGCCCACGTTCTTAAGCGGCCATGCGGTGAGCGAGTCGGGGTCGGCCGCGTCGGGCACAGCGTAATCGGACATGGCCATCATGCAGAATTCGTCGACATCCTCGGGGCACAGCAGCACGTCGTAGCCCTTCGCGAGCACCGTCGTCACGATCGGCAGCTGCGCCATGCGCTCAACGGAATCGCCCGTGGCGTAGTAAATGGTCTCCTGGCCATCGGCGGCAGCCTTCACGTATTCCTTGAACGTGATCATCTTCTTCTGCTTGGCCGAGTAGAAGAGAAGCAGGTCGCCCAGCACATCTTTCGCCGTACCGTAGGAGGTGTAGAGGCCGTACTTCATGCCGCGGCCGAAGTTCTCGAAGAACTTCTCGTAGCCTTCGCGATCCTTGTCGAGGAAATTCTCAAGGTCGGACTTGATTTTCTTCTCGACACGGCGGGCGATGGCCTTCAGCTGGCTGTTGTGCTGCAGCGTCTCGCGCGAGATGTTGAGCGTGAGGTCCTGCGAGTCGACGATGCCGCGGACGAAATTGAAGTAGTCGGGCAGGAGGTCTTCGCACTTGTCCATGATGAGCACGTTGGAGCTATAAAGCGCGAGACCCTTTTTGAAGTCCTTGCTGTACAGGTCATACGGGGCACGGCTCGGCACGAACAGCAGCGCGTCGTAGGTCAGCGCGCCCTCGGCATGCAGCGAGACGGTGCGCGCAGGGTCGGCGAAGTCGTGGAAGTTCGTCTTGTAGAACTCGTTGTACTCCTCGTCGGTCACGTCGGACTTCTTGCGCTTCCAGATGGGGATCATCGAGTTGATCGTGCCGGTCTCGGTGTAGGTCTCGTACTCGGGCTTGTAGTCGTCGCCGGCGTCTTCGGGCTTCGGCTTCTCGCGCGTCTTGGAAACCTCCATCTGGATGGGGTAGCGCACGTAGTTGCTATAACGCTTGATCAGGTCCTTCAGGCCGTACTCGGAAAGATAGGTGTCGTAGTTGTCCTCGTCGGTGTTCTCCTTGAGCGTAAGGATGACATCGGTGCCGTGCTCGGCGCGCTCGGCCTCGGCGATAGTGTAGCCCTCAACGCCGTCGGATTCCCACGCCCACGCCTCGTCGCTGCCGAACGCGCGGGAAACGACGCGTACCTTGGAGGCAACCATGAAGCTGGAGTAGAAGCCGACGCCGAACTGGCCGATGATGTCGATGTCGTCGCCCTGCTGCTCGGCGTTGTCGGTCTTGAACGCCTGGGAATCGGAGTGCGCGATAGTACCAAGGTTCTTGTCGAGCTCGTCCTTCGTCATGCCGATGCCGTTGTCAGAAATGGTGATGGTGCGGGCATCCTCGTCGAAGCCGACGTGAATGGCCAGCTCGTCCTTGGAAAGCTGCACGTCGGAATCCGTCAGGCTCTTGAAATAGAGCTTGTCGACGGCGTCGGACGCGTTCGAGATAAGCTCGCGGAGGAAGATCTCGCGATTGGTGTAGATCGAGTTGATCATGAGGTCGAGCAGTTTCTTGCTCTCTGTTTTAAATTTCTTCATGGCGTATCGCTTCCTGTTCTCGAAAGACCACTTTGGCACTTTGCTTTGGCAGTCCCCGTCTTTGAGTGCTAAAAGGCATTGTAACGACGCGATACGTCATGTCAAGTAATCTAAGTGCGATAGACTCAACTTTTCGCAATTGCCTTTGTCCGGTCCGACTTTATAATTTGAACGCATGCCAATTGCGTTTGAACGCAAGAAAATACTAAAGTGAAATATGAACTACCGCAAAAAAGAGCCCCGAGATATCTCGGGGCTCTTTCGTGCGGCTATGACCTTGCGTTTTAGCAGTAGAACAGAATCTCGTTGTAGGTCGGCACCGGCCAGTGGTTGTCGTCGACGACGATCTCCATCGCGTCGATTGCGGCGCGGAGCTCGTCCATGAGCGGGATGACATGGTGCGCGTTGTCGTTCGCGCGCTCCTGCTGGTCGGCGATCTCGACGTTGGCGAGATGCGCGGTGTTGAGAGCGTCGAGCGCCTCTTCCACGCGCTTCGTGCCGTCGACCACCGTTTGGAGCTTCCTTTCCTGGAACGACTGGTCAGCAGAGGGCAGCGCAGCCTTGACCTGGGCGATATCCTTCGCCACGTCGGCGGCGAAGCTGTTGATCGCGGGCAGGAAGAAGCGACGGACCATGCGCTTCATCGTGCGCGCCTCGATGTTGAGGAGCTTGTTGTACTTCTCGAGCTTCACCTCGTAGCGAGAGCGAACCTCAACCTCGGAGAGCACGTTGAACTCGCCGAACAAATCGATGCTCTTCTGGTCGATGAAGCACGGCAGCGCATCGGCCGTCGTGGGATGGTTCGCCAGGCCGCGGCGCTCGGCTTCCACCGGCCATTCGTCGGAGTAACCGTTGCCGTTGAAGATGATGCGCTGATGCTTGCGCAGGTCATCCTTGATGTAGGCAATGGCCGCCGCCTCGAATTCATCGCCTGACTTGCCCTCCATGGCGTCAGCGAACTCCTTCAGGCTCTTCGCCATGGCCGTGTTCAGGATGGTGTTCGCGTCGGAGAGGTTCACCGCGGAGCCCGGCATGCGGAACTCGAACTTGTTGCCGGTGAAGGCGAACGGGCTCGTGCGGTTGCGATCGGTGTTGTCCTTCAGGAAGTTCGGGAGCACGGACACGCCCAAATCCATCGCCACGCGCTCGGCGGACGTGTACTCCTTGTCGGAGATGAGCGCATCCACGATGGCGCCCAGCTCGTCGCCCAGGAAGATGGACACGATCGCCGGAGGAGCCTCGTTGGCGCCCAGACGATGGTCGTTGCCGGCCGACGCCACGGACATGCGCAAGAGCTCCTGGTAGTCGTCGACCGCCTGGATGACGCCCGTCAGAAACACGAGGAAGCGCAGGTTCTCCATCGGGTTCTCGCCCGGATCGAGCAAGTTCTTCTTGCCTGCGGAAATCGCCCAGTTGTTGTGCTTGCCCGAGCCGTTGATGCCCTCGAAGGGCTTCTCATGCTGCAGGCAGACAAGGCCGTGGTGGCTGGCGAGAAGCTTCATCTTCTCCATCGTGAGCAGGTTCTCGTCGATAGCGCGATTCGAGTTCGAGAAAATCGGCGCGAGCTCGTGCTGCGCAGGCGCGACCTCGTTGTGCTTGGTCTTCGCGGAAACGCCGAGCTTCCACAACTCGTCGTCGAGCTCTTTCATGAACTCGTTCACCGTCGGGCGAATGGCGCCGAAGTAGTGCTCTTCAAGTTCCTGGCCCTTGCACGGCGGATAGCCGAACAACGTGCGGCCGGTCAACACAAGGTCGAGGCGCTTGGCGTAGTCCTTCTCGGAGATGAGGAAGTACTCCTGCTCGGCGCCGACCGTGGTAACAACCTTCTGATGGCCCTCACCGAAGAGCTTGAGCACGCGGTTCGCCTGCTCATCGATGGCGACCATGGAACGCAGAAGCGGCGTCTTCTTGTCGAGAGCCTCGCCGGTATAGCTGCAGAACGCGGTGGGAATGCACAACACCTCGTCCTTCACGAACGCGTAGCTCGTCGGATCCCACGCGGTGTAGCCGCGGGCCTCGAAGGTGGCACGCAGGCCGCCCGAGGGGAAGCTCGACGCATCGGGTTCGCCCTGAATGAGCTCCTTGCCGGAAAAGCTCTGGATCGCGCGGCCGTCGGGCGTCGGGTCGAGGAAGGCGTCATGCTTCTCGGACGTGATGCCGGTAAGCGGCTGGAACCAGTGCGTGTAGTGCGTGGCTCCCTTTTCGATCGCCCATTCCTTCATCGCATGGGCAACGACGTTCGCAACCTCGAGGTTGAGCGGCTCGCCGTCCTTGATGGTCCTCATGAGCTGCTTGTACGTTGCGGAAGGCAGACGCTCCTGCATGGTGTGCTCGTTGAACACCATCGATCCGTAGATTTCTGAAACGTGTGACATATACCGCGCTCCTTCACTGGTCGTCTCAAACGCCGATTAGGCGGTCACAACCGCAGTTTACTTTAGGGGTGCCATCGCAGCTTTTGGCTGATGGCCGCTTGCTCGACACGATAACACGAAGTTCCGCGCGACGCCCCCTTAACCAACGCTTATCAAACTAACGGCGAATTGTTTCGGACAGTTTACAAGGCAAAGAACACTTTGTTGCAACGGGAGCGCCAAAGACAGGGGAAGACGAGGCGCAGTTCTGGTACACTGCAATCATTCTTTTTTAAGGATAGCCTTACGCAAGGAGAACACATGCCGCGAGAAAGCATGACTTATCAGACCAGAACCGACAGCGCTCTGAGGTCCGCTTCCTCGATGCAGTTCACATGCATGTCGCACGCAAGCGCCCACATCTTTTTGTCGAGAGTGAAAAGCGTCGCACCCGTCCGACGAGCGAGAACCAGATAGAACATGTCGTATACGGGATGCCGGCAGCGAATCGATTCGGAGAGCGCCTCCTTCGCGAGCGACGCGTCGTCATGAAAGCAATCGACGAGGGCCTCCGCCCGATCAAGCAAGACCTGGGCTTTTCCCTCACCCATCGACCCAAAAGCCGCATATTTGAAGCATGCGTTCGACACCTCGGAATGAAAGACAGACGGAGCAATAGCTTCTTCGCCTTGCAATAGAAGAGCCCTTAGAGCATCACCGCGCTCACCCTCGAACGCCATTTCGAGAGCCGCGTTTGCATCAATTACCACCATAGGAGGCCCCCCGCTCCATGATTTCGTCGAGCACTTCTCCGATATGCCTACTTCGCTCTTCCCTCGCTTCGCGGACGACATCGACAGGGCTCGGTGCATCGGGGGGCAAAACCAGAGGATGCGCCTTCGCGCTTTCGAACAGCTCCTGGCGCTTCTTGATGCGGGCAGCGCGCTTTGCCTCCGTATCGAAATCGAGATAGAGCGAGTTGCGGGGTGCTTCCTCCGTGTGCGCACGCTCGCCCGACACCATTGCCTCGACGGCGACGATTGTCTGTTGCGCGACGCTCCTATGCTCACGCGCGGCAACTTCTTTCAACTTTTCGTAGAGATCCTCGGGGAAATCGCGAACCTGCAAAGCCGGCATAACAGCCCCCTTTCATGAATGCATGCTCTTTGCATGCATTATACATGAAAATGACGCCGTTGCCACAGAGGCCTTCTTTCTTGAAATCGCCCCGTCGTGGACAAAAAAGGTCCGATATGCGAGGAGTGCCGAAAGCCCAACTTCAGTTTGAAAATTTCGACCTGGGGAAACACCGACAGAAGCGCGAGCGAGTAGTCGCCCCCGAACACAAGGACTCACATATCGCCACTTTTTGTCCCTCGGCATCCCGTTTTTCGGGAAGAAGGGTAGCTATGGACCCAGCGGCGGCCCCGATGCGCCGCCCTTCGAGAACGTTAGCGCCAGCTTCCCCTACCCTACCTGCTTCTTCATCATGGGATAGGTAAGAATGGCCAGCACCGGAATGGCAAGCGCAACGAAGGCGCCCGTGCCGAAGCACGCGAACGATCCCCACGTGTCGATGATGACGCCGGCGAGCGTCGGCCCGAATGCAAGGCCGCAGATGCTGCCTGAGGTCACCCACGTGAGCGCCTCGGTGATGTTCGCCTCGGGCACAGCGCGCTCGGCCGTCTCGTTCAGCGTGATGACGAACGGAGCGTACGTGCCCGCCGCTACGAAGATGACCACAAGCAGGCTTACCGACGAGCTCACGAAAATCATCGACCCGTAACCGAGGCCGATTACGATGGAGAACGCCAGCATCTTCTTGCTTTGACGTGCGGTGAAAAGAATCATGCCAAACACGAACCCGACGATGGTCGACACAAGCGACTCGATGGCGAGGATGAGGCTTGCGAACACCGGGTCGTTAAGCTCGATCTGCGCGAAGGACACCGTGGCGGTGTCGAAGATGCCGAAGAAGCAGCCCATCAGAAGCGACAGGAAGAACAACGTGCGCACCACGGGATTCGTGAGGAACAAGCTGCGGGAGCGCTTCTTCTTGTTCGCGCGAGCTTCGTCGACTGCATCCGCGGAGACATCGCGCACAACGTCCGAGCCAGCTGCAGGAGCGTTTCCGCTTCCCGAACCTTCGGCCGCCGCACCGGGCTCGGCGAAGACGACACTTTCGGCACGCTCGGAAGGCGCGGCACCTTCCCGGTTCGCCAGCTTCTTTTCCCAACCTGGCACCGGCTCGGTGTCCTTCGATGACACAAGCAGCAGCGTTCCCACCACGCAGCAGATAAAGCCGCATCCCATGCCGGCGATAGGGTGGATTCCCGAAGCGAGTGCAATGGAAAGTGCGGGACTCACCATGAAGACGATATCGTCCATCACGCCCTCGTAGGAGAAGACGGTCTTGAGCTCGGGTGCATTATCGCCCAGGCGACCCGATTTCACCAGGTAGACCCAGCGGGCACGCGTGAGTGCCTGAGGCGTGGGAAGAAAGCCCATGAGCACCGCGCCCACGAAGCACAGCGCAATCGGCAGTTTGAGCAGCACGGTGACCAGCAAGATCGCACACCCAAGCAATGCGATGCACGTGGCGGGCAAGACGATTGCGCCCTGACCGCGCTCGTCGATTTTCTTCGAGACGCGCGGCGATATCAAAAACAGGGAGAACGCCACCACCGACGCCACCAAGCCTGCCATGAAGTAGGAGTATCCCGAAAGCGTGAGCATGGAGACAGTGCCGATGGTGCGCATGAACGCGTACATACGCACGAGAAGACCGCCTACCTCGAAAGAATAGGCGGCCTTCACGCGAAACATCGCACCGTATGCGTTTAAGTTGAATGAACTTGCCATAATGGCTTCATTGTACCCGATGGGACGCAAAGAAGTTATGTTGCATCGATAAATCGTCGGCACGCAAGACAACGAGGGGCATTAAACCAAATCTCCGTTAAAAACAGTCAGTTTTACTCTATTATAGGATATAGTCTATTAATTGGATTAATCAGCGTGCGAAAGAAGGACTACTCGAATGAACAAGACAACCTGGGGCGTCGTCGGGGCTATCGAGGTGATTGCTGCCATCGCCGTTGTCGCCATCGCGACAATCATGGGCGGCTGCGACCACACGCTTGAAACCACGAGCGGCGGCACCTGCTTCATGAAATGCCATTGGACCTTCATCGCCGTTTCCATTTTCGGCGTCGCTGGCATCGCGAGCTCCGTCCTTGCGCTTTTCGGCAAGACCGCCGAGGGGCGCCGCTTCGCCGCAATCGGGGTCATCGTCGTCGCCGCGCTCGCCATCTTCGCCACGCTCGACGCGGGAATCGGGCTTTGCGGGAACACGGCCATGCACTGCCATCAGACGGCCCTCGGTGTTCGCATCGCCTCGGTTGCGGCGGCGATCTGCGCGATCGTTCAGCTCATCAAAGCCGATCCGAACGCCGTCAACATCCCCAAAATGAAGCTCTAATCGAACAATGGAGAACGCATGAACCACTTGATAGCCCATAGCCTGAAGATGCACAAGATTCAGACGGCGTCGATCATCGTGTCGATCGCGCTGTCCGTCATGCTGATGACGACGTTCGGCCTCGTGTACGGCGGCGTGCAACAGGGCATCGAGACTTCGAAAGCACGCGGCGGCGCCGACGTCATGGCCGTACCGACCGACGCGATGCAGTACATCGACGAGACGGAGCTGCTCTACACGGGCGCGCCCGCTCCCGTCTACATGGACGAGGGCATCGTCGACAAAATCGGATCCGTCGAAGGCGATATCAAAGTGTCTCCGCAGTTCTACGGACAGACGCTCAACTCCGGATGCTGCTCGACGACCGGCGAGACGCGCCTGATCGGCATCGACCCGAGCACCGACTTCGTCGTGAGCGCACTCACGAGCAAAGACGCCATCTCCTTGCTCGACGAGCAAAGCGTCATCGTCGGCTCCGCCGTCGGCGGCGTGACAAACGACTCGCTCACTATCCGCGGCACGAAATATCACGTCGTCGCTACGATGGCGGAAACGGGAACGGGCTTCGACTCGTCCATCGTCGCCAACATCGACGTCGTCCGAAACATCAGCCGCGGCCTCGAGGGATACGAGCACTACTGGGAAAAGAACGGCGACCCCTCAACGCTCATCTCCTGCGTGATGATCGACATCGCCGACGACGACCCCGCCACGCTCACCGCCGTGAAGGCGCGCATCAGCCTTTCTGGCGAGGCAACCCCGCTCGTGCGCTCCGAGGTCGTCGACAAGTCAACGGCGCAGCTGCAGTCCGCGTTCTTCCTCTTGCTCGTCTCGGCGGCGATCATGGTCGTGATCACCCTGCTCCAGCTGTTCGCGCGCTTCTACTCGAGCGTTTGGGACAGGAAGAAGGAACTCGCGCTCTATCGCGCCGTCGGCGCAAGCAAAAGCGACCTGCGCAAGCTCATCTTCCTTGAAATCGAGGTGCTCGTAGGCGCGGGCCTCGTGTGCGGCGTCGTCCTCGGCTTCGCCGCGCAAAGCGTGCTCATCAGCGTCATGCAGGAGGGCCTCGCGTTCCCCTATATGCCGCTTGACATGGGCTTGAGCATCGCCATCGTCGCAATCATCGTCGTGGCGATCGAGCTTGTGAGCCTGCTTTCCATCATCGTTCCGCTGCGTCAAATCGAAAGACTCGACCCATCCGCAGCGATGCAGCAAGGAGACATCGACTAATGGCGCTTCTCGAAATCACGCAGGTTTCCAAGTCCTTCGACGGCACCCCCATCATCGAGGACACCTCCATCACCGTAAACCCCGGCGACACCATCGCCCTCACCTCCCCTTCGGGATCGGGCAAATCGACCATGCTCGCCATGGCGGGGCTTTTGCTCAAACCCGACTCGGGGTCCATTTGCACCGAAGACGGCACCGACGCGCTCGGCCTTCCCGACAAGGAAGCATCGAAGCTTCGGCAAAACCTGATTGGGTTCGTCTTCCAGAGCACGCAGCTTGTGGGATCGCTGCGAGCTATCGAGAACGTCACGGCGCCGGCGAGCTTCGCAAAGGAGAAACTTCCCTTCGACGTGCAGGAACGCGCATGCGACCTGCTTGAGCGATTCGGACTTGCAGACCGAATGTACCACTACCCGCACCAGCTGAGCGTCGGGCAGAAGCGCCGCGTCGCCGTGGCGCGGGCGATGCTTTTGAGCCCTAAGGTCCTCATCGCCGACGAACCCACCAACGACCTCGATGTCGAATCTGCCGAAGAGGTGGAAAACGCGCTGTTCGAATATGCCGAAAAAGGCAACGCACTTCTCTACGCCACGCATATCCCCAGCTTGGCAGCTCGCGCAAAAACGACGATGACGCTCCAGGGCAAGACGTTCAAGGTGAAACGATAAGGATTCTAACCTTACGCGCCGCCGAAAGCGCACCCACGCACGTTTTGCACCCCGTGTGCAAAACGCCCCACGCACAAGCAACCCGCTTCCCCAAACAAAAGGAGGGTACCGGCTTCATGCCGATACCCTCCTCGCGTTCGCTATGCGAAGCCCTAGGCGTTCTTCACGTCCTCAGGGTTGGTGCCGAACGCGTCGCCGCGCGTCTTCACCTGCTCGCTCAGCTTCTTGGCCGCTGTCGCCTTTCCGACGTCGCCATGCCACTCGGCAATGCCTTCGGTAAGCTCCTGCAGATATTCCTTCGCCTTCGCCTCGTCGGTGGGGCAATCGGTCAGGAAGCCGGCGACGCGAAGCTCGTCCCAACGCTCGTAGATCGAAGCCTTGAAGTCCTCCTCGTTGCCATGGCCGTAAAGGTAGTTCTTCGCGAGGCCCTTCTCGATGTTGGGGTACTTGCCGACCGTGTAACCCTTTTCGATGGCCATCTCGACCGCTGCATCGACGTCCTTGCGCAGAATGTCGTCAGCATCGGCGAACGCCTTGGCAAGACGGTCGCCCGCCTCGGGGTGCTTCTCCAGCGTATGGCTGTTGCAGCAAACGAAGCAGCAGTAGTAATCGGAAAGCTCCTGGGCGGAAATGAAGAAGAACTTCGCACCCTCGGTGTCTTTCACCTGGGGGTAGAGCGTCGAGTCGATGCCGATGATAGCGTCGACCTCGTGGTCCTTCAGCGCCTGGAGCAGAAGCGAGCCGTCGTAGACCGTCCAGTTGATGTCCTCAGAGCCCTTGCCGCCCGTGGCGCGCGAGTACAGCGCGTTCGACTCGACGTAGGACGGGCCGCTCATGCCCGTGCAGCCAACCTTCTTGCCCTTCAGGTCGGCGGCGCTATCGATGCCGTTGCCCTCGAGCGTGATGCCCGACCAGCAGCCGGTGTGCATCGTGTCGATCAGCTTCGCGTTCGCGCCCTGCAGCCAAGACAGGAAGAATCCTGGCGTCCACAAGAAGAAGTCGATTTCGTCGTTGGCCAGAAGCTCGGAAGTGTCGGCCGTGATGGTGACGACGTTCGGCTCGATGCCGTTGTCCTGGAAGCAGTTGTTCTCGATTGCGACGTAAACGGCGAGCTCGCAGCAGTTGCCGCCCCAGTAGCCGATGGTCATGGGGATCTTGTCGCTTGAGGAATCGCCCTTCTTGGAGTCGTCGGTCTTCGCGCTCGTGTCATTCGAGCCGCAGCCGGCCATCGCCGCACCGGCAGCAACGACGGCGCTTGCAGCGGCCGCGCCCTTCACGAAAGAACGCCTTGTCAGTTTTTCCATTCGCATTCCTTCCCTTCCTTGTATCATTAAAACCTTATGTCCACAGCCGTTATTGGCTGTAGATACCTGCCTTCTACCAGCGCGCGAGTCCCTTCTGCCAACGCAAAAGCCAGTTCCTGAACGCGAACATAATCGCGGTGAGCGTCGAGAAGATGACGATCATCACGCCGATGATCGCGAACACCTCGCCGTAGTTGGCCATGACGCGGGTGTACTGGATTCGGAACATCAACCCAGAGTTAACACCGCACAGCTCGGTTGCCGCCATGGCGCCGAACGAATGCGATAGCGCCATGAACAGAGCATTTGCAATAGCTGGGATGGAATTCGGCAGCATGACGTGAATCACCACGTACATCTTCGAGGCGCCAAGCGTTTCTGCTCGCTCGATAAGCCCGCGGTCGATGGTCTTGATGGCGCTCGAGATCATGAGCGTGAGCGGGAACCACGACGCGAGCACGACCGCCGCAAGCGCGGCGATGTTGCTCGAGTGGAACGTCACGAAGAAGATGGGCATCCAGATGAGCGCGGGAACCGGACCGACGACCTTCAGAAGCGGGTTCACCCAGTAGTCGACCAATCGCACGCAGCCGCACGCAACGCCCGAGACGAAGCCGAGCGTGATGCCGATGGCGAGGCCGGAGAACAGCGTGGTCATCGACGACGCCGCATCGCCCATGATGACGTCGATGTTCACGATGAGCTCGTGCATGATCTTGTCGGGCGAGGGGATGAAGGGCAGCTTCAAGATTCCCGTGCGGAGCGTCAGGTAATCTTGCAACGTGAAGAACAGGAAGACGGCGCAGACGAACCATGAGACATGCGACACCTTCTCGCGCACCGGCCGCACAAACAGCGAGACCAGATACAGCACGGCATAGACAATCGCGCAGACGGCGAGCGTCGGCAGCCAGGTTTCCGCGTGGTACTGCACCTTCATCGGGTGTACCTGCGGGAGCAGGGAAAACTCCAACGCCGAAATCGCCATGCCCAAAAACGGGACAAGCATCGTCAACGCGTCTTTTAAGGATGCGCGGCAGATGAGGGGCTTTTTCTTCTTGATGAAAAGCCGTTCCTCTTCCTTGCGCTGCTCTTCTTTCAAATCAACGTTCGCCATGCGGTGCACCTAGTCGAACTGGAGCATGTCCATGACCGCATGGCGGTACTCGATGAACTGCGGGGAGATGCGATCGCGCGGGTGGGGCATGTCGACCACGATCTCGCCGATGTTCGTGCCCGGACGCGGGCTGAGCACCACGATGCGGTCGGCCATGTAGACGGCCTCCTCGATGTCGTGCGTCACCATGAGGATGATCGGCTTGAAACGGTCGCGCATCTTTAAGATCTCGTCCTGGATGACCGCGCGGGTGAACGCGTCGAGCGCGGAGAGCGGCTCGTCGAGAAGGATGATGCCCGGGTCCTGCACGAACGTTTGGGCGATTGCGACGCGCGCTGCCATGCCGCCCGAAATCTGGTGCGGGTAGGATTTCTCGAATCCCGAAAGGCCCATGAGGTCAATCATTTCCTGAACGCGATGCTTCTGCTGTTTGTAGACGCCGCGAGCTTTCAGGCCGAAGGCGATGTTCTTCTCGACGGTAAGCCAGGGGTAGAGGTTCGTTTCCTGGAACACGAAGCCGCGGTTGTACGAGGGCCCCTTGATGGGCTCGCCGCCGTATTCGATGGTGCCGCCCTGCGCTTTGTCCAGGCCGGCGACAAGGCGCAGAAACGTCGACTTGCCGCAGCCGGAAGGCCCGATGAGCGCGACGATCTCGCCGTGTTCCGCCTCGAGGTCGAAGTCATGAAGGGCGGTGAGCTCGCCCTTGTCGGCATCGTCGAACACGCGCAGCACGTCTTTCGCGACAAGGCGCTTGTCGGCCTCGCGAACAGCGGTCGATTCCTTGGCGTCTACCACTGGACAACCTCCTTTGACCAGCTCATGGTGTGACGCTGGATAACGAACAGAATGGTGATGAGGACGAAGGCCATCGCGATGAAGATGATCGCGATGGTGTAGATGATGTCGTAGGCCATGTAGCTCTGCGCCCATGAGATGCGCCAGCCAAGGCCGCCGCTCACGCCCATAACTTCGGCGGTAACAAGCGAAGTAAGCGAGAAGCAGAATGCCATGAACAGACCCGTGAAGATGCTCGGCGCAGCGGCGGGATAGACCACATGGCGGATGATGTACCAGTTCGAAGCCCCGAGCGTCTGCGCGCGCTCGATGCTCGCGCGGCTGACCGAGCGAATGCCGCCGGCCAGGTTCACCGAAAGCGGGAACCACGTGGTCGATGCGATGACGATGAGCGCCGCGAAGTGGTTGGAAGGCGCTAAAACGAGGGAGATCGTCACCCAGGCAACGCCTGGAACAGGGCCGATAATCTTGATAATGGGGTTGAGCCAGTAGTTAGCATGCTTGCTGTACCCCATGGCCGAGCCCCAAAGAAATCCCAGGACGCCACCTATGAAAACACCTTGCAGGTAAAGCGTAACAGAGTTGAACAGATCGCCCGCAATCCTGCCGTAATGCTCGAAACAGTACGCGAGCATGCTTTCGAACGACGGGAAATACGGCAGCTCGAGGATGCCCGATTTCAACGTGCACAGGTTGTAGATGCCCGTCGCCAGGTAGACGAAGATGACAAGACCCCACCATTTCAGAAAATGGCGGCGCGCATATTCGAACCAAACGCTCGCGACGATAAGCGCGGCGTACACCACGATCGACGCGCGGATGAAGATGGGATAATAGACGGTCGTCTCGTCTGCGGGATACACGTCCTGCGCGGCACCGTTCACGATCATCATGAGGATCATCGCGATGAGAGGGCAGATGAGCTTCGCTATCTCTTTCGGCTTCGCAAGCGAGAACTTGCCGAAAAACCACTCGGAGAAGCTCCTGTTGCTTTCTTTCGCCGCGTCGCGCGCCATGGATTCCTTTCCTCGTCATGTTGGTTCACAAAATAACTACGGTAGTTTATCTCACATAGTTGAGAATGTCCAATAGTTGATATTGGAATATATTTGAGATGATGGAGAAGGGCGGCGGACGGCCCCACGCGGTCGACCGCAGCTGCTAGGAGCGCGAAATCATGTCGAGAAGCGCCTCGTCGGAGGGATTCTCGAAGCTATCGAGCCTCTTTCTCAGATCGCGAAGGGTGCGACGCTCCGAGGAGAGCGATTCGGAGAGCTGCTTTCGGCGGGCGCGCTCCAGCACGCCGGTCTCTTCGATCTCGCGCGCGATTCGCCCCGCCTTCTCCCGCGACTTCTCGACGTCGCCTTGAAGGGACTCGATTTCGTTCGCATGGGCATGGAGATAAGCCCTGACCTGGCCAGATCGATCCTGAGAGCGCAGAAACCCGCGGGAGGCGGCAACCCCGCGCGGGAAGGCGTCGGGGAAGCGGGAAACGAGCGCGTCGGCGCCCTCAATCGAACGTATGCCCATGCACCCCGAGAAAATGTCATGTCCCAACGATTCCGCCGACTCGGGAATGCGCGCCTCAGCGAGCGCACGACAATTGCGAAACGCCTCGGCGCCGATCGCGCGGACCGTCGCCGGCAGCATCGCCCGGGAAAGCGAGCCGCATCCCGCGAACGCCTCGGCGCCGAGCGACTCCAAGCGGGAAAACGCCGGCATCTCGCGCAAGCTGCCGCATCCGGAAAACGCGCTCGCTCCCACTTCGTAAACCTCATCACCCCCGTGCACGACTTCCAAGGAGGCGCATCGGGAAAACGTCGAGGGCGCAACCGCCATGAGCGCGCGCGGAAGCGCCGCCTCGCGAAGGAAGGCGCACCCCGAAAAGGCACGTTCGCCGATTTCGAACACGGACTCGGGCACAGCGATTTTGCGCAGCCCCGTGCAGTCCCGAAAGGCGGCCTTCCCGATCGACTCGAGCGTTCGCGGCAGCTCGATCGACTCGATTTCCCCATGGCCGCGAAATGCCTCAGGAAGAATCTGCGTTGCGCCGAAGG
The DNA here is from genome assembly GCF_934643285.1 of uncultured Ellagibacter sp. Classification (GTDB taxonomy): domain Bacteria; phylum Actinomycetota; class Coriobacteriia; order Coriobacteriales; family Eggerthellaceae; genus Ellagibacter. Next base: position 98,342 of record NZ_CAKUBT010000004.1, read on the forward strand.
GCACGACGACGTGCGCCGCATCGCGGGAATAATAGCGCTCGAGCGTGAGGGAAAACCCGCAGCGCCCCTCATCTTCTAGGGGTGCGGGCACCGCGGGCTCGAATATATCGGCAAAAGGGTTCATCGAGTTCGAAATCCTAGAGCATCCAGCCCTTCGAGGGACCGTCGACGATTTCCCAACCAGACGCCAAAAACATTTTGCGCTGCTGCGCGAAGCTTGCACCGCGCCCGCCGTGCTCGGTGCGCTCCACCGTGTCACGCGGGTTCGTCCCCACTTCCGCCCAGGCGAGGTTCGCACCCGACGCCGCCGTCATCACCGTGTTCGCCGAGCAGTTGAGGCGCGGCTCGATTCCACTTGCCAAACGGTAGATTGCCACCATGTTCGCGTTCGAAACGTCCGTGCGCATGCCCAGGTCGTAGAGCTGCGTGCCTGGAACGGCAACGCGCTTGCCCACGCCCGCCGACACGGGGTGCGTGCCGATGCAGCGGAAGGTCGCCTCGGTGATTTCCTCGGGCGTGTGCTCGGGGCCAACGGGTTCCACGCAGGTAGAGAGGCTCATGCCCGCCGCAGCCAGATTCGCGAACGTCTCCATGCGCATCTCAACAGGGATTTCGGTATCGACGCCCTCACGCATGCGAACGGCATGGTACGCACCGTTCGCGCCCGCCGCCTTGAGCGCCGTCGTGCGCTCGAGCGTCATGTCGTCGGTGTTCACCAGAAGCGGCATGTCGTCGCCGATTACCTCGCGCACGCTTCCCACCATGTCGACGAGTTTCTCGAAGCTGTAGCTCGCCGTGGTGAGCAAGAGCATGAGGTTCGCACCATCTTCCATGTAAATCTTCGCATACTCGAGCACGTCTTCCTTTGCCAGTTCGAACTTGCCCTTGCGCGAAGAGTTGCACGACGCGAACGAGCAGAACTTGCAGTTTTTCGGGCAGATGGTGGAGTTCAAGCCGATCTGTGCGTGGATTTCCGCCTTGCCGTCGGCAGCGCGAAGGGAAAGCTCCTGGCCAGCCCAGCGGATATAGGCCGCTTCCTTCGAAGTTTCCTGCACCTGGTAGAGCTTGAGCGTTTCCGCCTCGGTGAGCCCCTTGCCCAAAAGGCCCCGCTCCACGATGTCGTAGATTTCCTCGTCGAATACCTGCGTCATTGTCGTCCCTCTCCTGCTTTCACTGCGGCAGTCTTCCGCCGCATCACCATACGCTATCCGGTTAAGCGAGCGCGCAATCATAGGCGCCCGCTGAGACCCATCTTGGCTCGCCCGCGCTTCTTACCAAAACTTCGAAGGCCCGAAGGGGACCGTCCATTCTTTGTTCTCAAACTCCATGCGGCTTTTTAGGAGATCGGGGCCAAGGCCTCCCCTCTCAGTTTCGTTTTTGTCGTCGCGTGGGTTTGTCCCAACTTCGGCCCAGCTATGGTTGCCGCTGCCGAAGGGCATCTTCCCTTCGGGCGTCAGAAGGCGGAGGATATTGCCGAACACACCGATCTTCGACCAGCTGTAGCGCGGCGCATCGAACATCTTCGTGCCGGGAACGGCGATAAACCCGCCCGCAAAGCCCGACTCGGGCTCAAGCGATACCTCCCGCTCAAGCGCGGCGACGATGTCCTCGGCCCGAAGCCCTGGACGGATGAGTTCGGTGCACGTGGAAACCTTAAGGCCCGCTTCATGCGCCGCCTCGATCGTCTTCACGCGCGCATCAACGCTCAAGTTGTTAATCTCGCCCTCCCCCATGCGAATGGCATGGTAGACGCTCCCCGCACCTGCGGCCTTAAGCTCGCGCGCCATGGAGAGGTCGAAGTCGCCCATGTTCGCCATGATGGGGAAGTCCGGCAGCTCCTTGTGCGCAGCCTCGATGAAGCGCAGGAATTTCTCGAAGTCGTAGTCGACGGTGATCATGAGCGTCAAGACGTTCGCGCCGTTGTCGTAATAGTCGTGCGCGTAGTGGAGCACCGTCTCGATCGGCATCTCATGACGGCCGTTCGGACGCGCCTCGTTGCCAACGGCGAACGAACAGAACTCGCAGTTGGCTGGGCAGGGATTCGCGTCCATGCCGATCTGCCCGTGCACCTCGGCGATGCCGTTCGCGGTTTTGAAATGACGCTCACGCGCGACGTAGTTCAAAATATGATCCTCAGGCGTGAAGGGCTCGACATCGCACAGGTAAACTGCGTCCTTATGCGTGAGCGTTTTGCCGTCCATGCAGTAATCGGCGATGCGCAAGACCTCTTCGTCAACGCTTGGCAAAGGCATGGAAACCCCCTCGATTGATTCAAACCGAACTTAGTTGATATTAAGACGGAATCCCATATTAGACAATAGCCTATAGACAGCAGGGGTATCATGTTGGCGAAAGGCGCTTGAAGGAGGATGCCTGTGCCGCACGATACGGCAATCGAAGCAGAAAAAGAGCTCTCTGCGCTCGTGGAAGCGGGCGATGAGCGCGCCGTGGTCGACTGGCTCGAAGGCCCCCGGGCGGGACTCGTCGAGTTCACCGGGCGCTGCTTCAGCACGGCTGTCTCCTCGGGCATGGCGGATGCGTCCCTTCTTATGGGGCGACTCGGCTTCCACCTCGCCGTCACCGATGATAAGGCGGCAAAGCGAGCTATTGAACAGGCGAAAAGCATGCGCGGCTTGCTTGGTTTCCTGGAGGACTATCGCTATTGCAAAGCCCAGCGAAGCTACTATCTTCCCGTCGTGGAAAGTGACGCGTCGCTTGGACCTATCGAGCAGCTGCTCGCGCACGGGCTGCTTTCCGCAAACGACAAGGCCGAGCTGCTCTCGCTCGCCCTGCGAAGCGACAAGCCCAAGCTCGCGCGCGCCTTGGCCGCGGGGGGCGCGCGACTCTCCGACGGCATGCGCGACGACGTCCCGGAAGATTTGCGGAAAAACAGAAGCGATCTCGCCGCGAGCGAGAAGGACCTCTGGGCGCGGCTCGCCACGCCGCAGCGCACCTTAGAGACGCTCTCGCTCATCTTCGAGCGCACGGAGGGGCACCCCTGTTCCATCCATCGCAGCTGGTGGGGATCGTACGGGCGCCAGCCGGAGTTCGCCTGCAAGCTCTCGGAGATCGCATGCCGCAGTTGCACCGAGGCGTGCGACTGCACAGCGAGCCTACTTGCGACGCTCGCCGCGGCAGGAACGAGCGCCCTTCCCGGTCTTTCCACTGTGCTCACCTGGGAAAACTTGGAACAATCCTGGCTTGACGACGCCCTTGCCGCCGCGCAGGGGGCGAACAACGCGCAGGGAGCCGCGCTCATCATGCGCGCGGCGCAAAACGTTTCTTCCGCCGCAGACGAGCTCGACCTGCTGGAGTTCTAGCATGGCCCAAAACGCGCATCCCTCCGAGCTGCTCGACGAGGCGGCATCGCTCGCCGACAACATTGTCGCGCTTTGCCGCGACGCCCTGCTCACGAGCATCAAGTTCACGAACCGTCCGCTCGCGCGCCTGCCGCACCGCATCCAGATGGACCGCGGCGGATGCATGACCGACGGACACGAAGCGCTCTTCTCCCCCGCCTTCGTTCTGAACAACTTCAAGGGTGCGCGGCAGGTCATCACGCGCGCCTACCTGCATATGATCGCGCACTGCCTGTTGCGCCACCCCTTCCCACGCGCCGACATCGACCCGCTCACCTGGAGCGTTGCCTGCGATCTGTCGGTCGGCTGCGTTCTCGGCCAGCTGGAATGCGACGCGATCACCTACAAAGACGACGAGCGCGACTGCCGCATCTCCGAATGGGCACACCGCGTCGAGCAGCCGACTGCGCAGGCGTTCTACGCGCTGCTTGTGCGCGAGGGCCTAAGCCAGGAGGAGCTCGCCAAGCTGGAAATCGCCATCGGCATGGACAGCCACGAGCTGTGGTTCGAAAAGCCCGAGGGTCTCGAACCCGACCAATCGCAGACAGAGAGCAACGCGCAGCACGAGCTCAAGCAGCGCTGGGAGGAGATCGCCATCGCAACGGAGATGGACATGCAGCGCGAGCACGACACCGCGCCGAGCACCCTCACAAGCCAGCTTCGCGGCGCCCATGCAAGCACGATGAGCTTAGAAGAGCTGCTGCAGATCTACGCCGCGCCGCACGAGAGCATGACGCTCGACGACGAGGAGTTCGACTACATCTACTACAGCTACGGCCTGCGCGAGTTGGACGGGATCGCACTGGTAGAACCCCTGGAATACCGCGAGACACCCCAGATCAGGGACTTCTGCATCACCATCGACACATCCGGCAGCTGCAGCGGGCCGCTTGTGGAGGCCTTCGCGTCAAAGGCGTGCGGGATGCTTTTGGAGAGCGCGTCGGTGGGCGACGAGGCGCGCATCTGGATGGTGCAATGCGATTCGCAGGTGCAGAACACCCGCCTTCTGCGCACGCGCGACGACGTCGCCGATTGGCTTTCCTCGCTCGAACTCAAGGGCTTCGGAGGCACGGACTTCCGCCCCGTGTTCGAGCTGATGGATCGCATGACCGACGACGGCACGGTGGCAAACTGGGAAGCGCTCATCTACTTCACGGACGGGCAGGGAACCTTCCCCGACCAGGCGCCGCCGTGGGATACAGCCTTCGTCTTTGTCGACGAGGCGGGCTCATGCCCCGCATGGGCAACAAGGGTACTAACCTATTCCGACGAGCTTACGAGCGAAAGCGAGCGATAGATGAACATCAAGCAGGCAAAAGAGCAGGTCAAAAAAACTTGCGTCGCGTACCTCACCAAAGACGCCTTCGGCGAGTACGTGATGCCTATCGAGACGCAGCGCCCGATTTTCCTTCTGGGGGCGCCTGGCATCGGCAAGACCGCGATCATGGCGCAGGTTGCGGCGGAGCTCGACTTAGGGCTTGTGGACTACTCTATGACGCATCACACGCGCCAGTCGGCCATGGGCCTGCCGTTCATCACGAAACGCCGCTACGGCGAGCGCGACGTCGACATCTCGGAATACACGATGAGCGAAATCATCGCAAGCATCTACGAGAGCATCGAGAAGACGGGACGCAAGGAGGGCATCCTGTTCCTCGACGAGATCAACTGCGTAAGCGAGACGCTCATGCCCATGATGCTTCGTTTCCTGCAGAGCAAGATGCTCGGCAACCACCGCGTCCCCGACGGTTGGGTAGTCGTCAGCGCCGGCAATCCGCTCGAATACAACAAGAGCGCGCGCCAATTCGACGTCGTGACGATGGACCGTGTAAAGCGCATAGAGGTGGAACCCGACCTTGCCGCATGGCGCGAGTACGCCATGGCGTGCGGGGCGCATCCGGCGGTCGTTAGCTTCCTTGATATGCGCCCCGACTGCTTCTATTACATGGAGGCCAAGGGGCGAAGCCGCGAGTTTGTCACCGCGCGCGCCTGGATGGACCTCTCGAACATGATGCGCCTGTACGAGAAAAACGGCTTGGAAATCGACGACGAGCTGGTGAGCCAATACCTGCAAACGGCGTCGATCGCTTCGGATTTCTACGTTTACCTGCGTCTTTTCAGCAGCTACAGCGCCGACTACCGCATCGAGGACATCCTTGGCGGCAAAGCCGATGAGTCTTTGCGCGAGAAGGCGGCGCACGCCGGGTTCGACGAGCGAGCCGCCTTGGCCGGCCTTTTGATCGACACGCTCGCCGCCCATGCGGAAAGCGACGTCGAGCAGGAGCACGAGCTTGCCGAGCTTCGAGCGGCACTTGTTCGAGCCAAGGAGGAACCCGACCCCGCAGCTACGCTCTCACGCGAAGCCGATGAGCACGCGAGCAGACTCGAAGCGGACGCCGCGCGCTACCGAAATGACGTGCTCGCCCGCAGCGTCGAGCACGGCGCGATCGAGAGCTTGCGGGCATGGGCGGCGAAGCTCGGGGGCGGCGGCGCGAGCTTGAGGGATATTGCCGCGAGCTTCAACGAGAGGCTCGGCGAGCACAAGCGGCAAGGGGCGATAATCGAGACCGAGCTCACCTCCGCCCTCGATTTCATGGATGCAGCCTGGGGTGAAGGCAACGAGATGACGGTGGCGCTCAACGAGATGACTATGAACAAGACGCTTTCCGCCTTCATCGCGAAGCACGGCTGCGACGCCTACTACAACCACAGCGAGACGCTCATGCTCGACGCACGCGCCGAGCGCCTCGCCGAGCGCCTGGCGCAACTCGAGGCGTAAAAACGGCGGAGGCCTCCCATCTGGGACAACCCCCGTCGCCAACCTTCCCCTTTCGCGCCCCGCGCGTCGCACCCTGCGCCCCCGCGCATCGCGTCTCTTACTCGGAAAGCTTCGCTTCCATATATTCAGGGGTCAAATCGACATAGCTGCCGTCGCCCTTCATCAGACGACGAAATCCCGCCTGGTAGTAAAGCTCGCGCACCGCGGGAACGTCCAGGCCGCGGGCGGCGGAGGTGTCCTCGGCAGTGTCGCGCGGGTTGAAACCCGTCTCTGCGGTAACGCAGTTCGACCCGCTGACAAGGCTGATTAGGTTGGCCTCGTGATGGCCCATGTGAATAGCATGCGGACGATCGCACATGAGCAGCGTCTCGATTGCGTTCATCTGAGCCATGCGCAGGTTGGTGATCTCGTTTTCCAGCCCCTCGTAGCGCGTGCCGGGAACGCTCGTGCGTTTCATGACGCCCGTGGTGTCGAGTCCGCCGAAGTCCTCATCGCGCTGGCGAATTTCCATCAACCGCGTCGCAATGTCCTCGACCGGCGTCTCCGCACCGACCGGCTCGCAGCATTCCTCCACCTTAAGGCCGGCAGCATGCGCAGCGTGGATGGTCTGCTCGCGGCGTTCGGGCGTGATCTTGGTGAGGCAACCCTCGCCCAGGCGCTTGACATGATAGACGGCGGACACGCCCGCATCCTTGAGCTTCCTAAAGAATTTTTCCGTCGTGTCGCCGATATTGGAAATAAGGCGCACGTCAGTGGGAATGGCTGCGCGCACGGCCTTCACGCACTCGAGGTAGTGATCCTCGTCGAACGTGTTCATCGTCATAAGGTAAAGCCCGTACAAGTCACCCCCCTTCGCGAACTCGACCGCACGGCGAACAACCTCGTCAACAGGCATAACGACGTGGTCGGTAAAGCAGGTGTGGCTCTTGCCGAAGCTGCAGAACTGGCAGTCCGCCTCGCACGGGTAGACTTCGATTCCAATCTGCCCCCAGATAGTCGCCGCATTGCCCGTCTTCTCGCGCTGGATGCCATCGGCCGCGCCGCGGATAGCCGTTGCCTCCGGGCTCGCCTCGTCACACTCCAGCATTTCCACAACCTCTTCGTAGGTAGGTGCCTTACCTTCCCACGCGCGGGAGATGATCTCTTCGATTTTTTTGTCCATTCATCCCTCTCTCAGTGAATAGCCGTCGGGCGGACACGCGCCCGCCCGATATTTCTAGACGCCAGTCTTTGCGCGGGCCTCGCACGAGCTTCACACGTCCGTGCCCGCATTCCCTACTCGGCGAGCTTCGCCTCCATGTATTCAGGCGTCAAATCAACGCGCGAGCCGTCCCCCCGCACGAGCATGCGGAATCCCGCCTGGTAGAACATCTGACGCACGGCAGGCACGTCGAGCCCACGCCCAGCGGAGGTGTCCTCGGCGGTGTCGCGCGGGTTGAAGCCCGTTTCCGCCCAGATGGTGTTCGCGCCGCTCATAAGGCTCACCGTGTTGGGCTCGTGCACGGCCATCCAGGGGAAGTCGTCCTGATCGACCATGACAAAAGTCTCGATCGCCCCGATGAGCGCGAGGCGCATGTCGGTGATCTCGTTGGCGAGGCCCTCATAGCGCGTGCCAGGCACCGAGTTGCGCTTCATGACGCCCGCGCAATCGTGCAACCCCATCTCGCGCCCGCGGGCCTGAATCTCGAACAAGCGCGTGGCGATCGCCTCGTTGGGCGTTTCGGCGCCGATGGGCTCGCAGCAGTCCTGGATGGAAAGACCCGCCTCGTGAGCTGCACGGATGGTTGCCTCGCGACGGTCGGGCGAAATTTTCGTGAGCTCGCCTTCACCTAAGCGCTTCACATGGTAGATGGCATTTAGGCCCGCCGCCTTCAACTGCTCGAAGTATTCCCTGTCGGTGTCGCCGATGTTGGAGACCAGCCGCGTGCTCGCGGGAACGGCAGCGCGCACGGCGCGCACGCAATCGAGGAAGTACTGCTTGTCGAACGAGTGCATGGTCATCAAATAGAGCGCGTACAGATCGCCGCCCTTGGTGAACTCCTTCGCGCGCTTGACGACCTCGTCGATGGGCATGGTCACGTGCTCGGTGAAGCAGGTGTGGCTCTTGCCGAAGCTGCAGAATTGGCAGTCCGCCTCGCACGGGTACACGTCGACGCCGATCTGTCCGAGCAGCACGGCGGCGTTGCCCGTCTTCGCGCGCACGAGGTCGTTGGCCGCCCCGCGCACCGCCGTCGCCTCGGGCGAGGCCTCGTCGAGCGCGAGCAGCTCCATGACTTCCTCGTACGTCGGCGCCTTCCCCTCCTGGGCGCGAGCGATGATCCCGGCGATCTCTCGTTTCATTGCGTTGCCGTCCTCTCTCTTTCAAGCCCTCCCGCAAGGGCGATTCCTCGACGGCGCCCTTGCGAGAGGGCTTTCCGTTTCTACTCGGCGAGTTTCGCTTCCATATACTCGGGCGTGAGCTCGATGCGGGTTCCGTCACCGCGCACGAGCGTGCGGAATCCCGCCTGGTAGAACATCTGACGCACAGCAGGCACGTCGAGCCCGTGATTGCCGGCGGTGTCCTCGGCCGTGTCACGCGGGTTGAAGCCCGTTTCCGCGCAAATGCTGTTGCCGCCGGAAAGCAAGCTCACGGAGTTAGGCTCATGAATGGCGAACCAGGGCATCTTCGACTGCTCAACCATCACAAACACTTGGATTGCTCCGATGAGCGCAAGGCGCATGTCGGTAATCTCGTTTTGCAGGCCCTCATAGCGCGTGCCGGGCACCGAGTTGCGCTTCATGACGCCCGAGCCGTTGTAGACGCCGTAATCGTCGTCGCGCTGCTTGATTTCGAACAGGCGCGTAGCGATCGCCTCGTTGGGCGTCTCGGCACCGATGGGCTCACAGCAATCCTGAACTTGCAGACCAGCCTCGTGAGCTGCGGCAATGGTCGCTTCGCGGCGCTCAGGAGCGATTTTGGTGAGCTCTCCTTCGCCGATGCGCTTCACGTGGTACGCGCCGTCGAGACCAGCAGCTTTAAGCTTCTCGAAATACTCGACGTCGGTATCGCCGATGTTGGAGAACAACATCGTTTGGGGCGGGATGGCAGCGCGAACGGCCTTCACGACCTCCAAGAAATAATCCTCATCGTAGCTGTTCATGCACATGAGCCACAGACCGTACAGATCACCGCCTTTGGTAAATTCCTTCGCACGCTTGACGACTTCCTCAACGGACATGGTCACATGCTCGGTAAAGCAAGTGGTCGATTTGGCGAACGAGCAGAATTGGCAGTCCGCCTCGCACGGGTACACGTCGATGCCGATTTGTCCCCACATAGCGCAGGCGTTGCCCGTCTTCGCGCGCACGAGGTCGTTGGCCGCCCCGCGCACCGCCGTCGCCTCGGGCGAGGCCTCGTCGAGCGCGAGCAGCTCCATGACCTCCTCGTACGCCGGTGCCTTCCCCTCCTGGGCGCGAGCGATGATCCCGGTGATTTTTTGGTCCATGACCCTCTCCGATCGATAGAAGCACTACTGCAATTCGTCCATTATAAGACTAGAACCACTATATGACAGCGAACCTGGAGGAAGAAGGAGGATTTCGACTTCGATCAACTCGGGCACAAAAACCGACTTGTCCCGAAGAGCGCCGCTTTCAACCAAAAATAATTTGCGCGTCCACGAGGCACCGCTTGCATCGTTCGCACTCGTCCCACTCGCGCCATTCGCCCTCGTATCACACGTACATGCGCGACACATATTACTAGACAATGTCCTATACTTAGCATGTTGCACCATCGATGACTCGGAGGGCGAAACAATGAAACAAGCGAACAATCGATCCGAACACCAGCCCATGCGAGGGCCCGTGAGCCATCCCACCCCCAGTGAAACCGAGCTCGCACGCGCATGCGGAAAAACCATCGCCCTTGTGCTCGCGACCGATTTCGGGGCAACACCGCTGAAGGTCACCTTCGAGAGCGAGGACGAAAAGCCCGTGATCTGCGAGGACCCCGAAAACGGTGAGAAGAAGACGCCCCGCCCCTTGCAGCGCTTTAGAGGAACGACCGTAACGGCGATTGTCGCGGCACGCGCGCTTGAGGCGAGGTTCGCACGCGTCTACGTGCTTGCGGGAGGCGCGCCCGAGGAGCACCGCGCACTTGAGGAGGTGGTCTCTAGCGACATCGCCGCCGCTAGAAAAGAGAACACGCCCCACCAATCGGGCAGGGAAGTCGAATTCATCCCCTTCGACGCCGATGCAGCCTACCAGGCCACCATCGACGCCTGCGGGTTCACCTTGTACGACGTGCCCAAAGGCGTGCTCGATTACGCGGTGCGCGCGCTCGAGAGCAATCCCGACACCGACTCCGTCATGTTGCTCGGCTGCGATCAGGTTCGCATCACGCCCGCTCATTTACTTGAAGTTTGCCGCACCTTCCGCGACGACCCCACGCTCGACGTCGTCGCATCGTGGATCCAGTGGTATCGCCGCACGCCGATGCTCATCTCGCGCCGTTTCTTGGAGAACCTCGACGCGAGCGGGCTGTGCAAGCTCGACCCGAACGGCACCGATCGCCCGCTGCCGCGCATCGCGCTGAAAGACGTGGTCTTCGGGGAGGAAACGCTCGCGGCGAACGCCATCGTGCCCGAAAAGCTGACTACCTTCGAAAAGGGCCGCACACTTTCCGCGCGCGAAGCGGTTCAGATTGCGCGAAAAGAGATGGGCGGGATCGACCTGCGGGCCGAAGGAGCTTTCGGGAACCTCCGCCAGGTGAGCCCATCGGTGCAGCGAGGACTGTCGGAACGGCGGAAGGGACCCCAGCTCGAGGGAAGCCTTGGGGGCCTCCGCAAAGTGAGTTCCGCAGCGCAGCGAGGACTGTCTGAGCGACCGGAGGCCCCCAAGGCTTCCCCAACCTCACAGAAAGACGTCCCCAAGCGCTCGCCCGCCGACGAGGAGCTCATTGAAATCGCGCGCGAAGTCGTCTCGCGCATGGATGCCTGGCGCAACCAGCTTCCCCATGACGAGCAAGCCAAGCTCACCTGGGCGGACGCCTGGGCATGGCGCAACCGCGAGGACTTCCCGCTGCTCAACGATCGCAAGCAGAAAAACACGCTCGCCTACTTGGACTCCGCCGCCACGACGCAGCGTTGCTTCCGCGCGCTTCAGGCGGAGGCGAACTTCAACGAGCACGAGAACGCGAACGTCTACCGCGGCGGCTACGAGCTTTCCGCAAAGGCAACAGGCTCCCTCAACGACGCCCGAAAAGTGCTTGAGGACTTCATTGGCGCCGAGCGCCGCCAGACCGTCTACACCATGAACGCGTCTGCATCATGCAATCTGGTGGCGCACTCGTGGGGCGATTTCAACGTGAGCGAAGGCGACCATATCGTCGTCGCGCTTTCCGAGCACCACTCCGACCTTCTGCCGTGGCTCCTTTTGGCGCGCCGCAGGAATGCCGCGCTCGACTTCATTCCCCTGCTTCCCGACGGCAGACTTGACCTTGGGGAATACGAGCGCCTCCTTGACCATCACCCCAAACTCGTATGCGTCGCCCACGTGTCGAACGTTCTCGGCATCGTGAACCCCGTGGCCAACATGGCACGCATAGCACATCAGGCCGGCGCCCGATTCATGCTCGACGCTGCGCAATCGTTCCCCCATCTGCCCTTCAACGTAAAGGAAATCGGCTGCGACTTCGCCGCTTTCTCCGCCCACAAGATGTACGGACCGCTCGGCATCGGCGGCCTGTTCATCGGGAAAGACGCATTCGACGAGATGGACCCCGTAGCCATCGGCGGCGGCACGATCTCGCATGCGTCCGTCGATTCCTACTACCTTCGCCAGGGGGCCATCCAATACGAGGTGGGAACGCCTCCGATCGCGCAGGCAGTCGGCTGGGCGGGCGCCATCGAGTACATGGAGAAGCTGGGCATGGAGCACGTGCTCGAGCACGCCGAAGCCATGACCCCGTTCGCCGTCCACGCGCTCCATGGGGTGGAAGGCCTCACCATCTGGGGAGACCACACGCAGCTGGACGGCGCGGGAGGGCTCGTGTCGTTCTCGCTTGCGAACACCGCGCCCGCGCAAATCGGCAGCGCGTGCGGCATGATGGGCGTCGCCATACGATCGGGCGGGCATTGCGCCATGCCGCTTGCTGCATCGACGGGCATGGTGGGCACCGGGCGTGCAAGCTTCGCCGTGCATACCACCTGCGAGGACATCGAAGCGCTCGCCGTAGCAGTGGAAATATGCAGGAGGTTGTACCGATGAGCAGGAAGAACAAGGCTTCCGTCAGCGAGCTTGTCATAAGCGACGCGAAAGCTTCTCCCCTTGAGCACTCCGGAGGCAACGCGAAGACGCGGGAAATCGCCAGCCACTACGGCGAGGTAGCCCGTGCGGCAAGCGCTGCTCCGAGCGCATGCGAGTGCTGCGAGCCCGACCCCGCGCACGCCGGCGAGGCGTTTTTCCTCTACGCGAGCGAAGCGCTCGCAGGGCTTCCGAAAAGCGCGCTTGCCGCAAGCCGCGGATGCGGCGATCCGGTGGCGAAAGCGAACCTGCAATCGGGAGAACGCGTTTTGGACTTGGGAAGTGGAGGCGGCATCGATGCCCTCATCGCTGCACGACTCGTAGGCCCCGAAGGACACGTATTCGGACTCGATATGACGCCCGACATGGTGGCGCTGGCCCGCAAGAACGCTGCGGAAGCGAATCTCAGCAACGTCGAGTTCGTCGAAGGCTCGATCGACCAGATTCCCTTGCCCGACACATCGGTCGATGTGGTCCTCTCGAATTGCGTCATCAACCTTTGCAAGAACAAAGCTGCCGTGTTTGCCGAGGCCAAGCGCGTGCTAGTCCCCGGCGGGCGGCTCGTGGTGTCCGACATCGTAGCCTTCTCTCCCATTCCGCAAGGCGCCGAAGAGGCGCTCTCGCGCATTACAGGCTGCCGCCGCGGCATCACTCCGACGGACCGTTATCGCGAGATGATGGCCGCTTGCGGCTTTTCGCACTGCGACATCGAGCCGAAAACCGTTTACACGATTGACGTGCTGCGAGAAAAGGCCGAACGCAAAGGGCGCACCGAGGCACTTGAGACCGCGCTTCGCTTCGACGTCGGTTCCGTTTGCGGAAGCGCCATCATCTGCGGGCGCGTCCCCGAATAGGAACTGCCATGCTCGACAAATCCGTGGAATCTATCGTTGACCGGGCAATCGAGGGGGAATCGCCTTGCCGCGACGAGATGCTCATGCTCATGGGAATCGACGTCGAAAGCGCCGAGGCAGCGTATGTGCGCTGGGGAGCGGAGGTGCTCGGACGGCGCGCATCGGGTGGCGTTGGTCAAATCTACGCGCAAATAGGCCTCGATGCCACGCCGTGCCCCGAGAACTGCGCCTTTTGCTCGCTCGCCGCGCGCAACAACTCAAGCAAGGGGCGAGCCGAGGTTCCCGATGACGAAATCACGCACTATGCAGGCGTTTTCGATGAAGCGGGCGTTCACCTTATCTCCCTTATGGCGACGGCGGCATATAATTTCGAGCATTTTCTGCGCATCGTCGCAACCGTACGAGGCGCCATCGCGAACGACATGCCCCTCATGGCGAACATAGGAGACATCACCTTCAACCAAGCACAACAGTTAAAAGCCGCCGGAATCCAGGCGATCTACCATGCCCATCGGCTTGGAGAGGGCACCATCACCGGCATCGCACCTGAACGGAGGCTCGCCACAATCGCGTCCGCGCAGAAAGCGGGTCTCGCACTCATGACGGCGGTTGAGCCGATATATCAAGGCATTCCCCTCGAAGACATCGCCGACCGCATGCTGGAAGTAATATCCCAAAAACCCTATTGCTCAGGGGTAGGCGTGCTTACTGCAGTGCCGGGTACGACCATGGCGAATGAAACTCCCTACACTCGCAGGCAAGCTGCATACTTTGCAAGCATCATGAGACTTGCCGCGGGAACGTCCATCCCCTTTGGGACCGGTTGCGGCAATGTCGTATGGACTGACGCGGGCGCAAATCCCCGCGGGCGCGACCTCTCCACCGACCCCGACTTCCTTCGTCGCGACGTCCGCAGGCTGAGAAAAGAGCTTGCCCGTGATGGGTGGGATGTTCCCGCGCGACCACTTTCCGCCTGGTTCAAGTAAGGTGCATGCAAGCCTTTAGTTGCCAAATTTAATGGAGCGTCATTGCGTTTTCCTAGTCAACGTAGCGCAACGGGAAAAGGCGCAACGGCAAGCAAGGCGTATAAAGCGAAGAGGCCTGATCAGCTGCCCCCTGCAACCGATCAGGCCTCTTCGCTACTAAAGAAAGAACGCTACTTGCCCGAGCCAACGAGCGCCGGGAACAAGCCAGCGCGCGCTTTGTCATGCTCTGCAGTCGTCAGGTTTCCTGAAGGCTGCGGTGCTTTTTGATTCTTCACGACAACGCCGTCGTACTTGCGAGCCTCCATGATCTTATCGAGTGCTGCATTCATTGAGATTCCCCTTTCCCAATTGATGGCCGCCGTGCCCCTTTTCACCGCAACCGTTCCCCTAAAAAACGCATTCAGAATACCGTTATTAGTAGCCTAATGCAACCATTTTTGGGTACTTTTTTGACCACTCACTAAATTTTTTCAACCGCAAATCATAATCTTTTCGAATTGAGTATTGACTAGTAACATTTTGTGTGTTTCATCGTGGACTTGCGTTTTTAACGCACCCCCAAATCGGCCCTGCAGCCTCCCATTTGCTGCGGGGCTTCTTCTTTCCAAGGAGTACCTTAAACAAGAGGCAGCCAACAGCGCCAACGCTCGCGAGCCCGCCTTTCCCATGGCAAAAAGAAACCCCGCCGCTCGGATGAACGACGGGGTTTGCAACCGTGTATGTTCCAGAAGAAACTAGCGCTTCGAGAACTGCGGACGCTTACGAGCCTTCTTCAGGCCGTACTTCTTACGCTCGACCACACGAGAGTCGCGGGTGAGGTAGCCGGCCTTCTTGAGCTCGGCGCGATAGTCGCCGGCGTCGAGCAGAGCGCGGGAGATGCCGTGACGCAGAGCGCCGGCCTGACCCGAGATGCCGCCACCGTTGATGCGAGCGATCACGTCGAAGTGATCCATGGTGTCGGTTACCTTGAACGGGGTCTTCGCGTAATCGAGAAGAGCCTCGCGGCCAAAGTACTCAGCACCCTCGCGACCATTGATGGTCACCTTGCCCGTGCCCGGGACGAGGCGCACGCGAGCAACGGCGTTCTTACGACGGCCAGTGCCGTAATACAGAGCTTCACCTGCCATGATTAACCCTCCATCTTGATCTCGCGGGGCTTCTGAGCCATATGGGGATGCTCAGGGCCAGCGTACACCTTCAACTTCATGCCCTGGGCACGACCCAGCGTGTTCTTCGGCAGCATGCCCTTGACAGCATGCTCGATCACGCGCTCAGGATGCTTCTCCATGGCTTCGGTGAAGGTTTCGGACTTGAGACCACCGGGAAAACCACTGTGGCGGTAATACTCTTTCGCTGCAGCCTTCGTGCCGGTAACGCGAATCTTGTCCGCGTTAATGATGATCACGAAGTCGCCCGTATCAACATGCGGGGTGTACTGCGGCTTGTGCTTGCCCTTGAGAATCTGTGCGGCCTTGGTGGCCACGCGGCCGAGAACCTGATCGGTTGCGTCGATCAGAAGCCATTCGCGCTCGACTTCGCCAGGCTTCGCATGATACGTCTTCACTTGCTTCCTCCAATAGATACTCTGTTCCTTGAACGAGCCGAAGGGCCCTTCCAAGGGGCGCTTGCGCGTTACCGCAAGCGGGTGTTTGTTTTCAAAAGTGCAGGTCAGCCAGATGCCGGTTTCCTACGCCGACGCGCATACCTCAGGCCTGGACTCCGTTGGCACAACGCTTCTGCCTTTACTGCTTTCACGGGGCTTTTGAAAGCGAACTTTTGCAGTCTACCTGGCTTGGCGAAGGGAAGTCAAGCCTGAATCGTCTTATTCATGGCCATCTGCAGAAAGTCTTCGGAAATCGGGGGTGCAGGAATCGACTCGCGCCGCCCGCTTTCCCGATTTCCGCGATAATGTGTTATCACTGCTTCATATAATCGGGTGAACTGATATTTTGCTAGGATAACGAGGAAGTTTCCATCAATCGGAAGGATGCGCCATGCCTATCAAGATTCCCGATTCGCTGCCGGCAACCGCGCAACTCGAAAAAGAGAACATCTTCGTCATGACCGAGCACCGCGCGTTGCACCAGGATATCCGCCCTTTGCGCGTGCTGCTCCTGAACCTCATGCCCACCAAGATCACCACCGAGACGCAGATCCTGCGAAAGCTCTCGAACACGCCGCTGCAGATCGAGGTGGAGCTCCTCCGCACGAAGAGCCACGTCGCGAAAAACGTCTCCGAAGAGCACCTGGAAACGTTCTACGTCTCCTTCGACGACGTGAAAGACGAGCACTTCGACGGCCTCATCATCACGGGCGCGCCCGTCGAGCTGCTCGATTTCCACGACGTCGATTATTGGGAAGAGCTCACGCGCATCATGGACTGGTCGAAGACGAACGTCCACTCCACCCTGCATATCTGCTGGGGAGCCCAGGCGGGCATCTACTACCGCTACGGCGTCGAGAAGTACGAGCTCGACGAGAAGACGACCGGCGTGTTCGAGCACCGCGTCGTGAAGCCGTCTTCCCCCTGGGTGCGCGGGTTCGACGACCGCTTCCGAGCGCCCCATTCGCGCTACACCAACGTGCGAGCCGAGGACATCGAGGCGAACCCCAACCTGGAAATCATCGCCGAGTCGGACGAGGCCGGCGTCTACATGGCGAAAAGCACGGACAGCCGCAATTTCTTCGTGTTCGGCCACCCCGAATACGACCGCGAAACCCTGAATGTGGAATACGAGCGCGACTCGAAGACCCACCCGAACGCGCCGCTGCCCAAGCACTACTACCCCAACGACGACCCCGCGCAGCCTGCGGAATCGACCTGGCGCGCGCACGCGCAGTTGCTCTACACCAACTGGCTGAACTACTATGTGTACCAAACGACGCCGTATGAAATTGACGCGATTGGACACGAGGAGGCAGCAGATGGCGAATAGCGTTTCGGAAGACGAGCAGGGCAAGACGCGAAAAACCGCCGAGGAGCTTCTTGCCGAGGCAGCGCGCAAGCATGCCCCCGCGCATCGCGACCCCTGCATCCGCGCGGAGAGCGAAGACGACGACGGCTACGACCCCTATTCCGACCGACAGGAGACAAACCCCCTGTTCGAGCGCGATCCCTGGACGTAGAAGCCCCCGATCGCAAACCGCTCCCATTCACAAACCACATCATAAAAAGGCCGCTTGAGCACTTCCCGTGCCGCAGCGGCCTTTTTTCCTGCAAAGACAACCGGACCGACCCAAAGCCGCGCCGTCTCAGCGCGCGACCGGATAACCCCTAGCCGAGAGCACTGTCCGGCGGCGCCCCTGACCCACGCGTCGCGCTGTCGGGGTTGATGGTCATGCTCTCGAACCGGTTCGCCATGAAGTCGTTGTCGAAATACGTGGCGTAGAACTGTTCGATGGGCGTTTCGGGAACATGCCCCGACAGCCGCCCGTACCAGCAATCAAGCGATTGCAGCGTCATGATGGCGTTCACGAGCATGAGCGCCGTGGCAACCGCGGTCACGGTATAGCGCAGCTTCCAGGGAATCAAGTTCACCACATCGAGCATCTTCGGCAGGAGCGCCTTTATCCACAGCACGCCCAGCATGCCCCACATCGCCATGAACATGCCGTTCGTACGTCCATCGATCGAGAGGAACGTGCCCGTATAATCCCAGGCCACAGCGCCGAATGCGGTTTCCATGAACCAGCTGACGAAGAACTCAAACGCGCCGCCAATCACAGCGCTCACCAAAAAGATCACGGGCACCGGCTTGTCGTGGAAGCGGTTGAGCGCCATGGTCATGAGCACCGCGCCCACGCCGTAGATGGGCGAGAACGGCCCGAACAGCATACCCGCGCGATCTTGGTACTCGCCGGGAACGACGATGACGAAGTGATACACTACTTCGATGACCAGGCCTAACACGCTGCAGACCACGAAAATCCAGAACACGTTGAAGAAGTTGAGCGCGATATAGCCGCGCCCCGTCGAGTCCAGGCCGAGCGTTCCCTCTTCCGCCTGGTCGCGCGTCTCCATGTCGCGGAGCTTGCGCTGCAGTTCGCGTTCCTCGGAAAGCGACGGGTCGACATAACCCGACACGAAGAACAAAAGCACGAGGATGACCAGCGTCGGCACGATATGGACATCGGTGCCGTTGAGCATAATATTGCAGACGAAGGCCACTGCCGCGAGCGCCATGAGGACCTCGGCAGTGAGCGCGGCATAACGGCGCTTGTTACGGAGAAGACGCACGCCCAGCAGGATGAACAGCACCAACATAGCCGCTTGGGCAACAACGAGAACGACCGTCACGGCAAGGGGCGTGAGCGCCTCCTCGGCAAGGCCGCCCGACCGCAAAAACTGCACGATGACGACGACCGCAAGCGCACCGCTCGGGATGGAGGCCGCCCCGCCCACGATGCACAGCACGCCGAACACCTTCAGCAGCAGGGGCATCTTCGGCTTCGGCTCGCATGCGGCATCGATCGCGCCACCCTCGGCCGCGACCATCTCTTCCCTTTCCCCATGCGCCATGATGCTCCCTTTTCGAACGCTGCCCGCCTTATGAACACTGCCGTCCATTATAGGGAATGGAGTCGCGTGTTTTCCTACGGCATGGCAACCATTCGGGCAAATTCGATGAACTCGTCAGGGTCGAGGTCGCGGAAATCGCGCACCGCACGCTCGGCAGAAGCGGAAAGCGCTGCATAGGTTCCTGACATATCGCAGTCGTACACCGCCAGCGTATGGTACCCCGCCCGCTTGAGCGTGCCGACCGCATACAGCGCATCTTCCACACCCCAGGTATGGGAAAGCTCGGTGCCCATAAGCGAGCGCGCACGGTCGTATACCGCGGGTTCGCGCTTCGGTTTCCCCACGTCATCGACGGATACCACCGCATCGAGCATCGGAAGGAACCCCGTATGGGAAAGCCCTGCCAGCAAATACGGCATCGGGGAGGAAGAGGCCACCGACAGCCTGATGCCGCGCTCGAACAGGGCGCGGACGAACGCGAGCGCACCTGGGCGCGCCGTCGCGCGGGTCGAGTAGAACTCCATCATGTACTCGCCCACCATGCGCACGACCTCTTGGGGGGATGAGCCCAGCCCGAATTTCGTGTGGAAGAACTCGCCCGCCTCGGGCGTGGTCATCGTTGTCAGCCGGTCTTTGTCGGTCGGCGACAGCTCGCCGCCCGCCCGATGCGCGAACTCGCTTTCCATCTCGCGCCACACGCCCATGCTGTCAAGAAGCGTGCCGTCACAGTCGAATATCACGCCGATTGGAGCTTCGCTCGCCACCTCGCCGTCCTTTCGCCCGTTTCCCTCTTTCCCCTAGAGCCTAGCAAGAAAGAAAGTTTCCCTGCGGCGCGTGGGCAAGCATTTGGGCGAGCGGCGCGCGGACTAACCCCAATTGCCGAAGACGAAACGCTGCACGTCCTGGTTGAGCATGATGACGAAGAACCCCAGAAAGAGAATCATTCCCGCCGCGCTCATATAGCTCAGAGCGCGCGTCGACACGTTCTTGCGCGTGAGCTTCTGGAAGATCTCGATGACGAAGCGGCCACCGTCGAGAGGCGGGATCGGCAGCAGGTTCATGATGCCGAGCGAAACCGAGAGCATCGCCATGAAGAAGACGAATTCGAGAAGCCCCGCCTCAGCGTAGGTTTTCGACATGACGGCGATGCCGACCACCGACGTCGAGTTCGACACGACATCAGCCGCCGTTTGCGGATTGAACAGGCTTACCACCATCTGGACCACCGCGCCGATGTAGGCGAAGCCGACTTCCACCGAGCGCAAGGGCGACATGGTGATGTGCGAGACCTCGCCCGTCTGCGAGTTCGTCATATCGACGCCCACGATGGAGTACACCACCACGAAGACCAGGACGGCGAACAGCAGATTCACGGCGATTCCCGCAAGGAGGATGACCGTGCGCTTCCAGAAGGGAAGGCTTCGGTACTGCTGGTTGTATTCGCTTTCGAAGAGAGCGTGAGGGTCGTCAACCAGGCGAGGTTGCCCCAGCTCATAGGCGAGAGGCACCGGCTGTCCCGCCGCCTCGGCGCGCTTGATCTGCCCCTTGGTGGGACGGGTGGCCATCGCGCGGTAGGTGTTGAACTTGTCCTTTTTCGTAGGACCCTGAATGCTTCCCCACTCCACCAGCTCATCGAGGGCGGCGAGAGCATCGTCGTTCGAGATGGCACAATCCTGCGCGATGTCTTCCATGTTTGCCGTCCCGCGGCGGTATATCGCCGCGAGCACGCTTTCCAGATGGGGGCTCATCTCGCCCGGCTCCATCCCGCACACCTTCGCGTAGCCGCCAAGGGGAACGCAGGTCACGCCGAACTTCGTGCCCCATTTGGTGAAGCCGATGCCAGGCCCGGGAAAGCCGATCATGAACTCGGTCACGCGCACACCGAACGCGCGGGACGCCAGATAATGCCCGCCCTCGTGGATGAGCACGAGGAAGCCGAGCAGGATCGAGACGTACAGAATCATAAGGACAATATCCATGCGAGCGACTCCTCGGAAGGCTTGAAGGGGTACGGGGCAGCAAGCTCCTCGCATCCAAGGCGGGCGAAAGCGAGTCGCCGAATAACACGTTCAGCGCCCATTATAGGAAAGCCACGCCGACCGATGCGCCCAGCCCAGAAAACCTACACCCCCTGTGCGGCTTTTGTTGCCGAATCGTTGCCGACTTCCTGCCAGGTTTTCGCGAATGCATGCCGAATTTGCGTTGGAGATATTCGAGTCGCGGTGCAGTTTCAGCCGAGTTTGTAGGGATTGCCCACCGACTTTCGGGGACCTCCGTGCAGATAACGCGCGATGAAACGGCAAGGTTGGTGCGTCCTCGCCGCCAGAACGCGACGCTATGCTCGGAATCCCCGGCGCAGTGAGCGCATTTCGCGAGAAAGGAGCACCATGAATAGCCAACTTTTCGAACTCGGCACGCAAGGAGGCCCCTATGGCTAGCGCAAGGAGGCTTCCTCAGCCGATTGAACAGGTAAAACATAAGGCAATCAACATCGCTCTGGCACTCGCCCTCGCAATCGGGCTCGCCCCTGGCGCTGCGCTTTGCACGCCTGGCGTCGCGCAGGCGGCGAGCAAGATTCCCATCGAGTACATCCCCGAGGACTCGTTCACACCGGAAGGGTTCAACTGGGGCATTAGCTTTACCGACGTCGAGATCGTGCGGGGGTTCACGAGCGAACCGAATATCAAGCAGTACTATCCTCGGGACTACGACGAGCTGGCCTCACCCGACGATTCCGGGTTCGCGGCACGCATCGACCGCACGACACCGAAGGGCAGCTTCGCGCTTCGCTACACCGGCGCAAGCTATGGCAACGACAAGGTCGACGCCGTTGTCACGCTTTCCAACTGGAATTACGTGGAGCCCGTCATGTCGAACGGCGCATCTGGCTGGGACGAGTACGAAGAGCGGGCCGACTACGACACCTTCCAGCCCGGCGTGTTCGTGAACAGCGGCTACCAGCGCACAGGGTCGCTCATCGAGAACCTGAATTTCTACACGGTGGGTCTGACCGACCTTGAAGTGAGCGTCGAGTTCTTTTATGCGGGAACCGACGACCCCTTTGAGGTTAAAGGGCATATGACCTGCATCGATCTTGATGTGGGGCAGAAGTTTGGCTTCGGGGGCGCCGTCTCGCTTGCGCAAGTTGTCGACAAGAACGACTTCCTCTCCATCGACGAGGAGCAAAGTATCGTCTCCTCGCCCGAATACCCGTGCGGCGGCGTCGAGGACGAGCATGGCGCCATCAGCGCCGATCCGAACGACCCCCTCTACAAGCTCGGCCTGGTGGGAGCATATTTCGACACCACTGGATCGCAGAAGGGAACGCCCGTTAAGCTCTCGTTCGTATCGTCTTGGAGGGGCTCGAACTCGACGGCGCAATCGTTTTTCGCCATGACGAACGAGTTTCTCACCGCACCGAACCCCAACGATGACATCGTCGAGGACGGCAAGCTCGACGTGCGCAAAACCGCCGACAAGACCGAAGGGGTCTCAATCGGCGACGTGGTTACCTACACCGTCGAGGTTCCCGTGCACGAGCGTGGCGCGACCTGCCGAAACGGCTACTCCTACACCGACTTCGAGATTGTCGACGTGCTTCCCCGCGAGATGCGCTACGTCGACGGGAGCGGCTATCTTGCCGACAGCGAGGGACAGCTGATCGAGAACGCGGGCGAGGTAGTCTACGCAGGCCGAGGAGACGAGAGCGGGGACGGAAACGCCGTTAAATTCGCATTCTCGCAAAGCTATCTGCAGCATTCCATGCGCATGCAGGGCGAGACGTACCGCTTCGAGTTCAAGGCTGAGCTCACCGAGTACCCCGCCGACGGCGCGCTCTCCGTGTCGAACAGCGCCTACGCCCGCGTCAATGACAAGGGAACCTATCCGAGCAACAGCGTCGAGACGACTCTCGTCCCGCCGAGGCTCACCGTCGACAAGACCGCAGACGCCTACGAATACGAAGAAGGCGAGGTGGTCCACTTCACCGCCTCCTTCTCACAAAGCGAGAAAAACGCCCAGTGCCGCGAGGCCGTCTTCTCCGACAGCCTTCCCGAAGGGCTTGAGCTTATCCCCGAAACGGTGCAGGTCACAGGGCTTGAAAGCCTCCCCACCCCGAGCGTCGAGGGCAACCGTTGGAGCTGCTCGCTTGACAAGTTCAACTACGGGGACGCGCTCACCGTAAGCTTCGCGGCGATCGCCACCCAAGCAGGCAACGGCACCAAGCAGGTGAACATCGCCACAGCCCGCGCGAACAACTGCGAGGAAGCGTCCGATTCCGCCGAGGTTTGGATGAACACGGCGAGCCTCTCCATCGAGAAGACCGCCGATCGCTACGAGCACTTCATTGGAGCATCCGAGCAAGATGCGGGAGCGGTCGTATACACGATAACCGTCGAGAACACAAAGGAGGGCACCGTTGCGAACAACGTAATCGTAAGCGACGAGAGCCTTCCCGAGGGGCTCAAAATCGGGCGGACAGACACAGGCGAGCTCGCGGTCGACGTCTCGGGCATCCCTGAGAGCATTTCCTATCCGGTAGGAGCCGAAGGGTCGACCCCCAGTCAGCTCGAGCAGCGGGAAATCACCTGCTCGACAAAGCCTGCGGGGACCGGATTCGCAACAACCGTAAGCCACCTTCCCGCGCATATGCCCGTCACCATCACCTGCACGTGCTACCCCGAGGACTCCATCGCGGGGTGGGAGATCGAAAACACGGCGACCGTGAGCGCCGACAATGCGACCGACGCGCGCGACAGTGCGTTGACCTGGATAAACCAGCCAACTTTGCAGGTCGAGAAGACCGCATCGCAGGGCACCTGCAACGTTGGCGACCTTGTGGCCTTCCGCGTGAAGGTGACGAACAACACGCCGGGGACAATCGGGCGCAACCTGGTCGTTTCCGACCTTTTGCAAGCGAAGGGAGTTGAATTGCAGCAAGACAGCATCAAGGTTTGGGATTCCGAGGGCAACGACATCACCGACAGCTGCGTGATTAGCACCGACGGGGAGAAGCCCTCTTTCACGATAGAGACGAATCGCAATCTCGTCAGCAACTCGCCCGAGCGCACGTTCTATCGCTTCGGCGAGAAGGCCGAGCAAGGGGCAAACCCCCTTGGCGAGGAAGGCGAGACGGCCGTGTCCGTCGACTACACCGTCGCCATCGCCGACGCCGCGCTCGCAGGATCGACCGTCGGCAACATAGCGATTGCCGCAACCGACGAACCCAACACGCAAACAAGCGGCGACGCGTCGATTACGGTGAAGGATGCGCAGCTCCAGGTCTCGAAGACCTCCGACGAGAAGCGCTACGAGGCGGGAGATATCGCCCACTACACCGTCACCGTCGCCCAAACCCGCGAGAGCTCGACCGCGCACAACGTTACCTTCGCCGATCATTTCGAAAGCGACGAACTCGCCTCGATCGACGCCTCGTCCCTCTTGGTGACCGGACCCGACGGCGCAACCATCGACAACCCCGACGTCACGCTGGAGAAAAACGAGGACGGCACCGTCTTCGGCTTCTCTCTCCAACCAGGCATCGATCTGCGCGACGGCGAGACCCTCACAGTGGAATACTCGGCAAAACTCCCCATCGCATCCGAGCATGTCGTCAACCGCGCGCAAGCCAAAGCAAGCGACGCCGCCGCAGCGAGCGCCGCAAACGACGTCGAAGTGGGCGAGCCTTTAGCGGACGCCTCGCTTGATAAGGAGGCGAGCGCGGAGACTGCGCAGGTAGGAGATTCGTTTACGTACACAATCACAGCCCGCGCGACCAACGGGACCCTGCGCGACGCCATGATAACCGACAGCGGCCTCCCCTCGGGCATTGAGGTCGACCTCACCAGCCTGAGCGCTATCGTGAACGGAAAGGCCATAGAGGAGCCCATCGTGCACCAGGAAGGGAGCTCGTTCGCAATCGAGCTCGGCACGATGGGGAAAGACGATGTTGCCGTGGTGTCGTTCAAGGCGAACGTCGCTGATAAGGGCCTTGTCGGGCACAAGGTGGTAAACGGCGCGACGCTCACCTCGCCCACCCTCGAGGGCGAGCGCACCGCGCAGGCAGTGGTGGACATCGTCGGACCCGCAGGCACGGCCAGCATCGAGAAGACGGCATCGGCAGAATCCGTCTTTGCAGGAGAGACGGTTTCCTACGCCCTATCGGTCGAGGTCGGCGAGACAGACCTCGAAGATGCGCTGCTCGTGGACGAGGGGATGCCCGAAGGGGTCGCCATCGACTACGCCACGTTCGTAGCGACCGTAGACGGCAAACGGATCGAACCCGACTTCGCAAGTAAGGACGCCCAGTCGTTCGCCTTGAAACTCGGCAAGGTGAATGCAGGGTCGAACGTCTCCATCGAGTACGAGGCCCTTATCGAAGAGGGGTCGCTTGCCGGGTCGACCGTCGAAAACACCGTGACGATCGAATCGCCCACGCTGAGCGATAGGCCTCACAGCACGGCGCGCGTTGTCGTCACCGAGCGGCCCGCCTCCAAAGTCGACATTGAGCTCACGAAGAGCGTCGATAGGGAAAACGCGGCAGTTGGCGAACGGATCGGCTTCACCATCGAGGCAACGGCGGTCGGCGGCGCGGTCGAAAGCGTGCTGGTCGCGGATACGAAGATGCCCAGCGGGGCCCCTATCGACCTCGGCAGCATCCAGGTCGCAATCGACGGGAAGCCGGTCGATGCCGCCCTCGAAAGCGACGGCAACACGTTCTCCGCGTTCATCGGGACGCTCGAAAAGGGAAGCACTGCAACGATTACCTTCGCCGCCGACATCGCCGACGAAGCGCTGGCGGGAACGAAGTTCTCGAACAGGGCGGTGCTCACCTCACCCAGCCTCGAAGACGCGCGCATCGCCCACGCTATCGTGAACGTCGACGAAGGCGCGCAGCCCATCGTCGGTTCAGGCGGCAGCACCACAAAAGGTAAGGGCCTGGGAAAAACCGGCGATGAGCTTATGGGCTTCGCGCTGAAGATGATCCCCGCGCTCATGATCTCGGCAGGAGCGATCGGGATCGGAGCTGGAGCGCTTGCGCTCCGCAAGAGAAAGGCAGGGAGGCGCTAGGAAGCAAAACACACGGGAGGCCGGCGGCAAAATCCGTCGGCCTCCCGAAAAAGACGGTGAAATCCCAGGTTAGCGTATATGCTTCTCGGCTTCCGCACGCGCCCAAGCGTCCAGCGCCTGAAGCTGCTCAATGCTCTCCACCTTCTGCACGCCCTGCGATTCGTGTTCAGATATCACGGCCTCGACGCATTCCGCAATGCCCAGATAGCTTCCCCGCTCAGACAGGAAGGCGGCGACGGCGATCTCGTTCGCCGCATTCATCACGCAGGGAAGGGTTCCTCCCACCGAGCCCGCATGCCGCGCAAGCGCAAGGCAGCGGAACGTCTTCTCATCGGGGGCGGCGAATTCCAAAGAGCCCAGCGTTCGGAAGTCGAGCGGCGCGACCGGAGCCTCCCACCGATCAGGATACGACAGCGCGAACTGGATGGGGATGCGCATGTCGGTCGTCCCCAGATGCGCCTTCACGCTGCCGTCGGTGTATTCGACCATGGAGTGGATGGCGCTTTGCGGCTGCACGACGACTTCAATCTTGTCGTAGGGCATGTTGAACAGGTGGTGCGCCTCGATGACTTCGAGCCCCTTGTTCATGAGCGTAGAAGAGTCTATCGAGATCTTGGCGCCCATGTGCCAGGTCGGATGCTTCAAAGCCTGAGCCGGCGTGATGCCACGCAAGTCGTCGCGCGTGCGGCCGCGGAACGGCCCGCCCGATGCGGTGACCCACAGCTTGGCGACCTCGCGCTCGTTCTCGCCGAGCAGGCACTGATAGATTGCCCCGTGCTCGGAGTCGATCGGCATGAGGGCGCCCGCAGGCCCCACCGCGGGAGCAACCCCCGATGCCCTGCGCGCCTCGTCGACCTGCGCCGCAAGCGGCATAATCAAGTCGCCGCCGACAACAAGGCTCTCTTTGTTCGCAAGCGCCAAGACCTTGCCGGCCTTGAGCGTCTCATAACTTGCCCGCAAGCCCGCAGCACCCACAAGCGCGTTCACAACCACGTCGACCTCGGGCAATCGGACGAGGTCGACCACGGCATTCATCCCGAAACCGAGCGAGCCATCTTCCCCAAAGGATTTCGCGAACGCGGCAAGCTCCGAAGCGCCTTCGCCCGCAGCAGCATCTTCGTTGCCCACGGCAAGGTGACCGACGCCGAACTCCTTCGCCTGCGCAAGCATATCCTGAGTGCGCGTATTCACGGCAAGGCCTACGACCTTAAGCTTATCGGAATGCTGACGCACCACGTCGAGCGTTTGCGTGCCGATCGACCCCGTCGATCCTAAAACAACGATACGCCTCATGAAAGCACCTTTCTTGAAAAGCGACGTTTAAACGCTAAAGGGAATTGCCCCGGAGATCACCAGAAGGATAGCCGACGACGCCGCAACGAGGAACAGCGAGTCGCACCTGTCGAGGAGGCCGCCATGCCCTGGCATGATCGTGCCGGAATCCTTGAAGCCGGAGTTGCGCTTGATGCGGCTTTCGGCCAAATCACCCAGCACACCCATAAGGCCGCAGACCAGGCCAAACCCGAGCGCCTCGGGAAGGTTCAGGTTCAAACCGGGAACCAACGTGAACAGCCCCCAGATAACCATCGAGCCGAGGATGCCCGCGAAAAAGCCCTCCCAGCTCTTCTTCGGGCTGACGCGCGGAGCCATCTTATGCTTGCCGATTTTGCTTCCGACCAGGTAGGCGAAGGAATCGTTCGCCCAGATGCTCAGGAAAATGCCGATGACGAGCACGCCGCCCCACGGGTCGGGTAGCGCCGTGCGCACGACAACGATGCCAGAAAGGAGAAGGCCCGTGTACGCCGCACCGAAAAAGCTCACGCCAACATCGGGCACGCGCGCACGCAGCCAAAACACGTACCAAACGATAAGCGAGAGCAGAAGCGCGATGCTCACGTACAGCGCGCCGACCACACCGAGGAAGTACACGCTCACGGGGTAGAGTATCGCGGCGATGATGCCGAGCATCTCGTTGGGAAGCTTCGCATCGGCGCGCAGCATGTAGTAGAACTCGCCGGCGCAAATTCCCGCCGTCGCGCACAAAAAAACGAGCGTCGAGATGTCGCTTACCAAGATGCATGCAATGCACAAGATTACGTAAATCGCACCTGTGCGAAAACGAACCTGCAGGTCAGTTGCATTTTTCAGCTTTTGCGGCGTCTTCTTGTACGCAAAATCCTTGATGCGGGTCGAGCGGGTCGGGCCTACGCTTTCCTCATCGGTTGCACGCGCCGCCTTCAAGCTTGCCTTTCGCTCGGCCGAGCGCTTCCACTCCTCCGCAGCATCTCGCGTGTCGGCATCCTTGCGGGCCACGCTACTTCACCGCCCCAAAGCGGCGATCGCGCCCCTGAAACTCGAGCAGACAGCGCAAAAGCTCGTAGCGGTCGAAGTCCGGCCACAGCACATCAGTCACGACGAACTCCGAATAGGCAACCTGCCACAGCAGGAAGTTCGACAGGCGAACCTCCCCGCTCGTCCGAATGACCAAATCGGGATCGGGCATGCCCGACGTGTACAACCCGCGCTCGAAATCTTCGGCGGAAATCTCTTTCGGGGCAAGCCCGTCGGCGGTGCGGGCGGCCGCCTCTTCGGCGCAGCGATTGACCGCACGGAGAATCTCCTGGCGCGAGCCGTAATTCACAGCAACGACCAGGGTCATCCCCGTGTTGTTCTTGGTTTTCTCCCACGCCTCCTCGAACGCCTCGCGCGTCTCGTCGGGCAGAAGGGACAGATCGCCTATCGTCTTCACGCGAACGTGCTCCTCATGAAGGCCGTCCACCTCGGCGAGCATCGTTTTCGCGAACAGGTCCATAAGCCCGACGACTTCCTCTTGCGGGCGCTTCCAGTTCTCGGTCGAGAACGAGTAGATGGTCAAATAGCGAACGCCAAGGTCGCTCGCGCAGCGGATGGTCTCGCGCACCGCCTCGATTCCCGCCTTGTGACCCTTCAGGCGGTTGAGCGCGCGCTTTTTCGCCCAACGGCCGTTGCCGTCCATGATGACGGCGATGTGCTCGGGAATGCGCGCAACATCAAGCGCTTCGGGGGCAAGCCCCGAAGGCGGGTTGGGGAAAATGATATCAAGCGGTTTGTTCAAAAGACCTCGAATCAAAGGGGGCTAAACTTCCATGACCTCCGCTTCCTTCTTTTTGAAGGACTCGTCGACCTCGGCGATGAACTTGTCGGTGATCTTCTGGATGGCACCTTCGGCGCGACGCTGCTCGTCTTCGGGCAGGCTGTCTTCCTTGATGCACTTCTCGACCGCGGAGTTCGCATCGCGACGGATATTGCGAATGGCGACGCGCGCCTCCTCGGAGTACGCCTTGCACTGCTTGACGAGCTCGCGGCGGCGTTCCTCGGTGAGCGCGGGGAACGGCAGGCGGATAACCGTGCCGTCGTTGGAGGGCGTCACGCCCAGGTCGCTCTCGAGAATCGCCTTCTCAATGGCCTTCAGCGTCGTCTTGTCCCACGGCTCGATGACGAGCATGTGGGCATCGGGCGTCTTCACGCCGGCCATCTGGTTCACGGGAGTGGGAACCCCGTAGTAGTCCACCTTGATGCGGTCGAGCGCCATCGCGTTCGCACGCCCCGTGCGCACCGATGAGAAGTTGTCGTGCAGCGCCGAGAGGGCCTTGCCCATGCGGTCTTCGGCCTGCGCCTTAATGTCGTCAATGCTCATCTGAGCTCCTTTCGTCCCCTTCGAGCGGCGTCGCCGCCGATAGCATGCCCGCGAAGGTCTCGCCCCCGCTTGGCCGTTGCCGTTATTCTACCGTGGTTCCTACCGCTTCGCCCTTGAGCGCGCGAGAAATGTTCCCCTTCACCGTCAGGTCGAAGACGATCATAGGAACCTTGTTGTCCATGCAAAGCGACGTCGCCGTGGAATCCATCACGTGAAGGCCCTTGTTGAGCACCTCCATGTAGCTGATGGAATCGAAGCGCTTCGCGTCCGGGTTGACCTTGGGATCCGAGTCGTAGACGCCGTCGACCTTCGTGGCCTTCATGAGGCAATCGACGTCGAGCTCGCACGCGCGCAGCGCAGCGGTGGTGTCGGTCGTGAAGTACGGGTTGCCGGTACCTGCGGCGAGAATGACGACGCGGCCCTTCTCCATGTGGCGGATGGCGCGGCGCCTGATGTAGGGCTCGGAAACTTCCTGCATGTTGATGGCGCTCTGCACGCGCGAGAACACGCCGTGGCGCTCGAAGGAATCTTGCAGGGCGAGCGCGTTCATGACCGTGGCGAGCATGCCGATGTAGTCGGCCTGCGCGCGGTCCATGCCCTCGGTCGCGCCCGAAACGCCGCGGAAGATGTTGCCGCCGCCCACGACGACAGCGAGCTGAACACCGTCGTGCACGATTTCCGCGATTTCGTCGGCCAGGTCATCGACCACCTTCGGATCGATCCCGTAACCCAAATCGCCGGCGAGCGCCTCGCCGGAAAGCTTCAGAAGCACACGCTTGTACTGGTACTCGTTGGCCATCGAAACCCCTTTTTCTGCGTTTGATTTAACCATTTCGAATCATCTTACCCGAATCGATGCGCAGCTAAAGCCTCGGAGCTGTAACTGCACGCCTTTTCCGTCACCTCGAACGAAAAAGGCCGCGCGGAGTTTGCTCCCGCGCGGCCGAAACCGTGCCAATTTGCTCGTTGCCCGCTTATGCAGCTTGGGCGATCGCGCCCGATCCCGCATCAGCGCTCGTTCCGCTCGATTTGGAACCGCCGCCGTAACCGTACTGGCGCAGAAGATCCTCAAGCGTGCCGCCGTTCGACCCGTAACCGTTCGAGCTGCTAGACCCCGAGCTTGAGCCCGCGCTCGCCTGCGAGCTCTCGTCCGACCCCAGCGTCACCTGCACGTCTTGGCTCTGCCCGTCGCGGTTGATCGTGACGGTGGCCGTATCGCCCGGGTTCTTCGAGCGCACGGCGAGCATAAGATCACTCGCGGAGGAGACCTTCTTGCCATCGAAGGCGGTCACGATGTCGCCCACCTTTAGGCCTGCGGAGTCAGCGCCGGAACCGCTGCTCACCGCCGCAATGTAGGCGCCCTCATCCACCGAGAAGCCATAGCGCTGGGCCGTCTGCGCGTTAATCGTGGACAGGGACACGCCCAGCTGCGCATGCGTCGGCGTCTTCCCCTCGATAATCTGTTGCGCCAAGTTGACCGCATAGTTCACCGGGATGGCGAACCCGACGCCCGAGTAGTTGCCGGAATACGACGTGATCAGCGTGTTGATGCCGATGAGCTTGCCGTCCTTGTCGACGAGCGCGCCGCCGGAGTTGCCGGGGTTGATGGCGGCGTCGGTCTGAATCATGTTGGTGTAGACCGTCGTGGTGCTCGACTGCTGCTGGCCGTACTGGTACGAGTCGGAAGAGTTGTCCATGATCTGCGAGCGATTCGTAGCCGACACAATGCCCGTCGCCACCGACTGCTCAAGGCCGAAGGGGCTGCCGATCGACATGACCCACTCACCCACCGTCAGATCGTCGGAATCGCCCAGCTCCATTGCGGTCAGCCCCGAAGCGTTCTTCGCCTTGATGACCGCGATGTCGGAGCTGGGGTCGGAGCCGATGATGTCCGCGTCGTATTCCTCGCCCTCGATGGTGACCTTCAGGGCGTCGGCACCCTCGATGACGTGATAGTTCGTCACGATGTAGCCGTCGGAGGAAAGCACCACGCCGCTGCCGAGGGACGTCTCGGTCAGAGAGCTGCCCGTGCTATAGCCGTAGTAGCCGCTCTGCTGGTTGGTGTACACGTCGATCGCCACCACGGAGGGAAGGCACTTCTGCGAGACGCTTTCCGCAAGCGTCGCGTTCTCGTCGGCGCTGCCGCTCGTGGATGCGGAAGACGTGCCGCCGAGCACCGTGGTCGAGCCCGACGGGGAGCCGCTCGTCACTGTATTGACAACGCCGGCGCCGCCGAGCACAAGCACGCATGCAAGCGCAGCGCCCGCGAACGCGATTCCAAACGTCTTCGCGCCCGAATGGCTCTTCTTGGGCTTTGCGTCCTGCTTCGCAGCGTACGCCTGCGCGTTGTGCGCACCCGCCGGCTGCGCATAGGGAGACGCGGGGTTGACTGGCGCCGTGGCATTCGTCCCCGCCGCACCACCCGGGCCTGCGCCCTGGTAATGATAGTAAGAATTCGGGGGGGTCGGCGCGTCGCCCGTCCCCTGGCCGAACGATTGGCTGGTTGACTGAGGGTCGTATCCACCCTGATTGTTCTCGTTGTAATCGCTCATGTTGTTTGCTCCTTCGCCCGCATCGGGTTCTTGAGCAAACCTTACCACGCCATCCTGAAGAGCTCCTGAAACGTGGCGCAATCGTCATCGTTGCACCACGCAGATACACCTCTGGGTGTACCCCCTAAGGCGCAGGGAGCTATCCTTTTGTGCGCTCCCGACCTTCGTGCGCACACGACGCCTCGCGAGCACTCAGCGCCTTGCAAGCAGCCGGCGCCCGCAAGCAACTTCAATCCGCTTGCGGGCGCCTGGCACTCTCGCGACTTCCCTATCCCTGCTGGTACTGGCTTAAGAACGCGCGCGTGCGCTCCTGCTGCGGGTTGTTGATCACGTCCATGGCGCGGCCTTCCTCAACCACCAGGCCCTCGTCCATGAAGATGATGCGGTCCGCCACGTCGCGGGCGAAAGTCATCTCGTGCGTCACGATGACCATGGTCATGCGCTCAGCAGCCAGGTCGCGGATGACTTTGAGCACGTCGCGCGTGAGCTCGGGGTCGAGCGCACTCGTCGGCTCGTCGAAGAAAAGCACCTCAGGATCCATCGCAAGCGCACGGGCGATCGCGACGCGCTGCTGCTGACCGCCGGAAAGCTCGCAGGGAACCATGTCCTCCTTGTCGGCGAGGCCCATCTTCGCGAGCAGCTCGCGCCCGCGCTCGAGCGCCTCTGCGCGCGGACGCTTCTGCACGCTGACCGGCGCGTCGGTAACGTTTTTGATCACCGAATAGTGCGGGAACAGATTGAAGTTCTGAAACACCAGGCCAAAGCGCGATTTCGCCCGCTTCATCACATCCTTGCCGCCATAGACGGCATGCCCTGCCCCGTTATCTATAGCCACGGGCAGATCGCCGTAGGAAAGCGATCCGGCATCGAGCGTCTCGAGCAGCGTCATGCATCGCAGAAGCGTCGACTTGCCGCCTCCCGACGGGCCGATGATGGCGACGACCTCGCCTTTGCGAACCTCGAGCGAGATATCTTTGAGCACCGCGACATCGCCAAAGCTCTTCTTACCGTGCTCGAGCTTTACCAGCACATTATCTTCAGGCATTGCCAAACCTCACCTTCCCAACGGCTAATCGTGGTAATAACCCATCTTCTTCTCGACGCGCCCGAGAACCACTTCCACGACGAAATTGAATACCCAGTAGAAAACCGCTGCGAACACGAAGGGCAGCATGCTCACCTGCGAGGCGACGAGCGCCTTCGCCGTCGAGAACATCTCCGCCACGCCGATGGCGAACGCGAGCGACGTGTCTTTCACCAACGTGATGATCTCGTTGCCCATAGCGGGAAGAATCCTCTTGATGACCTGGGGCAGCACAATTTTCATAAACGTCTGGAGGCGCGAATAGCCCAAGACCTCGGCGGCCTCGTACTGTCCGCGCGGGATCGACTGGATGCCGCTGCGGTAGATTTCCGCGAAGTAGGCCGCGTAGTTGATGATGAACGCGACGATCGTTGCGGAGAACTTCGACTCCATGCTCAGGGGGATTCCGAAAATATAATAGGGAGCGAAGTAAATGAAGAACATCTGCAGCATGAGCGGGGTTCCGCGCATGACGGAAATGTAGAACTTCATGATCCAGGCAATCGGCTTCACGCGGCTCATGCGCGCAAGCGCCACCACCACGCCAAGCGGCAGCGACCCCACCAGCGTCAGGAAGAATATCTGCAAGGTTACGACGAAGCCTTGCCCGAGCATGGAAAGCATGGTTCCAATTTCCACGGCAACCTCTTTCTTATTGCAACACGAATCGCGGACAGGTTGCCCCGTCCGCGATTTTCACCTGCCTGCGGGAAATTATGCCCGCAGGCAAACTAACTTATCGACTGGCTACTTGAGGATCCAGTTCGTGTAGGACAGACCGTACTCCGCGTACTTCTCGCACAGCTTCTCGATGGTGCCGTCCTCGTTCATTTCCTTGAGCGTCTTGGTGATCGCATCGGCAAGCTCGGTGTTGCCCTTCTTCACGCCGACCGCGTAGTGCTCGGAGGAAAGGTCCTCGGGAAGCTGGACATAGGCATCGGGCTTGGCGCTCATCTGGTACTGCGCGATGGAGAGGTCGCAGGCC
Organism: uncultured Ellagibacter sp.; assembly: GCF_934643285.1. Lineage (GTDB taxonomy): Bacteria > Actinomycetota > Coriobacteriia > Coriobacteriales > Eggerthellaceae > Ellagibacter. The sequence continues at coordinate 132,489 of NZ_CAKUBT010000004.1, forward strand.
ACAGCGTCGACGGCGCCGGACTCGAGCTGCATGAAGGCGGTGTTGTAATCGCCGATGGTATCAAGCGAGGCGAAGGTGGCTTTAAGGTCGGCTTTAGTCGCCTCGTCGCCCGCGAGCACATCGTAAGCAGCAGAGTCAGTCTGCGTGATAACGTTCTTGCCGGCAAGATCGGCGAGGCTCTCGATGCCGCTGCCCTTCTTCACAACGACAACTTGGGCATTCAGCATGTAGGGATCGGAGAAGGTGTAGTCGTTCTCGCGGCCTTCCATGGTGAAGCCGTTCCAGATGCAGGTAATGGCGCCAGAGTTGAGGAGCGTGTCCTTCGCGTCCCAATCGATGGGCTCGAGCTGGATGTCCCAGCCGTTGCGGCTGGCAACCTCGGCAGCAAGGTCGAGGTCGAAGCCGGTGAAGTTGCCGTCGTTGCCGACGAAGCCGTACGGCGGATACGACTGGTCGAAGCCGACGATGAGCGTCGTCTTGTCCGAGCTGGTCGCAGCCGCGTCCTTCTTGTCGTTCGAAGCGGTGTTGGAGGAGCAACCGGCCAGCACGCACGCCGCCAAGGCGAGGGCGCATACCGCTGCTACCATTACCTTCAGTTTCTTCATGAGATTCCTTCCTTCGCACACCGCGTTCGCTCGTCGCGCACGGTGCCCTTCCCTGTTTGTGCTACTGCACTTTACTGCGCTAAAGTGTTGTCAGTATACCACAGAAAGCCGCCCATCGCGCAAGCGGTCGAAATAATACGACCACAGGAAGGGCCGCTCGCTGACGGCGCGCGTTATCGGCCCGTCGACTTCAGGCGCGAGAGCAGGCTTCCGCGAGCAGGAGGATCAGGAAGATGGATAAGCCGCGGCTCGAAGTCGAAGAGCTCGGAAGTGGCGATCACATTGGAGACCGTGATGCACTTCTGCAGGCAGGTGTCGGCGCACAGATTGCACTGCACGCATTCCATCAGCTGGAACTCCAAGTAGCTGCCCTCTCCCGAAGCGGGCTTCTCCTCGCTTTTCTTAAGTGCCCCCGTCGGACAGAACACGGTGCACATCCCGCACGCGCGGCACTTCGACTCGTCTATCGATACGCTTCCGAACAGGCGCGTCTCGATTTCGGGAACGACGCTCTGACCGATCGCGTCCATCGCGTCGAGCGTGTTCATTCGCCGCGAAGGCTCGAATTGCGGCAGCCCACCATCTTTGTCGGGGCGGAGCAGCTCGCGAAGGTTCAACTCCTTCTTCTCATTCTGCTTGCCGAGCGTCTCGTCGAGCGCCTTCTCCGTCGCGACCTTCACGGCGTCTTTCGCCATACCGCCCGCCTGCGAGAAGAACCCGCGGCGCGCCGCGGCGAACGACTTACGCCCGCTCGTCTCGACCGCCTCGGGAGGAAACTCCGAGGCGCGGCGAACGCGGACGCTCGACCCCTGCGCCTCGAGCAGGGAGTTCGCCGACTCAACCGTCGCCGTGACGCCCTCGCTCGTACCGCCGAACTTGCAGGTCGAACACGTTCCGTCGACGAGCACCACATCGCCCACGCCGTGGGACGCAAGCTGCAAGAGGAGGCTTTCCTCCATGCGCGCAAGGCAGGGGACGGACACGTATTTGTCGGGATCGCCCTCTCGGCGCGCAGCCATGCGGGCACATGCGAACACGGAGAGGCTGCCGCCGAGCGCACGTGTAGCCGAGGCAGCAGCGCTGGCGAGCTCAACATCGGCAGGCTCGACGGGAACGAGCGCCTCGGTGGGACAGACGACCGTACAGGCGCCGCAGGAAACGCAGGCCTCCGCATCTATCTTCACACTGTTGTCGCCGACCGAGATCGCGTCCGCAACGCACGCTTCGATGCATTTGCGGCACGTCGAATGGCGGTTGCGCACCGCCACGCAACGTTTCTCGACCACGAGGACCGACTTGCCTCCGAGAGCCTCGGCAACATCGGCTATGTCAGAAAGGTTCGGCATTCTAAGATCACTGCCTTTCGCGGGCCCCGCACCTGCGGCGAGGCGCCATCCCCTCGATGGAGAAGCTAGCCCTCCATCACCATGTCTTCGAGCGCATGCAGCTCATCAGGCGTGTTCGCGTTGATGAAGCAGCCGCCCATCGGCTCCGCCTCAAGCACTTTGCTCTGGGGAAACTCATGGACGACCACAGACTCGTCCCCGAAAAACGACTGCGCGCGTTTCTCGCCGCGATCGAGCGCACGGCGCACAGCGGGCAGGCACTCCATGCGACGGTACATCGCGTGGAAGGGCTCGAAACCGTGCTTGTTCACAGGAACGACCACGTCGGCCCCGGTCTCGTTCATGCACAGCGCCTCGGCGACCACGAGAGCGCCCGACGCGAACACCATATCGCACGCCACAATGGCGACATAGGGGTTGCGCGCCGCTTGGAGCGCGGTGTACAGACCCGGCAGCGCGCCGCGGCTTGAGAAGATATCGCACACAAGTTGGATATTGAGCTGCGGAAACTCCTGATGCAGGAACGTCAGGTTGTCGGGCTCGTTGGTCGTGATGACCAGGTCGTCAGCCACAGGGCTTAAGCGCTCGATCAGACGGCAGATGAGCGGACGACCCAAAAACGGGACGGTCGCTTTGCTGCGGCCCATGCGTCGGCTCTCGCCGCCTGCCTGGATGACCACCGTCACGCGTGGGCGCACGAAATGGGATTCCACGAAATCAGCGAGGGCAATCGTGTCGTTAAGATCGAACGCGGGAATGCCGTAAATCGCCGCAGCCTCGATTGCGCGAGGAATATCGGTCACGATGGCAACGGTGTTCACGCCGGGCATCTTGCGCACGAGGTCGGGGTGGATGCCATCTTCCGCAGCCGCGGCCGCAGCCGCCAGCTCGTCGAGAACTTCGTCCGCAGGCGCCTGCGCAGCGCATTCCCCGTCGTTGCGAAGGTTGTCGTCCAAAGCCTCCTCCGCGCCCTCGATGCGCTCGCCTTCAGGCGTGAAAAGGCATTTCGCAATCTGGGTGAAGTCGGTCCCAAGCGCCCAGCCGCGCTCCGCGCCCAAGGCAAACGCCTCGGCGACGCGCTGGTCCGCCTCGTTGCCCGAACGCATGAGCTCAATGGTCGGCAACCCGCTTTTGCGATAGCCCTCCACGACGACGATGTCGTGGCCCGGCATGCTTCGCACGATGTCGGAGCATTCCGCCTCGCCCTTGAGCGTCTTCATGCGGGCGATCTGCCCTGGCGCTGCGATGACAGTCTCCGAAGCGCCCGCCTCACGATGGCGGTAGGAGTCCTTGCCTGGATAGTCGATGTCGAAGCCCTTGTGGCTGTGATGTTTCACACTTCCCACGTCGTGCCCCCGAGCAACAAGCTCTTCGATAAGCTTCACGATGAGGGTCGTTTTCCCCGAATTGTGGCGCCCGACGATCGAGACTGCCGGGCTCGGCACGTTGACCATTGAGATTCTCCCGTCTTTATTCCGTAAGGCGAAAGTATATCACTGAAGGGAGCAGCAAGGAGTATGCACCTCGCCTGGCAGGTGCACACGCTTCGACCTATTCGCTCGATTTCACCATCCCCAGAGGCTGAGCGGGGTACCAATCGCGCAATCGCACGAGGTGAGGCGCATCACTCAAGCGGGATGAAAAGAGTCGCGCGCATTCGGCCAAATGATGCTATACTATGCAACGACCTACTACGCAGTTCGGACTTCGGCAACAGCGAGAATCCTGTTTTTGGAGGGGACAGGTTCCTCACTGTTGGACGAAGCAAATAAAGGCTCGCAAACGCGAGCCTTTATTTTTTGCCATTTCGAGGACCTGAAGTTTGGCCCACGAAGCAACCGTGTCCCGATTTGCAGCCCATCAAGGGTCATCGCCGGAACCGCCTGCCACCCTTGCCCGATAAACGCCGCCCCTAAGCGCTAGAGCTCGCGCCTCGCCTCGAGGGCACGGCCGAGCGTCACCTCGTCGGCGAACTCCAAATCGCCGCCGACGGGCAAGCCGCTCGCCAAGCGCGTCACCTTCACACCCAAAGGCTTGATGAGCCGCGCAAGATACGACGCCGTCGTCTCCCCCTCGACGTTGGGATTGGTCGCGAGCACCACTTCCCTCACGTCCTCGCTGCCCAATCGCGCCATAAGCTCGGCCACATGCAAGTCATCAGGGCCGATGCCCTCGAGGGGCGACAGCGCACCCCCGAGCACATGGTACACGCCCCCGAAAACGCCCGTGCGCTCGATGGGGGGAATGTCGCGCGGCTCGCTCACCACGCAAATGATGCCGCTGTCGCGCTTGGTCGACGCGCAGATCTCGCACACGTCGCCTTCCGCATAGTTGAAGCACCGCGAGCAGAAATGCACGGTGTCCTTCACCTCGATGATCGACTGAGCCAAGCGCAGCGCTGTCGCGCGATCGGTGTTCAAGATCCAATACGCCATGCGTTGCGCGGACTTCGGCCCGACACCAGGAAGGCGCTCGAGCTCATCGAGGAGCTTTTGAATCGCAGGTGCGGAGTTCACGAAAAGCGCCTACATCAAGCCGGGGATGTTCATGCCGCCGGTCGCCGCGCTCATACGGGCGGCCGCCATGTCGGAGACGCCGCGAAGCGCTTCGTTCACCGCAGCGAGGACCATGTCCTCGAGCATCTCGACGTCCTCCGGGTCGACAGCCTCGGGGTCGATCGCGATGGACTGGATCGTGTTGTCGCCGAGCGCCGTGACCTTCACCATGCCGCCGCCGGCCGTAGCCTCGAACGACATCGTCTTCACTTCCTCCTGCGCCTTCGCAAGCTCGGCCTGCATCTTCTGAGCCTGCTTCATCATAGCGCCCATGTTGCCCATGCCGCCGCCGGGGAATCCGCCTCGTTTCGCCATTTTTCCTCCTGGTAGTGTTCTTTCCATATCGACGCCCCGCGCGAAAACGCGTTGTCGGGGCGAAACCCGTCTTACCTGTCGGGCTATTCTCTCACTTCTTCGACGCGCGAGCCCTCGAAACCTCCCGCTGCGAGCACGGCAGCCAGGTCATCGGGCGAGTCGAACTCGTTGCCCAAAGGCTCGCCATTCGGGCCGGTCGCGTCGATCGATGCCGACGTGTTCGCGTCGGTCGGCTCGGGGGGAAGGCCCGTCGCGCCCGAGATTCGCGCCGCCGCCTCGCGCGCCATGCGGTTGAAGTCAGGCACGGAGGAAGCTGCGGCCGGCGAGCGGCGAGCTTCCCCGCCTCCCCGCCGTTTCGCAGGGGAAGCCGGCGCAGCAGCATACGCAGGAGCATCCCCGACGAACGCGTCCTCGTCACCATAGGGGACCGGCTCGTCGTAGGGAGCGTCGCCGTACGCATCGAGCGGAACGGGATCCGACTCGGGAACGAACGCACCCGCGTTCTGGGCGCCCCGCATCTGCTGCTCGCGTACCTGCGGGCTTGCCTGACGCGTATTCGCAGATGAAGCGGGCTGTCGAGCCGTCGAGCGCGCAGGTTCGACAGACGCTGCAGCCGCCTCTCGCTCCCGAACCGCGCGCATCGCCGCAGCCGCGGCCTCGCGAGCGGCGCTTGGTCTTTCAGCATGGGACGCCCGAGGCTGCGCTTGCTGCGTCGCCGGTCGAGCAGAGGCCCCTGACGAGGAAGCGGATGGGGCCGTTGCCACGCCTGCACCCTGAGAAGGGCCCTTCGAGAAGGCGAACGGGATCGCCGCACCACACGACTGCGCGAGCGCCGCAGAAACGGCGTCCTGCACGTCGGGCTTCTGCACGGCGTTGAACGCGAAGGCGTTCTCCACGGGGAACTCGATGACGAGCATACCGCGGCCCTCGTCGAGCACAGCCTTCGTGTTCAAGAAGAGCACGCCGTAGGCCGCCTTGCTCTTCTTGAGCGAAGCGATAGCCGAGCTCCAGATGCGCTGCAGCGCCGCCTCGTTGCGCAGCGTGGCCGCAAGCTCGGCGGGAATCGTGCCGCACGCTGCGGAAGCGCCGGCAACCGCAGCAGCCGTCGAAGCAGCGTTCTCACGGGGCGCCGCCTCAGCTGCTGCCGTCGTCGTCGCTGCATTCACGGCAGGAGCAGCCTCAGCCGACGCCTGGAAGGCCCCAGCAGGAGAGCCCGCCTCCCGAGAGGCGACCTCTTGCGAAGTCGGCCTTTCGGCTGCTGCGGTGCGGGCGTGGCGGGAATCAAGCGGCCCGCCTGCCTGGCCCATCGCCGTGCCCGTCGAGCTCGCCGTCTCCCGATGCGCTCGCGCGCTCGGCTCCGGCGCCGCGCTCGACGACGCACCCGTCGCAGCAGCAGCAGCGACGGCGGCCGGAGCAACCACCCGTGAACAGGCGGAATACCCCGACTCGAGAGCCTCAACGCGCTCGGCGAGCGCCTCGAGCGTCAGGTCGCTGTCGGGCCGCACCATGCGCGTAAGCGCAATCTCGAACGACAGGCGAGGATTGGTGGACGTCTTCAACTCGGCCGACAGATCGCCCAAAACGCCGAGCAAGCGCGCCAAGCGATCGGGGCCGAACAACGGCAACTCGCCTGTGAGCTCTCGGCGCTCGGACTCGGACACCTCCAGCGCCACATCGGCGCCCACAAGCGACATCACGTACAGGTTGCGCACGCGTTCGGCCATATCGCCCACGAATCGAGCCAGGTCGGCGCCTGTTTCCACGTATTGTGCCGTCCAGCGGAAGCACGCTGCAGCATCGCGGGTGCCGACCGCATTCATGATTTCGGACATCTCGCTCGAATCAAGCGACCCGAGCATCGCCTCGGCGCCCGCAAGCGTCACTTTCCCCTCGCCGAACGCGATAATCTGCTCGAGGGAGGTAAGCGCGTTGCGAAGGCCACCTTCCGCGCGATGCGCGATCAAATCGAGCGCCTCGCCCTCGAACTCGACCCCTTCGGACACGCATACCGCACCCAAGCGCGCGACCATGGCCTCGGCTGATATGCGGCGGAAATCGAATCGCTGGCAGCGGGAATGGATGGTCTCGGGAACCTTCTGCGGGTCGGTCGTCGCCAGGATGAACACCACATGACTCGGCGGCTCCTCGAGCGTCTTCAGCAGCGCGTTGAACGCCGCCACCGAGAGCATGTGAACCTCGTCGATGATGTAGACCTTGTAACGCCCGCGCGTCGGCGCAAACTGCACGCGGTTGATGATCTCCTCGCGGACGTTGTCGACGCCGGTGCGGCTTGCCGCGTCGAGCTCGTAGACGTCGGGATGCTCTCCCGCGGCGATAAGCTGGCAGTCCTCGCACGTTCCGTCGGGGTCGGCAGTCGGACCCTTCTCGCATAAAAGCGCCTTCGCAAGCAGGCGGGCAGTGGTCGTCTTGCCCGTGCCGCGCGGGCCGCAGAACAGGTATGCGTGACTTACTTTGTCCTGCTCAATGGCATTTTTGATGGTGCGCTCGATATGCTCTTGGCCCACCACGTCCTCAAACGTCTGGGGGCGATATTTGCGGTATAAAGCTTCCGACATCGCACGAGTCCTTCGCATTCGTATGCGGCGCGCAAGGCGCCCGGTTCATTTCGCTCCATTATAGAAGAAGCGCCCGGGGTTGCCGGACGCTCCCGGAAAGAGTTCGTCGTATCGATAGAAGCTCGGTTGCTAGATTTTCTTCGAGATGACATCGCGCGGATAGCCGAGCGGCATTATTTCGCGTGCTTGGCGTTTTTGGGCTTGTTGCCCTTCTTCGAGCTCATCGCAGCCTTCACCGCACCGATAAACGCAGGTGCCACCGATACCGCGACGATGCCCAAAACAATAATCTCGAAGTGCTCTTGCACAAACGGAATGCCACCGAAGAAGTATCCCACCAATACGAACAGAGAGACCCAAGAAATGCCGCCAATCGCGTTGAACAGCGTGAACTTGCCAAAATTCATGTGGCCGGTGCCCGCGATGAACGGGGCGAACGTGCGAAAGAACGGCATGAAGCGCGTGATCACGATAGTCAGCCCGCCGTAGCGCTCGAAGAAGTGGTCGAGCTTCGCCATGCGCTCGGGCGTGAGCGCCTTGATCTTCCCCGAGTCGATGATGCGCTTACCGAAGAAGCGGGCGATCCAGTAGTTGGACGTGTTGCCCAAGATGGCGGCGGCGTAGAACACGATAAGCGTCGCCCACAGGTGCAGACCGCCCCCGTCAGCCGAGAAGACGCCTGCCGCGAACAGGAGCGAGTCACCCGGCAGAAACGGGAAGAACACAAGGCCCGTCTCCACGAACACGATCAGGAACAACGGGGTGTACACCCATGCGGCGCCCAGCGCCACAATCCACCCTGCAATCGCCGATCGGGGGTCGGAAAGGAGACTGACGAAGAAGTTGATGATGTCCATAGCGTCCTTATAAGAAGAGGCCCATGCAGCAAGCAGGCGGCTCGTGGCCGCCTGCAAGATGAAGCATTCTGAATAGGACAGGGCGCTCGTCAGAGGCCCCTTATGGCTGCTTCCTCCCGGACCTGACCAGGTTCGGAACATGTCGCCGCCCCGCCCCATTCAGAATGCTCAATTCAAGTTGTCCCCAGTATACGCGAGTTGGCATGACGCGAGCGGGCCTTAAACCAAATGCACACAGCTCAGCCGCGCAAACGGACACAAGGGACGCGGGCTATTCCTCTACGCCGCCCTCGGCCACAGTCCGCACGATGCCATCGAGACCGCTATGGACGAGCGAGTGCGTCACCTGGGCGATATCCTCGAGGGGAATCTCCGACTCGTCTAAGATCCAGCGGCGGATCACCGCCACGAGCCCCGCACTGAAATACGCGACGCAGAAATCGAGATATGGACCCAGCTTCTTCAGGCCAAGCGTGTCCTGCTCGATAAGCGATGCCGTAAGCGACGATTCCAGCTTCTTCAAAACGAGCTCGTAGGGAGTGTGCGAAGCGATGAGCTTCATGCTCTTCAGGTCGGGCGCCAGCCCCATCGAAAGCCGTTTGAACAGGTCGACCACGTTCTCGCCGTCGTCGCTGCTCTCGAGGGAGTCCAGGCATGTGCGCACGATCCGGTCCGCCTCGTCCTGCACGATCTCGTTCGCCAGATCCTCGACCGACTGGTAGTGCAGATAGAACGTCTTGCGGTCGATGTCCGCCTCGCGGGCAATCCCGGTGATGGTGATCTTTTGGTACTCCGTCTCCTGCATGAGGGTCAAAAACGCCTGGCGGATCGCCTTTCGCGTGCGCACAACACGGCGATCGGGCGCCGTGCGCTCCCCGGATTCCCGACAGGCGGCTCCCTCTTTTGCCGGCTGAATCTCGTTCGCCATCTTCTCCCCCACGTCGCCCATGTCTCTCCCTCGCAAAAAAATGGACAGCTTAACTTCATCTGCAGGTTTTACCACAAACGTTGTTTATTTGTCACTTGTATTTTTATTTCACCGAACTATACTCACGCTAAAGAAAGTTATTCCACATTTGTTGAATAATTTTATGGGAGGTACAATATCATGAAAGCAACCGACCAGATCAAGCGGGCAGCCCTCAACAAAACCATCGACTACCTGCTTGAAGACCCCGAACGAAACGTCGCGAAGATCATGGACATGATCGACAAAGTTGCGCCCGACGACGTGTTCCCCACCCAACGCGCCGCCTTCCATCAAGCAATCGATGACGAATCGAATTGGCATCAACTTATCATGAAGATTCTCACCGACATGAATCCCCAGGTCAGGGACCGTCTCATCAAGACGTTCGTCGTTGACGCGAACATGCTCGCATGGCCGAAGCAGGAAGCGATGCGCGATCGGTACCACTGCAACATCCCCTGGGCCATCCTGCTCGATCCGACGAGCGCCTGCAACTTGCGCTGCACCGGATGCTGGGCAGCAGAATACGGTCACAAGCAAAACCTCACCTACGAGGAAATCGACTCCATCATCAACCAGGGCGTCAAGCTGGGAACCCACGTCTACATCTACACCGGCGGCGAGCCGCTCGTCCGCAAGCACGACCTCATCAACCTGTGTGAAGCGCATCCCGATTGCGCGTTCCTGTCGTTCACCAACGCGACGCTCATCGACGAGGAGTTCGTGCAGGATATGATCCGCGTCGCAAATTTCGTGCCCGCCATCAGCGTCGAGGGCTTCGAGGAGGCAACCGACGCTCGCCGCGGCAAGGGGACGTACGCCAAGGTTTCCCGCGCCATGGAGCTTTTGCGCGAAAACGGCCTGCCCTTCGGCGTATCGTGCTGCTACACCAGCGCCAACGCAAACTCCATCGCCAGCGAGGAGTTCTTCGACTGGCTCATCGAGAAGGGGGCTCTTTTCGCGTGGATCTTCACGTACATGCCCGTTGGCGTCGGTTCGCCCACCTCGCTTATGGTGCACGCCGACCAGCGCGAGCACCTCTACCACTTCATCCGCGAGATGCGCGAGAAGAAGCCCCTGTTCACGCTTGACTTTCAGAACGATGGCGAGTTCGTCGGCGGCTGCATCGCCGGCGGGCGCCGCTACTTGCACATCAACGCCGCAGGCGACGTGGAGCCATGCGTGTTCGCGCATTACGCGAACGTCAACATCCGGGAAGCGACCCTTCTCGACGCGCTGCGCTCCCCTCTGTTCATGCAGTATTACGAGGGCCAGCCCTTCAACGACAACCTGCTCAAGCCCTGCCCCATCTTGGAAAACGAAGGGCTGCTCGCCGACATGGTGAAGCGCGCCGGTGCGCATTCCACCGACCTTCAAGAGAAGGAAAGCGCAGAGAGCCTCTGCGCGAAATGCCACGACTCCATCGCAGAATGGACGCCCGTCGCCGACCGCATCTGGAATGACGAAGGTGATCCGCTCTACGACAAGCGCAGAAACGACCCCACGCAGGGCATGGCCGACACCGACATGCGCAAGCTCGCAGAGCAAGGCCGCCGTGAGCTGCCCGAATCTCTCATGACGAAGCGGGAGCGCCGCGAATTCCGCAAGCAGCAGGATAACTCGACTGACGCCGCTTAATACCGCGAGGATCCGCGCGTAGGGGCGGCTTCCCTAGCCCCTGGAAAGCCGCCCCGGCAAAGTTCCCCGCCGCACCCCGTAAGCCGGCGCATCCTTCCCTAACTTACCGCCAAGGGAGATCGCCTGGCGATTCCCCTTGAGCAAGCCCGGCGCGTGGAGCCTCCCCCGCGCGCCGGGCTTGCTTCTACCCCAAAGACCTCACGTGCTCGCTTGAGCGGTCGAGCTGTTCTTTGGCGGAGCGGATTGCCGCGATGTCTGTTTCCTCCAGCTTCTCGGTTTTCTTCGAAAGCAACTTGCGAAGAGCATTCGAATCGGCTTTGACCTGCTTTTTCTCTTCCTTCTCCAGCTGCTTGCCAGATTTTGCGAGCGCCGCGTCCACCTCTTGGACCAGGCGCGCCGCCTCCGCATGCACCTCCATCGCGTCGCGGCGCGTCGCGTCCTGCGCCGCGTAGGTTTCCGCATCGCGAATAGCGCGGTCGATTTCCTCGTCGGACATGCGGCCCGACTCGTCGATCGTGATCGACTGCTCCTTGCCCGTCCCCTTGTCCTTCGCGGAAACCGTGAGGATGCCGTTCGCGTCGATGCCGAACGTCACCTCGATCTGGGGAACGCCCGCGGGAGCGCGCTTGATGCCTTTCAGGCGGAACTTGCCGATCGACTTGTTGTCGCGCGCCATCGGGCGCTCGCCCTGAAGCACGTTGATTTCCACGCTCGTCTGGAAGGCCGCCGCCGTCGTGAAGATCTGCGAATAATGCACGGGAAGCGTCGTGTTGCGCTCCACGATGCGCGTCGCCACGCCGCCGACGGTCTCAAGAGAAAGGGAAAGCGGCGTCACATCGAGCAGCAGGATGGAGTTCGCCTTCACAAGCCCCGTCGAAGACCCCGCGAGCGTGGCCCCCTGGATGGCCGCGCCCACGGCGACGCACTCGTCGGGGTTGATCGACGACGAAGGCTCCTTCCCCGTAAGGGAGCGAACCTTGTCCTGAACCGCCGGAATGCGCGTCGACCCGCCGACGAGCAGCACGCTTCCCAGCTCAGAGGCGGCGATGCCCGCGTCGTTGAGCGCCTGGGACACGGGGCCTTCGGTGCGCTCGACCAAATCGGCGGTCATGCGGTTGAACTCCGAGCGCGTGACCTGCGCCTCCAGATGAAGCGGACCGGATGCGCCCTGCGCCAAGAACGGCAGGTTCACGCGCGCTGTCTCCATAGAGGACAGCTCCTCTTTTGCCTGGCGCGCCGCCTCGCGCACACGCTGCGCCGCAGCGGAATCACGACTCGCGTCAACGCCCGTTTCCCGCTTGAAGATTCCGAACAGGTAATCGGCGACACGCTCGTCGAAGTCGTCGCCACCCAGATGGTTGTCGCCCGCAGTCGCAAGCACCTCGATCACGCCCTCGCCGATCTCGATGATCGACACATCGAACGTGCCGCCGCCCAAGTCGTAGACCATCACCTTCTGCGGATCGCCGTTGTCGAGCCCGTATGCGAGCGCCGCGCTCGTCGGCTCGTTGATGATGCGCAGCACGTCGAGTCCCGCGATGCGGCCCGCATCCTTTGTGGCCTGGCGCTGCATATCGTTGAAGTAGGCGGGGACGGTGATGACAGCCTGCGTCACCTCCTGACCGAGGAACGCCTCAGCGTCGCGGCGCAGCTTGCGGAGGATCATCGCGGAAATTTCCTGCGGCGTGAATCGTTTCCCGTCAATGCTCGCGCGCCAGTCGCTTCCCATGTGGCGCTTCACCGAGGAGATGGTGCGATCGGGATTGATTGCCGCTTGACGGCATGCCGTCGCACCGACGAGACGCTCGCCATCTTTCGTGAACGCGACGACGCTCGGCGTCGTACGAGAGCCCTCGGCGTTGTGGATGATGGTCGGCTTGCCGCCCTCGACCACCGCGGCGCAACTGTTCGTCGTGCCCAAGTCAATCCCGATAGTTGCCATATCAGTCTCCTTCCGAGAGAACGAGTTGAATCTCCCAAGCCGCACCAACGCCAGAAAGCGAGGCGCATTGCGTCAGCCGATGGGCCGCCATCAGCCTAAAATCCCATGAACCCGTAGCGCATGAACTGCTGCAGGCACAGCTGAAGCATGCAGCAACCGCAGCACAGCGTCGTGGGGTCGATTGCGGAGATGGTGAACCCGCGCGTCTGCTGTTCCTGCGTGTACGACTGCCCCGCGCTTTGGAACGTGCGGTACGCACGCTGGTAGTCGGCGTTGTTCGGGTCCATGCGAACGGCGCGCCTGATCTGGTCGAGCGCCATCACCGTGTTGCCCGCGCCGTTGTTCGCCAACGCCGAGAGGTAATACCATCGGGCGTTGCGCCCAGCGCTCGTAACCGTGGCCAAAATATCCGCAGCGCGCTTGCATTGCGCCGCATCTCCCGAGTTGATCAGATCGATTGCCGCGCGGAATTCCGCAGGGTCGCTCGCATTCGCTTCGGGATGAATCGGGCCGGACGCCGTCGAGGCGCCGTAGCCGAAAAAGTCGTCGAAATCGAAGCCGAAGCCTCCCGCCCAACCGTAGGGGCCGGCTGAGGTATAGGGGTTGCCCTGTTGGCCGCCCCCGTACGAGCCGCCGCCATACGACCCCTCGCCCGAGGAGCCGCCGAAGGGATTCGCTCCGCCGTACCCCGCATACCCCGACGTGCCCTGCGACGAGGCGCCAGCAGCCCCGCCCGAAGCCGCGGAGGCACGGCGATCGGCAGCGGCGTATTTCTCGGGGTTCATGATGCGATCGTACGCCTCGTTAATCTCGTTCATCCGCTCGGCAGCGTTCGGATCGTTGGGGTTCAAATCGGGGTGGTTCTCGCGCGCCTTCCTGCGGTATGCCTTCTTCACCTCGTCTTGCGAGGCATCCCTCGACACACCGAGTACGCTATACGGGTCCATTGCCATTGCGTTCCCTATTCGCCATCATCGCCGTCGGCGGCCCTTGCAGCCGCCGGCGTCATTTCGCCATCATCATGGGCAGCATCGCCGAACTTTCCGCAATACTGCCCCCATATCCCCGCGTACATCACGTTGCGAAGAATGTGAATATCCTGCTCAAGCGGCAAGCGCTCGAACGATTGCGCCGCCTGAGCCGCAATCGAGCGAAGCCCCTCCGAAACATCGCCGGGCACCGCGCCAGCTGCAACAAGCGGATTGTAGCTGCCCGATTTCAGGTCCTCATCGTAATCCATGACCGCATCCATGAGGTACACGAACTTGCCGAGCCATGCCCCCATGCGGCGCAGCTCGCCTGCCCAGAAATCCTCCCGATACGCGAACACACGCCCTAAAATCGCGCCAAAGCGATTGGCGGCCGCATCGAGCGATTCGTCCCCACGCTGCTCGATCGCGCGGATATCGGCCATGCCCGACTCAATGGCCTGGGCAACTGCAGGCCGCCTTGCCGACGCCGCACGATAGGCCGAGGAAAGCGCCTGCGCCATCGCCCGCCGCGAGACCTTGCGATCGTCATGCCAATCATCCATGAGCTTGTGGTACGCGAGCAGCACCGCCGCATCGGCGGCATATTCCGTGCACTCGCTCGTCGCAAACGGCTGGGGCTTGGTGGGATGAGCCCCGCATCGCGCGGAATCCTCGTGCTCGAGCGGTTCGTAGAGCGAGTTCAGCAGAAGCGCCAGAAACGTCATGTCGTAGGTGAGCGTCATGCGGCACAGCTGGCCGTTCTGCTCCTTCAGCGAATGGCAAACACCGCAGTACACCTTGCGGTAACGGGCAACCTCCTCAGGAGAAAGCTGCTTCTCATCTGCCATGATGTAGCCGAACATACGCTGCTACGACTTCTTCACGGTTTCGGTCTTGCACTTTGGGCACACCACGCGAAGCGTTCCTTTGCCGCGCGGGACCGAAAGCTCCTGCCCGCAGCCCTTGCACTTGAAGTACAGCGTGGTCTCGCGGTTCTCCCATTTCTTCCGTCCGATGGAAAGCGCGCGACGAGGTTTCTCAGTCGCGCGCAGGAACGCCTCGTTCTCGCGATCACGCGCGGCGATGTTCTTCGAATAGGTGCGGAAGAGCGCATAGGCCAAAAGCGCCAGCGCAGGCCACGAGAACATGCCCATATGGGGGAGAACCGACAGCACCAGGCAGACGATGCCTGCAACGACCAGCGTATTCGACAGGGAGTCGGCGCCGCGCCTTCCCTGCATGGCTCCCGCCATCTTCCACTGCATCCGCTCGAGAAAACCCTTCATCCGAATGTGCACCCGCCTTCGCCAATAATCGAGGAGGCCCGCGCGGGATGCACGGGCCTCAAATCTGCTCGGGACGCGAGTTAGAACGCCTCGAACTCGTTGAACAGGGTCAATGATACGCATAAGTTGTGCAGATGCCGCGAAGGCGTCAGGCTGTCAACAAACTGTCATGAAGGAAACGCGAGGCTTCCATCAGCGGGCGGCCTCTCTACACCACCTGGAACAAGAAGAACTTCAGGTAGTCCGTTTCAGGAACGCCCCACAGAATCGGGTGGTCAGGCGCCTGCTGACGCTCCTCGATCTGGCGCAGCTGGACGCCAGCGTCCTGCGCGGCGTAGGACACGACGCGGCGGAAGCGCTCCGTATCCATGAAATGGCTGCAGCTGCACGTTGCGAGATAGCCTCCACGAGGCAGCAGCTTCATCGCGCGATAGTTGATCTCCTTGTAGCCGCGGGCCGCCGAATCGATGGTCTTGCGGCTTTTCGTGAACGCAGGCGGATCGAGCACGATGAAGTCATAGGTACGATCGTGCGCCGCCTCAAGCTGGGGTAACAGGTCGAAAACGTTCGCCGCCGTGAAGTCCATTTTGCCGTCAAGCCCATTGAGCTGGGCATTCTTGCGCGCTTGAGCGACGGCAAGCTCGGAGATATCGACTGCGTTCACGTACTCAGCCCCGCCATGGGCGGCATTCAGGGCAAAGCTGCCCGTGTGCGTGAAGCAATCAAGAACGCGTCTTCCCGCCGCGAGCTGCGCGACGGCACGCCGATTGTACTTCTGGTCGAGGAAGAAGCCCGTCTTCTGTCCGTTCTCGAAATCAACCTCGTAGCGAACGCCGTTTTCCACAATCTGCGTCGTCGTGGGACCGAACACCGCAGCCTCGGGTTGGCTGGGATCAATCGGGTCGAGCGAGCAGGCCACATCCTCCACAGCGCCCGCAAACCATCCCGCGGTCTGAGCGAGTCCTTCGAGCGAGCGGGTCGAGGCGTCGTTGCGCTCATAGAGTCCGCGAATCGCGATGCCATCTTCGGCCAACACTTCGAGAAGCGCGGGGAAGATCATCGGCTTCAAACGCTCCATCCCCACCGAAAGCGTCTCAGCCACGAGGACGTCTTCGAAACGATCGACGACAAGGCCGGGGAATCCGTCAGCTTCGGAGAACAGAACGCGGCATGCGCTTGCATCGGCGCCCATCACCGTTTTCCGGTAATTCCACGCCCACTGTACCTTTCGCTTCCAAAAGGCACGGTCGAAGCGATCGTTCGCATTGCGGGTAATGAGGCGAATACGAATCTTGCTCTTCTCGGACAGCAAGCCCGACCCCAGATACGACCCCTTGCGGCTCACGACGTCGACGATCGAGCCGTTGGCAACTGCAGCCTCGCCCGGCGCCGGCTCAAGCGAGACAACCTCCGCCTCGTACACCCAAGGATGCCCCTTCTCCAAGGCATGTTCGCCCTTCAGCGTTATGGTCGCCCGAGGATACGGCCGCAGAGTTTTCATAAGGGTCCTTTCAAATGATGGGAAGAGGCGTTGGGAGAACGCTCTATCCGCCCTCAAGCCAGCGAGAGGTAGGCACTATCCCATTAAGCAGGAGCGTACACCTGCCTCCTTTCGCCCTAAAGTCAGCGAGAGCCCAGCTGACGAGTGCAGATGGCGCGAAAAGATTGCGAAGCGTACCTTGAGTACGTGAGCAATCTTTGGAACGCCAGCTGCGCCGTCAGCCGGGCTCGCAGCGTCGACGGGCCGGGTTTGCCGCAAGGCAAAGCCGAACCTGCAAATCTTTGGAGCGCCAGCTGGACCGCCCGACGGGCCCGCAGCGTCGACAGGTCGGGTTTGCCGTCAGGCAAATCCGAACCTAGAGAAGTCGCAGGTTGACTTCCTTGAGCTGGCGACCGGTAACCTCGTTCGGTGCGCCCGTCATCGGGTCGGATGCGCTCGAAGTCTTCGGGAAAGCGATGACGTCGCGGATGGACTGCTTGCCCGCGAGCAGCATGACCAGACGGTCAAGGCCAAGAGCGATGCCACCATGCGGCGGAGCGCCAAGCTCGAGCGCATGGATCAGATGGCCGAACTTCTCTTCCATCTGATCATCTTCCACGCCAAGACGACGAAGCACGCGCTTCTGCAGCTCTGCATTATGGATACGGATAGACCCACCGCCCATCTCGAAACCGTCCATGACGATGTCGTAGCTATAGCTCGAGCAGGCAAGCGGATCGGACTCGATCTTGTCCCAATCCTCTTCAGGAATCATCGTGAACGGATGATGTTCGGCGGCATACTTCTTCTCGTCCGCGTCGTAGCGGAACATGGGGAAGTCGACGACCCACAGAAGAGCATGACCGTTGCGCTCGATACCGAGAGCATCGGCCATATGCAGGCGCAACGCGGAGAGTACGGCGCTTGCCGTATCGAAGGTGTCGGCCGCGAAGAGAAGCAGGTCGCCCGGCTCGACGCCTGCGGCTTCCTTAATCGCATTGTGCGTTTCCTCGCCGAGGAACTTGATGATGGGGCTCTTGCCCACAAGATCGGTATCAGCGTCGGTGTAGGCAATCCACGCCATGCCCTTCGCGCCATTTGCGGCAGCGATGTCGGCAAGCTTCTCAATCTCGCCGCGCGACCAGTTGCCAGCAGACTTCGCGTTGATGCACTTCACAACACCGCCATTGGCAGCAGCGCCCGTAAACACCTTGAAATTGCAGTCCTTGATAAGGTCGGTCAGATCGACGAGCTCCATGCCGAAGCGGACATCGGGGCGATCGCAACCGAAACGCTCCATCGCCTCTTTCCACGGCATGCGCTGAAGAGGGAACTCGTGCTCGACGCCTGCAGCGCCGAGGACTTCTTGGAAAACGCCTTCCATCAGATCCATCACGTCGGTCTCTTCAACAAACGACATCTCGATGTCGACCTGGGTGAACTCAGGCTGACGATCAGCGCGCAAGTCCTCATCGCGGAAGCAACGGGCAATCTGGTAATAACGCTCGATGCCGCCGACCATGAGCATCTGCTTGAACTGCTGCGGAGACTGCGGCAAAGCATAGAACTTGCCAGGGTTCGGACGGGAAGGCACGAGGTAATCGCGCGCGCCTTCAGGAGTAGAGTTTGCAAGAATCGGAGTTTCAACCTCGATGAAACCGCGCTCGTTGAGAGCCTGACGCATTGCCTGGGCAACCTTGTGGCGAAGCAGAAGGTTCGCATACATCTCAGGGCGACGAAGGTCGAGATAACGCCACTTCATACGGGTGGTTTCGTCCGTCTCGATGCCGTCCTCGATGGAGAAATGAGGCGTCACAGAAGTATTGAGGACCTCGACGGAAGTCGCGAGAACCTCGATTTCACCCGTGACCATGTTAGGGTTCTCGGCACCCTCGCCACGCGCACGAACGCGACCGGCAATCTTCAAAACATACTCGCGGCCAAGATGCTCGGCGATATGGAACTCCTCTTCGCTGACGCAATCGGGGTCGACAACGACCTGCGTATAACCTTCACGATCACGAAGGTCGCAGAAGATCAATCCACCATGGTCGCGATTGTGCCAAGCCCAGCCGGTAAGCACAACCTCACGCCCAACATCGCTCTTGCGCAGCTCACCGCAGGTCGCGGTATGCATGCAAAACTCGTTCTTGAAGTCCGTCATTGAATAAGCTCCTCGATATGCGCTATCAAACCCACTGATTGGGTATGTGACTCAAACTGGATTATTGTACTTCACGAAATGAAACTGAATGGGAACGAGACGGCGTCTTCACCGTAAATGCCCGATAATGGCCGCAAGAAGCGCGCGAACGGTTAAAACCCGCAGCAGGATACCGTAAAAGAAATAAGCAACGATTGAGTTCGGCCGGAGTCCGAGCAGACGCTCCCAGCACGAACACGGGGAAGAAACCCCGAGCGCAAAAGAAAGGGGGCCGCAGGCCCCGGGCACGCCCCCCGGGCCGCGGCCCCCTGCGCAAAAGAAAAAGCGCCGCCCATGAGCGGAACGCCCTATCCTCCCACGGACTTCCTCCGCAGT
>NZ_CAKUBT010000005.1 GCF_934643285.1 uncultured Ellagibacter sp.
TCGGGTCGGGTCGGGTCGGGTCGGGTCGGGTCGGGTCGGGTCGGGTCGGGTCGGGTCGGGTCGGGTCGGGTCGGGTCGGGTCTGGTCGGGTCGGGTCTGGTCGGGTCGGGTCGGGTCGGGTCGGGTCGGGTCGGGTCGGGTCGGGTCGTGCTAGACTGGGGCAGACGATTCGAAGGGACGGTCGAAATGACGCAAGAGAACCAAAGCAGCACCGAGCAAACGCCGCAGAGCACCCGCGCAGGCGGCACCAAGCCGATGCCTCAGGACGCCCGCACAGCACAAGAGCTCCTCGACTTCATCGGCGAATGCCCGAGTATGTTCCACACTGCTGCAACAATCGGAAAACGCCTGACCGCAGCGGGGTTCACCTATCTTTCCGAGACCCAGCCGTGGAACATCGAGCAAGGCGGCACATACTACACGACGCGCAACAACTCGAGCGTCATCGCCTTCAAGGTGGGAACCTCGCTCGACAACTACCACTTCCAGATCACCGCATCGCATGGCGACTCGCCCACCTTCAAGGTGAAGTCAAACGCCGAGCTCACAGGGCCAGGCGAATCGCAGCGACTCAATGTGGAGGTGTACGGCGGCGCCGTCGACTACACGTGGTTCGATAGGCCCCTCGGAATTGCGGGCCGCGTGATGGTGAAAAGCGGCAATCGCGTGGAAAGCCTCCTGTACGAATCTGCCGAGCCGCTCGCGCTCATCCCCAGCATGCCGCCGCATATCCAGCGCGACATCAACCAGCAGTTTTCGCCGAATCGCCAGGTCGACCTCTGCCCGCTCTTCTCCGCAGGCGCGCTTGGCAAAACCACCTTCGACGCGATAATCGCCAATGAGCTGGGGATCTCCGAAAGCGACATCGTCGCGCGCGACCTGTTCCTCGTCAACCGCCAGCAGCCGTGCATCTGGGGCGCCGCGGGCGAGTTCGCCTCCTCCCCGAAATTCGACGACCTGGCCTGCGCATACACCGCGCTCGAAGCGTTCCTTGCCGCCGAAAACGATCGCAGCATCTCGGTTTTCGCGTGCTTCGACAACGAGGAGGTCGGCTCGAACACCAAACAGGGCGCCATGTCGACGCTTCTCGCCGACACGCTTTCGCGTCTGAATGCGGCACTGGGCCTCTCCTGCGAGGACCTGCGTTGCGCCATCGCGAAATCGATGCTTGTGAGCTGCGACAACGCGCACGCCGTAAACCCCAACCACCCCGAACGCTTCGACGAGGGCAACCGCGTGTTTCTAAACCGGGGCATCGTGGTGAAAGAAGCGGCGAACCAGAAATACTGCACCGACGCCTTCAGCCGCGCCGCCTTCTGCGCAATCTGCAACGACGCGGAAATCCCCTACCAGGCCTTCGCGAACAGGAGCGACTCGCCAGGCGGGTCCACGTTGGGGAATTTGTCGAACACCCAGGTGAGCATGCATGGCGTCGATGTCGGCCTGCCGCAACTCGCTATGCATTCGAGCTTCGAGACGATCGGCGTCCGCGACGTGACGCTCGCAACCCGCGCGCTCAAGGCGTTCTTCAACGCCGACCTGCGCGTCGACGGCGCGGACAGCATAGAACTCGGCTAGCAGGCGCCACAGTCCGATCGGAATCATGTGCTGCGAGCCCCAGCCAGTCACGACGACCCCAGAGGCCCGCAGCCCAAACGCTTACGCTATCATCTTCGACTCTTCGACCTTCTCCACAAACCAGCTCATGAAGCCTTCGAGCGGCTTGCGCAGCACAAGGCCCAGCAGAAGCGACGGCAGCACGAACAGGAGCAGCATGCCCATCGACGTGTAGTAGTCGCCGTTGTAGATGCCCATCATGGCCGCGCGCATGGCGTTGATGGTGTGCGTCGCCGGCATGAACGGGCTTGCGATCTGGAAGAACTCGGGCAGCACCTGCAGCGGGTACGCACCGCCGCCCGCCGTCACCTGCAAGATGAGGAACAGGACGGCAATCGCCTTGCCCAGGTTCGCGAATGCAAGCACCAACGTGTAGATGAACAGGGAATACACCAAACCCGATACCCAGAAACACAGCATGAACAACAGCGGATGGCTCACCTGCACCCCCAAGAACAACATGTTGCCAAGGCCCACGCAGGTGGTCTGCAAAAGCGACAGCACCGCCACCACGCAGTAGCGCCCGAAGTAGAGCTCGCGCGGCTTGGGGTTGTCGAGCTCGGCGAGCCCTCGCTTGGAGACTGCCGGCTTGATCGCCACCATCATGAGCAGCGAGCCGATCCACAGCGCGAGCGTCGTGTAGAGCGGCGCCATCTGCGAGCCGAAGTTGTCGGCCGGGAACACCGCATGGCGATCGAGCGCTACCGGCGTCGTCACGGCAGAGGCAAGCACCGCGGGGTTCGAGCCGATGACCTCGCGCAGCTTCTCAACGTCGCCGTTCGCAAGGGCCGATCGCAAGTTGCTGCTCAGCGTCGTGAGCTCGCCAGCCGTCGAGGTGAGCTCGTTTTGCGCATCGGCGAGCTTCGCCTTCGCACCGGAGAGCTTGGACGCGACGGAATCCGCATCGCCGCTTATCTCGCCGCCCGCAGCATCGAGCTTCGCGGCGCTGCCCTGAAGCGTGGAAACCATGCTCGACACCGATGCAGAAAGCTCGTCCAAACCCGGCTTGACGTTGTCGTTGAATTCCGTTTTCGCATCGTTGAGGCTGGCCGCAGCCTTGTCCGCGAGCTCTTGGATCTCGGCGCGCTGCGCGACGGCGTCATCGTAGCCCGACTCGATGTTGTCAGCCGCCTGATACAGCGAGTCCGAAAGCTGCTGGAGGAGCGACACCGACTGCTTCAGCTGGGCGATCATGCTCTCGACTAAGGGGGCGTGCTGCCCATCGACGCTATCCTGAATCCCCTCGAGCGCGCTGATGATCGAATTCAAGTCCCCAATCTCGGCCTCCACAACTGCCGCCTGATTGCGTAGGTGCTGCGAAGTGTCGCCCGTCAGATCGCCCACGCTGTCGTACACGTCGCTGATCTGGGCGCTAATGCCCTTGTAGCTCTCGGCGGATGCGGAAATAGCCTGCGAAAGGGAATCTGCCGACGCCGAGAGCGCACTCGCGATGTCGGAGACGCCCGCGCCGCCGTCCTTCGCGATGTCGCCGACCTTCGCCGCCTCGTCGCGTGTCTGCCCGAGCAGCATGCCCGACTGAGAGATAAGCGACTGCGACGAGTCAATGAGCTGGGAATACATTCCCAAAACCGACGCCGCACCCGTCATCTGCCCCGCCATGTTGTCCACATGGTCGGCAAGCGTTCCCACCGCGCCAGAGAGATCGGCGTCTTGGGAATACTTCGAAAGCGACGAGACGATGGAGAGCGCCACATCGGAAAGCGTTTCCAAGAACACCTGGTTCACCTGGTTCGACACCTGATCGGCACCCTGGTCGGTGACCTTCGGCGCAATGGCATTCTTCTTCTCGTTGGCGTAGTAGATGATGTTCGCGTGCTCGACCTCGTCGGAATAGAACGTCATCATGTCGCGGCTGAAGCTTTGGGGAATCACCACGGCAGCGTAGTAACGCCCGGACTGCGCGCCGTCGATCGCGTCCTCTTCAGTTGTGAACGTCCAGTTGAGCTGGTCGTTCGCACGAAGCGCGCTCACCACCTTGTCGCCGACGTTGATCTCGAGCGGAACAAGGTCGCTCTCGTAGCCCTCGTCGGTGTTCGCCACGGCGACGGTGAGGTTGCCGGTGTTGCCGAACGCGTCCCAGCACGCGATGACGTTGTACCACGTGAAAATCGAGGGCAAGAACACGAGCCCGATCACGATGATCACCGTGATCGAGTTGTTGAACAGGTGTTTCATGTCGGTCTTGAAGATGCGCCAGATATTCCTCATCTATCGCACCTCCCCATTCTCATCCGACTTCGATTCAGACGCGGAAGGAGGCGTGGAACCTCCCGCGACAGCGTCGCCACCAGGTGCGGAATTGCTCGCAGCAACCTCGCCACCAGGCACGAAATCGCCCGCAGCGGGGGTATCCCCTGCAGCAGGCACACTGCCGAGTGCGTCGTTTGGCGCCGCATGCGCCCCCGACGTTGCCTTTCCCTTGTGCACAGCGGCATGGGCGCCTGTGGAAGCCTTGTCAGCATCCGGGGCGGCATGCGCGCCTAGAGGAGCGCCGTCCGACCCGGGAATCGCGTGCGCGCCCATAGGAGCCGTGTCGTCATTAGCAGCTTGAGAGCCCGCTACCTGCGGTTTCGCGTTGCCTTCAGAAGGAGCGCCCGCAGCACCCGCGACATCAGCAGCACCCGCGACATCAGCAGCACCCGTGGCACCTGCAGCGCCCGTCGGCTTCCCAGCGACCACAGCACTCGCAACTTCCCCGCGCGCCGTCTTGCCATGGGCGTGCCGGCCGACGACCTCCTTGCTCCCACGCGAGAGCAGCTCGGCCATAAGCGCGTCGAGCGCAGCGCTGTCCTTCTCGTCGAGCGCGCTCGTCCGCGAATAATCAGTCGCAGAGCTTCGCGCCGAAGCCCCACCGGCGGGCGCGCCCACCATGGTAGGCTGCATGAACACCTTGCGCGCCGCGAACAGCGTGCGGACCTCGTCATCGGTCATGGCGTTCAACGACGCCTGACGCTCGATGTTGTCGCGGATGAACTCAACCACCACCAGGAACGTGAGCACGAGCACGAGCCACACGAGCCACAACGTCAAGGCGACGACCTTCTCCATCGCCGTCACCGCAAACACGATGGCGATGACCGCCGGCACCGCGATGCCGACGATGAACGCGCCGCGCTTCAGGCGCGGATACCAGCAGATGAACCGCGCGGCATGGTCGGCAATATGGTGGCGGAAATCCTCGCGGTCGGAAAGCACGCGCACGAGCTGGGCGACGCGGAAACGGCGCTCGGGCAGGTGCACCTCTTCGCCGTTGATGATATCGGAGCGCTCGATCTCGCGCGCGAACATACGGATAAGGTTCGAGAAGTACGGCCTCAGAGCCAGCCCGATCGCCAGGAAGATCGCGAAGAAGATCCCCAAGTGAGCCATAAACGATCCCCATTCAAGGCCGTAGAACCCGGCAATCGTCTCACGCAGGGCGTTGATGCCGTAAGTGAACGGGAAGAACGGGTAGATGAACTGGAAGAACGGCGAGGTCATCTCGATAGGGTACAAACCCGTCGCACCCGGAATCTGCACGAAGATCAAGATGACGCAGATGCCCTTGCCGATATGCTGCAAGGTGGTCGACAGGGTAAGCTGGATAGCCAGGTACGTAAGCGATGCGAGCACCGCCGTCAGGAGGAACAGCGCCACCGACTCGCATTGCACGCCGATGGCGAGGCACCCGACGCAGCACACGATTGCCTGCAGCGACACCATCCCCCCGAAGAACAGGTAGCGCGCGATGTAGCGCTGAGCGGCCGTGAGATTCTCGATGCCCTCGTCGTCCACCTCGATGCGCATGATCACCATGAGCATGAACACGCCAATCCACAGCGACATGTTGATGAACAGTGGCGCCATGCCCGAGCCGTACGCGTTCAGGGGGAAGAGGTACTCGGTCTTCACCTCGGTCGGCGACTGCATGAAGCTCGCCACCTTCTCGGCGTCGATCGTCGTGCCGTCGCCGAAGAAATCGGTGATCGCCGTCGAGGTCTTCAGCGCCACGAGGTCGGTCTTCACTGTGTCGATGCTCGTCTGCAGGTCGGCAAGCACGCCGTCGGTCTGATCGAGCGCGCTTCTCGCCGTCGTGAGCGTCTCGGAAAGCTGGCCTGTGAGCGATATCGCCTGGTCAACAAGCACGCGCTGCGCCGATGCGGCAGCGGCCAAATTCCCCACCGCGACGTTCAAGTTCCCCACGCCCGCGTTGATGGCGGGGAACGTGTCGGAAGAGAGCGTCTCACGATAGGAGTCCACGTTCGAGATGGTAGTTTGCACGGCGGTGTTCACCGAGTCGGACGCCGAAGAGACCGACTCGGCCACGCGGCCCATGTCGGCGCTCATGTCGGAGAGCTCGGAGAGCGATTGCGAGGCGTTCGTGTTCGACTGCTTCAGCCGCTCGATCACCTTCTCGAGGCTCGCCTTGTTGGGATCGCTGTCGTCCATCTGGGCAACGAGCGCCTCCATCTGGGCCACAACCGCCTGGCTCGCCGACACCATGGCGTTACCCTGGGCGATCGCGCCATCGACGCGCCCCTGCGCCTCGGTCACAGAGCCCGCAGCGCCGCCGATGGCCGTGTTTATCTTGGCGGCCGACTGAGAAAGGAAGATCGACCCCGAGTCCATCGCGCCCATCAGGCCCGATGTCAGCTTCGAGACGTCCGTTTGCGTGGTGCCCATGAGCGATTGGACGATGAGCATCTGGCCGCTCAGATCGTCGAGTACCTCGTCCGCATCGGAGAGCAGCGAGGCAGCGTCGGCCACCTTCGCCTGCGACTGGTCGGCCGCGTCGCGAAGCCCCTGGACGGAATCGCGGGCGCCGGAGATAGACTGTTGCGCCTTGTCAACCCCGGCGAGGGCGTTCGTGTGCGCATCGTCGATCTTGCCCTGCGCGACGCCGACTTCCTCGCCAAGCGCGTCGGTGACCGTTTTCGCGACGGTAGCGACGAACGTGGAGTTGATCGTGGTGTCGAGCGTGTTCGCGCCCGTGTCGGTGATCTTCGGCGACACAGGGTTCATCTTCTCGTTCACGTAGTATTCAAGCTGAGGCTGCTGGAAGTCGCCGGAGAGCAGCGTAAGCAGGTCAGAGGAGAAATCGCGAGGCAGCACGAACGCCGCGTAGGCATGCCCCGATTTCACGGCCTCCATGGCGGTGTCGTAATCGACGAAATCCCACCCGAGCTGGTCGTTGTCGTGCAATTGCTCGACGACCATATCGCCAAGGTTGATCTCACCCGTAAGATCGCTCGACGACCCCTCGTCCTCGTTCACCACGCAGACGCGCAGATTGCCGGTGTTGCCGTAGGGGTCCCAAAAACCGACGACGTTGAACCACGTGTAAAGGGAAGGCAAGACGATGAGCGCGAGCACGACGACGATCGACGCCGGTGCTTTCAGAATGCGAAGGAAATCGCGTTTGAGAACGCGCAGCACGTTTTTCAAGCCCGCCCCTCCTTCTATAGTTGAGATTGCGTTTGATTGGCGGCGTTATGGCGCAGCTCTCCCCAGGGAAAGCGCGTTTTCTGCATTGTATAGGGGAATCAGCCCCGCACAAGCGTACAGATAGTCAATTCCACAAGTGTGGCATAACTTTCAAAGGACAAGAACCGGCGAGCACCTTGCAAAGTTGCCCTCCCCCTCTCCCTCCATAGCCACAAGCAACCTGGAGACGTCGCTGCCTCGGGGCGCGTGCACAAATATGCGCGAAGTGCGTACCCTTGGAAGCACCTCCTCATTAAATCAAGAGACTTTACTCTGACGAACTGGGCTTTTTCACGTCGCTGGAATCAGCAGACTAGTTTACGCGCTAGTAGGGTACGCACTTCGCGCATATTTATGCATAGGAACGCCCCGATGCAGTAAAAGCGCACAATTTAGCGCCCGAGAGTTGTCCAATCGATAAAGATGTTGCGCCTCAGGTCGATCTCGCAGCGAATCTCTTTGGGGCTTTTGCTTCGATACGCGACTCCGATTTGCCTTGCGACCATCCTGCGCACCGTATCAAAGTTTGCCTGATCGGATATCTGCCGATAAGTAAGCGGCATGACAGTAAAACCCATTTGTTGAAGCGCGGTCGTCCTGTCGGAGTCCGAAATCGCCGAATCGTAGTCGTCGTGGACCACTTTTCCCTGGCATTCGACGATAAGCGGGCTTGCGCCGTTGGGAACGTCGAACAGCAGGTCGGCGTAGCACGTCGATTTCCCATAGATGCGCCTTGCGCTTGTCGAAAGCGGAATTCGCTCGTTGTTGACGAAGCCCGAAAAGCCCTCGCCGCCCTTGCATCTTTGCGTCGAGAAGAGCATCGAAGCTTGGACCTCGAACGGCGAAGCGGTAACCCCAGTCACGCGTTTCGCGGCGCGCGCGAAACGCCGCCCGCCGCGTTCACTTTTCATGACGTCGGCGAATTGTCCCAATTCGCCCAGCTCAATAAGGGGTTCGCGTCTCCAAAGGTCGGTCTTTCTCCCCGAAGAACTTTTGACTCGCCGCCACCCGAATGACCGGGGAAACAGGTCGGAAGAGTCGATGCTTTCGAGAAGCGCTTCAACAACTGAGCTCGGCCGAAATACCGAAAACGTGCCGCAGAATTCGTACATCGCCATAACAAGATGGTTTTCGTCGACATGTGAGGCAAGATTAAATAGTGAATAGAGAGGACTTGCCGTTGAAATACCGAGGTCTGTTTGCTGTATGCACCCAAATGGCAACTCGTTTGTAACGAGGTGCGATACCGTGCTCACGTTGTTCAGCCGGCGTTTGCGATCAGTCGCTAAAAGATGGACGGGGATACCGAGTATCTCATGGGTGAGTACATGGCTCCTGAAGCCTGCACGATTGTTATCGGTCGCCCTGTCGGGGTAAGGAGGGCACAGCATTAGAACCTGCGGAGGGGTTCGATGAAAGCGAAACGCCGATATGTCGCACAGAATGTCTTCCATGCGCGAACTTTACCAGGTTTGGGGAAAGCGCGCATCACAAGACTTGCGGCGCCGAGCGACGCCATCCCCCTGCGCGGCGTCGAGAATAAGCATACCGCCACGTCATCTCTCAGCCTGCGCGGCGTGCGACACGCAAACGCTCGAGGCGAGCAAGACGCATTCGACACAAGAACGCAGGCGACCCTCCGACGCGCCGCGCCTGCGGGAGAAAACGCTAGCAGCCCTCGATGGCCATGCCGGGCTTGGGCGCGTACTCCAGGAAGTCAGCGAGCGTGGCCGAGTCGACGTACTCCTCGATCACCTGGTCAAGCCCCGCCCAGAAGCGCACCGTCGTGCACTCGCCCTTGCGCGGGCAGCCGATCACGTCGTCCTCGAGCGCGTTGCACGCCACGGGCACCGTGGAGCCCTCGGCCGCGCGCAGCACGTCGCCTGCGCGGATTTCGGACGCCTCGCGGGCAAGCGCGTAGCCGCCGCCTTTGCCCCTCACGCTGCGCACGAGCCCCGCGGCCATGAGCGGACGAACCACCTGCTCAAGGTATTTCAGCGAGATGTCCTCCTCTTCGGCCACTTTGCGCAGGGGAACCTTCCCGTCGGGGCCTTGCTGGGCAATGCGGATCATGAGGCGCATCGCGTAGCGCCCCTTCGTGGTTACCAGCATCGTTTATCCTCACTTCCCCCTCGTGATACGGTTCGCCCTCGGAAAAGCCCGGGTGCGGCCGACTCGATTTCGCATACTTATTCTAGCGCGAAAGGAATCTATTACTTGACATTTTAGCGCGTCGCGGTATTTTATTCCTAGAAAATTCATAGGATTATGCACAGACGAGAGGGGCATATTTCATGGAAACCACTGCAACGAGCCCGCTGCTGAAACTGCAGGGGCTGTCGGCCTCGGTAGGCGACAAACCCATCCTCCACGACATCGACCTGGCGATCGGCGCGCACGAGACGCACGTCATGATGGGCCCGAACGGCGCCGGCAAATCGACGCTCGGCCACGTAATCATGGGCGATCCCGAGTATAGCGTAACTTCGGGCACCGTGACCTTCGACGGGCAAGATATTACGGATCTTTCCCCCGATAAGCGCTCGCGCGCGGGCCTTTTCTTGAGCTTCCAGGCGCCGGTCGAGATTCCCGGCGTGCCGCTGTCGAGCTTCCTGCGCGCCACCGTCGAGGGCCGCGAGGGCTTCAAGATGAAGGGCAAGGAATTCCGCAAGCACGTGCGCGAACTGGCGAAAAGCCTCGACTTCGACACGGCGTATCTCGATCGCGAGCTGGGCGTGGGCTTTTCCGGCGGCGAGAAAAAGAAGCTCGAGATGCTGCAGCTTCTGCTTCTCAAGCCGAAGCTGGCCATCTTGGACGAGACCGACTCCGGCCTCGACGTCGACGCGCTCGGCGTCGTGTCCCGCGGCATCCAGGAGTACCGCAAGACCTGCGACGGCACGCTCATCATCATCACGCACAACACCCGCATCTTGGAGCACGTCGACGTCGATCGCGTGCACGTCATGGTGAAGGGGCATCTGGTGCACGAGGACGATGCCGCGCTCATCGCCGACATCGACGCGCACGGCTTCGAGCGCTTCGAGCAGGCCGCAACCCCCGAAGCCGACGCGTAGGGGGGCCCAACCATGGCAAAGCAACGCACCGAGGTCGCGGACATCGACCGCAGCCTCTACGACTTCTCATACGGCGAGGAGGCGGCGGAAAAACTCGACGCCGGCCTCACTCCCGAAATCGTGCGCGAGATCTCGGCGAAAAAGGACGAGCCCTCTTGGATGCTCGAGCATCGCTTGAAGTCGCTCGAGATCTACCACGAGAGCAGAACCCCTGATTGGGGTCCCTCCATCGCCGGGCTGGACATGGACCACATCGTGACCTACGTCAAGCCCAACACCGACCAAAAAAGCGACTGGGACTCCCTGCCCGACGACGTGAAGAACACCTTCGACCGTCTGGGCATCCCCGAGGCCGAGCGCAGCTACCTGGCCGGCGTCGGCGCGCAGTACGACTCCGAGCTCGTGTACCACAACATGCAGGACACCGCGTCGCGCATGGGCATCGTGTACTCGGGCATCGAGGAAGCGCTGCACGACCCGAAGTGGGAAGAGCTCATCCACGACAAGTTCATGACGCTCATCCCCCCGACCGACCATAAGTTCGCGGCGCTCCATGGCGCGGTGTGGTCGGGCGGCAGCTTCGTGTACGTCCCGAAGGACACCAAGCTCGACTTCCCGCTGCAAAGCTACTTCCGTCTGAACGCGAAGGGCGCGGGCCAGTTCGAGCACACGCTTATCATCGTGGAAGACGGCGCTGACCTGCACTTCATCGAGGGCTGTTCGGCACCTAAGTACAACGTGGCGAACCTGCACGCGGGCGCGGTCGAGCTGTTCGTGGGCAAGAACGCCAAGCTGCGCTATTCGACCATCGAGAACTGGTCGAAGAACATGTACAACCTGAACACCAAGCGCGCGGTGTGCGACGAGGGCGGCCAGATTGAGTGGGTTTCCGGCTCCTTCGGCAGCCACGTGGGCTACCTGTACCCGATGTCGATCCTGAAGGGGCGCAAGTCGCGCTGCACCTTCACCGGCATCACCTTCGCAGGCGCCGGCCAAAACCTCGACACCGGCTGCAAGGTCGTCCTGGCGGCACCCGAGACGACGGCAGCCATCGAGACGAAGTCGATCTCGAAGGGCGGCGGCGTGTCGACGTTCCGCAGCTCGGTCGTGGCGACCCCCGCCGCGGAGAACTCGGTCGCGAGCGTGTCGTGCCAGTCGCTTATGCTGGACGACCACAGCCGCTCCGACACCATCCCCGCGATGGACATCCGCTGCAAGCACGTCGACGTGGGCCACGAGGCAACTATCGGCCGCATCGGCGACGACAAGGTGTTCTACCTGATGAGCCGCGGTATTCCCGAGGAAGAGGCACGCACGATGATCGTGAACGGCTTCGCCGACCCGGTCTCGAAGGAGCTCCCCCTCGAATACGCCGTGGAAATGAACAACCTCATCAAGCTTGAAATGGAAGGGGCGATTGGATAATGAGCGCCCTCACTTTAAATCACGTGAACGCGATGCCCGCAGCAACGTGGCATCAGCTGCATATGAACGAGACGACCGTCGACGTGCCCGAAGGGCTTGAGGCCGCGCGGTCTGCCGTGGTCGAGGCCGACGAGGCGCTCCTCGGCGCGCAGGACGCCTTCGATACGGCGGTGGCAACCGCCCAGGCCGAGCTCGACGCCGCGAACGCGAAGGCCGCGCCCGACGCGCGCGCCATCCTGCAGGCGGTCCGCCCCGACGTAGACCCTCATGACCTGGACATCCCCGCGCTCTCCGTGTTCGAGAAGCGCGCCGTGGAAGAAGAGATGGCGCAAAGCATCGCCGGCACCTTCGAGTGCGCCTTGGGCGATGAGGCCACGTCCTATCTGGAGGAAGTCGGCGGAGCCCGCGAGGGACGCATCGTGCTTGCCACCAAGGCGGGCGCCACGGAGCGCGCCACCATCCGCGTCAACGGCATCGACGGCAAGGCGAACGTGGCCTGCGTCGACATCGTGGCGGCGGAGAACTCCACCATCACGCTCAACGTCGCGTTCGACTCCCCCGACGCCGGCGCAGGCATCATCGGCCTGTACGCCCGCGTGTTCGCCGGCAAGAACGCACGGGTGAACGTGGCAACCATCCACACGCTCGGGCAAGGCTGGATCGCTCTCGACGGCGAAGGATACATCGCCTGCGAGGATGCGCGCATCCAGGTCGACCACCGCGTGCTCGGCGCCGGGCAGTCCTACACCGGGCTTGCCTGCGACCTGCGCGGAGACCGTGCAGACGCCACCATCCGCACGCGCTACCTGGGACACGGCGACGAGCGCCGCGACTTCAACTACATCGTGCGCCATCGCGGCAAGAAGACCACCTGCAACCTCGATGCCAACGGCGTTTTGGCCGACAAGTCCCGCAAGGTGCTGCGCGGCACGATCGATTTGGTGCACGGCTGCAAGGGCGCGGAAGGCACCGAGCGCGAGACGGTGCTCCTTGCCGACGAGAAAGTGGTCAACAAGACCATCCCCACCATCCTGTGCGACGAGGACGACGTGGCGGGCAACCACGGGGCCACGATCGGCCACGTGCGTCCCGAGCAGATGAACTACCTGATGACACGCGGCATTTCCCAGGAAGCTGCCGAGCGGCTGTTCGCGAACGCAACCCTTGAGGAAGCGGCCATCAACGCGCCGGACGCCCAGGTGCGCGCCTCGGTTGCGCGCCTTGCCGCAGAACTGAACGTGCCCTTCGAGCTCGTGGGCGCAGACGAAGAGGCGATGTAACATGAGCCAGACCGATTCCCTTATCGCGCGCGCCGCCGAGCAAGCGGCCAGCGACACCACCGCATGCGCGATCGCCGACGCGGCGCACGCAGCCGCAACCTCCGCCACGGCGAGCGACATCGTATGCGCCGCCAACATCGCGGAGAACCCCTACAAGCGCGACTTCCCGCTTCTGGCGAACCATCCTGACCTGGCGTTTTTGGACAGCGCCGCCACTGCGCAGCGACCCAAGACCGTGCTCGATGCGCAGCGCCGCTTCTACGAGGAGATGAACGCGAACGCGCTTCGCGGCTTGTACCGCCTATCGGTCGAGGCCACCGAGGCCATCGAGGTGGCGCGCCATCGCGTCGCCAAGTTCATCGGCGCGCCCGACTGGCACGACATCGTGCTCACGCGCAACGCGTCCGAATCGCTCAACATCGTGGCGAAGGCCTTCGCCCCCACCGTGCTCAAGCCGGGCGACGAAGTGTGCATCACCATCATGGAGCACCATTCGAACCTTATCCCCTGGCAGCAGGCGTGCCGCGACGCAGGCGCGAAGCTCGTCTACCTCTACCCCGACGAGGACGGCATCATCCAGCCAGAGGAGATGGACAAAAAGATCGGGCCGAAGACGAAGATCCTCTCCGTCGTGCACGTCTCCAACGTGCTCGGCGTGGAAAACCCCGTTGCCGAGCTGGGACGTCGCGTCCATGAGCAGGGCGGCTACTTCGTCATCGACGGCGCGCAATCCACGCCGCACATTCCCGTGAACGTGGAAGAGCTTGGCGCCGACTTCTTCGCGCTTTCCGCCCACAAGATCTTCGGACCCTTCGGTATGGGCGTGCTGTGGGGCAAAGACGAGCTGTTGCGCGCTATGCCGCCTTTCCTGACCGGCGGCGAGATGATCGATTCCGTCACCGAGCAGGACGCCACCTGGGCGCCCGTCCCCGAGAAGTTCGAGGCCGGCACGCAGGACGCGGCGGGAATCTACGCCACTGCCGCAGCGATCGCATACGTGGAGTCGGTCGGACTCGACGTGATCGGCGCTCGCGAGAAGGCGCTCGTGAAATACTGCATGGAGGAAATGGCACAGCTGCCCTACATCGACATCATCGGCAGCCCGCGCCCCGAAGACCACCATGGGGTCATCAGCTTCAACGTGCGCGGCATTCACCCGCACGACGTGGCGAGCATCCTCGATATGGATCAGGTGGCCATCCGCGCAGGTCATCACTGCGCACAGCCCCTGCTCACCTGGCTTGGCGTGGAGAATCTGGCATGCTGCCGCGCGAGCCTCGCCTTCTACAACGACAAGGGCGACGTGGACAAGCTGATCGCCGGCCTGAAGAACGTTTGGAGTACTTTCAATGGGTAATATCTACACCGCGGCGCTCATGGAGCACAATGCGCACCCGGACTACAAATACGACTTGGAAAACGCCACCGACGAGCACGAGGGCGTGAACCCCAGCTGCGGCGATGAGCTGGTCTTGAAGCTGCGCGTGGAAA
The DNA here is from genome assembly GCF_934643285.1 of uncultured Ellagibacter sp. Taxonomy (GTDB): domain Bacteria; phylum Actinomycetota; class Coriobacteriia; order Coriobacteriales; family Eggerthellaceae; genus Ellagibacter. The sequence goes on from NZ_CAKUBT010000005.1 coordinate 14,372, forward strand.
ACGGCGTGATCGAGGAGGCCGCGTTCACAGGCCACGGATGCGCCGTGTCGCAGGCGTCCGCCGACATGATGGCCGACCTCGTGACGGGCGAGACCATCGAGGAGGCGCGCCGTTTGTGCGGGCTGTTCCTGAAGATGGTGAAGGGCGAGGAGCTCACCGAGGACGAGCGCGAGGACCTCGACGAGGCGGCCGAGCTCGAGAGCATCTCCCGCATGCCCGCCCGCGTGAAGTGCGCCGAACTGGGTTGGCGCACCCTTTCCGAGATGATCGGGAACTAGCAAACGGCATCTCTGTCAAAGCCCCGTTGGAAGCTCCCAAGCTGCTAGCGGGGCTTTTCGCGAAATCCGATTGAATAAATAGGGTATTTTTTCAAATTCCTAATTAACAAATCGGTAACAAACCGTTACACTACCGCCTTGTCCTAGTTTCGAGCCGCATCCCAACCGGGTGCGGCTCGTTTGTTTTCGCAGGAAAGGTTTGGAAATGAAAGTACTTGAGAAAATCAGCGACTTCGCCGGCAAATGGATGGCCATCATTGCACTGCTGGTCGCCATTATCGCGATGGCTGTCCCCGAACCGGTTCATGCGATCCTACCTACAAGCTGGGTGAACCCTCTCCTCGGCATCGTTATGTTCGGCATGGGCATGACGCTCAAGCTCTCCGACTTTAAAGTGGTGTTCACCAAGCCGAAGGCTGTGATCACCGGTATCCTGTCGCAATTCATTATCATGCCGCTCATCGCGTGGGTGCTCTGCCTGGTCTTCCAGCTGCCCACCGAGCTCGCCGTGGGCGTCATGCTCGTCGGCTGCTGCCCAGGCGGTACGTCCTCCAACGTCATGACGTACCTGTCCAAGGGCGACGTCGCGCTTTCCGTCGGCATGACCGCGTGCACGACCATCATGGCGCCTGTCGTCACCCCGGCGCTCGTGCTGCTGCTCGCCGGCCAGGCGGTCGATGTGTCCTACGTGAGCATGCTCATGTCCATCGTCCAGGTCGTGCTCGTGCCGATCGCCTTGGGCTTCGTTATCAACGCCGTGGCCTCCAAGGTCGCGCAAGCCTGCTCGAAGGTGCTCCCGCTCGTGTCCGTTATCGCGATTTCCCTCATCATCATGGCAGTCGTGTCCGCTAATGCCGCGAAGCTCATGACGGTCGGCTGGCTGATCATCGCGGTCGTCATGCTGCACAACGTGTGCGGTTACGCGCTCGGCTATGGGGTTGGCCGCGTCCTCGGCCTGTCAAAGGCGCAGATGCGCACCTTGTCCATCGAGGTTGGCATGCAGAATTCCGGTCTTGCAACTTCGCTCGCGACCATGCACTTCGCCACCATGCCGCTTGCCGCCGTGCCTGGCGCTGTGTTCAGCGTGTGGCATAACATCTCCGGCGCGATTTACGCGAACATCCTCGCTCGCACCGCAAGCAACACGAAGGAAGAAGCACCTTCCCCGAAGAAGGCCACTTCTGGCGCAAAGGCGTAAAGGCGTCTACCGCGCAGGGGACACCAGCCCCAACCCGCCTGCCTCGTATTGAGGCGATGCGGGCAGTGACACCAAGTAACGAGAAAACGCCGGCAACCTAACAATTGCCGGCGTTTTTTATCAATCGCGATGCAGCCGTCCAGCTCAACTTCACAATGATTGTCGCCATTCCCCGCAACGGGGAACGTGCCTCGCAGTCGATTACGAATTTGCGCACAAATATGGAGTGGTCGGTGCGTCGACAACACCCCTGCCACTACTCCGACAAGCTTCTCGTTCCCTTTCGGACAAGACTCGATGATTTGACTGTCGACAGCCCTGCTCACCGCGCGGAACTAAGCCTCTCGCGACTTTCCCCTACTCCCAAGGGATGGTTGCGCTAGAGTAGGCGGGAACAACAAGAGCGTCCGAAAGAAGCACCACCGTGAACAAGGACATGACGATCCTCTACCGCGTGCACCACGGGCTGTACGTGAACCTGACCAACCGCTGCTCATGCGCTTGCACCTTCTGCGTGCGCGGGCTTTCCGACAGCGTCGGCGAGGCGGAGAGCCTCTGGCTTTCCCACGAGCCGACCTACGAGGAAGTGATTGCGGCGTTCGATGGGTTCGACATGAGCCGGTTCTCCGAAGTCGTGTTCTGCGGCTTCGGCGAGCCAACCGAGGCATGGGACACGCTTATGCGCGTCGCGCGCTACGTGAAGGAGACGTTTGGGCTGCCCACGCGCATGAACACCAACGGCCTAGGGTCGCTCATCTGCGGACGGGACATCGCGCCGGAGTTCGAGGGGATCATCGACACGGTATCCATCAGCCTGAACGCCCCCGATGCAGTAACATACCAAAAAATCGTGCGCAGCTCGTTCGGCGAGAAGTCGTTCGACGCCGTGATAGATTTCGCACGCGAGGTCAAGCGCTACGTGCCCAACGTGGTCATGACCACCGTCGAGACCACCATCTCGCACGAGGACGAGGAGAAGTGCCGCGCCATCTGCGAAAAGCTCGGCGTGCGCTACCGCATCCGCGCCTGGGCGGGGTAGCGCGCGGCCTCCGCACCTTCCACGGGCTCGCGGCCCACGGCCCCGCAACCTCCCACAGCTTCGGCGCCCTCGCGACCTCCCACAGGCTCACAACTTCACCCGTACGCCTCTACCCACCATCGCACGACGGGCGGCTTGCCGAGCGTTGCGTCAAACACGTGCCGCTCGAGGAAAAGATTGGTCACATGGCTTCCGATGCGCACCCGATAACGCGCGGTCGACACGCCGCGATACGCAGGGCCAAAACTTCCCCGATCGAGCACTTCTGAAATCGGAAACGCCCGCCCATCAGGCCACATGACGATAAGCGGGTCAAATCGCCCCTCGTCGGTAAGACGCATGAACACATCGACATAGCGCTTGTGCGCACGTCTTCGCCGCCCTTCCCCATCTTTCACCCAATCCTCTTGCATAGTCTGTTATTATCGAACATAGGTTCGAAATTTAACAGCGAACAGACTGTGGAGATTGAAGGAGGCGCCTTGGACGGCAGTTCGAACGACGGCGGCAAGACTTACCTGTGCATCGACTTGAAGTCGTTCTACGCATCGGTCGAATGCGCCGACCGCGGGCTTGACCCCTTCACCACAAACCTCGTGGTAGCCGACCCCACCCGCAGCGCCAACACCATCTGTCTTGCCATCACGCCCGCCCTGAAGGCGCAGGGCGTGAAGAACCGCTGCCGCCTCCGCGACATTCCCGACAGCATCGAGTTCACCTGCGCCATGCCGCGCATGAGCCGCTACATGGAGGTGTCCGCCAACATCGTAGGCGCCTATCAACGCTACGTTTCCCCCGACGACATGCACGTATACTCGATCGACGAGTCGTTTGTCGACGCCACCCCGTACCTGAGGCTCTACGGCCTGAGCGCGAAGGCGTTCGCAAGGACGCTTATGGATGCGGCCTTCGAGTGCGCCGGCGTCACAGCCACGGCGGGCATCGGCCCGAACCTCCTCATGGCGAAGGTGGCGCTCGACGTGTGCGCCAAGCACGCCCCCGACGGCATCGGCGTGCTCGACGACATCTCGTGGAAGCGCGAGATTTGGTTCCACCGCCCCATCACCGACATCTGGGGAATCGGCCCCGGCATCGCGCGGCGACTCGAGCGGCGCGGCGTTTTCGACCTCGCGGGCATATGCACCCTGCCGCAAAAATCGATCGTGAAGGAGTTCGGTAAGAACGGGCTGTTCCTACTCGACCACGCGTGGGGTCAGGAACCTTGCACGATTTCCCAGGCCAGGAACTACAAACGGCACGGACATTCCCTCTCGAACGGGCAGGTGCTCATGCGCGACTACCGCTTCGGCGAGGTGCAAACGCTCATCCGCGAGATGGCGCTCGCGTCGTGTTTGGAGCTCACCGAGAAGGGGCTCGCCGCAACGGGCGTCGGCCTCTACGTCGGCTACTCGGCGTCGAACTTCAGCCATCACGCATGGGGCGGCGGACGGGCGCCTTTCATAGGTGCGGGCGGCAGCGCGAAGCTTCCGCAGCCGACCGACTCCGTGTCCCAGGTGACAAGCGCACTGCTCGCGCTCTATGAGGAGCACGTCAATCCCGCACTCGCCATAAGGCGCGTGAACATCTCACTCGGCGAGCTCATCGAGAAGGGCAGCGTGCAGCCATCCCTCTTCGGTGAGCAGGGAAAAGAAGCCAGAGAGGCCGCTCTCGCCCAGACGATGGTGGCCGTGCGGGAGCGGTTTGGGAAAAACGCGGTGCTCGCGGGCACAAGCCTGCTTCCCGAGGCAAATGCACGGGAGAGGAACCTGCAGATCGGAGGCCATCGCGCATGATGGGGACAACATCGGGCGGCGAGCGTCGGGCAGAGAGCCAGACGGCACTCGAAGAGGCAATCAGGGCGGCGGGAATTCCCTCACCCAGTATCTGGGCCGGTATATCCGCCGATGAGCGCGCCTATCGCAAACGCGTACTCGACGACATCGCGCGAAGGGTAGCCGAGGAGGGCATCCACACCGCCATCCCCGGCGACGATCGAGGCAGGCAGTTCATGCCGTTCGCCGCGCTCAAAGGCTACAACGACATCGTGAGAGACTCACAGGAACCCACGAGGTAGTGCCGTGTTGCACATCGAGCAAAGAGTTTCGGAGAAGCAGGGGAAGGGGCTCCGGCGATGGGCGATGGCCCTCGATGCACCGCAAATCGGGCGCGATCGGATAGTGAAGCCGCACGCATCCGGTTAAGTTCGACGGCAAAAGACGTGTTCGGATGAACTTGCGAATCAACCGCGCCCAACCCACTGTTTGATTTTTCTGCAGGTGAGCTGATTTTCGCAAGCGCACAGTGGCGCGCGAGTATAATGGGGCGGTTAGAGCCAACGCGCGCGGTTCGCGCTCTGCGGCCGTGTGTGCAAAGTATAGTGGGAGGAACTGGCAAAGATGGCAATCTCTACCGCCGATTTCAAGAACGGCATGTGCATCGAGTACAACAACAAGCTTTGGACGATCGCTGAATTCCAGCACGTGAAGCCGGGCAAGGGCGGCGCGTTCGTGCGCACCAAGCTTCGCGACATCAAGACCGGCCGCGTGGTCGACTACACCTTCAACTCCGGCACGAAGTTCGACTCCGTGCGCCTGGAGACCAAGAAGATGCAGTACCTCTACAACGACGGCGCCGACTTCAACTTCATGGACCCCGTCACCTTCGAGCAGATGCCCATCTCCGCGGAGACCGTGGGCGATCAGGCCAAGTGGCTCAAGGAAAACGACGAGGTCAGCCTGCTGTACGCTGGCGAGGAGCTCATCTCCATCGAGCCGCAGATGTTCGTCGAGCTCGAAGTGACCGAGACCGAGCCTGGCTTCAAGGGCGACACGGTGCAGGGTTCCACCAAGCCCGCAACGCTCGAGACCGGCGCCACCATCCAGGTCCCGATGTTCGTGAACATCGGCGACGTCCTGCAGGTGGACACCCGCGACGGCCGCTTCATCAAGCGCATGTAGCTCAAAGCAAGCGAACGTATTTTCCGGAAAGCCCGGCAGCTTGAACGCTGTCGGGCTTTCTTGTTATGTGGCGGCTGCGGCAACGGCGCGTGTGCCAAAGACGCGCGGCAGAATCAGCCTTACAGCACAATCATCTCGTGCGTTGATTGGGTGAACACCTCGTAGCCGTTTTCGGTGATCACGCCGAAATCTTCCAGGCGCATGCCGAAGTCGTCCGCCAGGTACACGCCAGGCTCCACCGTGACGACGTTGCCGGGCGCGAGCGGCGCGCCGTTACGAGGCGAAAGCAGCGGCTCCTCGTGGATGTCGACCCCGACGCCATGCCCCAAGCTGTGGCCCATCTTGCCCGCGAAGCCGTGCTCGGCAAGCACGTGCTCGGCCAGCTCGTGCGCTTCCTTGCCCGTCATCCCTGGACGAAGCACGGCCTCCACCTGCTCGTTCGCATCGCGAATAGCAGCATATCCCGCGCGAAGGCGCTCTGACGGCTCGCCGAGGAACACCGTGCGCGTCATGTCGGAGCAATACCCCTGCGCCCGCGCGCCGAAGTCCATAACGACGCACTGCCCCGCTTCGAGCTTCGTAGCGCCTGGGACAGAATGGGGACTTGCACCGTTCGCACCGCACGCAACGATCGAGGGGAACGCCAAACCCTCGGCTCCATGGCGAACCATGAATTCTTCTAGCTCGATCTGCACCTCGCGTTCGGTCATGCCAGGCTTCATAAAGGTGATGATATGGGAAAACGCCGCGTCAGTGATGGCTTGCGCCGCCTTCATGCGAGCAATCTCGTCCGCATCCTTCACGCCGCGAAGGCCCACGATGAAGTTCGACGTCTCGTGCAACTGCACATTGGGAAGCGATTCGGCAAAAGCGCGCTCAAGCGAACGGAAGCCCGAAAGCGCAATCGAGTCCTCGACGCCGAGCGAGTACGATTTGCCCCCCGCGGGTTCGCACACACCGCCGAGCGCGGCCGCTGCGAACTTCGCATGCGAGATGCGCTCATCGTTCACTTCCACGACGCTGCCATGAATGCTCGCCACCTTCTTGCAAGCCTCGGAATAGCGCGAATCGGTATGCAACGTCGCACCGTCGGGCGTGACGAGCATCGCGTGAGCATCCTCCTCGTCGAACACGCCATCGAAGGCCGAAAGCCAATGGACATTCGACGTCTCGCGCACGAAAAACGCGTCGATCTCCGCATAAGCACATGCCTCACGAAGCTTGTTTATCCTGTTCAAGCTTATGTTTTCCATAGTGCAAAGCCTCCAATGGAAAGGGACGCCCGCGAAGGCGCCCTTTATCGTTCGTTCCTTATTTTAACGGCGCAGCGATAACCTCGCCCGCAGGGTAACGCTCTTCGAACCCTTCCCCAAGCCGTTCGCGAGGACCCTCGAGCAGGATGTCGATGGCGTCGCAATAACCCTTGAAGCCGCGCCCCTTCACCTGCGCCACGCACGCCGGCGCGATGACCGAAATATGACGGAACGCCTCGCGCGCATCCACATTGGAGATATGCACCTCGACGCACGGCGTGTCGATGCCGCCCACCGCGTCGCGCAGCGCGTAGGAATAGTGCGTGTGCGCGCCGGGATTGTAGACGATACCGTCGCAGGCCGTATGCGCCTCGTGGATCTTGTCGATGAGGCAGCCCTCGTGGTTCGATTGATAGCACTCTACGGAAACACCCTTGGAAGCACCGTAATCGACCACAAGTTTTTCGAGGTCAGCAAGCGTATTGCTGCCATATACCGCAGGCTCGCGAACACCTAGCATATCCAAGTTCGGCCCATTCACCAGAAGAATCTTCATGCTCTGCTTCCTTTTGTCCTTATCCCGAAATGAAAGACGACTCCGCGCCTTCAACCCCGTCCCTCACGCTGAAAGTTGATTGCGGCCCCTTCAGTCGCTCGGCAGTCCTGCTCGCGCAAACAGCCCATTGGGCTGTTTGGCTCGTGCGGAACTCGCTTTGCGAAGGAACCGCAATCAACTTCTCGAGCCAAGAGCAAATCGACAGCCTGCAACCAAACAAGCGGAAGGCGCACGGCGGCGCTCACAAAGCGAGTTCCTCAAGCGTTGCGAGGACCATCTGAGCGCCCGAGCGTCGCCCAGGCTGCCTTTGGTCCCTCGACCCCTAGCAAGCGGAGAGCGCGCGGCGGCGCTCACAAAGCGAGTTCCGCAGCGCAGCGAGGACTGTCTGAGCGACTGAGCGTCGCCGCGTGCTCTCCGCGGACCCGCAGGTCAACCGCCCAATCTACTTGCTTCGCGCCCAAGCAGCGAGATGTTCGAGGATCACGGCGTCTTCCACTTCCCTCAACTCCCATTGCCCAATGTCAACCGGCAGCACAAACTTCACCACACCGCCGCGCACCTTCTTATCGCGCTTCATCACGGCAAGCATGTCCTCGGGTGCCACCGACCAGGAAAGCGCGGGAAGCCCCAGCTCATCGAGGAGATTGTCCTGCGCGCGCACCACATCGAGCGAGGTGCCCGCAATCGCCGCGCCCAAACGTGCCGCAAAGCGCATGCCTTCCGCAACTGCCGCGCCATGGGAATACGTGCCGTAGCCAGCAAGCGACTCTACCGCATGCCCCAGCGTGTGCCCATAGTTCAGGCACTCGCGCACGCCGCGGCTTTCCGTCTTGTCCTGCGCGACGACGTCGGCTTTGAACACGACGGAGCGCGCGATGGCCTCGGCGGTCACATCGTGGTCGCGCGACGCGAGCGCGGAGGCGTTGTCGCTCAGCCAGAAGAAGAACTCGTCGGAATCGATCACCGACGACTTCGCGATTTCCCCGCAGCCGCATGCCCATTCGCGAGAGGACAACGTGGAGAGCACCTTGGTCGAAGCGCACACGTAGGCTGGCTGCGTGAAGGTGCCTACGAGGTTCTTGCCTGCGGAAAGGTTCACGCCCGTTTTGCCGCCGACCGAGGAGTCGACCATGGCGAGCAGCGACGTCGGCGCCTGCACCACGGTGATACCGCGCATGAAGGTGGATGCGGTGAACCCGGCAAGATCGCCCACCACCCCGCCGCCGAGCGCCACGACCGCGCAGTCGCGACCGAGCTTCAAGCCCGCCATCGCTTCCCAAATCTCACCTGCGACCTCGACAGACTTCGTTTTCTCTCCTGCGGGGACGACGATTTCGCTCACGCGGTAATCCGCAGCACGAAGCGACGCCTTCGCCTCCTCGAGATACAGCGGGGCCACGTTAGTGTCGGATAGAACCAGGATGCGCGGCGCGTTCGCCGTGGCGTCGACGCGGCGCAGGTAGTTCCCCAGCCCGTCGAGCACATCGGCGCCGATGCGCACATCGTAGGGCTGCTCACCGGGGATGTTCACAATCACTTTCGTCGCTGGCACAATACGCCTTCTTTCTCGAGTGCACGCTGAACCTCGCGTGCGATTCGCGGGACGCTCTTGCCCGCCGTGTCGATTTCCACGTCAGCCACGCCCGAATACAGCGGCGCCCGTTCCAGGCAGCGTTTGCGCGCAGCGTCGATATCCTGGAACAACGGACGACTCGACTTGTCGGAGATGCGGCTCGCGGCCTCGTCCACCGTCACCTGAAGGTGCACGACGAACCCCGATTCGGCAAGAATCTCGCGGTTTTCCTCGCGCAGGACGATACCGCCCCCGCACGAGATGACGAGCGGCTCCTCCTTCGAGGCAAGCTCGCGCAGGACATCGGTCTCGATGGCACGGAAAGCATCCTCGCCGCCTTCCGCGAAGATTTCCTTCACGCGCTTGCCCTCGCGGCGCTCGAGGTAGGTGTCCATATCGACCGACGAGATGCCGCAGGTGCGCGCAAGGCGGCGCGCGACGCTCGTTTTCCCCGCGCCCATGAAGCCCACGAAGAACACGGGGCGGGCGAGTTGCATGGGTTCCGCCGTCATCGGGACATCGTCCTCAGGCGTGCCTTGTACGACTTGAGGTTCGCCTTGATATCCGCCATGCAGGAGCCGCCGAACATCTCCTGGTACGCGTTGGCCAGCACAAACGCCACCTCGCCTTCCGCAACCACAGCGGCGGCGGGCACGGCGCACACGTCGGAGCGCTCCTTGGATGCGTCTGCAACCTCCAGCGTGTCCATGTTCACCGTGGCGAGCGGGCGCATGAGCGTGGGAATGGGCTTCATCGCGACGGTCGCCACAAGCGGCAGCCCCGTCGTCATGCCGCCCTCGAGGCCGCCCGCGTTGTTCGACGCGCGCGTGAAGCAATCGCGCTCACGGTCGAGCACGATGGGGTCGTGCACCTCGCTCCCCAAGCGACGAGCGACCTCGAATCCCATCCCGAACTCGACGCCCTTCATCGCCTGGATGGAAAAGAGCGCCTGGCCCAAGCGCGCCGTCAGGCGATCGTCCGCCGTCGCATAGCCGCCAAGCCCGGGAACAAGCCCCGTCGCCACGACGCGGAACGTGCCGCCGATCGTGTCGCGCTCGGCCTTCGCGCGCTCGATTTCCGCAATCATCGCGCGGGTCGCCTGCGCGTTCGGACAGCGGACCTCGCTCGTTTCGATGTCGAGCGGCGTGTAGTTCACGCAGTTGACGAAGGGATTATCCTCGCGGAACTCGGCTTCGCCGATGCGATTCACGTAGGAAAACACCTCGACGCCCAGGTCAGCCAGAAATTCGCGCGCAATGCCAGCTGCCGCCACGCGAGCGGCAGTCGAGCGGGCGCTCGAGCGCTCGAGAATGTTGCGGCAATCGTCGGTGTTCGTCTTTAGGGCACCCACCAGATCGGCATGCCCCGGCCGCGGCGTCACCTCGCGAACCAGCCCCTCAGGCTCCTCACCGAACACGGCCATGCGGTCCGTCCAGTTCTCCCAATCGCGATTGCGGACTGCGAGCGTCACCGGCGAGCCGATGGTTTTCCCAAAACGAATACCCGACGTGACCTGCACGGTGTCGCGCTCGATGGACTGCCTGCCGCCGCGCCCGTAGCCCGATTGGCGACGAGCCAGATCGGAGTTGATCTGAGATTCGGAGACCCGCAAGCCCGCAGGCACGTCCTCGACAATGGCGGTAAGACATGGGCCGTGGCTTTCCCCGGCAAAGACGTATCGCATAGAGAGTCGCTTTCCTATCAAGTTCGTATAGTTTCTGGCACATTGTAGCGCATGAGAACACGAGCGCCCTGTTCAGGCGTATATGCTCAGGATGATTCCAACATGGGGAGCGCGAGCGGCCTTTCGCATGCGCAATCCAGCGCGAGCGTACCCAACGAGGCTTCGCGCCGGCGCACTGTTCGCCGCAGGTTCGCCCTCTGCGCGAGCAGCCCGCTTCTATTTCACGCCAAGCTGCTGGGCGAGCTTGCTCGTCGATCCCGTGATCTCGCTCGCGTCGCCGCCCGCCTCGATGGTCTGCATCATCGTCGCAAGGGCGTTTTCGTCGCAGAACACATACGATGCGCTCTTGTACATGCCGGTGATTGACGGAACCATGCACGACGTCATCGAAAGCTCACCACCATCTTGAAACTGCGTGGCCAGGCTGTACAGGTCGGTGACGGACAGGTCAGTAGTGATGCTGCCCGCAGCCGTCTGTACGATGCCCGGAAGCTTCGCCAGCGGCATCGAGAGAATCTTTTCCGCAAGCGCTGCGATGAGCTTGCGCTGGTTCGCCGTGCGCGTGAAGTCTCCGTCAGCGTAGGCACGGCTGCGCGCGAACACGAGAGCGGTCTCTCCATCCATATGCTGCTCGCCGGCCTCGATGATGATCTTCTTCTGGCCGATGACCGACCCGTCGGCATCGGGATCGTTGATGCGCTGGTCAACCGTCACATCGACCCCGCCCACCGTGTCGACAAGGCCAATCAGGCTGTCGAAATCGACTTCGGCGTAATGCGAGATGTTCACGCCAAGAAGCTCGCTCGCCTCCTTGATGGCAAGCGCGGCGCCGCCGTAGGAATACGCGGCATTGAATTTGCAGTAGCCGTAACCGTCGATGTTGATCATCGTGTCGCGGGGAATCGAGACGAGTGTCGCGGAGTTGGTCGTCGGGTCCACGCGCACGACGATGTTCGTGTCGGAGCGAGCGCCCATGGACTCGTCGTCCACACGGGCATCCGAGCCGATGAGCATCATGTAGAAGGGCTCGTCGAAGCTCGTCGTCTTGACGAGCGCGTCGTTGATCTCGTCGAGCTCGGTCGCGCTTTTCTGCCCTTTGGTGAGCGTATCGTTCACGCTGTTCACCCACAGGGCGGCCGCCGTACCCGCCCCAACGAACACCACGAGCACGGCGAGAACGACCGCAATCGCGATTTTCTTCCCGCGCGAGCCTTTTCGATTCTTCTTTTGGTAATTAGGGTTCGAACGTGAGTATTGCGAGGTGGACGAGGGGTTGCTGCGCTGTGCGCCAGCAGGTTTAACTGCGGCGTACGCCCCTTGCGGGAAGCTTTGGGACCCGCCGTGCGCCGCCGATCCGCCGTTCGCTCGGGGGCCGCCGTGCACCGCCTTCGCGCTGCGCACCCGACCTTCGCTATGCGCCGCGCTCGTCCCGCGCGCTCCGTTTGCCTGGCTCGCGCCGCTTGTCGACTTCGACGCACGCGGCGTCTTTCCCTGGGGGCTGGGCCCTCGATAGTGCTGTGGCATTTCTTCTCCTAACATCCAGTCCCCAGAATTATTCTTCTATACGTTGAAACCGGCAGCGTTCGCCATAATCTCGAACAGCTCGTCGAACGAGAGCTCGCAATCGATGCCCGACACGTCGCACACGGCCTGCACGGTGGCGACCGCCTGCGCAACGAGCATTCCACCGCCATCCGCGAACGTGCACCCTGCAGCCTTGGCACCCGCCGCAAAGGCAGTCTCCCCATGCGCGTAGACGACGTCGAAGGCGCGCTGGCCCTCGCGGAAAAGCGAGATGTCGAACGGCGCCGGATCACCCTCGCGCATCCCGAGCGGCGTCGCATTGATGATAAGGTCGGCTGCGGCGATGGCCTGGGTCGACGTGGTGTAGCTGCCGAACTTGAACGCGGTCTCGTCGTAGGCGGTGAGGAAGCTTCGGTGCCCGTCGACGGCGGCCTGCAGGTCGACCGTCGCATGAGCGAGCGTGCCGAACTCATCCACATACCGGTCGAGCACCTCGCGAGCACGCTCCTTGTCGCGCGAGAGCAAAAGCACCTCGGAAGCGCCCGCGATTGCCGCAGCATGAAGGATGGCGAGCGCCGTGGGCCCCGTGCCGCATATGGCAACCTTCGCGCCATCGAAGGAGAAGCCCGTGCGCTCGAGATACCCCACGCAGCCTCGACCGTCGGTGTTGAAGGCGATGAGCGCGTCGCCCTTCTTCACGAGGATGTTCGCACCGTGCGCAAGCTTCGCCGATGCCGCCCGCGCCGTGGCACCCGCAAGCGCCTCGGGCTTGTACGGCGTCGTGATGTTTACGGAAAGGAAGTCGCGCGCTGCGAGAAACGCCTTAGCCTCTACCGGCGTCGCGCAATCCATCAGGCCATATTCCCACGGGAAACCGAGCTTCCCGTAAACCGCGTTGTACATCACGGGCGACTTCGAGTGAGCCACCGGATGCCCGAGCACGTAGAGCTTCTGCGGAGTGTTGCGAACGTCGTTTTCCATGGTTAGATGCGCACCTCTTCTCCCCGCTCGCATGCAACGGGGGCCTCTGGCTGGGCGTCGCCCATCAGCACACGCTCGAAGTGGCGCAGGAACAGCGTATGGGGCAGGTCCTGCTCGACGAGCGGCTGGATAAGGTACGCCTTGATTCCCACCGTATGGGCACCGAGCACGTCGGTCATAAGCTGATCGCCGATTGCGACCGTGTTCTTGCGCTTCGCCCCGATTTTGCGCATCGCGGTGAAATACGCGGGAGGGCACGGCTTCATCGCCTTGGCAACGATGGGGAGCCCCACCTCGTCCGCGAAGTCGTACACCACCTTGTGCCAGTTGTTGGACAGCAAACAAATCGTCACGCCAGCCTCGCGCGCGCAGCCGAGCCACACGCGGGCATCGCGCGGAATCACCTGCGTGTCGCGGGGGACGAAGGTGTTATCGATGTCGAGCAGCACGTTTTCAAACCCGCATGCAAGGATATCTTTCTCGATAGAGATCTGGGAAAGACGGGAGAAATATCGATCGGGTTTGAAATATGCCATGGACTTCCTTTGCGCGAACTGCCGCAACAGCGCCTATGAGTGCGCGGCGATGGTCGCCTGGTGCTCGTCGTAGGTCTTGTCGAAGAAGTAATCGATGGTACCCTGGTCGTTCGGCCAGAACGAGAAGAAGTAGTAGTCGTCGAAATCGGACGCCGGATTGCAGGCCGCCTGAAGGCTGCCGATGCTCGGAGAACAGATGGGCGTCGGGGGCAGGCCCGCATGGCGGCGCGTGTTGTAGGCGCTGTCCGTGGACCAATCATAGTTGTCGGGGTCGCCGCCGATTTCGTAGGCAGTCGTGGCGTCCGAGCCCAAAAGGCCGTACGTCGGCGCACCGGTGTTCAGCAGGCGGTTGTAGAAGACCGCCGAAACCTTCGCGCGGATATCGGCATCCTCGCTCGCTTCCTTCTCGATAATCGAGGCAAGGATGAGCGTCTGGTACGCGTTGAAGTTCTTGCTGGTGGGATACGAATAATCGAGCGTCGCCACCTCGGTTTGGTACTGCGAGAGCATGGTGCGGATAAGCGAGTCTGCCGTATCGGTTGAGCTCACCGCATACGTTTTCGGGAAGAGGAAGCCCTCGAGCGAGTTCGTGCCCGCATCCTTCAAGAAGGGGAAGTCGCTCGCGTACACGCTCGCGTTGGATGCCTGCGCCTTGAAGTCGTCGGCCGAGATGCGGCCGTTCGTAGCGGAGCTCACGCGGTCGGCGATGTTTGCCAAGGTGAGGCCCTCGGGGATGGTGACCGAGGGGCCCGATAGGCCAGGGCCTGCGGAAAGCGTCTTCGCGAGGTCCTCAAGCGACATGCCGCCCGTCAACGTGTACGTGCCCGGCTGCAGCGAGCCATCGAGGCCGAGATCGGACACCTTCTTCGTGAAGTCGCTTGCAGACGAAACAAGTCCCGCCTCCTGCAGCGATTGGGCAATGGAAGACGTCGACGCGCCGTCGGCGACCTCGACGGTGACCTGCTGGCCGTCGGCAACGAGGTTGCCAGACGTGCAACCGCGAACAAGCGTGGACACGCCGAGGATGAGAAGCAGCGCCACGACGACGATGACCGCGATGAAGGCAATCATCGGCCCCTTCGAACGCTTCGGTTGCAGCGCGCTCGTGTCGTAGGTACGGAACTGGCGATCGCCCATGGAATGCGCAACGCGCGCCCGATGATTCGGACGCGAAGAATAGGTGATTTGGCGTTTGAATGGAGCCATCGGTTACCTTTCGAGATTGCGAGCAGCCCGTTCGTCGAGCCATGCCTGCAGAAACAGACTTGCCGCTATCATATCCACTTTGCCTCGCATGTCCTTCTCGCTTAGGCCCTTTTCACGCAAACTGCGCTTGGCCTCGCGCGAGCTAAGGCGCTCATCTGCGAATTCGTGGGGAATGCCGCAGTTTTTGGAGATGGCGTCGGCCACCTTGCGAATACGCTTCGCCTGCGGACCTTCCTTACCTGCAAGCGTTTTGGGAAGCCCGCACAAAAGCAGCTCGGGCTCCCAGTCCTCGAGCACGCGCTTGAACGGCTTCGCATTGTCCGTCACTTCCCGAGCAGGAAGAACGCAAACGGGGGAAGCCACGCGCTCGCCGGGATCGCACACGGCGATCCCCACGCGGACCTCCCCAATATCGAGAGCAAGTATACGCACAGCTTAGAGCAGCATCTTCCTGGCCGACTCGAGCGCAGCGTCGATGCCGGACACGTCCTTGCCGCCTGCCTGGGCCATCGCAGGCTTTCCGCCGCCGCCGCCCTTGACGCACGGGGCGATCGTCTTGATCACCTCGCCGGCGTTGAAGCCAGCCGCCACAGCCTCGTCGGTGCCTGCAGCCAGAAGCGTAGCCTTCCCTTCGTTGTCGGCGATGAGCACGACAGCGCCCGGGGTTTCCATACGCGCGCGAACGACGTCCCACATGTTGCGCATCGCGCCCGGCTGAGCGATCTTCACGCGGCTGATGATGACGGGGTAGCCGCCCTGCGCCTGCTTGGCAGCCGAAAGAAGCATGTTCACGCCGTCGTCGGAGACGGCGGTCTTCGCGGCCTTGCGAGTCTTCTGGAATTCCTTCAGCGTCTTCACGTTGGCAGCCGTGCGCTCGGAGACGTCGAACAGCGGAACGCGCAGTTCAGCAGCGGTTTCCTTCAGCTCGGTCTCGATTTTGTTCACGTACTCGAGGGCGCCGAAGCTCGTCACCGCCTCGATGCGGCGCAGGTTCGCGCCGACGCCGGTCTCGGAGGTAATCTTCACCAGGCCGATCTCGGCGGTGTTGGCCACATGGCAGCCGCCGCACAGCTCGCGGGAGAACTCGCCGCACTCGACGACGCGCACAACGTCGCCGTACTTCTCGCCGAACAGCGCCGTCACGCCGGATTCGCGGGCGGCGTCGAGCGAGGTCTCGTAGATGTTGGTGGAGACGGCGGACATGATTTCCTCGTTCGCGACGCGCTCGACCTCTGCCAACTGCTCGGGCGTGGTAGCCTCGAAGTGCGTGAAGTCGAAGCGCAAGCGGTCGGGGCCAACGTAGGAACCTGCCTGCTTCACGTGATCGCCCAGCACGCGGCGAAGCGCAGCATGCAGAATATGCGTCGCGGTGTGGTTGCGGGTGATGCGGGCGCGGCGCGCACCGTCGACCGCCGCGGTGACCTCGTCGCCCACGGCGATGGTGCCGGACGCGACCTTCACCTTGTGGCACACAAGGCCCTTCTCGGGAGCCTTCGTATCGAGCACGTCCGCCTCGGCGTTGGCGCCGCGAAGCGTGCCGGTATCGCCGACCTCGCCACCCATCTCGGCGTAGAAGGTAGTCGTATCAAGCACGATTTCGCCTTCTTCACCTGCGGAAAGCTTTTCGACGCGCTCGCCGTTCGCGATGATGGCGACCACCTTCGCCGCGCATTCAAGCTTGTCGTAGCCCACGAATTCCGTAGCGCCGACTTCCTTCAGCACGTCGGCGTGGATGCCGCCGTAGGTGCTCCAAGCCGCCTCGGCGTCCTTCGTGTTGGCGGCGCGGGCACGCTCGCGCTGCTCGTCCATGCAGCGCTCGAATCCCTCCATGTCGACCTTCACGTTTCGGTCGGCGCACATCTCCTCGGTCACCTCGACAGGGAAACCGTAGGTGTCGTGCAGGGTGAACGCTTCCTCGCCCGAAAGCGTGTCGCCCTCGAGCTTGTCGAGCGCTTCCGCGAGAAAGACCTGGCCCTGGCGCAGCGTGGCGCCGAAGCGCTCCTCCTCGGAGAGGATCACGCGGCGAATGAGCTCGCGGTTTTCCACGACCTCGGGATACACCGAGCCCATGAGCTCCACGATCTCGTCGACGTAGTCGTTCAAGAACGGCCCCTCGATGCCAATCATGTGCGCCTTCTGGATGGCGCGGCGGAGCAGGCGGCGCAGCACGTAGCCGCGGCCCTCGTTGGAGGGAAGGATGCCGTCGGCGATCATGAAGGTGACCGAGCGGCTGTGGTCGGCGATGATGCGCAGCGACTTGTCCACCGCCGCGTCCTGCTTGTAGGTCTTGCCCGCCAGGCGCTCGCCCACGCCGACGAGGCTGCGGAGCACGTCGGTGTCGTAGTTGTTGGTAACACCCTGCATGATGGCGGCGATGCGCTCAAGGCCCATGCCGGTGTCGATGTTCTTGGTGAGCAGCGGTGCGAGCGTGCCGTCTTCCTGGCCGTCGAACTGGGTGAACACGCAGTTCCAGAACTCGAGGTAGCGGTCGCAATCGCAGCCGGGCTTGCAGTCGGGGCTGCCGCAGCCGACTTCGGGACCCTGGTCGAAGTAGATCTCGGAGCAGGGACCGCAGGGGCCGGTGGGGCCGGCGCGCCAGAAGTTATCGTCCTCGCCGAGGCGCGAGATGTGGTCCTCGGGAACGCCGAGCGACTTCCATATTTCGATCGTCTCGTCGTCGTCCTCGAACACCGTGAAGTAGAGCTTTTCCGCCGGCAGACCGAGCACCTCGGTGGAGAACTCGAAGGCCCAGGCGCACATCTCGTTCTTGAAGTACTTGCCGAAGCTGAAGTTGCCCATCATCTCGAAGAACGACAGATGGCGCGCGTCGCCGATGTTGTCGATGTCGTTGGTACGCACGCACTTCTGCGCGGTCGTGGTGCCGATGTAGGCCGGGTCAAGCTCCTTCTGGTGGAGGAAGTAGGGCTTGAACTGCACCATGCCGGCGCTCGTCAGAAGCAGCGACGGATCGTCGGGGATGAGGGAGGAGGACGGCATGCGCTTGCATCCCTTCTCCTCAAAGAAGGCGAGGTACTTCTCGCGGATTTCTGCGGTGGTCATGTACTTCATGGTGGTTGTTCTTCCCTTATCACTCAAGAGCGCGTTGCGGTATTGCAGAAGCGCTCGTTTTCACGTTCTCAACAGCGCGAGGCGCCGCTATTTCTTGTCTTCCCTCCCACGCAGACGCTCTCTGATCTTGCGCCTGTTCTCGGCATTTTCGGCGCGTTTCTTCTCGGCGCGCGCGAATTCCGCCGATCCGTCGGGGTGCGGGGACGTAGCATCGGCGATAGGATTCGGCGCATCGCCGTCTTCGCTTGGCGAAGGCGTGCCTAAGAAGAACACGCCGTCCTTCGAGACGAGGCGTCTGCTCGTTCGCTTCTCGAAATAATACACGAAAACGGATTTCGCGACGGCAACGGCGGGAATAGAGGCCAGCATGCCCACAAGCGAGCCCGAAAGCCCACCCATCGCGCCGCCAAGCGCCGAGCCCGCCATGAGGGCGATGAGCGTGAGCGCCGGATGGATGTCGACCGAGTCGGACATGATCTTCGGCGAGATGAACGTGTAGACGAACTGCTGAATCACGATGGTGCCGAGAATGGCGATGACGGCGACGAGCGGGCTCACGAAGATGCCGACGATCGCAGCGAGACCGCCGCCCAGCCAGGGGCCGATAATCGGGATGATGTTTAAGATGCCCGTGATGCCGCCCAAGGCCATCGAGTTGGGAATGCCGAGCACGGCAAAGAGGATTCCGCAGGCCACGCCTATGATTGCGCACTGCAGAAGCGTACCTTTGATATAGCCTCCCATCACGCGCGTAAACGTGATGTGGAGCATCTCGAGGTCCTCGGCGTGCGCGTCGCCCACGAGGCGCCTGCATTCGCGCCCGAGCTGAGGCAGTTGCATGAGGATCCAGAAGGCGACCACAAGCGCGAAGCCGATGGCCATAAGCGCGTTGGCAAGCCCCGTGCCGAACGCGATGGCGCCCGAGGCGCTGTTCTTCGCGAAGTCGCCCGCCCAATCCATGGCGGAGGCCTGCACGTCGGTGACGAATGCGCGGACGGACTCGTCCTCGAGCATATAGGCGTAGCGCGCGTACATGTCGTTTGCCCAGTCGGAGATGCCCTGCACGTAGACGGGGACGTTCTCGATCAAGTTCGCGAACTGTGTGTTCATGCCGACGCCAGGCGAGAACAAAAGGAACGCTACAAGCGCCAGCACCGCGAACATGATCACGTAGCCGATGGCCGTGCCCACCGTTCGGTTGATGCCGATTTCCTCGAGCTTGTTCACCGTGCCGCGCAGGACGAACACGATGATGGTCGTCCAGATGACGATGGCGACAGGCACCGAGAGAATGTTCAATAGCTGCACAACGACCCAGGTGAGCGCGATGGCGCCCACGATAGTCCAAACGTTTAAGAAACGCCTGCGAGCCTTGTCCGTCTTATCCGATTGCTTGTTCTGCGCCACGTCGCTCAAAGCCTACTCCTCCGAAGACGCCGTTTTCTCGGCATCAGATGAGGCGGTGGCACCCGTTTCCGGGGCATAGGTGAAGTACTTGCCCTCGTCGGAAGAGGCGGGCTCGACTACGGGCGCGGGCTCAGGTTGCACGGCGGGCTTGGCTGCGGGGGTCGCGGCGGTCGCGGCTGCGGCGGAAGCGGAAGTCTCCTCGTTAGACGCCTTGCCGGCGACTCGGCCTTTGCCAGCCGCAACTACGGCAGCTGCGGCATCGGCGGTCGCATCGACGAAGTCGCTGACGGGATTAGGCTCGTCAGGCGCGCCCTGCCCTAAGGCAACAGACTCGTCGGACGCCTTTTTCGGCGTGAACTTCCGGCGGACCTTCTTGGTGACGGAGTTGACGAGCTCGAGGGGAGCATTGGTCACCGTATCGACCGCGTTCACGGCACTCGATGCCGAGCTGGTGATTTCCCCCACGTCCTCGAGAATCTGATCGAGGCGCATGACTTCCAGATTCGCGGCGTCGACCGTGAGGGACACGCGATCGACCAGGGGATCGATTTTGTCGCACACAGGCTCAAGCGATGCCGTAATCTTCTCCACGTGCTCGAGCGTGGGCTCGAGTTGCTTCTGCACGCTCGTCACCGTTTCGCGAGTCTTGCGAATCGTCATGACAAGCTCGATGACAAACCACACCAAAACGATGCCGACCAGCACATACACCACCGGCAAAGCAACGTTTATCACGCTGAAGAAATCCATCCGCGCCTCCTTTGTTCCGAAGCCCTAACTATAGCACTTCGCCCGTTCCATCAGGCTCTTTCCGCGGCGTTTTCACCTGCTGTTCATAGGCTTCGCCGGCGGGTTGATTCGCAAGTTCATCCGAACACTTCAATTTCGTTCTCGAACTCATCCGGACACGTCCGGATGAGTTCGAGAATTCCTTTCCGGAGGCGAGGGCCGAGGGCCCTCCCGAGAGAAAGGAAGAAAGATGCAGGGAAAGAAGCAGCGGAAGCGCTACCGCAGGCTGGACAGGCGCGACGAGCCCCAGGGGCTGTCGCCCCAGCAGATAGCGCTGGGCAGGGCCGGCCAGATCGAGGCCTCGCCCTCGACCATATACCGGCATGTTCATCGCCGGCGGACTCAACTACCATGTCGTCTTCGCAACCTGCGCCGTCGCCTCCGCAATTGCCATCGTGTGCACGCGCCTGGTCAAGGTCCCCAATGACGCCGGACCATGGTCCGCCCTGGCAGTTTCAAGATCAGCAGCTTCCTCGATCGCCGTGCCGCCGTCTTCGCGGTGTTTATGTTCCTCGTGGCCTGCGGCTACGCCTCGATCAACACCTACCTCAACAGCTGCGCCATCGACCGCGGTCTGCAATTCTTCGCCCCGCTCACCTTCCTTGCGTACTCCGTGCTCCTTCTCATCACGCATCCGATTACCGGCAAGTTGATGGATCGCCACGGCGAGAACGCAATCCTCTACATCTCGATTGCATGCAACGCGCTTGCGTCTGTGATCTGCGCGTTTGCCTTCAACGGCGGGATGTTCGTCCTCGTCGGCGTCTTCATGGCGCCGGGCTTTGGCACCTGCATGAGCATCGGCCAGGCGGTCTGCGTGAAGATCATCGGCCAGCAGAAGAGTGCGGTGGGTATCTCGACCTTCTTCCTGCTCTGCGACCTCGGCTGTGGCGTTGCGCCCGTGGCCTGGGGTAACGTCCTCGCTGCAACGGATTACACGACGATGTTCCTCATCTGCGCGCTGTGTTCTGTCGCCGCGTTCGTGTACTACGCGCTCGTCCACGGTCGCAAGCGCGGTTAGATCCCCGAAAGCCAAAAAGCCTGAACGATGAATCGTTCAGACAATTCGCCGTACCCGTGCCGATAGCCTGCCGCCTGGCTTGCAAGCGTCAGCACTTTGTGCGCCGCCACAGCGCATACGAACTCCCCAGCTCGCCATGCAGCAGCTCGATGCGCACGTCGAAGGCGTCTTCGACAGCTGCGAGTACCTCGGCCTCATGTGGCGCCCCTTGCGACAGCAGCTTTCCGGCACGCATAACGCAGACCTCGTCGGAGTACTTGAGCGCCAGGTTGATGTCGTGGATCACCGCGACGACAGTCTTGCCGTGCTCCTCCTTGAGCGAGCGCATCAGCTCCATCACCTCGTAGCACGCCGACACGTCGAGAAACGAGATCGGCTCGTCGAAGAGCACCACGGGCGCATCCTGCGCCAGGACCATGGCGATGAAGGCACGCTGACGCTGCCCGCCGGAGAGCTCGGCCACGGGGCGCTCGGCGAGCTCTGCAAGCCCGCATGTCGCAAGCGCCCGGTCAACTGCCTCGTAATCCGCTGCGTCCATCGTCGCGAACATCCCATGGTGCGGAAACCTCCCGCACTCCACAAGCCGCCGCACGCTCATGGGCGGTGCCGCGTGCTCCTGCGCCAGCAAGCTCAGCAGCCGTGCGCGCTCTTTGGAGGAAAGCGCGCTGGCATCGTGCCCCAGCACGCGGATGCTGCCCTCCCAGGGCTTGCAGATGCCGCTTGCCAGCTTGAGCAGCGACGACTTGCCGCAGCCGTTGGGGCCGATGATGCTCGTCACCTTACCTTGCGCGAGCTCGAGGTCCAGCCTGCAGAACAAGGCGCGCTCGCCGTAGCCAAAGCTGACGTCGCTCAGCTGCACGCTAGCCATCGAGGCCCCCCTTCCCACGGCGCAAGATCAGGTAGACGAAGAACGGCCCGCCCAGCAGGGACAAGACGATGCCGACGGGGATCTCGTACGGGGCGAACATGGTGCGGGCGAGCAGGTCGCACAGGCACACCAGCAGCCCACCCAGCAGCGGCGCCATCGCAAGGACGCGGCGGTTATCGTGGCCCACCAGAGCGCGGACCGCGTGCGGGACGATGAGCCCCACGAATCCGACGAGGCCCGCAAAGCTCACCGCACAACCCGCGAGCGCAGCGGCGGACACCAGCGCGGTAAGGCGCGTGCGGCGGACGTTGAGGCCCAGGGAGTGCGCCTGATGCTCGCCCAGCGAGAGCAGGTTGAGCCGCGTGCCCTGCAACAGGCCGAGCACCAGCACCACGCAGATCGCGCAGCCGGGGACGATGACCTCGCTCAGCTTGACGCCGGACAGCCCGCCGACCAGAAAGCCCGAGGCGCTCACGTAGGCGTCCGGGTTCACGATGAGGATCGTGTTCATGCCGGCGGTGAAGATCGCCGTGAACGCCATGCCGGCGAGCACGACGGTGAGGCGTGGCGAGCCCCCAAGGCCTGCCACGGCAAAGATGAGCCCCGCCACGCACAACGCGCCGAGGAAGGCCGCCACGGGAGCGAGCCCAAAGACGTTGGGGAAGGCGCACGCCGCCAGCAGCACGAAGAAACCCGAGCCCGCGTTCACGCCGATGACGTTGGGGCTGGCCAGGGGGTTGTCGAGTGCCGCCTGGATGAGCGCGCCCGCCTGCGCGAGCGCGGCGCCGGCCAGAAGCGCTGCGAGCACGCGCGGCAGGCGGATGTTCCAGATGACGTTTACCGCCGTCTGCTCGGCAGGTGCGCCAAAGGCGAGGGCGAGCACGTCGGGCAGGCCGACGGAGGTCGAGCCGATGACGATGCCGAGCACCGCCACGCATCCCAGCAGCGCTACTGAGGCAACCATGGCCACTGCGAATCGTCCGTCCGCCTGCAAGGCGCGCCCGCGCTTGCCGCGTGAGTTTGTCGTCTGCATCTCCTTCAAGGCCAGGCGCTACTTCTGCTCGCGCGGCGTCTCGTACAGGG
This sequence comes from uncultured Ellagibacter sp., assembly GCF_934643285.1. Classification (GTDB taxonomy): domain Bacteria; phylum Actinomycetota; class Coriobacteriia; order Coriobacteriales; family Eggerthellaceae; genus Ellagibacter. The sequence continues at coordinate 37,394 of NZ_CAKUBT010000005.1, forward strand.
CCTCGTACAGCTCTTCGTATGCGTCATCCCAGTTGTCATTGGGCTTGTAGAGGAACAGCTTGGGGTTGAGCGTGATGACGCGGCCCTCCTTGACGGCAGTCAGTTCCTTCCAAGCCGGGTTGGCCGTGGTCTGGTCCTTGAGCGCCTTTTGCGCAGCCTCGCTCGAGTCGCCCATGGGCAGCAGGAAGATGAAGTCGGGGTCGGCCTTGACCAGGGACTCCAGGCTATAGTCGGACAGCAGGCTCTTGTCGGCGTCGGTGATGTTGCTCGCGCCCAGCTCGGCGAGCATGGTGCCCGTCTGTGTCGAGGACGCCTGGACGCGCGTGCCGCCGGAGTACGTGGTCAGCACCGCGACGCTGCCCGCGCTCTTGCCTTCGGCCTTCTTCTTGATGGCGTCGATGTCCTCGGCAACTTCCGTACCGTTGTCCTTGTACGCCTCGGCGTCGCCGGTGATGTCGCAGCAGGTCTTGAGCATGCGCAGGTAGTCGTCGAAGGTGGTGACGTTGAAGTACGCCACGGGGATGCCCGCTGCCTGCAGTGTGTCCTTGAGGTCGGTCTGGGCGACGCCACCGCCGCGACCGGAGCTTGTGCCGGTCAAGATCACGAAGTCCGGGTTGAGCGCGATGATGGACTCCGCATTGAGGGAGGAGAAGTCACCGACCTTCTCCGCCTTTGACTCGATGTGGTAATCGGAGAACGCGTCGCTGGACGCTCCGACGAGGGTGCCGCCCGCCAGCTCCCAGATGTTCGCGAAGCTGCCCATGCCCGCGACGACGCGCTCATGCGTGCTCACGGTCACCTGGTTGCCCAAATCGTCCGTAAAGGTGTAGCCGGCCTGCTGGCTCGTCGCGCCCTGCTGTGTGCCGGCGTTGCCGGAGTTGCTGCCAGAGCAGCCGATCATCGCGCTGCCGCTTGCCGCCAGCGCCAGGGCGCACGCACACGCGCATGCCTTCGTTGCAATCCTCTTCATGTGGTTCTCCTCATCTGATGTGGGCGGCCGATCATGCGGCCGTCGCATCCGTCGCATTTGCTGTCAGCCCCTGCCCCTGCCCCTGTCATCGCAGCGGCAGGGGCAGGGGACGGCCGTCGGGCTCTCGCCTAGGCGCCCTTGCAGCCGAGTTTCTGCCCGTAGGCGCAGTAGTCGTCCTGGGCCATGTAGTCGCCGTCATGGTAGTACGCCGCGCGCGCCCTGCAGCCGCCGCAATGCTCCTTGTGGTCGCACTCGCCGCAGTTGCCGCCGTAAGCCTGCGTGCGCAAACGCTCGAACACGGGGCTCGTCGCCCAGATCTCGTCGAAGGGCTGCTCGCGCACGTCGCCAGCGTCCTCGGTCATGTACGCGCACGGGCGCACGATGCCCTCGCTGCCGACGACGCAGTAGGTGAGGCCGGCCAGGCAGCCGCGCGTGTAGCGGGTGGGGATGCCGAGCTGGTCGGCGACGCGCGTGAACTGCGGCGCGCAGGTGGGCTTGACGTCGATGTCGACCTCTGCGGCCTTGCGCATGATGTCTTGGAGCAGCGCCTCGTTCTCCAGCACCTTGAGGCTCGTCTCCTCGATGTACTTGCCGCGCCCCACGGGGATGAGGAAGAAAATCGAGTGGTTGACCGCGCCGATGCTCTGCGCGAAGTCCGTGATGTCGCAGACCTCGTCGCGGTTCCAGTCGACCACGGTGGTATGGATCTGGAAGTCGAGGCCCGCGCGCTTGCATGCCTCGATGCCCGCGAGGGTGTCGGCGTGGGCGCCTGCGACGCCGCGGAAGGCGTCATGCTTTGCCGCGTCGAGGCTGTCGATGCTGATGCCCATGGAGCACGCGCCGGCTTCCTTGAGCTTTCGCGCGACCTCGTCGGTGATCAGCGTGCCGTTGCTGCCGAACACGGGGCGCAGGCCTTGAGCTGCAGCGTGCGCCACGAGCTCGAAGATGTCGTCGCGCATAAGGGGCTCGCCGCCGCTGAAGATCATGATCTTGAAGCCGGCGCGCGCGATCTGCTCGATCATCGCCTTGCCCTCGGCCGTCGTCAGCTCGCGACTGTCACACTCCGCCGCGTCCTGGTAGCAGTGCTCGCATTTGAGGTTGCACCTGTTGGTTGTCATCCACGATACGATCATCGTCTCTCCTCCCTCGAAACCGATTGAGGATGCTAACGGGCGACGTTGCGTCATGGGCAAGCGCTGCGCGAGAAAAAACTGGCGAGTGATGAGATTTGCCGATTAATGCGCCGAGCTGGGCGAATGACAGGCGATGCAAAGCAACACCCGCCCAAGTGGGACGGGTGCCGGCACGGGATGGCTGTGGTTGTTACGGCTTGGCGCCCCTAACCGCGCAGCGCCTCGAGCGCGTCTTTGAGGAAGCTGAGCGTCCTACGCTGGATGCCCGCGTAGAAGTCGCGGTCGTACTGCTTGGGGCCTTGCGCGCGCTGATTGGCGAGGCGCTTGAGGCCGGCGAGCGCGCCGGACATGCCGCCGAGGCGCTCGAAACGCAAGGCGAGCTCCCGGCCGCGCTCGTCGCCGGGCTGCACGCCATCGTGCATGGCCTCGATGGTGTCGCCCATGAGCTGGTGCCAGCGGCTGACCTCCTCGTGGGTGAGCTCCGGGACGCTGCTCTCGTCGCAGCCCTCGCCGTTGATGGCCAGCCACAGCACGTCCTCGCGGTTCTGCATGTCGCTGATGGCCTGGGCAAAGTCGCTCCAGCGCACGTGCTCGCTTGCAGCGAGCTGCTCTCGGAGGCTGTTGACGGTGCTGATGTTGTGCAGGACCTCGACGCTCTCGCGCTCAAGCTCGTGCATGCGGCTCTCGAGCGCACCGGAGAGCTCCCGGCGGTCGTCGAGCGCCTCCGCCTCCTTGATCTGCGCGAGCGAGAAGCCGAGGTACTTGAGGGTGAGGATGCGGTAGAGGCGTTCCTCGTCCTCGCGGGAGTACAGGCGCTGATTCTGCTCGCTTTTCGAGCTGGGGTGGAGCAGGCCCTTTTGGTCGTAGTACTGGATGGTGCGCACGGTCACGCCCACGCGGCGGGCGATCTCGCCGACGGTCATCAGGTCATCTTCATATACAGGCATGCCGCGTCCTTCTCGCACGTGTGATCATCGGATAATCCAACACCCTATTATCGCGCGTGACGCTACGTCACCGTCAAGCGCGCGGGCGGTGATTGCCGCCGCCTTGCTGCAACCAGATGGCGCCGACGGGCGCGAGCTGCTCGACGCGCTGGGGGTCGAGAAGGTGCCCTACGGAGAGCTCGACTGACGGTCGGGGCGATGGAGGCGGACCGCAGGCGCCGCGGCGAGGGGCCGCTGACGCCTTAGCCCCGCCGGCCCAGGAAACCGAATAGGCAGGGCCCTCCAGCCCGTCCGGATGAGCCCGAAAACCGACCCGGGCGGGCCGGCGGAGCCATGCCCGAAACTCAGCCGGGCGCCCCGGCCGAGGGCCCTCGGGGCCGAACCGGCCTGGAAAAGCGCAGAGCGGGCGTTTGCGCGCCCGTCCCGTTAGCTGTGAAAACGCCGGTTACGGCGCGGGTATTCGGCTACCAATGAAAATCAACCAGCTTCGCCGGCGGGGGCAGGGGCGTCTGCCGGATGTGCCGTTTGGTCGGAGGCGTCCGAAAGCGCCTTGTCCTCGGAGGAGGGCTTCCTTTCAGCAGAAGTAGCAGTCGCGTTGCGCTTCGACCCTCGCGAGGAATTGCCTTCCGCGGCGCGGCTTTCCGCCGTGCGGCCGAGCACCGCCGCGCGGTCGCGAGCGGCGGCATCCGCGCGGTAAGCTTCCCAACCCCGCTCGCTCGGATGGTAGAAGCAGCCGCGCTCCAAGCCATCGGGAAGGTAGCGCTGATCGACCCATCCTTCAGGGTAGTCGTGGGGATATTTGTAGGTTCCGTAGTTCTCGGATCCTGGGCGATGCCTATCGCGCAGGTAGTCGGGCACCTTGCGCGCAGGCCCGCGGCGAACCTCGGCGAGCGCCGCATCGATTCCCGCCTCCGCGGCGTTGCTTTTCGGAGCGAGCGCTAGGTATATCGCCGCCTGTGCCAGGTTAATACGGCATTCCGGGTAGCCGATGACCTCGGCGGACTTGAACGCGGCTTCGGCAATGAGAAATGCTTGAGGGTCGGCGTTGCCCACGTCCTCCGAAGCCTGGATCATCATGCGGCGCGCGATGAACTTCGGGTCTTCCCCACCGTCGATCATGCGCGCGAGCCAATAGAGCGCAGCATCAGGGTCGCTCCCGCGCATCGACTTGATGAACGCGGAGATGACGTCGTAGTGCATGTCTTTGTTCTTGTCGTAGGCGAGCGCGCGGTGGGGCGTTGCGCGGCGCACGACATCGACGCTGATGAGAACAGGCTTTTTGGGAGTGCCGGGCGCCACCATCTGCGAGGCGAGCTCGAGCGTGGTAAGCGAGGCGCGCCCGTCGCCCCCGGCGAGCAGCACGATAGCCGAAAGGGCGTCGTCGGCAAGCGCATAGCGCCCGGCGAGCCCGCGTTCGTCAGCGAGCGCGCGGCGAACGAGCTGCGCGATTTCCCCATCGGTGAGCGAGTGAAGCTCGACCACGCGGGAACGGCTGATGAGCGCTGAGTTCACTTCGAAGAACGGGTTTTCCGTGGTGGCTCCCACCAGCACGACCACGCGGTTTTCGACCGCATGGAGCAGCGCGTCTTGCTGACTGCGGTTGAAGCGGTGGATCTCGTCGACGAACAGGATGGTTCGAAGGCCCTGCATCGTCAGGCGCTTTTCCGCGGCGCTGATCTCGCGGCGCAGGTCGGACACGGTGCCGCCGATGGCGGACACTTCCACAAAGGTTGCCCTCGTGTGCTCGGCGATGACATGCGCAAGCGAGGTTTTCCCCGTGCCCGCGGGCCCGAAGAGGATGACCGAGCTTAAGCTATCGCCCTCGATGGCACTGCGCAACCAGCTGCCAGGACCGACCGCGTCGGTCTGCCCCACGACCTCGTCAAGAGTGCGCGGGCGCATGCGCACCGCAAGCGGCGCCACTTCCGCGCGGCGCTCGTTTTCCATTGCTGTGAATAAGGTTTCCATGCCGCGTATCATATCATGCGAACGTTTGTTTGCCCAGAGGTGAAGAGCGGGAAAAGAAATGGCCCACCGGAAAGGGAGGTCCGGCGGGCCCAAGGAGGGGATTAGACGGTCGGGGTTAGGACCGCCTGCTGCTTTCGAAAGAAGGCAACTGCAGGGTTCTCGAAGGAGGGGGGACCTTCTCACCTGCTGCATGCAGTATACCAACCACCCTTGAACCCCTTATGTTCGACACGTGGGCATCTTATGAATCAACCAGGGCTTTTGTTACGAGTTCGTTTCTTTTGGCGGCTCCAAGGCAAGCACAGAGCGCTCGGAGCCTGCGCGGCTTCGCCTCGCAGCTGCGACCATCGGACAAGCACTGGGCGCGCACAGAGAGCCCTCGCCGCGCATACGCCGCCTTCGCCGCCTGACGGAGCAAGCCCAGAGCGCGGGCGTCCGCTCGCAAAACTTCTCAATGGAAAACAATCTGAGGTGATAGAATGCTGGTACTTGCTTATCGAAAGGAAATCCATGGCAGAAAAGAGCGGTTGCACCCAGATCATCATTATCGCCCTCGGAATCTGTCTCGGCCTCGCGCTGTTCGGTCTCTGTGGCTAGGCAGCTCCGATTCATGATGAGGCGTCTTGGGCCGGCGCTGTTCTCGTGGAGCAACCTGCTCCCCCTTCTTGCCACCCTCGTTTACCTTATCAACAGGTTCGCCTTCTCGCTGGATTGCGTTCTGCCGTACGAATTCGCCAACTATCATCTCGCCGACCTTTGCGGCGGCATTGTTTTCCCCGCTTACGTAAATGTCTTGACCAGGACTGTTTCAGGCAGAGAGATTATCTGCGACCTGGGGTCTTCCCTCCTTCTCTCGGCATTGTGCGCAGTATGTTGGGAAGTCTTAGCTTCGTGCGTCCTGCATTTCGGCACCGCCGATCCTATCGACGCCCTCATGTACTTTCTCGGCGGGCTTGTCTATCTCGCTTTCTACAAGATTCTCCCAAGGGAGGGGAAGGTGGCCTAGCCGCAAGCGCCAGCGAACCCATGCCCTGCCCTTGGCAGCGTATGTCACTTTTTGAGGGAGGGTGTTCCTGACGGAAGCTATTTTTCGAGAGGGGGTCCTGCCAGAAATCGAGCGGTTTTCATCAACGGGAAGCCCTCGGAAGGCGTTTCCCCGCCCCTTGTGACGAGCGAACGAAAGCGGCGCGAAGAGTAAGGCCAGTTCAGCGGGTTTTGCTTCGCGGACGGCTTTCTCCTCCTCGCTCGAATTCTTCCCGAGATGATGAAAACCGCCCGATTTCTGGCAGGTCTCCCCTTTGAAAATGACAAGATTGAAAATTCAAGCTTGAAAAGACCGCCCCTTCTCGAGGAGGTCGCCCGCGCCCGCGGGTGCACCTCACTTGGGAAGGGTATCGCCGCCTGCGAACACTTACCCTTGCTTGCGCTCGAAGAGCACGTTGTTGGTGTGCAGCCAGCTTTCCACTGTGCCAGTGTCGAAGCCGTCTTCGGGATCGATTACGAGCGCGTACATCTCTTCCTCGCGCAGCACCTCGTCGAGCGCGTCGGTCAACTGGATTTCACCGCCCACGCCAGGCTTCACGTCGGCCAGAAGCTCCATGACGCGCGGGCTCAGCAGATAGCGGCCGAACACGGCCAGGTTCGACGGCGCATCCTCAAGCGCCGGCTTCTCCACGAGTGAATCGACCTTCCACACATCGTCGGAGAGCTTCTCGCCAGCGATGATCCCGAAGCGATGCACCTGGTCATCGGGCACGGGCATGACCGCAATCACGCTCGCCCCGCCGTGCTCATCCGACACCTTCTGCATCGCGGGAAGCATCTGGTTGTCGGGCACGATCACATCGCCCAGAAGCACGTAGAACGGCTCGCCCGCCGTCTTCTCGTGCGCGCACCAGATGGCATGCCCCAGCCCGAGCGGCTCCTCCTGGTACACGTAGCTCACATTGTAGTTGCCCACGCGCTCCACCTCGTCAGCGTAAGCATCCTTACCGCGCGCGCGCAGCGTGGCGACCAGGTCGGGGTCGGGCGTGAAGTGGTCCTCAATCGCCTTCTTGGAGCGGCTGTTCACAATGACGACCTCGTCGGCCTTCGACGCCAAGCCCTCCTCCACCACGTACTGGATGACGGGGCGATCAACCACGAGCAGCATCTCTTTCGGCTGCGCCTTCGTGGCGGGAAGGAAGCGCGTGCCCAAACCGGCAGCGGGAATAAGTGCCTTCATAGGAAACCTTTCTTCGCGAGGCAACATACAAGGAAAGCGCCCGCTCGGCGCTTTCCAGAAACTCACGGGACAGATTGTAGCACGAGGCAATTGAGCTGCCCGCGACGGCGGCGAACGCAACCCGAAGGCCACAAAGCCCAAACGCAACCCGGCCCGCTCCCCCGCCTTAGGGGAAGGGAAGCGGGCCGGGAATTAGCCGAAGCAACTCGCCAGCTTCTTCTAGCCTCTCATCGCTTCAACGTTCAGAATGATCTTCGCCATCTGCGCGCGGCTCGCGCTGTCGTGCGGGCAAAGCGACCTGGTGCCGTCGAGATTATCGACGCCCGAGATCACGCCGTTGGCAAGCGCCCACTTGATCGAGCTCGTCGCGAAACTGGAGACATCGGCCCAGTCGGTGATCCCCTCCTCGCTCGGCTCAGCGTCGACCCCGGCAATGCCGCAGCTCTTGGCGTAGCGCATCATAACGACGGCAAGTTCCTCGCGCGTAATCTCGCGGTTGGGCTGCATCTCGCCCTTGCCATCGACACCCGTGAGGATGCCGTTAGCGTAGGCCCAGTTCATAGCCTTCGTGTAGAAAGCGCCGCTTTCCACGTCGGGGAAGGGCGTCTTGTTGACGGAGTTCGCATCCGACGAGTTGTCGGCATCCGTCAGGGAGCCCGTTGGACACGCGCGGTACAGAATGGTCGCAACCTGCGCACGCGTCAGGGCATCATTGGGGCCGAAGTACCCGGTCGGCGTGCCGTCGGCATTCTTGTAGCCGGTCAGGTAGCCGTACTTCGCTGCCTCGTACACGTAATCGGTATACCATTCGGAACCATTGCGTGGCACGTCGATGAACTCGGCAACGTCATAGGTCTGGCGCACGATTTCGAACGTCGCCGTCGCTTTGCCTTCGTAGCGGCCGATGCCGGCAGCGGTGATGGTCGCCGTACCCAGGGTCTCGTTGTCAACGATGGACATCACGTAGTCGACGCTCTGAACGAGCAGCGTATTGCCCAGCATGAGGTTCACCACAGGAATGACCGGCTGGCCCATGTACACGTAGCTCGCGGCAAGCCCAACGAACTTCGCTGAGCTCATGTCGATCTTGCCCTCGGAGGGATCGGGCTCGACCTCGTTCGCCTTCACCTTGAACGTCTTCTCGGCAGTGCCACGGTAATCACCCATGCCGGTGAGAACGACGCGACCCGTGCCGGGAGCGTCGTTGCCCTCCACGACGTAGGTATAGTCGGTGCCCTCGGTCAGCTTCACGCGACCCTGGTAATAGGCGCGCGGCTCGATCACGATCGGCTCGCCCTCGTAGACGTAGGACGATTTCACGTTGTAAATAGCAACATTGGCCATGTCGTAGCAAATCTTGAACGACACGGGAAGGAACCCGACGTAGTCGCCGATTCCCTTGACGAGCGCCGTGGCCTCGCCCACCTTCACGTTGTGAGAATAGGTGACCGTGTAGTCTTTGCCCAGCTCAAGCGTCTTCTCACCATCGCGAATAGTCAGAAGCGGCTCAACGGCATCGCCTGTGTACATCTGGTCGGCGACAGGGTCGGCCGTGCAGCTGCGAATCGACGAGGTGTTGTCATTGTTGAAATTCTTGATCGCGTACTCGACGGCCGCCGCAGCGTCAATCGCGCCATGGCTTCCGCTCACAACGCCGTTGTAGTCGGGCTTGGTGCGGTCGATCGACCCCTTCACCGACGTCGCGGTCTCGTACACCGCTGTCTTTGCCTCGTCAACCGACAGCGAGGGCTCCACGCTCCAAAGAAGCGCAAAGATGCCCGCCACCAGGGGAGACGCCATCGACGTGCCGCTCAGGAAATAATAGGAGCTCTTGGAGTTGTTGTAAGTCGAGTAGATGTTCACGCCCGGCGCGGAGATGTCTTTGAACTCGTTGTAGTCGGACCATTTGACATTGCCGCCGTTCTTATCGAGCGCCGTCACGGAAACGCACGCGTCGAAATCGGAAGGATACGACGCATCGGTGAGTGGGTTGCCCCAGTCGTCGCCATTGCCGCCAGCCGCCACGGTGACGATGTCGTAATCGCTGGCGGCCTTGTTGATGAGAGACTCGAACAGCTTGTCGCCCTCATCGAGCCCGTAGCCGCCGAGGCTCATGTTGATCACATGGAGCCCCTCGACCTTGCCCAGGGACACGAGGTCGAACAGGTACTCGTACGCCTCGGCGAGCGTCGAAGTCTCGCAGCCAGGATCGTTCGAGTCGTCGAAGACCTTGATGGGAAGCACGCGCGCATTGAACGAAGCGCCCGCGATGCCCTTGGCATTGTTCGCCTCCGCGGCAACGATGCCGGCAACGTGCGTGCCGTGTCCGTGAACGTCGCCGTTCGGGTTGTAAGGACTCGTGATGGTTCCGCGCTCAGTGTGGTTGAAGGCGTCCCACATGTTGTCGGTGTCGAGATTGGCCGCAAGGTCCTCGTGGTTCACGTAGGCGCCCGTGTCGAGCACGGCCACGGTGACCGTTCCCTCAGCACGCGCGACGTCCCATGCGTTAAGGACGTTCGAGCCGTTGCTCGCGGAATCCTTCAGGTAGTACTGGCGCGACAGGCCCTCGTCGTTAGTCGTGGTCGCGAGCGGCTCGATGGCCGACTCCCCCGACGTCCCGGCCGACGTCCCAGTGGACAGGGACTCGTCGCTGGGCACGCTGTCAATCAGCTTGTAGGTGTAGTTCTTCTGCGCATAGCTCACGTAAGGCAAGCGGGAAACCGCCTCGATTGCCTGGTCAACCGTGCGATCGGAGGAAACTTCCGCCTTCAGCACCGTACCGATTTTGCCATCATCGATGACGACCTCGCTCGACTCGACGCCCGCCGAGCGCAGCGACTGGACCGAGTCGGTCGTGAAGCCCTCGACGCTCAAACCCGAACGCGCGGTCTTCGCCTCGTCAAGAACGACGAGAATCTCGCCGCCACCTTCCCCCGCGGCGACTTCATCTGCGAAAGCAGTTGCCTGCGCCGGGAAAACCGGGAGCAAGCCCACCGCGAGCACTGCCGATACCGCAAGGCTTACAACGCCCCTGGCGCGCTCCGCCAACGATAATCTCATGCGTGTTCTCCTGTTCACTCATCTGAATCGTCTCGCACGGGCGAGCCCCGCCCCGAAAAGACGGAGCCCGCCCGATGTATCTCATTGCCGCAAGAACCGATTATACGGTCCCTTCCCTGAGCTTTTGGTTCTCAGCTCCTAAAACTTGTTGTCTATCAGCAGCTTGTATGTCGTCACCAGCACCTTCGCTGCCTCGACGCGAGCGGTCTCGCCGTCGGGGTTGTCCGCGAACGTCGTCTCGTTGGCGGCTGCACCGTCAGGCTCCTCGCCGTTCACCATGCGATAGAGCACGAGCGCAAGCTGGCCGCGTGTGAGCGAATCATAGGCGCCAAACATAATCGGGGCGCCGCCGTCCTCGGGGGTGTATCCGCCCATGAGCCCCAGGTCAACCGCCTCATAGACCACGAAGGAGAACCATTCGCCCGAGCGCGGCACATTCTTCAGTTGAGATAATTATATGGGATTTAGTTTATTTTGAAAGAGGGATATAGTGAATCAAGAATTATTAGAAACCGCATGTTTCCCACTTAGCAAAAAGCGGATCCAACCCTTCCAGCGGACGATGCCCCCCAGCACGCGACGCCCTCCTGGCTCCGCCGTCTCCGCACGCAACCCCGCCAAGGCGATCCATCTTCTCGATTACTTCCTAACGAAGGAGGTCGCGGGATCGCGTGCGGAGATGGGCGGCAAAGCAAAGCGAATCTCCCAGCCCCCGCCCCATCCGCAGAAGGCGGATCGCCCGCCCCCCTGCCACACTCTCGTCATACCCCAAGCCCCCGCCACTTCGTGGTCAACTGGACGAGTTGTGCGCCGCGACGAGAACGGATTCTCGCAAAAAAGCAACGGGGACAGGGCGGGATGAAGCACCCGACCCCTGCCACAGCAGCGCCCTAGACTTCCATCTCGCGGAAAAGCGACATGAGATCCTTTTGGGAGTGAACCCCCGCCTTCTTGTAAATGCTGTAGATATGGCTTTTCACCGTGGCGGTTCCAATGGAAAGCTCCTCGGCAATCGGTCGCGCCGTCTTGCCAGCGAGAAGCGGCACCAGAATCTCGCCCTCACGCTGGGAAAGTTTGTACTTGCCGCAAAAACGTTTGCACAGCGAATCCATTGTCGAGGCGGAACGCGCCTCTTCAGCGCTCACCAACGTGATCTCGCTCGGCACAAGCGAGATATAGGGGGATGAGGCAAATTTCGAATAATAGGCGTTCAACTGCGCAAACAGCCTCTTTACCACAGGGCTTTCCATCACATCGCGCTTGGCGACGAACCCGACTTCGAGATAGTACGGTTCCTTCATCGGCACGACGACCGTCCCCTGCGCGCCGCTATCGACGATATGGTGGAACGCAGGAACGACCGTAATCGCCTGCCCCTTTTGAACCACCTGGTAGCGAAAGAGGCTATCCGCCGTCACCATGTAAATCGACGCCTTGCCGAACACCTTCTCGCACACGCGTTGGATATCGCCGCCCGAAACAACAAGGGGATATGACAAGATATCCGACTTGCTCAGAGAGGTCTTGCCCGCGAGGTCGGAGTCCGCAGGAACCATAACTTCGTCGTAGCTCTCAAGATACGGTTGGAACGCGAATCCCCTCGCGTACAATCGCTCGAGCAACTCCGAGTTGCGCTCCGTGTCCGTGCTGAAAAGACACAGCAAGCCTAACGCAAGGGCATCTTGCTGCGCCTCATCGGCAGCAAGAAGGGAATCGGCTATCTCTTCGTTGTCGCACTGGAAGAAGCGCGCGCTGGCGAAAGCTTCCTCGATGCTGTCCGTCAAAGGCGAAAAAAGCGCCGCATCGAAGGCGATGTTGTTTAGATAGAGGAGAAGGAGATCGCTCGTGCCGTTTTCCAAATCGCTCGACTGAATCCTCGCAACGCGCGCCTTCATCTCCTGCTCAAGCGCGAGAATCTCCTTGGCGTCATCGAGAAGGGCCTCGCCGAAACGCGTCAGGGCCATACCGTTGGGCTTCTTAGAGAAAAGCGTGCACCCCAGCTCCGATTCGAGGACGGAGATCGAGCGGCTCATCCCCTGCGGGGAAATGAAATCAGCGGCAGCGGCGGCCCCGATCGACCCCTTTTCCGCAACGTCAACGAAATGCTTCAAGTACGTTGTCTGCATAGCTCCCCCTCAGTAAAACACCAAAGGCCATCTTACTATGAAAGCAAAGACGAGCGACAAAAACGAGTCAGGGCGCAGCTCGCATCTGAACTGCGCCCTTAATCCAGATTAGGTTGAAGCAACCCGGGTCAAATCAGGCAGACCCGTGGGAATGCCAAGGCAGATTGGGAAAGCCAAGCTCTGGCCAAGCCAGTCAGCCAAGGTTGGCCGAATCGCTAGGCGAGGCCCATCAAAGCTGCCGTCGCAGGAGTGAGCGTGACCGTGATGATCACCATCACCAAACTGGGCGCCCAACCAACTTTCACCATGTCGCCGAAGGAGAAGTACTTGCGGTTGCTGGAGTAGGACAATAGCGGCACGCCATCGAGCGGAAGCATGAGGGCGATCGCCGACCACCAGGCCACCATCGCGCAGGTTGCGGCAATCGAGCCACCCATTCCGCCGATGATCGTCGCGAACGGCACGGCGATCAGGCCGGCGCACGCGGGACCTGCGGGGATGACGTTGTGCAGGATGCAGCCGATCACGGACAGAACGACCATAGTCACCACGAGCGGCCATGCGGTCATCGGCGCCATCACGGTGCTCACGACCCATTCCATAGCACCCGTGATGGAAAGCGCCGCCACGAGAACGTTCACAGCCATCATGAGCAGCATCATGCCCCAAGGGCTGTCAGTCAGGAAGTCGTCGAAGCGGATGGCCTCGATGCCGGGGAAGAACATGAAGCCGAGGGCGATAAGGCTCACGACCGTGATGTTGATCTCGGGAATCCAGGAGCTCGCAATCCACACGACAAGCGTGATCAGCATGACAGCGATGCCACCGACCTCATGGCGAGGAAGTTTCGGCAGCTCCTCGGCGCGCTTGACGCCGGAATCAACTGCGCTTTGGGAGAGCGCTTCGGGCTTGAAGATCTTGATGAGCGCGAACCAGCCCGCAGGGATGGTGATGACTGCCAGGGGCACACCGAACGCCATCCACTGGATGAAGCTGATAGACACGCCGAAGTTCTGCTCGATGAGCGTCATGGCGAGCACATTGATGATGCAGCCCGAAGGCGTCATGGCACCGCCGATTGCCGCCGCCCACGGAATGCCAATAGCGATGCATTTCGCGAACGCCGACTTGCCTCCGGTGGGTGTGTTGTTCGCATCGAGCACGCCGTAGGCAATCGGAAGCATAACGGCACACAGGGGCAGGTTGTCCATGAGCGTCGAGATCAGCGCCGTGACCACCATGAAGCCAAGCAGCACGCGGGAAGAGCTCGTGCCCGCCCACTTCAAGATCATGCCCGTGAGGCGCGTCGCGATGGACGAGCGGCCCACGAAGCATGCGAACGCGAAGCAGCACAGGTAGAAGATAATCGCGTTGTTAATCGATGCCGACCACGTTTGGTCAGGCGTCAATATTCCGAGCAACGGCAGCAAGCCGACCATTGCCCAGCCGGTAATCGCGATCGGCATGACCTCGGTGACCCAGAAGATAATGGACACGAGGAAGATGACGAGAGCGAGTTTCCCCTGGCCAGTAAGGCCATCGGGCGTTGGAGCAACAGCCACTAGCCCGATAACGATCAATCCAACAAGCACGATCAGGAAACGAACGAGAGCGCTTTTCTGCTTCATCGCGCATCGCCTCCCATCGTTTGCGAAGCCCAAGTAACCCCTTTGCACATAACTATCCTCCTTGTTTAACCGATTGGTTTTATGCCAGCGATTTCATGAACACGTCGTCGAACACGACATCGTCTGAGGTCGAGTCGGCGTCGAGGGTTGCGGGCTCGTAGCCTTCAGCCTCGATGTGCACCTTGCAGCGAGATTTCGCCGAGCCCTCGTACTTGAAGTCACCGAACTCGTCGGTCTCAAGCTCGGCAACCTGGTTGCCCGATTCGTCGACGATCTGCACCTTCGCGCCGATGAGAACCTCGTTCGCCTCGCGATCGGCGACCGTTCCGGCGATAAAGCGCTCAGCAGGGCGGTTGATGTAGAGCACGTGCGACCCCTTGCCTTCGAGGGCCTCAGCGACCTGCGCATCATCGAGCTCGTCGGCGAAATCTTCCACATCGCCATAGCGCAGGGCACCCGTTGCGCACGCATCGACGCAGCGCGGAGCCTCCCAGCCATCGTCGAGCAGATGCGCGCAGCCCGTGCACTTTTGCGGCAGGTCGAGCGCCTCGTTGTAGTAAATCATCCCAAGTGGGCACGCATCGACCAGCTCGCGATGGCCGCGAGCCTTCTCGGGATCGATGAGGACAATGCCGTCCTCGCGGCGATATACCGACCCGTCGGAGACAGCGTTCATGCACTCGGCGTTATCACACATGCCGCAAAACGTCGGCGTGTAATCGACCGAGACAACGGGCACCCGCCCGCGCTCCTTCTGATCGACCTTGCACCAAAACTGACCCGTCATCGGCTGCGGCGCGGCAATCGGGCGCCAGTCGTTGTCGCAGTGCTCGTCCTTGCAGGCGATCTGGCAGTTGAAGCACCCGTTGCAGCGGTCCAGATCGACAATGATCGATTTCATGTGATTCTCCCCCATCCTCTTACTGAGCCACGATGTAATCGCGCACGTCAGCGCCGTATTCCGGCTGGTAATTGCTGCGATTGAAGGCTTCGGGATACTTCTTGGCAAGCTCGAACACATCGACCTTCTTCACGCCTGCCAAGTAACCGCTCGTGACCTCGCCGCTCGCGTTCTTCGACGTGGTGTGCGTCGGGCAGATAAGGTTGATGTCGCCGCCGCGGTCAAGGCCGCCGATCCCGGCAACAATAACGTCGCTGTTGGCGCCATGGTCCATGTACACCACGCTCTCGCGCACGCGCTCGGTCACACGCACGCCGCCCAAAACCTCGCCGCGCTCGTTGAACACGCTCACGACATCGCCCGACTTCACGCCAAGACGCTCGGCGTCGCGGGGATTCAACCACACGGGCTCGTACGCATAGCCATCAGGGCCGACAACCTTGCAGGTCTCGATTTCGCGGAACCATTCCACGTCGTCGAACTCGGCATGCACGCGCCAACGCGGATGGTTCGACTCCACGAGGAACGGGTACTTCTTCGCGCGCTCACTCGACAGGCGATCGTCGTGGCCGTCTCCCGACTCGATCCAGTGGGCAACCGGCCCGCGCATCTTGTCGTCGGGGAAGTGCTCGGCGAGGCCGGTCGAGTAGAACTCGATCTTGCCAGACGGCGTCGTCATGGGGAACATCTCGGGCGACGACGCGAAGCCGGAAAGCCCCGTCATCATGCCTTCCCAATTCTCAACCGTCGGAATGAGCTGGTACTTGCGCTCCTTGAACGCCTCCCAGTCGCGTTCCTCCTCGGCGATGCCGCACGCCTCGTAACCTTCGCGAATCTGGTCCTCGGTGCTCTTGCCCTTGGTGAGCCGCTGCCAAAGGTTCTCGTAGCGCCCGCCGTACACTTCGAGCGCGCGAGCGACGCCCTGCACCGCTTCCCAGTCGGTCCGAGCCTCGCCAACGTGCTCGATGGCCTGCTCCTCGTAGATGACCGAGTTCCATTGCCCGCTATCGGCATCGGTGCCGAAGTCGGACGACTCGAATTTCGTGGTGATGGGAAGCACGATGTCAGCGAAGCGAGCGTCGTCCTCGAACCACGGCGCCTGCACGACGTAGCATTCCAGATTGTCGCTGCGCAATGCGTCGTAGTACTCGTTGCCGCCGTTCAGGCTGGTGGAGAAGGCGGGGTTGTCCGACCAGAGCATCTTGATGCCAGGCACGCCCTCGGGCGGGAACTCGAGCTTCTCGAACTGGTCGGGGCGATCGTTGGACGCGGTGCCATGCCCGTACCAGCTGAACTTCTCGCCGCGAAGCGCTTTGTGGATATGGCACTTCGCGATCTGATGATCGGGATTCGAGCCGATCACCCATCCGTTGAAGCACGCGCCCGTCGACGGAGCGACCTTCGAGGGAGGAATCGGGCTGCAGGATTGCATACCGAAAAGCGTCCACTCGATGAACTTGATCGTCGTGCGACCGGGGAGGCCGATTCCCTGCATGCACATGAGGTACACCTCGAGGCGCGCAGGCTCGGTCGCGAAAGCGGCGCGGATGAACGACCCACCGTTGCAGTGGCCGATCGAGACGTTGTGACGCGCCCAGTAGCGAGCGAGCGCCTTGATCTTGTACGCCGGAACGCCGCAGATGGGCTCCGCCCATTCGGGCGACTTCGCAACCCCATCTTCCTTCCCCAGCACGTAGTACTCGAACCAATCGAAGCCGATGGAGTGGGTGTCGACGTATTCCTTCTCGTAGGTTCCTTCCGTCATCCACACGTACGCGATGGCAAGCTGGAGCGCCGCATCGGTGTTCGGCAGGACGGGAATCCACTTGTCGGCATGCACGACCGCCGTGTAGTTCGCATCGGGGGCGATCGCGATATGCTTCACGCCGCAATCATCGAACCAGAAGGCAAGCTTGCTCGCCAGCTGGCCGCCCCAAGCAGACGTGGTCGTCTCGAGGTCGCAACCCCAGTACAGCATGGCGTCAGAATGCTGGGCGATATCCTGCGCCGTGTTGGTTGAGAAGGTGTTCTGCCCGACCGGGTCCATTCCCCATGCGTGCTTGGCGCCCCAGTACCAGCCTTCCCAGCTGTCGGGGTTGCGCGCCTGCACGGTGTAGCCGCCGCACAAGTCGAGCATCGTGGTCTGGCAGCCATGGCAGCAGTGCACCGCCTTGCTTTCCCCATGGCCGTCGGCCTGGCAGAGAATCGCGTAGGGACCGAACTCATCGTGAACGCGCTTCACCTCGGCGGCGATGAGCTTGCAAGCCTCGTCCCAGCTGATGCGGACGTACTTGCTCGTGCCACGGTTCTGCGTGTTCCGCTCGCCTTCCGGATCCCAATCGATGCGCTTCATGGGGAACGGGATGCGGTTCTTGGAATACGTGCGGCGCTTGTACACAAGCGGGAACGGCGGCGTCGGGGTCTTCATGCCCGGCTCGAACGTCTTGCCGCCCCTGCCCTCAAGAACCCAATAGTTCAGCTCTTCTTTGGTGTAATCGTTTTCGAAGCTCATGGGGCGAATGCGGACGAGCTTGCCGTCCTTCACATCCGCTGCAACCATGTTCGCACCGCCACCGCATGCCTCAAGACCGAGGTTGTGGACGACGGTTTTGTCTGAAGTCTTCATACGATTCGATACCTCCTCATTTTCCTCACTCGTTTTATCGGCAGCGTCGCTTCGTCAAGCCACGTGCCATACAGCTATGCGCATATTGCCTCGATGGAACTTTTGTTTCGGCCCGACGCAGGGGAAGGCCGGGCCGATGTGTGGAGTCGCCTCTTCTGGAGGGATAGCAGCCTGGAGCTACGCGTTGGCTTCCACCTCCGCAGCGTCCTGAGCCGCGCGCTCGGCAACGCGCACCTCATGGGTTTTGCGGTCGGATTTCACGAACACGATCACCAGAACCGCTGCAAGAAGGGCAAGCGGAGTTAGCACGAACTGGGCATTCGCCTGATAGCCGATGGAAGTGACGATCGGCGAGACGATGTAGCCGCCAACGACCTGGGCAACGCCGGTCGCAAATGCCATGGTGGCGAGCACAAGGTCGGTCTTCTTCGGCTCGGGAACCAAGACCGGCGCGATTGCGCGGGTACCCGTCGGGACAAGGGCTCCGGCGATGCCCATAAGGATGCAAGCGATCCAGGGGCCGGTCATGTCGGCGCCGTCGGTGTAGAAGAAGAAGAACACGCACACCGCAACGATCAGGTAGCCGCCCGCGACCATCCATTTGCGGAAGTTGAACTTGTCCGCGACGATGCCGAAGACGATGCCAAGCGGAATGGTGATGATGGCCGTCCAGTTAGGCAGCATGGACGAGTCGAAAACGCTCAGGCCCTTCATGTTCTGCAGGAACGTTGGATACAGCGTGTTGATGTTTGCCACGTAGACGAACACCCACACGAAGAAGCACGCGCAGACCATGAAGCCGGCGAGCATGAAGTTCTTGCCAGGGCGCTTGCGGCGCGCGGGATCGCCGTCGACGAGCTCGTTTTCCGGAATCGCCGGCATCTTGCAGCTCACGAGCAGCCAGACGATCGAGATGATTTCCATCGCGATGGACACATACCAAATGGGCTGCCAGGAGAACGCGATCGCAGCGCCGCCCGCCGCCTCGTAAATCATCGGGGCGGTGAAGAACGCGATGACGACGCCCATGGGGGTCCACTGAGACCAAATGCCCATCACGACGCCTTGGTCCTTCAACGGGAAAAGTCGCGGCATGATGTTCGGACCGATGACGCAAATAAGGCCGTATGCCACGCCCTCAAGCGTTCGCCCTACCAGGAAAATCGCCGTGTCGCCGGAGAAAGCGCAGATGAGCGAGCCGATAAGCTGGATGACCGAGGTGACGACGATCGAGAACTTCACGCCGAAACGCTGCATGACGAGCATGCCGGGGAACGCAAGAAGCATGCCCGCGATAGAGAAGACGCCCATGATCTGGGATAGCATGTCCACCGACATTCCCAGGTCGGCGCCAATGTATTGGATTGCCGGTGCAGCCTTGAACTGGTTGAACGTCGCCGTGAAGCCCAAGAAGAACAGCGCAGCGAAGCATATCCATCGCTCGCTTGGTTTCAGCTGGCGACTTTGCACGCCAAATGTTGATACTGATGACATGATTCCCCCTCAAAACAACAATCGAATCCCCTTTTGCCTTATCGCCCCTGTGCGATTCGGCTTCTTGATTGTTGCAGGGATAAGCCGGGGAATCCATAAATGAAGGTTGAGGTTCCGTCTCAACAAATGTTGCGACCTCATACTCGCATAGCGGAATGCCATACCCGAACTGGGGCGACAAGATGAGATGAATCACCCTGCATCTGCCCCACGCGGAGACGGGGCGAAGCACACGACCCCGCCCACATCCCCGCCATATCCCATGCCCCCGCCACTTCGTGGTCAACTGGACGAGTTGTGCGCTGCTATTTCTCAGAATAATCCAACTTGCTTTGAGCTGACCTGGGGCTTTGCTTTAGAAGGATGCCCCAAGCCGTCGCGAAGGGGGGAATCGGGCGAAAAAACGTCGCACAACTCGTCCGGTTGGCCACGAACTTGCCTCTCTGCTCCCGAAAGACCCTCCGGAGGGGTCGCGTCCCGATTTGCCGGGCATCGAGGGCCATCGCTGGAAGGCCGCGTCCCGGTCCGCGGCGCATCGAGGGCCGTCGCCGGATCCCTTCCCCCGCTGCCTCGCCGAAACTTTTTGAGGCGCGGCGATGAGAATGCCTTCTTCTTCGGAATCAGCTCGTCGTGGACAAAAATTATCGATATGTGAGGAGTTAGTTTTGGAAAACTTGACTTAGAGAAAACTGACCCGGGCAAACGAGAAGCCTCGCTGGGCCGTCCTCCCCCGGCGCCCTTTTCAAACTCACATATCGACGATTCCTGTCCACGATGCGGAGTTTTCAGCAAAGAAGGGAGGACCTGTCGCATCTCGCCGCACTAAGCGGCAGTATCACGAGCGGCATTTCACGATTGGAAAACGCTCCCGCGAAAAACTTCACGCGTCCTAAAATGCGTACAGAGGGAAGAAAAGCCTGCTAAGAGTCTGCTTTCCGATAGCAGAGCAATTGAAAAGCAAGGCCGCACTAGAGGATGCGCGTCCTGTCCTGTAGGCCGCTTGGCCCCAGATGGGGGCAATAAAAAAACAGGCCGGAATTGCTTCCGACCTGCTTGAGTTCCCATGGTGGAGATGAAGGGATTCGAACCCTCGGCCCCCACGTTGCGAACGTGATGCTCTCCCAGCTGAGCTACATCCCCACGGGTTTTGCGCTCTTGGCGCGTCGATAAATAATGACGGATGTTGCGCAGATTGTCAAATCAAATCCCGAGATGCTCAAATCGTCCACACAATACCGCAGCCGAGAGTGCAAGCAGGCAGCAATCTTCGCCCAAAAACAAGTATGCCCCGAACGAGTCGGGGCATACCTCCTTGTACCATGCGGCTGGTTTTAGGAGAGAACTTTTTCCTCGAGGATGACTTCAGTCTTCTCGGGAATAGCGTTGGGGTTCTCAATCTCGAACGGCTCGAAAAGCGGCTCGCCGTTCTGGGAAAGCTCCACCATACCCGTCAGAACGTCAACGTACTGGTAGGACTGGCGCGCCGTGCGACCGCGCTTGCGATCGACTTCCATGATGAACAGCTGCGGGTGAACCTGGGTGAGGACGCCTTCGCTTTCAACGATCTTGGAGCGCCCCATATTCGCGCGCACCTTCAGGCGCTGACCCACGAAATCATGCAGCGTGTCATGAATGGAGTCGACGATTTTTGCTTGCTGTGCTAAATCCATGCTGGCTCTTTCTCCCGCATATATAGTTATCTCGGTTGCGCATTGTATCACGGACGTCAATTTTCATGCGAAATCTCGCGATGAACGGCACAAAAACCGCTATAATGGGTTAGATTCCCTTCGTAAATACGCCTTCCCCAGCGCAATGAACTCGTCAAGTGAGAGTGTCTCACCGCGTCGTTTCGCATCAATTCCGCACTCATCGAGCAAATCGGGAATGCACCCGATGAAAGCCTTGCCGGTATTTCCCCTGCTCGCAAAATACGTCTTGAACGAATTGGAAATGGTCTTGCGGCGGCTCGCGAAAGCAGCGTCGGCCATGACGCACGTCGCTTTGAGAAGCGCGTCGTCGAGCGGAGCACCGTCGGCATCGCACACAGGCCTGCGATCGAGACGCAGAACCGACGAGTCGACATGCGGCGGCGGGAAGAAATTGTTGGGACTCACCAAAAACCGTCCCGCAGGCTCAGCGTACAAGCGCAGCTTCACCGTGTAGGCGCCATAGTTTTTTGAGCCCGGCTCGGCGCACATACGGTCGGCAACTTCCTTTTGAACCATCACCGTCGCGCTCTCGAGCTGGGAAAACTTCTGGAAGAAAGCGAGCACGAGCGTGGCCGCCACCGCATAGGGCAGGTTGGCCACGAACTTGTTGGGGAAAGAGCGGCGAGTACCATTCCCAGACCCAAGAGGGTGAGGGGCATACTTCGTGCTCAAACAGTCCTGCTTTGGCGAACAGTCCACTGGACTGTTCGCGTCGTGCGGAACTGCGCGCGAAGCACGCCCCTCACCCTCGTTCGAAACAGCGCACTTCGCCAACGCAAGATGCACTTCTTCCTCAGTCAATTCGAGCGCGTCTTTCGAGATGAGAGCAAAGCGATCGGCCCACGGCTCGAGCGTATCTTCGAGCACTGCAGGCAAATCGGCGTCGCGCTCGACCGACACCACGCGGCCCGCGCATTTCAACAGCGCAATAGTGAGCGTCCCAATTCCAGGACCCACTTCAAGCACGTCATCGAAAGCGTCAAGCTGCGCAAGCTCGACGATCTTCTGCAGAATCGCATCGTTGACCAGGAAATTCTGGCCGAGCGCATGCTTCGTCGAAAGACCATGCTCCTCCAGGACATCGCGCGTTGCCGCAGGAGTTGCCAAGGGGGAGAGCATATTAGCCACGGCTGTTGCCCTTCTTCGAGTTACCTTTCTTTGCGGCGCCCTTCGCTCGCGAGCCGCCCTGCCGGCCGCCTCTTTTGCCCTGAGCGCTGCTGGATTTGCGCGAGCCGCCGCCTGCATGCGACCCCTTCGGCATGCCGTTCGCGCCCACGGACTTCTGGCCGCCACCCTGACGCGACGCGCTCTTCGCATGGGACGATTTCGCACCACCCGCATCATCGAGCGAAAGCTTCGTGTGTGCACCTCCACGCGGGCCGCGCGACGATCCAGGTTCGGGCGAATCCTCTTCGCTCGAACCCGAAGACTCTTCCATCTGGGGGAACGCTATAATCGCAGCCCCGTCACCTTCTGCACCCTGCGCGGGCGCCATAGCAGAGTCACCAGCTGCGAAGAAGTCCTCGATCGAGCGCACCTCAGCCTCGGCCGCGATCTCGCCGTCGTTGTCGATCCTCCCCACCCAGTCGAACACGGTTTCCAGGCGGAACCCCGCAACAGCGAGTGCCGAGCGGACAATGGACACGAGCGCGGAAAACCCGTGCGGATCGCCGCCCTCGCCCACCACGTGCAGCACGGCCGGGCGCTTTTCCTCGGCGCGCGCATTCGTCCAATAATAAGGCTGCAAACGATCGAGCAGCGCCTTCAACTGCGACGGCGGACCCGCGAAATACACAGGGCTCACCACGGTGATCTCGTCCGCAGCGTCAATGAGCTCGTAGATTTCCTGCATATCGTCATCGATGGCGCACGGGGCGAAATCGTCGTCGAGGGCCTCCTCGCCAAACTCGACAAGCTTCGCGATATTGCCGCGACACGCATCGCAGCCTGTGCACCCCGCCACGTTAAGCGTGGAAACCGGTGCAAGCGCAAGCTCGTCATCGGGGCATTCTTCAATGCAGGTCTCGAACAGCATATTGGCCAGGTGTGCGCTTCTGCCGTTCGTGCGCGGCGATCCGACGATGATAAGACGATTCAAAATTTCCCTCCCGAGCGCAGCGATATCAGTGCGCATTGTACTATGGCCGCGCGACGCGGCAGGCTATTTCCCCAGCTGCCATGCGGTAGGCGGGCGGTTCAGCATGCTCTCCGCGTTCGTGAGCACGCGGCGGAACAAGGCCAGGCGCTCCTCCCCCTCCGCGCCGCGCACATCCGCGAGCGCGCTCTCGGTGAACACCACCATGGCGGGTTCGCACACCTCGCCGCGCAACGGCTTCGGCGCCATATACGGGGAGTCGGTCTCCACCATGAGCTGCATCTCGGGCACGCGCGCCGCAGCATCGCGGATATCGTCGCCGTTGTTGAAGGTGAGCGCGCCGCCGAACGTGACCGAGCAGCCCGCTTCGATCCACGGCTCCAACGTTTCCCAATCACTCGTGAAGCAATGCAAGATGCAGCCCGCCTCGGGCCATCCCTCGTCACACATGATGGCGAGCGCGTCGTCGTGCGCCTCTCGAACATGCAGCATCACGGGCAGCCCCGCCTCTTTCGCGATGCGCACCTGCGCGCGGAACGCACGTTCCTGGTCCTCGCGCGGCGAGAGGTCGTAGTGGTAGTCCAGCCCGATCTCGCCCAAACACGACGTGCGCTTATCGTGCAACAGCGCACGCAGGCGCTCCTCGATTTCGGGACCCCAGTGCTTCGCGTTATGCGGGTGAAGACCGGCTGCGATGCGCATCCGCGGCACGCGCGGAGACGGCTGGCCTCAACAGCGGGAGAAAAGCCGCTGCATGGAAAGCGCGGCCTCGTGGTTCCACTTCGAGAGGCTGTCGTAGGTGGTCGTGCCGTCCTCGTAGACGTCGACCACCGTGCACATGAAACCCACCCCATGCAGGCCCGCACGGGCGAGCGCGAGCCCGGGGTTTTTCTGGTACTGCAGATGACAATGGGCATCGACCGCCAAAACGTCCAGGTCAGGCGTTTCCACAATCTTCCATTCCCCGTTCTTCTTCCGCTTACGGAACAAGCTGTCGAAGAACTCGGGCTCGGTCGGCTCGTCCGTCGCGGTCGGCTCGGTCGCAGCGATCGGCTCGACGGCCTCGGTCGCAGCAGGCATCGCGGTCGGCTCGCCCGCCGTTTGCGCGCCAGCCGCCTCGAGCGTCAACGCTTCAGGTGCGGTCATGCCCATGTCGCTCATCTCCAAAATCGCGAACCCGATGCGCTACTCGGCGTCGAGATCGATCTCGTCCATGTTCAGGCGCGGGAACAGCGGGTCGCCCACGGTAACGGCGTTGCCGGCAGGCAGCTGCCCCCAAGCGGTCGCCGCCTCGATGTCGGCGCAGGCGGCGATGCTGCCAAGTCCAAGACGGGAGAAGACCTCGGCCGACGTGTTCGGCATGAACGGCGCCATGTAGAGCGCGATGATGCGGATCGCCTCGAGCGAGTTGTAGATGACGGCAGCCAGGTCGCCCGCCGTCTCCTCTTTCTTCGCCAGGTTCCACGGGGCGCTTTCCTCCACGTAGAGGTTCACACGGCCTGCAAGCTCCTGCACTGCGGCGGCGGCACCGGTGAAGTCGACCTGCCCCAGGCACGCGTCGTACTTCGCGTAAAGCCCCTCGGCGATCGGCAGCATCGGGTTCGCCACGCGCGCAGCGGCGTCGGTAGGAACCTCAGGAACCTTGCCATCGAAGTACTTCTTCGTCATGTTGAACACGCGGCTGCACAGGTTTCCCCAGGTGTTCGCCAAATCGGCGTTGTACACCTGCACCATGCGCTCCATCGAGATGTTGCCGTCATGGCCGAACTGCACGTCGCTCATGAAGTAGTAGCGGTACGCGTCAACACCGAAGATCCTCACGAGGTCGGCGGGCTTCATGCCGTTGCCCTTCGACTTCGACATCTTCTCGCCCTTGGTAAGGAGGAAACCGTGGCCGAACACGGTGTGCGTGACGGGCAGCCCCGCCGCCATGAGCATAGCCGGCCAGATTACACAGTGGAAGCGCGTGATGTCCTTGCCGACGAAGTGGTACTGCATGGGCCAGCGGGATTCGAACTCGCCTTCGCGGGACTCGTCGCCGTAGCCGATGCCGGTGAGGTACGCGAGCAGCGCGTCGGCCCACACGTAGGCGACATGTCCCTCGTCAAACGGCATAGGCACGCCCCAGTCGAACGTGGAACGGCTGATGGAGAGGTCTTTCAGACCGCTCTTCACGAACGAGACGATCTCGTTGCGACGGGTTTCCGGGCGGATGAAGTCGGGGTGCTCGTCGTAGAACTTAAGCAGCGGCTCCTGGAACTCGGACAGCTTGAAGAACCAGTTCTCCTCGCCGCCGGCCTTCTGCACCGGGCGCTTGCAGTCGGGGCAGACGAACTCGCCGTCCTCGTTCTTCTCGAGGTCGGACTCGGCGTAGTAGGTTTCCTCGTGCACGCAGTACCAGCCCTCGTAGCTGCCCTTGTAGCAGTAGCCCTTGTCGTAGAGGTCCTGCCAGAACTTCTGCACGGTGCGGGCATGGCGCGGCTCGGTCGTGCGCACGAAATCGGTGTAGGTGATGTCGAGAAGATCCCACACGTCGCGGAAAGCCGGCTCCATGGAGTCGCACCATTCCTGCGGCGTCATGCCCTTCGAAGCAGCCGTGTCGGCGACCTTCTGGCCATGCTCGTCCATGCCGGTGACGAACGCCACGTCGTAGCCGTTCATGCGCTGGTAACGCGCAACCGTATCGGCCGCGACGGTGGTGTACGCCGTGCCCAGATGCGGAGCGGCATTCACGTAGTAAATCGGTGTGGTGAACGAATAGGTTCCCTTTAACATCATGTGTTCCTTTGCATCGTGGCAGGTCAGGCGAATGGTGCCCTCGTGCCGAATTCATACCGCCCGCGCGTCGTCGGACGCCATGCGGGCAAGCAGCTATTTTATCACGCGCAAAGGAGCGCACGCGAAGTTACCCGTAGAACTTCACGTCGGGAAAGGGAGGAGAAAAGAGGGAGGGGGGTCCCGCCAGCCAAAGCGAAAACAATGCAGAGCGCATCGGAGCATGCGCCATGGGACCTCGCCTCGGGTAACCGCCCAGGTAACACCATCGCCGATATGTCACCCCGCGTTTAACATGCCCCGCCTTTCGGTAGATGCACCCGCAGCGAGACCCCTGTAGAGTTGTTGGGAGGAGAACGGACCCAAGCAAAGGAGGCATTCATGCTGGAAAGAGGACAAAAAGTGGCGATCAACTACGCAGGATGGTTGGAAGACGGCACGGAATTTGTGAACACCTGGCTGGTACCCGACAGCGTCACCGTCACCATCGGGGCAAGCGGGCTCCTCCCTGCCTTCGAAGAGCAGCTCTTGACGATGGAAAACGGCACGCGCCGCACCTTCTCCATCCCCTGCGAGAAGGCTTACGGAACCTACGACCCCACAGGGGTTATCTCCGTTGCAGTCGATACGTTTCCCCATGCGAACGAGCTGCCAATTGGACAATATATCGAGTTTTCCATTCCGGGCGGCAAGGCGCGCGCGAAAGTCCTCACCATCGAAGACGGGCAGGTTCTCTTCGACACGAACCACGAGCTGGCGGGACACGACTTGTCTTTCGAAGTGGAACTCGTCGACGACGGCACGACCACAGCGCTCGAAGCCGAAGGCAGCTCAACTGGCTGCGGGTGCAATCGCCTGCGCGAGTCCCTTGGAAAATGCGACTGCGATCACGAGCACGCACATCACTGAAACCCGATACAATGGAATAGCACGCAATTCGCGGAACGCGCACGCCAATAGCCAGGAGGGGGCCATGGGGGCAAGGGAAGCTTTTGAGAGGTGCTTTAGAGAACTCGTGATGGAGAAGCCGTACTCGAAGATCACGGTTACAGAGATTTGCCGCAAGGCCCATCTTTCCAGGAAGACGTTCTACGACAACTTCCAAGACAAAGAAGAGATTCTCCAGGCCATCTTCGAGGACGACGTCGTAAAGCCCGTCCGCACGATGAATACGTTGCTCTCCATAAGGCAATCTCGCGATTTGCAGGGGATCTACATGCAAAACGTTTACGTCCCCATATACGAAGACAAGGAGTTCTATCAAAAACTTATCCGCCCGATGAAAGGGGTCGACGACACCTTCGTCCGCGTCGTCACGCACTCCCTCGAGCGACTCAATCTCGAGATCATGGGCGATTCCGAAATCTCGAGCGGCCTCGAACGTGAATACGTGGCCTACTACTTCGCATCATCCCAAGCGATGTTCATGCAGAAATGGATCTTCGACGGGATGCTCTTCACACCGCAGGAACTGGGAACCCTGTACGAGAAGATGACAGGTTTCTACTGGCTCGACAATTCGAAAGACGTCTAGCTCCTTAACACATTCGAGATTGTGCAACCCCCTCCTTCTCGAAACGCTCGCTTTGCCTGCAAAAGCATTGGAAGAGCCGCAATTTCATCAATTGCGGCTCTTTTTGCGTCCCCTGTAACCTGAATGCAAGGGACGACGGGTCCAACAAGCCCGCCGAAGAACCCAAGGGCAGAACAGCCCAAACAGGTGAGAGAGGAAGGAGCGAGGATGAGCGAGAAGGAAGTCTACACCACAACGGTGCAGAGCATCGCGAGCGGCGGCACGGGCGGTGAGCCCACCGCAGTCGACAGCAAAGACGGGAAGATCGTACGAATCCGCCCCCTGCACATCGATGAGAAGTATACGCACGAAGAGCTTGCAGACTCCATGTGGGAGCTCGAGGTCGACGGCAAGAAATTCCGCCCCGAGTACAAGGCGGCCCCCAACTACATGGCGCTCGCCTACAAGGAGCGCGTTTACTCCAAGAACCGCGTGATGAAGCCGCTCAAGCGCGTCGACTGGGAGCCAGGCGGCGACCCTGCGACCATGAATGCGGCAAACCGCGGTAAGTCGAAATTCGTCGAGATTTCTTGGGACGAAGCGCTCGATATCATGGAATCCGAGATCAAGCGCGTCATCGACCAGTACGGTCCCTACAGTGTGCTGTGCATCGGAGAAGACGGCCATCGCGAGTCGAAGGACCTGCACGCGGGCGGCGGCATGCACATGACCGCCATGAACCTTTTGGGCGGCTACACTCGCGAGACGCGCACGCCCGACTCCGTCGAGGGCTGGTACTGGGGCGCCAAGCATTTCTGGGGTTCCGGCTTCAACCGCGGCGGCGGTTTGATCGCGCCCCCGCAGAACGGCTACAGCAACTACAACGTCGTCAAGGACGTCACCGAGAACGCTGATTTGCTCGTCTTCGACGCAGGCGACTGGGAACTCACGCAGAACTATGCGTCCATGTTCTTCTCCCGCCTGCTCAAGTACTGGGAAGAGATCGGCAAGGAATTCGTGTCCGTCGACCCGTTCTGCAACTACACGGCCGTCTGCCACAAGACCTTCAAATGGATTCCCATCCTGCCGAACACCGACGCCGCACTCGACTTCGGCGCGATGTACGTCATGATCACCGAGGGCATCTACGACAAGGAATACATCGACACGCACTCCATCGGCTTCGATAAGGTCGCTGATTACGTCCTCGGCAAGGAAGACGGCGTCCCGAAGACCCCCGAATGGGCGAGCGA
Source organism: uncultured Ellagibacter sp. (assembly GCF_934643285.1). GTDB lineage: Bacteria > Actinomycetota > Coriobacteriia > Coriobacteriales > Eggerthellaceae > Ellagibacter. Next base: position 65,819 of record NZ_CAKUBT010000005.1, read on the forward strand.
GCGCTGCGGCATCCCCCCGCACACCATCAAGGCCTATGCACGCAACCTGTGCAAGAAGCGCGCGTCGCACGTGCACTACAGCTCCGGCTCCATCAAGACCCCTTATTCCCATGAGCCGGGCCGCACGCAGGCGTATCTGCTCGCCATGCAGGGCATGGGCAAGCCCGGCGTCCAGCAGCTGCACCTCGAGGCCACCCTGGTCGCCAAGGAGAAGCTGGCCGAGTCCTCCACCCGCCCGTTCTCCCTGCTCAACCACTGCCGCATGTTCTACCCCTCCGCGCAGAGCCTGCCCCGCACCGCCATCGCCGAGGCCATCCGCAACGGCCATGTTGAATGGTATGGCAGCCCCTGCATCGTCTACGTGCCGACCGACGAGCAGTTCAAGAAGTTCACCTACCCTGGCGACCCCAAGATGGGCCTCATGATGGCGCAGGCCATGGCGCAGCGCGCGGGCCTTCCCGTTCCCACCGAGGAACCGCGCATCAACCCCGTGCACATGCTCTGGTCCGAGAAGCCCTGCAACATGAACTGCTGGAACGGCGGCTTCGAGTTCCAAGACGCCATCCGCAGCGACGAGGTGGAATTCTTCGTCACCAACCATCAATGGATGGAGAACGACTCGCTCTTCGCTGACCTGGTGCTTCCTGTCACCACGTGCCTCGAAGACGATGACACCATGGGCGCATCGATGACCGTCGGCATGCGTTGGGCTGGCTATACCCCGCACGCATGCGACCGCGTGGGCGTCTCGAAATCTGACTGGGAAATCGCCCTCGAAGTGCTCGATCGCTTTGGCAAGCGCGAAGAGCTCGACCTCGGCATGACCACCGACCAGTGGCTCGAGTACGGCTTCACCAATTCTCACCTCACCACCGAGGTCGATTGGGACACCCTCGTCGAAAAAGGTCTCTACTATCCCAAGCTCGAGGAGAACTGGCGCGACGAACTGCCCGGCATGCGCGGTTTCTACGAAGACCCAGAGAACTTCCCGCTCGACACGCCCTCTGGCAAGCTCGAGTTCTACTCCCAGGCACTCGCAGACAACTTCCCCGATGACAAAGAGCGTCAGCCCATCGCCAAGTGGATTACGGGCGGCCCCGCCGAGGAGGGCTGGACGCACGACGAGTCGCTCTGGGGCGAGCGCTGCAAGAAATACCCGCTGCTCGTCACGGCGAACCCCGCGCGTTTCCGCGTGCACGTCCAGGGCGACGACATCGCTTGGTACCGCGAAATCGAAACGACCAAGGTAAAGGGTCCCGACGGCTATCTGTACGAGCCCGTCTGGATGGCCCCCGAGGACGCTGAGGCCCGCGGCATCAAGAGCGGCGACATCGTCAAGGTCTACAACGAGCGCGGCATCATCCTCACGGGCGCCCGCATCTCCCAGCGCATCACGCCTGGCTCGGTAGTCGTAGCAAAGGGTTCGCGCGTCGACCCAATCGCCCCGCACATCGACCGCGGCGGCGCCATCAACCTGATCAGCCCCGAGGCGACCGTGTCCAAGAACTGCAAGGGCTTCGCGGTCACCGGCTACCTGATCGAGGCTGAGAAGCTAACCCAGGAAGAATACGACAGCTGGAAGAAGGACTATCCCGAGGCATTCGATCGTGCTTACGACGCCGGTCAGGGCATCACCCGCGATGCCTGGGTCGTCGAGGCGTAGGAAGAGAGGACAACAAGATGAAAGGCTTCGTGATTCACGCCGAAAAATGCATGGGCTGCCACGCCTGCCAGATCGGCTGCAAAGACGAGCATTGCGGAAACTGCTGGATGCCGTATACCCAGGAGCAGCCGGAGTCCGGCCAGTTCTGGATGAAAGTCAACCAGAAAGAGCGCGGCCAGCGTCCCCAGGTTAAGGTGAGCTACATCCCTGTGCCTTGCCAGCACTGCGAAAACGCTCCCTGCATCGCTGCGGGCAAAGATGGCGCCGTCTATCGCCGCGACGACGGCCTTGTGATCATCGATCCCGTTAAGTCCAAGGGTCAAAAGCAAATCGTCAAGTCCTGCCCCTACGGCAAGATCTTCTGGAACGAAGAGCTCGACATTCCGCAGAAGTGCACGGGATGCGCGCATATCCTCGACGGCGACGAGCCGCTCAAAACCCCACGTTGCGTGGATAACTGCCCCGTGCACGTTATAGAATTCGGCGAGCTCGACGAGCTCGACCTCGAGGGCACGGAAGTCTTGCATCCGGAATACGGGACCAAGCCGCACGTGTACTACACAGGCCTGCCGAAGCGTTTCATCGCAGGCACGGTGTTCACGCCCGAAGACGAGGAAATCGTCGAAGGCGCAACGGTCACCGTCACCAACGGGACGGACACCTACACCGACACCACCAACAGCTGGGGCGACTTCTGGATCGACGAGCTGGCTGAAGACGAGTGGACGGTTACCATCGAAGGCGCTGGCAAGGAAAAGACCCTAACGGTGAGCACGGTCGAGAAAGACCGCGGCCTCGGCGACATCGCGCTGGTGTAGAGATGGCAGTCGAACGCATGACAAGCACCGAGCAGCCGCCTGTGGGCGAGACCGACTCCCAACAGGGTTGGGTGCACATCGTGCGCGTCGACTACGAGAGAAACGAGCTCTACGACAAGGCTGGCCGCGGCTACTACGAGCTGCCGGGGAGCCTCTGGACCGAGTTCGGCCCGGTGCATGAGGGAAGCATTCGCTATTGGGGAAGCGGATCTCATGCGGGGCATATCAACCTGCTGCCCGCCCTTATCTTCACGGGCGGGCAGTGGGTGAGCCTTCTGGGCAAGCAAGCTTAGAGGGCCGAAAAGCTTCATCTGTTTTCTCACATTTTTCGTTTTCGAACAGAGCTTCATCAATCAATCACGCAGGTGGGCGGCTCTTATGGGTCACCTGCCGAAAGGGGGCAAGAGATGAAGGATTTACTCGGAAAGTACGGAATCAAGCAAATCGGCTTTTACGTCAAGAATCTGGAAGAATCCGCCAAGATGTTCAACGAGCTGATCGGCGCAGGCCCGTTCGTTGACCTGGGCGTGTCCGAACCAGCCTCGCTAACGTATCGCGGCAAGGACTCGGGCATGCGCAGCCGCTGCGCACTGGGCTACACCAAAGACGTGCAGATCGAGCTCATCGAAGTTGTTACAGACGAACCCGACGTGTACAAAGATAACGGCTTCGGCATCCACCACCTCTGCATTTGGTCGGACGACGTTGACGCGGTGGCGGAAGAATTCAAGGCCGCGGGTGCTGAAGTCGCCATGGAGATGGTCTCCGGTCAGGGGCTTAAGGTCGTGTACATGGATGCACGCGAGCAGCTCGGCTGCTTCATCGAATGCAACGAGCCGATCGAGCAGCTCTGGCAGGGCGCAAAGGCCCTTCACGAGAACGCCCAGGAGAGCACACCGGCGCTTATCCCCATGTCCGCGCTCATGGGCGGAAAGTAGGGGACGAAGCTTTCCCGATTGGGACGAATCAATGTGGGTTCTGGGCCCGTCTGCGCAAGCGGGCGGGCCTTTCTGCATACCGAGAGGAGAGGGAAATGACGGAGAGGGATTACTATGACTTGAGCGGGCGCGTGGCGCTCATTACCGGTGCAAGCTCGCATGGCATCGGCAATCAGAGCGCAAAGACGCTCGCCGCGCACGGGGCAAAAGTGTTTCTGGTTGCCCGTCGAGAGGAGAAGCTTCAAGAGGCCGTCGCCGAAATCGAGGCGAACGGTGGCGAGGCATCGTATTTCGCGGGCGACGCCTCGAGTGAGGAAATCTGCAAGGCGGCGGTCGAGAAGTGCATCGCCGACTTCGGACGTTTGGACATTATGGTTTTAGCTGCGGGCACCTCGGGCCTTTCCGAGCGCAGCATGGAAGATGCCTTCAACACGGAGAATTGGCGCAACATCTTGGCCGTTAATCTGGACAGCGTCTTCTTCATGGTGAAGTATGGCTGGGAAGAATGCGCCAAAAACGGCGTGGGCGCCATCATCCCCGTCGGATCGCTCGCATCCTGGCACGCCGCCGGATCTACGGCCTACACGGCCACCAAGGGAGCCATCCGCGCGCTTACGCAGAAGTGGGGCAAGCTGCTCGGGCCCAAGGGCATTCGCGTCAATACGCTCTATCCCGGCTTCATCGACACCGACATGACCCACGGCGCCACTAAGATGGAATCCTATATCAACTCCGTTATCGGAAAAATCCCCTTGGGACGCTATGGCAACGTCGACGACTGCGCGAATGCCGTGCTTTACCTGGCAAGCGACGCATCGAGCTTCATGAACGGGCAGCACCTCGTCATCGATGGCGGCGAGCTCGCCTAAAGAAACCTCGGGAAGATAGCGGGGCCCCGCCGCAAAACCGGACCCCGCCTTTCTCGGCCAAACAACAATCGGCTTGTTCGTGATAGTAGCGCATTGAAGAGCGCCTTCCAATATCGCGAACGTTACAAAGGAGTAACAATGCCTGAGAATACTGCAGAGCAGGTCCAGCAGACCAATGCTTTCATGAGAGCCCCTGAAGGGAAAAAACTCCTTACCGTTATAGGTGTGTACTGCGGAATCATCGCAAACCTCCTCATCTCGACCTCGAACGCCACCGTGCTGCCCGCCGCCGCAGCGGACATCGGCGGCATGGACATCTACGGCCTGGCGCAGAGCATCTCGAGCGTGCTCTCCGTTGCCCTGATGCCCGTTTTCGGCTTCATCGCCGCACGCAACCCGCACCTGAAGCGCATTCTGTGCACAATCGGCCTCGCCGGCGGCGCCTGCGTGCTTCTGGTGCGAGCCGTTGCCACCAACATGATGATAATTGTGGTAGCAAACGTTTTCTGGGGTATGGTGTCCGCCGCCGTCTTCGGCGTGGGCTTCACCATCATCCGCGACGTTTACGACCGCAAGAAAGCAGGCTTTTACCTGGGTCTTGTGGGTACGGTCATGTCCGCCGCAACACTCATCGGCCCCATTGTCGCCGGCTTCATCATCGACACGCTTGGCTGGCGCGTATGGACGTGGATCTGCGTCGCCGTTCTTGTCGTCGGCGCGCTCGTCACGTTCTTCGGCGTGAAAGTGAAGAAAGAAGAGGTCGCCGACCTGGCTTCTGCGGGCAAGAGCTTTGACGGCTTCGGCGCCATCTGCGTCATGATTGCCTTCGCAGCGCTCATCGTCGGCCTCTCTATGGGCACGAGCTATGTGAAGTTCGGCACGCCGCTCAACACGGCACTGCTCGTCATCGCAGTCGTATTCCTCATCCTTCTGGCCATCAACATCAAGAAAAAGGGCAACGACGCCATCATCCCGATCGATACCCTCAGAAACCGCAACGTGCTGGTTCTCACCGCTTCCAACTTCCTGCATAACTTCGGTTCGATGACTATCGTCTTCTTCATCGCCGGCTTCATCATGCGCACCCTGACGAACGACCCCATCTGCCAGACCATAGGCTCTGCGACCGCCGCCGGGCTCGCATCCGCGCTCATGGCAGTGCTCGGCCTGGTGCTCGGCCCGATCTTCGGCAAGATGATCGCCAAGGCTGGCACCGCCAAGACCGTCATGACCATCGGCAACATCGTGCGCGTCGTCGTCATGGCATGCTTCGTGCTCTTCCTCGTGCCCGGCGTACCCGTGTGGGTCATCTACGTGCTCATGTTCCTGGCTGGCATCTTCAACTCGCAGCAGCAGGTCACGCAATCGGCAGCACCCCAGATCATGCTCACCGCCAAAGAACGCACCATCGGCAACTCCACCATCCAGCTCGGCCAGAACCTGGGCGCGGGTATCGGCATGGCCGTGTTCACGCTGATTTTGGCTGTCGACCCCGCTGGCGGCATGCGCATCTGCATGGTCGTGGCGCTCGTCGCCTGGATCATCCTGCTCTTCATCACCTTCTTGCTGAAGAAGCCTGCGCCGGAGGACATGGAGAACTAAGGGCCCTCGTCGACCACCGGCTACTTCGTCCAACCCACCCCCGAGGAAAAGGAGCCGTGGGACAGCCCGAACGACCCTGAGTTCTTCACCAAAATCAAAGCGGTCATCCAGAACCGCGAAGTCCCAGAGGCCATGCGCCACATAGGCGAAGACTACCTGTACTACCCCATTTCCAAGACCTTCACCCAATACTACACTCGCGCCAACACCCTGCGCTTCGGACGCAAGGGCTGCCAGATCTTCTCGATCGCCCCAGGCACGTTCGACACCCCGATGCTGCGCGAATCCCCTGATGAAGTCATTGCCGGCATCGCAAAGGGCAACGTGCTCGGCCGATTGGGCGAACCGGAAGAGATGGCCGATTTCATCGTGCGCCTGCTCGAGCCAGGACACGACTACCTTACCGGCGTCGACCTTATTTTGGATGGCGGTAAATTCGGCATGACCACGGCTAAGCAGCTGGATTAACGGCAAGCGCGCCTGCGGCGCCTCCCCCGTCCGCAGGCGCCTTCAAGAGAGGAAATATTCCCATGAGTAACGTCATCACGAAGGATTACACCGACTACTTCAAGGGCCGCGACTGGGTCCACATGCTGGGCTTTTACGCGCAAGATTGGCGCAAGTTCATGACCGATCACAATCGCGTCTTCGGTTCCGGTCCGTTCTTCTACACCACCAACACCTTCTCGCGCCTGCTCTTCCATGGCGACGAAGTCGACTGCACAGGCCTGGAGTTCCATGCCGCTTACGGCGCCTGGGGAAGCCATACCATCGAGGTCGTCGAGCCCGTTCCCTTCAGCGTTCCTACGATGTTCAGCGAGATCAATAGCGAAGGCGAGCCTGGCTTCAATCACCTGCATATCTTCGTTGAAGATTTGGAAGAAGCGCAGGACGCATGCGAGTTCCTCAAGATTCCGGTTATCACGGTGGGATACCCCGACATGGCGAACGCGATTGAAAAGGCGAAAGCGACTGGCGCGGACGTCGAAGCGATCAAAAAGAACGCCGGCAAGGCATCCTTTATGGTGTGCGATATGCGCAAGGAACTTGGCTTCGCCGTGCAATTGATTACCCCACGAGCTCAAGCGCTCCACAGCGCCATCATCGGCGCCAAGGACAAATGGGACGGCAGCGCAGAAACTATGTTCATCCCCCTCGGCGGAAAATAGCCCTCCGAACGGATGGCCTCCCATTATCCCAGGAGGCCATCCTCCCCCAATACCAATTCCCTCGCAAGCGGCGCACGGAAGATCTCGCAGACTTCCGTGCGCCGCCCATTTATCAGCCTTACCCGTAGAACTTCACGTCGGGGGAGGGAGGAGAAAAGAGGGGGGTCCTGCCAGAAATCGGGCAATTTTCATCATCATGAGAGGGAATAATGAGAAGAAGGCGATGGTCGTCTACCAATCATAATCAATGAACTGGCCTTATGCTACACGTCACTCGCGGCCACCCTCCCTAAAGAGCGAGTATCGCCCTCTAGAGGCCTTCTTTTGAGGAAGACCACCCGATTTCTGGCAGGTTGAGACATTATTTTGGACAAGCAAAGGGAGAACACGTCTCTAAAAGTCCCTAGGAAAAGTTGCTCGCTCAGCTAAAAAGTCCCTTGAAAAAGTTGTCAACTCCGTCAAAAAGTTCCTTGGAAAAGTTTATTTGCCCAGCTCAGGAAGATTAAAATCAAGCGCAGACCTTGGCTCTTCCTGAGCGTTTTGGCCCAGGGGACACGACTCTCATTCTCGACAAACAACAATCGCTCCAGGTTCGAGCTCGACTTTGTGATTCGTTATCGAGGCAAATGCGTACCCGTTGAGGTGAAAGCGCGCGATGGCAACGCGAAAAGCGTGAAAACCGTGCTCAAGCACCCGGAAAAATACCGTGTCGATTCAGCGATAAAACTCGCAGACTTGAACATCGGCCGTACAGGCGCGATTCTGACCCTGCCGCTCTACATGGCCTTCTTGCTCACAGAAAGATAGCCTTACCCGTAGAACTTCACGTCGGGGAAGGGAGGTTCCTGGGCGCGCTTGAACGCGTAGGAGTTCACTCGTGCGAGCAGGCCTGTCGCCTGCATGATGTCGAAGCCCAGCGCATCGCACGCGTCCTCGACCGACTGCCCCTGCTCTTGCACGGCAATCAGCAGCTTGTCGAGGGTCTCATAGTCGATGCCCATAGAGGCCTCGTCCTTCTGGCCGGGAGCGAGCTCTGCGCTCGGCGGCTTCACAAACACGTTCTCGGGAATGGGCTCGACGTCGCCCGCCGCGCGCGCCTGCTCGTTGCGCCAACGACCCACCTCGTAGACATCGGTCTTGTACAAGCCACCGAGCGGGGCAAACGCGCCCGCCGTGTCGCCGTAGAGCGTGGAGTAGCCCATGGCGGCCTCGGACTTGTTTCCCGTATTCACAAGCATCCAGCGATTCGCGTTCGAAAGGGCCATGAGAATCACCATGCGGCAACGCGCCTGCGTGTTCTCGGAAGCCAAACCCTCGAGCTTTTCCTTGTAGGACTTGCGAATGACCTGCTCAAATGCCTCGAACGGCTCGCAGATCGACACCGTATGGCTCTCGATGCCGAGGTTTTCCGCCAAGGCGAGGGCATCGTCGATGGAGTGACCAGTCGAGTAGGGGCCGGGAAGAAGCACACCGTGCACGTTCTTGGCGCCGAACGCGTCGACTGCCATGACCGCCGTCACCGACGAGTCGATGCCGCCCGAAAGACCGATGACAACCTGCGAGAAGCCGGCGCCCTTCGCGTACGCCGCGAGCGCGTCGACACATGCCTGATACTTATCCCCAGCTTTCATGGAGCCTCCTTGCGCAATAATCCGCATGATGCGACTAAGTATGCCACCCCATTGTTTCATACGCGTTGCAACCTCAAGCCTTGCAGGTTGGAATAGACCGCAAGCCAAAAGGCGACTTGACCGCTTTCGAACACGGGCGGGGAAACTCGTGCTCAAACAGTCCTCGCTGCGCTGCGGAACTGCGCGCGAGCTCCCCCGCCCGCATTCGAAAGCTACGTCACAACAACAGCTCAACGCGAGAGGCTGCGACGAGGGGTTCCCAAGCCGAAAGAACCAGCGCTTTCACGCAAGCATAATCACCTGAGCACGGACTCCTCGTCTGCAACCTCACAGGTCGAGCTCCATCTGCGGCCCGAAAGGCCGTGGGCGGGGGTCCCGCGCGCAGTTCCGCAGCGCAGCGAGGACTGTCTGAGCACGGGACCCCTGGCCGCGGCCGTAATCTCGCAGGTTGAACTAAGCCGATTACGCCTTGCGAATGCGCTCGGCGAGCCAGCTCGTCCACGCCTCCAAGCCCTCGCCCGTCGTCGCGGAGAGAGGGAAGATAGGAGCCTGCGGGTTCAGCTGGTTCACGCTTTCCCCGAAAGCCTCCTTGTTGAAGTTGAACACCGGCATCGTGTCCACCTTGTTCAAGATGACGGCCTCAGAAACTTGGAAGACACCAGGGTACTTGAGCGGTTTGTCGTCGCCTTCCGGCACCGACAAGATCATGACCTTGGCGTTCTCGCCCAAATCGAAGTCCGTCGGGCACACGAGATTGCCCACGTTCTCCACGATGATCAGGTCGAGGCGCTCAAGGTCGAGCACATCGATGGCGCGCTTGATCATGGCGCTTTCCAGATGGCACGCCCCACCGGTGTTAATCTGCACGGCAGCGATTCCCTGCGCCTTGATCTTCTCGGCATCGACGCTGCTTGCGATATCGCCCTCGATGACAGCGATGTTGAACTCGTCGCGCAGGGCGTCGATCGTGGCCAGAATGGTCGAGGTCTTGCCCGACCCCGGGCTCGCCAGAAGATCGACCACGTAGACGTGGTGGGCGGCGAAACGCTCGCGCAGCTCGCGCGCAATGGCGTCATTCTTATCGAGAATGGGCTGCTTCATATCAATCTTCATGAGAATCTCCTTCCTCATCGTCGGGCAGGTCGACTTCGATCGAATCGATCTGCAGCTCCCGCCCGCACAGAAGCTCGGTTGCGAACCCATCGCATTCCGGGCAGAACATATGGAACCTATCGTGCTCGAAGACGGCGCCGCATTCGAGACAGCGGCTCTTCGGCTTGATCATATTGATGGTAAGCTCGGCGCCCTTCGCATACGGGTCGTCCTCGGTGAGGGCCTCCCACGCGAACACGAGCGCATCCTCGATCGCCTCGGTCATCTCGCCGATCGACAAGTTGACCTTCAGAAGACGGGTCGCGCCCGAATCGCGCGCAGCTTTCTCAGCGGCCTCGATGACGCCCGTCATGATTCCCAGTTCGTGCATGAAACCCCCATCGCGAAAGGCGTCTTCCCAGACGCGCCGTCCATCCGCCTTCTATGGTAGTAGAACGCAGATATACACGTAAGGCCACCCTGGACGAGTGGCCTTAACCGAATCAACAAAGCGAGGCGAGCTACTCCTCCGCTTCCTCCGCAGCAAGCTCGGCGTTCTGCTTCTTGATGCGCTTCGAAAGCACGATGCGCGCCAGCAGAAGCGACACCTCGTAGAGCACGACAAGTGCGGCGAACATGAGCAGCATCGTGATAGGGCTTGCGTCCGGGGTGATCATCGCGCAGAGTACCATGAGCACGACGTAGATGGTGCGCCACTGCCCGCGCATCTTCTTGTAGGGAATGATGTCGAAGATGACCAGGTAGAACACGATGACCGGCAGCTCGAAGGCGAAACCGAAGCCGATTTCGAACTTGATGATGATGTCAAGGTAGGACGACGCCTGCGGAAGCACTTGCGCGCTCATGCCGTACGCCTGGTCGGTGAGCCACTGGAACGCCGGATCCAGGATGATGAAATAGCAGAACAGCGTGCCGAAGATGAACAGGAACACCGCAATCGCGAACGTCGGGATGAACCACTTGCGCTCCTTAGGCTTGAGAGCCGGCAGGAAGAACGCGAGAATCTGCCAGAGGATGACAGGCGAGCACGCGACGACCGATGCCCAGAAGGACAGCTTGAAACGCGTCGCGAACGCGTCGAAGGGCGTCGTGTACATGCCTTGCTGGAATCCCTCGGGAAGGAACTCCGAGATAGGCGCGAACAGGATGACCGAAAGCGTCGGCGTTGCCATATAGAACACGCAGACGGCGATGAGCAGCACGACCACGATACGGACAAGGCGCATGCGCAGCTCGCCCAGATGGTCGAAAAGGGGCATTCGGGCAGGACCGATAGGCATCGCTTACTCCCCCTTCTCTTCGCTTGCGGGCACGTCGACGGCAGGCGCCTTCGCTTCCTTGCTTTCAGATGCGTTGGCGTTGCCGTAGAGCTCGTCGGCAGTCGGCTTCGCGTCGACCTTGCCCGCCTCGGCGCGAGCCGCAGTCGCAGCGACCGCCTCGGCAGCCGCCTGCTTTTCAGCCTCGGCCTTCTCGGCCTCCTTGCGAGCAGCACGCTCGCGGTCGTAGCGCGCTTTGCGCTCGGAGAAGCTTTCCTGCTTCGCGTCCTTCGCGGCGTTCACCGTAGACGTTGCGGCCTTCTTCACGTTCTTCGCACCCGACTCTGCGGCGTTGCCCATCTTCTCGAGCGCGTCGAGCGGGTTTTTGAACGGGTCCTCCGCGTCGGGGTCGAAGATCTTCTCTTCCTTGATGACCTTGTTCATCTCATCTTGAGCGCTGCGGAACTTCGCGATGGCCTTGCCAAGCGTCTTCGCCATGGCGGGAAGCTTGTCGGGGCCGAAGACAAGGAAGCCGAACAGCAGAATGAGAAAAAGCTCAAATCCACCTATGCCAAACAAAATAAACTCCTTCGGAGGAACAAACCGGAAAGGGTTGCCACGCATACCGAACCATTATCGGGCACAGCAGCGGTCTATGGTAGCACACCGCACGCTACGCCACGATTTCCGCACGTTCCCCTCAAACGAAAAAACAGCCGGACAGCCCTGCGGCTCGCCGCAAGACCGCCCAGCTGTCGCCGTTACGCCGTGAGAACGGACAGCGCGATCGTGGGAATGCCGAGCGCCAGAACCAAGATCACGCACACAACCACGGTGAAGATCTTCTTCATCTTAGCCGAGCGCTCCCGTTGCGCCTGCGCACGCGCCTCGCGTTCCTGCGCCGCCTTGATGCGGTCGCTTTTCTGCTGCGCCGTCAGCTTCTGCTGCTTGTTGCCGGATTTCTTGGCCATAGGTTACAGCCTCAGCTTTCCGCGAATCTCGATGACGCGGGCGATGTGCTTGGCAACTTCCACGTCGATATGCCATTTATCCCGCTCGTAGAGCGTCTTGCCGTCGACCATGGTCATAATCACGTCGGCGGAGGTGCAGGTGTTCACCATCGCCGAGACGGGGTTTGTCGAAGGCGACTGCTGCGAGCTCGAAAGGTCGACCGCGATGATGTCGGCGCGCTTGCCGATTTCAAGCGACCCGATCTCGTCGTCGAGCTTGAGCGCACGGGCGCCGCCGATGGTCGCCATCTCGAGCATCGACTCGGAGTCGAGGAAGCGCCCCACGTTGACGGCACGCTGGATGAGCATGCCGAGGCGCATCTCGGAGAGCATGTCGGTCGAGTCGGTGGCGGCGGGAGAGTCGGTGCCGATGCCAACGCGCAGGCCGGCGCGCATGAACTCGTCGACAGGCGCCACGCCCATGCCGAGCTGCGCGTTGCAGCGCGGGCACACGGCGATGGCCACGTTGTACTCCTTGAGCTTCTTCACGTCTTCCTCGTCGGTGTGCACGCAGTGGATGGCGAGCACGTTGGGAGACTCGAAGGCACCCCAGTTCAGCGCATAGCGAACAGGGGAAACGCCCGTCGGGAGCCAGGGCGGGATCTCCAAAAAGCCGCGGCGGACCGACTCGCCGTGCACGGAGAACGACGAGGAACCGCGCTTCACGAAGTAGTACTCCTCGCGGCTGCCGGCAAGGTGCATGGCCACGGGCAGATCGTCGCGCGTGGCGAGCTCGGAGACTCTGCCGAACACGGCGGGGTGGCACATGTAGATGGGAGCGGGCGCGATGCCGATCGAGATGCGGTCGGGGTCCACTTCCTGGGACCAATGCATGATGTCGTTCTCGGCGGCGCGCATGGCATAATCGATGCGGCGCTTGTCCATGACGCCCACCTCGCGATAGACCACGCCGCGAAGGCCGAGCTTCTGGGCCGCCGTGCAGGCAGCGCCCGTGGTGGTGATGTCGGCCACGCAGGTGATACCGGACGCGAGCGCGTCTAAGCCGCCCAAGATGGCGGAGTCGTACCAGTCGGACACTTCCATCTTCGCGGAAAGAGCGGCGACGGAAGCGAGCCAGGTGATGTAGGGCACATCGTGCACGATGCCCCGCATGATCGAGTTCTCCATATGAGTGTGGAGGTCGATCAGACCGGGCATGATGGCGGCCGTCCCGTAGTCGAGCACCTCTTCGTCCGGATAGCGCAGCCTGAGCATCTCGGTTTTGCCGATGTCCCGAATTCGTCCGTCTCGAACGAGAACGGCGCCCCCGACGATGGGGTCGGAGGTGACGGGCAGAACATATTGTGCGCACAACAACATAGCTTGAGCCTCACTCGCCCTTGGTTTCATTAGTCACGATATGATAACACTGGGTTCGCACATCCCCCGAATCCACACCTTGGCAATCGGCGACGGGGAGAAGGCGGGCGATTTGGCGTATACTGAAGCGTCCCGCAGACAAGCGAAAGCGTCACATCAGGAGCACGACCACCATGAGCATCGACACCGCAACGGGCAAGGAAGCGCCCGCCGAGATATCTTCCGAACGCGTGAAGGACATCTTCTCGTCCATCGCCAAGAAATATGAGCGATTCAACGCCGTATCGAGCTTCGGCGCCTACAAGTCCTGGCTTGCGGGAATGATGAGGCAGGCCCCCATCGAGCGGACCGATGACGTGCTCGACATCGCGGGCGGCACCGGGGACGTGACTTTCACGGTTGCGCGCACGAAGCATCCGCGCCATATCCAGTGCACCGACCTGGTCAACGAGATGCTCGACGTGGCCCGAGCGCACTACGCCGACGGCGCCGCGTGCGGCGTGCCCGTCGATTTCGAGGTGGTCGACGCGCAGGACATCCCCTACGCGGACGCGAGCTACGACGCGCTCACCATGGCATACGGCATCCGCAACATGCCCGACCGCCCACGCGCGCTCTCCGAGATGTTCCGTGTGCTGAAGCCGGGCGGGCATCTGGTGTGCCTGGAGTTCTCCACGCCGCCGAACGCGGTGTGGCGCGCGCTGTACAACTTCTACCTGAAGCACCTGATCCCCTTCTGGGGCGGCCTTATCACCGGGGACAAGGCAGGGTTTGTATACCTGTCGAAGTCCATCAAGGCGTTCCCGAACCAAGAGGGCCTCGCAAAGATGATGCGCGAGGCGGGATTCGTCGATGTCACCTGGAAGAACTACACCGGCGGCATCGCCGCGGTGCATGTGGCGAAAAAGCCCGAGTAACGACGAGGACTCCGCAGCGTGATGCGGGGCGCAACAACGAGGACCCCGCAGTTCAATGCGGGGTCCTCGTTTTGTAAGCGCTGGTGCGCGATACCCATGAAAGCTCCGCTGAAAGCAGCGCCTTTTAGGCTGAGCAGGCTGTCCGAGCGGCACCGCCCGCAGAGGACGGTGCGAACCGGACAGCTCGCGCAGCTTGACTTCTATTTGCCGCCGTCGAGATTGCTCTCGCTCCAGTGAGCAGAGAGCTTCTCGAGCAGGCTGATGAGCTCGGCCTTGTCGTCGTCGGAGAGAACCGAGAACAGCTGCTCGTTGTACTTCGTGCGCTCGCGGGAGCAGCGGCGGGCTTCCTTCTTGCCCTCCTCGGAAAGCGAGACGATTACCGAGCGACGATCCTTCTCGCTCGGGGTGCGCTCCACAAGACCTGCGCGATCAAGGCGAGCGATCTGCTCGGAGAGCGTCGCGGCGCGGACGTTCATGACCTCCGCAAGCTCACGCTGGCTCACCGGACCGGTTTTCAACAACGCCGACAGGGTGCCGGAACGCCCACCGGATCGATTTCCGCGATGGACAGCGACGTGCGCACAATGGTGGAACAAATCGACGAGCTGTGCATCCTTGTTCTTCGGCTTCTTACTCTGGGATGCCATGAGGTCTCCCTTCTCGTTTCGAGGCGGTGTTTTGACTTGCTCATTTGATACACTTTTTTCCCTTATGCAACAAGGTATCTAAGGTCACACTACACAGTTACCGCACAAAGTTGCGACTGGGACGAAAATGCACCAGCATCACCATACTTTACGTGTAATCGTAAAATTATTGTTGACGCATGCTTTCTCCAAAAATCGTCCATTTTTGCACGGGATGGGAACATCGTTTTCACCACTTATCATTAGATTCCTCCCAATATTGTCCCTTGTGCATCATCGCTCAGCTTGCGAATCTTTTGCACCATCTATGCAGATCTCGAGAAATCGCTATGATGGACACATGGGAAAACGAGCCTCGAAAACCGACGATTCGCGCAGGGAAAGCCCACGCGAGCAGCTATGGTCGACCACCTTCGTCTTGGTCGTCGTCTCGACGCTGTGCTGCTTCATGGTGGGCCAAGGGCTCAACTCGAGCACGTCGGTCTATGTCGCCCTCTACGGCGGAACCGCCGCGTACGCAGGCGTTTTGGGAGCCGTGTTTTCGGCTGCGGCGGCCGTCGTGCGCCTGCTCTCGGGGCCGCTGATCGACGGGCGCGGACGCCGCATCGTGATGCTCGTCGGGTTCGCCGTGCTCATCGTCGGGACCGTCGGCCCCCTGTTCACCCGCGACGTCGCGCCCTTCGTGGTGTTCCGCATCCTACAAGGAGCCGGCTTCTCGGCAGTGACCACCGCGTCGGCGACCGCCGCAGCCGATGCGCTTCCCGCGTCGCGCATGGGGGAAGGAATCGGCTACTACGGGCTTGGCCAGGCGCTTTCCATGTCGGTTGGACCCGCCCTCGCCCTCGCCCTCGTGTCGACCGACCCGCCTGAGAACCTTTTTATCGGCGTGACCGCGATCGCCGTGATCGGGCTTGCGATGATTTTCCTCTGCCGCTACGAGAAGCACCCCGAGATGCTGCCCGAGGGGGCGGTCTACCGGCGCAGGCTCGAGGAGAGGGAAAGCGAGGCAGCGCGGACGGAGACTGCCGAGGTTGCCGAGGCTGGCGGGCGAGCAGAGGCGGCCGAAGCAGCCGAAGCGACCACGTCAGCCGCGCAGTCCAGGATGGAAGGACAGCCAAAACGCGAGGGCATCGCCTCCCGCATCTTCGAGAAACATGCCCTCCCTGGCACGCTGCCCATGATCGTGCTCTCTCCGGCGTTCGGGTTCGTGATCTTCTTCGTCGGACTTTACGGCGCCTCGCTCAGCGTGGGGAGCGCGGGGCTGTTCTACACCCTGTCAGCCGTGAGTATGATTCTCGTGCGGCTGAAATCGGGCGCCTTCATGGACCGCTTCGCGCCCATCAAGATCCTGCCCTTCGCGCTGGCGTGCGGTCTCGTCGCGTTTGCCATGCTCGTCGCCTGCGGGACCGTTCTCGACGGCACGCCCGTGCGCGATGCGGTGTTCAACCTGTCGGGAATCGTATACGGCTTCTGCAGCGGCATCGCGCTGCCGCTCAACCAGTCGGTAGCGGTGAAGAACACGCCGCCCGAGCGATGGGGAGCCGCCAACGCGCTTTTCCAGCTCGCGAACGACGTCGGCATCGGGGGCGCCTGCGTGATCTGGGGAATCGTGAACGACTGCTTCGGGTTCCCCGTCACCATCTGCTGCGCGATGTGCTGCATCGTGGCGTCGTACTTCGTCGCACGGGCCGTCTATCCGAAGGAATCGTAGGGCACGAACAAAGACGGCCTTGTCAGGAGACGATTTCCCTCGCCCCATTCGTTCCCAGTAGCAGCACCGCGCCCTGCGCCCCGTTCACGACCGGCGGCAGCACCACGCCCTGTTCCCAGCGGCAGCACCGCACCCTGCGATAGCGCCCGGCGTCCCGAGCCTGGCGGCAGCAGCACCCTGCGCCCTAGTAGGGCTCGTCAAGGTTGACGTGCGCTTTCGCATCGAAGTCAAACGGGAAGAACCTTTCTTGCTTGAAGCGATCGAGCGCCACAAGCGCAATCATTCCCGCATTGTCGCCGCATGCCGAGAGGGGCGGCAGCACCAGGCGCACGCCCGCCTTCGAGCACATCTTCTCGTACGACGCGCGGAGCACGGGGTTCGCCGCGACGCCGCCGCCCACGCAAAGCGTGCGTGCGCCCGTCATCTCGAGAGCGCGTTTCGCCTTCGCCACCTGCACGTCGACCACCGCCGCCTCGAAGCTCGCGCAGATATCGGGCACGTTGAGCTCGCGCCCAGCCTCGCGCTCGCCGTTGATGTAGGTGACGACCGCCGTCTTCAGGCCCGAAAGCGAGAAGCGCAAGTCGCCCGAGTGCATCATCGCGCGCGGGAAGGCGATGGCGCGCGGATTGCCCTTCGCACCGTAACGCGAGATCACAGGCCCACCGGGATATCCCAGCCCGAGCGCCTTCGCGACCTTGTCGAACGCCTCGCCCACCGCGTCGTCGATGGTGGTGCCGAGCGTTTTGTAGTCGCCCCAGCCCTTCATGTGGACGAGCATGGTGTTGCCGCCCGACACGAGCGACACCACGGCAGGTGGGGTGAAATCGGGACACCCGATGCGATTGGCGTACAGGTGGCCTTCCAGGTGGTTTACGCCGATGAGCGGCACGTCCGCCGCCCACGCCGCGCCCTTCGCAAACGCCACGCCCACCACGAGCGCGCCGACGAGCCCAGGCGCATATGTGACGGCCACCGCGGAAAGATCGCGCCAGCGAAGCGATTCCATCCCGAGGTTTTTCGCCGCGACCTCGAGGCATTCGTCGCACACGCCGCAGATGGCCTCGATGTGCTTGCGGCTTGCGATTTCGGGAACGACGCCGCCGAAGCGCGCGTGGAAGTCGATCTGGCTTGCCACCACGTCCGAGGCAAGCGCCCCTTCCCCGTCGACGATCGCCGCGGCGGTCTCGTCGCATGAAGACTCGATCGCCAGGATGAGTGGGCGCGATACTCCCACCGCGCCGACTGCGGTCGCCTGCACGTCGTGCGAGGCGTCGACCTGCAGCTCCATGCCCGCGACCAGCCGCGACGACTCCTCGACAGGCTCCGCCGCACCCACGAGGGGAGCGAGGTCGCCCTGCATGATAAGCGCATCCTCGCGATCGGAGTAATAGCGGGGACGCGTGCCCACGGGCACGAGGCCAAGCGCCTTGTAGAGCGCCTGCGCGCCCTCGTTGCCCGCGCGGACCTCGAGCGAGACCGTCTGCGCACCGAGATTGCGCGCATCTGCCGCAACGTGCGCGAGCAGCTCGCGGGCGATGCCGCGGCGGCGCCACGCTGGATTCGTTCCCACTTTCAGGATCTGCACATCGCCGTCGACCACCCAGCCGCCGGCATACCCCACAAGCATGCCGACCTCACCAGGCTTGCCTTCGCTCGCGTACGCCGCCCACCAGGTGCGATCGCGCCGCGGGATCTCGTCGGCCACAAGCGCTTCGCTCCACGCATCGCTTCCCATGATGCGCGACTCGAGCGCCGCGACGCATCCCGCATGGGAAAGGTCGAGAGGCTTGTACGATATCCCCCGCTCATCGGGCGGAGCCACGAGAATAGACTGCTCGTGAAGCGTGGCGTGGTGTGCAGGCGAGGTCTCCTCGTAAGCGGGCGCCTTCCCCGCGAGCGAATGGACGAGCGACGGATGGGCCACCGCTTCGGCATCTTGGACGCCCGTGCGAAGGTTTGCATCGGGAACGCCCAGCGTCGCCGCGCCCTCGCGACCCGCGCTTCCGTGAGCCGCTCGCGCCGACCCTTCGCGAGCCGCACGAGCTGCACGGGCACGCTCGTTTTCCTCCGCGTCGGACAGGCGCGTGTACACGGGAAGCGCAAACGCCGGGTTATGTCGCACTGCATCGAACGGGTCGCATTCCCCGCTGTGCCACGCAGCCTGTAGAGCGAGGAGAAGCCCCGCGCCCGTCGGCGTCCACGTGTCCTCGGGAAGCACCTCCCCGCATGAAACGAACAGGTCCCTATATTTCTTCAACGCATCCCCCGCAAGGAGAAGCCGCTGAGCTGGAAGACTCGCAACGACGAGCTCGTCGGGAGTCGAAAGCTCCTGAGGGCGGGCGGTGTGCTCCGCGCGCAGTTCCGCAGCGCAGCGAGGACTGTTTGAGCACGGAGTATGCCGCCCGGCCTCAGGAGCGCCGGCGTCGGAGAGTCGCCCTTTGCCGTTATCCTCGGAATCGGAAGGCGACTGCGATTGAGCAGTGTGCTCCGCGCGCAGCTCCGCACGACGCGAACAGCCCAGTGAGCTGTTCGCCAAAGCAGAACCGCCGAGCAGCTGAAGAGCGCCGGAAGCGCCAGGAGTCGCCGCGTCGCATTCCGCAAGCTCTTCAGCCGCCAAGTCCGCCTTCACAACGCGATCGGCCTCGTGACGATGCGCGCCGGCGCCGTCAACGAGATAGCGAACGGGGTAGACCTCCTTGCGCATGGCGTCAGCCACCACGGCGACCTCGCCGCGTGCACCAGATTCCCAAACGCCCCAGGCCACCGCGTCGAGCGAGGACACGCCCACAAGCCCCACCTCGAGCGCGCTCGCGATGCCCTTCGCCGTCGCCATGGCGATGCGCACGCCGGTGAACGAGCCGGGGCCGCGCCCGACGCACACGCACGCGATGTCCTCGCGCGCGATCCCTCTTTCGGCGAGTAGCGCATCGATACGGGGAATGAGCTGGGTGTTCGATTGGCGGCGCGCCTCGATTTCAGCATGTGCGACAAGCTCGATCGCGCGCGCTTCCTCGTGAAGCATGCCCACGCCGATGGCAATCACCTCGTTGGCGGTGTCGAAGGCGAGCACGTAGGCGGGTTCGTGACGGGGCGCATCGACGCCAAGCGCAGCCGATGCTGGAGATTTCGTTTCGCTCATAGTATGCAATGTTTCCGTTTCAGAGGGAGAATCGTTCGTGCGCATGATAACGCACCGCGCGCGTCAGTTCAGCTTTGATGACGTTTTCACCAGATGAGAGCGCGAATCGTTCGACCATACGCACAGAAGCTGGCGCGCCCTGTCGCCGACGGAGTGAACCCGCACGACGCGAGACCCGTCGTCGCCGACGGTGATCGAAACATCGAGATAGCCATAGGGCAGTTCCTCGGGGAACTTCTCGCCCCATTCGAGGAACGCGACGCCATCGCCTTCGACGAGGTCATAATAGCCGACGTCTTCCAATTCCGAGGCGTCTTCCAAACGGTAAAGGTCGAAGTGGTAGAGCGGAACCGAGCCCGAGGAGTATTCAATCACGATGTTGAAGGTCGGGCTGACCACGTCGTCGGAAATGCCCAGGCCAACCGCGACACCCTGGACGAACTGCGTCTTCCCCGCGCCCAGATCACCCGAGAGCACCACGACATCGCCCGCGTGGAGATACGGCGCAAGCGTCTGGCCGAGCTTCTTGGTCGCCTCGGTGGAAGTGGTTTTCCGCATGTATGAAAGTCCGTTTGCCATGCGTCCATCATACGCCCTGCACCAGGCGGGCGGGGCAACCCGACAACAAACGCACGAAAGCGCACTTCCTTGGTGCCCTCCGCCGCGCAAGAGGCAAGCACCCCATCTGCCTGAGCCGAATCGCCTTCGATGTTCCGCCATGTTGGGCGCTGCCCCAACTCGCTCAAATGGCCACGAACAAGGGATTTTGCTCGCCCCGACGCCCGCCCGCACGATTCACGCTATAGTAAACGAAACTAATCCGCTCGTCGCAACGCGCATGGCGCAAACACCGCAGCCCATGCGTCGCAAGCGCCCCGATTTGCGCGCTGCGAGAGCTCAGGCCGCCGACGCCCGGTCGCGGCGCAACACGAGAAAGGACCACCATGTTCGAACAGCGCATAGAAACGGTTCGCCGCCGCCTCGGCGAGATGGGCCTCACGCAGATGATCGTGAGCGACCCGCGTTCCATCCAGTATCTCACCGGCGCTTACGTGGAACCGGGCGAGCGTTTCCTGGCGCTTGCGATCGTCGAGGGGAAAGCACCCATCCTCTTCTTGAACCGCCTGTTCACAGCCCCGAAGTCACTTCCCTGCGAAGTGTTTTCCTTCGACGATGTGGACAACCCGCTTCCCGAGGTTGCGAAGATGCTGCGCGCGGAGGAGACCTGCGGCGTCGACAAGAACCTCGCCGCCCGCTTCCTCGTGCCGCTGATGGAGGCGCATGCGGCGAAGTCCTTCGCCTTAGGTTCTCCCGCCGTCGATGGCGCGCGCGCCATCAAAAGCAACGAGGAGCAGAAGCTCATGCGCGCGGCATCGGCAACAAACGACCAGGCCATGGCACGTTTTCGCGAGCTCGTGCACGAGGGTGCGACCGAACGGGAAATCGCCGACAAGCTCGAGGGAATCTACCGCGAGCTAGGCGCTTCGGGACACTCTTTCGACCCGATCGTGAGCTTCGGCGCGAACGCCGCCGACCCGCACCATAGGCCCGACGGCACGAAGCTGAGAGCTGGCGACGTCGTGCTGTTCGACGTGGGATGCCGCCAAGACGAGTACTGCTCGGACATGACGCGCACGTTCTTCTGGAGCGAGCCGACCGCCAAGCAGCGCGAGGTGTACGAGCTGGTGCGCCGCGCAAACGAAGCGGGCCGTGCGGCGGTGCATCCCGGCGCGCGCTTCTGCGACATCGACAAGGCGGCGCGCAATGTCATCGCCGAAGCCGGCTACGGCGAGTTTTTCACCCATCGCTTGGGGCATCAGATTGGCCTCGACGAACACGAGCCAGGAGACGTATCGTCAGTTCATGACGAAAAAGTCCAGGTCGGGATGTGTTTTTCCATCGAGCCAGGGATCTATCTGCCAGGCGAGTTCGGCGTGCGCATCGAGGACTTGGTGTGCGTGACCGAAGACGGCTGCGAGGTGCTCAACAGCTACCCTCGCGAGCTCACGGTGCTGGGAAAGAAGTAGGGGGAAAGCTCTTTCATGTGACGATGCCCACCTCGCAGCACAGCGTCACCCCCCCCTTGTGGGATATTTGGGGGTGTCGTGGACAAAAAGCGCCGATATGTGAGTCGAAAGAAGCGTGACGAGAAAGATTTAACCTGCCAGCCTTACGTTTCCCCAGGTCAGATTTTATTGGGAGAAGTTAGCCTCAGAAAGCTCTTCACATATCGCGGCTTTTTGTCCACGGCGGCGCCGTTTCAGCGAAAAACCTCTTGTGGGAAGGAGCTATGAAGCAGTGGAAGAGCATGGGCGTCAGGGCGGTGGTGTCATTTCGCGAACCGCACAGCCGAAAGAAAGGGAGTTTTACTTCCCCGCCATCTTTTCGGCGGCCTCCACCACGTGCGCCATGGTGACGCTCGTCGTGACGGTGCCGATGCCGCCGGGAACAGGGGTGATGGCGTCGACGATGGGCTCGACCTCGTCGAAGTTCACATCGCCGCACAGCGTGCCGTGCGAATCGAAGTTGATGCCCACATCGAGCACCGTCTGCCCTGCGCGGAAATACTCCTTGCCGAACGCATGCGCGCGGCCCACGGCGCAGATGACGATGTCGGCCGTCCGGCACAGCTCGGGCAGGTTCTCGGTGCGCGAATGGCAGATGGTGACGCTCGCGTTGCGGCGCAGGAGCATCATCGAGACGGGCTTGCCCACCACAAGGCTGCGACCGATAACCACAACGTGCTTTCCCACCAGGGGAATCTTGTAGAAGTCGAGGATCTCCACGCACGCCTGCGCGGTGCAGGGGGGGAAGCCGTCGCTCGAGTCGGTGAACACGGAAGCAAGCGACGCGAGCGAGATGCCGTCGATATCCTTCTCCGGCGAAAGCATGTTGCACAGCGCCTTCTCGTCGAGAAAGCTCGGCAGAGGACGAAACATGAGGCAGCCGTGCACGGTCTTGTCGTAGTTGATGGACTGCAGCGTCGCCTGCACGGCGGCCTGCGGAGCCAGGTCGTCAAGCACGTAGGGCTTGGTGGAAAGCCCCAGGCTGGCGGCGCGCTTCTTCGCGGTGCGCTCGTAGGACAAATCGTCGGGGCGCTCCCCCATGCGCACGAGCGCGAGTGTGGGCTCGACGCCGCGCGATTTGAGCGCCTCGATGCGATTGCGCAGGTCGATCGCCATATGATCGACGACTGGTTTTCCTTTGAGAAGCGTTGCCATAATCCACCTTAACCCTTAAGGGCCCTTATTTATGAAACTTCCTTGACGACGAAATCGAACAGCTCGTCGCAGCGCTCGCGCGTCGTCGACGCGATCGCCGAAGCCTCCTCACGAACGCGGCGCGCCCTGCCAGCGTCGTCCATCGAAGCCGCGTTGATGCACACGTTCAAACTTGCGCCATCGACCGCAGCTCGGGCGAACGCGGCCGAAACACCCGCGTCTGACCTGGCCATTCGGCTGCCACGGTGAGCCAAGTAGTCGGCATGGTCGACCACGCGCACCACCGTGCGCATGATTTCAAGCGGCACCTCAGTCGCCCCGACAAGCGCCCGCTGGATCGCCTCCTGCTTCGCCGAAAGCTCTTCCGGCGTGCCCTTCGGCATGCGATACGCCGCCGCAAGCGGCTCGAACGCGCGCGCATCGGCGTCGACAAGCTCGATCAGGCGGGAGCGAAGCCCCTCAAGCTCGTCGAGGTGGCGAACGACCTCGCCCTCGACCTCGGCATACGTCTTCTTTCCCACCGTGAGATTGCCCACCATGGACGCGAGCGCCGCAGCGAGCGCACCGACGTACGCCGACGCCCCGCCCCCGCCGGGAGCGGGGGCCGCGGACGCAAGATCTTCAACGAAACGGGTGTCTACCATAAAAGCCTCTTCCTCGTTTCAAGCCCTCAAACTGATAGGGCGATTAGGGTACGGTAACCCACCATAGTTTCGAGTATGCAACGACTGCCACGAGCGCTCGCGCGCCACCGCGCGAGCGCAGAGTTGCCGAAGCGGGCGTTCCCTAGAACAACCCCGTGATCTTTCCGGTCTCGTCGACGTCGATCTTGAAGGCGGCAGGCGATTTGCCCAGGCCCGGCATCGTCATAATGTTACCCGTAAGCGCCACTACGAACCCAGCTCCGGCGCTCACCTTGACGTCGCGCACCGTGATGCGGAACCCGCGCGGCGCACCAAGCTTCTTCTGGTCGTCGCTGAAGCTGTACTGGGTCTTCGCCATGCACACAGGCATGTCGCCGAAACCGAGCTTCTCCAGTTTGGCTAGCTCCTTTGCCGCCTTGGCATCGAAATCCACCCCATCGGCGCGGTAGACGCGCACAGCGATCGCCTCGATCTTCTCGCGCAGGCTCAAATCGCTGTCGTAGGCGAACTGGAACGTGTCGGCGCCGCGGCCGGCCTCGTCGCCCTCGTTGCACAGGCGCACGACCTCGTCGGCCAGCGCCAGGCCGCCTTCGCCGCCCTTCGCCCACACCTCGGAGAGCGCCACGTTCACACCCAGCTCGCGGCACTTGTCCTCGACAAGCTTCAGTTCGGCCTCGGTGTCGGTCGGGAAGCGGTTGATCGCGACCACGCAGGGCAAGTTGAACACCTGGGTAATGTTCTCCACATGCTGCAGCAGGTTGGGAAGGCCCGCCTCAAGCGCCTCGAGGTTCTCCTCGTTGAGCTCGTCTTTCGCCACGCCGCCGTGGTTCTTGAGCGCGCGGACCGTGGCCACCACGACCACGGCGTCGGGCTTCAAGCCCGTCAAGCGGCACTTGATGTCGAGAAACTTCTCCGCGCCCAAATCGGCGCCGAAGCCAGCCTCAGTGATGGCGTAGTCGCCGAGCGCCAAAGCCATCCGCGTCGCCATGATGGAGTTGCAGCCATGCGCGATGTTGGCGAAGGGGCCGCCGTGGATGAACGCGGGCGTGCCCTCGAGCGTCTGCACGAGGTTCGGCTTGAGCGCGTCCTTGAGCAGCGCGGCCATGGCGCCTTCGGCGTGCAGATCGTGAGCGGTGACGGGCTGGTCGTCGAAGGTGTAGCCCACCACGATGCGGCCGAGACGCTCCTTCAGGTCGGTAATGCTGGTCGCCAGGCAGAAAATAGCCATGACCTCGGACGCCACGGTGATGTCGAAGCCGTCCTCGCGGGGCACACCGTTGGCTTTGCCGCCGAGGCCGTCGACGATGCTGCGCAGCTGCCGGTCGTTCATGTCGACCACGCGCTTCCAGGTGATTTTGCGCACATCGATGCCGAGCTGGTTGCCGTTGTGAATGTGCGCGTCGAGCATAGCCGCAAGCAGATTGTTCGCAGCACCGATGGCGTGGAAGTCGCCCGTGAAGTGCAAGTTAATATCTTCCATGGGAACGACCTGGGCATATCCGCCGCCTGCAGCGCCACCCTTGATACCGAACACGGGTCCCAGGCTCGGTTCGCGCAAAGCGACCATCACGTTCTCGCCGCGCTTCGCGAGCGCATCGGCCAGACCGACCGTCGTGGTGGTCTTGCCCTCGCCCGCCGGCGTGGGGTTGATCGCCGTCACGAGCACAAGCTTGCCCGGCGTATGCTCGTTCTCGCGCAGAAGGTTGTAGTCGACCTTCGCCTTGTACTTGCCGTACATCTCGAGATACTTGTCGTCGATACCCGCCTTCTCGGCAATCGCGTCGATGCGCTGAGGCTGCGCAGCCTGTGCGATTTCGATATCACTTTGCATGTCGACCCTTCCCTTCAGGTTTCACTTTCCCGTCTTGGTGCATTCAGCATACACAAGCCGCAGCCCAACGAGCGTCAGGTCGGGCTGGACGGCGGTGATGGTACGCGAGTGCTCGGCGATAAGAGGTGCGAGGCCACCCGTCGCGACGACCGGGGCGTCGTATCCAAGCTCCTCGACCACACGGCGCACGAGCCCGTCAGCGCGATCGGCCTCGCCGTAGACGATGCCCGCCTGCAAGGCCTCCTCGGTGTTGCGCCCGATGGCATGGCGAGGGTCGATCAAATCGATCGCAGCCAAGCGTGTAGCATGGGAAAACAGCGCCGACGCACCCGTCTGGACGCCTGGCGCGATGATGCCGCCCAGAAAGCGCCCCTGCTTGTCGACCACCTCGATGTTGGTCGCCGTGCCGAAGTCGACGACGATGACCGGCGCACCGAACAGCTCGCGCGCCGCAACGGCGTCGGCCACGCGGTCCGAGCCGATTTCACGCGGATTGGGGTAGTCCGCATCGAAAAGCGAACCCGCCGTCTTCGCCGAGCACACGACGGTGCTCACGCCCGCCAAATCCTGCACCACGCGCGTCCACGCACCCGTGAGCTGGGGAACCACCGACGCGAGTGCCGCGCCCGTGATGTCGCCCGCCCGAAGATTCTCGGACTGCAAAAGCGGCAGGAGCTTCACGCGCAGCTCGTCGGCGGTATGGTCGCGGTTGGTGGCGACGCGCCACATGCGGTCGAGGTTTTCCCCCTCGTAGATGCCGATGGCGGTCTGGGTGTTCCCCACGTCGATGACAAGTAACATGATTTTGACAGTCTCCCCTCGCCGTGCACGGCAAACGCGAATTGTCTATAGTGTTAGCTGGCATGATACTACCAGGAAAAGGCGCCCGAAGACGCCGCGAGCGCTGCCCGAGCGCGAACGGCGACGGCGGCAAGCGCCCAGAAGAACAACGAGGAGGAAGGCCATGTCCGATGCGTCCGCACGCATTCTCGTAGTCGACGACGAACCCTCCATCACGGAATTCGTCGGGTACGCGCTACGCAAGGAAGGATTCTCCGTCGACGTGGTCGACAACGGCGAGGACGCCCTTTCCCGCGCGATGAAAAACGACTACGACCTGTTTGTTCTCGATATCATGTTGCCGGGAATCGACGGCTACGAACTCTGTCGGCGGCTTCGCGCGCACACTTCGTCCCCCGTGCTGTTCCTCTCCGCGCGCGACTCCGAGCTCGACAAGGTCGTCGGTCTTGAAATCGGCGGCGACGACTACCTGTCCAAGCCCTTCGGCGTGCGCGAGCTGATTGCGCGCGTTCGCGCCCTTTTACGCCGCAGCCAGGGCGAGGATTTCGCGAAGGGGTCGAGCGCCATCACCGCCGGAGGCATCACCTTGAACGAGGACGCGCACACCGCGACCGGCGACGCGGGCGACATTGATTTGACCCCGCGCGAGTTCGAGCTGCTCGCGGCGCTGATGAAGAACGCCGGGAAGGTCGTTTCCCGCGAGGATCTGCTGCGCGATGCGTGGGGCTGGGAATACCTTACGGAAACGAAGACGGTCGACACGCACATCAAGAGGCTGCGTGATAAGATTTCGAGCGCCGGGTACGATCCCGGCCTCGTGGAAACGGTCCGCGGCTACGGATATAGGTTCAAGAAATAAAGCAACTGCAGACATATTTCGCGCTTCTCGCAACGCTGTTCGCCATCCTTGCGGCGGCCTTCGCAATCGCGGTCTCGCACTTCGCGTTCGGACTGAGGCCCCTGGCGTTTTTCCTTCTGGTGCCCGTCGCTGTGTTCACGTTCGCCTTTAGCCTGCTCATTGGGCATTTCCTCTCCGAGCCGCTCACCCGCTTGGCAGCGCGCCTTCGCGACTTCCGCACGGGAGACCCCGCGCCGGCGACTGTTCCCATCGATGGGCGCATCGAGGAAGTCGATCGGCTTACGGTGAGCGTGAACAGGCTTTCCGAGACCATCCGGACGCAGCAGGAAAGCCTCGCCTCGCGCGAAAGTCGTGAGAGCACGTTTGTGAGCGATGTGGCACACGAGCTGCGCACCCCGCTCACCGCGATTCGGGGGAACGCCGAGATGCTGTCGGACCCCGACCTGCCGCCCGCGATGCGTGAGAAGTTCACGGGCATCATCGTGGAGGAGAGCCGCCGCCTTTCGAACCTGGTGAACGACCTGCTCGCATTGCAGCGGCTGGAAAACGGCAACATCGCGACCGAGTTCTCGCGCGTCGACTTGGGGCAGGTGGCACGCGAAGTGGTGGACTCCCTTTCGCCGCTTTTGCGCGAGAGGGAGGCAAACTGCCAAGTCATAGGCGAGGCGCCCGACGTGCTCGGCAACCGTGACCGGTTAAAGCAGGTCGTGTTCAACTTGGTGGAAAATGCGAGCCGCTTCATCGAGCCGGGCGGGCACATCACCGTCGAGCTCATGGGAGCGAGAGGCAACTCTGTGCTCTCCGTGCGCGACGACGGCTGCGGCTTGGGCGATGCCGACCCGAAGCTTCTGTTCGACCGCTTCTATCGAGGCGACCCGTCGCGCAACCGCGGTACGGGAGGTACGGGGCTCGGGCTTGCCATCGTGAAGTCCGTCGTCGATGCGCACGACGGCACGGTCGAAGCGTTCAACCTGCCCGACGGAGGCGCCTGCTTCCTCGTGGCCATCCCCTCGATTGCGTAAGAGCGGTTCGAGACAAATCGGCAATGCCTTGAACCGCGCCCGCAAGACGGCTAAACCTCGGCTTGCTTATACCTCGTAGAGCACAGCGCCGCTGGTGAGGCCGCCGCCGAAGGCTACGAGAATCACCTTGTCGCCCTTTTGGATGCGCCCCGATTCGTATGCGTCGGAAAGCGCCATTGGCACGCAGGCGGAAGAAGCGTTCCCGCGATCGCCGATGGAAACCTGGAAGCGGTCGAGCGAAAGTCCGCAGCGCTTGGCGGCGTACTTGATGATGCGCTCGTTTGCCTGATGGGGCACGATAAGCTTCACGTCGTCGATGTCCACGTCGGCGCGCTTGCACACCTTGTCAATGGCGTTGCCCATCGCATTGGCCGCGAACTTGAAGATGGTCTGCCCGTGCATAAAGAGGGACTGGCGCGGACGACCGGCAGCGACGGCCTCGGTCACGCCAAGCTCCTCGTCGATGCGCGCATTGCCCGGGTCGCCCGCAACGGCGGCCTCCTTTGAAACGCCGTTCACGTCGAAAGGCTGAGGGGAATCGAACGCGGAGGGGCAGGTGAGCGCATTGGTGTCGTCATCGTCGTTCTTCGTGAAAGTGGCGAGCACGCCCGCACGGTCCTCGTCCCATTCGACCACGGCAGCCCCGCCGCCATCGCCGAAGAGCACGCAGGTCGTGCGGTCCTCCCAGTTGGTGATGCGCGTCAGGCGCTCGGAGCCGATCACGAGCGCACGGCGAACCTTGTTGCGACGGCCGGCGCCCGCAACGCCCGCCGCGCTTGCCGCCATCATGGATTCCGCCACGCTCATCGCGTAGATGAAACCCGAGCACGCGGCGTTCACGTCGAAAGCCACGGCGTTCACCAGGCCCAGGCGACGGCGGACGAGCGCCGCGCACGAGGGCACGAGCACATCGGGCGTGCAGGTGGAATACACCACGAGGTCGATGGACTCAGGGTCGATAGGAGCCTCGCAATAGCCGCCTTCGGCAAGGCCCATCGCCTGACGCGCGGCAGCTTCAGCCAGATCGACGTTCGTTTCCTCGACGGCGATGCGACGGGACTTGATGCCCGTGCGCGTGGTGATCCACTCGTCGCTCGTGTCGACAAGCTGGGTAAGGTCGTCGTTCGCGACGGCAAGCGCGGGAAGGGATTTCCCGCAACCGATGATTGCGCAGCCCACTAGTCACTCCCTCATAGAAAGCGCAGGCGAAAATCGCCTGCGCATGATGATTGCCTGTTTCCAAGCGATTATAGCACGCACCCCAAATGTGCGAGGAATGGGTATTTATCGAACCGCGGCCTTCACAGCGCGAGCACACGCGACAGCGGCGAGGATCTTCAGCACGTCGACCACCACGAAGGGCGCCACGCCGGCGAGGAACGCGGCTTCAGGCGAGATGCCCATAACGAGCATCAGCTGCAGCCAGCCGCAGAAGTACGCGATCGCAGTGAACACGAGGCCTGCAACGATTTCGGCGGCGGCGTTCTTCAGGAACGCAACGAAACCGCGCTGCTCGGAGGCGCCGGCCTTGTCGGCTGCGCCCATGCGGCGACGCAACACGTAGAGTAGCCCCGCGGCAGCGGCGACGCCGAAGATGTAGCCCCACAGAAAGCCGCCGGTCGGGCCCATGAGCTTGGCGATTCCGCCGCTCATGCCGGAGAACACCGGTAGGCCGATGGCGCCGAGCGCGAGATACAGCACGATGGCGGCGATGCACTCCTTCGGGGAGAGCATCACGATGGCGAAGGTGATGGCAAACATCTGCAGCGTGAAAGGAACCGGGCCGAGCGGCACGGTAACCCATGCGGACACCGCCATGATGGCGACGGCCAGGCCCACGAACGCGATTGAGCGGGTGCGCGACGCCGCGCTGGCGCCCTTCTTAACTTGTTCCACTTGCTGTACCTCTTTCGGGTCAGATGACAATAACGTTGAAACTCTACCAGTCAACTTCGAATTACGTGGTTCGAACGCGGAATTCCACAAGAAAGTTAGCTTGCGCAGGGCCTGCTGCCCCGCTCACCCCAGCCCAGGGCCCCGGCGCCACGCCGCCCCAGAGCCTTGGCACTCCCCCACGGCAACGAGCGACATGCAGCCCTCGGAACGCGCGCAAGACGCCTAGTACTTCGAGGTAATCTTCCCGCTCTCGACGTCTTTCAAGCGACGCATCTCGATTGCAATGAAGATGGCGACCGTGAAGATGGCGAGGAAGTCCGCCACCGGCGTCGCAATATAGAGGGCGTCCAAGCCCGTGAACTGCGGGAACCAACCAGGCAGCACCTCAGGCAGCCAGAACATGAGCGGCAAGAGGAACAGCACCTGACGCGTGAGCGAGAGGATCGTCGACTTCATCGGCTGGCCGGTCGCCTGGAAGTAGTTCGAGCCCACAATCTGGAAGCCCACGAAAGGAAGCATGAGCAGCTGGACCTTCAGCGCGAAGATGGTGAACTCGGCGAGCGACGCGTTCGTGATGCCGAACAGGCCCACGATCTGGTTCGGGAACAGGTGCACGAGCACCCACATCATAACGGCGAGCGAGGTGGCGAACGCCACACCCAGCCAGAGCGTCTTGCGCACGCGCGCGATGATCTTCGCGCCGTAGTTGAACCCGAGCAGCGGCTGGATAGCAATCGAGACGCCGACGAGCGGCATCACCGTGAACATGGCGATGCGCTGCACGACGCCGATGGAGGCGAGCGCGCCCTCGGCGCCGATAGCGCTCACACTGCCGTACTTCACCAGCAGGAAGTTCACGGCGAAGTTCACGACCGCGGCACCTGCCTGAACGGCAAAGCTCGCAAGGCCGAGCGAGAGGATGGCGCGGATGATCTTCGCGTGGGGACGCATGCAGTGCAGATGAAGCTTGAGCGGCGCGTTCTTCGTGAATATGAAAAACCACAGCACCGAGACGCACGACGCAGCTTGGCCGATCAGCGTGGCGTAAGCGGACCCAGCTACGCCCCAGCCAAGCTTCAAAACGAAGATATAGTTGAAGATGGTGCAGACCACCGCGCCGATGACCATGGTCAGAAGCGCGCGGTTGGGGGCGCCCGCCGTGCGGATGAAGTTGTTCACGCCCATGCCGATCATCTGCAACACGAAACCGAAGCTCAGGATCTGGATGAACGTCGCAGCGTACGGACGCACCTCGTCGGTCGCGCTCGAGAAGGTAAGGAACGCATCGAGCAGCGGCGGGTATGCCGCGATGGCGGCGATGATGATCCAGAGGATAATGCCAAGCGTCACGGTGTTGCCAAGGCTGATTTCCGCATCCGCTTTGCGCCCTTCGCCCAAACGCAATGCGGCAAGCGCGTTGCCGCCGTTGCCGACAAGCATCGCGAGCGCCATGAACACGATCATGAGCGGCGCCGCGACCGTTGCCGCCGACAGGCCGATTTCCCCCATCGCCTGCCCGAGGAAGATGGAGTCGATCAGGTTGTACGCCGCGTTCACCAGCATGCCCAGGATAGCGGGAATAGCGAACTCGGTGATGAGCCGCGGAAGGGACGCCGTGCCCATGCGGGTGACGCGATCATTGCCCTGCGGCTTGCGCGCGGGAGTTCCTTTAGGAGAAGAGGGGGTGCCCACCGAGGTTTCGGGGGTCGATTTCAAGGATTGGCCACGTTGTTCTTCTTGTGCCGTCATATGCATACCTCATGCTTCAATCGTCTCATTTGCCATTTTTCGGAAACACACGATTGTATGCATATCTGCGCATAAGAAGGAACAGTTTATCACGCCCACCGCGCGAAAGCGACGGCAAACGGAAGGCGAAATGGGAAGGCGGGGAACCCGAAGCGGCCACGCAAGACGGGAAGCGCGCCGTGGAGTACGCAAGATGAGGCGTGCGCCGCGAGCCATGCATGCTGCGACGTGCACCGCGACCACGCACAACACGACGTGCACTGTGGCGCTCGGGCTCGCTAAAGCAGGTGCACCTCGCCCGAAGCGACGGCTTTCGTCTCGCCGTCTTCCAGTCGAAGAATCAGCCGCCCGGACGCGTCGACTCCGCGCACCGTGCCCTCGCAGACGACTTCCCCCAGCTGGTTGGTCATACGGACGAAACGCCCCTCGAGCATCGAATGCTCGGCGAACTCGCCCGAAAGCGCTGCGAACCCGCCGTCGCACCAGCGGCGATACAGGGGCTCGAACTCGTGGAGAACCGCATCGCCCACGGCATTGATCGCAGCTTCGCGCTCGCAGGTGAACCCGAAGCCAAGATCAGCCAGATACGCTGGCGCGTTCTTCCCGCCGACTTTCATCGCGTCCTCGGGCGGCTCGACGTTCACGCCGATTCCCACGCATATCCCACCTGCATGGACCTCCGAGGAGATGCCGGCAAGCTTGGAATAGAGGTCTTTGATGCTTGCAAGCTTCTCTTCCCCCGCCTGGAGCCCCTGAGTTTGGCGGGGATGCGCCACGCGCAGTTCCGCAGCGAAGCGAGGACTGTCTGAGCATGGCGTATTCTCGCCGAACTCAGGGGTGGTATCGCAGGTTGACGAAGGCGCGCAGGCCTCGCATTCCCCGCCCACCAGCACGACATCGTTCGGCCACTTGATGCAGATGCGGCGCGCCTGGTCGTCCACGACAAGGCTCGCCAGCGCGCGGCGCACCGCGATTGCGACGACGAGCGCCAGCGTGGGAAGCTCGCGCATGTCGACCTCGGGACGCAGAAGAATCGACTCGTACATGCCGCCGCGAGGGCTCTTCCATGCACGGCCCTGTCGCCCATAGCCGCCAGTTTGACGATATGCCCTGATGGCGAGCCCTTCCGGTTCACCATCCTCAATCGCACGCTTAATCACCTCATTGGTGGAGTCCACCGATTCGAGCACCTGCAAGCGAAACACCGCACCGCTTCCTTTCCCGCGTCATCTTCCTCACGCATTATGCCCGAAAACGGCGGGTTGTGCAGCTTGCTCGCGTATAATGGCAGCCATGGAAAACCACAGCGACATACTCTACGAGCTTTTGAACATGGGCGAGGCCATGCTACTCGCGGGCGCCGAGGTGAGCCGCGTGGAAAGCACGCTTTCCAACGTCGGTCGCGCCTTTGGTGCGAGCGCCATGAACGTGTTCGCGATCACCGCAACGCTTGTCGTCACAATGGATTTCCCCGATGGCGAGCGCCTCACGCAAACGCGGCGCATCGTCGCGCCGGGACCGACGGACTACCGCGTCGTCGCCGCCTTCCACAAACTCGGGAAGCAATGCTGTAAGAAGACCCCGAGCGTCAAGGAGCTCGCCGAGAGCATCAAGTGCTGCACCGAGCAACCCCCCGATCGTGCGACGTTCTACCTGGGGAGCATCTTCGCCGCATCGGGCTTCACCGTGTTTTTCGGCGGCACGGCAGTCGATGCCCTTTTCGCCGCAGTGTTCGCTGTGCTCATCTGCCTTTTGCAAGAGAAGCTCGCGCCACGCTGTCCCAACATGCTCATGTTCAACCTGCTGTGCTCGTTTCTCGCCGGCGTGGGAACGTGCGCGAGCGTTGCGTTCGTCGAGGCTATTGCGGCGGGCATTCTCGGCGTGGATATCAGCAGCGCGAACGCGCTTCAGGGCGCCAACCCGCTCATCCACCTGGACAAGATTCTCATCGGCGAGGTCATGCTGCTGATTCCCGGCATCTTCATGACGAACGCTATCCACGACATGCTCGTCGGCGACACCGTGGCCGGCACCATGCGCTTTGTGGAAACG
The DNA here is from genome assembly GCF_934643285.1 of uncultured Ellagibacter sp. Lineage (GTDB taxonomy): Bacteria > Actinomycetota > Coriobacteriia > Coriobacteriales > Eggerthellaceae > Ellagibacter. The sequence continues at coordinate 99,697 of NZ_CAKUBT010000005.1, forward strand.
ATGCTGTGGGCGGTGGCGCTGGCGGGCGGGTTCATGACCGCAATCTTCCTGTTCGACGGAAGCCACAACGTCGGCCCCGGGTTCGAGCTCAACTGGATGGGTGTTACCGCCCAGCTCATAGCAGCGTTTTTCGGCGCGGCGGGTTTCGCGATGATCTTTCACCTGCCCCGCAAGTATCTCGCAGCCGCATCGATCGGCGGCATCCTCAGCTGGGCGATCTATCTGGCCGTCGGGTGCGTGTCGAACAGCGTGTTCTTCCCCGCGCTCGTCGCGAGTGCCTTTTCCGCGCTGTATTCCGAAGCGCTCGCCCAGTGGCGCGATATTCCCTCGCTGCTGTTCGTGATTCCCTCCGTCGTGCCGCTCATTCCCGGCGCCCCGCTGTACTACACGATGAGCTTCGCTGTGGCAGCCGACTGGACGCAAGTGGCGGCCTATGCGATGAGGACGGGGCAGTTTGCCCTGGGAATTGCCGTCGGCATGTGCGTGACCTGGCTGTTCGCAAGCCTCTTGAAGCCCAAATCGCGATAGGGAGTCCACTTGTCAAGCGAGGGAGGGAGACCTGCCAGAAATCGGGTGGTTTTCATCATCTGAAAGGGGCGAGGTGGGTAATGGGGAGAACATCTCGGGCGCTTGCACTAATTCGACCTGGTCTTTTGGTCCTGCGTTGCGAGGAGACATCATAGGCTGGGCTGGATTGGGCAGCGGATTGCCTGCCAGATGATGAAAACTGCCGATTTTCTGGCAGTTACCCCCTCGTTTTCCGCAAAGCCCAGCACATTTTCGCAGAACATAATTGGGGACTGTCATCAGGTGTAATACCTTCGCCGACTCGTTCACGAAAGCACCGCGCCCACAAGAATCAAAAATCCCGCCATCGAGGTGCTCGGTGGCGGGATTGCTGATTGAGGAAACTCAAGCGGGCCGTGCTTACAGCTTCACGGCGCGGCCGACGCGTTGGTCCTCGGGAACGCTCGCAACGGGCGTGCCGTCGGCGAGAACGTGGTTGGGAGAAATCTCGAGCAGAGGCTTCACCACGAAGTCGCGCTCGCAGATGCGCGGGTGCGGCAGCGTGAGCACATCGTTATCCACCACATAGAGCTGGTAGTCAAGGATGTCGACATCGCAGGTGCGCGGGCCGTTCTCGATTTCGCGCACGCGGCCCAGGCTGTTCTCGATTGCGTGCAGGTATTCCAGCAGCTCCTTCGGCGCCACGCCCGTGCGCATGAGCACAACGGCGTTCACGAACGGCTCCTGGTCGAGATAGTACGCAGGCTCGCTCTCGTAGTAGCTCGACACATCGACGATTTGCGAGTCGGGAATCATGCATAGCTGGCCGATCGCATGCTCGATCTGGGCGATCTTGCCCTCGCGCTCCTCGCCAGGCTCCGCAACGAGCGCCACGTTGCAGCCCAGCCCCAGGTAGCAATAGGGGCGCAAATCCTTCAGCGCCTTCACGGTTTCTTCCACGTTGTGGGCACGCACCACGCCCGCGCCCAGCTCGCACGCCATGAGCGCCTCAGCCGCAGATGCGCGATCGCGGTCGTGAGGGTCCTCGATTCCGTAGGCCTCGCCGATGTAGCTCTTGCGCGAAACCGCGACCATCGAGGGGTAGCCCAGACGCGCAATCTCGTGGAAGTTGCGCATGAGCTCCATGGTTTGCGAAGCGGTCTTGCCGAACCCAGGGCCGGGGTCGAGGCAGATTCGGTCGTGCGCGATGCCCGCCGCTTCCAGTTCTTCCGCACGTTTTGCCAGGTAATCGCGCACTTCTACGACAACGTCGTCGTAGACGGGGTCATTCTGCATGGTGCGTGGCTCGCCCTTCATGTGCATGACGACGAGGCCTGCGTCGCACAAGCGTGCAACCTCGACCATCGCAGGGTCGCGGAAGCCCGACACGTCGTTGATGATGGCGGCACCCGCTTCCACACAAGCGCGCGCGACCTCGGCGTGGCGCGTATCGATGCTCACGCAGATGCCCGCCTGGGCAAGCTCGCGCACAACTTCAACAGTGCGCGAAAGCTCTTCTGCGACCGACACCTCGGCGGAGCCGGGACGCGTGGACTCGCCGCCCACGTCGATAATCTTCGCACCCGCGTCAATCATGCTCTTCGCGTGCGCGATCGCCGCGTCGTGCGTGTTGTGCTCTCCCCCGTCGGAGAACGAATCGGGCGTGACATTCAAGATGCCCATCACGATGGGCATCTTGACGTCGAAGCTATACGAGGCACATTGCCAATTCACGTATGCGCTCCTTAATGTTTGCTGTCCTTGTCGTCTTTGCCATGGTCGCCGTGACCGGCATGGTCGCCATGGGCAATATCGCGAAACCCAGCCTCGAGGTCGCTCAAGATCCCATGAGGCGTGAACGCGTCGGTGTGCTTGGCCTCCACGTTGGTCGGTGCACCGTCGGGGCCGTCCACATCATTGCCGCCCATCGCGTTGCCGTTCCAATTCGGGTCGGCAAGCTTGGCGTCGCGTTCGCGGGCCTCGGCCTCTTCGCGGTCCTTCTTCGCGGTGATCTCGTCCTCGTGCTCGAGGTACTCGCTCCAGCGGTTGTCGAGAAGCGCCTGACAGGCAGCACCATCGACCGTCTCGCGCTCCAGAAGCACGCTCGCCATGAGGTCCATCTGCTCACGATGCGAGCTCAAGATCTCGTAAGCGCGGTCGTGCGCTTCCTTCATGATACGCGCAACCTCGTCGTCGATGCGGCGCGCCGTCTCCTCGGAGTAATCCTGCGTGTTGCCGTAGTCGCGGCCGAGGAACACCTCGTGGTTGGGCTGGCCGAACACCTGCGTGCCGAGCGCCGCGGACATGCCGTACTGCGTCACCATCGCACGCGCCATCTTCGTCGCACGCTCGAGGTCGTTGCTTGCGCCCGTGGTCACGTCGTCGCAGAAGATTTCCTCCGCCACGCGACCGCCCATGAAGACCGCCAGCTCGTCGCGCATCTCGCCCACAGTGTTCAAGACCTTGTCCTCCTTGGGGATGGACAGGGTATAACCGAGCGCGCGACCGCGGGAGATAATCGAAATCTTGTGCACCGGGTCGGCATGCGGAAGCAGGTGGCCCACAAGGGCATGGCCGCTCTCGTGGTAGGCGATGGTGTGCTTGGTGATTTCGTCCATCACGCGGCCCTTGCGCTCGGGGCC
>NZ_CAKUBT010000006.1 GCF_934643285.1 uncultured Ellagibacter sp.
CCTGCTGATTTCAGCAGGTCGTACACCGACTGCACAAGCGGCAAGCCGTAATTGATAAGCGAACACCCGGGAAAGAACAGCGATGCGCATGCGCTCGATTCCCCCGACTGCTCGACCATAAGCGCCTGCAACCCCGGGTAATCACACGTGATCGAGCTTCCCGTCAAAGCATCATCGAACGCATAAGGCCCCATGGCGTCTCCTCTCCAACCTCTGCCTTGCACGCAGAGTTTTCCGTCATCAATGCGAACGCGCCCCAACCGCTTCGCCCTCATGCAGGAAAACTGCTCTTGATACAAGGCGAACCCGACCTCGTGCAAGGTCGGGTTCGCAACATGCTCGATCAAGCGTCCAGGCTATTCAACCTGGGAGGCAAGCGAGAACTTAGTACATGTTCTCGCCGTAGGTCCAATGCTCGACGAACTCCGCATGGGGGTCGGCCGTGCGGCTGCAGTAGCGGTTCTCGCCCGGAATCTCGGCGCGCTCGTCAGAGTACACGCAGAGGTAACGGAGCAGCAGGCCGCCGCAGAGCACGAGGACGGGGGCAACCACGGTGGAAGCCGCGGAGTCGGCGCCGAAGACGTACAGGAGGAACGGGATGACCAGACCGCAAGCGATCATGCCGAGCCAGAACAGCGGGGCGGTCTTGCCGACGACCCAGCGACGGGCAACTGCCTTCTGGGTGACGTTGCCGGCGCCCAGGAAGGAGAGGATCATGATGAGCAGAACGGTGATCTCCGCGCAGACCAGGATGATGTCGACGACATGGATGATCTCGTGAATCTCCTCGGTGGCTGCAAGCAGGGCCACGGTCGGCTCAGCGAAGATGCCCAGCGACAGCGCGATAGCGGCGCAAGCGGTGGACAGGGCCGAGATGGTGAACAGCACGGGCAGTGCCGGGGTCGCCCAGAAGGAGTGGGCCTTCAGGGTCGAGAGCATGACGCCCGTGTACACCATGATGCCGAAACCGGCGATACCGGCGATCGTGGCGAACACCGGGGTACCGCCGCCGAACACGGAGGCGATGGCGCCCAGGAAGCCCCAATCAAGCGGCAGCACGTCCAGATAGCCGAGCAGCCAGAAGATATCGCCGAACATGGCAATGACCAGGAGCGTTGCGCCCCATTTGATGATTGCCGTCGCCGTTGTCCACACTCGCCAGAACACAAGCGGCTGACCGAGCTCGAACACGAGGAAGAAGCAGCCGATAGCGAGCGCAGCGAGCGCGAAGAACATCGGCACGAAGAAGAGCGAGCCCGTGCCAGGGTTGACGATGAGGCTCATGATAGCCGTGAGGCACATGATGCCGCCGCCGAGGCCACCCAAGAACAGGTAGATGACAATCGGCGCTTCCCAATAATGATGCTTCATTATCGCTGACCTCCCAAATCCGGAATGTAGTAGACCTGAGGCTCCGTGCCGTGCTCGGTGAACAGGCGCTCAGTATGGAGCGAGTTGACGAGCTTCGACACTTCGCTGTTGGGATCGTCCAGGTCGCCGAAGATACGGGCCTTCTGGTGGCACGTCTGCACGCAGTACGGCATCGAGCCGGGCTCTTCCGCACGACGGTCCTTGCAGAAGGTGCACTTGCGCACGAAGCGATGCAGGCGCGGGCCGAGCACCGAGGCGTCGCGCATGCCGTAGGGGCAGGCATTGACGCACACCTTGCAGGCCATGCACTTCTTGGAGTCGATCCACACGACGCCGTCGTCGTCCTGCTGGGACGCGCCGGTCGGGCAGCAGGGGACGCACTCGGGGTTGGCGCAGTGCATGCACAGCGTCGGGGTGTAGGTGCGATGGACGTGGGGCCATTTGCCCTGAGCGCCCTCGGTCACCACGGGGTTGTAGATGATATCGAGCGGCAGGTCGTTCCACGTACGGCAGGCAACCGTGCAGGAGTGACAGCCGATGCAACGACGCTGGTCGATGACCATAGCATAACGAGTCATTATCTATCCTTTCCTACTCGATAGCCTGATTATTCCTCGATGGCTTCGTAGCTCATCGTGTAACGCTTGCCCGTTTCCTCGTCGATGAGGCCGTTGGTGGTGGGGTCGTAAGCCCAGCCATAGTAGGCGTCATGGTAGACGTTGGTCGCGGGGTCGATCAGCCAACCGCTTTCGGGGTTGTAGATGTAGGGCTTGTCGCCGAGGCGAGCGTAACCCTTCTCGCTATCCCAGGTGAGCTGCTCGGGTACGGCGTAGGGAGCATCCTGGCCCGGGTACAGACGAATGCCTGCGAGCTCAGCGATCTCCTGGCGCTCCATCGTGTACTTCTTACCGGTGGCCTTGTCCATGAGGCAGTTCTCAGCGGCAACGTAGTACCAGCCGGTGTGAGCGTCGACGTACTCGTTGGTCTTCGGGTCGATGAGCCAACCGGAATCGTCCAGACGGAACTGGGTGGAATCCTGATAGAGCGCATCGTTTTGCCACTGCCAGCTAAAGCCTTCGGGGACTTCCTTCGTGCAGGCCGGAGCCTCGAAGGGAATCTTCTCCCAGCGAAGCACGCGGTGCTTGAGATCCTCGGGATCGGTGGAGATGCCCGGCGTCTTCGCGCAACCAGGAATAGACCAGGTCTTGTCCTTGGCGTTCCACTCGTGGTCGGCCTCGGTGCACTTGTAAACCTTGCACATCAGGCCGCGGTTCGCCCAGGAGCCGCCCATCGGGTCGCAGTCCCACTCGTCGACAGAGGTGAGGACGTTGGTGTTGGACTCGAGGCAACCGAACGGGTTGTCCAGGTCGATGTTGGTGTCGCGCTCGGGGAACCACCAGCCGCGCGGCACGAACACAACGCGGGGATCGACCTCGGGCTCGACGTTCGCGCGCATCTTGATGCGGCCGCGCTGGGTCTCGATCCAGCACCAGTCACCGTACTCGATGCCGAGCTTCTCAGCGAGCTCGGGGTTGATCGAGAAGTACGGATCCGGGTAGATATAGCGCATGCCCGCCATCTGGAAGTGCTCGGAGTGGTGATACGGCATGAAGCCGCCGCCCGTGGTGAGCACGATCGGGTACTCTTCGGCGAGTTCCGGATTGTCGATGTCGTTCTCAGCGCAGGGCAGGTAGGTCGGCATGCCAGGATAGCCCAGCTCGCGCAGGATCGTGGAGTTGCACTCGATCTTGCCGGTCGGCGTCCAGAAGCCACCGCGCGTGACGTACTTGTTCTGGTGCAGCGGCGGATAGTACATGCGGATGTTGTTGACGAAGTCGTTCCAGTCGGTGCAGGGAAGACCCAGCGGAGCGATGATGTAGGAGTAGACTTCCTCTTCCGTCTCCCACGGCCAGTTCGCGGGATCCTGACCGCAGGCCAGGCCGAGCATGCGCCAGAAGGACATGTCGGTGTGACGGTCGAACTTCGGCTGGATGGCGCGGCGGCCGCCCATGACGGAGTCGGTTGCGCCGTAGTGCGTGACGATCGTCGGACGCTCGAGAGCGCCGGCGGCCGGGAACACGTAGTCGGAGAAGAGCGCTGCCGGGGTCATCCAGTAATCGACGGTGACCAGGAATTCGACCTTCTTCAGGGCGGCGAGCGTCATCTTGGAGTCGCCGTAGGAGTTCACCGGGTTGGTCGCGTTGCAGATGAGAGCGCGAATCTGGTAGGGCTCGCCGGTGAGGATCGCCTTGAACACGCTCGGGCCGTGAGCCTCGCAGAACCACTCTGCGGGAAGCGTCTTGCCCCAGGTGCGCTTGGCGTTGTTGGAGATGAGCGTGTAGCCGGGCCAAGAGGTCAGCTTGAACTTGTCAGAGCCGATCTGCTTCGCCTTCTGCTCCTCGGGAAGCAGCTCGTTGAGCTCGAGCTCTTCGTCGGTGATGAAGTTGAGGGCAGGGCCGGGCATGCCGTCGCCGCCGGGAACCTCGAGGTTGCCGGTGATGGCGCGCATGAGCTGACGGGCCTGAGAGCCGGTCGCGGACGCAGGTCCGAACTGGTCCCAAGAGCAGCCCCACTGGATGCAGCCGGGCTTGGTGGTCGCGTACATGCGAGCAGCCTTGCGGATGTCCTCCGGGTCGAGCCAGGTGATGGGGGCAGCCCATTCCGGCGTGTACGGAGCCATGTGCTCACGCAGCTCCTCGAAGCCGTCGCACCACTGGTCGACGAACTCGAAGTCGTAGAGGAACTCGTTGATGATGACGTTGAGCATCGCGAGCGAGAGCGCGGTGTCCGAACCCGGTCGCAGCGGCAGCCACAGGTCTGCCTTGCAGGCGGTTTCGGAGAAGCGCGGGTCGACGTAGATGATCTTCATGCCCGCGAGCTGAAGGTCGGTGTAGCCGTGCATGGAGGGCAGCGAAGATGCGCCCGGGTTCATGCCCCAAAGAATGAGGCAGCGAGCAGCGCCCAGGTCGGTCTCGAACGGAGACCAGCCGGCGACGACCGTCTCGGCCATGAACGTCGGGATCCAGCACAGAAGTGCGTTGTGGAAACCGTTCGGCGTGCCGAACTGGTTCAGGAAGCGACGACGCGCCCAGTCATCAGTGCGGGTCGTGCCGCCGGCGGAAGCAACCGCCTCGGCGCCCGACTCGGCCTTGATCTGGTTGAGTCGCTCGGCGACCTCTTTGATTGCCTGATCGTACGGGATCTGCTCCCACTTGTTCTCGCCCTTCTCGCCAGCGCGCTTGAGCGCGTGGTTGATGCGGGCGGGGTGGTTGACGTGCAAAAGCGCGCTCGTTCCGCGGCAGCACAGACCACCCTGGTTGTTGTAATCGGGATCGCCTTCGATCTTGATTACGTCGCCGTCCTTGACATAGGCAAGGACACCGCAGTTGGCATGGCAGAAATAGCACTGCGTTCTGATGCGCTCGACGCCTTCGGCGAGTTCGCCGTTCTCGTCGTAAATGCTGACCTTATCAGCCATCTACCTTCCCCTCTTCTTCTCGTCCTACAGACACCTACTATTCGGTTCGTCGGGTTTTGCGACCTGCGCATTGTCCGAAAGCGCACGGCACGCCCCGACGCGTTGACAGCGGTAGTGTACGGAAGAGACCCTCTGCAAACATCGCCCCGCCAGTCTGAATTCCCCCGACGGATAAACCCCGCAGTATGAGCCAGGGATGAGCCTCCCTGTATGCCACCACTCGCCGATTTCGCGACACCGAACGCGAAAAAACACAGGTTTAGCCCCATGGCTTGACGCGAACGACTATTCGACCGAATCTTCGTTAGGGATTATAGCTATTGCCTATGGATTGCCGCGATACCTCCTTCCCCGAAAGGGGCAGCTTTGCATGGCGAGCGGGGTATAATCGGCGGCGTATGGCGTAGGGAGAAAAGAGACTTCTATGAAAAACCACACGTTCACCTTTATGGGCACGGGAGCAGGCTGCGGCGTGCCCTCGTTTTTCTGCGACTGCCCCGCGTGCGAGGAGGCGCGAGCGAATCCGCGCGCGAGGCGCGGAGATTGCGGGACTATGATCAAAGGCGAGAAGACGCTTTTCATTGATACGCCCCCCGACCTGCGCCATCAATGCATTCGCGAGAACGTGCGGCGCATTGACGAGGTGCTCTACACCCACTGCCACTCCGACCACGTGGGAGGGCTTTTGGAACTTGAGTACCTCGTGCAGCTCAAGCAGAAAGAGGCGCTTCCCGTCTACGGCAGCGCCGAGACGCTCGCGGGCATCGCGCAGGAGTTCCACTACATGACCTACGCGCTCGACATGCGCGAGATTGCACCGATGGGCACCGTCGAGTTCGACGGCGTGAAGTACACGGCACTCCCCTGCACCCACGCCGCGGGCACATATGGATATCTCATCGAGACGGGCGACACGCGCATGTTCTACGCCTCCGACACCGGAAAGCTGCCACCCGAAACCTATGAGCGACTGCAAGATATCGACATCCTCGCGATGGACGCGACGTTCTGGAAGAACAATTGGTCCCCCGCCGCGCACCACAGCGTGCAGGAATGCATCGAGGAGGGACTGTCGCTCAACGCGGGCAAGATCTATCTCACGCACCTGTGCATGCACTACGACGAGCCGATCACGCTCGTACTGCTCGAGGAGTTCCTCAAGCAGTACGAAGGTCGCGTCGAAGCCGCCTGCGACGGGCTCACGTTTGAGATTTAGTGCTTGACCATTACTAGATGACGTCCTATACTGCAGGAGGTCTGAAACACGAAGAGCCGAGGATGCCGCCACATCCTCGGCTCTTCCTTTTTGGCGAGAGAGCTTCTACCCGCGAACCTCGGCGCCCGTCGCCGAGCACACCTTCTTCACCATGCGCTCGTGGGCCTTCTCCGCCTCGTCGCTCGTGAGCGTGCGGTCGGCGGCGCGGTAGGTGAGCGCATACGCCATCGACTTCTTGCCGGCGCCGAGACGCTTCTCGTCGCGGTAGACGTCGAACAGGCGCACGTCTTCGAGCAGCTTTCCGCCGGCGGACGTCATGCACTGGACAAGGCGCTCGTGGGTCACGTCCTCGTCGACGACGAACGCGATGTCCATCGACACCGCGGGGAACGTGGGCACGTCGACGTAGTCGCGCGCCGGACGCGCCGCGCGCTCGAGCGCCTCGAGGTCGAGCTCGAAGGCGACGACGGGGGCCGCTGCGTCGTAGGCCGCCACGGCGAGCGGATGGAGCTCGCCCACCCAGCCAAGCGACGTGCCGCCCGAGAGCATCTCGGCAGCGCGGCCGGGCTGCAGCTGCGGCGCCTCGTCGGCGGCGAGCGCCTTGAAGCGCACCTTGGGAAGCGCAAGCTCGCGCGCGAGGTTCTCGAGCACGCCCTTGCCGTCGAAGAAGTCGTAGGGAGCAGGCGCCTCGTTCCATCCGGCGTCGCGCACGGCACCGGCCAAAACGCCGGCGAGCTTCTCGCGCTCCTTGGGCTTTTTCTTGCCCTCATGGGCGAAGAACACGCGGCCCATCTCGTAGAGCTGGATGTTCTTCACGCCGCGGTTCTGGTTGTGGGCGATGGAACGCAGAAGGCCGGGGATGATGCTCTGGCGCATGACCGATTGTTCGGCGTTCATCGGGTTCAGAAGCTCGACCGCCTGACCCAAGCCCTCGAGCGGCAGGCGCAGACGCTCGATCTCGCTCGGCTCAGCGAACGAGTAGGTCATCGTCTCATTCATGCCGCAGGCGCGCAGCGTGTCGTTGACCTTGTTCTTCACGTGCTGCTCGTGGCTCACCGTGCCGAAACGGCCGCGACCGCCGGGGAGCGTGGCCTCGATCTGGTCCATGCCGTAGAGGCGCAGAACCTCCTCGTAAAGGTCGATCTCGCGCGGCAGGTCGGGGCGGAACGTCGGCGACGTGACCGCGAGCGTGTCGGCGTCTGCGCCGTCTTCCACCTTGCAGCCCAGACGGCCGAGGATCTCCACGATGAAGTCGCGGGAGATGTCGGCGCCCATCATCGCGTTGAAGCGCGGGATGCGGAAGGTGAGGTGAGCCTCTTCGGAGACGTTCGGCCACTCGTCCACGATGCCCGTACCGCTGCCGATGGAACCAGACACCTGACCGCCGGCGACTTCCACGATGAGCGCCGCCGCGGCAGCAGAGCGCTCCTCGATGCCGTGGTCGTCCACGCCGCGCTCGTAGCGCATGGAGCTCTCGGAGATGAGGCCCAGGTTGCGCGAGGTGCGCGAGGTGCGGCCCGGCTCGAAGGTCGCCGTCTCAAGGAGGATATCGGTGGTTTCCTCGGTGACCTCGGTATCGAGGCCGCCCATGACGCCCGCGAGCGCCACGGGGCCGAGCTCGGGCGTGGCGATGACGGTCATGTCGGAAGTGAGCGTGCGCTCCACCTCGTCGAGCGTGGTGAACTTCGCGCCGTCTGCGGCCTCGCGGATCACCACATGGGCGCGCCCGTCTGCGCCTTTCAGCTTATTCAGGTCGAAGGCGTGCAGCGGCTGGCCGAACAGGAACAGGATGTAGTTCGTCACGTCGACGATGTTGTTGATGGAGCGCTGGCCGATGGCAGCGAGGCGCTCGACCATCCAGTCAGGCGACGGGCCCACCTTCACGCCGCGGATGACGCGGGCGGAATAGCGCGGGCAGCGCACGGCGTCCTCGATGGTCACGTCGACGTCGTCGGTGCCGTCGTCGACAAGCTCAAGCTTCGCGGCCATCTCGTCAAGCGGGTTTTTCCAATCGCGGCGATACATCGCGCCCATCTCGCGCGCGAGCCCCACAATCGAAAGGCTGTCGGGGCGGTTCGGCGTGATTTCCAGGTCGAGCACCGTGTCGGTCAGCTTCAAGTAGTCGGCGATGGGAGTGCCCACCGGGGCGTCGTCGGGGAGGATCCAGATGCCCTCATGGTCGGAGCCGAGCCCCAGCTCACGCCGCGAGCAGCACATGCCGGCGCTCGCAACACCGCGCAGCTTCGACTTCTTGATCTTGAAGTCGCCGGGGAGCACAGCCCCCACGGTCGCGACGGGAAGCTTGATTCCCGCCTTGATGTTCGGCGCACCGCACACGATCTGCACGGGCTCGCCCGCGCCCGTGTTCACCGTGACCACGTGCATATGGTCGGAATCGGGATGCGGCTCGCAGGTCTCGACGTAGCCCACGACCACGCCGTCGAACGTGGCGCCGAGCACCTCGACGCCTTCGACGCCCGTGCCCGTGAGATCGAGCTTGTCGCAGAGCGCCTTGGTGTCGGTCGGCACCTCCACGTATTCGTTAAGCCATTTCAGCGATACTTTCATGACTCTCTCTTTCTTGAATGTTCACTTCCGCAATTTGAGCTCGGCGGACATACGCCATGCTCAAACAGTCCTGACTCGCGCGAACAGCCCACTGGGCTGTTCGGCTCGTGCGGAACTGCGCGTGGCGCATGCCCGCCGAGCTCGAGGCAGGATATCCTTCGCCGTTCGGCTAGAACTGGCGCAGGAAGCGCATGTCGCCTTCGAGGAGCATGCGCAGGTCGGGCACGTTGTACTTCAAGCATGCCACGCGCTCGACGCCGACGCCGAACGCGAAGCCGGAGTATTCCTCCGGGTCGATTCCCGACATGGTGAGTACGTTCGGGTCTACCATGCCGCAACCGAGGATTTCCAGCCAACCCGTGCCCTTGCACATGCGGCAACGCTCGCCGTCATGCAGATGCCCCGTGCCGCCGCACACGCCGCAGGAGACGTCGGCCTCGGCGGAGGGCTCGGTGAACGGGAAGTAGTGCGCGCGGAAGCGGGTCTTGCGGTCGGGACCGAACATCTGCTTGCAGAAGTAGTCGAGCGTGCCCTTAAGGTCGCCGAACGAGATGCCCTTGTCGATAACTAGGCCCTCGATCTGGGTGAACTGCGGAAGATGCGAGGGGTCGGCCACATCGCGGCGGTACACCTTGCCAGGCGCAATGATGTAGATCGGCGGCTTTTGGTCCTCCATCACGTGCACCTGCACGCCGGAGGTCTGCGTGCGCAGGAGCACGTCGGACTCACCGCGAACAGACGACGCCTCGCCCGAGAGGTCGCGCACGTAGAACGTGTCCTGCATCGAGCGGGACGGATGGTCCTTCGGGGCGTTCAGCGCCTCGAAGTTGTAGTAGTCGGTCTCGACCTCGGGGCCGTGGACGACGGTGTAGCCCAGGCCGAGGAAGATCTCCGACACCTCGTCGGTGATCGCGTTGATCAGATGGCGCGTGCCCATCTGCTGCGCGCGGCCGGGGAGCGTGACGTCGACGGCGCTTGCGTCGATCGCAGCTTCCATCTCGGCTGCCGCGAGCTTCTTCTTGCGCGCTTCGAGCGCTTCTTCCACCACGTTGCGCACCTCGTTGACCGTCTTGCCGACAACGGCGCGCTCCTCCTTCGCGACCTTGCCCATGCCGCGCAGGTAGCCCGTAAGCGTGCCCGCCTTGCCGAGCACCGCCACGCGCACGCTCTCGAGCGCCGCCGACGTGTCGGCTTCCGCGATGCGCGCAAGGGTTTGCTCACGCAGTTGCGCGAGCTCGTCCGTGATCGCCATAATCACCTTCACCTCTCGTATCGAGCGCCCCACCTGGCCCAAAGGGCGCTCCGCCAATAAAAAAGGGCTTGCCATCTCGCCCTGGAAGACGCGCGCATTCGCGTTCGCCTTCACTTCCAAGGACGAGAGACAAGCCCTCGCGGTACCACCCTGGTTGACACCTTCCCCCGGCAACGCGACATGCTGCGCCGCCCGAGAGGCATCCACTCGTTTCGCCTGATGACGGAGGCAAACCGTCGCACCCTACTTCGTTCGTCTCGCAGGTTGACCCCACGTCCGCGTTCAAGCGCGCTGCTCGGAAGGGAATCGCACGCCGCATCGCTTGGGGCCTTTCAGCCGATGAGCCCCATCTCTGGAAGCTTCGCCATACGTGCGCTGTCTTCGTCATCGCATGTGGAAGAGAGTATAGCGCAAGGACCGCCCACCATGGGGAAAATCCACAACGCGAAACGCGAGGAGCGGCCCGAAAGGGGCGGGCGCGATAACCGCTGGAAGCAACAGGCCCCCACGTAGGACAACCGAAGCCAACATAGAGGGGGATTCGTCGACTCGAAAAGCCGCCGAAACAGATGCGTGCTACCATGGGCTCCTATCCGATTGCTCGGGAAGGAGCCCTTTTTATGCGCGATGCGTCCTTGTGCGATTCTGCCGCCGCGAACGAGAGTACGCTCGCGGAGGCTACGGGCGATAATGCCTCCGCAGGCGCGATGGCGCCTCTGCCGGGATGCGCGCCGGCGAACTCGCAGATGCGCGTATTTCGCAACGCGCCCGCAAACTTCCAGACTTCCACAGCCGACCGCACGCCGGCGAGCTCGCAGATGCACGTCCATCTTGCCTCGGCCAACGATGCGGACGGCATCCGCGCGGTGTACGCCCCCTTTGTCGACACGCCCGTGACCTTCGAGGAAGAAGCTCCCTCACGCGAGGCATACCGCGAGCGCATCGTGCGCATCTGCGAGAAGTACCCCTGCCTCGTCGCCGAGGAAGGCGGACGCATCGTCGGGTTCGCCTATGCCCATGAGCTGCGCGAACGCATCGCCTTCCAGTGGAACGCCGAGCTTTCCGTCTACCTTGCACCCACCGCGCAGGGCCGTGGCGCGGGAAGTAGCCTGTACGCCACGCTCATCGAGCTTCTGCGCCTTACGGGCATAAAGGCGGTCTACGGCGTGGTGACCTCCCCCAACCCCGCAAGCGAGCGCTTGCACCGCGCGTTCGGGTTCGCGCTCATGGGAGTGCAGCCGCACGCGGGTTTCACCTGCGGCGCATGGCACGACGTCTCCTGGTACGTGCGCGAAATCGCCCCTTTCGAAGACGCGCCCGCGCCTCCTGTTCCCTTCCCCCTGTTCGCAAGCGCACACCCCGACCAGGTGAGCGAGGTCATCGCTCAAGCAAACGAGAGGCTGCAGCTGTAGCAAACTCGGGAAGAAAAGAACGCCCTCCAGCCGAAATCCGCGCCGCGGCTTCTCCCCGCGCACGGCTCGCATGAAAAAGCGCGGACGCAAGCCTTGCAGGCCCACATCCGCGCTTGATAGCTCACGCACGTTTTCCAGAAAGCTCTATTCCTCAGCAGCAGCCCCGCTGATGCGCGCCTCGGGGTTCGCAAACATCTCGCGATCAAGCGTCTTGTTCACGTTCGCCGACGTGACGCCCGCGACCATGGAGTCGCTCACGTTGAGCGCGGTGCGGCCCATGTCGATGAGCGGCTCAACCGACGCCATGAGGCCCACGATCTCGATCGGCAGCCCCATGGTGCCGAGCACGATAAGGCTCGCGAACGTGGCGCCGCCGCCAACGCCTGCCACGCCGAACGAGCTGATCACGATGATGGCGATCAGCATGACCACCCACATCGGGTCGAACACGTTGATGCCGACGGTCGGCGCGATGAGCGTCGCCATCATAGCCGGGTAGATGCCCGCGCAGCCATTCTGCCCGATGGACATCCCGAAGCTCGCCGCGAAGTTCGCCGTCGCCTCGTCAACGCCGAGCGCCTTCGACTGCGTCTCGATGTTCATGGGCAGAGCACCCGCGCTCGTGCGCGACACGAACGCGAAGGACAGCACGGGGAACGCCTTCTTCAGGTACGTGACGGGGTTCACACGATTCGCCGCGAGGATGATCAGATGCACGACGAACATCGCGATGATCGCGACATACGAGAAGATGATGAACTTGCCCAGATCGACGATTGCCGCGAAATCGCTCGTGGCCATGACGTTCGCGATGAGCGCCATGACGCCATAGGGGGTGAGCCCGATGACCATCTTCACGATGCACATCACGATGCCGTAGAGGCTATCGATGATGCGGCGAAAGAGATCGGCTTGCTCAGAGTCGCGATCGCGCAACTTCAAGTAAGCCATGCCCACGATAGCCGAGAAGATGACCACAGCGATAGTCGACGTCGAGCGGGTGCCGGCCAAGTCGGAGAAGACGTTCGTCGGGATGAACGACAGGATGGTCTGCGGGATCGTGGTGTCGGCCACCTTGTCGGAGCGCGTCTGCAACGCGTCCATCTTCGACGCATCGACCGTGCCCTGCGTGAAGTCGGCGCCGGCCAGACCCGAGAAGGCGATGGTGGCCCAGCCGAACACGGCGGCGATGGCGACCGTGCCCAAAAGCACCGCGAGCACCGAGATGCCGATCTTGCCCAGATTCTCCGTCGCCTCCGTTCGCGTGAACGCGCCGACGATCGCCACGAAGATGAGCGGCATCACGAGCATCTTGAGCAGGCTGATGTAACCCGTGCCCACAAGCGACATCCAGTCGAGCGCGCACTTCGCGGCATCGGACCCGCGGCCCAAGGCCAGCTGGATGGCAACGCCCAGCACGATGCCCATGCCGAGCGCCGAGAACACGCGGACCGTGAACGACAGCCCCTTGTTCTTCATGAATTTCAACACCGCAAGTAATGCGGCGAAGACGATTAAAACGACAGCAACCGCCGCCCCCACCTCGAATGACATTGCATACTCCTTCAACGCCTTATTCCTACTGAACAGGTGGCTATTATCGCGCTTCATTCCTACAATTTCAATAGGAGGTCTAGGAAATCGGAACATGCCATCGATGAAAAACGGGGGGATGCGGGATGTCCGCTAGAGCGCGCTGAGCAACTGGAATGAACACGGCAATTACGCGAACGTGGACAGGGTCGCGCCAGAGCGGGCGGAACAACCGAGGTGAGCCTGTCGGATAGCCCGTTCCGGCCGATGCCTTTAGAGATGCGAATCCAAAAAGCTTGTCGAGCCCGTCTCGCCGAGCGCGAAAAGGGCGCCAGGGAACGCACCCGCATCGCAGGCAAGACCATCGTCGCAGGTCACTTTCGTGACGCTTGCATTCTCGATCTTCACGGGGTCGTTCACGCGCGCGGGATCGAGCAGGTACATGGTCGAGCGGATGACGAACGAGTGCGTCACCACGAGCACGTTGCCGCCGCCCGAGAGCGCCACCTTGCGCGCCACATCGCAATAGAAATCGCCGAGCCGCGCCTTGATTTGTTCCCAACCCTCCGCTTTACCGGAAGCGTCCCAGCGCTTGATGGCGCCCGCCGTTTCCGGGAGGCGGACATTGAGCTCCTCGAAGGGCATGTCGCGTCCAAATCCCTCGTTGAGCACATCGCGCATGAGCGTGCCGGGGCGCGCCTCCAAGTCGCCGTAGCACCATTCGCGAATGCGAGAATCCGACATGCGAGAAGGAAGGGCCAGCTCAGGCGCCACCTCGCTGCGCGCCGAGAGCAACTCGCCCATCGTCTGCACAGCACGCCCCAAATCGCTCGAATAGGCCGCCGCGAATTCGACGCCCGCACGGGCAAGACCGCGTCCGCAAGCGCGCGCATCGCGAACGCCCGCCTCTGTCAAAGGAGCATCGCACCAGCCCTGGACCAGGTGTTTCAAGTTGTATTCCGTTTGCCCATGGCGAACGATGTAGAAGGTGACGGGCGCGCCCCCGCTTGAGGAAGGCGAAGCGGCAGGTGTCGCTTCGCCCAGCGGAACCGCGAAACGCCCATCGGCCGCGGACGCAGTCGAGTCGCCAAAAACCTGCGCGCCGTTTTCCCCGCGCACCATGTTGGAATCAATCATTTCGGTCCCTACAGAATACGGTAGCTCACCGTGCGAAGGCCCCAGTCATCGCAGGAGGAATACCCGAAGGCCTTCCATACGCCGGGCTGCAAATCGAGCGAACGGCTGCCGCCGCCCATGCCGCCGCAGTCGTTGATAACGGCGTACACCGTCATGCCGTCGTAGGAAATCTGCACGGTGCGCCCGAAATAGCTGCTGAAATTCGGCCATGCCATCGGGATTGCCACACCCATCGAGTAATCGTCGCACACATCGCCCGTCGCCGTCGTGCCGGGATTGGGAGTGTAGGGGTCGGTCGAGCCGCCGTACGCCGAGGCGATGCCCGTCTTCCAGCCAGCACCGGAATCGGGGGCCGGCTCAGGGTTGGGCTCCACCGGCGTGGAATCGGGCACGACTTCCTGGCGATCCGTGGTGTTCGCCTTGTCGGAAACCTGCGTGGATGACCCGCCCGCGCCTTGATCGGACGAACCGGAGTTCGACATGCTCGCCGCCTGCGCCTGGAGTGCGGCAAGGCGATCGGCCTCCGCGTCCTTGGCATTTTGCAGCTGCGACTGGGCCTGCGAAACGACGGCCGCCGCTTCCTGCTTCGTCTTTTCAAGCTCGCCTAAAGCGCGCGTCTGCGAATCCTTCTGGGTGTTCAGCTCGGCAGTGATGCCCTCGAGCGTGGCGACGCGGTCCTTCTGCGCCTCAACCTCGTCAGCCTGCGCCTGCAGAATCGAACCCGCGTACACCACGTTGCGCGTCAGCTCGTCGAAGGAGGCCGATCCCAAGATCAGCATGAGCATCGACCCCGCCGAGGGCGAGCGGTACTCGCTGCGGGCGGCGTTGCTCAGCGTTTCGCGACCCGAAATCACCGCCTGCTGGGCATCGAGCGCGTCGGCGGCAGTCGCATCGATCTGCCCCTGAATCGAGGTGAGCTCGGCATTGATCTTATCGTATTCTTCGGAGATGGTCTTCATTTGGGCCTCAGCGGCATCGAGCGCCGTCTGGGCATCGGAGACATCGTCGGCAAACGCGGGAGCGGGGATAAGGGACACGGCGAGAAGAGCGCTCAAAGCCAACGCACACATCGCGAAGACCCAGCGTTTCACCTGTTCACATGCACTAAAGTGCGTTCCCACCAATTTCCTTCCAACGGCCAATAGAATGTGTGCGGCGTTGCTTCGCCACATGAAAAACGTCCCTTCCGGGACGCCTTGCGGAATCAAGTATGACCAAACAGCACTCTCCTGGCAAGTAAAACAGCGCAAACAACATGAGCGCCCCGCAAGCCAGCAAGCCTGCAGGGCGCCCAGAATGCGCGTACCCCTTCCCCGCTAGATCAGCGAGCCGCCGCAGCTCGAGCCGGCACCGGCAGCGCAGCTGTAGCACACCGGGTTCGTGCGAACCTCGCGCGGGGGAAGCGGCGCATCCACGATGTCGGCAATCGTCGCGTCGCGCCCGTCAATCTGGATAGGCATCTCGAGCACATGGTTGCACTCGCAGTCGTACAGGCGCCCGTCGATGTCGACGTTCACCTGGTCACGGCACATAATCTTGCCCACGGCGAACGCGTTGAAGTTGTCATGGAGCAGCTTCAGGTACTCGTCGGTGAGTCCCGCGTCCGCCAAATCCATCGCGAAACGGCCAAGCGGGAAGTTATTGAAGGCATACAGCTCGTTGAAGTCGATGCCCTGCTGCTCGGTCAGCTTCACGCGATAGGCGTCCGCCAGAAGCTCTTGCGGCGGCGGCAGGAACGGGCCCGCCACGTTGTAGACGATTTCCAGCTCGGGGCCGCCCTCGCGCCCATACCCACGCTCATTAAGCTTGCGGATGTTCGCGACCGCGCGCTTGAAGACGCCGCGTCCACGCTGGTTGTCGGCGTTTTCGGCGTCGAAATACGGAAGCGACACGCACACATCGGCCCCCACCTCGGCAAACACGTCCAGGAAATGCTCGTATTCCGGCTTCTCCTCAAGCGTCAGGTTCGTGCGGACGATCACCTTCTCGGCGAGCTTGGCGCCTTCGCGCAAGAACCACTCGCAGTCGGGGTGCAGCTCAGGCGAGCCGCCCGTCACGTCGAGCGTCTTGTAACCGCCCGTCTTGAAGGCGGCAAGAATCTGCTCCATCGTCTCGCGCGACATAGCCTCGGTGTTCTTCGGCCCGCACTCCAGGTAGCAATGACGGCACGCAAGGTTGCACGCGTAGGTGATGTTCACCTGCATCGTCGCAGGTCGCTCGTTCGCCTGCAGGATATCGGGCAGGTTCACGCGATCGTAGAACGAGGGAATGCCGCAGCGCTCGCACGCCTTGTTCAAATAATCGAGGTCGGCCTTGCGCTTGCCGCGGCGCATCTCAAGCGCCTGCTGGGCGCGGGCGAGGTCGAACCCGCCGCGATGCGCGCCGCGGGGCGTCACCTCGAAGTATTTCCCGTAGCGCGACTGCTCGAGCATGGCCGCCAAATTCCCGCTCACGGCGTACTCGCGGCCTTTGATGAGGCGCAGCTCCTCGGTCAGGTCGAAGTAACGCGGCATCTCGGGCATCCCGCCCAGATAGCGCGCGACCTGGCCGTAATTCTCCTCGGCGTCTTCCAAGCCCTCCGCCTTGATGGCGCGCACCGTGCGCGAGGTGAACGACGTGAACCCGAGCTTCGTCTCGAGCGCCAGGTCGGAGACGTGGATGTCCTCCACTGCGGTGCACACGTAGCTTTTCCAGCCGTGCTTGGCCAGCATGCGGCGGAAGTCGTCGATGTACATCGCGCCGCCCAAGCACTCGCCGCGAAGCACCGGGTCGGCGCGCAGCTCATCGGACATGCGGCGGTCGCAGAACACGTCGGAGAAGTACAGCTCGCCGCCGGGCTTCAGCACGCGGTAGATTTCGGAGAACACCTGGTCCTTAAACGGCGTCAGGTTGATCACGCAATTGGAGACGACCAGGTCAACCGTGCCGTCCTCGATGCCGAGCTCTTCCAAGTCCTCGATGAAGCCCGCCTTGAACTCCACGTTGGAATGTTCGAACCCGAACTTTTCCGCTTGCTCGTCTTGGTATTTCTGTGCAACGGCAAGCTGCTCGGGAGTCATGTCGACGCCGATAACGCGCCCGGTCGGCCCCACGAGCTTCGAGAGCACGTACACATCGCGCCCCGTGCCGCAGCCTAAATCGACCACCGTCGCGCCGGTAAGCGCCGGCGGAATCGGGGAGCCGCACCCATAGAAGCGCTCGACGATCTCGTCGGCGATGTCGGGCATCACGTCGAGCACGTACTTCGGCGGACGTTCGGTCGCGCAGCAGCATGCGTTGGTCTTCAAGTCGTCGGAGCCGCCCAACGTCTTGCCGTAATACTCGCGCACCTGAGCGCGAATGTCGTTCTTCTCGTCTGTCATTGTTCCCCTCTAGAAAAGCAATATCACAGGAAGCATCTATTTTTATAAAGAGATAAGCCACACCCCAAGCGGAAACGCCGGCGGCGTTCACAAAGCGAGTTCCGCACGAGCCGAACAGCCCAGTGGGCTGTTCGCGCGAGCAGGACTGCCGAGCGACTGAACGTTGCCGCGGCCTTCGCGCAACCTGGAATGGGCTACCGACCTTCGTCCGCCATGCCGAAGCACTCGGTGAAGAACACCTGGCAGTCAAGATCGTACTTGTCGCACACCTCGTCGAGCGCGTCGTCCATGAGGCGGGCGAGCGGACGCGACTCGCAAACGGCGCGGGCGTTGATGATCATGCGCATGTTCTTGTGGTCGCGCAGGAATTCCTGAGCGTATTCGGTGTCGTAGTCCACGCCGATGAGCGACGCCTTGTTGAAGTCGCCGTTTCCCGAAGTCGCGAACGTCTTCAGGTGCGGTACGTTCCGCTTGCGCTCGATGAGCCCCATGCGGATGCCCTCGATCAGGTCGTCGACCACCGCGTTGCAGTCGATCTTGGAACCGTCCTTCGTCTTCAGGTACAGACGGCGGTTATACCAGGTGAGTTTCGCTTCCGCATCGGCAAACTCCTGGTTGTTGCGCACCGAGAAGTTCTTGAGCGCAGTCTCGTGCGTCGTGAGGTACTCGGCCAGCTCGGGAATGCCGGTCTTGTCCTTGGCCGAGATCTTCATCGCGGGAATGTCGGGGCACGCCTCGTGCAAAAAGCCCATGTAGCGCTCGATCGTGGGCTCGTCGAGCAGGTCGATTTTGTTAAGCACGATGAGGTCTGCCTCTTCGAGCTGCAGTTTCAGCAGGTAGACCAGCTCTTCGGGCAGGTTGATATCGGCATGCTCGGGCATGATCATGCGCAGGCGCTCGGGGTCAACCATCACCATGAACGGCGAGAGAGTGAACTCGTCGGCGTTGTTGTCATGCAGCGTGTGGTACACATGGTCGAGCGCGCCGACGCCGCAACCGGGGATGTCGCTCATGACGAACGTGGCGCCTTCCTTGTCGCGCAGGCGGCGAATCTGGTCGACCGTGTTGTCCATCTGATAGCAGATGCAGTCGTTGCCGATCTCCGCGACCGTGCAACCCGACGTCTGCGTGAGGCTCGTGTCCACGAGGTTCGCGCCCAGGTCGTTCGCGATAATAGCCGTCTTCCCGATGTTGCGATCCATGTATTCCGCAAGCGCGATCATGGTCGTGGTCTTGCCGGCTCCCAAAAAGCCGCTCACCACCATAAAGCGGATCTTGTCCACGTGAATGCTCCTTCTATCGTGATTGGGGCCGCGTCTTCCCGCGCGGCCCCTGCAAGTCCTTCTATTCTACCAGTATTAGCAGCAGGACACGCGCACCGGCTGGTCGTCTTCGTCGACAACACCATCAAAGTCGGGCGCGACCTTGATGATGTGGTCGCCATGGGTGTCGCCCGCATGGCGATTGCGGCTGCCCTCATAGTCGAACACGGCTGCATAGCGCCCGCCGAATTCGGGGATGACCAGGCTCGTCACGTTGTTGCACACGTGACGTCTCTCCCCCACCCCGAACTTGATGTCCTTGTCGAACAGGAAATAGTCGGGGAAGTCG
Source organism: uncultured Ellagibacter sp. (assembly GCF_934643285.1). Classification (GTDB taxonomy): domain Bacteria; phylum Actinomycetota; class Coriobacteriia; order Coriobacteriales; family Eggerthellaceae; genus Ellagibacter. The sequence goes on from NZ_CAKUBT010000006.1 coordinate 18,941, forward strand.
GGCAGGCCGCCCTTGTAGGTGACGAACTCGCCGTAATCTTCGCACACGTCGGAAGTGTAGGGAGTGTTCACCAAACGGCAGGTGATCGTCGCGAACGACGTGCCGTCGAACAGCGCAGCCTCCTTCTCGGTCACCGGCGTCTTGTTGGTAATCAAGTAGCGCGGATCGTTGAAGCCGAGCTGCTGCGCGATGCGGCGGAAATCGTTGATATACATGGCGCCGCCCAGGCGAAGCGCGACGTTGTCGATGTTGTCGGAGATTTCCCTCTGCATGCGGCGGTCGGCGAACACATCGGTGAAATACCACTCGCCGCCTTCCCGCAGAATGCGTCGCACCTCTGCAATATAGCGCGCTTTATCAGGGGATTCGTTGAACGTGCAGTTCGAGATGACCACATCGACGCTGCCGTCGGGGACAAAAGAGAGATCCTCCGGGCAACCAGCGTGGAATTCCACGTTAGGGGCATCGTAGCCGAACTGCTTCATCTCCTTTTCCAGGTACTTCTCGCCGATGCGCATGCGGACGGCGTTCGGCTCGACGCCGATGACCTTGCCCGAGGGCCCCACGAGCTGTGCCGCAAGATAGGTGTCGCGGCCCGAGCCGCAGCACAGATCGACCACCGTGCAGCCTTCCAGAAGCGGCGGCAAGGGCACGCCGAACTCCCGCGACGTGTTCTGGATCTCGCCCGCGATGTTGAACATGCGCTCGCGAGCCTGCCCCGGAATCGTGCCATCCGCATCGCGCGTGCGGGCGGTCGCCTGCGGATCGCGCGGCTCGGCGGCGGCGATTGCGTCGTAGTATGCCTGATAGTTGCCGTCTTCGACTTTGCGATAGTATGCCTGGTAGTCCATGCGACCTCCTCGGTCTCGATCCTTCGAATCAGCAAAGATACCTGCTTCGATTTAATACTAGATGCAGTCTATCACTTTACACGGAAGCTGTGCCCGCTCAAACGCTTTTGAGCGGCAAGGGCAGCGTGAGTCGGCCCTCTTCGCGCAGCTTATGATAGGATTTCCGCAAACGACGATAAGGAGCACGCCATGTCCACCATCGAAGAAGACCTTCGTTTCCTCATCACCGAGCTGCAAGAAGAGCGCACGAACACCGGCGACGAGCTCGCGACCTGCCCCATTCCCGGAACTTTCGGCGAGGCGTGGGACCTTTTCCGCGCGCTGTGCAACACGCGCCTGCCCGAGCACGTGAGCGGCGAGTTCCTCGCCAAGCAGGACAAACTGCTGCACGCAATCATCGACGAGGAAGGCATCACCTACGCTGGGCTCATCCCCCCGTGCGAGAGCGACCCGCGCTTCGCCGTATGGCGCGGAGACATCACCACACTGGCGGCCGACGCCATCGTGAACGCCGCGAATTCGCAGCTCCTGGGATGCTGGGTGCCTGGCCATTACTGCATCGACAACGCGATTCACACGTTTGCGGGCGTGCAGCTGCGCATCGAGTGCGCGGCGATCATGAGGGCGCAAGGTCATGAGGAACCTACCGGCCAGGCGAAAGTCACTTCGGCATACAACCTGCCATCGAGCCTGGTCATCCACACCGTTGGGCCGATTGTGGAAAACGGGAAGCCCACCGAGCAGCACAAGCGACTCCTTGCCGCAAGCTATCGGAACTGCCTTGACGCAGCGGCGGAGCGACGCTGCAAGTCCATCGCCTTCTGCTGCATCTCCACCGGCGTATTCGGGTTCCCGCAAGAAGAAGCCGCCCACATCGCCGTCGACACGGTGCGGGCCTGGCTTGACGCCAACCCCAGGGCCGATATGCACGTCATTTTCGACGTGTACACCGAGAAAGACGAGCAGACCTACCGCGAGATCCTCGGCGAATAGAGGCAAACCCGTAGTTGGTGGTCAACTGGACGAGCTGTGCGCGCCTGCATTCGGGCTGGACGAAAGCGCGACTTTTGCCGACCTGGGAAAACGCCGATTCGGGCCACGCAAGGTTGGGTTGGCGGCGCTGAAACGGCCCGATTTCGACAATCCAACAGTGCACAACTCGCTCAGTTGACCACGAAGCAGGCGTCTTGCTCCCGCGGAGCCCAGGCGGCCGCCGGTTACGGAGGCTTTCCTCGTTTCCGCGAACCGCCAACCGCCCGCAACACTATTCATTGGCGCTGCGGGCCGCCTGGCTTAGATGCCGAACACCGCGCCAACCAGCGACAGCCGTCCGCCTACAGCAGCACGCCGAGCACGATTGCCGCAACAAGCAGCAACGCGCAGGCGACCATTACGGCGAAGTCGGTGCCTGAGAAGGGGTACTCCTTGAAGCCGCTCTCGCGTGTGCGCAGGTTGAAACCGCGCACCTCGGCGGCGATGGCGGCGCTATTCGTCTTGCGCACCGACGACACCAGAAGCGGCACGCACAGGGGAATCATGAGCCGCACCTTTTTCACGAGGCCGCCATCGAACTCCACGCCGCGCGCCGTCTGCGCCTCCATGATGCCCGCCATGTCGTTCATGAACACGGGGATGAAATGCACCGTCGACATGAAGGTAAAGGCATACTTGTACGGCACATGCAACACTTTGACCAGCGCATTCGCCATGTCGGTGAGCTTGGTCACATAGAACACGAGGAACAGCGGCACCGCGCAGGCAACCAGGCGCACCACAATGAGCACGGCGTTCAGCACGCTCACCGTGCCGATATAGCCCCAGGGCAGGGGCGCGAGCACGTCGCCCTGCGGCGTGAACAGAAGCGCAATGAGCGCGAGGACGACAGAAAACGCGGCGACTGCTTTTGCCAGGCCGATCGTCTGCGGGACCATCTTGCACTGCACGGCCATGACAACATCGAGCACGATCACCACGGCCAAAAGGATGAAGTTGCTTGTCGTAAAACAGACAATGACCAGCAGAAATGCTGCCGCGAGCTTCGCTACCGGATTCATGGTGTGCAAAAAGCTCTCGCCCGGCACGTATTCGAGGAATCCCTTCATTCGACATCTCCTTCCCCGCGCGCGCCAACTTCATCCGCGAGCGCACGCTCCATGTCGTCAAGCGTGTTCGCGCATGCGACAGGAGATGCGGGCGAAACCGCGCCTTCCTGCACAAGCCGCATCGACACCTCGACGATTTGCGGCGGCAAAAGATGCGCGCGGGAAAGCACGTCCGCATCGCGAAGCACGTCGAACGTCGCACCATCGGCAACAACCTGACCTGCGGTCATGGCGATCACGCGTGTTGCGTAGTCGCCGACAACCTCCATGTCGTGGCATACCATGACAACGGTGGTGCCGAGGGCGTTCAGATCGGAGACCACCTCCATCACCTTGGCGCACTCGCGGAAATCAAGGCCCGTCGTGGGCTCGTCGAGCACGACGATAGGCGGCTCGAGCACGATGATCGACGCGAGTGCCAAAAGCTGGCGCGTCCCGCGGTTCAAGAGAAAGGGCTCGGCATCGCCGTCGAACCCGAAGCGCTCGATCATCGCGTCGACCTTTGCCTCAGCGTCAGCATCTGCGCGACCCTGGGCAACAAAGCCGAACAGCAGCTCCTCGCGCACCGTCTTGCAGCAAATCTGCCGATCGGGGTTTTGGAACAGGAAGCCCACCTTCGAGGCGAGCTCGCTCGTTTTCAGCTGCGAGGTCGGCACCCCGTCAATCAGGACCTCGCCTGATGTCGGCTTCAAAAGGCCGTTGATCAGGCGCATCGTGGTGGATTTCCCCGCGCCGTTCGTTCCGACGAAGGCGACGAAATCCCCATCGTCCACCGCGAAGCTCACGTCGTACAAAATGGCAAGCTCCCCATCGTATGAAGCGCTCACCTGGCGAAACTCAATCATGCGAGAACCTCCTTCCCCGTAAGAAGCCCCTTGCACGCGGCAACGGCGCCCTCGACGGTGCATACCGCCGGCCCGCACACCAGCCCGCGGGCGCGCAGCCTGTTGACAAGGCTCGTCGAGCGCGGGCAGTTCACCCCGATCTCGAGAAGCTCGTCGGAATGCTCAAGCACCTCGTGGGGAGTGCCGCAAAAGCGAATCTCCCCCTCGTCGACGATAACGAGCGTGTCGGCGTACTCGGAGAGCAGGGCGATTTTCTGTTCGACCACGATAATGGTTGTCCCATGTTCGACCGAGTAGCGCTTGAGCAGGTCGAACACGGCAACCGACGACGCGGGGTCAAGCTCAGCCGTCGGCTCGTCGAGCACGAGCACGCGCGGCTTCAGCGCGAGCACCGACGCGACCGCGACCTTCTGCTTCTGACCACCGGAAAGCTCGGCGATGCTCCGGTCGCGCAAGTCGGCGATGCCCATAGCGGCGAGCGCCTCGTCGACCCGCGCGGGAATCTCAGCCTTAGGCACGCCGAAGTTCTCCAGGCCGTAGAGCACCTCGTCTTCGACCACCGATGACACCATCTGCGAGTCGATGTCCTGGCAGACGCTTCCGACCAGGCGGCTTATGTCCGTGAGCGACGCTTCACACGTATCGACCCCGTCGACGCAGACGCTGCCGTAGAAGTCGCCTGGGTAGCAGTGCGGGATGATGCCGTTGATTGCGTAGGTGAGCGTCGACTTCCCGCTGCCCGCGGCACCCGTGACGCCGACGAACGCGCCGTCGGGGATGGAGAGGTCGATCCCCTTGAGGATGGGCTCGGCCCCCTCCCGATAGCGAAACGATAACTGTGAAATCTCAATCATGGGATGTCCTTCGCAGTGATAGCCCTTCTAGCAGACTGAGCAATCTAGCGCTTCAAAACCGCGCGCAGGACCGGGGTGAGGATCGCAGCGAGCACCGCGTTCATCGTCGCGGTTCCAAGCACCATGACGGCGTACACCCCGAAGACGGCAAGCGGGTCAAGGTGCGCAACGGCAACGCCGACGATCATCGCGAAGGTATAGCCCGAGAAAACGGTGGAGATGAAGGTGATGATAATCGGGAAGACAACGTTTTGGCAGGTCTTGTTGTCGCGCGCCGCCTTGGCAAGCACGGTGACGAGAATGCCGCATACAAGCGCGCCGACCATTTCAGACGCGATGTTCACCAGCGGCGTCGCATTCAGCATGGGGATTTGGCTCACCACGCCGACGAGCAGGCCGATGACAACCGATTGGTAGATTTTCGGCCGCGTGAGGATGATCGCTAGGCAGTACATAGCGATCATGAAGTTCGGCTTCATGCCGGCGAAGTTGAGAAAGCTCGAAACGGTGAGCTTCAGCACGGCGCCCGCGGCAATAAGCACGGCGACCAAGATAAGGTCCCGAACGGACAGGCCGTCTTTCTTCTGGTCGGTGGCGATGGTGCGCTTCGCTGCTGCAATGTTCTCGGTCATGATTCCTCATTCCTTTCTTGGCGGTTTTCCGCCTGTCTTCGTCCGTCCCCGGACTTTTCGGTTTGCCGGCTTGGACGCGAATGAGGAATCGCCCGGGAATCATCTCGGGTGGCAATCTGTCCGCAAAATAAAAAAATCTGTCCTTTGAGATAAAGGACAGATTCGAAATCTGCGGTGCCACCTTTATTGATTTCCCATAGGAAACCCTCTCACGAACATGCCAACACATGTTCTGCCCTTAACGCAGGCTCACGGTCCAGATACTCAGCTGCTTCCCTTGCGGGCTTACAACCTTTCCCCTTTCCCTCGGCGATCCATTTACCGCTCAGCATCTCTACGGGACTTCCAGCAACGCCCGCTCTCTGTAAGCGCTTTAACGGCTTGATCTTCGCCTCATCGGTTTCAACGTATTAAGTTGTGAGTTGCACTTTAGCAGAGCGTAGCGACATGTCAAGAATTATTTTTGAATATTTCGGAAATGGAGCGCCACGCGGCATAACCCAGCGCGAATGCGTATAATCGTTTCCAGGTGCGGAAATTTGCGTGTCCGTCCGCACTTCAGTTACATAAGGAGCACTTTTACGCCATGACGGATCAATTTAGCCGAGACCATTATCGGGACAGTCGGCAGCCTGGGGAAAATTCATCGAGAAGGCGAATTGACGCAAACCCGAATCATCGCACCACCGGGAACGACGCCCGGCACGTCTCTTCGAACAGGCGCCCCGCTGACACCCGACAGCAAACAGGCGCCCATCAGCAGGGTGCCCCCAGACCGCGGAGCGCATCGCAAGCTGGGCACGAGCCCGCGCCGCATCGCGCCCCCTCTCAGAACCCTCGCCAGCACATGCGCCAGGGTGCGCCTTCGCGCAATCATGCCAGCTCATCGGCGAATCGACCCACTGCTCAGGGGAACGTGCGACCCGCGTCGTACAATCGCTCTCGCGCGCAGGCGAACCGGAACAACCCTGCCAACGCCGCCGTCTACAACGATTACTCCCGCTACACCGAGCGCCGCTCGAAGCGCCCCGGTCCTGTTGCCATCGGCGTTATGGCGGTGCTCATCATCGCCATCGGCATCGGTGTGTTCTTCGTTTTGAACCCGCCCACTTTCGACATCACCGTAAACGGAGCGAAACACACCGTCTCCAACGGCACGACGATTGACAAGCTTATCGACGACGGACTTGCCTCCCCGACGGCGGGCAACCTGCTCGCCGTTGACTCGAGCGTCATCACCGAGGGCGGCGGCGACCGCTTCGCCGCGACCATCAACGGGAACGCCACCAACGACGGCTCGAAGAAGGTCAGGAAGGGAGACGCCGTCGAAATCCAAAACGGCGCCGACGTCACGGAGGATTACGATTCGTCCACCGAAGAAATTCCTTACGAGCGCGTCGAGGACAACAATTACTGGAACGGCTCGCTGCATGTGTACATCGACGGCCAGAACGGCGTGCGCACGACGAAAACCGGCAAGGTTTCCGGTAAAACCGTGACCGAGGACACAACTCCCGCAGTGAACGAGGAATACAAGATCTACACCGCGAACACCGGCGACGACAAGGTGATCGCACTCACCTTCGACGACGGCCCTTGGAAGGACACGACGGCTGAGATCCTCGACGTCCTGAAGGAGAATGACGCGCACGCGACGTTCTTCACCATCGGCAAGCAAATCGCCGACCACTCTGATGTGGTGAAGCGCGCGCACGACGAGGGCCACGAAATCTGCACGCACACGTGGGACCACGCTGCTGGCAGCGGGCAGGGTGTGAACTTGACGTACATGACCGCCGACGAGCAGATTCAAGAAGTTGAGAAGGGCTTTCAGGCAATCAAGGACGTCATCGGCGAAGACCCCGTCCGCATCATGCGCGCGCCCGGTGGCAACTTCAAGGGCGATATCGTTTGGACGCTGCAACCCTACATCGATGCCGAGATCGGATGGAACGTTGACACCGAAGACTGGCGGCGCCCGGGAGCGGATACCATCGCGAGCCGCATCATGAAAGCGAAGCCGGGAAGCGTCATCCTCATGCACGACGGCGGCGGCGACCGCTCGCAAACCGTGGAAGCGCTGAAGAAAGCCCTTCCCCAGCTGAAGCAGGAGGGCTATCGCTTCGTCACGATAAGCGAGCTTCTGCAATACGACCCGCCCGCGGATTCGAGCGTGAGCAAGTAGCGAGCCGCGAGATAGCAAGCGGCATGGTCTCTGGCTCCCTGAACAACAGGCAACGCGCAGAAGACAATTAGAACGGCGCGAAACCAAGGTGGCCATCTGGGAAAACTTCCAGATGGCCACCTTTTTTCTTTAAGCCAGAGCCCGCGGGCGAAAGCATGCGAGAATGCTCGGGTGAATACGCGGGCCGATGCGGGAAGCGCGCCTGGCAGGCCTGCTTCCAACAGCGTTAGCGCTACTCGCCAGTAGCGTTATGCAGCATCTCGCGCGCGTGGGCAAGCGAGGTTTCCGTCACATCGCCCGAGAGCATGCGTGCAATTTCGGACGCCCTCTCTTCCCCCGACACGACCGAGAGCGAGGTCTCGGGTACATCCCCTTGGGTCTTGCGCACGACATAGTGGACATCGGCGGCAACAGCAACCTGCGCCAGATGCGTGACCACGATCACCTGGTGAGTCTTTGCCAAATCGGCGAGAACGGAGGCAAGAGCCACCGCCGTCGCACCGCCGACACCAGCATCGACCTCGTCGAAGAGGAGCGTGTCGACGCTGTCCGCCTCGCCGAGCGCCACCTTGATGGAGAGCATCACGCGGCTGACCTCGCCACCCGACGCGATGCGCGCAAGCGGGCGGGCCTGCATGCCGCTTCCGGGACGAAACATAAATTCAACCTGATGGGGGCCTTCCTTCGTCCACTTCTCACGCGGAAGCTCGCCCACTTCGCATTCCAGGGATGCGCTGCCCATTTCAAGGCGCGCCATCACCTTCGAAACAGCCTGGGCAAAGCGCGGCGCCATCTTACGACGGGCCGCATCGAGCGCCGACGCCGCTTCGACAAGTTCCCGTTCTGCCGCCTCGAGGGCCCGAACTGCCGCCCGCTCCCGCTCCTCCGCATCGTCGACGAGGGAGACCAGCTCCGCCGCCTCCTCGCGCGCAGCGATAACGTCTGAAAGCCGAGGACCGAACGCGCGAAGGAGCCCTTGAAGCGCCGCCATGCGTTCCTGAGCCTCCTCAAGCGCGTCGCAGTCGAACTCGACCGAATCGCGATACGACAGCGCCTCGCGGGAGACGTCCTCGAGCACGTAGCTCGACTCGCGCAACGAGCTCGCCAGATCCGCAAGCGTCTTGTCGTACGCCGACACACCTTCGAGCGCGCTTGCCGCCGCATCGAGCGCATCGATGGCGCCCCCCTCGCCCGAAAGCGATTCGTAGGCACAGTTCGTTGCGGACACGAGCGATTCCGCGTTTTCCGCCTTCTCGAGACGCGCGGCAAGCTCCTCGTATTCCCCTTCGTCAGAAACGCCGACCGAGTCGATGCGCTGGAGCGTGAAGCGGGCCTCGTCGAGCCTCGCCGTCGACGCCTCACCAGCAGCTTTTACGCGCGAAAGCTCGTCAGCGGCGCGCTTCGCCGCTTCGAATGCCAAAAGGTAGTTGGCGTGAGCCTCGCTAATGGAATCCCTCGCCCAAGCGTCAAGCAGGGAAAGATGCGTTGCGGGGCGCATAAGGGCCTGGTGCTCATGTTGACTGCACAGATCGAGCGTCGGCGCGACGAGGCGGGCGATTTCCTTCGCACTTGCCATGTGGCCGTTGATCGACGCACGGGAGCGGCCGTCAATGCTGACACGACGGCAAACAACCGCCTCGCCATCTTCGAGCTCTACCCCCTCGGGGATGTCGGCAATGCTGTCGAAGAAGAGACGGCCTTCGACCGATAGGCCGTCAGAACCTTCACGAACTGCGGTTTTGTCTGCACGCTCGCCAACAAGGAGCTTGCATGCCGAAAGGAGCGCCGTCTTTCCCGCCCCCGTTTCGCCGGTGATTGCAGTGAGCCCGCGAGAAGGGGAAAAGGACGCGTCCCGAATGAGCGCCACGTTACTGACATGGATTTCGTCGATCATCGCATCTCCTATCTTTCCCGAACTTGCCCTGCACTGTGCAACGCGGTGCCGAGGCAGCTTCCCGCACGCCGCGACGCCTCGCACCTCGACGCCTGAGGCGACTTCCTCAAATCCCAGCGCAGGGCACTGCGGCCTAACGGCCGAGCCTCGTCTTTCTTGCCGCACAGTATACCCTATGATTCGTCATCTTTTTCGAACAAATGTTTCCGTTTTTCAAAGATGCTAAAGAAGGCATGTCGTAGTACACTTTCACTCATTGCCCGCGAATCCAAAGGAGCATCCATGCGCGCCCTTATCCAACGAGTCACCCATGCCCAGGTCGATATCGACGGGAAAACCGTCGGGTCTATCGGCACCGGGTTGCTCATCCTGCTCGGCGTCGGCACGAACGACACCGAAGCGCAGGTCGACAAGCTGTGGGGCAAAATCTCGAAGATGCGCATCTTTGAAGACGAGGCGGGCAAGACGAACCTTTCGCTCGCCGATGTGTCGGGCGAGGTGCTCGTCGTTTCCCAATTCACCCTTTACGCTAGCTGCAAGAAGGGGAATCGCCCCTCCTTCGCCGACGCAGGCGCGCCCACCGAAGCGAAACGCCTCTACGAGCTGTTCGTCTCCCAGGCGCGCAAGGACGTACCTCGCGTCGAGACGGGCGAGTTCGCCGCGATGATGGAGGTATCGCTAGTTAACGACGGGCCCTTCACCATCTGGCTCGACACCGACGAGCTCTAAGCAAGGGAATCCGTCGCCTGCCAACGCACGCCGAGTCCGCCCATCGTTACCAGAACGCACACTGCCAACACGATATCGCGCTTGAGAGCCTGCGGCCATCCGCAGCGCTTCGACAAGGCGCGCATCGCCCAACTGCCGTCCCTCGCAGCCCGCCGCGCGCCTAGCTTCTGCGGCTCGAACCATAGGCTGCGTTCTTGCGATTGCCGAACGCGCTCCCCTTTCGAGCGCTTCGCTTCAACTCCTTCAACACGTCGTCCTCGCTTGAGCCTTCGAACTGGGCCTTCAGCTGCACCACTTGATCGCGCAAGCTCGCCGCCCGCTCGAAATCCATCTCGCGCGATGCCGCCGCCATGTCGTCTTCCATGCTTGAGATGACGCGGAGTACCTCTTCCCTCGACAGCGAGGCGAGCTCCTTGTTCACCTGCTCGGCCGTCGTATTCGATATTTCCGCAACCGAACTCATGATGTCGCTGACCTTCTTGCGGATAGTCTGCGGCGTGATGCCGTGCTCCTCGTTGTAGGCCATTTGGATGGCACGACGGCGCCTCGTCTCGGCGATAGCCTTGTCCATGGAGTCCGTCGTTTTGTCGGCATACATGATGACCTGGCCATTCGCGTTTCGAGCCGCGCGGCCGATCGTCTGGATGAGTGAGCGGTAGTTGCGCAGGAAGCCTTCCTTGTCGGCGTCGAGGATGGCCACGAGCGACACCTCGGGCAAGTCGAGGCCCTCGCGCAGAAGGTTGATGCCCACAAGCGTGTCGAACTCGCCGCGCCTGAGCGCGCTGAGAATCTCGACGCGCTCGAGCGTGGCGATGTCGGAATGCATGTAGCGCGCCTTCAGGCCGCGATCGAGGAGGTGGTCGGTCAGATCTTCCGCCATCTTCTTGGTGAGCGTGGTGATAAGCGTACGTTCGTCGCGCTCTGCCCGCTCCCTCGCCTCGTCGATGATGTCGTCGATCTGGCTCGCACTTGAGCGCACGATGATTTCGGGGTCGAGCAAGCCGGTCGGGCGAATGATCTGCTCGACCGTCTGCTGGCTCACCTTCTCTTCGTAGTCGCCGGGCGTCGCTGACACATAAACGAACTGCGGGACGCGATCCTCGAACTCGTCAAAGCGCAGCGGTCGGTTGTCCAGGCAGCTCGGCAGGCGAAAACCGTGTTCGGCAAGCGTAATCTTGCGCGAGCGGTCTCCTTCGTGCATGCCGCGAATCTGCGGCACCGTGACGTGGCTCTCGTCGATGATGCACAGAAAGTCTTTCGGGAAGTAGTCGATGAGCGTATACGGGGGCTCGCCTGGAGCGCGCCCGTCAAGATGGCGCGAGTAATTCTCGATTCCCGAGCAGAAGCCCATCGTCTCGATCATTTCCAGGTCGTAATTCGTGCGCATCTCCAAGCGCTGCGCTTCGAGAAGCTTGCCTTCCTCCTTGAACTGCCGCAATCGCTCGCGCAGTTCGTCTTGGATAGTGCCGATTGCCCGATCAAGTTTCGGACGTGCGGTAACGTAGTGGGAAGCAGGCCAAATAGGAAGGGCCTCGTATTCGTTGAGAACCTCGCCCGTGACGTTGTCGATCTCGGCAATCGTCTCAACCTCGTCACCCCAGAACTCCACGCGGATGGGGTTGTCGGCATATGGCGGGAACACGTCGAGTGAGTCACCGCGAACGCGGAAGGTGCCGCGTTTGAGCTCGTAATCGTTGCGATCGTATTGGATGTCGATCAACTCGTGGATGACGTCGTCGCGCTCGGCCGGCTTCTCCTTGTCGAGAAAGACGGCCAGCCCCGCGTAATCCATCGGGCTGCCGATGCCGTAGATGCAGCTCACCGAGGCGACCACGATGCAGTCGCGACGCGAAAGCAAAGCTGACGTGGCCGCATGGCGCAGCTTCTCGACCTCCTCGTTGATTGAGGCGTCCTTCTCGATGAAGGTGTCGGAAGAGGGGACGTATGCCTCGGGCTGGTAATAGTCGTAGTAGGAAACGAAGTAAACCACCGAGTTGTTCGGGAAGAATTCCTTGAGCTCGCTTGCGAGCTGCGCGGCAAGCGTCTTGTTGGGGGCGAGGACAAGTGTGGCCTTTTGGACCGCTTCGATGGTTTTCGCCATGGTGAACGTCTTGCCCGAGCCCGTGACGCCTAGAAGCGTTTGGTAGCGCATGCCCTCTTCGATGCCGCGGGCAAGCTCTTCAATCGCCTTGGGCTGGTCGCCCGCTGGCTCGTACGGCGAGACGACCTGAAACGGCGTGTTGGACAAGCGAACCTCCGGCAGCTTGCCTTCCATTTCCAGGCCTTCGATATTTTGAAGATGCGTTGACATCAGAGCACCACGTCCTTCACCAAGAGGAGGCAGCTAACAAGCCCCCCACGCCCGGCGCCAAATAAAAACTAGCCTTCCCCTGTTTCGGGAAGGCTAGTCTATCACAGAATCATTACTAGAACAAGTGTTCGAACTCTAAATCGTCTTCTCGTACTCTTTCCACCACTTCAGCATCTTGTCGTGCAGCACCTCCGGCGTGCTATCGTTGCTGAAGACGACGTCTGCGGCCTCGATGCGGTCGGCATCCGTGATCTGGCGGGCGATGCGGCGACGCACGTCAATCTCGGAGAATCCCGAAGCCACCGCACGTTCAACGCGCAGCTCGAGCGGCGCGATGATGGCGATCACCACGTCGGCGCAATAGGCAAGCGAGCCTTGGCGGTTCTTGAACACCGACTGCTCGACCACGACGGCCTTGTTCCCCTGGCGTTCGAACTCGTCGATGCGGTCGGAGAACAACTCCTCGATGCGAGGAAGCGTGATGCGGTTGAGCTTGCGCGTTTCCGCCGGCGACGCGAACGCCTTCGCCGCAAGCTTCTTGCGATCGATTGCCCCGTCTTCGCCGAAGACATCGTCTCCGAAGGTTTCGCGAATCTCATCCTTCACCGTATCCCAAGCGAGCACCTCATGCCCGACGTGATCTAAATCGATATAAGGAAGCCCCTGTTCAACGAGGGCTTTTCTCGCTGTAGACTTGCCAGCGCCCATCCCGCCGATGATGAACAGCTTTTTCATGACCTGCCTCCTCGTCCGTTTGACACCTTCTTCGTACCATAATACACGTATTGGCGCCTCATGGGGCGAAGGCGAAACGACACAATAGGCAAGATAGCCATCGAAATTACCCGCCCCTTTAGAAAAAAGGAACCCGCCAGATAACGGGTTCCTTTTACGTTCGCGCTATGCGAGTTGGAGCTATTCGGCGTCCTGCTCCTCGGCGGGCTTTTCAGCCTTCTTCTCACGCTTCTTGGCCGGCTTCTCCTCGACCTGGACGGACTCGTCCACTTCGATCTCGTAGCCGAGTTCCTCAGCGGCAGCCTTCATGGACAGGGAGATGCGACGACGCTCGGGGCTAATCTCCATGACCTTCACCTTGACGTCCTGGCCAGGCTTGACGACCTGCGCCGGGGTGTCGATGTGGCGCATAGCCATCTCGGAAATGTGCACCAGGCCCTCGATGCCGTTGCCGAGCTCGATGAACGCGCCGAACGGAACGATCTTGGTGACCTTGCCGTCGACGATGGAGCCGACCGGGTACTCCTCGACGAGCTTGACCCAGGGATCTTCCGTGGTCTGCTTGAGACCGAGGGAGATGCGCTCGCGCTGCAGATCGACGTCGAGAACCTCGACCTCAACCTCGTCGCCAACCTTGACGACCTCGGACGGATGGTTGACATGGTTCCAGGAGAGCTCGGAGATGTGAACCAGACCGTCGATACCGCCGAGATCGACGAAGGCGCCGAAGTCGACGATGGAGGAAACGGTGCCCTTGAGACGCATGCCCTTGGAAAGCTTAGACAGGATCTCGGCGCGCTCATTCTTGCGGCCTTCCTCAAGCAGCACGCGGCGGGAAAGCACGACGTTGTTGCGGTTGCGGTCCATCTCGATGACGCGGGCTTCGATCTCGGTGCCCAGGTACATGTCGAGATCCTTCACGCGGCGAAGGTCCACGAGGGATGCGGGCAAAAAGCCGCGAAGGCCGATGTCGAGGATGAGGCCGCCCTTGACGACTTCGATGACCTCGCCGGTGACCGTCTCGCCGGCCTTGAACTTCTCTTCGACGCTGATCCAGGCGCGCTCGTACTCGGCACGCTTCTTGGAGAGGATCAGACGACCGTCCTTGTCTTCCTTCTGGAGAACGAGAGCCTCGATCTTGTCGCCAAGGTTGACGATCTCAGACGGATCGGCATCCTTGCGGATGGAGAGCTCGCGAACGGGGATAACGCCCTCGCTCTTGAATCCGATGTCGACGAGCACCTCGTCGTGCTCAATCTTCACCACGGTGCCGTCGACGAGATCGCCCTCATCGAAGTCGGTCAGCGTGCCATCGATCATCTTGTTCATTTCCTCGTCGGAAATGTCGGTGAAGTCGATGACGGAAGTGTTCTTAATTTCGGTCAAAACGGACCCCTTTCGAACCTTCAAATTCCGGGGACCCTTCGCCATGATTGATTGCTTACGTGTAAACCATGTTCGTACGTAGTAGAAACCGACCTGCCCGAAGGCTGCCGGCCGCGCAAAAAACATGTCTCGGGGGCCAACATTACTTACCGCCTATGGGTTTTCCCATAAGCTTGGCTAGTATACCACGGGCCGGCACGCCTCGGCGAAACGAAATTGCAAGGCTCGCGAATGCACAAAAAGAGCCGACAACCGCACGCTCGGTGCTGCTGCCGGCTCTTAAAGCCTTGGCATCGAAACCGACCCGCCCTCAAGCTCGAGCGCTGCGTCGGGCAGCGCGGAAGCCCGATTCCGAGGTCGTTTTCTTACGCCTCCTTCTTGCGAAGGCGCGGGAAGGTGAACGCGATGACCGCCGCGATGAGCATCGTCACGCCGACGATGCCGAAGGAGTTGCCCACAACGCCCGTCGCGTCGATGAGCATACCGGCAAGCCACGGGCCGAGGTAGCGGCCGACAACGTTGACCGTGCCGATGAAGCCCGTGCCCGTCGCACGGATGTCGTCGGTGTAGTACTCGCCCGCCGTGGTCATGATAACCGTGATGACGCTCGTCGTCGCAGAGATGATCGCGACGAAGATCCAGCAGATCATAAGCGAGGGCGAAGGCGTGTTCGTCAGGTAGAAGAAGTAAGCCAGGCCGAAGATGCCGGAGAGCGCGACCACTGCGGCGATGACGTTCTTGCGCTCGACATGGTCGGAGAGCGTGCCCAGAATAAGCTCGCAGATGATGGTCAGGATGCCGCCCCAGGTGATGGCGAGCGACGCGGAGGCCAAATCGAAGCCGGCGGACTGGATGGAAGCCACGTAGTACTGGGTCGCCGCCATGTAGCCAATCTGATAGACGATGTAGAAGATACCGAAGTGCCAGGAAATCGGCATCTTGAGCACGCGCTTGAGCGCCTCGCCTGCGCCGACCTTGCCCGACTTCTGCTCCTCAAGCTTCGGCGCGGGAGCCGCCTGCGTGCCTGCAGGAGCGCCGTAGGGTGCAAGACCCTTCTCCTCGGGTCCTTCGCGGAAGAACATCGCCACGAAGACCGTGATCACGGCGAACACGATGCCGAAGATCACGTAGGTCCACTGCCAGCCCATCGCACCGATGATAAGCGGTGCAATGATGCCTAAGATGATCGCCGAGAAGTTCGCGCCCGGCGTAATGAGGCTCATGCCGAAGCCGCGGCGGTGCGGGGCGAACCAGCGGGAAACAATCTTCGGCAGAATGGCCATAAGCAGGCCAGCCGTGCCGACGCCCGCGATAGCCCAGGTGCCGATTGCGACCGGCAACCCGTACTGGGCGAAGAAGCCGAACAGCAGCGCGCCGACGGAGGCGAGTCCGCAGGCGATGGTCATCGCCCAACGGGTGCCGATCTTGTCGCCGAGCATGCCCCATACGATGGACAAGCCTGCGTAGAAAATCATGAACACCGAGGTGATAAGGCCGACATCAGCGTAGCTCACACCGAGCGTCTGGCGGATCGGCTCGAGCGCGACCGCAGGAAGTCGCTGGCAGCTCAAGACGATGGCCTGCGTCAAGAAGCCACCAAGGCAGATGATGAATGCGTAATGGAGGCCGTTCCCCTTTTTCGAGGGGGCGGTATCTTCAATGGTTTGAAGCATTGCCGCTTCCTTTCTGAGATAACAATCGGATCGGATCGTTGCGATCGACCGGCGAAAGCGTCCCCTTATGACGCGCTACCGCCGAGCGAGCGCAGTTTCGTGAAAATAAGTCCCCTTTTCGCCCTCCTCCTTTCCTTTTTCATCTCGAGATACGACGCCTTCTTCTCCGTCGCCTCTTCGTTGAATCTCGCATGCGCCTCGCCTCCGACCTCGGCTTCGAGCTCGGCCGCCCGGGCAAGCTTCTCCTCGTCCTCAATGAGGGAAGCCGCCTTCTTCTTGCGGTCGACGGGCACGTATATGTCAACCCCGTAGTTCTTGTCTTTGCTCATGGGGATTGCCATCGCTGCAATGGGGTGGTTCATCTTCGTAGTTCCGCGGTCGATGCCGTAAAGTGGGATTCCCGCTTCGCGAAACAGGTACGCCATCCCGTCGTATTGCCAGGTCATCTTGATGTTTGTGAGAAATGCCCAGGTGGTTTTCTCGAACTCGGCAAGGTCGACCATGGTGGTGAACCCTTGTCTTTTCTGAGGCATAGAACCTCCTTCACGTCGCAAGGCGCGTCATATGAGGGTGATGGGTTTTGCTGTTTGGGGAGTGCGCGGTCCGTCTAAGCGAGGGAAACGGACCGCGCATGTGAGGGATGGATGGTTTCCTTACGATGCCTAAGGCATGAAGCAGCACACCTTGTGCTCGCCGAGGTCGGCCATGCGCTTCGAGACGTCCTCGACGGGCACGACCTCGATGCATTTCGCCAGGCAGTGCAACTCGCACAGCGGCACCTTGCCCGCTTCGCGGCGCTCGGCGCACAAATCGCACGCCCGGGACGGCACGGGAACGTAGTCCCATTCCCACTTGCCGCCGATCTTGTTCGGGCCGATCTGCTCGACCTTCATGCCCCACTCTTCAGCGCCAAGGCCTTTTTCCTTCGCGCAGGAGACGACGCAGGATTCGCATCCGGTGCAGTACTTGTAATCGATGATCATCGCATGTTGCATGTCGCACACCCCCTAGTCTTTCATGCTGTCGACGCGCGTGATGGAGCAGATGCCGTTCTTGTACGGCGCGCCATATCCGGTGACGCCGACGCTCTCGTGCGGAATGAGGTTGTTGGCGTTCGCGTCGAACACGCCGAAGAGGTTAGGAGCCTCGCCGTCCTGCTCGGGGAACCACCAAGCGTGTTCCACGTGAACGGTCTTCTCGTTGACCTCGTAGGTGAGGTGCGCCTTCTGCGTGCACTTGCCGAACATGGTCTCGACGCGCACCCAGTCGCCTTCGCGGATGCCGTACTTCTCGGCCGTTGCCGGGTTGATGGTCACAAGCGGATCGGGATGCAGCGCGCGCAGCGAGGGAACCTGTCGGTGCTCGGAGTGGAAAGCGCTGATATGGCGGCCGCCCGTGGTATAGACGAGCGGATACTTCTCCACGACCTCAGGCGGTTGGGACACGGGGCTGTAGTCAGGTTCCTCGAAATAGGGAACCGGCTTTTCGTCATAGGCCTCGAGCACGTAGGAGTACAGCTCCACGCGGCCGGTGACCGTCTGGAAACCGGGCTGCCCGTCGTCGCGCAAATCGCCTGTCTCGTACTTGCGGTACTTGTAGTCGGCTTGGATGACGGACTTCTCGCGCAGTTCCTCGATGCCGTAGCCGTAGTTCTCCTTCAGCTTGGTGTCGAAGAAGTCATCAATCGTGGTGAAGTCTCCCCAAATCTCGGGGCGCATGCGCTTGCCCATGTCGACTAAGATCTCGAGGTCGCTTTTCGTGTTGGGGTTCTCCACCGCGGTGTTCATAGCGCCCACGAAGTGCTGATTGCGCCCGTAGTTCGGCGTGACCAGGCCATCGTGCTCGGCGAAGGTCGAAAGCGGCAAGACCAAATCGCACAGGCCCATGATGGTCGGGGTCATGAAGATGTCCTGCGCCACGATGAAATCAAGGTCCTTCATCGCCGCGTACCAACGCTGCGGCTGGTCAGCCATGCAGGCGAGCGGGTTCGAGCCGATAAGCCAGCACATGCGCAGCGGGTAATACTCGGGATAATCCTTGTACATGCCCTCGAGCCAGTTCAGAAGCGTGTCGCCCTGAACGCCGCCCATGGCAGCGCCCGTGTTGAACATGCGGTACTTGCCCGTGGGGTCAACGATATGCTTCTCCGCCATGCCCTCGGTGAGCGTGTCGGACATGTCATAGCGCCACTGACCGATGAAGCTCGTAGGCTTCGTGATGGTGATTCCGCCGGGCACGTCGATGTAGCCGCAAATGGCGCAAATCGCCATGAAGCACTGTGCCGCCTGCGTGGACTGCTTGGACTGGTCAAGCGCAACGCCCCAGGTCGCGGTAGAAGGCGCATTCGTCGCGAAGGCGCGTGCGGCTCCCACGAGCTGCTCGGGGTCGACCCAGGAAACCTCCTCGACCTTCTCGGGCGTCCAAGGCTTCACCGCCTCGGAGAGCTCCTCGAAGCCGTAGCACCACTTTTCGACGAAATCATGATCGTAGAGGTCCTCGGAGATGATGACGTTCAAAAAGCCCATGCCGACAGCAGCGTCGGTGCCGGGGCGCAGCTGCAGGTGGTATTCCGAGTGCGCGCCGAGCCAGGTCAGACGCGGGTCGACGGTGATGATCTTCGCACCGCGCTTCATGATATCGATGATGCTGTGGCCAAAGAATCCGTCGGGGCTCGAGTAGAGCGGGTCCTTGCCCCACACCATGATGTACTTCGGGCAAACCCAGCGCGGATCGTCGTAGCGATCCGGGAAGAACTGCGCGGAGTCGATTTCGGGCACGCCTGCACCCAGCAGGTAGTTCACGATGGTAGCGCGCGGGCCGTAGCACGCCTCGCCCGAGAACGGATAGGTCGATGCACCGTTCGGCGTGTTCATGATAGCCGGGCCGTACACCGGGGCATAAAGCGTCGACTCGCGACCCGTGCCCGTCAGCGTGAAGATGCACTCGGCACCGTAGTTCTCCTGGAAACCGCGAATCTTCTCCTCGAGCAAATCGTAGGCCTCATCCCAAGAAATTTTCTCCCACGTATCCTTACCGCGATCTTCGCGGGCACGCTTCATGGGGCTCAGCAGACGGTCCTTGTGGTAGACGACCTCGTCGAGCGCGATGCATCTCGGGCACAGACGGCCTTGCGTGATCGGATGGCTCGGGTCGCCTTCCACCTTCACAATCTTGCCGTCCTTCACATGGATGAACATGCCGCATCCAACCGGATGGTCTCCCGGAGGCGACCATGCGCAGGTGCGGACTTTCAATACCCCGTCTTCTTCGGTGATGAATGGCTTGCACGAAGCGCAAGTTTCTCCCATTACACTCCCCCTCCTTCGTCGGTTTTCGCGAAGGCCTCGCCAGACCCTCGCGTCATTTCGAGCAACCCGAACTCTACGCTTTGGGAGCTGGGGGGAGAAAGACCCGTCGCGGGGTGTTTCAGGCATTCCCACGCTTCGGGACGCAAACCCCCCATAGCGGGGGGTCGGACTCCCCCCTACGGGTCTCACCTGCGGAAAGAAAGTAGGGTATGCTATATAGCGGGAAAAGGAGGGAGACTATGTCGTGTTACACCTGCACGCACTGCAACAAGTGCGGCATGTTCTCGATCAAGGTCGTCGTGGTGTGCAAAAGCTGCGGGACGGAGGTACCCGTGGGGGCAGGTGCGTGCCCTGCATGCGGGGGCACCTCCCTTGCGCAGAAGGTCATCAAGCCCGCCGCGACTACATCCGCAGATAAAGCTCCTCGACCGCATCAATGAGCTCTTGGCGCGAATGGATGCCAAGCTTTGCGTACACGTTTTTCACGTAGCCCTTCGCCGTGTTCTGCGCGATGACCAACTCGTCGGCAACGTATCCGATCGTTCTGCCGCGCGCGAGCAAGGCGAGCACTTCCGTCTCGCGCGCCGTCAGCTTCGCCTCCGAAGCGAGCGTCGTGCATGCGCGATCGAAAAGCGCACCGGGCGCCTCCTCGGGGGTATTTGCCCGTTCGACATTTGTCGTCGATTCGTTAGGGACTTGTCCTTCGGCGGCGCGCTGGCTTAAGCGCTCGACCGCCTGCTGCTCCTGCTTCGCGAGCATCACATCGAGCGCCCGCTCGATAGTGCCCGTGGAAAGCGCCAAGGTGAACGCAAGCACGAGAAGGACGCTCATGACGGCAAGATAGGCCACGTAGTAAACGGAATCGCCCGAGAAAAGCCCCTGGTTCAGCATCACCACCACGACGCCGACCGTCGTGCCGAGAGCCGACGCGCCGCGCCCGAAGCCGAACACGCGCGTGGGAGTGAGCGTCGTTCGACCCGCAAGGTCGACGAGCAAGCACCACACCACGATCACGAAGATGTTGTACAGCACGCCCGTGATCGCGCTCTGCACGATGTCGGGGGAGCCCAGCACCGGCGTGACGAGCATCGCGAACGCCATGAGCAGGCCGATCGGCAGATAAAGCGAGCTCACGTTGAAGTTGCGCGTGCGAAGGAGCAGGCATAGCCCCAAGATGAAGCCCGCGATGCACACAATCGAGATGATGCATTCGATCGGCGTCGACGCGCCACTGACGACGATCATGCCGATGCCCTTCGACACGCCTGCAGCCAGCGCAAACGCGCACACGGCAAGGACAAGGCGCACGAAGAACCCACGTGGCAGCTTGTCGATGCTGATTGCCTCTTCAAGTGGGTCGGACTCGCTCACCTCATCGGGCACGCAGAACGAGCAGAACACCGACGCGAACGGCAAAAGCGACACGAGGACAATCGAGATGTCGCCCGGAGCACCCTTCACCGCAAAGTAAATGAGGAAGGAGAGAAGCGCTGCGCTGCTGATGGTGATGCACGCCTCCGTGCCGCTCAGACGGCTGGTCACCAGACCGACGCGCAAGCACACGAACGCCGTGCCGAGACCCGTTCCCGCCATGGCGACGTCATAAGCGAGGCTTCCAGTGCCATAACCCGTCGCGACGATAAACGTGGATACCGAGGCGATGATGGCCATGACGATCGCCAGCGGACCGTGCGCAATGCGCCTGTTGAAAAACGAGTCGAACGCACCTGCCAAAAACAGGCACGCGGTCAGCGGGATGCCGGAGAGCATATAGTTGCGCAAGAAACGCGATACGGCGTCGTCAGCCCCCGAAAGGGAAACCAGATCGACCCCCGTCACGGAAAGCAGGATCCATGCTCCGTAAAAGCTATAGCTTAGATATCGAAGCTGCGGAAGCCTATTGCCGATGCTCGACAAGGCCCAACTGATTCCCGCTGCTTTATTCTCCACGTACGTCCCCTATTGTCCGCTCTGAACGCGCGAACCCCTTTCGCGCGTTGTCCATTATGCGGCTTAGGATGTTGTTTCGCTAGCTATTCCTTGGGGTTTGCGCAATCGGGGCACAGGCCGGTGAAGATGATGTCGAAGCCCTCGATCTGGAACCCGTGGGTGTCGCGCACGCTCGAAAGCAGGCCCTCGCTCGGCATCTCGACGTCGTAGACAACACCGCATTCGCGGCAGATCGCGTGGTAGTGGCAATCGCAGCGGAAGTCATAGCGGTCGGCACCCCCCGCCACGGGGATATGGAGCACCTCGCCCTGCTCGGTCAGCACGTTCAAGTTGCGGTACACCGTCGCCCGCGAGATGCTCGGGTGCTTCTCGCGCACCGCGTCGTACACGTCTGCTGAAGTGGGGTGGTTATGAAGCGAGCGAACCGCCTCGAGCACAAGCGCTCGCTGTCGTGTGTTCCTCGTCGCCGCGCAACTAGCAGCACCCGTTTTCGCCGTAACCTTCGATATGTTCGCCATTTCGCCTCTTTTCAAGCTTGCTAATCGTAATCTTAATAGGAGTATATATCATTAGCAGAGCCTTTATGCAAGCATGACGAAGGCTCCGACGGAAAATCCATCGGAGCCTTCTGAATTGGAGAACTCAAGCTGTCGCGCGAGCGCCTGCCGGACTTAAACCGCCGACTCTCCGCGCTCATCGGTGCGGATGCGGATGACCTCGTCAATCGGAGAGACGAAGATCTTGCCGTCACCCACGTTACCCGTGCGCGCCGTTTCGGTGATGACCTTCACCAGCTCGTCGACTTCCCCATCACCTACCACGAGCTCGAACTTCACCTTAGGCACCATGTTCAGCAGAACCTCGGTGCCGCGGTAGTATTCCTTCCAGCCATGCTGACTGCCGCAGCCGTTGACCTGGGAAATCGTCATGCCGCCAACCTTTGCCGCAAAGAGTGCCTCCTTGAGCGGTTCGAGCTTCTCGGGGCGGACAATCGCAGTGATCCTCTTCATAGGTTTCAACTCCTTCCTAAAAAACTCGCCTAGTCAAGACCGATATAGGCAGGGTACGCGGACTCGCCGTGTGCCGCAACGTCGAGGCCTTGCGCCTCTTCTTCCTCGCTGACGCGCAGGCTGCCCTTGAAGCACGCCTTCGCGATGAGGCCGATGACCACGTCGAGCACGCCGACGAACACGATGGTAATCAGGATGCCCAGAATCTGGCTGCCCAAAAGCGAAGCATCACCGGTGTAGATGAGGCCGCCGAAGTCGGTCCAGGAAAGCTCGGGCACGCAGAAGATGCCAGTGCAGATGCCGCCGACGATGCCGCCGACTGCGTGGCAACCGAACGCATCAAGCGCGTCGTCGTAGCCAATCTTCGCCTTGCAGAAGGAAATCGCGAAGTAGCAGATGGGGGAAACGATGAGGCCCATGACGAGTGCGGCCCAAGGCTCCACGAAGCCAGCAGCGGGAGTGATAACGACGAGGCCCGCAACAAGACCGGTGGCAGCGCCAACGAGGGTGGGCTTGCCGACCTTCACGCGCTCGACGATCATCCAGGAAACGAGCGCCGCGCCGGATGCGACAACCGTGTTGATGAGGGCCAGACCCGCAACGCCATCAGCGGCGAACTGGGAGCCGGCGTTGAAGCCGAACCAGCCGAACCACAGAAGCGCAGCACCCAGGGCAACGAAGGGAACGTTGTGCGGGCGGTAGCTCATCATGCCGAAGCCCTTGCGCTTGCCCAGAAGCAGGCAGAGGATAAGGCCGGTCAAGCCAGAGGAAATGTGGACAACGTCGCCACCTGCGAAGTCGAGCGCGCCGATGGTGTCGCCGATGAGGCTGCCATCGCCGCCCCAAACCATGTGAGCCAGCGGCGGGTACACCACGATGGTCCAAATGGCCACGAACGCGCAAATCGCGCCGAACTTCATGCGGCCTGCAAGGGAGCCGGTGATGATGGCCGTGGTGATCATGCAGAAGGCCATCTGGAAGACGAAGTCGATGATGGACGGATAAACCGCGTCTTCGGGAACTGCTTCGGCTTCAGCAAGCATATCGCTCGTACCGCTTAAGAAGCCCAGCTGATCAAAGCCCCCGAAAAAGGGGATCGAACCGTCTCCGCCGTAGGCGAACGACCATCCGCAAATCGTCCACGTGATTGCAACGATGCCAATAACTCCGAACACCATGACCATCGTGTTGACCACGTTCTTGCGACGCGAAAGGCCGCCGTAGAAGAACGCGAGGCCGGGCGTCATGAGCAGGACGAGCATGGCGCAAACGATCATGAATGCCGTTGATCCTGTGTCAAACATTGCATTACCTCCTCTAATCTCACTAACGTGCATCTGTATGACAGAGAAGATAATCGCACCAGAAGACGGGCTCAAACGGCGCGATGCCCAGTGTTAACGTTTATTCAAACGCAACGTAACAAACGGGAAGCGCGAGCGAAACAGAAAAGAAATAACCCCAGGTCACTTGGCCTAGGGTTATTGTTTCAAACGGATTTCAGGACACCGCTCGCCGATGGGGTGAGGGTTGGTGCCCCCGTTCTTGGAGTGCCGCCGCTCGCTTATGGCGCCGCCGTCTCAAGGGCAAGAATCCCTTTTCATTCGGTCACCTTCACGTCCGCGCCTTTGGGAACGATGACCATGCGAAAGCCCAGTTGCTGCAGGTAGCGGTTGACCTTGACTGCCGACACATTCTTTCCCGTCTCAAGCGCCGAAAGAGTCACCGACGAGAAGCCGAGCTTTTTAGCCATCTCGACCTGCGTGATGCCGCGCTCCCTGCGCGCCTCGCGCAAGAACTCGCCAATGTCCTCGTATGAGTAAGCGTTGGTCCACATGATATGCCGCCGTTCAAAATACTTTATATTCGCTCTACTGATAAAAATATACAGAAAATTTAATAGTATCGCAATATCGCGAATAATAAGTATTTTGAATCCTCGATGCTGGAGGATGGACTCGAAGGCACGACAAAAGCCCATGCCTTCGCTACGAGCTCACCTGAGTATATGCAGGAATGACGAAAAGTCATCGCCTTCCACGCACAAGATCGCCTGTTGAGCTTGTTAGAGCGCTTCGAGTTTCTCCTGAATAGCAGTGGCGATCCCTTCGGCGTCGAGGCCGAGCTCATGCATGAGGAAGTCGGGGGCACCTTGCATGATGTAGCGATCGGGAATGCCCAGCGTGAGCACGGGCACCTTCTCGTTCTGGCGCGCGAGCTCGGCGAGCACCTCTTCCCCGACACCACCTGCGATCACACCGTCTTCGACCGTCACCACGAGACGGGTTTCGGATGCCTTGCGAATCGCCTCAGTATCGAGTGGCTTCACCCAACGCATGTCGACGACGCGAACGGACAGGCCCGCGTCCTCAAGCGCAGCCGCAGCCTCGTTCGCAGGCTCAACCATATTCCCAAACGCGAGGATCGCGACATCGGACCCTTCCCTCACCAGGCGAGACACGCCAGGCTCGTAGGTTTCAGGCTTGTCGGGAACGGGCACGCCGCACGCCTCGCCGCGCGGATAGCGCACCGCGAACGGCCCGCCGAGCGCAAGCGCGGTATGAAGGGAGTTCACGAGTTCCGCCTCGTTGGAGGGCGCAAGCACTCGCATATTGGGAACCATGCGCGTATAGACCAGGTCGAACATGCCGTGGTGCGTCGGCCCATCGGCGCCCACCAAGCCCGCGCGGTCGATAGCGAACACGACATCGAGGTTCATGAGGGCGTTATTGACGATGAGCTGATCGATGGCGCGCTGCAGGAACGTAGAGTACACGGCGAACACCGGCTTGCGCCCGCCGATAGCGAGTCCCGCCGCCATACCGGCTGCGTTCTCCTCGCAAATGCCCACGTCGATGAAGCGGTCGGGGAATTCCTTCTCGAACGCGGTAAGCCCTGTGCCGCTTTCCATCGCAGCGGTGATCGCGACGATGCGCTCATCGGCGCGCGCCTCGTTCAAGAGAGCCTCGCCGAACACCGAGGTGTAGCTCGGCGCCTTCGCGGGCTTCTTTATGGCCTTGCCCGTGGCGATATCGTAAGGACCCGTACCATGGAAGCGCGTCGGCTCCGCCATCGCGGGACCGTACCCAGCGCCCTTCTTGGTGACCACGTGCATAAGCACCGGGCCGTCGGCGGCCAGGCACGTCGAGAGCATCCCCTTCAGCTCGTGGATGTTGTGCCCGTCAACCGGCGTCGTGCACACGATGCCCAACTGCTCGAAAATCATGGAATGGGGAATGACGAACTGTTTCATCGATTCTTTCGCGTTGCGCCCGAAGTGCATGAGCGCACTGCCGAGGGCGCCCGACTGCTCCATAGCCTCCTGCACGCGGTCGCGCGTCGTGCGATATGACGACGACGTGCGCAAATAGCCGAGGTGCTTCATGAGCGCGCCGACGTTGCGCGAGATGGACATCTCGTTGTCGTTCAGGATGATGACCATGGGAAGCTGGGCCTGCCCGATGTAGTTCAGCGCCTCGAAGGCCATGCCTCCGCCAAGCGCCGCGTCGCCGATAAGCGCGACGATCTTGTTCGCGCCGCCCGAAAGCGCCCGCGCCTTGGCAAGCCCGACGGCAATCGAAAGCGAGTCGGACGCGTGGCCGGAAGCATGCACGTCGTATTCGCTCTCGGAAGGCTTCGGGAAACCTGAAATGCCATGGAACGTGCGCAGCGTATCGAAGCGGTCGCGCCGCCCCGTCACAAGCTTGTGCGCATACGACTGGTGCCCCACATCGAAGATGAACTTGTCTTCAGGGCAATTGAGAAGGCTGTGAACTGCGAGGATGATCTCGACCGCACCAAGAGACGACGCCACGTGACCACCTGTTCGAGAAGTGGTGGTGATAATCTGCTCCCTGATTTCGCGAGCGAGAATCGAGAGCTCATCGTCGGTGAGAAGCTTCAGGTCGGCAGGTGAATCGACCACGTCAAGTATGCGCTTATTCGCCATGATGCAAGAACTCCTCTTTCCCCCTCGCGCCTTCGCCGCAAAAGCGGTGCTATCGCGCAGCCGACGCCGCCTCGTCTTGGCGTGCAGCTGCCGCCTCGCCCTGGGAAGGCGAGCTTTGATCGTCGGATGCGTCGGCCTGGTCGGCCTGTTCGCCCTGCTTGGTTGTGAGGTTTGCAGCATCCTGCTCGAGAAGCTCCTCGGCGCCTTCCTCAGACAGATCGCATGCGGAAAGGCCGAGCTTCACCGCCTCCTCGTAGAGCGCGAGCGCTTCGTCAAGCGAGATGCCGGGCGCGCTTACCGCCTCGACGATTTCATCGAGGCGGTCGCGAACCTGATCGTACGATGCAGCGTTAGAGTCCGACATTCACCGGCTCCTCGGGAGCACAGGTCGGTTCCTCTGCTGCGCAAGCCGGCTCTTCGGGCGACACGGCGTCAGCCGAGGTATCCTCGCCTTCTGCCGCGGGCGCGTTCTCGACGATAGCTTCAGCCTCGGGCTGCTCAACGGCGCCTTCAGCTGCGGAATCTTCCTCATTGGTCGGGAACGCATAGGCGGCAAGGGCCTCTTCCTCGCGGCGGCGCGCCGCCTCGGGATCCTTCGCGTCCTCCTCGAGCTGGCGGGCGATGCGGCCCAAAACGCCGTTCACGAAACGGGGCGACTCGTCCTCGCCGCCGAAATCCTTCGCCAGTTCGACCGCCTCGTTGATAGCGACCGAGACCGGCACCTCGTCGACGAAGAGCATCTCGTACGTCGCTAGACGCAGGATGCAGCGGTCGACGATGGGCATGCGGTTGAGCTTCCAGTTCTCGGAAGTCGAATTGAGACGCACGTCGATGGGGAGCATCTTCTCGTCGACGCCCTCGATCAACCCGATCGCGTAGTCCGAAAGCGACTTGCCGTCATCTTCGAGCACAAGGCCCGAATCGAGCAAATCGGACGGGCGGATGCCCTTTATTTCACTGGTATAGAGCACCTGGAGCGCGCTTTGACGCGCAGCGGTGCGTTCATGTCGTCGTGATGCCATTGATCTCCTATTCGGCGAACTGGATGCCGTCGATGTAGACATCGACCGAGGCAACCTCGACGCCGACCTGGCTTGCCACCGCATCGGCCACAGCCTGGCGCAAGCTGGACGCGACCTCGGGAAGCACGAAGCCGTAGTAGACCTCGATGCGCACGGCGACTGCCAGTTTGTTGTCTTCGTTCACGGTGATTTCGATGCCCTGGGTCGACGGCTTCTGGCCGAACACGGCGCGGATGCCGCGGCCCTGAGCGCCCGCCGAGCCGACGCACGCAACGCCCTCGACCTCGCTGACCGCAATGGACACGATTGTTTCCACGACGCCCGGGGCGAGCGCCATACCTTCGACGTTCAACTCACTCATAACAAGTCTCCCATCTGGGTCTCGATGAAGTCAGTCGTGGCTTCACCCGCACGGAACACCTCATTGTCGAGCACGCGACGGTGGAACGGCAACGTGGTGGCGATGCCTTCGATCTTGAACTCGTCGAGCGCGCGGCGACCACGTGCAAGGCACTCCTCGCGATCCTGCCCGCTCACGATGACCTTCGCCACCATGGAGTCATAATACGGCGAAATCGAGGAGCCTTCGTGAACGTAGGTTTCCACGCGCACGCCCGGGCCCATCGGAGGCTCGAAGCGCGTGATCTTGCCCGGGCACGGACGGAAGCCATGATCGGGGTCCTCGGCGTTGATGCGGAATTCCATCGCGTGGCCGAAGGGGGTGAACGGAGCGCGATCGGCGCAGCTCATAGGCTCGCCAGCCGCGATTCGCAGCTGCTCTTTGATGATGTCGGTGCCCGTGATTTGCTCGGAAACGGGATGCTCGACCTGCACGCGCGTGTTCATCTCCATGAAGTAGAACTTGCCCGTGGTGTCGAGCAGAAACTCGATCGTGCCGGCGTTCTTGTAGTCGACCGCGCGCACCGCCTTGATGGCCGCAACGCCCATCGCGCGACGCAGCTCCTCGGTGAGCGCCGGGGACGGAGCCTCCTCGATGAGCTTTTGGTGGCGGCGCTGCACCGAGCAGTCGCGCTCGCAAAGAGCCACGTTGTTGCCGTGGTTGTCGGCGAGCACCTGCACTTCCACGTGACGAGGGCGCAGCACGAGCTTCTCGAGGTACACCCCGTCGTTGCCAAACGCCGCACCCGCCTCGGCGCGAGCGGCCTTGTAGTGGGACTCGAGGTCGGCCGGGTCGTGCACTTCGCGCATGCCCTTGCCGCCGCCGCCTGCCGTGGCCTTGATGAGCACCGGGTAGCCGACTTCCTCGGCGAAAGCGCGCGCCTCCTCGACGGTGTCGATGCAGCCGTCGGAGCCGGGCACCGTGGGGACGCCGCAGGCCTTCATGGTCTCGCGAGCGGAGGACTTGTCGCCCATGCGCTCGATGCACTCGGCGGAAGGGCCGATGAACACGAGGTCGTTGTCGACGCAGGCGCGGGCGAAGTCGGCATTTTCAGCCAAGAAGCCGTAGCCAGGATGGATTGCCTCGGCGCCGGTAATCTTCGCCGCCTCGATGATGTTCGACATCACGAGATAGCTTTTATTCGCCTGAGCAGGTCCGATGCAAACCTTTTCGTCAGCGTAGCGAACCGGGTAGGTGTCCTCGTCGGCGGTCGAGTAAACCGCCACGGTCTTCACCCCGAGTTCCTTGCAGGCACGCATGACGCGCAGCGCAACTTCCCCGCGATTGGCGATGAGGATCTTCTTAAACATTATGACTGCTCCGAGACAAGCGGGGTCTTCGCGTGCGGCTCGATGTAGAAGAGCACGGTGCCGAACTCAACCGGGGTGGCGTCTTCGACGCACACCTCGCGGACGGTGCCCATCTCTTCGGCGGTGATCTCGTTCATGAGCTTCATCGCCTCGACGATGCACAGCGTCTGGTTAGCGGCAACCTCGTCGCCCACCTTGACGAACGGCGGCTCGTCGGGAGCGGGAGCCGCGTAGAAGGTGCCTACCATCGGCGCCTTCACGGCGTACCAGTTGGCGGGGTGCTCGCTCTCCTGCGCGGGAGCGGGCGCCGCAGGGGCGGGAGCCACGGCAGCGGTAGGAGCCGCAGCGGGGACGGCGGCTGCCGCAGGGGCGGCCACAGCCTGGCCGGGCATGCGCACTGCGATGCGGGTGCCTTCCTCTTCGACTACGATTTCGCCGACGCCGCTTTCCTCGGCAACGCGAACCAGCTCGCGAATCTGATTGATATCCACGTAATCTTCCTCCTTGGTACCGCTCGATTCCTGCTCGAGCAAGAAGTCAACCTTCTCGGACGTGCGGTGCTTGCTCAGGTATGTGCGCGCCTCGTTGGGGAACAGCGCATACATGAGGACGTCTTCCTCGCTCTGCGCGAGGTCTCCGATTTCTTCCGCCACCTCGTCAAACGTCGTGGTGACGAGCGAACCGGGCGCAATATCGGGATCGAGGACGTCGGAGTTGCCCACGACCTTCTTCACGATTTCTTTGTCCATGCGGCCGGGCGCCTTGCCGTAGTAGCCGCAGATGTAGTCCTTCATCTCCTTGGACACGACGCTCCAGCGCTTACCCGTGATCACGTTGAACACGGCCTGCGTGCCCACGATCTGGGACATCGGCGTGACGAGCGGCGGGTAGCCGACTTCGGCGCGGACCTTCGGGATTTCGGCCATAACCTCGCCCAGACGATCCGTGGCGTTCTGGATTTCCAGCTGGCTCATGAGGTTCGACATCATGCCGCCCGGAACCTGGTGGGAATACACCTTCATGTGCGTGAGCGAGGAAACGCCGCGCTTGTAGTGGCAGCGCTTGCGCACGCCTTCCCAGTATTCCGCAATCTCGAACAGAAGACCCAGGTCAAGACCAGTATCGTAACGGCTCTCCTGGAGTGCAGCCGCGAGCATCTCGACGGCGGGCTGGGAGTTGCCGAAAGCGAGGGGCGCGGTCGCCGTGTCAACGATCGCGGCGCCGGCCTCGGCGGCCTTGATGTAGTTTGCCGGGGCCATGCCGCCGACATAGTGGCAATGCAGGTGCAGGGGCAGGCCGATTTCCGCATTGAACGCCTTCACGATGCGCTCGGTGCGATACGGCGTGAGCATGCCCGCCATATCCTTGATGCAGATGGAGTCGGCGCCCAGATCCTTGAGCTGTTGACCGTAGTCAAGGAAGCTATCAAGCGTGTGAACAGGGCTGATGGTATACGAGATGGCGCCTTCGAAATGCGCGCCGCACTCCTTGATAGCGTCGGCGTTGTCCACCACGTTTCGAATGTCGTTCAGCGCGTCGAACACGCGGAACACATGGATGCCGTT
Source organism: uncultured Ellagibacter sp. (assembly GCF_934643285.1). Taxonomy (GTDB): domain Bacteria; phylum Actinomycetota; class Coriobacteriia; order Coriobacteriales; family Eggerthellaceae; genus Ellagibacter. The sequence goes on from NZ_CAKUBT010000006.1 coordinate 49,652, forward strand.
TCGGTTGGCCGCCTTGATGAAGCGGTTGCAGATCTCGCGCGAGTAATGCTTGTAGCCAACCAAATTTTGTCCGCGAGAGAGCATCGAAAGCGGCGTGTTCGGGGTGTTCGCCTTGATGGAGCGCAGGCGCTCCCAAGGATTCTCGTCGAGGAAGCGAAGGCACGTATCGAACGTTGCGCCGCCCCAAGCCTCGATAGCCCAATACCCTACTCGGTCCATCTTCGGCAGAATCGGCAGCATATCGCCGATCTGCATGCGCGTGGCCCACAAGCTCTGCTGGCCGTCACGGATGGTGGTATCCATAATTTGAAGCCGTGGCATGAACTCACACCTCCTTCGGTTGTTTAAGTCAAAGAACGAAATCAAAATTATAGGAGAAGGCCGCTCAAACGGCCTTCTGGCATCCGAATTTCACGGACAAGCAACACATGAACGGGTAGGCGGCGCGAGCGCGCGGAGCAATGAGCGTAGTTCGTGCTTCACTGGGCGGGTTGGGCAAACTCGGCTGGGCGATTGGCGTGCCTGGCTTGACTATGCGCGGCTCGGAAGCTCGACGACCGCCTTCGCGAGCACGTGGCCCTCGATCGCACGGCGAAACTCGTTGAGGTAGTACCCCTCGGAAAGCCCCAGCTTGCAATCGAGCGCGTAGACGGCGAGCGTGTAGACATGCGTCTTATCGGGCGGCTGGGGGCCGCAATAGCGATTGAACACAGCAGGATTCGAGCTGCCGTGCGCCATCGGCGACCAGTTGGAGTTCGCGCCCTGGGTGCACGCGATGGCTCCCGTGCGCGAGGCATCTTCGGGAATGAACGTTGTCGACGGGTCGAAATCGCAGGCCAACCAATGAATCCAACAAAAGCCGCCCACGGGAATCGCGTCGAAGTCGATAAACGCGAGCGCAAGCGAGGCGCTACCTTCGGGCACCTCCTCTATATGGATGGGGAAAGAGCGCACGGGAAAGCCCTCGATCCTGTCAGCCTCAGACGCGTACTTCCCGAATCGATCGGACAGCAGATTCCCTTCAAGCTCGACGCTCACACGCATGGCAGGACCCCTTTCGTTCGACGGCGTGACACTGCGAGTGTACCACGCGCGGCGCCGCGAAAAGAAGCGCTACGCAAGCCCGAACGCAAGCCCCACGGCGCGGATGCAGAACGCCACGACCCACGCGACGACGCACTGGGACACCACGAGCTTCGCCGCCGTGCGGCCGTTCGTCTCCTTCTTCACCGTCGCGATGGCAGCCACGCAGGGCGTATAGAGCAGCGTGAACACGAGGAACACGAACGCCGTGAAGGGCGTGAACACCTCCTGAAGCGCCGCGACGCCACCACCGACGAGCACGGTCAGTGTGGACACGACGCTCTCCTTGGCCATAAATCCGGTGAGCAGCGCCGTCGATGCGCGCCAGTCACCGAACCCGAGCGGTGCGAACACCGGGGCAATCGCGCCGCCGATCAAGGCGAGCAGGCTCTCATCGGCGCTTGCCGCAAGACCGAGTCCCGCGTCGAAGGTCTGCAGGAACCAGATAGCGAGCGTCGCGAGGAACACGACGGTGAACGCCTTCTGGATGAACCCTTTCGCCTTGTCCCATACGAGGCGAAGCACGCTTTTCGCGCTGGGGAGGCGGTAGTTGGGAAGCTCCATCACGAACGGCACGGGCTCGCCGGTGAATTTGAACCGCTTGAGCGCAAGCGCGTAAAGGACGCCTGTCGCCATGCCGAGCAGATAGAGGGCAAGCACCACAAAACCACGCATCTCAGGCGGGAAGAATACACTTGTGAGCAGGCCGTATATCGGAAGTTTTGCGCTGCAGCTCATGAAGGGGACAAGCAGGATCGTCATCTTGCGGTCGCGCTCGCTCGACAAGGTGCGCGAAGCCATGATTGCCGGTACCGAACAGCCGAACCCCATGAGCATGGGCACGAAGCTTCTGCCCGAAAGGCCAAGACGGCGCAGCGGCTTGTCCATTACGAAGGCCACGCGCGCCATGTATCCGCTGTCCTCAAGAATGGACAGAAACAAAAACAGCGTGACGATGACCGGCAAAAACCCGAGCACGCTTCCCACGCCGCCGCAGATGCCGTCGGTCACGAGCGAGCTTACAATCGGGCTCACCTCCGCCGCAGCGAGCGCATCGCCGATGGCGCCGATCACGAAATCGATTCCCGCCTGCAGCCAGTCCGACAGCCATGCGCCAAGCCAGCTGAACGTCATGAGGAACACGAACCCCATAATAAGGATGAAACACGGGATGGCAGTAAAGCGCCCGGTCAGGATGCGGTCGGCCGCCACGCTGCGGACATGCTCGCGGCTCTCGTGCGGGCGGACGATGGTGCGCGCGCAAAGGCGCTCGATGAACGAGAAGCGCATGTTCGCAAGCGCCGCCTCGCGGTCGAGGCCGCCTTGACGCTCAAGGGCCTCGATGAAGCCGGTGAGCGCCTCGCGCTCGCGTTCAGGGACGGCGAGCTCGCTTTCGATCAGCGGGTCGCCCTCGACCATCTTCGTCGCGGCGAAACGCACGGGCAGGCCCGCCGCCTTCGCATAGGGATCGATGAGGTGCATGAACGCATGAACGCAGCGGTGCACCTCGCCGAGCGGATCGCCCGACTTCTCGCCTGCGGGGCAAAAGTCGATGTACCCGGGGACTTCGCGGTTCATCGCAACATGCATCGCATGGTCGACAAGCTCGTCGATGCCCTGGTTCTTCACCGCAGAAATGGGCACGACGGGAATGCCGAGCGCCGCCTCGAGCTCGTTGATGCGCACCGAACCGCCGTTCGCGGAGAGCTCGTCCATCATGTTGAGCGCGAGCACCATGGGAATATTGAGTTCCATCAGCTGCAACGTGAGATAAAGGTTGCGCTCGATGTTGGTCGCGTCGACGATGTTGATGATCGCGGTGGGCTTCTCTTTGATGAGGAAGTCGCGCGTCACGACCTCCTCGTTCGAGTACGGCGAGAGCGAGTAGACGCCGGGAAGATCGACCACCGTCGCCTCGGGATGACGGCGCAGCTGGCCCTCCTTTTTGTCGACAGTGACGCCGGGGAAGTTTCCGACATGCTGATTTGCGCCTGTGAGCTGGTTGAATAGCGTGGTCTTGCCGCAGTTTTGGTTGCCGGCGAGCGCAAAGGTAATCGGCGCGCCCTTGGGCAGAGGCTCACCGAGGTTGCGGATGTAGTCGTCGCCCGTTGCGCTCACCTCGCCGATGCCGGGGTGCGCGGATGCGCGGGGTAACGGTTCAACGGGAACAGGTGTCTGAGGAAGGGATTCCACAGGCTCGATCAGGGCGAAGCGGGCGTCGTCGAGGCGCAGCGTCAGCTCGTAGCCGCGCAGCTCGATCTGGATAGGGTCGCCCATCGGGGCAACCTTGCGCACGCGCACCCCGATGCCGGGCGTAAGCCCCATGTCGAGCAGATGGCGGCGCAGCTCGCCGTGGCCGCGCACCGCCTTGATGATCGCGCACTGCCCCGCCTTCAGCGTGTCGAGCGTGGGTTCATCGTTTGGTTCATGCTCGCGAACTGCGGATTTGTCATCTGCGGATGCACCGCTCGAGCGCCCGCCTTCTCCAGGCGCGCCGCCTTTCAGGAGCACTCCCCCGCTTCCCAGCTCGGCCTTCGCCGCATCGTTTTTCTCCTGCGTCATGCAAACCTCGTCCCCCGCGCTAACTTTCAACTGCTTATCGTCACGCGTAACGGGCGCGAGCGCAAGAACATCTCCCCGAACGGCCGAGAAATATCCATCGCCCCGCGAGCTGCCAAGCGGGAAAGCTCCTCGTGCCAAGCGGGAAGTTTCTCGCCCCGCGAGCTATCGAGCGGAAAGCTCCTCGAGCATGCGGCGCAGCTCCTTTTGCACGCTGTGCTCGGTGTTGGGGCCGATGACTTTGCGCGCGACCTGCTTTACGGCCGAGCGACCGTTCTCCATCGCGATGGGCATGCCGACCATGCGCAGGATCTCGTAGTCGTTCATGGAATCGCCGAACGCCGCGACCTCGTCGGCCGAGACGCCGTGCGCCTCCATGACCTGGCGAATTCCCGTCGCTTTGTTCACGCCGCGCTGCATGACGTCGATCCACTTTCGGCCCGACGGCGCGAACACGAAGTCCTCCCCCAGCTCGCGGGTGAGCGCATAGGACATATCCATGACGGCGCCGTCGCTCACATACACCGACGCCTTGATGATGTTCGTCTCCGGGGAAGGCACCTCGTAGGCGCGCACGGGGTTCGGGAGGTTCTTGTCGATCTCGCGCTCGAAAACGGCCTCGTCGTCGAGGAGGAAGCTGTTCGTCCGATCGAATAGGGCCAGGTGGAGCACGTCGAACAGGGAGACCGCACGGTAGAGGCGGCACACGGCGGCATGAGAGAAGACCTCACGGTCGACCAGCTTGCCGCCGACGACAACCTGCGCGCCGTTCGACGCGACGAAGTCCATAAGGTCGATCACAGGCGCGAACTGCTCGGAAAGCGTGTCGAAGCGGCGCCCCGACGACGCGACGAAGTGGACTCCGCAGCGGCGAAGCCCGCTGATGAGCTCGAACGTTTCAGGCGGGACGTTGCCCTCCGCGTCGAGCAGGGTGCCGTCCATGTCGCTTGCGATAAGCTTGATCATGCAGGTTCTCCTTCTTGCCGGCCCCGTCGCCAGCCTGTTCCCTTCGCGTTTCCAACGCCTGCATTGTAGCGGGCGTGTATAAAGAAACGGTTAAGGGAAGGTCACGGACCGTCTGCGGGCGGCCTCGGAAGGGAGCGACGGCGGAGGGCCGGCGACCCCAGGGGCGGCCTCGGGAGGGAGCGACGGCGGAGGGCCGGCGACCCCAGGGGCGGCCTCGGGGCGATAGGCGAAGGGCAACCCCCAGGGGCGGCAAACCCACGGGCGGTCCCGGAGGCGAAAGCCGAAGGGGCTAGTCGGAGAGTCCCGCGTCCTCGAGCGCGGCGACGATCGTGCGCAGGGCCTTCACGCGCGCGTAGCGTTTGTCGTCGGACTCGAGAATAATCCAGGGCGCGAACGAGGTCGACGTCAGGCGGAACATGTCCTCGATAGCTTCCTTGTACTGGGGATACTTCTCGCGGTTGCGCCAGTCGTCGTCGGTTATCTTCCACTGCTTGGCGGGGTTCGACTGTCGCTCCTCGAAACGGCGCAGCTGCTCGTCGGGACTGACCTCCACCCAGAACTTCAGGAGGATGGCACCCCAATCCACCAGGTCTTTCTCAAAGGCATTGATCTCGTCGTACGCCTGGGTGAGGCGCTCGGGCGAGGCGTAGCCCTCCACCCGCTCCACAAGCACGCGGCCGTACCAGCTGCGATCGTAGATACCCACATGGCCCGCCTTCGGCAGGCGCGTCCAGTAGCGCCACAAGTGCGGGTGCGCGAGCTCGGGCGCCGTGGGGGCGGGGCTCGGGAAGATCGTGTAGGCGCGCGCGTCGAGCGATTGTGCCACGCGCTTGATGTTGCCACCCTTGCCCGCGGCGTCCCAGCCCTCGTACATCACCATAAGCGGGATGCGGGCCTGGTACATGTTGTTCTCAAGTCGAAACAGTCGCTTCTGCAGGCTCTTGAGCTCGTCTTTGTACTCCTCGGGCGAGAGCGCGAGCGAGTGGTCGACGCCCGCAAGCGTCGGTGGGTCGTCGATAAGGTGGAAGCGGGAAGTCGCGGGGGCGGCAAAGCGCGGGGGCTGTCTCATGGCACCGTCCGCGGAAGCCGAGGCGTCTGCGGGGGTCGAGGCGTCTGCGGCATCCGCCGAGCCCGCGGCACTTGCGGCCTTCACCGAGTTCGCGGCCTCCTTGCGCGCGAGCGCGGACTCGAGTGCGCGCACAAGCGTCTGCGCGATGACGATGTTCGCGCGGCGCTTGTCTTCCCCGTTCACAAGCGTCCAAGGGGCGAACGCGAAGTTGCTGCCCTCGAGCATGAGATCGTAGATGCTGTAGGCGTACTCGTAGTTCCCAATGCGCTCGAGACGCTTCTTGTCGACGCGCCACGCCGTGGTGGGGTCGGCGGCCAGGCGCTCGAGGCGCTCCCTCTGGCCTTCGGCGGACACATGGATGAAGAATTTCACGACCTCGTAGCCGTCGTCGACAAGGCCGCGTTCGAACTCGCGTATGGACGCGAGGCACACTCCGGCCTCCTTGCGCGCTGCAAGCTGATCGCCGCGGACAGCGCCCTTCTTGCCTTCCTTGCGCTTCGGGTTAAGTCCGCCGAATGCACGGCACATCGCGCGCTCGGCGGCCACGGAATACCAGCCGCGATCGTAGAAGGTGATCGCCCCGCGCGGCCCGAGCGCCTGCCAGAACTGCTGCATGAAAGGCCAGTACCCAGTGACATTATGCCCGGCATCCGAGAACGCCCGCGCCTCGTCCACGTCGAAATCGCCCGTCACATGAACGCTCGTCGCGCGCGCATCCAGGTTGAACATGAGGTCGGAGATGCGGCTTCCCTTGCCCGCGCCGTTCCATCCCTCGAAGAGCACCACAAGCCCTACGCCCCGAAGGCGTGCCTGCTGCTGCAACGTCACGAGCCGCTCGATGAGCGCGTCGTGGGTTTCCTTGTACGTGCCCTTATCGATATCCGGTTGATTCAGATTGACCTGGTCGAGCATGGAAAACCTCTTTTCACGTAAGGTTTGGCGCAGCGTCGGGCGCCGAGGAGTCGGCTTGCCCGGGCACCGCGAAGGGCGCATCGTAGGGGTCACTCTCGATGATCGGACACTGCCCGCGCACGAGCTCCGTGAGGGCCGCCTCGAAGGGCTCCTGCGTGCCGTCGAGCATGCGGAACGTGAGGGCGACCTGTGCCGCAAAATCGGCGTCGACAGTCTGGGCGCCGTGCTGGCTGGCAAGGCGTTGAGCCTGCTCGTAAAGGGAATACGGGACCTCGATCAGCACGTCGATGCACCGCGAGACAGACACGATGTCCGCCGCGGCGATACCGGCCTGCGTCGCCTGCGTGTAGGCGCGCACGAGCCCGCCCGTGCCAAGCAGGATCCCGCCGAAATACCGCGTGACAACCACGGCGACGTCGGTCAGGCCCGCATGCTGGATAGCCTCGAGCGTCGGCATGCCCGCCGTTTTCTGGGGTTCGCCGTCGTCGGAGTAGCGCACGCGACCGTTCTCGCGCAACACGTAGGCGTACACGTTGTGGCGCGCCATGCGGTGCTCGCTGCGGATCTCGTCGAGAAACGCGAGCGCCTCTTCCTCGGTTTCGACATGCTGGACGGTGGCGATGAAGCGACTCTTCTTCTCGACGATCTCGGCGCGCGCACGACCCTGGGTTGTGCAATACGAGGCCATGCGGCTCCTTTCGTCTTCGGGAAAACTCAGCTTTGCCCCATCATAGCGCATGCGCGCAAACAGGCGGGCGCGGGGAGCAGACGATGCTAAACTGTCACTCGTCAAGAGAAAGGGCAGAAAATGGCCGAGAAGTCGACGATCGATCAGATCCTGGAACACAATGCGCGCTTCGTGGAAGAACGCGAATACGAGCAGTTCAAGACAGACAAATACCCCGACAAAAAGCTCGCCGTGGTCTCGTGCATGGACACGCGTCTGACAGCGCTGCTCATGGCGGCGCTCGGGCTTAAGAACGGCGACGCGAAGATCATCAAAGTTGCAGGTGCCGAGGTTTCCCACCCCTTCGGCAGCGTCATGAGATCGCTGCTCATCGCCGTGTGCGAGCTCGGCGTCGAGGACATCATGATCGTCGCGCACACGAACTGCGGCGCGCAGCACATGAGCGGCGAGGGCATGGTTTCCGACATGATGCGCCTTGGCGTGAGCGCTGACCACATCAGGATGGCGCACCATTGCGGCATCGACTTCGATAAGTGGCTCGCAGGTTTCGGCGACACCGAGGAGGCAGTGCGCAAAAGCGTCGACGTGGTGCGCAACCACCCGGTCATGCCGCCGCACGTGCGCGTCGCCGGCTTCATCATGGACTCCGAAACCGGCGAGCTCATTCGCGTGGCGGATTAGCATCTGGCAGAAGCGCCGGCACCTCGCAGACGGACGGCGGGCGCTGACCCGACGAGCCTTCCCCCTTCGGCGTTTCGGGCGGGCGAGCCGCTCCCTTCGCCTTGTGGGGAAGAGGCGCCGGGTCCGCGTTTCTAATTCTTCTTGCGCGGGCGTTGGAGTGCTGCCGCCGTCCTCGCCACGAAACCGCGCGGGGCAAGGCGCGTTGCGAAGACGATCGTCTTTGCGAGCGCACCGGGCACGCAGAGAGCCTTGTTGCGGCAAAGCGCGTTGAAGCCCTCACTCGCAACGAAGGGGGCATCGAGCGCGACGCGCGAAATCGGGGTGTGTGCCGCATCGGCATTTTCCCAAAACGCCGTGCGCACGGGGCCGGGGCACAGGGCGCTCACGTGCACGCCGGCGCGACGCAACTCGACATGGATGGCCTGGGAAAACGACTGGACGAAGGCTTTCGAGGCGTAATAGGTCGCCATTCCCGGGCCGGGCATGAAGCCCGCCACGGACGCGACATTGAGGACGCCGCCACATTTGCGCTCAGCCATGTCAGGGGCGAACTCGCCCACAAGCTCGACGAGCGCGAGGTCGTTTGTCAGGATAAGCTCTCGTTGGCGGGCCATGTCGCTTTCCACGAAGCGCGCGTCGTAGCCGAAGCCTGCGTTGTTCACGAGCACATCGACGACAAGTCCCATCTCGCGCACGCGGGCGGAAACCTTCGCCGCCGCGCCCACCTTCGCGAGGTCGCACACGATGACGTGGGCCTTTATGTTGTGCTCGAATTCCAGTTGCGCCGCCGCGTCGACGAGACGCTCCTCGTTGCGGCCGACGAGCACCACGTCCATCCCTCGCGCCGCGCACTGCCGCGCAAGCTCGAACCCCAAACCGCCTGCGCCCCCTGTGACGAGCGCCGTTTTCCAATCCTTGGTTCCCATAGCTCACAACCTTTCAGTCCGTCGCGTTTACGGCCGTCGGCAATGTAGCATCATTGTATGACGCGTGAAGCGAATGCGAGAATAGGCTTCACCACATCTGAGGAATAATTCCTCTTGGGCAATATGACCAGCATCGAGGGAAAGGCTGCAAGGAGTCGACCGAACCGCTGCAGACGCCAAGCGACGCAGCTCCTTAAGCTACCTTGGATATCACGTCATCGCGGTCGGGCGCCAGAAAGCGAAGGGCCCCGCCGTCGAACGGTCTCCGAGAGAGGGGACGATTCGACAAGCGAGGCCCTTCGAGCGTAGCAAGCGAAACGGCTAGCTTAAGATGAACATGGCCAAAAATGCGATGGCGGCCACCCACATGAGGGGCTTGACCTCGCGCGCCTTGCCGGTGACCAGCATAATCACGCAGTAGGAGATGAAGCCAAAGCCGATGCCGTTAGTGATCGAGTAGGTCATCGGGATGCCCATGATGGTCGCAAACGCCGGGAATGCGAACTCAATGCGCGTCCAGTCGATGTTGATGACGTCGGAGAGCATGAGATAGCCAACGACGACGAGCGCGCCGCAGGTCGCGGAGCTCGACACCATACCGATGATGGGCGACGCGAACGCGAAGATCACGAACAGGATGCCGACCACCAGGTTCGAGAGGCCCGTGCGCGCACCGGCGGCAGCGCCCGAAGTGGACTCAACGAAGCTCGTGACCGAGCTCGCGCCCACGAAACCGCCGACGGCGGCCGCAGCGGAGTCGACCATGAGAATCGGCTGGATATCCTTCACATCGCCGTTCTCGTCAACGAAATCAGCCTGCTCGCCAACGGCGACGACCGTGCCCATGGTGTCGAAGAAGTCGCTCATGAGCAGCGAGAACACGAACAGCAGCAGCGCGGGCTGCAGGAAGACCTGCGCGATGGCCATCGTGTCAGTGCCGGGAATCGTCTGGAACGGTGCCGCGAAGGCCGAGAAATCGAGCCCGAAGCTCCACGACGAGGGAAGCGGGGTGACACCCAGGGGAATGCCTGCGATGGTGGCGACGATAATGGAAATGAGCAGGCCACCCTTCACATTGAGGACCTGGAGCACCACAGCAACCGCAATCGCGATCAGCGACACGATCGCAACCGGCGCCGACAGGTCGCCAAGCCCCAAGATGGTCGACTCGTTGGCGACGATGATGTCGCCGCCCTTAAGACCGATGAATGCGATGAACAAACCGATGCCAATACCGATTGCATGGCGCAAGCTCACGGGAATCGCGTCCATGACTGCCTTGCGCAAACCGCAGACAACCAGGACAAGGATTACGATACCTTCCAGAAAGACGATGGCCATCGCCACGCGCCAGTCGACGGCAGCGCCGCCAAGGCAGAGCGTGTACGCCACGATTGCGTTGATGCCCATGCCAGACGCAAGCGCGATCGGCCGGTTCGCGATAAGACCCATCGCGATAGTCATGATCGCCGCGCCGAAGCACGTCGCCGTGAGCGCCGCATCAAACGGAACACCTGCGACCACCAGCATATTCGGGTTCACTGCGATGATGTACGCCATCGCGAGAAACGTCGTCAAGCCGCCGATGATCTCGTTTCCGATCGTGCTCTTGCGCTCCGAAATCTTAAAAAACGAGTCCACTTTCCTCCCTTTCCCTTGCGCCCGCGCGAAAGCGATCAGGCAAGCCCGCACCTGAAGACTCAGCTGCCGAGGTGAACCCAAACTGGGCACTTTCGCGTGAAAACATTTTCTCAACGGAAGGATTCTAGCATGCTAAAGCGCACACAAGACGCACATAAATGGAAAGCGCCTTCAATGGCGACTACGTCGCACAGTGCGGAAAACGAGGTCACACCAGCGGTCGCCTACCCCCTCCCTCAGCTTATCAGCTGCGCACATCTCCTGATACAAGCTCATTCGCAAAATGCCATTTATCGGCCCCTTGGAAGCCCCCTGCAAGCACTCTAATCTTTATCGATCACCGCAACGGTAAACCAGGCGCGTTCGTAGGGACGGTAGCGAGTGCCCGACTCCCGCAGCTCGAACCCGTCGCGCTTTGAGAGGTCCTCAACGTCGCGCGACATGACGCCGTTTTGGGTCTGCCCCAAAACGACAATCGGGCCATGATAGCCATCAAGAATCTCTTCCCAGGAGTTTTTGCAGGTGAGAGTCGGAGAATATGCCTCATACGCCAAGTTCCAGTTGCCTTTTTGCCAATCCATGTACGTTTGGGAAATGTCGGGATAGGCAAGCGCGGTCAGGCTGATGTACCCGATGTCGGACGAGACGACAAGCGGAGCCTTCCCGTCGTTTTCCTGCGTCACGCGATCGACCGTCTGGCGCACCTCGTCGAGCGCCTCCTGGTTGTCGGAGCTGTAGAAGTCGCCAACGAGCAGCGTCATATTGAGGACGGACACGGAAAGAAGGATAGCGCATGCCGCACCGACGAGTACGCGCGAGCGAATGCGGGAAAGAAGCATCACCGCCGCGAAAAGGAGCGGACCGATTGCCACCCCGAGGTAGCGGTAGTACACGATAAGCGAGTCCATCAGAATGGAGGCCGAGAAGGAAATCGCGAAAACGCCCAGGTAGATCGCGAGCGCACAGAGCACGGGGGCAACCGAGTCGCGCGAGGCCCAAACGGCAAGGCGCCGAGAAAGCGAATCGCGCTGGGCGCGGGGGCTTTCGGACTCGGGGGCAAAATTCGCAGGAAGCTCACCATCCTCGGCGGGCGCATTCGAGGAACACGAGCTGCCTTCGTCCGCAAAGCCCACGGCAGCCCGCTCCCCGAAGTCCTCGCCTCCCGCAGCCTTCCCCGTCGCAGCGCGCGAGCCGCCTTCCGCACGTTCGCCCGCAAGAACATGCGACTTCGCCAGGCGCACGAGAGACCAGATGGCCCACGCGCAAAGCCACACGAGCGTCGCTGCCAGAAGAACCCGCCCCACCACCTGGGGCACGGCGCCGTAGTTCCCCTCCAACGCGAAATGCACGAAGCTCGTTCGCACCGGGTACATCGCGAACTCAATGTAGGTGACGGGAAACACCATGTTCGCCCAGTACGTGTTCGACACAACGCCCATCTGATGCACGAGCACCATAAGCCACGGCGCATAGAGCGCAACCTGAATGACGGCGCTCGCAACGAGTACTCCCAAAGCCGCCGCGCCACGTCGACGGGCGGCTCGATTGATGCAGAAGATGAGCAGCAGCAGGTTCACCATAAAGGCGGACATGGCGCCAAAGTAGTGCAGGTATGCGCTGAACAGGCTTGACACAGCGAAGACAACCCACCACGAAAGCGGCGCACCCGCAAGAAGTCTCTTCCCCTGCGCGCGTTTCTGGACGCAGGCCACAGAGCCTTCGCACGCCGGCCCGCGCAAAGCGCACGCGATGCGCCACGCGGTGAGCGCGCACAGCATGACGGAAAACGTCGCCCACGAGTACATGCGAATCTCGGTCGACATAATGGCGGTATAGGGAATGAACAGGACGAATGCGGTGAACAGCACGCCGGGCTTCCAGCCGAAATCGCGACGGACATGCGTGTATCCAAGGCTTGCAAGGGCGATCGACCCCAAAACCGTGAACAGGCGATACACAAGAATGTTCTGCCCGAAAACCAGGTTGAGGACATGCAGCGCCCAGTAGAAGAGCACGGGGTGCACATCGCCCGAGCCGATGCGCCAAATCTCGGAGAAGGAATGGTTCGCTATGGCAACCGAATAGCTCTCATCGAACCAGATATAGCCATGGAAAGCCCCCACAAGCACAAACGCCGACCCCAATGCAAGAACGGCAAGATGGAACCAACGAGACGAAAGCACCCCCTGCGCCCCTGCTCCGCTCGCACGCTTCATAAACCCTCCCGAGCAATCGATCCCCAATAACGCACCTGCATGAGAGTACTATTATTTCGTTTGTCTCGCTTGTCTTCAAAAAGATAGCGTTTTGAAGACAAACACCGCGCACGAACATGAAAGGGAGGCTTGTGGCGCTCATCATTCACGCAGACGACTTTGGGATTACCGTCGAGCAATCGAAGGCCATCCTCGAGCTTTCGGACGCATGCGGCGGCCATGGAGCCCTGTCGAGCATGAGCATGTTCGCGAACAGCCCGGCGTTTAACGAATGCGCCGAGCTTGTCCGTCCCTTCGTCGACGCGGGAAAGATAAAGCTTGGCCTGCACCTCAATATCGTGGAAGGGCATCCTGTCTCCAACCCCGACGACGTGCCGCTGCTGGTGAACGAGCGCGGAACCTTCTCCCATTCCTTTATGGGATACCTGATGGCATCGACACTGCGCACCGGCGACCGTGACGGCATTCGCGAGCAGCTTGCCCGCGAATTCAGCGAGCAGATCAAGCGCTATCTCGAGGCCTTCCCCGACCAACGTCGTAATCTCCGTGTCGACACGCATCAGCACACGCATATGGTGCCCCTCGTGCACGACGCGCTCCTGGCTGCGTGCCGGCGCACCGATTGCTTGGTCACGACCGCACGCCTTCCCGTGGAGCCGATCGGCCCGCACCTTAAGAGCCCGCGACGCATCGCGGCAATTTCGCCTGTCAACCTCGTGAAAGACGCGCTGCTCGCCCTTCTCGCCCCGCACTGCCGCAAGGATTTGGAAGGGGGAAGCCACGTCGCCGACTTTTCCGGCATCGTGCTCTCAGGATGCATGCAGAAAACCACGCCCAGCCTGATTGCCGACATGGAGGCGCGCGCCGCCGAGCGAGGACGCGATCTCGAGGTGCTTTTCCACCCGATCAGCGTCCCCGTCGAGCAGTGCCTCGATCCCGAGAACCTGCCGTTCGCGCAAGCGTGCGCCTCCCCTAACCGCAACGCTGAGGCGAAGCTGATAGCAAGCCTATCGACGCGCGCATAGGGAAAGCACCTACTCGCCGAGCGCCTCCGCGGCTTCCATCCACTCTTCCTCGAGCGCCTCGATCTGCGCTTCGATTTGCTTGATTTCCTTCTGCATATCGCCAAGCTTCACGTAATCGGAGGGATCGACCTCGGTCATGGCCTGGTGAATGCCCTCAATCTTGCCGCGTAGCGTGTCCATCTTGCGCTCGGCCGACGCCATCGACTTCCGAAGTGCGCGAATCTCGCCGCCCGAAAGCTTCGACGCCACGCCCGTCGCTTGCTCGCCCGCCGACGTTGAAGGCTGTTTGGAGGCAGAGGCCTTCCCACTTGAAGAGGCAACCACACCGCCGCGCTCGTCGGTGGTGCGCCCCACAAGTTCCAGATACTCGTCGACGCCGCGCGGCAGATGGCGAATCTTGCCGTTGATCAGCGCATACTGGTTGTCGGTCACGCGCTCCATGAGATAGCGGTCGTGCGTGACCAAAAGCAGCGTGCCGGGCCATCCGTCGAGCAGGTCTTCCACCTGCGCGAGCATGTCGGTGTCCAGATCGTTGCCCGGCTCGTCCAAGATGAGCACGTTCGGCTCGTCAAGCAAGATGAGCATCAGCGCAAGACGACGCTTCTGCCCGCCCGATAGGTCACACACCGGCTCATTCAGGTCATCGCGGGTGAAGCCGAGGCGCTCGAGCAGCTGCGCGGGCGTAGCCTCCTTGCCGTCGAGCATCACGCGGCGCGAATAGCGGCCGATGACCTCGCGCACGCGGTCGCTTCCCAGTTTCACCAGGTTATCGAGGTGCTGCGACAACACGGCGAACTTCACGGTCTTGCCGATCTTCACACGTCCCACACTCGGGGCGAGCGCACCCTCGATCACCCGCAGAAGCGTGGTCTTGCCCGCACCGTTCTCGCCGACGATGCCGAAGCGATCGCCGGGGCCGATGATCCACGACACGTCGTCGAGCACGGTCTTTCCGCCGAGGCGCACAGTCACATCGGTCAAGTCGACCACCTGCTTGCCCAAGCGCGCGACGGCCATCCGCTTGAGCTCGAGCGTGTTACGCAGTGGCGGCACGTCGGCGATCAGCTCGCGGGCAGCGTCGATGCGGAACTTCGGCTTGGTCGAGCGCGCTTGCGCCCCACGGGCAAGCCAGGCGAGCTCGCGGCGCAGCTGGTTTTGACGACGCTGCTCGGCCACCTGCGCCTGACGGTCGCGCTCGACGCGCTGCTGGATATAGGCGGAGAAGCCGCCCTCGAACGGGTCGATCGTGCGGTCGTGCACTTCCCACATCGAAAGGCACACCTCGTCGAGGAACCAGCGGTCGTGCGTGACCACCAAAAGCGCGCCCGTCCCATGTTTCCAGCGTGCCTTCAGATGATGCGCAAGCCAGGTGATGGCGCGCATGTCGAGATGGTTGGTGGGCTCGTCGAGCATGAGCACGTCCCAGTCGCCGATAAGCAAACGCGCCAGGTCAACGCGGCGGCGCTGTCCGCCCGACAGGTCGCCCACACGCCCCTGCCAGGGAATATCGGCTGCAAGCCCAGAGATGATGTCGCGGACGCGGGCATCTCCTGCCCATTCGTATTCGGGGGTATCGCCCACCACGGCATGTTCCACCGTGTCGTCGTCGGAGAGCGCGTCCGCCTGCCCGAGCACGCCCACGCGAACGCCGCGCGTGCGGATTACGCGGCCCTCATCAGGCTCGATAATGCCTGCAAGTAAAGAGAGCAGCGTGGATTTCCCATCGCCGTTCTTGCCGACGACGCCGATGCGGTCGCCCTCGTCAAGCCCGAGGGAGACATCCTCGAACACCGTTTTCGTGGGGAACTCGACCCGCGCCTTCTCACAACCAAGCAGAAACGCCATACCATTCGTCCTTCGTTCGCGGGGCACCATACCGGGCACCCCGCCGCATTCAACCTGCACGCGGCTTCATCCGCCGTGCGTTTTTTCATCATGAGAGGATACCGCAAGCGGGCGAGATTCCCAAATGACGAGGGCGCCCGCGTAAGGCGCCCTCGAACGAAGTTCTCTTGTGTTTCTGCAGCTACGGCACACTACTTCCTGAGGTAGCAGCCCACGATGCCGTCGCCCCAGTCGAGCTTGACCACCTTGTCGCCGTCGTAATAGAAGTTGTAGATGAAGTCGCCGCCGTCAGCGGTCTCGTAATCGTAAGACTTGAAATAGATGGTGATGCGATCGACCGCCGTCACCTTCCATTTTTCGAAGTTGCTGCACTTAGGGCCAGCGTCGACCGTACCATCGGCGTTCAGCGTGAAGTAGTTATTGTCGGGATCGTCCTTCTCGGCCCAGGAAGTGTCCGCGACCAACTTCTCGTACTTGGCAACGTCGCCGTCGCCGCGCAGGTACCACGTCTCGGTCACGTAATCGTAGCAGGTCATCACGTCGTTGAACACGATGTCGTAATCACGGACGTCGGTGCTTTCGGGGCGCAGGTGCTTGTCCTCGACCTTCGAGCTGCCGGGCTCGGTGATCGTACCGTCGGCATCGACGAACACGGCCTGGGGGTAATAGAAGTTCTCGAAGTACAGACCGCCCTTCGACTTATCGCCGTCCACGTACCACATGTCGTTCGAGCCGCTCGGATCGCCAAAGTCGTTCGGGCCGCCCGTCTCGACCATTCGAGGATGCTCGTTCGCAGCGGGCTCCTTCTTCACCACCGCGCCGCCGCCGTCATTTCCGCCGCAGCCTGCAAGGGAAAAGGCGAGCACCGCCGCGCAACACGCGACGAGCAGAGCCGTCAGGGCCTTCGATCCATGCCAACCGATATGTCGTCGAGTGACTTTCATGAGGTTCCTTTCCGCAGGGGCCATTCCTCCTCGTACAGCATCTGCGAAAAGAGCTGCGACATAAAGCACCCGAAGGCCCAAATTTGCGAAGGTCCCTCCCCTGCAAGTCCAAAGCCGCAGGAAAGCGGGCACACGGGGCGGGAATGCGGCCGCCGGCGGAGCAAGGCGAGAAGCGAGGAGGGCAACGCAGGACGGGCGTCGGACCCGCGATCGCCTAGCGAGGGGAATGAGGCCGCGACCGCCCGCTGGGGCCAGCGAGCCCCCGCTCGCCTAGCGCACCTTCGCGATCACCACGACAAGCACGCAGGCAGCGAGCACAGCCGAGATGCCAAACGCCGCCTGATAGGCGAACGACATGTCCATCGCACCTGACTGCACAGTCGCAGAAAGCGACGTGATCACAAGCACCATAATCGCCGTGCCAAGCGACGCGCACGCCTGGCGAACCGCCGCGAAGAACGCGCTCGCATCCATCATGATCCCCCGCGGAAGCCCACTCATGCCCCACGAGTTCAAGGGCCCGATCAGCGCGCTCACCCCCATGCCGCGAACCGTCTGCATGAGGGTCGTCGTCCAAAGCGGCGTGTTCTCATCCATGAACATCATGGACACGGCGCCCACCGTGAGAAGCACCGCCGCGACGAGCACCACTGGCCGCGCGCCCACCTTGTCGGAAAGGATGCCTGCAAGAGGATTCACCACCACAGCGAGAATAGTCGCGGGGATGAACACAATCCCAGCTTCAACGGCGCTGCCCCCGCAGAGCCCCTGCACGTACAACGGCACGATCAGCGTGATTCCCATGAACGACGCGAACAGGCAATTCTGCGCGATGAAGCTTATGCGGAAGTGGGACGACTCGAAGATGCGCATGCTGATGAGCGGGTACTCGATTCGCTTTTGGCGCGCCACGAAAAGCACGAGGCACGCAATGCCCACGACCGCAGGCACCCACACGAGCGGGCTTTGCACGCCCAGGCTTGCCGCGTTGGAGAAGGCGAGCAGAAGCCCACCGAAGCCGAGGGCAGAATACAGGAAGGACACGCCTTCGAAGCGCGCATCGCGCATCGGAGCGTCTTCGCGCGCTACCAGCAAGGACGCCGCAAGAATCAGAAGGACGACGATGGCGATGAACAGCCAGAAGAAGCTGCGCCACCCCCACGAGTCGACGAGCGCGCCCCCGATAAGCGGGCCGATGTTCGGGGCGAACCCCATAGCGATGCCCGCGATGCCCATCGCCGTGCCGTTTTGCCCTTTGGGAAAACGCGTCATCGCGATCGACTGCAGGACGGGAAGCGTAATGCCCGCGCCGACGGCCTGCAGCACGCGCCCGAAAACGAGCACCCCAAACGTCGGGGCGAACACATCGAAGACGCCTCCGACCAGGAACAATCCCAATGCGAGGAAAACGACGTTGCGAAGGGAAAGGCGCTGCGACAAAAACGTCACAGCCGGAACGGTGATGCCGAGCACGAGCATGTAGATCGTCGTGAGCCACTGCCCGACGCTCGCGTTCACACCGAAGTCAGCCTCCACGCCGCCGAGCATGGAATTCATCACCGTTTGCGTGAGCGATCCAAGCGCGCACGCCAAAACGACAATCGCAAAGAGTGCATAAGTGCGCCCTTTTTCGGACAACGACATGATGGCCCCACTTCCTGTGCTCCGGGGCGCTACGCACCTATCTCACTGCTCAAGTAGGAACGTTTCGCGTCAGAGCCCCGCCCGACGCGCAAGCAGCGCCCATTATACCCTTCAATCAGGAAGGGGGGCAAAGAACACGGTCTCTGTGTCGGCAGGAGGAGAGACGAGAAAAGGCCCGACTCCCAAGGTTGGAAATCGGGCCAATCGAGATAACATTTGGGCACTAGCGGAATTCCGCATCTTGAGCGCCTGATAGACGCTCAGCGATGTCTGGCAACCTTATCGGGCCAGCGCCGTCGCAACGCGCTAGTTGAATTTCTGCTGCGTCTTCTCCAGGCCGTGCTCGATGAGGAACAGCGCTGCCTCGCATCCCAAGTCAGTCGCCTGCGCAAAGTCGTCCGCCGCGTCCTTCTTGGGAAGGGACAGCACGTAGTCGGCCACTGGCATGCGTCCCGGCGGGCGCCCGATTCCGCAGCGCACGCGGAACCAGTCGCGCGTACCCAGCTTGTCGCAGATCGAGCGCAGGCCGTTGTGGCCCGCATGCCCGCCGCCGAACTTCACGCGAATCGTGCCCGGATCGATATCGAGCTCGTCGTGGATGACGACGAGGTGATCGGGCGACACGCCGTAGGCGTTCATGAGCTGCTTCACCGGACCGCCCGATGTGTTCATGTAGCTTTGCGGCTTTGCGAGCACCACGTCGATGTCGCGGTAAGCCCCTTTGCCGGTCAGCGCGCCGCACTCGTTCTTCCAGTAGCGCACGCCGATTTCCGCTGCGATCTTATCGACCGTATCGAACCCAGCATTATGGCGCGTATGCTCGTACTCCTCCCCGGGGTTCCCCAGGCCAACAATGAGAAACATATACTTCGTACCCTATTCGAACAGCGAAGCCACCGAGCCGTTGCTGTAGACGTTTTTGATGGTCTGAGCGAACAGCGGGGCAAGCGTGAGGACCTTGATCTTGCCGGTCTGGCGCTCGAGCGGCACGGGGACAGCGTCGGTCACGACGACTTCCTCGATGCAGCTGTTCTCGATGCGATCGTATGCCGGGCCGCTGAACAGGCCGTGCGTTGCGCAGGCGAACACCTTCTTCGCACCCTTCGCCTTCAGCGTGGTCGCCGCGGCAACGAGGGAGCCGGCAGTGTCGATCATGTCGTCGTTCAGGATGCAGACCTTGCCCTCGACGTTGCCGATAAGCGCCGTGATCTCGGCCTGGTTGTGCTTGGGACGGTCCTTGTGCATGATCGCGATGTCGCAATCGAGCAGCGTGGAGAACTTCTTCGCGGCCTTCGCGCGGCCCACATCGGGGGACACCACGCAAAGCTCCTCGGGGTCGAAGCCCATGGCCTTGTAGTAGTCCACGAAGATGGGCATCGCCGTCATGTGGTTCACCGGCTTGTCGAAGAAGCCCTGGATGGCATCCTGGTGCAGGTCAATCGCGATAATATTGTCAGCGCCGGCGGTGGTGAGCAGGTCGGCGACGAGCTTCGCCGTGATCGGCTCGCGCGGAGCGGCCTTGCGATCCTGGCGAGCGTAGCCGTAGTGTGTGATGACGGCGCTCACGCTGTGGGCGCTCGCGCGCTTGGCGGCGTCGATCATGATGAGCAGTTCCATCAGGTTGTCGTTGACGTCGAGGCCGTTGGGGCTCGAGCACACGGACTGCACGATGAACACGTCCGCGCCGCGCACGCTTTCGAGATAGCGCGCGTAGATTTCACCGTTCGCGAACTTTTCAAGCTTCACATTGCCCAAGGAAATGCCCAGCTCGTGAGCGATTTCGTCAGACAGCCTCGGGTTGGAAGATCCCGAAAATACAGCGATTCTCTTCATCTTCTCGAATTCCATGCGGCGCTCCTTCTTGTGCCAGTCGACTCATCTTCTTCCTGCCCAGAGGGCAAGACCCGTACCGTCCATTGTATCCAAGCCCCGCGCCGCTGCGCGAGAAGTTCGCGGTATCTTCGCAGAGGGACGCGAAATCCCGCGAGCGTGCAGAGGGGCTGCATAGGTCGCAAACAGCGAGCGCGGCATGGCGGTGCCAAGACCGAACATGCCTACCGACGTGGGTAAACGGGCTTCAAGCTATATTCGCGAGCCTGTTATTATCCTATATTCAACGTGTTTCGGCCCCGTTAGCGCACTTCGGCCCTGCTGCCACCGCCGCATGTCCAATCAGGAGCTGCAGCCCTAATCAATCCCGCTTTCCCCGATTGCGGCCTCGATCGCCGCAACCAAAACCGCCGTCGCACCCTCGCCCGCCCGCGAGTCGTAGTAATCGACGAACCGCTCGTCTTCGAGATAGCTTTGCGCGAGCGCAACATGTGCATCCGTCGAATATGCCCCTTCGCCCCATTGCATGCGAATCCATCGGGCATGCATCTGCGCGAGCTTCGCCGCCTCGGGCCCCTTTGCGTTTCCGGCAGCCACCGCCGCTTTCAGCTGCTCGATAATCGCCTGTTCAAGCGTTTCTTTCGCGCCCCATTCAGCCTCGCTCATGCCGAGCAGCCTTTCATTCGCGGCATCGACGGCAGCATCGCCGTAACGCTCGCGCGCTTCTTTCCCGTGCCTCATCTCGTTGGCATGAACAGCACTCCAGCGCTTCAAATGCGGCAGCACCGCGCCCATAAGCGACACCGCTTCGTCGCGAGACATGCCTGTGTTTTCGGCCAAGCGCGGCGCGCAATCCTCGATCATGGCGTCCATCGTGGTTTCGTAGGTATATTTTCCCTGTTCATAGCACCATTTACAATAATGCTCATCTTTGGAGCCGTCGGCGTCGGAGCCGTAATCGGCCGGCGTCAAAATCATGCCGCAGCTCTCGCAATAGCGCTCGGGCAAATCGAGCAGATGCATAATGGGCTCGTCGAGCACGTTCGCGATGAGCTTCATCATGTCGATGCCCGGCACAACCTCGCCGCGCTCCCAGCGCGACACCGCCTGCCGCGTCACGTACAGCTTCGCCGCAAGCCCTTCCTGCGTCAGGCCCTTGCGTTTGCGCAGCTCAATCAGTTTCGTTGCGAAATCCACCGAAAGCTCCTCTCTCGATTCTGTTGGCAAAACTCTATCCCAACCAAGCGCGAATTCCTAGCAACCTTCAGTTGCGAGTCCAATCGGCATGAATCGCCTACTCCATTTCAGCCTTTATGCACCGAGGAATTCAAAAAATTGCTCGATGTGCGTAGGTCTTCGCGGAGCGAGCTCGGATGCCGATTAGTTGCCATATGCGTGACCTGGGCTTTTCTGATTCCGAAGCGCCTGCTGCGAAATGCCCTACGCCAAAGCCTACGCACATCGGGCATTTTTCTTCATCGGCAGCGCATCGGAAGGTGCGGGGGCGCGGCGGAAGGGGCGGGGCGGCGTCCCTGCGCGTCGGCGGGGGCGGGACGGCCTGGGCGCTGCAAAGTGCACCGCGACCCTGCACGGTGTCACTGCGGGGCGGTAGGGGCGGAGCGAAGGCTCGAGAGCGGCGAGCGCAGCGGACTCTGGGCACCGCAAGATGCGGGGCGGCCCTGCAGGGCGGCGGGGGCAAGGCGGCAGCCATACGCGGCGGCGTCCCTGCGCGCCGAATGATGCGCGCGGCGGCCTTGCGAGCCGCCGCGCGTTTGAGAAGGTGGCGAGATTAACCAGCAGCTGGCGAAATTGGCCAGCTCCAGCGTTTTAGCTAGATGTCGAGCGCCGCGTGGTAGGAGCCACCTCAGCTGGCCAGCGCCGCACTGCCAACGCCGCCTTAGATGTCGAGCGCCGCGTGGTAAGCCTCGTACACCGCAGTCGTGATGTTGGAAGGACGCACTGCATCACCGACGATGCGCACGAACGGCGCCGCATCCCGCAGGGCGTCCGCGACATCGCTGCGCGAGCGCTGGCCGATGGCGCAAATCACCGTGTCACCAGGAACAAGGTGCTCCTTCCCCTCCCCGTCCGCAACGACAAGGCCACCACGCTCCACGCGCACACCGCGGGCGTTCAGGTTGACGTCAATGCCCGCGCGCTCGACTTCCGCAAGCAAGATGGGCCTATGCCGGATATTGGCGTCGATGGCAAGCCCGTCGCACATCTCGACGATGTGCGCACGCCTGCCAAGTCGCACCTGGTTGATCGCGCATTCGCAGCCCGTCAGCCCACCGCCAAGAACGACAACCTCATCCCCCGGTTGCTCGCCTTCCAGGTACAGGTCGTCGATCGAGAGCACGCGCGCACCCTCTTCGACGGGAAGCGGCATCGGAATCGGAGCCGACCCTACGGCGACAATCACCGCATCGGCCGCAATCCTCTCCGCGAATGCCGCGTCGACCTCGGTGTTCAGGCGGATATCCACCCCAAGGCGATCGAGCAGGTGCGCGTAGGTGCGCCCCAGCCCATACATGTCGCGCTTGAAGGGCAGTGCCGCCTCAGTGCGCAGGATGCCACCGAGCTCGCCCTCGCGCTCGCACAGGACGACGTCGTGCCCGCGACGGGCCGCCGTTGCCGCGGCGGCCATGCCAGCAATGCCGCCGCCCACGACGAGCACCTTGCGCGAACGGGGCGAGCGCGCGATGTCCATCCCCTCGAATTCGCGTCCGATGAGCGGGTTCACCGCGCAGCGGCGCGTTTGCGTCACGGCACGCTCGGCCATGCACACGTAGCAGCGAAGGCATTTCACCACATCGTCGCCGCGATTCGCCATCACCTTCGCGGGGAGCTCGGGGTCGGCCAGAAGCCCGCGCGCCATGGCGACGGCGTCGGCCTGACCGCTCGCGATGATTTCCTCCATCTGCGCGGGGTCGGAAAGCCCGCCGATCGCCACGACAGGAATGCTCACGTGCTTCTTGATCTCGGCCGCGAGATGCACGTTGCAACCGTGGTCGCGGAACATCGACGGGTGCGTGATCGAGAAGCCAAATTGATAGGACCCTGCCGATACATGCATGAGGTCGACCAGATCCTCGAGCGCATGGGCGATGCGGGCGCCCTCGGCCACATCGTAGCCGCCCTCGAAAAGCTCGGCTCCGCTTATGCGCAGCTCAATGGGGAATCCGGGGCCAACGGCGCTGCGCACCGAAGCGAGCACCTCGCGCGCGAAGCGGATGCGGTTCTCAAGCGGCCCGCCGTATTCGTCCTCACGCTTATTGAAGTAGGGGGAGAGGAACTGGTTGATCAGCCAGCCGTGCCCCGCATGCACCATGACCATCTGGAAGCCGGCACGCTTCGCGAGCGCAGCCGCCTCACCATATGCTGCAACGATGCTCGCAATCTGCTCATGGGAAAGCGCGCGCACGGGCATGCCGTCGGGGCGCACGCCATCGGAGGGCCCCCACTGGCACAGATCGCCCTTCTTCTCCTTGTCGACCATATAGGTGCCGGCATACTGCCCCGAATGCGAAAGCTCGATGGATGCGACCGCGCCGTGACGTTTGATCGCGTCGGCAAGGTAGGTGAAGGCGCCGAGCTGACCGGGCGTCTTCAGCGACAGCCGCAACATTTGCGAGCCGTCGGTTTCGGGATGGACCACCAGCTCGCTCACGGTAACGACAGCAGCACCGCCCTTTGCGCGCAGCTCGTAGAATCCCTGGGTGCGCGGCCCGGGCGTGCCCTCCGCCGTAATGTCGGTCGCGCCCATCGGCGCAGATAACATGCGGTTTCGAAGCGTCAGGCGCCCCACCGTAAGCGGCGCACACAGATGCGGATAATCTCGCTTCATCGAACTCCCCTTCTTATCGAAAATCTCTCTCCGCCGCGCTGACCGAGCGCTTGCATCGCGCGGACCAGGCTGGCCGCCAGTCGCGCCCACGAGTTGCATCTCGCGGGCCGTATCGCGCTGGTCACCGGATCCCACACGATTGCACCCGGCAAGCGCGACGAGCGGGTGCGGCGCCCCTCCCCTTTCGGGCGCCGCCTTCCAAGCACTGCGCAGTCTAGTTCGACGGATGGTGCTTTTCAACCCAGCCTTCGTGGTTTTCCTGACGACCACGGGCGATAGCGAGCGCGCCGTCGGGCACGTCCTTCGTGATGACGGAGCCCGCAGCAACGAGCGTGTTAGCGCCCACGTTCACGGGAGCCACCATCATGGTGTCGCTGCCGATGAAGGCACCGTCGCCAATGGTGGTCGGCCACTTCTTAGCGCCATCGTAGTTGCAGGTGATCGAGCCAGCGCCGACGTTCACGCCCTCGCCGAGCGTCGCGTCGCCGATGTAGCTCAGGTGAGGAACCTTGCTACCGCGGCCGATCGTAGACTTCTTGATTTCCACATGAGTGCCGGCTTTCGCACCCTCGCACAGGTGCGCGCCGGGGCGCAGGTACGCGCGCGGACCGCACGTGGCCTCATCGTCGATGCGCGCCTCGATCGCGACCGTCTCGTCGATCGTGCAGCCCGAGCCGACGACGGTGTCGGTCAGGCGCGTGTTCGGGCCGATGACGGAATCCTCCCCTACCTGGGTTTTTCCCAAGAGGAAGGTCTGCGGGAGAAGCTCAACATCGGGCGCGATCTCCACGTCGGGGCCGATCCACACCGAGGACGGATCCCACATGGTGACGCCCGCCGCCATGTGCTCCTTGTTGATGCGCGACTGCAGGGCGCACGTCGCCGCGGCCAGCTGGACACGCGAGTTCACGCCGAGGCACTCGGAGACGTCGCTTGCGGGAAGCGCAAGCACGTCGCGCCCGGCGCTGCGGCAAATCTCGAGCACGTCGGTCAGGTAGAACTCGCCCTGCGCGTTGTCGCTTCCCACCTGCTCGAGCGCCTCGAAAAGCGCCTGCGCGTCGAAGCAGTAGAAGCCGGAGTTGCATTCGGTGACGGCGGCCTCGGCGGCGTTCGCATCCTTCTGCTCGACGATACGCTCGACGCGCCCTTCGCCGTCGCGGATGATGCGCCCGTAGCCGAACGGGTCGTCGAGCTCCATGGTGAGCACCACGACCGCCGCGTTCGAGCGGGCGCGCATGTCGGCGAGCTCGCGAATGGTATCGGGCGTGATGAGCGGGCAGTCGCCCGACAGCACGAGCAGCGAGCCGTCGAAGCCGGCAAGCGCATCCTTGCAGGTGAGCACCGCGTCGGCCGTGCCGCGTTGCGCCTTCTGCACGACGACCTCGGTGTCGGACACCAAAGGCTCCACGATCTCGCGAGCGTGCCCCACCACCGACACGATGCGATCGGCGCCGGCTTCGCGCGCGGCGTCAACGACCCAGCGAACGAGCGGCTTGCCGAGAATCTCGTGCGCGACCTTGGGTTTTTTCGACTTCATACGAGTTCCCGCACCTGCGGCGAGCACGATGGCGGCAGTATTCATTGAAACGACCTTCCGATTGGTTGAAAAATGCCAGGAAAAGTATAGCGCAACCCGAAACTGACGCGTTCCCGCAGGCTGCAGGCTCACTGGTATACCATCAAAGATAATCGCTCATCGAGCACAGCGGCCGCTTGCACGCCTTCGCGCACAACCCCCTTGACCGCGAAGGCGCCCGAGATGGCAACATATCCCTCGAAGGGCTGGGGACGCACGCCCCCTTCTGCCGCCCTTCCCATTTCTGCTTTGCAACGCGCGAGGGCGCGGAATTCTGCTTGCAAAGGATCATCAAGACGAGAACGCCATAGCACAGACGCATATTCGGATTCCGACCAGAGCGCACAGCCCCGCGAGCGCGCCTCGATCTATCGCCTCTTCTCCGCGCTCCTCGCGAAAAAGCCCTCTGCCGAGTGCTTGGCGCAGGCGGCGAACCTCGCGCCCACCGTCCAAGGGGAGCTGGGGGAATACTTCGCGTCGCTTCGCGGCGGCGCTAGCGCTTCTCCTTGAGGGAGACCGCCACTTCCGCAATGCCCTCGCACCCTGTAAGAGCCTGCTCCACCTCGCGAATAACCTCGGGATCGTCGATTTCGCGAAGGAGCCTCTCGGATGCGGCGTTGGCTTCCTCGCCCGCAGTCTGGCGATGCATCTCGCTCGGGCCGAGAGACATGAAGGCCACGCCCTGCTTCTGTGCCGACTTCGCCTGCACCGCGAGCAGCGAGAAGCCCGCAACGCCCGCGACGAGCGAGGCTAAAAGGATGCCGAGCTTCGCCGCGGCGATTGTGGCCGCATCGACGTAGGCCAGGTTCGCCACAAAGATTGCCATCGTGAAGCCGACGCCGCCCAAAACCGCCGCGCCGAGCATATGCATCCAGGTCACGTTCTCAGGCAGGCTCGCCGCCCTCAGCTTCACCACAAGGAAGCTCGCTGCCATAATGCCAAGCGGCTTGCCCACCACCAGGCCGAAGAACGCACCGAGCAGCGCCGGGTTCGAGAACAGGGCGCCCAAATCGCTGCCCGCAAGCCCGACGCTCGCGTTCGTGAGCGCGAACAGGGGCAGAATCGCGAAATACACCCAGGGATAGAGCAGGTGCTCCAAACGCGTCGCCGGGGGCACGACCTGCTTCGATACGCGCGCCAGCGAGGAGACCGTCTTCAGGTAATCCTCCTGCCCGATGACGGGTTCCTGCGCGTTGAAGGCGCTCTTCGCCTCGACGACGCGCTCGCCCGACCAGCGGATGAAGCTCTTCACGTTCACGCGTGACCCGGAGGGAATCGCAAACGCAAGCAGTACGCCGGCGATGGTCGAGTGCACTCCCGACATGAACATGCAGTACCACAACACGGCCCCCACCAGCAGATACGCATACAACGAGAACACGTGGCGCTTGTTCATGAGCAAAAGCGCGCAAAAGACGACCGTCGCGCAGCCAAGCCACGGCAAAGACGGCGCCTGCCCGTAGAACACCGCGATGACGATGATCGCGATGATGTCGTCGGCGACGGCCAAGGTGCTCAGGAACACGCGCACCCCGTTCGGCACGCGGTTGCCGAGAAGCGCCAAGATTCCCAGCGCGAACGCGATGTCGGTTGCCGTCGGGACGCCCCAACCGCCCGCCGTGTCGGGATTGCCCACGTTGAGCGCAGAGTAGACGGCAACGGGCACGAGCACACCGCCCACCGCAGCGACGATGGGAAGAATCGCCTGGCGGATGTTCGTCAGCTCGCCCACCGTCATCTCGTATTTGATTTCCAAGCCCACGAGCAGGAAAAACACTGCCATGAGCACGTCGTTGATAACATGCGAGAGCGGCATCGTCGCCTGCGTCTGCCCGAACACGAAGCCGACGTCGGTGTGCCAGAAATGGGAGAAGGCGTCGGCGACGGGAGAGTTCGCCACCACAAGCGCCGCGATCGCCGCGAGGAGCATCGCACCCGCAGCCTTCGTGGACGAGCTCGTGAACTGGATGAGCTTGCGATAGCGGGCCTGATGGCGCTGAACCTCGCTGATGTAGATGCGCCCCGGATCGGGGTTTTGCGCGCTGGGGTGCTCGGGTGCTGCAGGCGCATCGAGAGCCACGCCTTCCGCAGAGCGCTCTTCTTTGTGCGCAGATGAGGCGCAATGTTCGGTCATGGGGAATCCAATCTATGCGCGAATAGCGCATACCACGGGGTCGGGCGTTTGCTGCATTATCCCTCAAATAACGGGTTCTTAACTTGCAAAACCCCCTTTCACCTGCGAATGTAAGCGAAGCGTTGCCAAAACGGTCGCAAATACTCATCTCCCCCGACGCCGTTTTGCGCTATGCTGTTCCTATCAGCTTCGAGGTAAGGAGCCAACATGTTCCATGCAGACGGGTATCGAAATCGCAGATAAACCCGCATGGACAGGGGCATCCTCCCAGGCTGTTTTTTATTCGCCACGATTGTGAGGTGGTAACTATGAGCATTACCGTATCCGGCCGCAAAATGCCTGTAACCGACGCGCTGCGCGCCTATGCCGAGGAGAAAATCGGCAACTCGATGAAGGTCATGGATATCGACCCCCTCAACGCCGAAGTCGTCCTGAGCAAAGAGAAGAACCCGGCGAACCCCTGCCCCGACACCTGCGAAGTCACGCTGCGCACGAAGGGCCACATCATCCGCGTGGAAGAGCACGAAGACGATATGTACGCGGCCATCGACGTCGCCGCGGCGAAGGTGCTGCGCCAGCTGCGCAAGTACAAGACGCGTGTCATCGATCGCAAAACCCGCAACAGCGAGAAAACCGTTGACGCCTCGCCCATTCCCGTCTCCGAAGGAGAACTCGACCTCGACGGGCTTATGAGCGAGCTGTCCGACGACGAGGTCGTGCGCGTGAAGGAAATCGAGTTCGCGCCGCTCACCGAGGAAGAAGCACTCGTGCAAATCGACCTTCTGGGCCACGATTTCTTCGCTTACACCGATCGCGACACGAACTTGGTGAATGTTCTTTACCGTCGCGACAATGGAGGTTACGGCCTTTTGAAGCAGAAGGAGTAGCGATAGGGTACAATACCTTCGCTAGTTCACTGTGAGAAAGGATGCCTTCAATGGCTACGCTTGATACCGTTAAAGAAGTTCTCGAATCGAACCTCGACATCGACCCCGAGAACGTGACCGAAGACGCCACCTTCGAGGACCTGGGAATCGACTCCCTGGACATGGTCGAGCTCATCTGCGATCTCGAGGAGAAGTGCAGCGTCGACTTCGGCGAGCCGGAAGGCCTCACCACCGTCGGTGACCTCGTCGAGTACATCGACAACCTGTAAGGTTTCACCATCGCAACGAAAGAGCCCGCATCTGCGGGCTCTTTTCTTTTTGGGGAATGCGCGGCGGAGCGAAAACGCGTACGGCAACGGGAAAACGCGAGGGCACGCACAGTGGCCACAGCGAAACGCGAGGACACGCGCGGTGACTTCGACAAGATGCCGCTGACGCGCACGCCCGCGTCAGCGGCATGCTTACGAGCGATCGCGGCGGGAAAGCCATGCGAGCACGGCGGCAGCCGCGACGAGCAGGCAGATCGTCGCCACGCGTCCGACGCTTAAAGGCTGGTATCCCACAGCGAAGATGCCTACCCCGAACGCCGCCAGGACCACGCAAAGGACGGAGAGCCATTTCAGGTAGTGTTTCCTCTCCATGCTACGCCACGTCTTCCTCGCTCAAGCGGCCGCGGAACGTGCGGTAGACGATGACGTGGTACACCAGCACGAGCGGCACGCCGATGCACGCGATGCCCGTCATCCAAGCAAGGGAAATCTCCGAGGATGCTGCGGTCGCCGCGGTGATCGAGGCGCCCACGCCAGCGGGATCGGCAACGACGAGCGTCGGGAACATCGACGTCGCCAGAAGCCCGATAAGGCAGACCGCGCCTGCGGACTGGGCGAGAAACGCACCCAAGTCGCTCCCCTTCGCGCGGCCCAGGTATATCGACACGATGAGAGCGATTGCGAAGAGTACGGCAAACACGCAGGCCACAGGCCACATTGCGGGCTCAATAGCGGGACGGATGACCCCGAGCGTCATAACACCGCAGACCGCGAACAGCACGAGCGTCACAATCTGCAGAATGCCTCCGAGTTTGCGCGCCCGCGCACGAAGATCGCTTCCCTCGGGCGTTTTAAGCGCGATCCACAAGCATCCCGCCGTCAGGCACATCGCGAAACCGAGAAGCCCGACAAGCAGCGTGTACGGGGTGATGAGCCCCAGAAGCGGGACACCCGAGTAATCCCCGTTCGCCGCCATGGGAATACCCGCGAACGCATTGCCCACGGCAACCCCGAGCAGAAGCGCCGGTAGGAACGATCCCACGATGAAGCACACGTCCCACACGCGCGACCAGCTGGCGTCATGGGCACGGAACTCAAGCGAAACGGCGCGCACGATAAGCCCGAAGAGCACAAGCATCACCGCGAGGTAGAAGCCCGAGAACGTCGTGGCGTATGCTGCGGGGAACGCCGCGAACAACGCACCGCCCGCCGTGAGCAGCCAAACCTCGTTGCCATCCCACACAGGGCCGATGCTGCGGCGGATATACGCGCGCTCAGTCTCGTTCTTCGCAAGGACCGGGTAGAGCACGCCCGCGCCCAAGTCGAATCCGTCGAGCACGAAATAGCCCGCGATCAGCACGAAGATCAGGAAGAACCACAGTATCTGAAGAATTGTCATTACTGCTCACCACCCTTTTCACCTGCACCGGCCACCGCAAGATTCCCATCGGCCGCCTTGGCGGCACCCTCATCGGGCCCCTGCTTCACGAAATGGGAGATGACGCGCACCCAGCCGATGAGGAGGAACAGGTAGACCGCAAGGAACAGCCCCAGCGTAATCAAAAGCTCAGGCGCCGACACGGATTGGGAGATCGCGTCGTTCGTCAGAAGAGCCACGCCGTCGGGACCGGTCGTCGAAGGATAGACAACCCACGGCTGACGGCCCACCTCCGCCGTGATCCAACCAACTTGAATGGCCACGAACGGGAACAGCGGCGAAATGACGAACAGCTTCTGCAGCCAGCGCATCGAGCGGACGCGCCCGCCGCGCATGGTGAAGACAATCGCAAGAATCGCCGTCACCATGATGAGCCCATACATGGCAACCATCAGGTGATATGTTTGGAACACGAGGTTCGCGGGCTGATCGGCGACGTTCATGTCGGAGTACTTCTCCTCCTGCGCGAGCGAATGCAGGCCCTTGTACTCGGTATCCCACGTGCCGGTTGCAAGAAAGCTCGTCCCGCCGGGAATCGCGAACGGGGTGATCACTTTCTCGTTTTCCTCGTCCACCCAACCGAATGCGTAGAGCGGCGGCACCTCGTCGTTGTACATGCCCTCCATCATGGCGAGCTTGGTGGGCTGCTCTTCGGACACCTGAACGGCGGACGCGTGCGCGGTCACGATCATGGCGCACGAGGCGACGATGCCGACAACAGCACCGATGCGCACCGTCTTCATGGCGAAGTCGGTGTGCTTGTTCTTGAGCAGGTACCACCCACCCAAGGCGAGCGACGTGAACGCACCGATGATCAGCAGCGCAACGATCACGTGGAAGTAGCGCGGGGCAATCGAGGGGTTCATGGCTGCTGCGAGGAAGTCAGTGATGATGGCCTTCTTCCCATCGGCTGCAAGCTCGGCGCCGGCGGGCGTCTGCATCCACGAGTTAGCGATGAGGATCCAGAGCGCGCTTAAAAGGGAGCCTGCCCACACAAGCCACGCCGACACGGTGTAGAACTTGGGCGAAACCTTGTTACGGCCGAACAGCAGCACGCCCAAGAACACCGACTCCAGGAAGAAGGCGAACAGCGCCTCTGCGGCAAGCGGGGCGCCGAAGATGTCGCCTACGAAGCGCGAATAATCTGCCCAGTTCGTACCGAAGGAGAATTCCATTGTGATGCCCGTCGCCACACCGATGGCGAATGTCGCGGTGAAGATCTTTACCCAGAGACGCACCGCCGCGCCGTCCTTCTCGTCGCGCGAGCGGTAGTACTTCGTCGCGAAAATCGCCGTGATCAGGCCCAGCCCAATCGAGAGCGGGACGAATATGAAGTGGTACGCAACGGTGAGCGCAAACTGGATACGTGAGAGCAAAGCAACGTCGGTCAAGATATCCATAACGCAACCCCCTCCTCTTCGCATATGCGATGGTTGATTATTGGATGTCAGGATAGCACATTATCGATAACTATTCTCATTATTATTGGGAACTATTTTCGATAATGCCACTTGCAGGAAATCCCTCTGCAAGCGGACAGCAACAGCCTAGCCCCGCCGCACGCGATAGCCAAGCGCCGTATATGCGAAATGTTGTCAGGAAACCCTACGACTGCAGAGAGTTGCTATCCGCAGCGCGAAGAAACGCGGCCTTGACATCGGCAATCGAGTAGAGGCTGCCGAATGCGCAGATGAGACCTTCGGAGCCGGCGATTCTGCGTGCAGCAGAGACAGCATCTCCGAAATCGCCCGCAACCTCAACCGTCGCAGAAACGCCGAGCTCGTCACATGTCTCGCGAATCGCCTCAGCGAGATCGGCCGCATCAAGGGCGCGCGGATTGGGCGGCGTCACGCACACGAAGGTGCTCGCCAGCGGCGCGACAGCGCGAAGCATCGAGCGATAGTCTTTATCGGCAAGGATACCAACAAGGAATACTGGCCTTTTATCGGGGAAAACGTCGCGCAGCGAATCGGCGAGCACGCCCGCGCCCTGCGGGTTGTGGCCGCCATCGATCACCACGGTCGGCATACCCGCTGGTTGATCAAGCACTTCAAAGCGCGCAGGCCACCGCGTCTCGGCAATTCCACGAGCGATAGCCTCATCAGGAATCTCCCAGCCGCGCTCGCGCAGCGCACCAGCGATTTCGATAGCCATCGCCGCGTTCGAAGGCTGATAAGACCCCAAAAGCCGCGTCGCATACTCCCGCCCGCGATACGAGAACTGGCGCATGGGAAGAGTTCCCTCAACCTGCGACATAAGGGTTCGGTGGGCATATGCCATGCTCAAACAGTCCTGAGCTCGCACGAACGTGCCAGAGGGCACGTTCGGCTCGTGCGGAACTGCGCGTGGCATACGCCCACCGAACCCGACATCGATTGACGAACTTACTTGGAGCTTCTGGGCGGGGGCAACGTGCTCCGCGCGCAGTTCCGCAGCGCAGCGAGGACTGTCTGAGCACGGAGTATGCCCCTCATGCTCAAGAGCGGTGCCGCGAGTCAGCAGCGCAGCGCCCCTCGTCACCTTCCCCACCGAAAGCATCGAGAAATCAGGCACGACGAGCTTGTCGCCCGCGCGCCGTGCGACATCTTCCACCACTTCCATGGCGGAGGGCTCCTGCGGCCACGACACCACGGTTGAACCCTCTTTCACAATGCCCGCCTTCTCGTGGGCAATCTCGGCAAGCGTGTTGCCGAGCAGGTTCGTGTGGTCGAGCGCAATCGACACGATTGCCGCAACCTCGGGCGCAGCGATGACGTTGGTGGAATCGAGCCGGCCTCCAAGCCCCACCTCGAGCACCACGATATCGCAGCCAACGTGCGCGAAATGCACAAGCGCCACGGCGGTCATCAGCTCGAACTCAGTGGGGTGCTCGCCACCTTCCGCCTCCATCGCCTCGGCGCACTCGCGCACACGAAGCGTCGCAGCCGTGAGGTCCTCATCCGAGATGTTGCGTCCGTTCACACGGATGCGCTCATGGAATGTCTCCACGTAGGGGCTCGTGAAAAGCCCCGTCTTGAAACCCGCCTCCGCAAGGATCGACGCCGTGAAGGCGCAGGTCGACCCCTTGCCGTTCGTGCCGGCGACATGGACGAACTTCAAGCGGTCTTGAGGGCGCCCCAGCCGATCGAGAAGCTCGCGGATGCGCTCAAGGCCGAGTCGGGACGTCAGCCAACGAGGCGTGTTGATGTATTCGATTGCGTCGAAAGGCATGCTTCCACCTTTTTAGAGAAGTTTTTGCTGCGAGAACGATTCATTCTCTTTCACTGGAGAAGGCTGCGGCGCATCCCCCGACTCATCAGGGAAAACAAGAGCGACCGAGCGCACTTGCTGCACCCCGTCTTCCCCGCCTGGCTGCGAACCATCGGGAGCGGCGGCAACGATGCCCGCCTGTCGCAAAAGCTCACCGAGTGTCGCAAAATCGTTCTCCAACGCCTCGCGCTTGCTGCCATCGTAGAGCGCGGCCGCGGGATGGTAGATCGGGAAGACGCTGAAGCGGCCCGCATGCTGCAAGGTCCCATGCAGCCGCGTGATTCCCACCTCGGTCTTCAGGATGAACTGCGTGGCAAACTTGCCGAGCGTCACGATGAAGTCGGGCATGATGGTTCGCGTCTGTTCGCGCAGGAAAGGCGCGCACAGCTCGATTTCCTCAGGCCTGGGGTCGCGATTTCCAGGAGGGCGGCATTTCAGCACGTTCGCGATGTAGACGTCGTCGCGGGAAAGCCCCGCGATCGCAAGCAGGTCGTTGAGCATGTGCCCAGCGGCGCCAACGAATGGCTCGCCCTGCAAATCCTCATTACGACCAGGCGCTTCCCCTACGAAAAGCACGCGGGCGCGAGGGTTTCCCACCCCGAACACCGTTTGCGTGCGCCCCTGCGAAAGCGGACAGCGATGACAAGCTTCCACCGCGGCGCGAATCTTGGGAAGGGGTATGTGCGGCTTGCCCATCTATACGTACACCTTCGGCAGGCGCATTCCAAAGGCGCAGGCCAGCTCGTAGTGGATCGTGCCGAGCTTGTTCGCCATGTCGTCGAGCGTCACCACGGAATCGCCCTGACGGCCGACGATGACCACCTCGTCGCCGATCTGCGGGTCGAGGCGGCGACGGGTACCGTACGTGCGCAAGTCGACCTCGAACATGCACTGGTCCATGCAGATGTTGCCAACCTGGCGCACGCGCGTGCCGTCGACGATGAAGTCGGTGCGGCCGGAAAGACCGCGGTTCAAGCCGTCCGCATAGCCGACAGGCACCGTGCAAATCTTCACGCTGCCGGGGCTGCGGTAATTCAACCCATAGCTCACGCCCTCGCTCATGGGAAGCGTGCGCGTGTCGGTGATGCGCGCATGAACGCTCATCGCGGGCTTGAGGTTGATCATCGAGCGCGTCTCCTGGCAGGTGTGCAAGCCGTAGAGCGACACGCCCCACCGCACCATGTCGAAGTGGACCTGCGGATAGCGAACCGTCGCGGCGGAGTTCGCGCAGTGCACGATGCCGGGGTCGATGCCCACCTCGCGCAGTACGGAAATCGCCTCCGTGAAGCGCTTCACCTGGATACCGAAGTCGAGCGTCCCCTCGCAGTCCGCTGTCGCGAAGTGCGTGAACGTGCCCACCAGATCGAGCGCGCGATGGAAGCTCACCTTCCGCATGAAATCGACCACGTCGTCGTAGCGTACGCCGATGCGGTTCATACCCGTGTTCACCGCCAGGTGGAACGGCGCGCGGATGCCGTACTCGTCGGCCTTCTCGGCGTAGGCAATGGCGAACTCGGGCGTGTAGATGGACGGCATGATCTTGTAGGCGAGCAGCAGGGGCGCCGCCGTAGCAGGGGGCTCGGACAGAAGCACAATCGGCGCTCCTACCATGCCCTCGCGCAGCTTGATGCCCTCGTCGATCGTAGCGACTGCCAGGTAGTTCGCGCCCGATTGCAACGCGGTCTTCGCAACACGCACGGCGCCGTGACCGTACGCGTCGGACTTCACCACAGCGAGAAGGCGCGTGTTCGGCTTGATGAGCGACCGTGCGACACCGACGTTGTGGCGAATGGCCGAAAGGTCGATTTCCACCCACGACCAACGACGATCGGTTTCAGGAATCAGGGCAAGCTGGTCAGGGTCGAACGTGGGCTTTTTCGCCTGCTCATCCTTGGCGCCAGCCGCGCTTGTCTCATCGGGGGCCATCGCGCCAGACCTCCGTGCAGATTGTTGTTGCTGCTGTTGAGCTTTGCGAGCGAACCCCGTGAAGCCGTTGATGAGCTCCTCCACCGCTTCCAAGCCTTTCTCGTAACCTGTTATCGGTAGCAAAGTATAGCACTCATGAAAAACGCGCCCGAGCAATCAAGCTGTTCGGGCGCGTTTCGAAACAAAGCGGAAATAAAGCGGCAGAGAAATTAGTGCCCGCCGCCGGCCATCATCTTCACCGCATGGGGAAGCGCAGCGACGATGCCGTCCCAATTCTCGCGGGCGGCCTTCTCGCTTCCCGGCAGGTTGATAACGATGGAGTTGCCGCGCTGCATGCAGATTGCGCGCGAGAGCATCGCGTAGGGAGTGATCTGCAGGCTGTGGTAGCGCATAGCCTCGGCGATACCGGGAACCTCGCGCTCGCACACGTCGCGCGTCGCCTCGGGGGTGTTGTCGCGCGGGGACAAGCCGCTTCCACCGCAGGTGAGCACGATGTCAACTTTCAGGTCGTCGGTGCAGCGCTTGATGGCGGCGGCGATTCCGGCGCGATCGTCCTTCACGATCATGTGCGTACGGCAGGCCCAGCCTTGCTCCTCGATCAACGATTCAAGCGAGTCACCTGCGGTATCGCACTCAGGGCCGCGCGTATCGGAACAGGTAATGATGGCGAATACCGGCTTCTCGACACTCATGGTTTTATCCTTTCTTCTTCCATCGGCGCCTCTGCGGCGCGAAATTGTAGGGTTCTTTTAGATCAACACTTCCTCGGAGACGTCGAGCAGCATGCAGTCGATCATCGAACCTGCCGCACGAGACTCCAGCCCCTCGGGCATGATCGCCATGCAGTTGCTGCGCTGGATCGGCCCGAAAAGCCCCGAGCTCTGATTCTGCGCAGGGGTGACCAGATAGCCTTCATCGTCTTTCGTGAGCGTCGCGCGCAGGAAAATGCGGCGCGGATCCTTCTTCTTGGTGTCCTGGGACAAACGCGCGCGAACAACAGGGCGGTTGAAGTGGCTATAACCCTGCATCTTGCGCAGCGCCTGGCGGACGATCATCTCGAAACCGCAGTACGCCGCGGCGGGATTGCCGGGAAGGCCGAAGACGGGCGTACCCTTCACCAGGCCGAACGTCTGGGCTTTGCCGGGACGCATGTTCACGGTGGTCATGAGCAGCTCGCCCGTTCCCTCAACCACCGGCTTGATGAAGTCGAAGTCGCCGTTTGCGGCACCGCCGGTCGTGATCACGAAATCATAGGTTTCCACCGCGTCGAGCACCGTCTTCTCAAGCGCCTCGTAGGTGTCCTCCACGATGGGCAGGATAGTAGGAATGCAGCCGGCCGCCTTTGCGCATGCCGCGATGGCAAGGCTGTTCGAATTGCGGATCTTGCCAGCAGAGGGGACCTCGGAGGGGTCGATGAGCTCTGACCCCGTTGCCGCGATGGCGACCTTCGGACGTCGATAGACCGGCACCTGCAACACGCCGCACCCGGCAAGGAAGCCGACGCCGGCGGAGGTGATGACCTCGCCCGCATGGACGATGACCTCGCCCGCATGGGCCTCTTCGCCCGCTTCGCGGATGTTGTTGCGCAGCTTGGTCGGGGCGGTGAAGGAAACGCGGCTGCCCGGCTTGCCGTCGCCCGACACGATGCCGACGATCTCGTATTTCACCACTGCATCCGCGGCGTCGGGAACGGGCGCGCCCGTCATGATGCGCACGCACTGGCCCGCCTCGATCGGCCCGTCGTACACCTCGCCTGCACCGATCTCGGCAATGACGTCGAGCTCCACCGGCTTGTCCTCGCTCGCACTCTCGAGCTCTGCCGCATGCACCGCGAAGCCGTCCATCGCCGAGTGGGCAAATGGCGCGATATCGATGTCGCTCGCCAAATCGGCGGCCGACACGCGGCCCACGGCGTCGAGAACCTCGACCACCTCCGTCGAAAGCGGCGCCACGTTCGCGAGAACGAGCGCTTGCGCCTCTTCCAGAGAAATCATCTCTGCCATCGAATCCCCTTTCATAGAAAAACGCGCCGCCGCGAAAGCGACGGCGCGCACACGTTCGATGGCATCTATTATAGCGTTTCGACTCGAAAGGCCACCGAGCGATTTCTTCTTACGCTTGCGGCACCTTGATGTTATAGAACGCGGAAAGACCTGCGTATTCGGCCTGATCGCCCAGCTCTTCCTCGATACGGAGAAGCTGGTTGTACTTCGCGACGCGATCGCTTCGGCACGGCGCGCCAGTCTTGATCTGGCCGGTGTTGCAGGCAACGGCCAAGTCGGCGATGGTCGTGTCCTCCGTCTCGCCCGAGCGATGGCTCATGACGCACGCATAGCCCGCGCGCTTCGCCATCTCAATCGCCTCGAGAGTCTCGGTGAGGCTGCCGATCTGGTTCACCTTGATGAGGATCGCGTTTGCGCAGCCAAGCTGAATGCCCTTCGCAAGGCGCTTGGAGTTCGTTACGAACAGGTCGTCGCCGACGAGCTGCACCTTGTCGCCGATGCGATCGGTCAGCGCCTTCCAGCCGTCCCAGTCCTCCTCGGCCATGCCATCTTCGATGGAGATGATGGGGTACTTCTCAACGAGCGCGGCCCAGTAGTCAACCATTTCAGCGCTGGAAAGCTCGCGGCCTTCGCCCTTAAGCTCGTACTTGCCCGTCTCGGCGTTGTAGAACTCGGTGGAAGCCGGGTCCATCGCGAACATGATGTCGACGCCCGGCTTGTAGCCCGCGGCCTCGCATGCGCGGACAATGTACTCAAGCGGCTCCTCGTTGGTGGTGAAGTTCGGCGCGAAGCCGCCCTCGTCACCCACGCCACCGCCAAGGCCGGCCTCATGCAGGACCTTCTTGAGCGTGTGGTAGATCTCCGCGCACCAGCGCAGCGCCTCGGCGAACGTGGGCGCGCCAACCGGCATGATCATGAATTCCTGGAAGTCGACGTTGTTGTCAGCGTGCACGCCGCCGTTTAAGATGTTCATCATCGGCGTGGGCAGTACATGCGCCCCGATGCCGCCGACGTACTTGTACAGGGGAAGCTGCGCAGATTCGGCTGCCGCCTTAGCGCAGGCAAGCGATGCGCCCAGAATGGCGTTTGCGCCGAGCGCACCCTTGTTGTCAGTGCCGTCGATCTCGAGCATCGTCGCGTCGATAGCGCGCTGATCCTCGGCCTCGAAGCCGATAAGGGCCTCGGCGATTTCCTCGTTGACATGGGTCACCGCGTCCAGAACGCCCTTGCCCATATAGCGATGCGTGTCGCAATCGCGCAGTTCGACAGCCTCGAATGCGCCCGTCGACGCGCCGGAGGGAACCGCAGCGCGACCGAACGAGCCGTCGTCAAGCGCCACTTCAACCTCAACCGTCGGGTTTCCGCGAGAGTCGAGAACCTCACGCCCGAATACGTCGATGATCATGCCCATGCAAAACCTCCCTGAAGGATTTTTTTCGTCCGGCCGACGCAAACGCGGCCGAAACCCAACAGGGAAACTATACCACTACAACCGCGCATAGCTTCGCACCCGCACCCGAGGCGCCTGCCTTAGCACGTTTGCGGGAAAGCGCGCAGAGGGAGCGGCGTTCTAGAAGAAGAGGGCGAGAAGCACAAAGGCCGCAATGCCAACGACGATTGCCGCCGCCCCCCGAATGCCGAGATGCGATTCCTCAAGGGCGCTTCGACGCCCATCCTTCGTCGAAGCGCCGTAGCAGCGTGCGTCCATGGCTGCCGCCAGGCGATCCGCGCGCCGAAAGAGGGCAACGAAGAGTGCAACGAACACGCGCCCCCATGCGCGCAGCGTCTCGACGACACCCGACCCCGAAAAGCGGGCGCATCGCGACCACTGCGCATCGTGAACCTGGCACAACTCCTCAGCCGTCACGGGAATGAAGCGAAGCGCGATCGAGAGGGCGCATGCGGCATCGTCGACGGGAATCGGTGTGCGCTTGAGCGGAGCCATAAAGCTCGATGCCGCGCTCATCATCTCCGTCGAGGTCGTCGTGAAGCTCACAAGCAGGCTTGCATACACCAAGATCACGACGCGAATCGCGTTGAACGCCCCCTTAGCAAAACCAGCGGGAACGAAGCCGAACGACCCCGCAAGGGCAATGGGGTCGAATGCCGCGAAGGGGGCGGCCATGGACACCTCGGCGTCAGAAAGGTATATCGGCAGCGAAACATCCCAGGTGAAGGAACAGAATGCAATGGCAACGGCGACCAAAACGTACGTCGGTGCCGCAAGCATGAAGACGCTTCTGAAGGGGACGCGGCTTATCGCGTGAGCAAGCGCGTACAGCGCCGCGGCAATTGCGAGTCCCGTCCACGTCTCAAGGAGAAACAGGGTAATCGAGTACGCGAGGAGCAGCGCGATCTTCACGCGCGGATCAGCCCGATGGAGAGGGGATGTCCCGAAATGATATGTCTTCACAGCTAAATGCACGCAAGCAGTATACCGACCAAAGCGTGCAGGACCGCGTCAAGTCGGCCCAAATGCAAAAAGAGAGCCGAGGCAATGCCTCGGCTCTCTCGTACATCCCATAGGGGAAAGGCTATTCGGCCTTCTCCTCGGTTGCGGCCTCCTCGGCAGGAGCAGCTTCCTCAGCTGCAGCTTCCTCGGCGGGAGCAGCCTCTTCGGCAACTTCCTCGGCCTTGGCTTCCTCAGCAGCCTCGACCTTCTTCGGAGCAACCTTCTTGGCAGCCGGCTTCTCCTCGGTCTTGGTCTTCTTGGAAACAGGCTCAGTGCACAGCTCCATGATGACCATAGGAGCATTGTCGCCCTTGCGGAAACCCAGCTTCATAATGCGGGTGTAGCCGCCCTGGCGGTCAGCGAACAGGCCCTGCTCAACCTTCTCGAAGATCTCGCGAACGAGCTCTTTGTCGTTGCCAAGAGCTGCGATAGCGAGACGACGGGAATGCAGGTCGCCCTTCTTCGCCCAGGTGATGATTTTGTCGACGTCAGGACGAATCTCCTTGGCGCGCGACTCGACCGTCTTGATGCGGTCGTTCAGGAAAAGGGCTTTGACAAGGCTGCGCTTCATAGCCTTAGTGTGGCTCCAGTCGGTGCCGAGCTTGCGCCCCTTCTTGTTGTGTCTCATGATCTCGGTCTCCTATTGCTTCAAATTGAGGTCCATGGAAATGAGTTTGTCCTTCACTTCCTCGATGGACTTCGCACCAAAGTTCCTGATGTTCAGCAGGTCGTTCTCGGAGAACTCGACGAGCTGACGGACGGAATGAATGCCAGCGCGCTTCAGGCAGTTGTAGGAGCGGACGGAAAGGTCCAGATCCTCGATCTGCTTGTCGAGCTCGGCATTGGACTCCTGACCCTCGGGCGCGAAGATGGAGGGAGCTTCCTCCCCTTCTTCCTCGTCGGTATTCGAAAGGCTCAGGAACGCGCCCATGTACTGGTTCACGATGTTCGCAGCACGGCACACGGCCTCAGTCGGGGCGATGCTACCGTCGGTCTCGACTTCGAGGACGAGCTTGTCGTAGTCGGTACGCTGACCAACGCGCGTGTCGGACACGTTCAGCGTGCAACGGCGAACCGGCGAGAACAGCGAGTCGACATGGATGACCCCGATGGGATCCTCCGTGCGCTTGTTGCGCTCGGCGGAGACGTAGCCGCGGCCGACGCCGATGCGAATCGTCATGTCGAGCGTGCCGCCGTCGGCGACCGTCGCGATGACGTGCTCGGGGTTCACGAGCGTGAACTCGGTCGGGACGTCGAGGTCGGCACCGGTAACCGTGCACGGACCCTCAGCGAGCACGTGAGCGGTCGCCTCGGTGACGTCGTCGTTCAGAGCCGAGAAAACAAGGCCCTTCACGTTCAGCACGATGTCGGTGATGTCCTCGATGACGCCCTCAGCCGTGGTGAACTCATGCTGCACG
Source organism: uncultured Ellagibacter sp. (assembly GCF_934643285.1). Taxonomy (GTDB): domain Bacteria; phylum Actinomycetota; class Coriobacteriia; order Coriobacteriales; family Eggerthellaceae; genus Ellagibacter. The sequence goes on from NZ_CAKUBT010000006.1 coordinate 90,880, forward strand.
CCCTCGATCTGGATGGCGGTCGCTTTCGCGCCGTCAAGGGAGGAGAGCAGCACGCGACGCAGGCTGTTGCCAAGAGTGTGGCCATAACCGCGCTCGAGAGGCTCGACGATGTAACGAGCCACCGTGTCGTTGACTTCTTCCGTTGTTACAGTAGGCCTCATGAACTCTGTCATGTTTTAAAAGCCTCCTTACTATGCTGCGATTACTTCGAGTAAAGTTCGACAATAAGCTGTTCGTTAATGTCCAAATCGATTTGATCGCGCTGCGGAAGGGCCAACACGTTGCCCTGGAGTTTCTCGATGTCAACCTCGAGCCAAGCAGGAACCTCGAAACGAGCGTTGGAAACGAGAGCGCTCTTGATGACGAGGAGCTCCTTGGATTTCGGAGCCACGGAGACGACGTCGCCGGCCTTCACGCGGTAGGAAGGAACGTCAACACGACGGCCGTTGACCATGATGTGGCCGTGGGTGACGATCTGACGAGCCTCCTTGCGGGTGCGGGCGAAGCCGAGACGGAAGATGACGCTGTCGAGGCGGGACTCGAGGATGCGCATCAGGTTCTCGCCGGTGATGCCCGGCATGGCCTTTGCCTTCTCGAAGTAGCCATGGAACTGCTTCTCGAGAACGCCGTAGATGAACTTCACCTTCTGCTTCTCGCGCAGCTGCATGCCGTACTCGGATTCCTTACGACGACGCTTGGGCTCGCGCTTGGAGGTTTTAGAGCTGCTGTACCCCAGCACAACGGGATCAAGGCCCAGCTGGCGGCAGCGCTTAAGAACCGGAGTTCTGTTAATTGCCATGGTTATATGATCCTTTCAACTACACGCGACGACGCTTGCACGGACGGCAACCGTTGTGCGGGATGGGGGTGCAATCCTGGATGCTCGCGATTTCGAGGCCAGCTGCCTGCAAAGAGCGGATTGCGGTCTCGCGACCGGAACCGGGGCCCTTCACGTAAACGGCAACCTTCTTGAGGCCGTGCTCCATCGCGGTCTTGGCAGCAGCTTCCGCAGCCATCTGCGCCGCGAACGGCGTGGACTTGCGGGAGCCCTTGAAGCCGACGGTGCCGGCGGACTGCCAGGAGATCACATTGCCCTGAGGATCGGTGATGCTCACAATGGTGTTGTTGAACGTGGATTTGATATGTGCGGCGCCAACGGCAATGTTCTTGCGCTCGGAGCGCTTGATGCGCGCACGCACTTGTTTCTTAGCTGCCACTTATCTGCTCCCTTACTTCTTCTTGCCGCCGATTTGCTTACGCGGGCCCTTGCGGGTGCGTGCATTGGTGTGGGTACGCTGACCGCGAACGGGCAGACCCTTGCGGTGACGAAGGCCACGGTAGCAGCCGATTTCCATGAGGCGCTTCACGTTCTGGGAAACTTCGCGGTGCAGGTCGCCCTCAACCGTGAGGTTCTCCTGGATGTAATCGCGGAGCTTGCCGAGATCCTCTTCGGAGAGGTCCTTCACGCGGATGTCCGGGTTCACGCCGGTTTCCGCGAGGATCTTCTTGGAGGTCGTGAGGCCAATGCCGTAGATGTAGGTCAAGCCGACTTCAATGCGCTTATCGCGAGGAAGGTCGACACCAACGAGACGTGCCATAGGTTAATTCCCCTTCTTTCTTCCTAGCCCTGACGCTGCTTATGACGAGGGTTCTCGCAGATGACGAGGACCTTGCCATGGCGTCGGATGATTTTGCACTTGTCGCACATTTTCTTGACCGAAGGACGTACCTTCATTTCTCAATTCCTTTCGGTTATGCGTTCTCTTCTATATACAAACGTCCAGCCGCAGACGTTATTGCCGAGATTCGGCGAGGAAAACCCGCGGGTTCCCTACTTGAAGCGGTACGTGATGCGCCCGCGATTCAAGTCGTAGACGGACAACTCGACCGTGACCTTGTCGCCAGGGAGGATCTTGATGTAGTGCATGCGCATCTTCCCCGAAATGTGGGCCAGGATCTCGTGGCCGTTCTCGAGCTCGACCTTGAACATCGCGTTCGGCAACGCTTCAAGGACCGTGCCCTCAAGCTCGATGACATCTTGTTTCGCCAACTGTGCTCTCCTCTTAATGTGGACTTAAGACAGCAACACGAGATGATATCAAACATATGAAGTTGTGTGGGAGATTTGAGCGTAAAAGCACACAAAACCAACAAACCTGTGGTTTTCGAAATACCTGCTTGCCAGGCCCGCGGTCATGCCGCGCGATTGTCGCTCCGCTTTATCCGGAGTGGAATCGCCAGGTATTCGCGCTTTCGAGAAGCGCAGCCGCCTTGTCGGCTTTTTTGACTGATGCCAGCTTCTTCCAATGGCCCCAGTCGATGCTGCTTTGCTGCATCCAAGATGGCTGGGGTACCAGGATTCGAACCTAGATAGCTGGTACCAAAAACCAGAGTCCTGCCGTTGGACGATACCCCAGTCTGGATTGGTGCAGACCTAAAGCAGGTCTTACGCAATCGGAATGGTGGGCCGTCGGGGATTCGAACCCCGGGCCTTGGGATTAAAAGTCCCCTGCTCTGCCAACTGAGCTAACGGCCCTCTTATCCAATAGCGCAACTGTATATGCTAGCGGTGCTTCGGTGCCGCGTCAAGGAAAAAGTTCGCGATTCCGCAGCACGGGAACTTGCGACTGCTCGAGTCGTCCTACGCGTTTTCGCGGAAGATGACCTCGCCGGTGTTGGGGTCCATCGACTCGAGGATTGCGAGCGACTCCAGGTGATAGCCCTGCTCGCGCAGCTTGTCGCCCCCGTGTTGGAAGCCCTTCTCCACCGCGATGCCGATGCCTTCAACCGTGGCGCCCGACTCCTCCACCAGCTCGATAAGGCCGTTCAAAGCGCAACCGTTGGCCAGGAAATCGTCGATGATGAGCACGTGGTCTTCAGGGCTTAGGAACTTCTTCGAAACGATGACGTCAAAGATGCGGCCGTGGGTGAACGACTGGATCTTGGTGGAGTACATCTCGCCGTCGAGGTTGATGGACTGGGCCTTCTTCGCGAACACGACGGGCGCGTTGCCGAAATGGCGCGCGACCAGACATGCGATGCCGATGCCCGACGCCTCGATCGTGAGGATCTTGTTCACAGGCGCATCCGCGAACAGTCGGGCGAACTCCGCGCCCATCTCGTCGATCAGGTTAACATCGATCTGGTGGTTGAGGAAGCTATCGACCTTCAGCACGCCTTCCGACTTGACGACGCCATCACGCTTGATGCGTTCTTCCAAAAGCTTCATTCCGTGCCCTTTCGTGCGCTTCCGAACCAATGAATCATATGCAAATCAGTGTAGCAGAATCAGAACACGATACCCGCAGCAGAGACAATCGCTCCTGCCACAATGCCGACGACGAGGAGTATCGCCACGATGATGAGGTTTTGCTTCGGACGACGGTTCGCGCGGAAAAGAACAAGCAGACCGACGCCCGCCGAGACGAGCAGGCCCGCGAACATGGCTCCCGCGCCGAGCACGCCTTCCACATACAAGTCGGCGATAACGACGCTCGCCGCGCAGTTCGGGATGAGGCCCACGATGGCCGCCACAACGACCGAAAGCGCGCTGTTCGAGCCGAGAATCTGCGCCAGTGCGTCCTCGCCCACCGTTTCGAGCATCACGTTCAAAAGCAGCGTGACGATGAAAATGAAGACTGTGACCTGGGCAGTGTGTTTGAGCGCGCTCTTCACGATGGAAGCACCCGCATGATCGTGATGGTGTTCCTCGTCTTTTTCAGCCTCGTAGGCAAGCTCGGGATTCTCCTCGCAGGCGTGACACTCACCGTTGCAGTGGCAGTGATCGCGCTGGCAGAGCTCGTGGATGCGTAGATGCTCTTCGGGACGATGGAGCAAGCGGAGCACACCGTCGAGCGCAAGGCCCGCGACGATACCCACGACCACCTTCGCACCCAGGATAGCGCCCATGATGGAAAGGGGCACCTGAGCCGCGAGAAAGATGGGGATCATCTCATCGGAGGTGGACAGGAGCACGGCGATGAGCGTGCCGACCGTGATGACGCGGCCCGCGTAGAGCGTCGAGGCCGCGGCAGAGAAGCCGCATTGGGGCACAACACCGAGCACCGCGCCAATGACGGGGCCCGCCTTCCCCGCGCGCTTGATGGCGTTTTGCGCCTTGTCGCCCGCCTTGTGCTCGAGCCATTCCATCGCCAGATAGGTGACGAACAGAAACGGGATAAGGTAGAGTGTATCTTCGATTGAGTGTTCGAGGACATGCCCCGCGATATGCATGATTTCTTCCATAGCGAGGTATTCTAGCGCAGTGACTTTCGCGCGGGCAGCAACGTGCGCGCAGTTTCGCCAAGTGACAAGAAAAACAGAAGGAGCAAACACGGCCATGATCGGAACCGTAGTCAACACCGCCGCAATCGTCGTAGGGAGCGCCATCGGAAGCCTTGCGAAACGCGGACTTGGCGAGAAATACCAGAACATCCTATTCTGCGCGATGGGTCTTGCGGCGACGGGCCTTGGTCTTCATTCCGTGGTCGAGGGCATGAGCGGAAGCGTCTATCCCGTGCTGTTCATCGCGAGCCTCGCCATCGGAGGCGTCGTGGGCACAGCGATCGACATCGAGGGACGCTTCGACCGCCTGACCGAGCGCCTGTCGAAATCGAAGGTGGACGAAAGCGGCAAAGCCAACCTCTCACGTGGTCTTTCGACTGGCATCGTGCTCTTCTGCTTCGGCACGCTTTCCATCTTGGGGCCGATCAACAGCGCGCTTTACGGCGACGAGACCTTCCTGCTTACCAACGCGACACTCGACTTCGTGACCTCGATGGTCTTAGCGTCGTCATTCGGCGTCGGCATGGCGCTCGCGGGCGTGGTGCTCTTTTGCTGGCAGGGTTCGATCTTCCTTTTGGCGCAGTGGCTCGAGCCGCTTATGACCGCGAACCTGATGTGCGAGATCACCATCGTCGGCGGATTTCTGATTCTCGCATCGGGCCTGTCCATCTTGAAGATCAAGGAGATTTCGGTCATGAATCTCCTGCCCGCGCTTTTGGTGCCACCCGTTTGGTTTGCCATCCTGCCGCTTTTGCCCCTTGGGTGAGCGATATTCGCCCTCTAGCATATATCGCTCGCGTCCTGCGGGGGCCTCAGGCGTCTCATTCCCCTTTGTCAGACGCGATTTTCCCAATGGTTTTTTCCAGCTTGCCCCTGTAAACCGAATCGGCGGAATAGAGCACTGAGCAGGGGTTATGAACCGTTACGAAATCCTTTGCGACCAAAGTCACTGCGGGCGCATCTGAATATTTGCAGAAAAGCGCATCGTGCCCGACGCAAATTCCCATCAGGATATTCAGATCCGTCTTGGCATCGTTGAGCAGCAAAGCCTGCATAATCGGATTGCAGATAACGCAATCCTCAGCCAAAGAAGGTGCGTCGATGTTCAGATCGGCTTTCATGTTGCTTTCCAGCTTGCAGCCAACTGCCCGCACTTCAAATCCGACCTTCCGAAGAAGGTCTGCGAGAATGCGCGTTTCCCTTAGCATGGCCGTGCATGTTGCTATGCCGACAAGCGATGCCCCCATGCAGGACGCAAACTTGATCGTGTCCTGAACGCGTGTCGAGTTAACCGTCTCAGCGCTGACTATCGCGGCGGATTCCATTATGAGATGGTTCTCGGGCTCGTTGTAGAGACGCAGCGCTTCATCATGCATCTCTTTGGTGATTGATGCCTGAACGCAGAAATCAGGCGCCGTCTTGTCCAGATGTTCGCAAGCTGCTACCCGGCAACTCTCGCAAGCAATACCGCTCATCGTCTTCAACGCCTTTCAATTCGTAGAGCGTGATGAGGCTCCGTCCAGTGTCGCAATACAGCACAAAATAACACCCGGCAAAAGGAAAGACAATTCTTGACAAGCGCTCCGACCAGGGCACCTTGCGCAAAGAGCAACCGCGAAACGCGCTTTCGCCACCAAAGACAGCGAGGGCCCGCCTGGCGAGTTCAGATGGCGCGAAAGGTTGAGGACGCGAACTTCGGTACGCGAGGGATTGACGCACTTTCGCCCCGAAGACAGCGAGAAGGCCCCTGGCGGATGCGGGGCGTGCGAAAGGATTTCGACGCGTACTTCGGTACGCGAGAAATCCTTGGAGCACGCATCCGCGCCGCCAGGGGCCTTCGCAGCGTCGAGCAGTTTCGCTGGCTGTAAAGCCAGCGAAACCTATTACATCATGCCCATGCCGCCGCCCTGGCCTGCTGCAGCGAGAGCGGAGAGGTCGGGGCCGTCCTTGGGAATCTCGTTGATCGTGGCCTCGGTGATGAGGATGAGACCGGCGACGGAGGCTGCGGACTGCAGCGCCGTGCGGGTAACCTTGACCGGATCGTTCACGCCCATCTCGATCATGTTGCCGTACTCGCCGGTTGCGCAGTTCAGGCCTTCACCGGTGGGCAGGCCCTTGATCTTCTCGACCACAACGGAGCCTTCGAAGCCAGCGTTCTGGGCGATTGCGCGAATCGGGGCCTCGAGTGCCTTGCGGATGATGTCAATGCCGACGAGTTCGTCCTTATCGGTGGTCTCGATCTTGTCGAGCTCGGAGACAACGTCGAGCAGAGCGACGCCGCCACCAGGAACGATGCCCTCTTCGACAGCTGCGCGCGTAGCCTGCAGCGCGTCCTCGATGCGAGACTTCTTCTCCTTGAGCTCGGACTCGGTTGCAGCACCGACCTTGAGCACGGCCACGCCGCCGGAGAGCTTGGCGAGGCGCTCCTGGAGCTTCTCGCGGTCGAAGTCGGACTCGGTGCGATCGAGCTCGGCCTTGATCTGGGCGATGCGGTCCTCGATGTCCTTCTTATCGCCCGCACCGTCGACGATAAGCGAGTTCTCCTTGGTGACCTTGACGGTCTTCGCGGTGCCGAGCATGTCGATGGTGACGTCGGCGAGCGTCATGCCGAGATCCTTCGAGACGACAGTCGCGCCGGTGACGGCGGCCATGTCCTCGAGGATGCGCTTGCGGCGATCGCCGAAGCCGGGGGCCTTGATGGCAACGCAGTTGAAGGTGCCGCGCAGCTTGTTGAGCAGGATGGTGGCAAGCGCTTCGCCTTCGACATCCTCAGCGACGAGGAACAGCGGACGGCCAGTCTTGATAATCGACTCGAGCAGCGAGACCATGTCCTGGATGTTGGTGACCTTCTGGTCGGTGAGCAGGATGAACGGATCCTTCAGGTTCGCTTCCATCTTCTCGGCGTCGGTCGCCATGTACGGAGAGATGTAGCCGCGATCGTACTGCATTCCCTCGACGATGTTCACGTCCATGCCGAACGTCTGGGAATCCTCGACGGAGATGGCGCCGTCCTTGCCGACAGCTTCCATAGCCTCGGCGATCTTCTCGCCGATCTCGGGGTCGCCCGCGGAGATGGTACCGACGTTGGCGATCTGCTCCTTGGTGTCGATGGTCTGGGCGTTCGCCTTGATGGCCTCGACGACGGCGTTGGTCGCCTTCTGGATGCCGCGGCGGATGCCGAGCGCGTCAGCGCCAGCGGTGACGTTGCGCAGGCCCTCGTTGACGATGACGTCGGCGAGCAGGGTTGCAGTCGTGGTGCCATCGCCCGCGTCGTCGTTGGTCTTCACGGCAGCCTCGCGGATGAGCTGGGCGCCCATGTTCTCAACGGGATCTTCCAGCTCGACTTCCTTCGCAACGGTGACGCCGTCGTTGGTGACGACCGGCGCGCCGTAGGACTTCTCGAGGGCGACGTAGCGACCCTTGGGGCCAAGCGTGACCTTCACGGCATCGGCGAGCTTGGAAACGCCGGCCGCGAGAGCGGAGCGGGCGTCAGATTCGAACTTGATATCCTTAGCCATTTTTAGGCTTCCTTTCCTAGAAAGAACTCAACAACGTAAAGGACGGGCTTTGGGGTAGATCCTGGAAGCGGAATCGCTGCGCGCTCGTGCCGTATGGCCTTGTGGCCAGGCGAGAAAGCGACGCAGAGCGCTTTCGGGGCTGCCGCGGAAAGCCGTCGGGAAAGCTATTCGAAGACCGCGTAGATGTCCTCGGAGCGAAGGATCATGACCTCTTCGCCGTTGACCTTGACTTCGGTTCCGCCGTACTTGCCATAGAGCACGCGGTCGCCTTCCTTCACGGGCACCGGAACGAGGTTGCCGTCCTTGTCGAGCTTGCCCTCGCCCACCTTGAGGACGACGCCCGTCTGGGGCTTTTCCTTTGCGTCGTGCGCGAGGATGAGGCCACCTGCGGTGGTTTCCTCTGCTTCGTCCTGCTTCACGATGACGCGATCGCCGAGCGGCTTCAGGTTCATCATTGCTTGCCTTCCTCTCATCAACCTTGAATCGATGGTTGTTAATACCGAGCTTTCGAGTGCTAGCACTCTTCGAACGTGAGTGCTAACAACATTGGGTTACTATAGCATTTGGGAAGGCGAATGCAAGCATTTTGCAGAAAACTTGAGCGATAGGGACTTAGGTTTTATCGAATCGCCACACTGCGTTCATAATTCACTTCGCACGCGGGGAGACGAGCCCGCTCTCATAGGCGCATACCACGAGCTGCGCCCGATCGTGCGCATCGAGCTTTCCCATGATGCGGGCGACGTGCGTTTTCACCGTTGCAGGAGAAATTATTAATTCACCTGCGATTTCCTCATTGGTAAGCCCCCGCGCGACGAGCATGAGAATCTCTCGCTCGCGCTCGGTGAGCAACCGTATGGCCTCCCGCGCGTGCGAGCCCTGCGGCATGCCCGCTCGTGGGCGCGACGCCACAAACGTCTCCACCAGACGGCGCATGACCGAGGGCTGGATGAGGGCATCGCCGCGTGCGACGATGTGGATGGCCTCGACGATGTCGTCGGGCTCGGCGTCTTTCAGCAGAAAGCCGCTCGCCCCCGCGGCGAGCGCGTCGTAGACGTACTCGTCGATGTCGAACGTGGTGAGAACAAGGACGTGCGTCCCCGTGAGCAGCGGGTTTGATGTGATGTCGCGCGTGGCGTCGATGCCGTTTCGCACTGGCATGCGGATGTCCATGAGCACCACGTCGGGGCGGATCTTCTGGGCGAGGTAGACCGCCTCTTCGCCGTTGCGCGCTTCGCCCGCAACCGAAAGTCCGTCGTAGGAGTTGAGGATCATGCGGAATCCGCTTCTCACGAGGTCCTGGTCATCGGCGACGAGGATGCGCAGCGCCTCCCTAGATGAGGCCTGGTCACTTGCAGCACGGGCGCTGCTGGCATCGCGAGCACCGAACCTGGAATCCACGGGAAAGCCCGCCGTCTTCCGCCTATCTTCGTTCATGGGACTCCCCTTCCCCGCGCGAGGTACCGAAGCCCGAGGGTGCGTCGCCGACGGGGATGGACGCGCGAATGCGAAAGCCGCCGCCGGGAAGCGGACCCGCGTCGAGGGTGCCGCCGAGCAGCTTCGCGCGCTCCTTCATGCCGTCGATGCCGTGACCGCCCGTCGAAGGCGCCCCTTTCGCAGCACCTAGCGAGCCGTCGCCGTCATCTTGCACGGTAAGCGTCGCCTTCACGCCGTCGCTTTCGAGGACGATCGACGCGTTTCTCGCGTGGGCGTGGCGGACGATGTTGGTCGTGGCCTCGCGGGCAATGCCGAACAGCGCGATATCGATGAACGCCGGCGTCGCTTCCCGGTCGTAGCCCGACACGTCGAGCGTTGCGGCAACCCCTGCTTCTCGAAGGTAGTCCGCCAAATCCACAAGGCGCGCCGTGCCCTCGGTCGGCGTGGTCTCGGCAGATGAATCCCCCGTCCTGAGCACGCCGATCATCGCGCGGATTTCCTCGAGCGCCTCTTTCGCGGTCTTGTGAGCGAGCGACACCGCTTCCTTCGCGGCGGCGGGATCGCGCTCGATCAGGCGCTCGGCCGCCGCAGTTTGAATGCTGACCGCCGAAAGCGAGTGGGCCGTGATGTCGTGGACCTCACGGGCGATGCGAACGCGTTCCTCCTCGACGCGGCGGGCAGCCACTTCCTCGCGCGTGCGCTCAGCCTCCTCGGCTCGCTGCTCGGTGGCCCGCACGGAATCGCGATGGGCGCACACGGCCAACCCACCGAGCGCCGAGGCGGCCATGAGCACGAGGTTTTGCACGTACGCCCAGAACCACAGCGCAGCCGAAGTTCCGCCGTACGTCGCCGCGGCGAGCCCTAAGGCACTCGCGACGCAGGCGATGGCCATCTCGACGCGCGAACATTCCACGACGATAGTGAACAGAGCGACCATCGGCCCGAAAACGGCGAGCGTGGAGCCATGGAAGGTGTTTTGCAGCCCGACGAACACCACGAGAGTGAACACGAAGACGAGCCAAGGGGATTTCCTGCGCGCCACGAGGGGAAACGTCGTGAGCGCAAGCGCGATGAAGGACGAGATTGCGGGAACGACCGCCTCGATACCGAGCATGCGGCGCAAGGTCTCATCAGGGAGGATGAGGCTCGCGGAGACCATGAGCTGCACGGCGCCGAAAGCGAAGGCGACCACCGCCACCGCGACATCGATCGCCCAATCGCGCGGGGTCATTTCCTTATTATGCATGAGTACGCTGTCCATGTCCCCATTATGCGCAAACCCCGCACGGCGCGCCATACGCCATACGGGGTATCTGAGCAAAATCAGAGTTGGAATCAGGAGGCGAAACGAGCAGAACCATGGGTTCGTGGTCACTTGAGCGAGCTGGGGACTGCGGCAGGAATCTTGTACCTGCCCGAGCCCATTCTACTGCGCCTGCTGCGCGGCGAACGGCGGGACCGGGT